>NZ_JBODRU010000001.1:0-1849575 GCF_050632815.1 Chryseobacterium sp. JK1 | reverse complement strand
CCCGCTACTAAGCAAGTGCTTTCGGTAGGCACTCTAAAAATACACCGCGGGATGGAGCAGTAGGTAGCTCGTCGGGCTCATAACCCGAAGGTCATCGGTTCGAGTCCGGTTCCCGCTACTAAGCAAGTGCTTTCGGTAGGCACTCTAAAAATACACCGCGGGATGGAGCAGTAGGTAGCTCGTCGGGCTCATAACCCGAAGGTCATCGGTTCGAGTCCGGTTCCCGCTACTAAGGTTTCTAAATCATAAATATCGGTTTAACAACAAGTTATACCGATTTTTTTATGTTATCTTTACTTGAGATTTTAAAGACCGAATACAGTGCCGAAATGCCCAAAGTGCCCTACAAGTTGCCGAAGATTAACCATGGAGGAGAAGATTATGATCTTTCCAAAAGATGGTATGTATACTACTCCTATGTAGATCCTAAAACCAGAAAAATGGAAAGGCAGCCTCCAATATACATGAATGTAAACAGAGATTATTCAATGGCAAAAGAGCGGTTGGCCAGGTTAAAATCTATTAAAAATAATTTGGCAGAACTTCTTAAAAAAGGATATTCACCTTATCCGGATACTGAAACAAAAGAGAGCTCAACTATTAAAAGTGCGTTGGAGTGGGCTTATGAAATGAAAATTGCAACATTATCTGAAACGTCAGTTCCAGATTATCGTTCTAAGAAAAACCAGTTTATTAAATACCTTGAAAAACATGGGTTTGATATTTTGCCCTCAGATCAATTTCCAAAGAAATACCTGCAGGATTATCTAAATGAGATAATTTTAAAGAATTCAGGAAAGACACATAATAATCACAAAGTAGTTTTATCCTCTCTTTTTGATGTTCTTAAAAAGAATGAACTTATTAGTAATAATTTTGTTACGGATATAGATAATCAAAGCCACAAACCCGAAAAAAATAAATCCTATTTAAATAAACAATTAGATGAACTTTTTGAAGAAATTTCAAAGGATAAAAAACTATTGCTATTTATTCAATTCGTTTCTTACAATTTCCTTCGCCCTATAGAGGTTACAAGGCTTAAATATGAAGATCTTAAAATAAATGAGCCTGTACCTTATCTGGAGGTTAAAACAAAGAATAAGCCTTTAAAAACAAAGATAATTCCAAATGTGATGCTCTTGCTGCTAAAAGAAATACAGTTCGGAATTCCTTGGCGATCTGGTTTTCAAAACTAATGATAAAGGAATTGGGACCACCGAAGTAAATAGGAGAAATTATTTTTCTGCAAAATTTAAAGATGTAAAGAAGGCTTTGGAGTTTGGAGAAGAGTATACAATTTATTCATTCAGGCATACTTTTATAACAAAGCTTTTCCGAGAACTTAGGAAAGAAAGAACCGAGCTTGAGACTTATGATTTATTGATGAAAGTTACCGGGCATTCTACATTAAAAGCCCTAAAAGCATATTTACGAGATATTGATGCAGAGCTAGCAGAAGACTATTCAAAATTTTTCGAAGATAAAGAAGATGATAGCTATTAAAAAAGCACCTCTTTAAAAGGTGCTTTTAAACTCATGATCTTAATAAATACTTAGCTCAATAGGATTATAATTTTTTGCTCTTTCTTGAGTCTTTTTAAGGAGAGAGCGACGCTCTTCAGGATCTTCGATGAATTTATTATAAAGAGTGGGATCTGTTAGTTCTTTTCGTTGATAGTCAAATATTTTTTCTTTTTTCACTAGTTTAACATTAGTGTGCAAATTAGCAGAGTTACAATAATATTTCCTTTTTCTGAAATTATACATAGTAAAATGATAATCATCTTTGTCATCAAACACTTCTAGAATCAACCCAGGTAGTTTACTAAACTTGTATGGACCAAAAGGAAAGGGTATTTCTTTTGTAAAATATGCAATCCAGGTTCTACCATATTTCTTTGTTATAGCTTTTTGGCATTTATACTTTCCAATTGTTTTAAATTCATTTATAAGTTGCCAATTGATATTATTTGTTTCTTCATATTTAAAGTATTCATTAGATGTTTTAAAAGTTACATAAATCTTCCCTGTTGTTGTTCCTATATTTTCCGGAAAGTCAGAAATATATTTCATTTGTTCATCAATCGGACTGTTTTCATGAAGCTTTTTTTCTAAACGCAGTGAATCTCCAACATATTGATTAATGTTTTTATAGTAAGACTCTTTTTCGTTCATCAAAAGGGCAAACGCAGCATCCTGAACAATAGCATTTTTGGTTTGATTTTTATAAACTAATTTATAATCGGCTTCATATACAACATTAAACCCTCCTTGAGATTTAATAATGATTATAAAGAAAAAGAAAAATAGGCTGTAGTAAATTTTCATAGTTTAAATAATACAAGCAAAGTATAAATAATACTTTGCTTGAAGTTTTGAATTAGAGTTAATTAATGAATAAAAAGAGTTATTCCTTTGGGTTTAGTACCACATTCATTATAATTAACAAATTGTAAAAAAGTTGTTATTTGTTCCATAGTATATCCTTCTGTTTGCGTAACATTTACAACATGTCCACAAGAAGTTCTAAAAGGGAACGCGCTTACTATTCCAACAATGAATAAAGCGCCTACTAATAATGTTTTTTTCATAAATTTTGTTTTAATGATTATTTAATAATTTAAAACTCGCATCGAATGTATTAAAATAAATCAAACAATTGAATAACTAATTTTTCATGTTAAATACTTCATTTTGAATTACTTTCTTGGATTTTAAAAACTATACTAAAAAAATACTATTTTCAGTAATTCAATAAAAAAGCCCGAGATTAGTTCTGAGACAATTATATTGAATATGGATTATATTTCAATTAAAATCAATATTTTAACTAAAAATTCAAATTTCATCAAAATAATTTATTCAATCTTTTTTATACAAAGTATTATTTCCAAATACAAAAATGTAGCAATTTAAAATTTTGAGGGAATCATTCTACCCAAAGCCGGATAACCTGCATTATAAAATCACATATCCACTGCTGTCTTTTTTATTCTGCAATAGTTCTCGCCAATTATAAGGTTTATTATTAGAATTTTTCTTTTCAAAGTGAGGCAGATCTTTAAATGTTTTCCAGTTTCCTCCCCAGTCCCAGCCGTGGCGGGCGAATATTTTTACACACTCATACCAGTCTGCAACTTTGTCATTATCCCAATCTTTTGTGGTGCCCCAGTTTGCTGTTTTTCCGTCAATGCTCAGGCATATATCTACAGCAAAACCATAATTATGAATACTTTGACCTCCCTTGGCATTGGTTACTTTTTTCCCCGGTTTAGTTCTTCCTTGGGCATAAAGCTCATTTTGTTCATCAAAAGTTCTTAAACCTTGCGTAATACGGACTTTAGCACGGCCTGTTAAAGCTTCATCACATTCTGCAATTATTTTTTTTACTTCATCCCTTACTGAAGGATGAAGTTTTTCTATTCTTTGTAAGGTTATAGAGTCCATTATTTTAAGTCTTTGGTGTTTTCTTCTTTTGCAAGTAAATTCTTTACTTGAAATGTTAAAATTCGTCTGACAGGTCGAATGAAATACTTAACAAAATCACTTTCAGGATTGATAGGGTTGGCTCTTCAGTCAAATTATTATGCAGAAGAATTGCTTCAAGAATTAGAGAAGAGGGTTATTTATTTGGATCATGATGCAAAAGGACGATATTTTGAAATTGATGGACAGGGAGATTCAATGAATGATGGTACTGTTGATGCAATATTAGAAGGTGATAAATTATTATTAAGAGAGGTTCCCAGAATTCATTGGAAAGAAAAGTTTCATATACATAAATGGGACTTTACATTTTTTCACTACGACAGAGGATTTATTACAAAAAGAATCAAGGAATATAAAGTAGAAACGGGTGATTTGCTGCTTGAATCCAGAAATCCAGACCGTGACCTTTACCCTGATTTTTGGATCAACTTGAAAGAATGTGCAATTGTTTGTAATGTTGTAGAAGTTAGGAGACAAAAAGGCGTTTATTATTCACTATAAATAATATATTATGAAAAAAACACTATTATTTTTTTACTAGGAGAATACAGTTTGAGAATTTCAGGTAAAACTTATAATCTTGAGCTAACTCAAAAGAAAATCATTACTATTGATGTTCGTTCAAATGATAAATTATCCAAAGAAATTTATTTAAAGTTGTCATTTAATAAAGCGAAAGGTTTTATTGAAAGGATGGTTGAAGCAAAAAATAAGTATGCTGAATGGAAAATTACATCTGAGAAAAATAATATAAAGGATTTTACGAAAGAATTAGATATAAATATGTGAAGTTTTGATATGGCCTTTAATTATGGTCATTATTATGCTGTTAATAATGTTGATTTACAGGCAGAATTTTTAGTAAATGAAAAAGGAACTTATTTATTGATAAGTAATAAAAGAAGATTAGTTGCTGAGGCTAATCAATTTATTAAGACAGATGGTTTTTTACTCATATTCTCTAACGTGGAAGAAATAGAAAAATTTATTAACTCAATATCTATTTCAAAAGCGGAAGAAATGTATAAAAACAAAAAAGATTCAGATAAATTATTTAACTGATTTCCCGAATAATAAAGCGAATACAAAAAGAATACAAACCGAATATTTGTAGTTTAGGAAAATAGCTCTATCTTTGCATCCACAATATCGCGGGATGGAGCAGTAGGTAGCTCGTCGGGCTCATAACCCGAAGGTCATCGGTTCGAGTCCGGTTCCCGCTACTCAACGAGAGAAGCAATATCATATTGCTTCTCTTTTTTTGTTTCATACACTCCAACAGAAAGAGGAGCGTCTCTAACTTTTCTGCTGTATCTTTTTCCACTGTTGATAGGCTTCTTTCATACAATGCCCGCAAGGACGGTAGTTATTTTGCCGTGCTTCTTTTTCATTTCTAAAAAATATTCTGTTTTCTGTTTTCATTTTCTTTCCAGAGTGGCAGCTGAGTAGTCCATAGATTTTCAGTTTTTTATTGCCGCCAAAAAGTATGGTATGATGATGTATTTCAGATCTTAGTTGCTCGGGAGATAGTTGGGAATGGAGTATCATATTTAATCATTGAAAAAATGAAGGAAATTGAATAATAATCTATTTTTAGTAATGTTCTAGCTCACTGCATCATGGAAAATAATTCCCAAAGCATAGCGGTTTCCTTCTTTTATTTCGCTTACGCCGTGTTTCATATTGACTCTGTAATATCCTTTGGTTCCTTTTTCGGGTTTAAAATGAGTGGTAAAAATAAGGATATCACCCTTTTTAGGTTTTAAAACAATAGCCTTTGACTGAGCCCTCGGAATCTGCTGGGTAAGTACAAACTCTCCACCTGTAAAATCCTGATCCGGTTCACTGAGCATTATAACAAGTTGAATGGGGAAATAAAGATCTCCATACAAATCCTGGTGTAACGTATTAAAACCTCCTTTTCCGTATTTTAAGAGTAAAGGAGTTGCTTTTTGCTGGCCGTTAAAATGACATTGCTGTAAAAATTCTGGATGATCTAAAGGAAACCTGACCTCAATATGCAGGGCATTGAACCAGGAATTGGCAATGGGAGCAAGATAGGGATAGAAAGAAGTCCGTATAGACTGGATAAATTTTGGCAGTGGATAATTGAAGTATTTGTATTCTCCTAAACCAAACCGGTGGCGGGCCATGATGACCGTTTTACGATACAAATCCGTATTGTTGTAATCTGACTTCAGAGCTTCACATTCATCATCAGATAACAGCTGAGAAATTATCGCGTATCCTTTTTGGTGCATTTCTTCTGTAATATGCTGCCAGTCTGCATTTTTTATTTTTTTAATTAAATCTGTCATTGCCTTAAATTTTATATGACAAAGTTCCAAAGCTGTATACATATATGAAATCCGAAACGTGTGGTATTTTATTTTTTGGAATAACCATTATTTCTGGACTACCTGTATAACTGGATTCTGGATGATATACGTAGTCCTGCTTACAGGTATTTTTGCACTGTTAATTAAAAAAAGATAACAATGAATTACACGATTAAAAAAGCAAGCCTGGAGGATCTTGATGAAACAGCCGTATTATTTAATCTTTACCGTATTTTTTACAGACAGGAATCTGATCTGGAAAAGGGTAAAGCTTTTCTTAAAGAAAGGTTTCTCAACAGTGAATCTGATATTTTTCTTGCTTTGGCCGATGGGAAAGCAGTGGGCTTTGTACAGCTTTACAAACTGTTTCATTATACTAAATTACAGAAACAATGGCTGCTAAGTGATTTGTTCGTTCATCCCGATTACAGAGGAAAAGGACTTTCTGTAGCTTTAATAGACCGCAGCAAACAATGGTGTGAAGAAACAGGAGCCTGTGGACTGATGCTTGAAACAGAAAAGACCAATGATATAGGAAATACTTTATACCCTCGTTGTGGATTTGAATATGATGGATTGCACAACTATTACCATTGGTGGAAGTAAAGAAAAACGCTTTAGAATAAACATTTTTAGTTTTCTGAGTAGAATTATTTCTACAATTCCCACTATTTAATTCTACAATGATTCTTTTACAGGTGAAGGGTATACCTTTATTTTTGTAAAGCTTTTACAGGTCAAGGGTAGGACAAATTGTTCCTGTAGAGCGTTGCAATAAAATCTCCGTCCTAATTTTCTACTTTTTCCCCTCAAGTTTTATGATTAGTACCACAAAACTGCTTTTTCCGACGGAGATTTTTTGCTTTAAATAAAAAAGAGAGCTGCATTTGCAGTTCTCTTTTTTATATTTTAAATGTGGAGTTCGGTTATTGAGCCAGTTGAGCGTAAGGAGTCAGTTTATTGTCATCATCCATAGTTTGCCCTAGGAAATCTCTTTTCTGATCAGCTTTCATTCTTCCTGCTGCATCACTAGCATTAGCATAAGCCTCACTAAGTTTAGTAGCAATTTCTGCAGGTTTAAAATCAAACTTTGTATCACCTTCTACACCCAGGTATCCATTTTTTCTGGTAAGATTAGAGATATAGTTCCCGTAATTGATAAGGGTATTTCTCAGATATTGAGTATGATATTCCATACACTTTTTAGCTTTCTTCGAAGAATTGTTCAGAATGCAGTTTTTCATGTTATTTCTGTACAGGAACCACTCAGATTCCAGAATACCATATTCTTTACCTACTGCAATTTTCCCATTGTTCACAATATTGTTGTCACCTTCTTTGGTGGCAATAGTCTGCAAATGTTGGATTACCAATGGAACTGTTGCTTCAATTTTTGATTTCGTATCTTTTAATATACTAAGGTCAGCAGCAGGAGATTTGCTTTTTTTTTGTGCTGTAGTAAAGTTAAAAACAAGCAGTAATAGTACAATCAATAAATTATATCTTTTCATGAGAAATTTTTAAGGCACTAAAATAAATATATTTTCCCGGTTAATACAAATTCATTTTAATTTTATTTAATAAAAATTAACAAGTTTTAAGAATTTACTTTGGAAACACTTCTTTTTCTGTTAATTAAATAGGTGATAATTTCCCATCGTTAAAAAATTAATATATTTGTTTTAATTTTATATACTTGATTTACAGATTTTTATGTTTAAATCATATTTTATCACTAAAAAAATAGTTGTTAGAATCGATTTTATTTCTACATTTGTATAACTAATTTCTTAGTGATATAGGATTGCACTCTTTTTATCACTTAATAAGTAAACGTACATAATATGAAAATTCAGACCTTAACAAAAGCAGAGGAGCAGGTAATGCAGTATCTATGGAAACTTGAAAAAGGATTTCTTAAAGACGTTCTTGATCTTTTTCCGGAACCTAAGCCGCACACCAATACTGTTTCTACCATTTTAAAAGTATTGAAGGATAAAGAATTTGTAGACTATCATGTACACGGAAGGCAACATGAGTATTTTCCGATGGTTTCCAAGGAACAGTATTCCGGGAAAACGATGAAAAGTCTTGTGAAAAATTATTTTAAAGGATCTTATAAAAGCGCCGTTTCTTTTCTGGTAGAAAAAAATGAAATGACTGTAGAAGATCTTGAGATGCTTTTAGATGAACTTAAAAACAAAGACTAAACGCCTATGGAAGCTATACTTTTATATTTTGGAAAAATAATTTTGTGTTCCGGTGTAATGTTTTTGTATTATCAGTTGTCTTTAAAAGACAAGACATTTCATCATTATAACCGATTTTATTTATTGTCTGCCATTCTGATACCGCTGCTGCTGCCGCTAATCAAAGTAGAAGATTTTACAATAGAAGTAAGTAATGAGATGTATCTGCTTCTTGATAGAGTTCAAAATTTTAATACAGAAAAAAACATCGACAATGGTAACCTTTATTTTAACATTATTTTTTCAGCTCTGGGACTTGTTTCTTTCTATTTTTTAGGAAAACTAGCGATAGGGATATTTAAAATCCAACAGTTTAAAAAACAGTTTCAGAAAGAAAGTTTTGACGGGATCAACTTTTACCGTACAGATCTTACCGAAGCCCCCTTTTCATATTTTAAGAACCTTTTCTGGAAGAATACAATTACTTTGAATTCAGAAATTGGAAAGCAGATTTTAAAGCATGAAATGGTTCATATTGAGCAGAAACACTCGTTTGATAAGATCCTTATCGAAATTATTACCTCTGTTTTCTGGTTCAACCCGTTTTTTCATCTCATTAAAAAAGAAATTAATCTAATCCACGAATATCTGGCTGATAAAAAAGCCGTGAAGCATTCGGACACCAAAGCATTTGCGCAGATGCTTTTAGCAAGCCACTTTTCCGGAACACAGTTGCCTGCTGCCAGTCCGTTTCTAAGTTCAAACCTTAAAAAAAGACTTAAGATGTTACAAAAACCTAAAACCAAATTCGGATATGCGCGAAGAATTTTTGCACTGCCGGTTCTTTTTTCAGTAGCTTTTGCTTATCTGGTAAATGCCAAAAACAGAGAAATTGAAGAAACCAATCTCAGTATTAAAAAAGCAGTTTCGCAAATTAAGAAAGATACTGTACGACCTGAAAAAACACAACCATCAGAAAAATCACAATTACCCAATCTTAATGATGATGAATCTAATAAGAAGCTGGCAGAACTTCAGAAAAAGGTAGATCAGAAACAAAAAGAATTAAGAAAACTGGATCCTGGAAGTACAGCCTTCGAAAAGAAAATGGAAGAAATAGATGGTCTGGTTTCTGCAATGACTGAAATTACAGATGAAACTTCCAAAAAAGTGGATGAATATTTCAATTCTCCAGAATGGAAGCGTCAGATGAGCGAATTAGAAAACATGGAGATCGAAATACCTGAAGTTCCTGAAGTTCCCGAGGTTCCTGATGCCCCTAAAGCTCCGCCTGCGGCTCCAAAAGCTCCAAAAGCACCTAAGAACGTTATCTATTTAAAAAATAATAGGATAGAATATAAAGATTTAAGCCCTGAAGATAAAGCAGAAGTGCGTAAAGCATTGAAAGAAGCCCAAAAGGCTATTAAAGAAGGAGTTAAAGCAAGAATGGAAGGTGCGAAAGCCAGAATACAAGGCGAGAAGGCTAGGAAAGAAGGAGAGATCGCCCGGGCTATTGGAGAGAAAGCAAGAATAGAAGGTGAAGCAGCCCGAGCCATAGGAGAAAAAGCCCGACTGGAAGGAGACAGAATACGAAAAGAAGGAGACAGGATCAGACTGGATGGTGATCGGATAAGAAAACAGGCAGATATAGCCCGTGCAGAAGCCGAAAAGAGATCACTAAGTTTTAAAGACGGTACTTTTATCAAAATTACTAACGCTTCACCTGATGTAATCGTAATGAATGCTGATTTTATAAAAAAAGACGGCAACGGAAACATTGTAATGAATGGAGTGAAAAAGTTTAAAGTAAGCGGTAATGACGATGTAAATTACAAATATTACATTGATGGTAAAGAAGCTTCTAAGAATGATGTAAACTCATTAGATACCAAGGATATATCAAGAGTGAACGTCAATACTCAGAAAAAGGGAGATGTTAAACAGGGAGAAGTGAGAATCGAGACCAAGAAATAAAGTTTAATCAGGCTTTGTTAATTATAGATTGGCAAAGCCTTTTTTATGATATATTATGAAAAGCAAAATTCTATTTTTTATATTGGTCGGAGTGCTTACCAACGCTCAGATCAACAGGTTCTTTTATGAATATAAATTCATTCCCGACTCCAATAATAAAGAAGATGTGAAAAAAGAAATAATGCTGCTGGACATAGATAAAAGCGGATCAAGCTATTATAGCCACGATAAATTTGTCTCAGATTCCATTGGAAGAGCAGAACTGGAAAAACAACTGAAAGCCGGAGGTGGAAACATCAGTATCAACAGACGGGAAAAGCCGGGACAGGTTTCTTTTAAAGTGACCAAAGAGTATCCGGATTTTAAAACCTATCTTTTCAGAAGTATTTCTACAGATAAATATAAAATAAAAGAAGACAAAAAACAGGAATGGAAGATTCTCCCTGAAAAACAAAAAATTGGTGAATACAATGCACAGAAAGCAGTTGCCAGTTTTGGAGGAAGAGAATGGACCGCCTGGTTTACAACCGAACTTCCTTTTCAGGATGGCCCGTATGTATTTTACGGACTTCCGGGACTTATCATCAAAATTGAAGATGCTACCAACTCCCACAGTATGGTGTTGGTGGGAAACAAAATTATAAAAACTGCTGTTTCAGAGCAGGAGCTTCAGGTTCCGGATCATGTAAAAGTATTGGGAGTAGGCGGAAAAGAAATAGAGGTTACCAAAGACCAGTTTAAAAAAGCCTGGAAAACATATGAAAATGACCCTACTAAAAATATGAAAGAACTGATGATGAAGAATGGTGGGGACAGCAATACCAAAGTATCTTTTAAAGTAAAGACGGCAGATGGAAAAGAAATTTCAGATCCTAATCAAGTGATAAGAGAAATGGAGAAATCTACGAAGGAAGCTCTTAAAAAAAATAACAATCCTATTGAACCAGATTTAGTCAATTAGAAAAATAACAATTTTATATAGCAGGATATCATTCATTGGTATCCTTTTTTTTATTGATAAAAGCTCAAAATGATAAATATCAGTAAACCACATTGTGAGAAATTGATTAACTTTCAAGTAATAATATAAAAATACTCAAAAATTAATCACTATTACGATCAGTTTATGACAGAAAAGGAAAAATGTGCAGCAGGACAATTATATAACGCCAATTATGACCAGCAGTTGATTCAGGAACGCATTGCCTGCAAAGATCTCTGTCTGGAATATAATGCACTGAAAAACTCTGATACAGAAAATAGAAATAAACTTCTCAGAAAAATCCTTGGCAGTATAAAAGAAAATATCTGTATAGAACCTTCATTTTGGTGTGATTACGGCTATAATATAAAAGTAGGAGAGAACTTCTACGCCAATCATAATCTTGTTATTTTAGACTGTGCTAAAGTAAGCTTTGGAGATAACGTCTTTATTGGCCCTAATTGTAGCTTTTACACCGCGGGACATCCACTGGATGTACAACAGAGAAACGAAGGATTAGAATATGCCCATCCCATTACCATAGGAGATAATGTATGGCTGGGAGGTAATGTAGTGGTTCTTCCGGGAGTTTCTATAGGAAATAATTCCGTAATTGGAGCGGGAAGTGTAGTCACTAAAGATATTCCGGAGAATGTAGTGGCAGTAGGCAATCCCTGTACAGTTGTTAAAAACATTAATCAAAAAAACTAAAGCAAACAATAAAAAAACTAATGAACAAACTAATTACCATGACCCTTGCTTTATTGCTGGGTGCCTTTATGCAAGCTCAGAATCAACGTTTTATTTATGAATACAAATATATTATAGATTCTACAGCTAAAGACAAAATTGAGACTGAAATTATGATGCTGGATGTTGCTCCAAAAGGTTCCAAATTTTATAGCAAAGATTATTTCGAATCAGATTCTACCATGAGAGCAATTATCGAGAAACAGTCTAAAACTGGAGATTTAAATTTTACAGGAATTAAATTTAAAGGAAAAATAAGATACAGTATTGAGAAAATGTATCCTGAATATGCTGTTAATTTCTTTACCACCCTTTCTGCCGAAGAATATCTGGTACAGGAAAGCAGAAAACAAGACTGGAAAATACTTTCTGAAAAAGAAAAGATAGGAGAATTCAATACTCAAAAAGCGGTTTGTGATTTTGCCGGCAGAAAATGGACCGCATGGTTTACAACAGATCTTCCGATTCAGGATGGTCCTTATAAATTTCATGGACTTCCAGGGTTGATCGTTAAACTGGAAGACAGTACCCATTCTCATATATTTGAAATAAAAGGCAGTAAAAAGCTTCCTAACGGGTACGAATGGACAAGTACAAAAGAGAAACACCGCTACAATCCTCTCATTACCCTGAATGAAACGAAGTATAAGAAAGCGTTTAAAGACTATCGCAATGATCCTATGAAGAGCGAAAGACAGATGCTGGCACAAGGTACCATTATAGAAATGAGGGATGATTCCGGGAAACTTATTGATCCTGTAAAAGCCCGAAAAGAGCAGGAAGAGAGAATGAAGGCCAAAATTAAAAATGAAAATAATATGCTTGAACTGGATATACTGAAATAGTCTAACTTGACTACGAAAACGGTCTCAAAAGTGTAATTCGTTTACTTTTGAGACCGTTTTTTTATTTAAGGATTTTCTCCCACAGTTCTCTGTGAAACTTCATCATATTGTTGTAAACATTTGGGTTTTCTCCCATTCTGAGAATGATAAGGTTTTGGCTGGGAACAATGTCTAGTATCTGTCCATTTTTTCCCAATGCACAAAACATATCTTGAGGAGCATCAGGAACTAATGACTGATTGAAAGTGGTTTCAAACCCCGGAACTTTTATACTGTTTTTTCCGTTCAGCCACCATAAATAGCCATAGGAAAGGTTAAGATCTTGTGAAGTATTGGTCATCTGCTGAAAATAATCATCATATTGATAGTAGGTTTTTCCATTCAGCTTTCCTTTACTTAAAACAAGCTTCCCGAATTGTAAAAAACTCTCGGCTGTACTTGAGAATACCAAGCCGTTTTCATAAGGAACCCATTTCCCTGAAATTCCTGAACCGGAAAGCTTTTCAGCAGTATATTGATCTATACTTTTACCACTTGCTTTTTCAATTACTTTTGCCAGTTGAGAATAGGCTGAAGTATCATAATACCAGAAACTTCCTGCAGCATTTTTTAAAACAAAACAATCACCGGATTTACATTTTAGATCCTTCTGATAATCAAGCCCGGAGGTCATTGTCAGTAGATTTCTGATTGTTATTTTATTCTCATCTTTCTGATCCATTCCCGTCCATTTTCCTAAATACTTTGATACAGGATCATTGATATTCAGTAAATTTTCCTGTTGAGCGATTCCAATCAAAGTGGCTGTCAAAGATTTTCCTGCAGAAGCCCAATACCAAGTTGAGTTTTTGTCAAAAGGTTGTTTATCAATGATTTTTGTTCCGAAGTATTTTTCATTGATGACTTTTCCATCCTGATAAATAATAAAAGCGCGGCTCTTATTTTCAAGATTGAACTGATTCAGCAAATCAAGTTTTTCCTTTGAAAAAACGATATTTTGGGCCCATCCAAAAACAAAGGAAAATAGTGTGATGAAAAGAATAGTACGTTTCATGATCTTTTATTTTTTTGATTCAAATAAGATCACGGAGTTAAATGAAAAAATGATGATTGATACAAATATGATTCAGAAATCAGGAATGTAAAAATAAAAAGCCCCCGGAACAAAGTTTCGGGGGTGTATCTTAATAAAAGCCGGTTATTATGCTAATTTCTGAGAATCTGCAATAAACTGAGCTAATCCGCTGTCTGTTAATGGGTGCTTCAATAAGCTCAAGATTGGAGGAAGTGGAGATGTAATAACATCAGCACCAATCTTCGCACAGTCGATAATATGCATTGAGTGACGGATAGAAGCTGCTAAAATTTCAGTTTCATACATATAGTTATCGAAAATTAATCTGATTTCCTGGATAAGGTTCAGTCCGTCTGTAGAAATATCATCTAATCTTCCCAAGAACGGAGAAACATAAGTTGCTCCTGCTTTCGCTGCCAAAAGAGCTTGTCCTGGAGAGAAGATAAGAGTACAGTTGGTTCTGATTCCTTTATCGGAAAAATATTTTAAAGCCTTAATTCCGTCTTTGATCATTGGGATTTTTACAACGATGTTAGGATGGATAGCAGCCAGTTCGTCACCTTCTTTGATCATTTCTTCATAAGTAGTAGAAAGTACTTCTGCAGAAATATCTCCATCTACAAGCTCGCAGATCGTTTTGTAGTGGTTTTTGATCGCTTCTGCTCCTTGAATGCCTTCTTTAGCCATTAATGAAGGGTTAGTGGTTACACCATCTAAAATTCCAAGGTCTCTTGCTTCTTTGATTTGCTCTAAATTAGCTGTGTCAATAAAAAATTTCATTGTGATAAATAGATTTATTCTGACAAAGATAGGGAATTAATGTAGGAGTTGAAAGCTGAAAAGAGAAAGTTCAACATGGAAAAATTTAAGGGCAGGATGAAGGTAAGAATAGGAGAGATTGTTTTTTTAGGGTATCATCAATTAAAAAAGAAATGTAAACAGATTTAGAATCTAATAAGTAATTTTGTTATCAATTGCGAATCTCTAATTTCAATTTCCATGAAAACAAATTCTTTCAATGCAACGTTAGAAATTATTGGGATCAATCCGTTTGTTTTTGTCCCTAATGAAATTTTAAGCCATATTTTTAGCGATTCAGGCAAAAATAAAAGCCCAATTCCTGTAAGAGGAACGATAAACGGAAAAGAATATCAACAGAATCTAATGAAATATCTAGGGGAATGGAGGTTGTATATCAATTTTACAATGCTTAAAAATTCTCCTCAAAGAATAGGAGAAACCATTGAGGTTACTGTGGAATATGATGCTTCCAACAGAAGTATAACCATTCATCCTCAATTGGAAAAAGCGATCAAGGAAAGTAGTATTGCTGCTGCAAATTTTGAAAATCTTACTCCTTCAAGAAAAAATGAACTGATCCGCTATATTAATAACCTGAAAACAGAGATAAGCATCCAACGGAATATTGAGAAGATCATCCGTCACCTCCATGGCGAAACAGATTTTTTCGGAAAGAGAATTGATTAATGATAAACTGTTTAAAATCAACGTCTTTGAAAACAAGAGCCACACGATACAATCTTGCAGTAATGAGGTACTTCAGGAATAGGTAGGCTGGATTATTTAAGTTATACGATGTTTAGATTCCTCCGGAATGACAAAGAGTGAAGATACACTAAACATCCTGTAAGTCATTCCGAAGGAATCCAGCCTTCGCAGTTATCCGTTCTACACTACCAACGCTCCCATAGGAATCATTTCGTGTGGTTTTCATAAAGATAAAAACTTCTTGAGAAAGTCTTTTAAAAATGAACTGCCCCCAGAAAGTATTTCACTTTCTGAGGGCAGTTTAACATTTTCGGATTTTATATCCTTTTATGAATTTAATGCTTTACTCAATTTTACAGCATCCTGGTTGCTAGGGTCATATTGTATCGATTTAGCAATATGTTCTTTCGCTTTGGCAGGATCGCTTTGTTGTTCTGCAAAGGCTATATAAAAGTAAGCATATGCCAGATTTTTCTTATTCTGTTCCACTTCTTCAGGCTTTACAGTGGCAATATACTTTTCATACGCCATCTTGGCATTGGCATCGTCTTTAGCAGACTGATAAGCGTAGGCCTGACTGTAATATGACGGAGCCCAGTCCGGTAATAAAGCAGAAATCTTTTTCCATGTATCAATTGCATTAGGCCAGTCTGAAGCTTCCTGATAAGCTGCCGCCAGTTTTGCCAATGATTCGGTATCCTTTGGATTTGCCTCAATTTGTTTTTTAAGACCTTCAATAGAGTTGTCTGCCTGACTTGTTGTAGCTGTAGTAGTACCCGACTGTGTTGTCTGAGCGTTTGCAAAACTTACACCTCCTACAAGTATTAAACCTAAAAATAGATTTTTAATTTTAATCTTAGCCATTTTCATAATCTTATATTTTAAAGTTCTACAATCTAAAATTCAATAATAATTCCAGAAAAGCCCAAATTTTAGAGGTTTTAAGCTTTTTTAGAAAATATTAACGGGTTCACGTATTTTTTTAGTTTAATTTTTGATTCGTTGATCTTTGAGTTTATCTTTGTCATCAATTATTTTTAAATACCTATAATTTTCTCACATGAATATCATATTAGCCTCAACGTCCACTATTTTCGGTGGAGAATATCTGGAATACCTAAGAGAAGAATTGATTCAGCTATATAAAGGAATTGACGAAATCGTATTTATTCCCTTTGCCAGACCTGGTGGTATTTCTCATGATGAATATACAGCCAAGGCACGTTCTTTTTTTGAAACCATCAATATCAAAGTAAAAGGACTTCATGAATTTCAGGATAAAGCGGAAGCAATACAGCAGGCAAAAGGGTATTTTACAGGAGGTGGAAATACATTCTTATTGGTAAAAACACTTCACGAAGAAGGGCTTATGTCTGTTTTAAAAGATAATATATCTGGCGGAAAAGCTTACCTTGGCTGCAGTGCCGGAAGTAATATCGGAGGACAGAATATGAAAACAACGAATGATATGCCTATTGTATATCCTCCAAGTTTTGACTGTATGGGACTTGTTCCTTTCAATCTCAATCCACATTATCTGGATCCGAATCCGGAGCTGAAGCATAACGGTGAAACCAGAGAAACCCGCATCAAAGAATTTCTTACTCAAAATGATATAAAGGTAGTAGGGTTAAGAGAAGGGAACTGGATCCGAAGAGTTGGCGAAAATATTACCGTGGAAGGAAGTGAACTGACCCGAATCTTTGAAAAAGGCAAGGAACCTTACGAAATAGAATCAGGAAGCTCATTATAATGCATCAGGATGATATTGACCTTTTTATAGAACGCAATCTTAAAAATTTTTCTGTAAACAGCACTGGTTGGAATGAAATAATCCGCCAGATGCTGTTTGAACTGGTAATCGGTGGCTGGAATCTTGAAAAAGATGTCTTTGGAAAGGAAAAAAACGGCGAACTGAGGTGTCGCATCTACTCTGAAAATTCGGAACTTAATGCGGTTATGAAAACATTAACCGGTAAGTATATGGCTTTATCTGCTACAGTCTGTGAGATTTGTGGAAGCCAAGGTAAAAAAAGAGAGGAAGATTCAGGGGAAACAACCCTGTGCCTGAATCATTATTTAGAAAGAAAACCTGTTGTAAATATTGATAACAGATTGAATATTAAGGTGAGAAACAAAATCATTCTCAATATTAGGGAAATTGCTAAAGCAGAAATTGATTATGATCTTCAGACCTTATGGTTGTTTAGAAATGAAGAAACTTCTGATAAAATGGATGCCGATTGCTTTTCGTGGCAGCAGCCTAATTATTATCTTCTTTTGAAAACAATTCCTCTTTATTTGTTTCCCGAAGATCAACAGCAGGAAATTTTTGAATTGTTTGAACATCTGGAAAACTGTGAGATCTGCGGAAACCAATCTGTCTACAGAAAATGGTGCCTAAGGTGCCGTCACGAACCGTGGAATGATTCAAAAATCAATCTGGAAGGCTATAAAGATAAGTCCGATTACATAAAATCCTGTCAGATGGATAGATTTCTGGATGAAGATGATTATGAAAAATATGGTAAGCATGATATCTCCTTCGAAAGAGCTAAAGATCATAAGATTCTTTTTAATCATCATGATCTCAGAGAATATGAAAAGCTACATTTTTAACTATCTTTGATAAGTTGTAAAGAATTTTATCTGCTAAAAAAGATGTTAATGCTGTAGAAAATATAAGAAGATAGTTTCTTTAGTAAGGTCAGGAACCCAAATACAATATAATGAAAAAGACACTCGCAGTACTCACGCTGTCTATGCAGATGATCTCTGCTCAGAATATAACTCAGAAACTGGATAAAGCGACCAAAGCTCTTATGGATTCTTCAGGGGCTATCTCTTCAGGATTGTCGTTCTATGTTTCCGATGAAAACGGAAGCCTTATCTACGAATATCAAGGGAATAAAGGTCTTTCCACCGCTTCCACACAGAAAATTTTCACGGCCGGTGCAGCTTTGGAAACTCTCGGTAAAAATTATACTTTTACAACCACTTCAAGTTATTCCGGAAAGATAGCAGGAACTGTTTTAAACGGAAATCTTTTCATTTCTTCCAAAGGAGACCCTACCTTGGGAAGCTGGAGGTATGATGCCTATAAACCGGAAAACTTTAAAAAGAAATTAATAGAGGCCATTAAAAACTCGGGAATTACAAAAATATCCGGTGATCTGGTGATTGATGATTCTTACTTTGACCATCAGACCATTCCCGGAGGATGGCCTTGGGATGATTTGGGGAACTATTACGGAGCGGGAGTCTGGGGAATCAACTGGCGGGAAAATCAGTTTGATATCAATATCAGCGGAACCGATTTCAAAAGTTTTTCCTACCCATTGGAAGGTGTACAATGGCTGAATGATCTTAAAGCAGGAGGAAGTTCAGATCAAAGTCTGATTTTCACAGCACCACATTCCAATGTCGCTCTTATTAATGGGATGCTTCCGGCAGGAAAAACGGTTACTGTTTCTGGTGCTACTCCGAATCCGCCTTTACAACTGGCTGCTGAAGTGAAACAATGGCTGAAGGAATCTGGAATAGAACTTTCCGGAAAAGCAGTGACAAATTCTGAACTGGAAATTGAAGGTAAAAAAGCTATAGAAGCTCCGAAAAATAATATTCTTCTGACGTATGAGTCTCCAACTTTAGATAAAATTATTTATTGGTTTTTAAGAAAAAGTATTAATCTTTATGGAGAAACGCTGATTAAAACTTTAGGAAAAGAGAAAAAAGGAGATCCGAGCTTCAAGAGCGGAGTTGCTTATCTGAAAGAATTCTGGAAATCTAAAGGCATCAACCCAAATATGATCAACTTTGCGGATGGAAGTGGATTGTCGCCTCAGAACTATGTTGCTGCAAAGGCTGAAGTACAGGCTTTATTATATGCTAAAAAACAGTCCTGGTTTGAATCCTACTATGATGGTTTTCCAATGCAGGATAATGGCATGAAAATGAAAAGTGGTACTATGAGAGATACCAAGTCTTTTGCAGGTTACCATACTGCCAAAGATGGTAAAAAATATGTATTTTCGATTATCATTAACAATTATCAGGGAAGCGGAAGTGCAGAGCTGCAGAAAATACTGAATGTTTTAAAATAGAAAAGTTTGAGAAAATCAATAGTCACCAGACTGAATAACTGGATTATCTTTGTTGTGATGACTACTTTGGTAATTGCTATCATTGTAGCTTCAACATCGCTTATTAATTTTCTCAAAAAAGAGGAAATCAAAAGGATAAGTCTGCTTTCCAAGGCAATACGTATACAGCAGGAAGTAAAAACACCGGATACGGATGTTCTTGATCTTCTGCCGGATATTCTGAATATCAACAATACCATTCCGTTTATTGTAACAGATAAATATAAAAACCCTATTCTTGATCTTGGCTATTATCGAAATATTCCGGAAAGCACAATAAAAGATCCGGTAAAGCTTAATGAGCTGATTATCAATATGGAAAAAAACTATAATCCCATAGAGATCAAAGTTCCGGATGGCAATAATCAGTTTGTGTATTATGATAATTCCCGGCTTCTCAATAATTTGCAGTATTCTCCCTATATTTTAGGGCTTTTTATTTTGCTGTATTTTGGTTTTACCTTTTGGTTTTTCCGAACCATCAAAAAGACTGATGAAGGATATCTTTGGGCAGGTTTGGCTAAAGAAACAGCACATCAGATCGGAACTCCGCTGTCTTCTATGATCGGTTGGATAGAGATTATGAAACTGGATAATCCTGAATCTGAAGGCGTGCACGAAATTGAAAAAGATATTGAGCGGTTAAGAACAATTTCTGAAAGATTCTCCAAAATAGGATCTGTTCCTGAACTGAATGATATGAACCTCAATGAAACGATTAAAGAGAATTTTGATTATTTGAAAACCAGAATTTCCAGAAAGGTAGATTTTACCCTGCATCTTCCAACGTATACTCTTTTGGTTCCTCATAATAAGATCCTGATGAGCTGGGTGATTGAAAACCTTGTGAAAAATGCCGTAGATGCCATGAAAGGAGTGGGTGCAATCACGATGTCTGTATTTGAGAGAAATAAAAGTATTCTGATAGAAGTAAAAGATAACGGAAGCGGAATGACAAAACAACAAGCCAGAAACGCCTTCAACCCTGGATATTCTACTAAAAAAAGAGGTTGGGGATTAGGATTGTCTTTGGCAAGAAGAGTAATCCACGAATATCATAATGGTGACATTAAGATTTCCCAGACTGAAGTAGGAAAGGGGAGCACTTTTAGAATAACGATTAAGAAGGAGTAAAAATAGTATTGCTATGCTCATTCAACTGAAGTTAGAAATACCCTATATTGATCTACAGAAACAATAAAGCACGAATATTTTATTCGTGCTTTTTATTATGTAAATAGACTGAAATTGTAGAACAGTCTATTTTTTACCCGTTAGCCATTGGGTTTGCAATTTCAGTTCTTCCGGAGTGGGATTAGCTTTAAATACCGGGGTTTCCATTGTCATTTTATCAAGAATAGCTTTTCCGGTAAGGGTCATTTTTTCTTTTTTACCAGCATTGTCTCTCAAAATCGTAACAGTCACGGTCTGCCCTTCTTTAATCGTCTGGGTGTAGCCAATGAAATCCTGTATTTTTTTAACATCAACTGTTTTTCCATCCAATGCCAATACCTGATCTGTGATTTTAAATCCTATACTTTTTGCGAAAGGAGAAAGTGCTGAGTTTTCATCAAAAGCAAAGGCATTATTTTTTTCGTCAAAACCGGTTTGGTTGGGATCTTTAATAAACCAGAATAAAGGTCTGCTTTCCTGTTTCTGTATATCTATTCCTACCATTTTCAGGTATTCTGCATAAGGAGTCGGCTGATTTCCTGCAATGTATTTGTTATAAAAATCTTTTACCTGAGGATATCCTGTTACAGTTACCAGTTCGTCAATAAGTTTATCATCTTTGAAAGGTTTGTTTTCCCCGAATCTTTGAGATAGCTTTCTGATCATATCACGATATCCCATTTCTCCGTTGGAAAGCTTTCTTAATTCAATATCCAGACACATCGCCAAAAGGGCTCCTTTTTCGTATACATTTCTGTACTGATCTTTGTAAGGCTCCTTCAATACATTTTTACTCATTACCGTAAAAGGCATTGTATCGTTGTAATTCTTGGAATTTGCGATTTTCTCTCCAATTCTTTGAAGGAAATGTTCTTTGTCTATAAGACCTTCCTGCACCTGGAACAGGTTGGCGAAATACTCTGTTCCCCCTTCATACATCCATAAGTGCTGAGACATTTTAGGGTCTGCATAGTCGAAGTAGTGAATTTCTTCAGAATGGGTTTTCAGAGGATTCACGGTATGGAAGAATTCGTGGGAAACCACATCTGTAATGGTATTGTCTATCGCATCTTTTGGCATTGCCTCAGGAAGCACAACACTAGTAGATTCATGATGTTCCAACGCTCCAAATCCTTTGATTTTTGGCCCGTCACCTCCTGCAAGGTAAAGCATGATCGCATACTTCTTATTGGTATTCATATCCCCTAAGAATTTCTTTTGAGCAATCACCATTTTCTCCAGATTATCTTTGAAGTCTGCAGCCTTGTACTTTCCTGTTGGAGAATATACTCCAAGAACCAATTCCATTCCTCCTGCGTTGAAGGTAATGAAGTCAGGCTTTGTATACATTAATGGAGAATCGGTTACTTTAGCATAATTGGCAAGGGTATAGGTATCTGTAGCGTCAGATTTGTCCTGATCTACCAATGCGGTCGTGCCATAAAACCCTGTTGGCTTTTTAATAACCAGCTGATAAGGAACATCCTGCATATTGTCGATATAGCCGATAAATCCGTGGGTATTGATCATATAGACTTTTCCCTCTTCAATATCTGTTCCTGATGGAGAAAATACGGCTTTATGCTTTGAGGTATCCATTTCATCATCAAAACTGTCGTTTACCAGATAGGAAATTTTACTCAGACCCTGCGCATTTTTCAGGGAATATGTATTGTCGTCTACTTTGGTATAGGTAAGTTCTTTGCCTTTATTGTCGTAGAATTTGATCCCTTCTATAAACCTTCCGTAATCATCTTCGGAATAGGTGCCGGGAACTGTTTTAGGAAAATGGAATTTTACATCTCCAGATTTCATCTTTGGAAGTTCCATTGTCACGGCAACCTTGTCGTCTTTTACATTCACAAGGTCTATAGTGGTTTTTATAGATTGTGCATTCGCCAAAAAAGCAACGAAAAGCCCCAAACTTAGTGTTATTTTTCTCATTATGCTTATAAATTGTAATTAATAAATAGTTGCATTTTTTTTCATTATGTTACAAAACCAAGTATTAAACTTTTCTTAAATTTAATTTATTGAACATTTTTATAATTGATATAATAGTTGGGATTAAACTCAACTGCAGTATTTTTCTTAAGGGTTGTGGTCTGCCAGTTTTCAGTAGGAGTAATAGTTTGATTACCATTGATGATCACAGGCAATTTCAGGTTTTTTACAACATCTGTATAGCGGTATTTCAAGGTATTGCCGTTTTGAGAATACTCGAGGGTAGGAATCATAACCGTTCTAAGATACTGCTCAAAAACGGTTGAAAAATCAATCCCTGATTTTAAAGAGATATAATTTTCAATCTGTTGGGTAGTAACCGTCTGATGGTAGAAATCTTTCCCTAATCCTCTTAAAATCTGTCGGAATTTTTCATCATTGTTGATGACCTGTCTTATAGTGTGAAGCATGCTTGCTCCTTTCGGATACATATCTCCGCTTCCTTCATTTCTTACTCCATATTTTCCAATAATGGGCACATCGTTCTGGATTTTTGAGCGAATTCCTATAGCGTACGTATCGGCCGCTTTTTTATCCATATACTTTTCGGTAAACAGAACTTCAGAATACATGGTGAAACTTTCATGAATCCACATGTCAGCCTGATCTTTTGCGGTAATATTATTGGCAAACCACTCATGACCGCTTTCATGAATGATAATATAGTCCCAGTTCAAACCAACTCCTGTTCCTGAAAAATCGGTCCCGCGATAACCGTTTTGGTAGCCGTTTCCATAAGCTACATTACTTTGATGCTCCATTCCCAGATAAGGCGAGTCCACCAGTTTATAGGAATCTTCATAGAAAGGATAAGGCCCGAACCAATATTCGAAAGCGGAAAGCATAGGTTTTACCTGTTGAAACTGTTTCTTAGCCTTTTCCAGATTGTAGTCCAATACCCAGTAATCAAGATCCAGTTTACCTTTTTCTCCATTGAAAGTATCTTTAAAATTAACATATTTCCCAATATTCGGGATAATGGAGTAAGCATTGATCGGGTTTTTTACCTCCCAGGTATAAGTGGTTTTGCTGCCTTCTGTTTTTTTATCAATCAGTCTTCCGTTTCCTACGCCTACAAGATCGTTTGGAGTGATGATTTTCATAATGATCCCGTTATCAGGCTCATCGCTCCATATGTCTTTGGTAGGAAGCCAGATAGAAGCGCCAATTCCTTCATCTGCAACACTCATCCACGGATTTCCGTTATTATCTTTTGTAAAAACCCATCCGCCATCCCAAGGGGCGTTTTTAGCGATTGTTGGTTTTCCGGAATAGGTAATATCTATGGTGTATTTTTCTCCTTTTTTAAACTTTTTATTGGTATTAATAAAGATAAAATCACCGTCCTGTTTATAATTGGCTATAGGAAAATCGGCTGTTACCTGATCTGCTTTCATGGGTTGCTGCAAATCGATCTGGAATACAGGATTGATTGCATCTTTAACAATTTCAAAGCTTATTTTGTTACTGCCTTTTATGCTTTTCTCTTTAAAGTCCGGCTCTACAGAAAGGTTGTATTTCTTTACATCCCAAAAATCCCGGAATGAGGTGTTGGAACCTTTTAAAGTATCCTGTCTGGTGAAAACTTTATCTTTTTCAAAGAACTGACCGAAAGCCAGTCCTGATGCAAATAGAAGGGTATATGATAGCTTTTTCATTTTTAGCTTTATTAATATCTATTCAAAAATATAAAATTAAATTAAATGCAGCGGAGTACATAAAAATTCGATACCTGATGTTCAAAAGACATACCAAAGATTTACGTCCAAAAGTAAGTATTGATCGTGTACAAAAAGAAAACAGACGTACTTTCATCGATGAAAATACGTCTGTTTATTTATAATGAAGCGAAACTTACTTCTGTACTGTCGGAAGATTTCCGTTGCTTTTTTGCACCTTTTTATATGTGAAGGTACACATCATAATACTGAATTCGTATAAGATAAGTAATGGGAATGCTGCCATCATCATACTCAAAACATCTGCAGGAGTAATGATTGCTGCAACCACCATGATTAAAACAATCGCATGGCGACGGTAAGTTTTCATGAAGGTTGGAGTAAGAATTCCTATGCTTGTAAGGAAATAGATCAGAATAGGGAAAAGGAAAATAATGCCCATTCCCAAAACCACCTGTAAAAATAAAGTAGTATAATCACTCAGATCATATAAAGGTACGATGATATCTGAAATTTTGAAAATAACTCCAAAATTAACTGCAAACGGAAGAATTAAAAAATAACCACATAAAACACCAGTCATAAAAAGCATCCACACGGCATTGATGATATAAATAGAATTCTTTCTCTCTTTAGGATGTAATGCAGGACCAATAAAACGCCACAATTCCCATACAATATACGGGAATGCCGCTACCATTCCTCCAAACACAGAAACGGCCATCATCACATTAAACTGCTGATATAACCTCTGTACACGAACCGGGAATTCTTTAGGAAGATGAATGCTGTCTTCTCCTAAAATCATTCTCGAAAAATGGTTAACAACCTTGAACGTAGGGAAATCATTTCTTGTAGGACCAAAAAAGATATGGTCCATAATCCAGTTAATATTGAAACCCACTATAAAAGCAGCAACAACGATAGCAATCATCGAACGGATCAGGTGTCCTCTTAACTCTCCAATATGCCCAAGAAAGGACATGTCTTTATTATTGTCCATATAATAATCTATCAAAATGCCAACCGACTTAGGATAGCAGATTAAGTCTGCGAAATTATGAAATAATAATCAGTATTTATAATTTATTGTTCATGATTTTGTTCAAGTTTACAAAGGGAATATCTGAGATGATTTTAAAAGCTTCATTTGTATCATAAAAGCAAGAGCTGTCAAAAGCTTTCTCAACTTCCGACAGCTCCTGTTTTTGAATGTTGCTATTCTTTATCCTTCAAGAATTTCCAATACTTTTTCTGCAACTTCACCTCCGGACTGAGGATTTTGTCCTGTCACCAAACGGCCGTCGGCAACAGCAAAAGAAACGAAATCCTGTTCCGATTTTACATAATGAGCTCCTCTGCTTTTCAAAACATCTTCTGTAAGGTAAGGGATATGATCGGCCAGTTCCACAGCAATTTCTTCCGAATTTGAAAATCCGGTCACCGTTTTACCTTTGATGAGCAAGTCTCCGTTGGAAAGATGAATATTGAAAAGGCCTACAGCTCCATGACATACCGATGAAACAATTCCTTCATTTTCATAGATCTTACGGGCAATTTCCTGTAATTTTTCATTTTCAGGGAAATCCCAGACTACCCCATGACCTCCAGAATAGTAGATGACACTGTAATTTTCAGGAGTTATATCTTCCGGTTTTAAAGTGTTACCTAATTTCTTTCTGAAATCTTCATCTGCATAATATTTCCAGTCTGCCGGTTGTACAAACATTTGCAAGGAAACCGGATCTAGTGGAGTATAGCCACCTTTGGGGCTTACAAAATCAATATCGTATCCTTTTTCATGCAGTTTTTCATAGAAATGAGCCGCTTCTCCCAGCCATAATCCTGTTGCTCTTTCCATATTAGGATACTTTTCTACACTTGTCACTACAATTAATGCTTTCTTTTTCATTTGTTTTATGATTTAAAAATGATAACACAAAGATGGTGTATATATAAAAGCAACAATAAGGATGTAGGTCAAAAAAAAGATGTGACCTGCGTCACATCTATCAATATAATCTGCTTAATGTTTCTCTTGAAACTCCCAGATAGCTTGCAATAAGCTGTTTGGGAATATGTTCGGTAAAGCCGGGATACTGTTTTACAAAATCTTCATAACGCTCCCTGGCAGTTTTGCTCATTAATGAAAGAATTCTCTGCTGCAAAGCAACATATCCGAAGTTAGATTTTATTCTGAAAAAATGTTCCATTTTCGGCATTTGAGAGCACAGAAGGTTCATATTTTCAAAAGAAATGGAATATACTTCGGCTTCTTCAATACAATCTATAGCCAGCGATGAGTTTTCCTGTTTAAAAAATCCTGCAAAATCTGAGATCCACCAATTGGAGGAAGCAAACTGCAGAATATGTTCTTTCCCGGAAGAATCAATGATACTGCTTTTAACAAAACCTTTCTCTATAAGAAATATTTCATTCACCGGCTGGTTTTCCTGTACGAGAAACTGCCTTTTCCTGAATTTTTTTTTGATGAAAAGCGCCTGTACTGTTTCAAATTCATCCTCACTGAGGCTGACAATTTCCTGTATATGTATTTTCAGAAAATGACTCATTCCGATACCATTAGTTTATTCCCTCGTCAAGTAACTTATGAAGGTCAATGATTCCAAAATACTTTCCGTTTTCGGTAACCACAAGCTGCCCGATATTGTTTTCTTTAAGTATTTTCATGGCTTCTTTTGCTAATGCTTCTTTCTCAATCGTTCGTGGATGGGCAGACATGATGTCTTTTGCTGATACTTTCGTGATATCTTCTCCTTTCATCAGCATTCTTCTCAAATCACCATCTGTAATTACTCCAATGATTTGATTTTCATTTGTGACCACTGTAATTCCGTGTCTTGATGCACTGATGGAAATAATAACATCTCTTACCGGAGCATCTTCAGTAACCTGAGGCTTTTGTGAAGACAGAAACTGCTCTACCTTAGAGGTTAGGTTTTTACCGAGACTTCCTCCCGGATGAAATTTGGCAAAATCATTTGCTTTGAAATCATTAAGTTCCATTAAAGCAACAGCCAATGCATCACCCAATGCCATCTGAAGGGTTGTAGAACTGGTAGGTGCCAATTTATTAGGACAGGCTTCTACTTCTACATGAGTATCTAGAATGACTTCAGAAAATTCAGCCAGTTTGCTGGATCTGTTTCCTGTCATTCCTATTAAAGCAGAGGAATAATCCTTTAGATAAGGAACAAGATTGGCTATTTCAGGGGAATTTCCGGAATTGGAAATGCATAATACCACATCCTGTTTTTGGATCACTCCCAGATCTCCATGGATAGCCTCTGAAGCATGTAAAAACTGAGACGGAGTACCTGTAGAATTAAGAGTTGCTACAATTTTATTGCCTACATGAGCGGATTTTCCTATTCCCACGACGATAAGCTTACCTTTTGCGGAATGAATAATCTCTACTGCCTGGGCAAATTCTTCATCAATTCTGTTTTTTAATTTTTCAAGTTCAGAAATTTCTATTTCTAAAGTGCTTTTAGCAATTGATATAATGTTGGTTCTATCCATTTTATGATGATAAGGTATACAAAAAAGTTCTTAAAAAACGTTATATTTTAAAAAGAATATTTAATATAAATTTTATTTTTTATAAATTCGTTCGCTTTTATTTTAAGCAGAATTTTTATAACTTTGGGAGACATGCAAATTTAGCAATAGAAAATTAGATGAGCGCAAAAAAAGCCAATTTATCAGGCGAATTGAAAAAGTATTTTGGGTTTTCTACATTTAAGGGCCAGCAGGAACAGATTATAGACAACCTATTGAATGGAAAGGATATATTTGTTTTGATGCCTACTGGAGGTGGAAAATCATTATGTTATCAGCTTCCGGCACTTATTTCGGAAGGCACGGCAATAGTCGTTTCGCCCCTAATCGCGTTGATGAAAAACCAGGTAGATGCCGTTAATGGTCTTTCATCCGATGATGGAGTAGCACACGTACTGAATTCATCATTAAACAAAACGCAGACCAAACAGGTTTTTGACGATATTAAAAACGGAAAAACCAAGCTTCTGTATGTAGCTCCTGAATCATTGATTAAAGATGATTATCTGGACTTCCTGAAAGATGTAAAGATCTCCTTCTTCGCGATCGACGAGGCGCACTGTATTTCAGAATGGGGACATGATTTCAGGCCGGAGTACAGAAATCTTAAACAGATTATAGACAAGATCGCCAGTGTACCGGTGATCGCCTTAACGGCAACCGCAACGCCTAAAGTTCAGGATGACATCCAGAAAACTTTAGGGATGACCAACGCATTGGTATTTAAAGAAAGTTTTAACCGTCCTAATCTGTATTATGAGGTATGTCCGAAGATCAATGTAGATAAGGAAATCGTTAAATTTATCAATCAGCATAAAGGAAAATCGGGGATTGTATATTGTCTTAGCCGAAGAAAAGTTGAAGAATTTGCTCAGCTTTTACAGGTAAACGGCATTAATGCCCTTCCTTATCATGCAGGTCTTGATCAAAAAATAAGGGTCGCCAATCAGGATAAATTCCTGATGGAAGAAGTAGATGTGATTGTTGCAACCATTGCCTTTGGAATGGGAATTGACAAGCCGGATGTTCGTTTTGTCATTCATTATGACTTTCCAAAATCTCTGGAAAGCTACTACCAGGAAACCGGAAGAGCAGGAAGAGATGGAGGAGAAGGGCACTGTTTGGCATTTTACGATCCGAAAGACATTGAGAAACTGGAGAAATTCCTGGCGCAGAAACCTGTTTCAGAGAGAGAAATCGGACTACAGCTTTTGAACGAAGTAGTGGGATATGCCGAAACGTCCATGAGCCGAAGACAGTATATTTTATATTATTTTGGGGAAAATTTTGATCCTGTAAAAGGAGACGGAGCCAATATGTGTGATAATTCGTCCAACCCTCCAAAATTAAAAGATGCTACTGCTGATCTGGAAAAATCTCTGGAACTGATTAATGATACAGGAGAAAAATTTAAAGCTAAAGATCTGATTTCTGTGATCGTTGGAAAAGAAACAGCCGTTACGAAATCATACAAACTGGAGCAGTCTTCTTACTTTGGCTTCGGAAAAGAAGAAAAAGATAATTACTGGAAAACAATTCTCAGACAGGCGACGGTTCAGAACTTCTTGCAGAAAGATATTGAAACCTACGGTGTTTTAAAAATTACCGAAAAGGGAAGAAAAGTAGTAAGTGGCAAATCTAAAGAGACCTTTTTAATAGCAGAAGACAGAGAATTCGATCTTACACAGGCAAAAGCAGAAAGTGATCAGCTACAGCAACAGGCAGGTGGTGGCTTAGATCAAAAACTGTTTACTCTATTAAAAGAATTGAGAAAAAAAGTAGCCAAAAAACATGGTATTCCACCGTACACGGTATTTATGGATCCAAGTTTAGAGGATATGACGGTTCAATACCCAATTACGGTAGATGAGATCAACAAAATTTATGGAGTAGGAGAAGGAAAAGCCAAAAAATATGGTAAAGAATTCGCTGATTATATCAAAACCTACGTTGAGGATAATAACATAGAGCGTACTCAGGATATGGTATTGAAACAAGTGGCTAATAAATCAAGTCACAAGGTTTTCATCATTCAAAGTACCGATAAAAAAATTGATCTTGAAGATATCGCAAGAGCCAAAAATCTTTCCATGGATGAGCTTTTAAAAGAAATGGAAAGAATTGTTTACCAGGGAACCAAGCTCAATATAGACTATTATATTGAAGATAATTTTGACGAAGATATCGTAGATGGCTTTATGGAGTTCATGAACGAATCTGAAAGCGACAGTATGAAAATTTTATTGGATGAGTTTGGAGATGAGCTGTCTGATGAAGAAGTAAGAATGCTGAGAATTAAATTCATCAGTGATGTTGCAAATTAATGTTTTCAATACCACTAAAAATAAAAAGTAAGCTCTTTCACAAAAGAGCTTACTTTTTTATGAAATAAATCCTGTAAAAGTTCAATATATTTTAAAGGTTAGTTAATTTCTGTTAATAACCATTGTTACAGTAATCTTCGGCAGCTCAATATTTGACTCATAATGAAACTTTTTAGTAACTTTAACTGATGAAAAAAATATCTGTCATATTTATTCTGCCGGACTTAGAAACCGGGGGCGCAGAAAGAATAGTTACTACTATAGCGAATCATCTCTCCAGAGATAGGTTTGAGCCTAAGATTTTGCTTTTACGTAAACAGGGTGGATACCTCAATTTTCTAAAAAAAGATGTCGAAATTATTGATATCAATACCGAAAGAATCAGACATTCCTTAAAACCTATTTTAGGAGAAATATATAGAAGAAAACCTGATATTGTGTTCTCTGGTTTTGGAGAAGTAAATGCTTATTTATCTCTGTTTATCAAACTTTTTCCGAGAACTAAATTTATTGCCAGAGAAACCAATGTGGTTACCCAGCATGTTACCAGAAAAGATATAAAATTCTTCTATAATTTTTACAATAACTATCAGAAAATCATTGCACAGAGCGATGATATGATGAAAGATCTTGTCGATAATTTTAATATTAAAAAGAAGAAAATTGTCAAGATCAACAATCCAGTAGACTTTGATTTTATAGATGATAAACTTGCTGTTTCCCTGAAACCTGAATGTTTTAAATATAACTATAAAAATGTTGTTGCCATTGGCAATCTATCGGCAAGAAAAGGATTTGACAATCTGTTGAAAGTTTTTTCAAGACTTAAAAATGATAATATTCTGCTCCACATTCTGGGAGATGGAAAAGACAAAGATGTTTTGCTTCAGACAAAAGAGTTTTTAGGACTTAAAAACGTTATTTTTCATGGCAGACAGGAAAATCCTTATCAGTTTTTGAAATATGCAGACCTGTTCATTCTTTCCTCAAGATATGAAGGCTTTCCAAACGTTCTTTTGGAAGCAGGCGCTTGTGGAACATATTCGTTGGCCAATAATTGTCCCGGAGGAATTAACGAGATTATCCAGCATAATGTGAATGGAGAAGTTTCTAATATAGAAAACTATGAAAACTTCGCTCAGCAAATTGTTAAAGTATTGCACAGTCAATATAATCGGGATGCCATTAAAAATTCTATAAGATCAAGATTTTCAAAAAACATCATTCTTGATGAATATGAAAGAGTTTTATTAGAGCTTGTGAAATAAGATAGTAGAAAAAAGATAGTGAAACCGTTATCCGGAAAGATCATAACTGCTTTTCAACGGTATTCTTGATAGATATAAATTTCATCTATAATCATCTATTTCTTTTCCAGAAATTATAATTACAGTATCATATATCCTTATGCTGATTTCCCCAAAAAAAGACATGCGGATGATTAGCAGACCTTCTTATGAAAAGAAAAAGAACTAATTTCGCGCAAATATTATTTAAAATTAAAATTTATGAAAGTAATTCCTAAAATAGGATGTGCTTGTGAAAAACCTGACGCCAGCTATACTGAATTTAGAAGCTCGGAATTAGGGATAGATCATACCAATGGAAGATATGGAGAAGTAAGTATTCAGCAGTGTAAGTTATGCCAAAGAATATGGATCCATTATTTTGTTGAGTATGAAAGCTTTTCCAAATCAGGAAGATGGTACAAAGGAATTGTTTCGAAAAAAGACCGCTCGCAGATAACCCCGGAAAATACAGTAGAGTATCTGGAAAGCCTGGAATGGTATGTGTATGGTGGTTCTTATTTTGAAAGCACCGGAACTATTGGAAGCGGTAAAGTGAACGTAGATTTATAGAGGCTATAATTTATTTAAAATTTTTCGATTGTAAAATTGATAAAACTCACTTTGGTGCTTGGTAATTTATACGTAAATTTGTGAGAATAAAGATAGATAATAATAAAAAATTCATAAAATAACATGAGTCAATTCGATGTTACCGTAATAGGTTCTGGTCCTGGAGGATATGTAGCTGCGATCCGTGCAGCTCAGTTAGGTTTCAAAACAGCAATTATTGAAAAATATTCAACTTTAGGCGGAACTTGTCTTAACGTTGGATGTATTCCGTCAAAAGCGCTTCTTGACAGCTCTGAGCATTTCGAAAATGCAAAACACAATTTTGCAGGTCACGGAATCATCATCAACGAGCCTCAGGCAGATATTGCCAGAATGATCGAACGTAAGAATGAAGTGGTAAAACAGAATACAGACGGGATTAATTACCTGATGAACAAAAACAAAATTACTGTTTTTGAAGGATTAGGAAGCTTTGAATCTGCTACTCAGATCAAAATCACGAAAAATGACGGTTCTTCTGAAACTATAGAATCTAAATATACAATTATTGCTACAGGTTCTAAACCATCTTCTTTACCTTTCATCTCTTTAGATAAAGAAAGAGTAATTACCTCTACAGAAGCTTTAAATCTTAAAGAAATTCCTAAGCATTTAGTCGTAATCGGAGGTGGAGTAATCGGTCTTGAGCTAGGTTCAGTATACCTAAGATTGGGAGCTCAGGTAACTGTTGTTGAATTTATGGATAAAATCATCCCTGGAATGGATGGAGCTTTAAGCAAGGAATTGACAAAAGTTCTTAAAAAACAAGGTATGAAATTTATGCTTTCTACAGCCGTTTCTGCCGTGGAAAGAAATGGAGATACTGTAAAGATCACCGCGAAAGACAAAAAAGGAGAAGAAGTAGTTGTAGAAGGCGACTACTGTTTGGTTTCTGTAGGAAGAAGACCTTATACAGATGGTTTAGCTCTTGAAAAAGCAGGCGTTGAACTGGACGAAAGAGGAAGAGTAAAAGTAAACGATCATTTACAGACTAACGTTTCCAACATCTATGCGATCGGAGACGTTATCAAAGGAGCAATGTTAGCTCACAAAGCTGAAGAAGAAGGAGTTCTTGTTGCTGAATTATTAGCTGGACAAAAACCACATATCAATTACAACCTAATCCCAGGTGTAGTATATACATGGCCAGAAGTTGCAGGAGTTGGTAAAACTGAAGAGCAGCTGAAAGAAGAAGGTGTAGCTTACAAAGTAGGTTCTTTCCCAATGAGAGCATTAGGAAGAAGCCGTGCAAGTGGTGATATCGATGGTCTTGTTAAAATCATTGCAGATGAAAAAACGGATGAGGTTCTAGGTATGCACATCATCGGCGCCAGAGCAGCTGACCTTATTGCTGAAGGAGTAATTGCAATGGAATTCCGTGCAAGTGCTGAAGATATTGCAAGAAGTTCTCACGCTCACCCAACTTATGCTGAAGCAATCAAAGAAGCAGCGTTGGATGCTACTGCGAAGAGACCTATCCACATGTAAGATAAAAATATCCGGAGTTTACCTTTAAAGGTTTTAAACTTCTAACAATAAATACAAGCGCCATACTTTAAGTGTGGTGCTTTTTTATTTTTAAAAACTTTTTATTACATTTGTAATTTGTTAACTATCAGTAAATCAATTAGTTGAAATTATTATTCAAACTATTTGAAAAGAAATAAAAAATCAAATAGATTGTTAAATTGATATAATTCAAACCTGAAATATTTTGATTATGTAGAAAATTATTTTAAACATATATATGATGAAAACACGTTTATTGTATTCAGTGTTGTTTGTACTATCTTTTTCCTTAGGAAAAGCTCAGGATTTCTTTACAGAAGCTAATGAAAGAAGTATTAAAACTGAACCTGCGAAGAGAACGGTACAACCTGAAAAATTTCTTACTTACACATTGAATGTAGGTAAAATGAAAAGCTATTTTAATTCTGTTCCCGAATTAAAAGACAATGATTCCAAAGATAACGCCCGAATTATTATTCTCCCGATGCCTGATGGAACAAAAGCCAAATTCAAAATCTGGAAATCTTCTATAATGGATAGCGAACTGGCTGCAAAATTTCCAGAGCTTGTAACATTTACAGGGCAAGGAATTGATGATAAATATGCTACTGTAAAGCTGGATTTCACAGAATTAGGGTTTCACGCTCAAATACAGTCTACGGCAACAGGTGATTTGTACATTGATCCTTATGCAAAAGGTGATATTGATAATTATGTAGTATACAGAAAAGAAGATTTAATTAACAATAAAAGAACAAGTTGTGGACTGAGAAATACATTGCCGGCAGAAGCAAAAGCTGAACAAAAAAGTGTAACGGCCAGTATAGGTAATCAAATCAGAATTTTCAGATTGGCAATAGCTTGTACCGGTGAATATGCTGTTGCGGCCACCGGCTCTCCTTCACCTACTGTTGCTCAGACTCTTTCTGCTATTGTAACTACTGTAAACAGGGTAAATGGTATATATGAAAAAGAACTGGCCGTAAGACTGGTACTTATAGCAAATGAAAACAACATTATTTTTACAAATGCTTCTACAGATCCTTTTAGTGGTAATAATAATTCGGATGTATTAATTGATGAAAGTCAATCCGAGATTAATACCAGAATAGGTGCTGCAAACTATGATGTAGGGCATACATTCAGTACTGGAGGTGGCGGATTGGCAGATTTAGGTGGAATATGTATAAATAAAATAAAAGCCAGCGGAATTACTGGTTCATCCAATCCTGTTGGAGATCCTTATGATGTAGATTATGTAGCTCATGAGCTGGGCCATCAATTCGGAGGACCCCATACTTTTAATGCTACAACAAGCTATTGTAATGGTAACCGTGAAGCGCATAATGCTGTGGAGCCTGGAAGTGGTATTACTATTATGGGATATGCGGGAATTTGTGATAGTGTAAATAACTTGGCATCAAACAGTATTGCGATATTTCATACCAATTCTTTTGAGTCTATAACTTCAACAGTGAAGTCTAAAAAATGCCAAACTACTACGAATGTCTCTAATACTGCACCTGTTGTTAAGGCTGGGAATAATTATACTATTCCTCTAAATACTCCTTTTAAACTAACGGGTTCCGCTACAGATGCACAAGGAAATGCACTTACTTACTCTTGGGAACAAAATGATGTTGGTCCTGCCGGAGATTGGAACGCAGCAACAGGTAATGCCCCTTTATTCAGGTCATATTTGCCAGTAACGGTTCCTTATAGATATTTTCCGAGGCTTCAGGATGTATTAAGTAATAGTGTAACGAAAGGTGAAGTTTGGCCTACCTATGCCAGAACTTTAAATTTTAGACTAACGGTAAGAGACAATAATGCAGGTTGTGGAGGAGTTGCCAATGATGATGTTGCAATAACAGTAAATGGAGGTTCGGGGCCATTCAGAGTAACGGCACCTGCTTCAGCGGTCACATGGGTTGGAGGCAGTACACAGACCGTAAGCTGGAATGTTGCCAATACAACGTTTTCACCTGTAAGTTGTGCCAATGTAAGTATTTTGCTTTCTACAGACGGAGGTCTTACTTATCCAACTACACTTTTAGCATCTACTCCCAATGACGGTTCGCAAGTGATAACAGTTCCTAATGTTACTACTTCAAAAGCAAGAATTATGGTAGCGAGTGTAGGAAATGTTTTCTATCATATTAATCCATCTGATTTTAATATTGCTGGTCAAACTTTAGGAGTAAATGAATTAACTAAAGATGATGATGCATTTTTAATCTATCCTAACCCTGGCAAAGGTATCTTGAATATTAAATTTACTAAGGCAAGTAATACACATGATATTAGTATCTATGATGCCAGTGGAAGATTAGTATTCAGCAAACTTAACAATAAACTGGATAGTGGAAAAGTTACTTCTTATAATGTAGAAAAACTGATTAAAGGAGAATATTTAATTCATATTAAATCTGAAATTATAGATAAAACGATTAAATGGATAAAAGAATAATAGCTTTTATTAAGATGAATATTGATCTCATAGATTAATAATTCCACTAAAACTACTCATAATAGAGTCTGTCTTGCAACAAATATAAAGACAGGCTCTATTTGTTTTTCATAATATCCGAAATCTGATTTTTATGATGCTTTTTTAATCTTGACTTTATTTCCGTACCTTTGTCAGCTAATTTTATCATCAATGCAACTCGGAAAAACTCAGACTTTAAAAATTTCAGAAAAAATTAACTCAGGATGGATCTTAACTGATGAAGAATCTGCTGAAAAAGCTTTTCTTCCCAAAATCTTCATTCGTGATGAACAGGAAGTAGGAGAATATGTTGAGGTTTTTGTATATCAGGATGATGATAAATTAAAAGCAACCACCGAAATTCCTTTGGCAGAAGTGGGTGAATTTGCTGTTATGAGCTGTGTGCAGAGTCTTCCGAGTGGAGCCTTTATGGATTGGGGAATTATCAAAGATCTGTTTATTCCTTACAAGCAGCAGAAAACAAAAATTATCGAAGGGAAAAGATATCTTGTTTATGTATATGTTGAAGAAGATATGGAACTGATTACCGGAACTACAAAATTCAAGAGAAATCCTCAATATCAGGATCTTCCATTCAAAAAAGGAGATAAAGTAGATTTGATCATGATGAATGAAAGCGAACTGGGCTGGAATGTGATCATCAATAAAAAATATATTGGCCTGATCTATACTTCTGATGTTTTCAAAAAGTTATATCCTTTATCAGAGGGAACAGGTTATATCAAAGCCATTCGTGAGGATGGTAAAATTGATGTTTCCCTGCAACTGGAAGGTTTTGAAAACATTGATGAATTCAAACAGAAAATACTGAACAGGCTGGAAGAGAACTACGGTCTCCTGTATGTCTCAGACAAATCGACTCCTGAAGAGATTAAAGATGAACTTCAGATGAGTAAGAAGAACTTTAAGAAAGCCATCGGTGGACTTTATAAAGATAAGATTATCGATATTGAGGAAGATAAAATCAAATTACTATAAAATAAAAACGGGCAGAAAATTCTGCCCGTTTTTTGTTATTATCTGTTCTTAATTAGCAGCCATCCGCTATATATTCTTCCATCAGAAACTTTGATTGTGTACCAGTAGTTTCCTGTAGGTAATGGTTGAGAGTCATATTTTCCATCCCATTGGAATGGTTTCTTTTTGATGATCTCTTTATATATGATTGCACCTTGTCTGTCATATAAATAGATTTCTGTCCCAGGATAATTTTCCAACCCTGATATTTTCCACGTATCATTTACACCATCTCCGTTAGGACTTATTGCATTAGGAATATTGAAAATGGAGAATTTTTTCTGCCCGATAAAACATCCCGATTTTGTTCTTATATACACCGTATATTCTCCCATTGTCAAATTGGTAAAAACGTTTGAATTCTGCCAAGTAGAATTATCCAGCGAATATTCGTAATTACCCGTTGCGGAAAGAATGATTGTAGCAGTGTTTCCGGTAATGTTTACAGAAACAATTTGTGCTAATATAGAATAAGTAATCTGTGAAGAGCTGCTACTCTCGCATCCAAAATTATTGGTAACCTTTACAGAATATGTTCCTGGGGTAGAAACTGTGATCGTTTGGGTCGTTGCTCCGGTGTTCCATAGATAAGATTTAAAACCTGCCCCGGCATCCAAAACTACAGATTTTCCTTCACAGAATTCAAGTTTTTCAGGAAGCAGGACGGAAGGTTTTGGATGTAATGTTAAAGTCAGTCTCACTGTTTTAAAACATCCGTCAGGAGTCGTTACATTCACAAGGATAAGCGTTGAGCCTATATTTAAAACATAAGCCTCAGGGGTAATAATTACGTTTCCTGCTGCATCAGTATAAGTGAAGGTATATCCTGAAGGATTATTAATGATATTACCTTCATAAGAATGAAGATTAACGGTCATTGTATTTCCGGTTGTATTATTACAGATAACCTGCGAAAAGTTATTTGCCGGAACATTATCCAGAGAAAGAGTTATTGATATAGCCAGTTTTTCAGACTCACATCCGTTGATAGTTTGTGTAACATAATAGGTTTGTCCGTTTACGAGAGGAGTGTTTACCGGTAATATATTTCCCGCTGCATTGTAATAGATCAGAGAAGTTCCAATTACAAAAAGTTTATCCAGTGTTGGGTTAGCAGATGCGCACAACTCCTGATTGCTATTGGCTGTTGGCTTTGGAGTAGTATTTATGATAACCTGGACGAAAGCCTTATTACTTTCACATCCATTTACAGTTTGAGATGCATAATAGGTTTGTCCACTCACCAGAGAAGCTGATGGTGATAAAGCAACTCCTGTGGCATCGTACCATTTTATATTCTGACCTGTAATCTGGAGATCTGATATCTTTGGATTGTTGGTAGCACAGAAGGTCTGCTGGACATTAGAAACATTAGGCAGAGAAGGAGAGGTTACAATGATGTTTTGATTTTGAGTAGTTGTATTTCCATTGCCATCATTATAGGTCCAGTGAATAATATAATTTCCAGGGGTAGAATAAGAAAGCGGATCCGTTGTGGTCGCTGTAATCGTTCCAGCACAGTTATCTGTAGCTGTTGGCAAATTAACGACCGTTATGTGGCAGTCTCCTGTAATATCTGCTAAGTTGGCCACATTTGGAACTGGTGCAATGGTATCACCTACAACTACATTTACGGTAAAATTACCATCACAAGCTCCAGACCCGGAAACCTGACAAGTATAGGTCCCGGAATGGGCGACCATAGCATTAGGGATCGTAGGGTTTTGTAAGGTAGATGTAAATCCGTTAGGACCTGTCCAGAGATAAGTGGTACCTCCATTAGCATTAAGTTGAATGGTGGAACTGACGCAAACAGGAGAATTTGAAGTGACAGATATTCCCGCATAACAGTCATAAAATTTGGCAAAATTATTATTGACATTTGTTCCTCCTAATGTATAAATATTGTTGCTTTTTGCAAAAATAGAATGAATGGTAGAATAATAGTAAGTTCCCCAGATACGATTTCCTGTAGTGCCGAATTTTGTGAAAAATCCGGAATGGTAACCATTATTATTGGTTGGAAGATAACCATTTGGAGTTGCTATTTGAATTCCATTAGAAGTCTGGCCAGAAAACACCAAATTATTATTATCATCAACAGAAAGCCCAAAAGCAATATCATCATCTACATTATTGCTTGTGGTTGCTCCAAAATAAGTTCCCCAGATCTGATATCCTGTTGGACTAAATTTTGTTAAAAAGATATCGTTGCCCAGATTAGAGGTACGAGTGGTCTGATGTGTTCCTGGAGTTGCTATTTTTTCGTTGGCATCAGTATTTCCTAAAAGGATGATATTATCATTTTTGTCTACTTTCAGGTCCCTTACGGTTGTTTTTCCTTCATCGGAATTAAATTGAATACCATATGCATTTCTACCTCCATAGTAAGTTCCCCATAAAAACTGAAAATTACTGTCCAATTTAGCCAGGTACATATTACCATATCCGATCAGAGTTTGCTGATGTGTGCCCACTGTTCCCAGGCCACTGATATTGTAACCTTGATAGACATCGCCAGCTATATAGATATTATTATTACTGTCCCTGTCAATCTTTTTGATCCCATAATCTCTTAGCAAAAAATAAGAACCATACATTTGCTGACCAGTGGGAGAAAACTTTGCAATAAAAGAAGCTCCATTTGGGTTATTTTGAATGGCCCCATTAGAAGTGGCAATGCCATTATTACCAGTACTAAGCCCTCCAATAATTAAATTCTGGTTAGAATCGAGAACTACGGTATTTGCAGTGTCAAATTGATCTCCTCCAAAATAAGTACCCCACATTCTTACCCCATTATCATTAAATTTCATGATAAAAGAATCAATGTCATATCCCATCCACTGCCCCTGATAATTGGTATGCTCTTTATGGGCTCCGGGAGTTGTTACGGTATTGGTTCCCCCTTCGGAATCTCTGGCCTGGCCAACGGCATATACTTCATTGTTATTATTGATCGTAATATCTTTTAAAAGATTAGTCTCATCACCTCCGTAATTGAATTGATGATTTCCTAAAAAGACCCCCCATATCTTATTTCCTGCAGAATCAAATTTACAGATATACCCATAATTTTGAGAGTTGGTATCCATAATAGTATACGTACTGGTAGCAATATTATACCTGGCAATAGTAGTGAAGCCAGTATAAACCTCCTGATTAGAATTGGCCAGCACTCTGTAATATGTATTACTTTGCCAAACCCAGTTAGGGTGATTTTTAATCCATATAGGAGTAGGAACAGGATCAATAATCAATGTTTTAGTAAATAAGTCCTGCTTGCCGGCAAAACCATAAGTGTTTTCATCAATTTGTCTATAACTGATTGCTGTTTCCTGGTTAGATTTTCCATCTGTGACCCAGGAAAGAGGAATGTTTTCATGCATATCTCCAAAGCGGAGTTCCATCACAATCCTTTTATCTTTTAAAGAAGTTTTTATACCATTGAATTTCATTTTGATATCTGAGACTTTCCCACCAGGTCTTACGATAAAATTGTACTCAATAGGTTTTAAAGTATCTTTTGGTTTAAAGAAAACAAGATCGATATTGTTGTAGATATTTTTATAAGTAACCTTTTTAAAACGATAAACATTTAAAATTCCGTTAGGCTTTCCGGGAACATTATAAAAGTTATCGTAATCTGGAGATTTTTCCTCAGGAATTATTTCAGAGTTAATATTAGAACCAACCAAATCTATATCTACTCTATGATATTTATATTTTACCTTTTCTGTCTTTTGATCTGGGGATTTTTGTGTTTTAGAAGTAATAGATTCATTTATTTTCTCTACTTGGTATACGTCATAAGAAAAACTATTAGAACGAAGCTGAACATTCAGCCCATTTGAAAGAAAAAGATACTTCACATCTTTATTCTCCTTCCCGTCCTGATCAATAATCTGCCCCTTGTTTTCGTAGAAATAGTAAGAATTGTTTTCCGAAATCTTTTTTTGTGAAAATAGAAATACTCCACTCAAAACTGAGAACAGTAATATAATTTTTTTCATCTGGTTATCAATTTTTTTGCGGCAAAGATATGAAATTGCTGTTTTCATCAAATATTTATGAACATTAATCCCCAAAATATTCCTAAAAATATGATGGATGTCATAACAATTCTGTTTAATTTTTTTGTTTAACAATTTTGTCAAAAATATTTTTTACTATAAATTTGCACAAATTTGTTTAACAAAAATGTCAAATCAAGCAAAAAAAGACCAAACACAGGAATTGATCAAGGAGACAGCGAAGAATTTATTCTTTGTGAAAGGAAAATTTGATGCTACTACGCAGGAGATTGCCGATGCCGCAGGAGTAAACAGAACCTTAATTAACTATTACTTCCGATCAAGAGATAAGCTGTTACAGATTATTTTTGATGAAGCTCAGAAAGTAGAGCAGGAGAAATCAAAGATTATTCAGAATGCCGATCTGCCCTTTAAAGAGAAGATCAGTAAATTCATAGAAAGCAGCCTTGCTACAAGCCTTCAATATCCTTATCTGGAAACTTATATCGTTTCACAGATCAACAAGGGAACATGCCATCAGAGAGAAATTGAAGAAGACGTTCTGAACCAGATGTATAGCGACATCGAAAAAGAAATGGAATTGGGAAATATTGAAAAAATGGCTCCCGTTCAGTTTATCCTTAATATGGTATCACTATTGGTTTTCCCAAGTGCTATAAGACCATTATTTATGGAGAATCTTATGATAAATGACGAAGAATATGATAAGATTATTTCTGAACGTAAAGAGATTATTATCAATATGTTGTTTAAAAATTAAAAAAATCTAAAGTATTTCCCACAATGGTTCGTCCTTTAGAAATAAAATAATGATTGAAAAATTAAATTAAAAAATAAACGAAGTATAAAATTATGAAAAGAAAACGTATAACTGCTAAAAAGCTAAAGATTGGGATAGCTGCAGCATTTATGATTTTCGGCTTTTCATCTGTGTCTGCCCAACAGCAGGTTTCTCTACAGGAAGCAATAAAGCAGGCACTCCAAAATAAGGCAGAAGCTAAAAAAGCTGCTTTGCAGGTTAAAAAAGCCGAATATAAGATTGATGAGGCCAGAGCCGGAGCTTTACCCCAGATCAGTGCAACGATAAACAATACCTATAATCCAATTTTGCAGAAGTCTGTGCTTCCAGGAGAGATTTTAGGCAGACCAGGAGAACTTATCCCGGTAGCTTTTGGAACAAAATGGCAATCTGTAAACGTAGTAAGCCTGAATCAGAATATTTTTGATCAAAGAGTTTTCATAGGTCTTAAAGCCGCGAAATCTACAAGAGAATTCTATCTTTTAAATTCTGAATTAACCAATGAACAGATCATCGAAAATGTGGCTACAGCATATTATCAGGTATTTGTTCAGGAAGAGAATCTAAAAACCGTAGAAGAAAGCTACGCCAATACAGAGCGTACAAGGAACGTCATTAAGAGTTTAGTGGATAACGGATTGGCAAAACCAATAGATTTGGATCGTACCAACGTTCAGCTTACCAATATCAAATCCAATAAACAACAGTTGATCAACTCTGTTGAGGTTTCTAAAAACTCATTGAAGTTCTACATGGGAATTCCTATTGATAATGCCATTGAACTTGAAGAAAAAACAATAGTACCAAATCCTCAGCTTCTGGAAACCAACGTTAACCTGGAAACCCGTTCTGAAATAAAAGTTTTAAATAAACAAAAAGAACTTTTACAATTCAGTAAAAAAGCAACGGAAGCTAATCTTTATCCTACTGTAGGGCTTTCAGCTAACTATGGTTGGCAGGGGTTGGGAAATAAATTTCCTTATGCTACAGGATCTAGCCAGGGAACCAATTGGGGAGACTATGCTTCAATAGGGGTGGCTATCAAAATTCCAATTTTCATGGGTGGAGCTACTAAAGCTCAGATCCAGCAGGCGGAAATTGATATTCAGGATCTGGATCAGGATATCCAAAACAAAAAACTGAATTTGAGTTTAGATTATAAAAACGCCATTACCAATATGGAGAATGCAATAATCAATATTCAAAGCATGAAAGATAATGTGGACCTGGCAGATAAAGTACAGAAAAATACTCAGTCTAACTACCAATACGGTTTGGCAACCCTTACCGAAGTACTGGATACGGAAAATGCGCTTACACAGGCCAAACAAAACTATGCAAATGCATTGCTTGACTATAAACAGGCTGAAATAAAAGTAATAAAAGCAAAAGGAGAGTTAAACACATTACAAAACCCATAATAAACAATGAAAAAAACTTTAATATATATCATCGTAGCAGCTGTACTCGTAGGTTTAGCCGCTTATAAGATTGCCGGGAACAAAGAAAAACAGACAAAAGAAGTAGCAGAGGTTGCCAAGCAGGTAGATAAAGTCAATGTTAATATCGTTACCGTTGCAAGGGAAAATATTGATACAGATTATTCTGCCAACGGAACTTTCCTTCCCAAGCAGGAAATGAATCAGTCTTCCGAAATTTCAGGGCGTATCGTTAATGTGTTGGTAAAAGAAGGATCAAGAGTAGGAGCAGGACAGGTTTTAGCTACCATTAAAAGAGATGCTATCGAAGTAGATGTTACTCAGGCTCAAAATAACCTTCAAAATGCCATTATCGATAACCAACGTTATGAAAATGCATACAAAACAGGAGGGGTAACCAAACAACAGCTGGATAACTCAAGACTACAGCTTAAAAATATGCAGGCTGCCCTTAAGGCTCAGGGTGTAAAAGTAAACGATACAAGCATCCGTGCAGGGATTAGCGGTACGATTAACAAAAAAATGGTAGAACCGGGAACTGTTGTTTCACCGGGAACAGCCATGTTTGAGATTGTTAATATCAACAGCTTAAAACTTTCAGTTTTAGTAGACGAAAGCCAGATCGGAAAAATCCAGTTAGGTCAGGAAGTTCCTATTAAAGTAAACGTTTTACCGGAAGATTCTTTCGTGGGCAGAATTACATTTATTGCTCCTAAAAGTGATGCCTCTTTGAACTTCCCTGTTGAAATTGAAGTTCAGAACAGAGGAAACTTAAAAGCAGGGATGTATGCAACCGCAAAATTCAGTACCAACAATGGAGCTGAGACCAAGAATATGCTTACAGTTCCTGCAGAAGCGTTTGTAAATGGAGTAAGTTCAGGGCAGCTATTCGTTGTTCAGAACGGTGTTGCCAAATTGATCAAAGTAACCGTTGGAAAAGTTTACGGAGATAAAGTTCAGGTATTAAGCGGATTGAATGGAGGAGAGCAGGTAGTAACCAGCGGACAGATCAACCTGGACAACGGATCTAAAGTGAACATTATAAAGTAGCAGATCTATGAAGTTAGCAGAAATATCGATTAAAAGACCCTCGTTAGTCATTGTATTATTTACAATTCTGACGTTGGGAGGTATCCTGAGTTATACGCTCATGGGATACGAATTGATTCCGAAGTTTGAAACCAATATGGTAACCATTACAACGGTATACCCGGGAGCTTCACCCGCAGAGGTGGAAACTTCCGTGACCCGAAAGATAGAGGATGCCGTAGGATCTTTGGAAAACGTGAAAAAAGTAGAATCCTCTTCCTACGAAAGTTTATCCATCATCATGGTTCAGCTGAACGATGGAGCAGATGTAAACTATGCTTTGAATGATGCGCAGCGTAAGGTAAATGCAATCTTGGCAGACCTTCCGGATGACGTAAAAGCACCGTCCCTGAATAAATTTTCCTTAGATGATTTACCCATTATTACCATGAGTATCTCATCAGATAAACTGAACAGTAAGGACCTTTATGACCTTTTAGATAAAAAAATAGAACCTATCTTCTCCCGTGTAAACGGTGTGGCTCAGGTAGATCTTGTAGGAGGTCAGGAAAGAGAAATTCAGGTAAACCTGGATGAGAAAAAACTACAGGGGTATGGTCTTTCAATAGGAGATGTACAACAGTCTATCTTATCTTCCAACCTGGATTTCCCTACAGGAAGTTTGAAAACGAGAACTACAAAATCTACGATCAGACTATCAGGGAAATATAAATCAATTGAAGATATGAACAACCTTGTAGTGTCCAACAAAAATGGAGCTCAGGTTCGTTTATCAGACATTGCCACTGTTTTTGACTCTCAGAAGGATGTTGAAAAAGTAGCAAGATTCAATCAGTTCCCAACCATCTTAATGCAGGTTAAAAAACAGTCAGATGCCAATGCGGTGGCTGTATCTGAAAGTGTTCAGAAAACCATTAAAACTGTAGAAGAAGCTTACAAAGTTCAAGGGGTAAAAGTGAAAATCGTAAACGATACCACAGAATTTACCCTTGAATCTGCCAACCACGTTATTTTCGACTTGTTCTTGGCGATTATCCTCGTAGCTATTGTAATGTTACTATTCCTTCACAGTATCAGAAACGCATTTATCGTCATGGTTTCTATTCCAGCTTCCCTTGTGGCAGCGTTCATTGGAATGAACTTGATGGGATACACTTTGAACTTGATGAGTTTACTTGGGCTATCGCTCGTGGTAGGTATCCTTGTAGATGACGCGATCGTAGTACTGGAAAATATTTACCGTCACATGGAGATGGGGAAAAGCAAGATCAGAGCCGCCTATGATGGAGCTTCTGAGATCGGATTTACCGTAGCAGCAATTACCTTGGTAATCGTAGTGGTATTCTTACCTATTGCCATGAGTTCAGGACTTGTAGCAAACATCCTGGCTCAGTTCTGCGTCACGGTAGTTATTGCCACCTTACTATCCTTATTGGCTTCATTTACCATCATTCCTTGGTTATCATCAAGATTCGGTAAACTGGAACATTTAACAGGTAAAAACTGGTTTGAGAAATTCATTCTTTGGTTTGAAGGGTTGATCGACAAATTCACTCACTGGATCACAGGAATTCTTGAATGGTGTCTGAAGACTACATTAAGAAGAATCTCAACGGTAGTGATTACATTTATTGTTTTGATAAGTTCATTTATGCTGGTAGCATTCGGTTTCATTGGAGGTGAATTCTTCCCGCCGATTGACCGTGGGCAGTTCTTAGTACAAATGGAGCTTTCAAAAGATGCAACCATTGAGAAAACCAACCAATTGACATTAGATGTTGAGAAGTTCTTAAGAAATGATCATGATGTGGTAGACCTTATTACAACCGTTGGACAACAGTCGACAGGCTTTGGGGGAGCTCAGGCAACAACCTACCAATCTGAAGTTCAGGTCAACTTAACAGACAAATCTGAACGTTCTGAAAGTACCAACATCAAAGCAGCGAAAATAAAAAGACAGCTGGAAGAGAAATTTACAGGGGTTGAATTCAAAACGGCTCCAATTGGTATCATGGGGGCTGAAAATGCTCCAATCGAAATGGTAGTAACCGGACCGGATAACGCAACCGCTGTAAAAGAAGCAACCAGAATATTGGAATTACTGAAGAAAGTTCCCGGAGCCGTAGATGCAGAATTATCTACAGATACAGGAAGCCCGGAAGTTCAGGTAAGTATAGACAGAGATAAAATGGCCTCTTTAGGATTGAATCTTTCCAGTGTAGGACAAACGATGCAGACTGCATTCAACGGAAATACAGACGGAAAATTCAGAGCCGGAGAATATGAATATGATATCAACATCCGTTTTGGAGATGTCAACAGACAATCTATTGATGATGTTAAAAACCTAATGTTTACAAATCCTCAGGGGCAGCAGATTCGTCTGAGCCAGTTTGCAGATGTGAAAATGGGTTCAGGGCCAAGCTTACTTGAACGTAGAGACAAATCTCCTTCTGTAAAAGTAAGAGCAAAAGCAGTAGGTAGACCTGTAGGGGACGTTGCCAATGAATGGTCTAAACAGTTCATGGATGGTAAGAAAAAACCTGTAGGAGTAGAATATATCTGGAGTGGAGATATGGAGAACCAGCAGGAAGGTTTCGGTACGTTAGGTATCGCGTTATTGGCAGCTATCGTATTGGTATACCTGGTAATGGTGTCACTGTATGACAGTTTCGTGTATCCGTTCGTGGTATTGTTCTCAATTCCGTTGGCGATGATCGGGGTAATGGTAATTCTTGCCTTAACAGCCAACTCACTGAACATCTTCACCATGCTAGGGATGATCATGTTGATTGGTCTTGTTGCGAAGAATGCGATCCTTATCGTTGACTTTACGAATGCCAGAAAAGCTGCAGGTTCTAATACTCACGACGCATTAGTACAGGCAAACCACGCACGTCTTCGTCCGATCCTGATGACTACCATTGCGATGATCTTCGGTATGTTACCTATCGCATTGGCAACAGGAGCGGGAGCTGAAATGAATAAAGGTCTTGCATGGGTAGTAATCGGTGGTTTGACATCGTCACTATTCCTTACCTTGATCATTGTACCGGTAGTATACTCTCTATTCGATTCTATCTTAAGAAGAATGGGTAAAGATACCAAAGTAGACTACGAAGCTGAAATGAAAGCAGATTATGAACACAGAGAACTGAGTGAAGACGGATTTACTCCTAAACATTTAGATTAATATAACACAACCTTTAATTAACCGAAAGCGCCTCAGAATTTCTGAGGCGCTTTTTTATTTTAAACCATCTGATAAGATCCTGAAGACCAATAAACCTTTATTAAATCTATCTTATCAGGTTATAAACCTCTTTTAGATACATAACGGCGACAGATGGATGGAGTATTGAATAGGCCCAAAAAATCATTATTAAAGGGGAACTATGTGAAAGGCTTTTCATATGATGTCATATGACGGTCAGAGAAAAAAGGGCCTTCGAATAATTTCGAAGGCCCTTTTTATATTTTATATATTGTTATTGAAAAATTAGTCTGCCATCGCCTCTCCGGACTTTCTGTAAACGAAATTTCCATAGATGTGTCTTCTTGCAAAACGGCTTGGTGAATCAGCATTGATCATCTTGATGTATGTGTTTTTAGGTACACCTATATACTCATACATATTTCCGTTCAGGTGCTGGACCGTTAGAATAGATTTCTCCAGATAAAAATCCTGAATGTTGGATTTTGTAATGGTTTCAGTATATTCTTCTTTATATTTCTCCTGTGTTTCAGCATTGATACTTACCAAAAAGTGATACGCTTCAATCACAGACTTGCTTTTTTCTTCAGCTTCCAGTTTTCCGGCTTCATCATTAATGAATTTATCAGGGTGCGTGTCTTTCATCACGTTTCTGTAAATGGTCTTTAATTCTTTTAGAGTAACATTTTTATCTACTCCAAGAAGCGTTCTGTGCTCACCAATTTTTTTCATATATCTAATCCTTATTTTCGGGGTGCAAAATTAAGCAATTAAATTTGAAAAATCATAACGTATTCATTATTAATTTATTCAATTATTTTTACGGGGTTGGGAATGGTGGCAATCAAAGCATTAACCTAATCGTTTTTTTTCATGTTAGTGAATATACCGATCCCAACGATCATGCTTTGATACAACGGAATCCATTTTAACCTTATTTATTTTAGGAGATAGGGCATTGGTAATCTCAGAAAAATAGTTGGAAGGATCATATTTTTTCACAAGAAAATAAAGATGCTCATTGATGGCAGTACCGCTTTCTTCCGGCTTATAGGTGGTATGGAAAGCAATATTCTTCATCAGATCTCTGGCTTTTTCTGTTTTATACTGAAGTGTGGCAATAGTAAGGTCTTCAAGCTCGAAAAAAGAATCATAAGCACTGAATGCTTTTCCTTTAACCTGTTTATTGTAAAATTCCTCTAAAATGGGAAAATAGGAAGGCTTTGGATGATGTTTGATAAAATCGACCGCGGGATTCATGTGAGTAGGAGACTGCATACTTTCATTTGCGGCTTGATAGAGAAAATCTTTGATCAGAAGGCTGTCTTCGGGTTTATTGTAGTTGGCCATATAATTCAGCAGCGTACTATTTCCATAGAGTCTGTTGTCTCTTTTCGTCTCCATCAGTTTTCTGAGCGGTTGATAATATTGCGGATCAGGAGTGCTTTTATTATTATCAAGGTATAAAAACATATAACCTTCCAGATGAGATAGCTGTTCAAAATTGTTGATGATTATCCCGAAAAGCTTTTCTTTCTGCTCTTTAGTGAAAATATCCTTTTTGCTGATGGTATAAAACATCATGGCATCCGGAACTGTGAGTTCATTAATGGTGTCATAACTTGTAAATACATCAAGTGTTTTTTTATTATTCAGGTTTTTCATAAGCACTCCAAAGCATTCTTCAGGATATTTTTCTACAAGAATTTGGAAAAAATATAATGCAACTTTTGGGTTTTCATTGGAAGAGAGCTGAACAATTTTTCTTTTAGAAAATTCTTCAAAAAGATTCTTTCTGAATGTATTTTCATAAACGGAATTATTAGATGTTGCGATCTGATGAATCATCTTCTGCTGTTTCTCATTGTACTGACAGGATGTAAGTGCCAGTGAAAGAGAAAGAATAATTATAGCTCGGATCTTCATGAATACTCAATGTTTTTAAGGTTATTTTGCTACTGAATCTTAATAGCAAAAAATATTCCTCAAAAGAACAATTAACAATAGTAACAGTGTTTTCTGGATAAAATCATTCGATTATTTGAATTCAGAGTAAAGATTTTTGTTCAGTTTAAAATAAATAAACTGATTTTTGAAATCGATGATGGTATTGAACCTTTTGAGAAACTGATTTCCAAAGAATCCCGCCATTTTTTCAGTAGCATCCATTCCTTCTGTAGAACCCGAAAGAGTGACAGGAACATTATAAAGGTATTTTTGAGCAAATTGTATGGATGGGCAAATGACTACCGGCATTTCATATACAGAACCATCTGATCCCTGGGCTGTCGCTTTTCCTATTTTTTTCATGACCTTAGCCAATTCATTCTTTTTTGCGAACGGAGCAGCAATCGTAAGGGCATCATCTGCTCCGCTGTCGAGTCCGAAAATTCCGGAATATTCCTTGCTGTTTACTGTAATAGTGCTTTCTATAGCCGGGTAATTATCAATGAGGTGAAGTTTCATTTTTTCATACCCGGAAAGGTCTAAAGTGGTTGTATTTTCTTCATAAAAGCGAATTTCATTCTTATGATAGTCTATTTCGACAATTTTTCCCTGCATCAGATCTGTACCGAAAACGCCGTCAAAATTTGCAGAATGATAGGGGATAAGGGTAAGGAGAACATCTTTTTTGTCTATGTTTCCAAATTGCACGGTATTATGACTGCTGTATTCCACGGTGTTTGTTCCGTTAGAGCCTTGGTTTTCAGATGTTCCATCTACTTTCAGATTCAATTTTTTCTTTGAATTGACATTAATAACCGAACCGTCTGCACCTGTATCAAAAAGAAATTTAACATGAGCGGAATCATTCACCTTACAATACATATAAATGGAGTGATTTTCCAAAGAGAAAGGAACAACAGTGGGCGATTTTTGAGCTGAAATCCCGATACTGATGATTACTGAAAATAAATAATAAATAAAATCCATGGTTGATTAAGCCTTTTAGAACAACGAAAGTAAAAGGATTTCTCAAGTTGACAAAGAAACAGAAGGCTGTTAACCTTCCTTTAACCGTTCATTAACTGTTCTCACAAATTCGAACCTGTTATTTTCATTAAGGTAAAAAAATGGAGGAAATATGAACCGAAAAATAGTCTATATTTTAAATCTGGTTCCATAAAAAACAGCACCCAGAAATGAGTGCTGCATTATTATTTTTTAGATATTCAGTATCTTGATTGTTACGGCATATCGCAATTTTTTTTCAACTTAGTGAAAATCTTGTCAAAATCTTTATAGGCAGTTCCTTCATCATCACGTCTCTGTCTGAAGCTGCTGTTGGCACAGTTGTGGAAACTAAGGCCAATAAGATCAATCAGTGCATAATCTTCACTTTGAGGATCATTCAGCTTTGCATTGAAGCGGTTCATTACTCCCTGTGGATCAGAATTGTTTTTGCTTTTTAACTCTGTGTAAGCTTTCCAGGTAGCAAACATTTTTTCTCTGTCAGGAGTCGATATTGCATCAATAGGCTCTCTGCAGGTTTCGTAAAATTTGCTGTTTTTGAGAGTGGAGGGATCGGAAAATGCAAGAATTTCTTCCTTATTCAGTTCATATTCGTTTTCAAAAGTGTAGATCGCATCTTCATGCATCTTTTTCCACATAGGAAGATCAATCACTTTAAGGTTATAAAGTTCTGCTTTCTTTTCCTGATATTGTTTTTCCAAATCTTCCAGATGAGCGTCCTTATTTTTACGGACTTCCTCCAAACTGGATAATTTAAAGATAGGACGGGTGTCAAAATGAACCCCGTTGAATTTATATAAAAGCTTATTAACGCCGTCTATTTCTTCTTTTTCATATTTAGTTGCATCAAAATATCCTTTGTTGTCACAATTGAATGTTTGATAGCTGTAAGGGGTAAGATGAGTAGTCTTAGTAGGTTTTTTCTGCCCCCAAACAATAACAGATAGAGCCAAACAAAGCCCGATCATCATTTTTTTCTTGCGCATAGTTGTTGAAGAATCTGAATGTTCTGAATTTTCCGCTTCAAAATTAAGGCTTTAAATTTGAAAATTAAAGAATTAGATCAATTTTATATGATTATTTTCTCACTTTATCATTATTTTAATGGATGTTTATATTCTGATGTGTTTTTTTATATAAATTTGATTTGTTTCAAAGGAGATTTTTATGGCTAATTGTTTGTATTCCAATGTATTTTTCCCTTGTTGCTGAATTTGGAGGTTCAGTTGTTAAGAATTTTGAATTTGGTGAACCTTATTTATCCATAATTGAGATAAGTTTACTAAGAGAAAATCTCAAAACTCACCTTATTTATTTTACAGATAATAGTTGCTTACTTCAATAAGATTTTGATCCGGATCACGAAAATAAACAGATTTTATTTTCCCTACAGCGCCTGTCCTGTCTACAATTCCTTCAATGATTGGTACATTTTTCTGTTTAAGTTCTTCCAAAACCTCCTGAATATCGGTTTGAGCAATAAAACAAAGATCGGCAGATCCGCAAGTAGGACTTTCTGCTTTGGGTTCGAATTCCTTTCCTTTTTGGTGCAGATTGATTTTTTGATTTCCAAAAATAAGTGCTTTTCTATTGTCTCCGAAAGTTACAACTTCAAATCCCATGATTTGAGTGTAAAACTCAATGGTTTTATCAATATCCGCAACGGTTAGTACAAGATGATCCAGATTTTTAATTTCCATATTCTACTTTTTGTTTTTAAACATAAATATTCATCTAAATTAGCACTATTTGAAGGGATGATGCTATATTCTCCATTGTTTTTGTAAATTAAAAATAATAGATTTACACAAATTAATACTATGCCGACTGTTTATCTTGCGATTATTTTTATTGTCGCTGTTTTTGGAGGAATTGCTTATCTGATTATGCGTTTTTTCGACCGCTGGACTCAAGGCAAGCGATATGAAGTGCTTTTTAATACTTTGATATTCATCGTATCATTTTTCCTGATTTCATCTTTTAGTATTTATATTTTCTTCGCCAATGTTAATTTTGGCCGATAAGAATTTGATTTTTAATTAATATTACTCTATAAATTTACGATATGTATTTCGATTGGCTTTACTTGTTTTTACTTGTTGTTTTCCTCTCAATTTTGGCTATATTTTCAGGGATATCTTATGTGTTTATGCGTTTTTTCAATCGTTGGACTCAAAACAGCAGATATAAAAGGCTTTTCAATGTTTTAATATTCATAGGAGCATTTCTGGTAGTTTCATCTGCCAGTATTTATCTTTTTGCTACAAATGTTTCTTTTGACCGATAACAGCGATCTTTGTCCAAGGATAGCATAAGCGATGGAAAGATTGATGAAAAGTGCTGCCCAGACATTTAGACCATAAAAGAGTTCATAATCATGTTGTGATTCATTATAAAACAGATTCTTGATAATTCTGAACGTAATGGCCGTTGTAGTAATGGAGTAGCTTAGAATCATCTCCTTTTTATGTCTAATGATATTCCCCTTTTTTATGGAGAATACAGCCATGATGGTAAAATAAGCCCAAAGAAAATCCTGTAGCAGAAAGCCTGTGATTCCTATAATGCCACCATTTGAAAAGAGTCCAAGTACAAAGCATGCCGGAACATTGATGATGAGAATATTATAAACATACATTTTTCCAATAATCCTGTGCAGTTTTCCGTTTTCTGTTAAAAATTGAGTCGAAAACTGAGTTAAACCAACCAAAAGACAAAGAGTGATGGAAAAGATATGGATATAGAAAAAAGCCATCCAATAAGGATTGCTGACAACCTGTTGTTTGAAGGCCAGAAAGCCAATGGTCTTTTCAAAGGTCAGATATTGGGAAATTGTTTTCAGCATAAGAATACTGAAAATAACGACTGCCAATAGGGCAATCGCTGAAATGATTTTGAGACCCCAATTCTTCACTCTGATGTATTATTTTAGTCTTCCAAAACTTCTCTTACCTGGTTTTCAAGATCGTCAATATTCTTGAACTTTCTCAATTCGAGAGATTTTCCTGTATTTTTCAACTCTGTGATAATATCAAGAATAACTTCCAGAGGTTCTGCTTCGTATCCGAAAAGATTGCTGTCGAAATCAGCACCTACAATAAGTCCGTCACTGTTCATTCCCAGGCACCAGTTTTCTACAAATTCAGTAAGAGGAACAGATGATACCTCGTAATGATCCCATTCCTGTTCCACACAGGATTTTGCTCTTGCAATATCCGACCAGAAGCAGAGGATTTGGGCAGGCCCACCATCTTCATATTCTATTTCGTTGGAATAAGAGGTAGCATATCCTGTTTCGTCTTTTAAAGCAAATAATGTTTGTGTTTCACAGATTTGTTTTATGAAACTTTTATAACGGTTTTGAATGGTAATATGGTCTTGAAGCATTTTAAAAGTAATTATTATAAACTATTTTTTACGACTATTTGTATATATTATTTCAGGTTTCTGTCCATCAAGATCTCTTTTTGATCTTCCAAATAAACCAATTTCAATATCGTTAGGTGTTTTATTTTCAATTTCTGCCGGATTTACATAAGTGTACATTCCGTAGCCATGCCCGGAAACAAGCCAGCCGTCAGTTTGGTTTAAATGGATGGTATTAAAGTCCCCAGCAGGTCCTCCCACAAAGACAGGTCCATATTCTTTCATCTGTTTTATTGCTTCTTCATTCACATTTTTAATGGTGTCAGCATTATCAAAAATAATATAAGTTCCATTTTTGAAAAGAACCCAATCCTGATATTTAGGATTTATGGCAAGTTTCACATTTTTAATGATTTCTGGGTTATCCATTATTTTAATATTTGAGTTGGATTCTTTATGGTCTTTAGAAACTTGATTACAACTTGTTAGAGAAATGATAACAGCTGTAATCAGGATCAGTTTTTTTTCATATAAAAATTTCTTTATCGTAGAGTTTGGTTAAAACTATATAATATTTTTAAGTCTTAGATATTGCAGCAACATAATTGTTTTGGCATCCTTTATTTCCCCTGAATCGATCATGGTAAGGCTTTCCTCAAAAGATAATTCCAGAACTTCTATATTCTCACCTTCTTCTTCCAGGCCGCCGCCGTCAGCAATTTTCATTTCATTCGAATATTCAGCGATAAAGAAGTGAAGAATCTCCGTTACAGATCCGGGGGACATATAAGCTTCAAATATTTTCTGTACTTTGGAAATTTTGTATCCTGTTTCTTCTTCTGTTTCTCTTTTTATACAGTCTTCGGGGTTATCGTTATCTAGCAGTCCGGCACAGGCTTCAATCAGCATTCCGGTTGTGTTTCCGTTGATATAGGTAGGAAGGCGGAACTGTCTTGTTAAAATGACGTTTTTTGTATTTGTATTGTAAAGTAATATTACGGCACCATTTCCCCGGTCATAAGCTTCTCTACTCTGAGTTTCCTCAGTGCCGTCTTTTTTATGAATTGTAAAAGTAACTTTATTCAAAGTATACCAGTTGTCTGATAGGATTTCTGTTTTTAGAATATCAATATTAGGATTTTGCATATCGCTGTGCGGTCTTTTTATTGGTTGTAGGTTAATCTTTTTTTAGTAAATCTTTCAATGCAGGTTTCAAATCGGGAAACTTAAACCGGAATCCTGATTCCTGCACTTTTTTGCATGAAGCTCTTGAACCTTCCAATATAGCAGTGGCAAGTTCTCCAAACATCAATTTTAGTACAAAAACCGGAACATTGGGCATAAACAGAGGTTTTTTCAGGACCTCAACAATTTCTTTCGTCAGATCCTTATTGGTAATATGTTGTGGAGCTACTGCGTTGTAAGCGCCTTCAATAGTAGTGTTTTTCAAGGCAAATTCGTAAAGGGAGCAAATGTCCTCAATATGAATCCATGGCATATATTGTTTTCCGCTTCCCAAGGGAGATCCTACATAATATTTGATGGGAGGAACCATTTTTTTGAGAGCTCCGTCTTTTTCAGAAAGAACGACTGCCGTCCGGACTTTTACCACTCTTTCTGCAAAACTTTCCTTTTTAAAATCGTCAGCTGCTTTTTCCCACAATATAACAACTTCACTTAGAAAGTCATTTCCGGGAGGATCTATTTCTGTATAAATTTTTTCAGAGGTTTTGGTACCGTAGAAGTTGATACCGGATGCTGAAATAAAGGATTTAAGCTTTACATTTTTGTTTTGTAAAGCGTTTTTAAGCAGTGAAGCAGAATCAACTCTGCTGGAGATGAGTTCTTTTTTTCTTTCAGGGGTCCATCTTTTTTCAGAGATATTGGCGCCTGCAAGGTGAATGATGTGGGAAACATTTTCTACAGCGTGTTCATCTATTATTCCATTGATAATATCCCATTCATACTCGTTAGAATGTTTTTTATGCCGGGTAAGAAACCTCAGGTCAAAATCTTTTTCAAGTTTTTTGGAAAGTTCGCGGGCGATCATGCCACTGGCTCCTGTAATGAGAACTATTTCTTTCATAATAATATATTTAGTGGGTGTAATGGGGCTATGTCTGATTTTTAACGATCAGCACAAAGTCCTCTTCCAGAAGTTTATAGCCGTAATCATAAATAAATTTGTATTCTGAACCGTTTTTATAAACTTTCAGATTGGTGAAATAATCAAAATCGAAGCCAAGACTTTCGAGTTTGGCTCTGGTTGCTTTAGTTTTACCATCGGTATTGATTTCTACAAGGATGCGGTAATTTTTGCGGAGCTTGTTGTTGATATTCCGCATCAGATTGGTAGAATCTTTGTTCTGCTTATTGTTGTAGGCGTTGCGGCAGGCATCATTACAGAACTTTTTATCAGCCCTTCCGATTATTTTTTCGCCACATTCGAGGCAATTCATTATTTTATCATTTGGTGTGGTGTGTATGTCTTTTTTTTAATAGCTTTTTGAATCTATTGTGAGTAGGATAGCTTCTGTTGGATGTAATATTATTGAAAAACAAAGCAACAATAATCAGGATAATACATCCCGAAAGTACAGGGGAAATAACGTACCAATATCCTAAGTCCGGAATTTTTCCGGTGGAACTTACAGCAATCAGGGCGGTAGCTCCGCCTGGTGGATGCAGCGTTTTTGTATACTGCATAACAACAATAGAGAAAGCTACAGCTAAAGGGGCAGAAAGCCATATAATGTCCGGAACAATCTTATATATGGTAACTCCCACAATGGCAGACAGAACGTGACCTCCTATCAGATTTCTTGGCTGGGCCAATGGACTTTGAATGGCTCCGTAAATAAGAACGCTAGATGCTCCGAAAGAACCGATCAGAAATATATTTTCTGTTTCTGCTAACGTATGAGACTGGATAAATGCAATGAGCCCAATCCCGAAAAAAGCGCCTAAGAATGACCAGAAATGCTCTTTGTAATCAACAAGCGTTTCTTTATATATCACATATTTTGAGACTCTGAACGTTCTTTTTATAGCCTTCTTCATTTAATCTTCTTTATTTTTTATTTAAATTCAAAGATACGGAAATATCCGTTTGTAAATGGATCGTATGAGTGATCTTAATGTGCCCAGTCAGATTCAAATAAATTTTTATTTTACTTTATCAATAAAGAAAGTACTCAGATTGAAGCACAGTATATGGGAATGCTGATCCCTTTGATAATGAATAATTTTCCCAATTATTTCACTTCAATATCTGTAGAGAAATAGATGAAAATATTTTGGAATGATTGTGCGGAAAATTAAGATACAATTTATGTCATTTACAGTGAACAGTGTCTTAATTTTCTGAGTGATCTGTAGTAAAAGAAATTAAAATACTTTAATATTATAAATGGCCACTAAGCCAGAAGTTACCGGAAGTCTGTTATCCTGCAGGTAATTTCCCGCTTTAAAATAAACGGCTTCTGATTTCCAGCTATCTCCCAAAGTATATTCAGTGGTTTGTTGGTTTATTTTCACCTGAACATGTAAACCGTCCTGTTGAATACTGTATTCGAAAGATTGTCCCAAAGGAATATTTTTCAAGAGGGTAACTCGATCTTCTTTACCATTTACTTCTTTTTTGAAACCAGCCTGCAATTCACCATTATTCCACCATAGTTTTACCGCTTCGGTGCCTTTTGAGTTTCCATGAATCTGGCCAATAATAATTTTTCCCGTACTGGGTTGCTCCAGAATAGCCATTTTTACCAGCAATTGGTGCTGGTTTTCAAAATGCCAATCCTCTTCCTGACGCAATTCTGTTCTGGGATAATGAGAGCCCTGAGTAGGTTTCCCATCCGAAGAACAAAAGAAACGGATACTTTTGTCCTCACTTGAGTAATAGAAATTTTCTGATGAGAACCGCGCTATTTCGGGACCTTTAATAATGGTAATAGAATTGTTTTTCGGAACCGGGAGCTGAAGATTAAACCCTGTCAGATCAAACTGAGCCTGAGAGACTTTAGCATAAACGTTTTTTTGTGCATGAAAAAGAATAGGACAAAGCACAAATAATCCACATTGTACTATGATTTTAAATAAGTTCTTCATAGCCGGTTTAATTACAGTTAAAAAGTATATACGAATTTATATATTTTTATTGATAAGATTCTTACATGGTACGTGTTTTTTTATATAATAGATTTAAAATAAAAGACAGAAAGCCAATTTGACTTTCTGTTTTTCTATCAGTACTGAAATTTAAATATAAAACTATCCTGCAACCAATTCTTCAGTGTACACGAGACCTTCATAACAAGCATTGTAGATTGCTTTCAAGTCATCTAACGTAGGAACTCGTGGGTTGAAACCTGTACAAGGATCTACCAGTGCATTGTTGGCAATATAGTCAAGGTTTTTATCCCAGTCTTCTCTTGAAATTCCAAATTCTTTTATAGCCGACTGATTGTTGACCTCAGAACGTAACGTTTCAATGGCCTGTGCAAGTTCTTCTGCCGTTTCTTTACCGATCACTTTGGCAAGATCAGGAAAACGTTCTGTTGCCTGCGCATTATAACGGATAACATTCGGAAGGAAAATTGCATTAGAAGCACCGTGAGGAATTCCATACAAAGCTCCAACCTGATGAGATAAAGAGTGTACAATTCCCAACCATGCATTGTTGAATGCCAAACCTGCCATAAAAGAGGCATCGTGCATATTCTGACGCGCTGTAATATTATTCGGGTTTTCTACCGCTTCTTTTAAATTATTGAAAACAATCTCCAAACCACCTTTTGAAAGAGCATCTGCGATATTATTATCAATATTCGAAACATAGGCTTCCACACAGTGAGTCAAAGCATCAAGACCTGTATTGGAAGTGACATGGGCAGGCATTGAAGCACAGATTTCTCCATCCACAATGGCAATATCCGGCGTTAATTCATAAGAAACGATAGGATATTTTACTCCTTTTTCTCTGTCTGTAATAACGGCTAGACCTGTTGTTTCGGTTCCTGTTCCACTTGTAGAAGGAATGGCAATAAATTTTGCTTTATTTCTTAAAACCGGAACGGTAAAAGGCTTGATCATCGCATCGAAATCCGCATCAGGATATTCATAAAATACCCACATGATTTTTGCAGCATCAATGGCAGAGCATCCACCTAGACCGATAACCCAGTCCGGTTCAAATGTCTTCATGACCTCAGCTCCTTTCATACATGTTGCAGATGAAGGATCTTCTTCTACACCTTCGAAAATTTGTGTTTCTATTCCCGCCTCTGTAAGATAAGCAATCGCTTTATCCAAAGTTCCGCTCTTTCTCATAGAACTTCCCCCAGTTACAATTACTGCTTTTTTTCCTTTAATATTAGCTAGTTCTGAAAGACTTCCCGCGCCATGAAAAACTTCTCCTGCAATAAATAATTTGCTCATTTTTTACTTAATTTTTAATGAGACAAAATTAGATCAGCTAAAGCAGATGGTGTTATACAAACAGGATTATGTGTTATACATTTGCGCCAATTCCTGCTGGAGTTCTGTTGGAGTTTCTTTCAGTTTCGCTTTTACAAACTTGTTGAGAGCAGATGGAGAATTAAATCCCAGGTCAAAAGCAATTTCCTTATGAGAAAGATCTGAAAACATCAACTGTCGCTTTATTTCAATTAAAATTCTGTTATGGATAGCCTGAATCGCCGTTTCTCCACAATGCTTTTTGGTAATTGAGTTTAATTTTTTAGGAGTAATTGCCAGTTCATCGGCATAATACTGAACGGTTCTGTACTGTTTATAATGCTCATTCAATAACTTTTTGAACCTTACATAAACAGGTTTGTCGGCAGTTTCTTTATGTAAGACAGGGTGTAAGCCATGGATTGACTCAATTAAGCCCAACAGAAATATTTTAATCTGAAATCTTGCTTGTTCCTTTTTTATAAGACTTGGGTTTTGATAAATTCCTTGAATAATTGAAATCGTATATAAACTTTGCTGAAATTCTTGCTGAGATAAAATAGTACAGTGGAGCTGTGTGGAAAGGTTAACATTATAAGTACTCAGCTCATTCTTTAAAATATCCGAACAGAATAGTATTTCTTCAAACAAAATAATTTTTCCTTTCAGGTCATTACTGATATCAGAAATAAAATGTACCTGCTCAGGAAATACTACAGAGATTTTTCCGGGTTTCAAAAAGTGAATTTTGTCCTCAATATGAAGTTGTAATGTTCCACTTTCAATAATAATGATCAGAAAATGGTCTTTTTTATGAGGTTTAAAATATTCCTTTAAATATTCTTCTGTTAAATCAAAAACCCTAAACGAAAGATTTTTATCCTCTTCCTTTTGAATATTTTTTTTAATCTCAAGCTTCTTCATAGTTCTCGTTTCTTTATATCAACCGGCCAAAAATTTTATTATGCCTATTTTTTTGAAATAGAATGCAAAAATAATTAATTTATATCCTAAAAGTAAGGAAACCGTGAATTCTATATTTTGTTTATGTAATAGGATATTAAGCATGATTAAGGGCTTGATCTATTCTTTTATTCTGATGAATTGTTTTTTTGAGTTCATTTTTTACCATTTAATATCCGACTACAAACGACTACAAACGAATTTAAATAGTTTATCACCGACTAAAGCTTCTCAGGTAATGAATCTTTGCAACAGAGATTTGAGAAAGCAGTGAACGTCTCTTATCTAATTATTAACATTTAAAATCTAAAAGTTATGTCACTAAGAAACAAAGTAACCCTGATAGGTTATACAGGAAAAGAAGTTGAAATCGTAAACTTCGAAAACGGAAATATAAAAGCAAGTGTTTCATTAGCAACAAGCGATCATTACACGAATGCTAAAGGTGAAAAAGTAGAAGAAACACAATGGCACAATCTGATTGCCTTTGGGAAGACTGCAGAGATCTTTGAAAAATACGTTCCCAAAGGAAAAGAAATTGCCATAGAAGGAAAGCTTACCTACAGATCATATGATGATAAAGATGGGGTGAAGCGGTATATTACAGAAATACGGGTTGATGAAATCCTGTTATTAGGAGGAAAATGATTCTAAAAACACAAATGATGAAAGTAAAAGTTTTTAAAATAAGGATTCCCGAAGAATTCCTCTACAAAGATCAGGAAATGTTGGATAATTTTCTGGAAGCACACGAAATTATGAAAGTAGAAACAGCTTTTGTAAGTGAAGAACGGTATTGGTCTGTTATTCTGTATTTTGAAGATGTAAAAGAAATCAAAAATACAGTAAAAGAACCAAAGGCAGTTAAATACTCTGCAGAGAATGACTTTTTAAACTTTAATGAAGAAAAAATTCTCAATGCTCTGAAAATATGGAGATCAGAGAAAGCAAGAGAACAAAATCTACCTACTTACTTTATTGCCAGTAACAAGGAGCTGATGTCTGTAGCAAGGTATAAACCTGCAAAAAAAGAAGAACTGCTTGAGATTAAAGGATTCGGAAAGCACAAGATTGAAAATTATGGTGAAGAAATTCTGGAGATCCTGGATAGTGTCTGATTTTTCAGATTAAATGATCATAGAACAGCGAAAGCTGAAGAAGATTATGGCTTCAGCTTTTTATGCTGTGTGAAATTCCGTTCAATTCCGTACTTTTGCATTTATCAAAATGACATACAAGAAATGAAGCCAAGTTTAGCAAAAGGAACGAGAGATTTTACTGCACAGGAAGTTTCCAGAAGAAAATATATCATTACTATTTTACAGAATAATTTTGAATTATTCGGATTTCAACCATTAGAAACTCCAAGCTTTGAAAATCTTTCTACGTTGACAGGGAAATACGGAGAAGAAGGAGACCGTTTGATTTTTAAGATTTTAAATTCTGGAGATTACACCTCAAAAGTAAATCCGGAAGATTGGGAAAATAAAAACCATCAGAAACTTACTTCACAAATTTCAGATAAAGCCCTTCGTTATGATCTTACTGTACCTTTTGCAAGATTTGTAGCAATGAATCATGGGAAACTGACATTTCCTTTTAAACGTTATCAGATTCAGCCGGTTTGGAGAGCAGACAGACCTCAGAAAGGAAGATTCAGAGAGTTCTATCAGTGCGATGCAGATGTTGTAGGAAGTGAAAGCTTATTGCAGGAAGTAGAGTTGGTTCAGTTGTATTTAAAGTCATTTTCTGACCTGAAAGTTCCTGTAACCATTCATATGAACAACCGAAAAATTCTTTCAGGATTAGCTGAGTATGCAGGAATCACAGATAAACTGATTGACTTCACTGTGGCTTTGGATAAACTTGACAAAATTGGAAAAGACGGCGTTGTTAAAGAATTACTGGAAAGAGAAATTTCTCAGGAATCTATTGATAAACTAGACTTCCTGTTCGAACAGTCTGATGATGCATTAGAAAACCTTCTTCAACTGAAAGAAAAGTTTGCGGGTAACGAAATCGGACTTAAAGGAGTAGAAGAACTGGAATTTGTTCTTACACAATCTCTGAACCTTGGGGTTGATATGCAGAACTTAGTTTTCAATATTACCTTAGCGAGAGGACTTGATTATTATACCGGAGCTATCTTTGAAGTGAAAGCGGATGAGGTTGCTATGGGTTCCATCGGCGGGGGCGGTAGATACGATAACCTGACTGAAGTTTTTGGAGTGAAAAATATTCCGGGAATCGGAATTTCATTCGGACTTGATAGAATCTATCTGGTAATGGAAGAACTGAACCTTTTCCCTGAAGAAGCTTCTTCTAAAATAGAATATCTTTTTGCTAATTTCGGAGGAGAAGGAATTACGGAAGCTTTAAAGTTGATCATGAAGCTAAGAGCAAAAGGTGTTTCCGCAGAACTATATCCTGAAAACTCAAAGATCAACAAGCAGTTTACCTATGCAGAAAAGAAAGGTATTAAGAATCTTGTTTTTCTGGGGGAGGAAGAAATTAAAAATAATACAGTTACCTATAAAGATCTTGAAGCTGGAGAACAGAGAACTGTTTCTTTAGAAGAATTCCTAGGGTAATCATATATCCATAGGTTAAAAATAAATCATCCACAAAAGTAATTTTTGTGGATGATTTATTTGATGGATGACAAGATTTAAATATTTTTTAAGTCTACATTCGATTCAAAATTTGTAATTTGGAGTCGATGTTATAAAACAGGGAAGTATTTTCTCTAAAATCAATAAAAACTTTTAAACATAAAAACCAAATGAATACTATTTGTGCATTATGCGGTAGTGCTCTCACGTCTACAGATATGCTGGTAGGGAAAAATAGACTGGCAGATGGTGGATATTTGTGTACGGGGTGTTTTACCAAAGCGGTCAATATTAACAGGGATCTTCTTCATACTCTGGATCAGTTTTACTTTGCAGAAATTACAGGAATGTTTCTGAAAAGTAAAATTGACGCAGGCCAAACTCAAAATGATTCTTCCTATACAGGAAATACTTATCAATACGATGCTCCAACAAGAATGGACGAAATCAAAGATCAGATTGTGGCCCTTAAGGCAAGACTCAGTGTGCTAGCCAATGAAGAAGTGAAGGAACTTGCTAATATTTTGGACAGAGATGAGAAACTTTATGCAATTGCAGAAGGAATAGATCTTCAGAGTAAAAGAGAAGGAATTATTTTTTCAACACAAAAGAGGCTTGCTTTTATTGATAAGAAGTTTCTGGGCGGAGTTGTAAAGAATGAATTCTCACTTCAGAACATTTCTTCTATTGATCATGTTGAAAATCTTTTGTACTCCATATTGAAAATCAATACCAATAGGGGAACTGCAGAATTTAAACTGCATACTAAAAATGATGCAAGAGCTTTCACAAATATTCTTAATCGAAATTACAATGATACTGTAAGGTCTTCCAGTCAGGATTCTATATCATTGCAGGCATTTACTCAAACCATTCCAGACTTGGTTCAGGAAAACGTTTTCACTACAGGAAGTGAAGACCCTTCGACAATTTTTGAACAGTTGGAAAAACTTGGCAAACTTAAAGAAATGGGTATTCTGACAGATACAGAATTTTCCGAACAAAAGAAAAAACTGCTGGAAAAACTTTAAAAAATAAAAACACACAAAATTAAAAATGAACACAGATTGTGCTCTATGTGGATTGCCATTAACGTCAATGGACACGCTGTTAGGAGAAAATAAACTCTCCGATGGAGGGACTTTGTGCAATAAATGTCTTAATAAAGCAACTAATATAAATAAAGAATTGGTATCAGATCTTGCCAGTTATAGTCTGGTACATATAAGAGATATTGTATTACACGGCAGTATGGAAGAAGAGCCTGCAGAAGCAGATATTCCGACCCCTGGATTGGCTGCTGAGGTTTCTCAGCGTGTTCAGGCCGGCTATACTATAGAAACACCCACCAGACTTGAGGAGATCAAAGGGCAAATTGCCGCGTTGGACTCCAACCTCAGTATTTTTGTAAACAGCGAGGTGAAAGAGCTCGTTAATGTGCTTGAAAAAAGTGAAAAGATTATTGCCATTGCCGAAGGAAAATATTTGTATAACAATCTTGAAGGAATTTTGGTTTCTACGCAGAACAGAATTGTTTTTGTAGATAAAAAGTTTTTTGGTGGCGTTTCTGAAAATGAATTTCTGCACCATGAAATTACTTCTATACAGCATAGTAACGGACTGCTTTCCTCTGAATTAAAGCTTTTTACGAATGGCTCAAAAGCGGAGTTCAAACTGTATAACAGAAATGCAGCGAAGACTTTTTATGATGCAGTACAGGGCAATATATACAGTCTGCAGAATCAGGAGAGACTAGAGCCGGAGATTTCCCATGTAAAAGACATTGAGAAGCCACAACAGGTCTTCATAAAAAAAGAAGATCCGTCAGTTATTTTTGATAAGCTGGAAAAATTAGGTAAACTGAGAGAAAACGGTATTCTGACCGATGAAGAGTTTGCGGAACAGAAAAAAAAACTATTGGATAAATTATAATACTAAAAAGGATGAATAACAATTGTTCGTTATGTAATGCGGAATTAACCTCCATGGATACACTTTTGGGAGCAAATAAGCTCTCTGATGGAAATATTTTATGCAATAAATGTTTAGACAAAATAAGTCATATCAATCAGGAATTGCTATATAATCTCAATAATTTCACTATTGATGATATTCACCATCTTCTGCAAAATGGAAAAACGGAACCTGAACAGAACTTGGTAAAAGAGCAGGAGAATCTTCCTGTTTCTGTAAACTTCGAATCAAGGAATATTTCAAATGAAGTTTATAAAATCAGAAAAAGGAAAATAAAATATGAATTGGAAAAACTGAACGCCAGTCTTTCAGTTTTTACCAAAGGAGAGATCAAAGAACTTCCTTATTTAATTTCTGAAGATGAAAAAATACTGGCCATCACAGACGCTCAGTTTATGAATACTTTAGATGCCGGAGTACTCATTGCAACTCCTTTAAGAATGCTTTCTGTATCAAAATCAATGTTTGGCTCTGCAAAAATCAATACTTATCCTAATGAAACAATCAAATCGGTAAGTTTTGTGACAGATCCCAGGTCTCCGATTATTAAGCTTCACCTGGATGAAAGAGTCGTAGAGTTTGAATGTTATATGGATAAAGAAGATGCAGAAAAATTCTATGATATCATAAAAGTAATTTATAATGTTCCTGCAGTTCAGATTAAGCAGCAAGGGGTTGAGGTAAAAGGCAAAACCTCAGAAGATATCTTTGAACAGCTTGAACAATTAGGAAGATTAAGAGAAAATGGTATTTTAACAGATGCTGAATTTACAGAACAGAAAAAGAAACTACTGGAACAATTAGGATAGAATACTTTTTTAAAGTTTTAATAGGAAATGATATGAAATACCTATAAAAACAACAGATTAGCTAAAAAACTATAGATCATTATGATAAAAGAAATAATTTTTAGAGCATTCAATTGGAGATGGTATTTCACATCCTTTATTGCATTATTTTTTGGCCTTTTCTGCTGGTTGCTTATTCTTATTTTGCCCATCAGTAGTTTTACATGGAATTTTTTCTCAATTCTCCCATTTTTAGTCATTGCTTTGGGCTTTATTCTTGGGATTTCCAGACTGTTTCAGAAAGATGAATTCAAAAATGGTATTTTACAATGTATCTTCAGTGTGGTTGTATTTTTTATAGTGGGAGCTTTATTTGTTTATTGTCCGCCAAAAAGTCCTTATAAGCCTTATAATAATGATATCAAGAATCCGAGCAATACCAAGTTTTCAATGCCTTTAAAGATATATCCGAATCGTGATAAGCAGTTGGTTCAAGTGACCCAGCCGGACATACTTTTGTATGACTATTTACAGCCCGGTTCTTATAAATACGACGTTTTTCTTAACAAAATAGAAAAAGGGAAAGTTTATTTAAAAGTATATGATTTTAATACCAATAGAATTCTTTCCGAAAATGAAATAAAGAAACAATCCATAAGGGAAGTTTTCAATCCTAATGATGAACTGAGAGAATTTTCAAGTGATGAGAAAGATTTTACGGTGAAAGAAGGAAGTTGGGGAGATTATTACGGAAGTCGTGTTGAAGTTTGGTTTCAACCGGATGACTCTGCTCAACCTGAAAGGAAACTGATGTCTAAAAATTATATTATTCAGGGAGATTAAACTATTTAAACACCCCAAAAATGAAAAATTATCTGGAAATAAATAAAAACTCCTGGAACGCAAAGGTAGAACCCCATCTGAAGTCAGATTTTTACTTTGTAGATGAGTTTTTGAAAGGAAGAACTTCACTCAATTCCATAGAATTGGAGTTGTTAGGAGATATAAAAGGGAAGAGCATTCTGCACTTACAGTGTCATTTTGGTCAGGATTCTATCTCACTTTCAAGAATGGGAGCAAGAGTTACGGGAATAGATCTTTCCGACAAAGCAATAGAAGCGGCTAGAGATTTGGCACAAAAATGCAGCACAGACACAGAATTTATCTGTTCAGACGTCTATAATCTGCCCAATGTTTTAGATCAGAATTTTGATATTGTCTATACAAGCTATGGTACAATCGGCTGGCTTCCGGACCTTGAAAAATGGGCTGCAGTGATCGATCATTTCCTAAAACCCGGCGGACGTTTCATTATGGCTGAATTTCACCCTGTAGTCTGGATATTTGATGATGATTTTACAAAAGTTGCCTATCATTATTTTAATGAAAAACCTATCGTGGAAACGTATGAAGGAACCTATGCCGATCAGTCTGCGCCTATTGTGCAGGAATATGTGATGTGGAATCATTCCTTGGCTGAAGTTCTTGATAATCTGATAAAAAAAGAAATGAAACTGGAAATATTTCGGGAGTTTGACTGGTCGCCATATCCATCTTTCAGACATGTAGAAGAATTTGAAAAGGGAAAATGGCGAATTCCGCAGTTTGGAAATAAAATTCCACTGGTTTACGGACTGGTTGCAGGCAAATAATAGTTGTTTTTTAAATACAATAAATAGAAAATCAAAAAAGTCATCGTAAATATTACGATGACTTTTCCTATATATGAATGTTAAAAAAAACTGTCTGTATTTAGCTTAAAGAATCTTCAGCTTTTGTCTTTACTTCGTCTACTTTATTCTGAACCTGAGAAGCGACATCATTAGCCTTGCTTTTAAGATCGTTTCCCCATTTGTTCAAATTATCTTTTGCGGTGTTTATTTTATCTTTTACTGCTTGCTGATCTTCAGCACTTGAATTCTTATATTTCCAATATGCTAAAGCACCTAAACCTAATAAAGCCAATAAGCCTTTTGTCTTGTTTCCCATGATTTCTATTTTTTTAAGGTATTAATATTAAAATTTGTTATTAATACATATGTAAAATACGTGCCAAAAAAATGAATGGAAATATAAAAAAATGTTAAATTTAAGAAAATACCTCGAAATTTTCCCCGTCAAAACTGGCGAAGACCATAGTAGGATGGGAATCTTGATGATACATATTTCCTTCTTTATCAATAGCGATGGCTCCGGCAAACCCATCAATCACTTTTAGCTCTTCAAAAGTCTTATTAAACGCTTTCTCAAGACTCATTCCGTCTGTTACTCTGGTGACAATTTTAGCAGCAGTAGCATTGCTGACAATATCTTCTCCCACTCCTGTACAACTGACAGCACAGAATGCATTGGCATAATTTCCTGCCACGGTAGCCGAATCTGAAATCCTTCCCGGAATCTCAAAGCCTTTTCCGCCTGTAGAAGTCGCTACTGCTAGTCTGCCTTCCTTATCCATTGCCACACAACCTACGGTTCCTTTGCCTCCATTATGGAGTTTGGCTTCGTATTCATCTCTTCTTTGTGGAATTTCGGTAGAGAAATTTTCAAATCCATGGTCTGTCGCATAGTTTTTGGCTCCCTGTCCTCCCAGAACTCTGTCGTCTTCACTGATGAGGTTTTTAGCCACTAAGACAGGGTTCTTTACCTCCTGAATATTAATGACACCACTTAACTTTTGGGTTTCACCATCCATAATAGCAGCACTCATTCGAATGACACCGTCACTCTGGATTTGCGAACCAATTCCGGCATTATATAAAGGATCGTCTTCTAAAAGGGATACTGCATACGCTGCTGTTTCAAACGCAGAGTGAGTTTGGAGATATTCAAATGCTTTTTGAGCAATTTCTTGTAAAGAATTTTGTTTTGCCGTTTTTATTTCATGGCTTTGGCCGCTTTCTGAGAAAAAGCCTCCGTGGATGATGATTTTCATAAAAATAAATAATAATTGATATTCTTTACGAAGGTAATTGATAAATTTTAATTAACTCTAACATTTCTATTTAAAAATAGCCAACTATTTTAAACAAAAAAAATGAAACCGTAGTTTCATTTTTATAGTTAGAAAAGATATTTTTGAATTATAAACGATCAAAAAATTATTTATCCTGTGGTATCGGATTAAATTGAGAATTTTCAATTGTCAATACTTTGGTTGTTAAGTCATAATGATCATTCATAGACATTACGTGAACGGTTAGATTATCAATAGAAATAGGTTCCCCAAGATTAATGTTTGTTAGATTGGTATCTTTTATAAACCTTCCGTCAACCAGAATCACAAGCCCTGAGCCTACAGCAGTCATCACATCATTATGAATAAAAAGTCCTGTGTCTTCTCCAAGACCAATTCCAAGAGTTCTTGGATTGTTGACCACTGCTTGGAAAAGGCGACCGATTCTGCCTCGCTGTACGAAATGGGTATCTATAATTACATTATCTATAAGACCCAAGCCTTGTGTTGTTTTGATTTCACCTTTTAGAAGAGCTTCAGAACTGCTTCCCTGGTAAATCATATTCTCAGAAGCTGCCGCGGCACCTGCAGAAGTCCCGGAATAGATAAAATCCTGTTCCTGATACTTTAATAATATGGTATCGTGAAACCTTGTTCCTCCCAGTATGGATGTCAGCCTTAATTGGTCTCCGCCGGTAAACATCATCACATCAGCAGCGTTGGCTCTGGCTACCATGGCATCAGAGTTCGCTTCCTCACGATTGTGTATATCAAGAATGTTGACATTTTTAGCACCCAGAAATTCAAATGCTTTTTTGTATTCTGAACCTACAATTTGTGGAATTTGAGAAGCTGTTGTTACAATTTCAATCACAGAGTTTTCCTTATGTTTCGATTCGTTAATGATCTTTCGCAAGATCCCACGCTCAAAAAAGTTAAGATTCTTTTCTATATTCTGATCATAATCGGTTTCTGCAAAACTACCCTTGTTTACAGCCCCTCCAATCACTATTAATTTTCCAACAGGTTTTGTCATGGTACAAAATTAAAAAATAATTAACATTATTGGACGATTTTTGTGGCATCTTTCATTGATTTTTAACCATTTATAAATGTGAATAAAAATTAATATTTTTTTAATAAATCTTTAAACGTGGTATGGTTTTGTTTAGGGTTTTACATTATCTTTGGCTATACAATGTGTTTTTATTAACTGTTTAAATGCCAATAGACTATGAAAATCGAAAAGATTCAGGCACTACGAGGTCCTAATATCTGGAGTATCAGAAGAAAGAAACTGATACAGATGAGATTAGACCTTGAAGAAATGGAAAATTATCCTACCAATAAAATCGAGGGATTCAGGGAAAGGATTGAAAAATTAATCCCTTCATTGATTACCCATCGATGTTCAGAAGGAGTGGAAGGAGGTTTTTTCCACCGGGTAGAAACGGGAACCTGGATGGGCCATGTCATTGAGCATATTGCTTTAGAAATCCAGACCCTGGCGGGAATGGATGTAGGATTTGGAAGGACTCGTGAAACAAAATCTCCGGGAGTATATAATGTAGTGTTTAATTATATTGAAGAAAATGCAGGGATTTATGCTGCTGAAGAATCAGTCAAAATTGCAGAAGCACTGATTGAGGAAAGAGATTATGACTTAAATGCCTGTATTCATAAATTAAAAGAAATCAGAGAACGTGTTCGTCTGGGACCATCTACAGGAAGTATTGTTGAAGAGGCGGCTTCCAGAAGAATTCCATGGATAAGACTTGGAACCAATTCGTTGGTACAGCTTGGATATGGGGTGAATCAGCAGAGGTTTCAGGCTACGATTACCGGAAAAACAAGTTCCATTGCTGTGGATATTGCCTGTAATAAAGAACTGACCAAAAGAATGCTTCATGATGCTGCCATTCCGGTTCCTATTGGCGACCTTGTGGTAGATGAAGAAGATCTGAATAATGTAATAAGGAAGATCAATTATCCTATTGTATTGAAGCCTTTGGATGGGAATCATGGAAAAGGATCTTCCATTAATGTTAATGATTGGGAATCTGCCAAAATAGGCCTGGAACATGCACAAAAGTACTCCAGAAAAGTAATTGTTGAAAAATATATTACCGGTTATGACTTCCGTGTTTTGGTGATTGATAATAAAATGGTTGCCGCTGCAAGAAGGGTTCCTGCTCATGTTGTAGGGGATGGAGAGCATAATCTTCAACAGCTTATTGAAAAAGAAAATAAAGATCCAAGGAGGGGGTACGGACATGAAAATGTTCTTACTGAGATTGAAGTAGATAAAGACACTCTTGAACTGCTTGATAAGCTTCATTATACACTTGAAACCATTCCCCAAAGAGGAGAAGTGGTTTATCTGAAATCTACTGCCAATCTTTCAACGGGAGGAACTTCCATTGATGTTACCGATATGGTGCATCCTGAAAATATTACGATGGCAGAAAGGATTTCCAAGATTATTGGTTTGGATGTCTGTGGTATTGATATTATGGCAGAAAACCTGACGCAGCCTTTGAAAGAAAGCGGAGGTGCTATCATTGAAGTAAATGCAGCTCCGGGGTTCAGAATGCACCTGGCTCCAAGTGAAGGTTTGCCAAGAAATGTAGCTGCACCGGTAGTAGATATGCTTTATCCGCAAGGAAAACCATTTACCATTCCTATTATTGCAGTAACGGGAACTAATGGAAAAACGACGACAACCAGACTGATCTCCCATATTGTGAAAAGTAATGGATATAGAGTGGGATTCACAACTTCGGATGGTATTTATATTCAAAATACAATGCTTTCCAAAGGAGATACTACAGGGCCTCTTTCCGCAGAGTTTATTCTGAAAGATCCTACCGTAGAATTTGCTGTTCTTGAAACGGCACGAGGAGGAATTCTCCGCTCTGGCCTTGGGTTTTCACAATGTGATATTGGTGTTCTGACGAATATAGAAGAAGATCATTTGGGAATGAATGATATTCATACATTAAAAGACCTTGCCAAAGTAAAAAGAGTGGTTCTGGACAGTGTAAAGAAAAGCGGTTGGAGTGTATTGAATGCCGACAATGAATATTCCATGAAGATTGTCAATGATCTGGATTCCAATGTCGCCATTTTCAGTATGGATGAAAACAATCCTCATATTGTCAAATTTGCAAAAGAAGGCAAAACTACCTGTGTGTATGAAGAAGGCTTTGTGACCATTAAAAAAGGAGATTGGAAGATCAGAATAGGAAAAGCAAAAGATTTCCCTATTACGATGGAAGGAAAAGCAAGGTTTATGATTGAAAATGTACTGGCTGCCAGTTTAGCGAGTTACCTTCATGGTTTTGGAATTGAAGATATTTCAAACTCTTTGAGAACATTTATTCCAAGTGCACAGCTGACACCGGGAAGACTGAATGTTTTTAAATTTAAAAATTTTAAAGTTCTGATCGACTTTGCCCACAACCCTTCAGGATATGAAGCAATTGAGGATTATTTGAAAAATGTTGAATCTACCAAGAAAATAGGTATTATATCCGGCGTTGGAGACAGAAGAGACAACGATATCCGAGAATGTGGAAAGATTGCCGGAAGAATGTTTGACTACATTATTATCCGAAATGAAAAGCATCTTCGTGGAAGAACAGAAGAAGAAATTAACGGACTGATCATCGACGGAATTAATGATGCAGGTAAAGATGTCAGCTACGAGATTATTCCTAAAGAAATCGAAGCCTTAAAACATGCTATGGGAATGGCTGAAGAAGGAACTTTCATCACTGCTTTGAGCGATGTGATTTCCAATGCCATTGATCTGGTGCAGGAATATCAGGCAAGAGAGCTACTGGAAGATAATAAGAATTTATAAAGATATATAATCATAAAAAGCATTGGCGGAACCAAAGGTTCCGCCAATGCTTTTATTTACGGTTACGATATATCAGTTTACATTTTTTCAGAACTGGCATAAATGTCTATAATTGTAAGATTTTCATATTCTTTTAGGATATCTTCATTGGTCTTATATCTTACGCTATCTCTTTTAATTATTTTTTTATAACCGGTACCTGTGCGAAATAAACTATTGGTTTCATTATCACGTTCCTTAATAAACAGGTTTATTCTGGCTGGTTTAAAGTTTATCTCCTGATTGCTGATTTTATCAATAAATCGGATAGAAATAATATTGTTGGCTTCCGTACCTCCTCCCAGAATTATCTGTTGAATATCTACTTTTAAATCACTCAATACATCTTTAACTTTTTTACCTAAATAATATTTTTTGTTAACCTCAAACTTATCAATATCATTTTTTGAGTATATTTTTTCCTGTGCATTGATCTGTGAAAAATGACTTATGACGATGATCAAAAGAGAAACAGATAATTTTTTTATCATTTTTAAAGAGAAATTTTTTTTACACGTAATGACCATACCTTATCCTTCAGTAAAAAAAGCATTTAAACTTCCGATCCAAATAGCATCTTTTTTATTAAAATCTACATTTACCATTGCTGCTTTGGTCATTCTTCCCAGATTTTCCAACGTAAGTTCAGCCACTATTTTTTTGTACTGCGAAAGTTCGTTTTCGAGTTCCTTCATTTTGGTGAGTTGCTGTACATCCAATCCGCCATATTTGCTTTTCCATTTGTAAAATGTCGGCTGGCTGATGCCATGTTCACGGCAAATCTCATTCACTGTTTTACCTTGATTTTGTTCAGATAGAATCTTAATGATCTGAACTTCTGAAAATTTACTGTTTTTTCATACTCTTCCAAATTTAAAAAAACTATATTTTTAAATGCTTAGTTTTTTGGGGAAGATTGCAATATTATTTTAATAATTTTTACAAGATATGTTTATTTAAATCGATTTGGATTCATCATATAATTTTTTAAATAATCTTTCATATCTTCTTCTAAATAATACTCTTCATTATTATGATAGGATTTTTTATCTTTTACAATCTTTATATAAATTGTCTTTATTTCTTTATTCTTGGTTGAATAAATATCCGAGCATTTACTTTTTATATTTTTATTTTCAAATGCTATATATGTCTTTTTAAGAATTGATTCATCAATTAATCTGGGAAAAGGATACAATGAATTAAATAATGCTAAATATTTATCAGTAAATAAATCACTTTTTCTTAAAGAACGAAATTCTTTACAATGAATTTGTCCTAGTTGAGTAAATTGTTCAAACGATTTTTTATCATCTTTAAGCTTTGATATGGCTGATGTAAAGGTTTTATTATCTTGAGCAACTATTAAATTTATTATAAAGACAACTATAAATACTATTACTTTTTTCATGATAAATTATTTTAATTCCCAAAAATAAACTGTCCCACCATAACTCACATAATCATGTCCTCCAATAACATTTCTATGGCTTCCAATCCACAACGTTGCGTGTCCAGAAATTCCATCTCCAAAACCTCCTAAAATTATATAAACTCCGTTCTTAATCCTTCCCTCATTAATTTTGTTTGCTACAGTGTTAATGTCAGATGGTCCAGTAACTTTAATATCAGCAGCTCCCCAAATTTCTTTTTTTGATAACCAATTATACAAACCACTCACACTAGTTTGAAATCCTTTATTGAAAAAAGCATGTTTCTTATTAGTTATTCTAAATGCGGTTTTAACTGTCATGCCTCCATTTATCAAGCCTAAAGAAACTCTTGTAGCACAAGCATTACCAAATATTTTCTTGTCATAACTATCTCCTAATATTTCTGAAAAAACTAGATTTGCAGGTTTATCATTATTTCCACTTCTAGGGTATCCTTCATAAACTTTTTTCCAACTAGGTCTTTTAATTTGTACAGGTCTTGTCTGCCCGCTTCCAGTTGTGGCAACAATGCCCCTCCGTTGTTCTAATAATATTGGTGTAAAATTGTTAATATTCATGATAATGATTTTTATATGTTTTCTAATTTTTCTTCAGTAAATATTTTTATATCATAATTTTTTAAAGGTTCTTTAAAGATTACCATCCCTTCTTTATCTACTGTACCTGTTAAACTTAATTTATCAAGTCCTTCTGCTAATGGTTCTCCATCATCCGATTTTACAGTAACATCAATACTTTCTCCCTCTTCGTAGTTCCTTGTTTTAACAACAAGGTTCATATCTACAAAAAATTTGGAATCATCCATGAGTTGAATATCTTCATCATCATAAGCCCAATACATTGCTGCTATCTGTTTCTCTCTTGTATACTCAAACTCTCCATTTTCAGGTAATTTGTTCATATGTGGGGCTTTATACTCAATCTTATCTTTGGCTGTGAGTAGTGAATTAGCTCCGTACACATGCATTCTGTCTTTTGCTCCAAACTCAGCCTTTCCATCTGTGTAACCAATAAATTTCTCTTTACCGTATAAATCTAGGTGAGATTTTGCTGATATTTCAGTATTGGTTCCAGCATTGATAATCGTTTTCTTCCCACTGTCTTGGCTTATTTCTTGTCTTGCAATAATTTTGATATTCTGTCCAACATTCGTATCCATATTTTTACCTGCTTTGGTATCAATATCTTCTTCAATATCAAATTTCAGATTCTTAGCTTTTATCGTAATAGTGCCAGGAGAAGTAATATTTAAATTCCCTCCTTCAGTATCAAGCTTGATTTCATTGGTTTTCTTATCGGCTAGTAAGATACTTTCACCCTCTGTTAAGACTAATCGATGTCCATCAGGTGATTGGATAGACCTAATACGGTTTCCACTGCCTCCTCCTAAACCTATCTTTCCATGAAACATGGCACCCATTGCAAAAGGAAAATCGGGATGATGATATTCAAAACCAACCATCACTTGATCTCCAACTTCTGGAATAGCCACAAAACCTCTGTTCTGGCTGATTAAACCACTTCCTCCTGCATCAGGACTCATCATTCTGATAAAATAGGTAGAATCAGCTATTCCCTGCCAATCAAACCGAACCTGTATTCTTCCTTGATTTAGTGGGTCTATGTTAGAGATTACTGTGGCTACTTGTTGCTCTGCTTTGGGAATAATAAAATCTGGTTTCGGCATAAAGCCTGTTCCTTCTGCTATCCCTTCAAAACTTCCTGTGTAATAGCCTCTGGCATCTACTTCGTGATAAGCCTCTGTAATCATCAAAGTAGTGAAATGCTCACTCTTATTAGTGTCAGGCTTCCTCATGGCTATATCTGCCACACACCCTATGTATAAGAAAGGAATACTCGTATATCCTGAGACCTTCATAACCTCTACAGCAGCACTTCCCATAGCACTCTTCTGAGAATCATTCACATCTAAATACATATTGGGATTAATAGGGCTTGGGATAAGTGAACGTGTTTTGAAAATATTGTTGTTGAGCTCATAAGCTTGAGAAGATAAATCTCCTAAATGTTTGATAGGATTATTAAAGCTTTCCATTTTTTCATGGCTGCTGCTATTGTACCCAAAGAATTCGGGTTTTGTGTGGATAGCTTCTAAGTCTACCCGTATATTAGTCACATTGCTTTTATCGGTAAGCTGAATACGTTTTTCATGTGATGGAAGATTTCCGAAATGAAGGATTTCACCATCATAGTAAAACTGCTCTCCATAGGCTTCTGCTAGTCTGGAAAGGTAATTATAATGGGTCTCACAATATTGAGAGCTGTAATGGATACGTCCTTTGAATTTGGCATCTACTCTGAAATCAAAATTACTTGTTCCTAATGTATCTTTAATAATACTGTTGGCAATGATACCCGTATTCACAGGTCCATTTCCTCCAAAACTTTGAGTGTGGGGTGCCGAGTCCATCAGGATGGTCGGGCTATAGCCATTGAATATGAGATTTCCAAGACTCATTTCTTCCTGACTGAATCCCACATTGGTCACGACTCCTACAAAGCTTCTTTCAGGACTTTCGTTTTGAGGGTCTTTATAATTGAAAGTTACCGTGATTCTTGTTCCTAGAAACTTTTTTGCCTGTTCGAGATTGTAGTTTTGGATTTCTTCTAAAGAATCATAAGCAAGAATAAGTTCAAATTGGTGGTGTCTCCGTGCACTTTGCCATAAATGAAAGTGTTTAAAGCCCTTTATTGTTTTACGATTAATAACAATGTTCAATTTTACAACACGGTTAATACCAGATAGGTGATTCTCTGAAATTCTCTCAGAGTTAGAGGTTTTCTTTTCCATAACATTTGTGTGTGTTTGATAGTGTATCACTAAAATTAGGTAAAAATATCATACCAAATGAACTAGTTTTTGCTAAAGTTTTGAAATTGTAATAAAACTACGATTGATTGTTAATCAGATAGTTTCTTTAATTGGTTGCTTACTTTTTATTTTGAAAGTGATTTTTTAGCCTATCAATAATACATTTCGGAGCATACATAGAGCAATAAGAAAAAGCGGCATATAAAACAACAAATGAGACTAATAAAAGATAGTCCCAATTGCTAGTTTCTCTTGATTGTAGGAAATAATTTCCGCAGAAATAGGTATTTGAAGTAAGCAGAATCATTTTGCTACATCAAAAGGGTTTTGGTTTCCCTTCATAAAAACAGAACCCATCCTTTTATATTTCTAGGGTTTACCATTCACACATAAATCATAAATTCCATTTCCTTTTTGTTCTGAAATGTGGAAGAAAACAACGTCACTTTCGTCGCAGTTATTATCTATCGAAAAGTGTTTTCTAAGGTTAGAAATCGTTGCATCTACCTTTTTCAAAAAGATTGGATTTTTCTATTCGGCGTAGGTTCATGATAGTTTGTTGGCAAATCACATTTTTTATCTTTCTGTGTTTCCTGTGTGAAATAAAATGTTGGCAATGCTAATGCAAGAGTAAAGAGAAATTTTTTTTACACGTAATGACCATACCTTATCCTTCAGCAAAAAAAGCATTTGAACTTCCGATCCAAATAGCATCTTTTTTATTAAAATCTACATTTACCATTGCTGCTTTGGTCATTCTTCCTAAATTTTCCAGTAGAATAGGGCGGTCATCATTTTCTCTCCAAATATATAATAAACGGATTTCAGCTTTTGAAAATTCTCCTTTAATATCTTCAAAAATAGGTTCATAAGCTACTTTTCTTTGTAAGATGTAATTTTCTTTATCCTGAATAGCCTCTGTAATCTCTTTTGTCGGATTTAGATTTACCCCGCTTCCTGCAAACGAAAATAAAGGTTTCAATACAAAATTGTCAAGATTTTCCTGCTCTGGGAATTCGTTAAGGAAATAACTTTTCGGAACAAATTGATGTTTTAGTAACGGCAAAAGAAACTTTGAAATTTTAAAGAACCAGTTGGGATGGGTAATCCACTTTACATCAACTTCCTCGCGGAAATCAAACTCCGTTATAAGATCTGGAATATTATCCAATTCATCAAATATGACGCGGTTATAAATTCTTTTAATCTCAATCAGTTTTCCATCATGTTCGTAGAAAAGTTTTTTGCCCTGTTTTTTCACTTTTGTCAGGCAAACAGTTTTTATTCCCAATAATTTTTCAGTTAAAGCAAAATCAATAGCTGTTTTTTGTTTTTCGGGAAAAATTTCAAGAAGAATGACATGATCAGGATGTTCATCACCAATAATCAATTCCTTTAAATAATTTGTAAAAGCCTCATAAGGCATAGGATTTTTGATAGCATCAAGGAACGGATATACTTCACAGAAAGTTTCTTCATATGTTTTTTGAAAAGCATATAATGAAGGAAATGCCTGGAGCTCTATCAACTGAGGTTCTATTTCTCCGTTTTCGCTTCTACAGATACCGAAATCTATGGTGAAGAAATGAGGTTTGTCTGTATCATTAGGAACTCTGCAGTTTTCGGGAACTGCTTTTTGAAGAGTTTCAGCAGGAAGATTTTTAATTTGGGTAATGATGCTTTCACTTGCTTCAATGAGCTTATTTTCAAACTCTTTGGTAAGAAATAACGGGCTTTCTGAAATTCTAAAAGTTGTTTCTACGCCTCCTTTCTGCTTTAAAATATTCTTAAGTTGTTGGTATTTTTCCTGTGAAAATTCCTGATTGAATTGTTTTCTGTATTTTGGGATCATATTTTTGGTGTGATGTTAAAAAAATCGAGCATTTCTGCCCGATTGTTATAATAAGGAAGCTAAAAGCTGGAAGAGGGAAGCTTTCTAGTACGAAAATATTTGTTTATCGTTCATAAATAAAAAGATATTTAGAATAATAGCTTCTCTCATCCTTCTTCTGGCTTTTAACTTTTTAAATCAAAGATTCAGCTTCTTTCAAAATGTTTTTTACTGCAAACTGAAGGAATCGGGGAAGAATCTGATTTCTGGTGAGGATAATTTTATCTTCATCATCTATTCTGTCCATGGTTTCAAGGTATTTTTCCATCCCGAAATTTTCAATCATGGCTTCTCTGTTTTTTTCATCTTTCAGATTTTCAATAAGAGATTCGGGGTTGGCTTCCGGATGAAACTGGGTTCCAAATATCTCTTCCGAAAAACGAACAGCCATAACTGCTCTTTCCAGATTGATATGAGGACGGAATTTTTCAATCGCCATGATTTCCATACCTAGTTCTTTGAAACGATCGGTATCGGGTTCTATAAATTGGTATGCTCTGGAATCAACGGCGTAGAAAGGATCCTGAAGATTTTCAAACAAAAACTCACTTTTACCTTCCTTGGTTTTATGAACGGGCATTACCCCAAAAGAGTATGATTTTCTTTTGCAGATATTTCCCAGTTTCCAGTGGATGCTTGCTAATTGGAATGAGTGGCAGATTAGAAAGAGATATTTCTTATTATCACTATATTGATTGTGTTCAAACACAGAATCTAAAAAACCGGAAAATTTGTTTTCCCATTCAAAGCCTTCTTTGTGTGGATTTCCTGGACCTCCGGAAGAAATAAAGATATCAAAGTCTCCAATTTCCGGCATTTCATCTTTAAATCTTACATCAAAAGTTTTGATGATCACATTTTCTTCAGAGCTCTGCTGAAATGCCTCAGAAATTTCTTTAATGTTTCTAAAGCCTTGATTGACATGATTGTTGTTCATGTCCAACAGAGCAATTCGAATATCTTTCATTACATCATATTTTTTGTAAAGTTACCAAAAATATTACGAAGCGGTTTCTCCATGCGTTATTCCGTATTCCGTTTCAGAGATCATATAATCAACCACTTTGGTAAGGTCTCCCGTTTCTTTAAAGATCTGAAGCTGACGGTCTGCACCAGTTCCGTTTTCAAGAATTTTCCAGGCATATTCAACCTCTTGTCGGCATCCCAGATCATCTACAACATCATCAATAAACTCCAAAAGCTCTTTTAATAAATGAGGATAGGGTACAGATTCTTCTTTTCCAAAATCAATTAAATGAGCTTCGATACCGCTTTTAGAGGCCCGCCATTTATTTTCATTCAGCAACAGTCTTCTGTAGCTTCTGAAGCTCAGGTTTTGTTGGTGAAGCTTATAGATCTTAGCAACAAGACACTGCATAATGGCCGCAAGACACACTGTTTCGTCAATCCTTAACGGCATATCGCATATTCTGAATTCGATAGTAGGATAGAATGGGTGAACGCGCAGATCCCACCAGATTTTCTTGGCATTGTCGATGGTTCCGGTTTTTACAAGAAGATCAACATAGCTGTCAAATTCAGCAAGAGAGTTAAAATAGCTGGGAATACCGGTTCTTGGGAATTTCACAAAAATCTCCTGTCTGTAGGATTTAAAGCCTGTATATCTTCCGATCCAAAATGGAGAATTGGTGGAAAGAGCATATACGTGAGGCAGGAAGTAGCGCATGACATTCTGAATTCGAACTCCTTCTTCACGATTGGGGATGCCGATATGTACGTGAAGTCCGAAAATAAGATTTTCCCGGGCTACATCTCCCATGTCGTCTACAATTTTAATATATCTTTCTCCTTGTGTGATATTGTTTTCAGACCAGTGAGAGAAGGGATGTGTACCTCCTCCGGAAACGCGAAGTCCCTGTTCATGAGCAATATTGATAAGATGTCTTCTTAAATTGGTTAATTCTGTTCTGGCTTCCTGAATATTCTGACAGATTCCTGTTTCCATTTCAATCATAGATTCGTGCATTTCGTGCTTTAAGTTTTCACTTAAAACCGCTTTTCCGCCTTCAATGATTTTAGAAACGTGAGAGACAAGATCTCTGCTTTCAACATCGATGATCTGATACTCTTCTTCAATTCCAATAGTAAACTGATGCATTTTTCTTGTGTTTTTTATTTTTTTCGATGATTATTTTATGGAATCTTTCACAAAGGTTCCCCAGGTAATATTAGGTTTTCCCGGAACATATTCTTTGGCTTTTTCAACCGCCAGTTTCGCAGAGTGTTCTATGATCCATGCAAAATTTTCTTCTCCTACAGAGTTTTTGTCTGCATCCGGAGCCGGGTTACAGAAATCTATGGCGTAAGGAATACCGTCTCTTACTGCAAATTCCACGGTATTGAAATCATATCCTAAAGCTTCATTCATTGTAATGGTATAATCATGAATGGTTTTCAGTAGCTTTTCAAGTTCTTTACCTTCTGTCTGATGAGTGGTTGCATATCTCAAATGAGGAGCATTTCTTGGTTCGTAAGGCATTATGTGAACATATTTTCTTCCCAAGCAGTATACTCTGTAATAGTCATCAAAAATAATTTCTTCCTGTACCATCATTACCAGCTGTTCCGTTTCTCCCAGTTTATTCCAAAGATCGTCCGGGTTTTCCACTCTGTAGACATTTTTCCATCCGCCTCCGTCATGGGGTTTCATATAAGCCGGGAATCCAACATAATCGAAGATGTACTCCCAGTCATGAGGGAATTTCAGATTTCTGAAAGACGTTTCAGAAGTGTTGTCCGGTCTTTCGTGAGATGGCAGTAATACGGTCTTTGGAAGAGGAATGCCAAGTTTAGACATCAGGGCATTGTTGAAGAACTTTTCATCTGCGCTCCACCAAAAGGGGTTGTTAATTACATATGTGCCGTTCAAAGCTGCATTTTTAAGATAAGCTCTGTAGAAGGGAACGTCCTGCGAAATTCTGTCGATGATCACGGCGTATCCATAATCTGCACCTTGTTCCAGTTTATCAATGGTTACCGGTTCAGCGATGATATCTCCACCTCCCAATTCATTTACTTTTTCTATAAATGCCCAGGGAAATGTATCTTCCATACCGAATAGAATTCCAACTTTTTTTGTCATAATTTCTGTTTTTTAAAATTGCTGTATTTTATTTTCTATAACTCACGAATTCTTATTAATCCCTTAGATGATATTAAGAGAAATAGGTTCCTATGAAGGTAGGAAATACCATTCTCCATAGCGGCCAGTCATGCCCAATCCATTTTCGTTCATCATACCAGAAGTCAATATTTTTGAGTCTTAATATTTCGGCCATTTCAATATTTTTATCTTTACAGATGTCCTGATCAGAAGTGCTCAATACAATATGCATGTGTTTGTACTTCCAGGCTTCATCATTTCTTACAAATTCTCTTGGGCAGTTAAAAAAAACTAAATCATCAGAATAGCCATTCATGAAATTTCTTATACTGAAAGCTCCCGAAAGACAAATTAAGTGAGAAACAACATCCGGAAATCTGAATGCAAAATTGGCAGCATGATATCCTCCAAAACTTGCACCTGCAACCGCCACACGATGGGTTTTGTGAAGTTTCTGAATATAAGGCACGAATTCCTGAATGAGAAACTGTACATAGCGTTCATAGTTTCGTATTCTTTGTTGCGGAGATATTTTTTCATCATAGAAGCTCCAGCTATCAATGGTCTGAATATTATAAAGCTTTACTTTTCCCTGTTCTATAAACCAATTGATGCTTCCGTTGAGATGAAAGTCATGGTTTTGGGTATATTGCCCTTGTGAGGTTGGAAACATGATGATAGGATGACCATAATGCCCGGTCACTTCTACCTTTAAACTTATTCCCAATATATTTGAATAATACTCTGTATGTTCTATATGAGGCATTGCGATCTTCTTTATTGTGTTGGTGATGTATGTTTTAACTGCTTAGTTTAGTGCTTTTAGGAGGTAGGATATTCAGCATTTCTGTATGTATTTTTGCTGCAGCAGTATCTAATCTGGTTTGCACGATGTCTGCATCATTAGATTTGTATACAATGCCTATATGATAATCAATCGGCAGAAACTTTATAACCTCATCACATTCAAAATGGCTGTAATCGGGTTCTTTATCTTTGATCAGAGCCACAATCAATCCTGAATAATAGTCTGTAGGAGGAGAAATAGTGTATTGATTTTCCCGTAGAAGAGCATCTTCAATCCGGGCCCACTCCCTCCAGATATTGATTCCGCTTGAGGCTTCAACCAGATCAGGAATATGAGCCCCTCCAACTCTTGACGAGGTTTCAAGGAAATACCATTTTCCATCTTCTTTTCCACGGATAAATTCTGTATGGGTAGCCCCATTGATCAATCCGAAATTGGAAAGTACTCTGGCATTAATTTCTTCCAGGGCCTTGAACTCCTCAGAATATCGTCCTAAAGTTTTGGAGCGAAATACTCCGCCTTCATGGGAAACCTGCATCGGAGGAGCGAGATATTTTGAGGCTGAAGTGAATGCAATTTCTTTATTAAAAGTAAGACTGTCGACATGATAAACATCTCCGGGTTTGAAGCTTTCCAGTAGAAATAGATGTCGTTCTTCTCCAAGAGTTTCTAAAGCATTATGAAGCTGTTCTCTGGATGTTATTTTTTTTATTCCTGAGGCGGAAGCTTCGGATCTTGGCTTCAATACCCAGGGTGCAGGAACTTTATTCACAAAGTCATTCACCTCATCATCATTGAAAACGGCAGTGAATTCGGGAACGTTAATTCCTGAATCTTTTGCCTTTTGGCGCATGGCCAGTTTATCTCTGAAATAACGGTGAGTGGTTTGCCCCATTCCGGGAATGCGGAATGTTTCTCGGATTAATGCTGCTTTTTCTACATCATAATCATCTAAGGCTACTACAGCATCTACTTTACGGGTTTTCATAAGATGAGAAAATCCCTGAATAAGATGTTCCAGATTCCAGATTGAGGGCTTTATTTCGGGCATATAAAAAAACTCATCAATAGCTTCCCATGGCCAGTTTTTCTCTTTAAGGTTTTCTGAGGTGACTAAGATGATTTTATTGCCGAGTTTCTTCATCTCATCCATAAAATCATAGCCTTTGTAATAGCACGAAATGCATACAATGGTTTTCTTCTCCATATAATGTTTTTTAATTTTTAGTGAATTATCAAAAATAAAATTAATTATTTGTTAATTTATTAATATCAAAAAATCAAATATTATGTACTTTTGAAAATTCACTAATCAAGTATACAGAGAATTTTTCTAAAAAACTAATTTTTAATGATAATTTTCGATTAAATCCACAAGCAGTTGAACGCCAAAACCAGTGGCAGCTTTTTCCTTCGCATATCCCACACTTCCAAACGCTACTCCGGCGATATCGAGATGGGCCCATTTGGTATGATTTTCAATGAATTGCTCAAGGAATTTTGCAGCAACAATACAGTCTCCTACAGGTTTCATAGATATGTTTTTCAAGTCGGCAACATCGGACTGAATGTCATCTTTCCAGATGTCCCACAGAGGAAGATTCCAAAGCCTTTGGTTGGTGTGATCGCCTGCTTTTATTAAGTTGTTTTTTAACTCTTCATTATTGGAAAACATCGCTGCGCAGGTATCTCCGAACATTCTTACAGAACTTCCTGTTAATGTGGCCAGATCAATAAGTAAATCTGTTTTATAGTTTTTGGAAAGGTAGGAGAGTGAATCTGCCAAAATCAGTCTGCCTTCTGCATCAGTATCAAGTACTTCAATGGTTTTTCCGTTGTATGCTGTAATGACATCGCTTGGAAGCAGCGCTTTTTCAGAAATCGCATTGTCGGTTATCGGTAAGATGGCTACGATATTAATCGGAAGTTCCATTTCCGCGGCATAGATCAATGTTCCTAAAACTGCAGTGGCACCTCCCATGTCAGACTTCATATAATGTAAATTGGCAGAGCTTTTTATGGATATACCACCTGTGTCGAACAGAACGCATTTACCTACCAAACCATAGGTTTTAGCGTTTTTGACTGATGTTTTGTATTCTAAAATTGTAAACGCAGCATCATAAGCACTTCCTTGGTTTACCGCAAGATAAGCTCCCAAGCCAAGTTCTTCACATTTTTTTCTGTTGAAAACAGTGTATTTTAAATCATATTTTTTTGCCAGGTTTTTAAGGTAAGTGCTAAATATTTCAGGCTTTTTAAAATTGGCAGGTTTGTTAAGCCATTCCTGACACACTGTTTGCCCATTGCTCAGTGCTTCAGCTTTTTGGGCTATATGATCCAGTTTCTTCTGACTCAGATTTTCAAAATGAAGCTCGAATTTAGTGTTCCAAAAAGGGTGTTTCTTTTCGAAAGGATAGTTGTATGTACCTATTAAAAGACCCTTGGCAAATTCTTCAAATTGTTTTTCGTTCATAAAGTCTGCTAATGCCAAAGTAGGGACAGGCTGAAGCTTTTCTTTATGGGTCTGGGAAAACTTTAAAGCGACTTGCTGGATTTCAAAATTTTGTAAAGTAGAGTTACCAAGTCCAATGAAATAAGTAATGCCTTCCTCGTGGGCATTCACAAAAAATTCATATTTCTTTCCCGTGAAAAAAGTGGAAATATTTTGATTGAAATTTTTGCTTGTTTTGGCCCATTCTTCTTCAGTGAAGATATGGAAGACCTGGGTGTAGTTTTTGTTTTTTTTATTGATTAGTTTCATACAATTTAGTTCTTAATGCTTTGTTGTTGGGGTTTTACTTCTATAGGATTTTCTGTGTTGTCATAGAACAGCCATTCAATAGCTCTGGGGAACTCCTGCGACCAGTAAAATTCGTTGTGAGTACCTTCCGGATTAATATTGGTCCTGAATTCAAAATCAAAAAGATTCTTCTTTTCCCATCTTTTCAGATATTCTTCAAAAATATGAATTCTTTTCACCATTTTAGATCCTTCCTGGCCTCCACCATATAAATAGATTTTTGTTGTAAAAGGAATTCTGAAGTTCATCATCGGAAAGTTATTGTTCGGTTCTACCCAAAGAGAAGGAGAGAATATTAATAATTTCGAATAGACTTCAGGATATAGAAAGCCGCTGTAAATACTGATTAATGCTCCTAATGAACTGCCTCCAATACCCGTATTGTCACGATCTTTCTTCGTACGGTAGTTTTGATCTACAAAAGGTTTCAATGTATCCGTGATAAAGCGGATGTATTTTTTTCCCTCAGAGCCGTTGGCAATATTGTCGTTGTCAAAAATATATTCTTTGATTCGGTCTTCGCTTCCGTGTTCTATAGCAATTACAATAATGTCTCCACGTCCGTATTCTGCGAGAATAGAAAGTTTTTTGTCTATTTCCCAGTTTCCGAATCCACTTCCTTCATTGAATAGGTTTTGGGCGTCCTGAAGGTAAAGAACCGGGTAATTTTTTTCAGAAGTATAATAATCATACGGAAGCACCGCCCAGATTTTGCGATAGCGGTCAAGCTGAGGAATATAAAATTCTTCAGAAATAACTTCGGCAATGGGGAAGTATTCTTTTTTGAAAGGTCCCCAGTTCAGTCTCCATTTTTCTACTGTATCAAAGGCTTTTCCTACAGATTTTTTTACTTTCCGGTTGGGGGTGATATTTCCATATTGGTCCAGTTCTACATTTTCCCATCCTCCTTTTGAAAATTTATATTCTATTTGATTAGGAAGAACTTCATTTTCGATCTCTATGAAATAATTACAGGAATCTTTTTGTTTAAGTTGATAATGATAATCTTTTGGGTTCCAATTATTAAAATTTCCGGTAATAAATACCGGTCTGCTGTCTTTTTCTTTTGTATAAAGTTCAAATATCATCCTATGTGTTTACTATTATTATGTGTTAAATTTATAAAAAAGATTGTTTTTAAATCACAAAATTTTAGGGTAAAAAATGATATATTTGAGAGAGATACGAAAAGGAGAATTAACTTGACAATTATTTGAAGAATAATTCATCGCTGTTATCAGTATTTTTCGTAGTTTCAAAAAAAATATAAATATAATCTGATCTTGATGAATTCTGTTAAAACCTATACGCTTTTCACTGATCATGATGTGTATCTTTTTAAAGAAGGTAGGCATTATAAGCTGTATGGTAAGTTTGGAGCGCATTCCGCGGAAAAAGATGGGGTAAAAGGAATTTATTTTTCAGTATGGGCACCTCATGCCAAGAAGGTTTCTGTAATAGGAGATTTCAACAACTGGAATCCCAAAGATCATATTTTATTCCCAAGATGGGACGAATCGGGGATTTGGGAAGGGTTTATTGAAGGATTAGAATGGGGAACTCTGTATAAATATGCCATTGAAACAGCAAGAGGCGAAATCCTTGAAAAAAGCGATCCTTATGCTTTAAGCTGGGAACAGAATATTCAGGCTGCTTCCTTGGTTTCCACAACATGGTATGAATGGAATGATAGAGAGTGGATGAATAATCGCTGGAAGAAAAATAACCTGGATGCCCCGATATCTGTATACGAATTACATCTTGGCTCATGGGTGAGAGAAGAAAAAGATCCGGATCAGTATTTGAATTATCGGGATATCGCCAAAAAGTTGGTTCCGTATGTTCAGGAAATGGGTTTTACCCATGTAGAATTTATGCCGGTGATGGAATATCCGTATGATCCAAGCTGGGGATATCAGATTACAGGGTTTTATGCTGCCACCTCGCGCTTTGGATCTCCTCAGGATCTGATGTTTCTGATTGATGAACTTCATAAAAATAATATTGGAGTCATTCTGGATTGGGTTCCTTCTCATTTTCCCGGAGACGCCAATGGCCTTCACCGTTTTGACGGTTCCTATTTATACGAACATGAAGATCCCAGAAAAGGATTTCATCCTGATTGGAAGTCATATATTTTCAATTACGGAAGAAATGAAGTAAAGTCTTTTTTGATCTCCAATGCCATGTTCTGGCTGGACCGCTACCATGCTGACGGATTACGGGTAGATGCTGTAACCTCAATGCTTCACCTGGATTATTCAAGAAAAGAAGGAGAATGGGAACCAAATATCTATGGTGAAAATGTAAATCTGGAAGCTAAAGCTTTTCTTCAGGAATTTAATACCGCAGTTTACAAGGAATTTGGAAACAGTATCATGACAATTGCAGAAGAAAGCTCAGACTTTCCTATGCTTACTAAGCCTGTTCACGATGGAGGAGTTGGTTTCGGAATGAAATGGATGATGGGATGGATGCATGATACCCTGAATTATTTTAAAGAAGATTTTTCCAACAGAAAATACCATCATCACAAACTTACCTTTGCTTCTATGTATATGTATAATGAAAATTATATGATGCCTTTATCGCATGATGAAGTAGTGCATGGAAAAGCAAGCCTTATCTATAAAATGAAAGGAGATGAATGGCAGAAGTTTGCCAATTTGCGTACCTTATATGTTTATATGTACACTCATCCAGGAGCAAAGCTGCTCTTTATGGGAGATGAATTCGGGCAGACCAGTGAGTGGAACTTTACCCGGAGTCTGGATTGGCATTTGCTGAAATATCCGGTTCATAAAGGACTTCAGGAACTTGTGAAAGACCTTAATCATATGTATCGAGAAGAAACAGGTCTCTATGAAAACCAGTTTGATAAAAGCGGGTTTGAATGGGTGGAAGCTGACGATCTTGAAAACTCAGTCTATGTATACCTCAGAAAGGGAAAAAGAAGAGAAGATATTCTTATGGTTATTCTGAATCTTTCTCCAAAAACATTTGAATATAAAGTAGGTATTCCTACCGGAACGCATTGGGAAGTTATTTTAAACTCCGATGATGATCAATACAGCGGAAGCGGGGTGGAGTCTGAAGTAATAGAAGAGAAATATGAAGAATGGAGAGGACATCAGAAGACCATGCTTCTTACTCTGCCCCCATTGGCAGGGATTATTTTAAGACAGAGAAAAGATAAAAAGTATAAATTACACAGAATTAAACATAAAAGATAAAGGATGGTTATTTATCATTTAAGCACAGAATGTTACCCCGTAGCAAAAGTAGGAGGACTTGCAGATGTAGTGGGAGCATTACCCAAATATCAGAATAAAATAAAAGGAATAGAAGCCAAGGTTGTAATGCCCTGGTACAACAAACCATTCGTTTTTGACCATGAATTTGATGTGGTTTTTGACGGGTTTATCCATCAGGGACCCAACATGCTGCAGGTTCAGGTGATGAAAGAAAAATCAGATGTGTTGGGATTTGAATTATACATGGTGAGAATTCCCGGATTGCTGGATAGAGATAACCCTTACGGATATCAGGATGAAAGCTTTCAGTTTCTTGCCTTTCAGCATGGAGTTTTACATTGGCTTTGCGCCATGGAAATAAGACCCGATGTATTACACTGCCACGATTATCATACAGGCTTGGTTCCTTTTATGGTTAGACATTGCCCGGAATTTGGATTTCTTCAGGGAGTTAAAACCATTGGAACCATTCACAACGGAGAATATCAGGGAATGATGAGCTGGAGTATGGCACATTATATGCCTTCTTTTGATTCCTATAAATGGGGATTGCTGGATTGGAACGGTTTTATGAATCCATTAGCGAGCATGATTAAATGCGCCAATGCCTTTACCACTGTTTCAGAAGGATACCTTGAAGAACTTTTTGTAAGTTTCAGAGGATTGGAAAGTCTGGTAAGGCAGGAATTCGGAAAAGCGTACGGGATTATCAACGGAATTGATACAGAAGTATGGGATCCTGTAACCGATCCGATGCTTGATTTTAATTTTACCATTGATAATGCTGTAGCTCAAAAGAAAAAGAATAAAGAAAAACTGTGTAAAGAATATGGTTTAAAGCCTGAACTTCCCTTGTTTGCATTCATTGGCAGGTTTGCTACGGAAAAAGGAGCCGATCTCCTTCCTGATGTAGTCTGGAAAAGTATTAAGCAAAGTTATGGTGCCTTAAATATTATGATTCTCGGTTCAGGAAATGCTTATATTGAAAATAAGCTGAAAGAATACGATTATACCTACACCAATTTCGCATTGGATTTAGGATACAAAGAACATCTTTCTCATAAGATCTATGCTTCGGCAGACTTTTTACTGATGCCGTCGAGAGTAGAGCCCTGTGGTTTGAATCAGATGTATTCCATGAGATATGGTACGGTTCCTGTTGTGAGATATACCGGAGGGCTTAGAGATACTGTAGAAGATATTTCAACTGGTGGAGCCGGATTAAACTTTACATATCCAGGGGTAGATGATATTGTTCATGCCATGAACAGAGCAATTGGAATTTACCATCAAAAAGGAATGATGGAAGATCTTATTCATGCGAACATGAATTTTGATTTTGCCTGGGAGAAATCTGCAGAAAAATACATAGCTTTATACAATAGCTGATAGAATGAAGAATGTTATTTTTTTGATCTCTGTAGCAAGTATTGTTTCCTGTGCAACAAAAAATAATAGTACAATAGGTTATTTGCAGGGAAATGAAGTTTCCTGGAATGGTTCCTATTACACTATTTTACATTATGGTTATCCTAATATCTATAGGCTGCAGCTTATGGAAATGATTTCTGAGAAATGGAAAATAAAACATAAATCGGCTTCAGATTGCGTTATCGATATGAAATTAATAAGTGATATAGATCGTAAGAATAAAAAAACATATGATGCTATTGAAAAAAAATATGGTAGTGATTGGAAAGTCAGATATGAAAAAGATATTGACGAGGCAGCTACGAAACAAGTAGACATTATGGATGTAATGATTATCAATAAACCTTTCAGAGAGCAGCTTAAAAAATGCGATATAGAAATTGACGGGGTGGATAAAAAAATAAAGCTACTCAACAATTCAGAAGTATATGAAGTGGCTGTATATGGGTATAATCATAAGGGTGAAAAATTAGACTGCTGCACACTTCATGTAGATACCAAAAATAGAAAAGTAAACATAATAAAATAAAAAACGCAATATATCTATGAACAGAAACGTAATCTCAATTGTATTGGGAGGAGGGAGAGGAACAAGATTATTCCCTTTAACGTATACAAGATCAAAACCTGCTGTACCTATTGCAGGAAAATACAGATTGGTAGACATCCCTATCTCAAATTGTCTGAATTCAGGACTGAATAAAATTTTGGTTTTAACACAGTTCAATTCAGCTTCTTTAAATTCACATATCAAGAATTCTTACCATTTTGATATCTTCAGTAAAGGGTTTGTGGATATTTTGGCCGCTGAGCAGAATGTAGAAAATGAAAGCTGGTACCAAGGAACAGCGGATGCTGTACGCCAGTCTATGAAACATCTTGAAAAATACGATTATGATTATATCTTAATTCTTTCTGGTGATCAGCTTTATCAGATGGATTTTGGCGAAATGTTAGACTTTCATATCGAAAATGGAGGAGACCTTACCATTGCAACGATCCCTGTAAATGCCAAAGATGCAACAGGATTTGGTATCTTAAAATCAGATGATGAAGGAAATATAACTTCTTTCTATGAAAAACCAGACTATGACATGCTGGAAGGTCTTAAATCCGAGGTTTCTGAAGAGAATAAGCATAAGGAAAAAGAATATCTGGCTTCTATGGGAATCTACATCTTTACCAAAACCATCCTTAAAAAGATGTTCGATGAAGGGGCGGGTGACGATTTCGGAAAAGATATTATTCCAAATTCCATCGGGAAATACAAAACACTCAGCTATCAGTATGAAGGATATTGGACGGATATCGGTACCATAGAATCTTTCTACGAAGCCAATCTGGATCTGTGCCTGGATCTCCCGCAATTCAACCTTTTTTCTTCTTCTCCCATTTATACAAGAGCAAGGATGCTTCCACCATCAAAAATTAATGGCTCTTATGTCAGTAAAGCTGTATTTGGTGACGGATGTATCATTATGGCCGATAAAATAGAAAATTCGGTGATCGGAAACAGAACCAGAATAGATAAAGGAAGTACCATTGTCAACTCGTATGTTATGGGAGCAGATTTCTATCAAAATACTACTGAAATAGTAATAAACGACAGAGGAGGCCGTCCTAATATGGGGATTGGGAAATACTGTTACATAGAAAAAGCGATTTTGGATAAAAACTGTTACATTGGAGATAATGTAAAGATTATCGGCGGAAAACATATCCCGGACGGAGATTACGGAACCTACTCGGTGCAGGATGGAATTGTAGTCGTGAAAAAAGGTGCTGTTATCGCCCCTGGAACACATATAGGATAGAAACTTGGTTAATTATTGTTAAACATACAACTAGAGTGATCAGCATATTGTTCACTCTTTTTATTTGTATTATTTTTGTGCGATGCGTATTTTTAAAATATTAACGGTAATTATAATACTGCTGGGTGGAGCTTATGCTGCTTCCATGTATTATTTTGTAGATGAAAGTAAAAACTTTACCATTGAAAAAGAGATCGATTATCCCGTAGATAAAGTGTTTGCTCAGTTCAATAACCTTCAGAATTTTACAAGATGGAATAATTTCTTTACCAGCTCTCCGTCTATAGACATCGACTATTATACGCCTTATGAAGGACAGGGGAGTTCCATCAGCTATGTAGATCCTAAAAATGATACCGATGGAGAAATGTTTATCCGGTACGAAAACCTGAATAAAACCCTAAAATATCAGCTTTTCGAGGACGAAAATGAAAATCCGACTCTGGTTGATGTGAAATTTAAACCTGTTTCCGCAGAAAAAACCAAAATTATCTGGTACGTACATACCCCAAAACTTGCCGTTTGGAAGAGAGTGGAAAATTTCTGGACCGAAGACCGTTTTGCTGAAAATATCAACAAAAGTATGGTTAATCTTAAAAATTCCCTTGGTAATAAAGTTGAAAAAGACAATCAGATGGCCGCCATTAAGTATGACAGTCTGATGGTTGAAAATGAAGAAGACAAGCTTCTGCTGGGAATCAATGTGAGTACTTCCAATAAAAAAGATGCGCTTTACAAAAACATCGTTATGAATTATAACAAAGTGTACAACTTTGTGACGATGGACTTAGGAAAAAGAGATGATGAATTTGGATATCCAATCCTGATGACAGATGCCGATAATTACAAAGACAAAGAAGTGTCCTACTTCCTCGGAATTCCACTTTCCAAGAAAATTGGAGTATCAGATAATAATTTCAGTTTTAGGTCCGTAAATCCGTCCCAAAATTACGTGATGTACTACAAAGGAAGCTATGAGGGCCGAATTCGGGCAATTCAGCAACTGATTCAGAAAGCCAAAAAAGACGAGATGCGCTTCGGAGATATACGTCAGACCTTTATAGAGCGTCCCATGGAAGGGCAGGACGTGAATGTTAAGCTCTCATTGTCAGTGTATAAGTGATTTTTTTTTAATTATTTTTTTCTTAAGTTTTTTTAACGGTTTCAGACTGTTCTAACTCGGTTTTTTTTATTAAATTTGAAGATTAATTCTACAAATAAATTTTAATAAATAGATAAACTGTAATAATGGACAGATTTTCATTCCTAAACGCAGCTCATTCTCAGTTAATTGAGGATTTATACCAACAGTACTTAAAATTCCCAGACTCCCTAGAACCATCATGGAAAGCTTTCTTTCAAGGCTTCGATTTTGCTTTGGAGAACTACGGAGATGACGATAACATTCAATTTATTCAGGCTCCGGCCAACGCTGCTCCGGCAGTACAGCAGATCTCTCAGGCAGTAACTAACGGGGAGGTTCCTGAGCACATCAAGAAAGAATTTAAGGTAGTAAACCTTATCGAGGCTTACAGAACAAGAGGGCACCTGTTTACAAAAACAAACCCAATCAGAGAAAGAAGACACTATACACCTACTTTAGATATCGAAAATTTCGGTCTTTCTAAAGAAGATTTAAATACAAAATTCAACTGTGCTGTAGAAACAGGAATGAAAGAGCCTGCTACATTAGCAGACTTAATCACGCACCTTGAAAATATCTACTGCGATTCTATCGGGGTAGAATATATGCACATCAACAACGTTGAAGAAAAAGATTTCATCAAAAGATGGCTTCAGGTAAACGAAAACCATCCAAGTCTTTCTGCCAACGAAAAGACAGAAATTTTATTAAAATTAAACCAGGCAGTTGCTTTTGAAAACTACCTTCATACAAAATTTGTAGGACAGAAGAGATTCTCATTAGAAGGAGGTGAAACATTAATTCCAGCTTTAGATCAGTTGATCTCTAGATCTTCTCAGTTAGGAGTAGATGAAGTTGTATTAGGAATGGCTCACAGAGGAAGACTGAATGTTCTTACCAATATTTTCGGAAAATCTTACAAACAGATCTTCTCAGAATTTGAAGGGAAAGAATTCGAAGAAGATGTATTCTCAGGAGATGTTAAATATCACTTAGGATCATCTAAAAAAATCAAAACAGCTTCAGGAGAAGAAGTTTGCATTAACCTTACTCCAAACCCCTCTCACCTTGAAACCGTAGCAGCCCTTGTAGAAGGAATTTGCCGTGCAAAAGTAGACGATAAATACAAAGATTACTCTAAAGTATTGCCAATCATCATTCACGGTGATGGAGCTATAGCAGGACAGGGTATTGCTTACGAAGTTGCTCAGATGATGACTTTGGAAGGATACAGAACAGGAGGTACCGTTCATATCGTTGTAAACAACCAGGTTTCATTTACAACCAACTATATGGATGCAAGGTCATCAACATACTGTACAGATATCGCAAAAGTTACAGAATCTCCTGTAATGCACGTAAATGCTGACGATGCTGAAGCAGTAGTTCATGCGATCCACTTTGCTGCTGATTTCAGAGCGAAATTCGGAAAAGATGTTTATATCGACCTTTTAGGATATAGAAAATACGGTCACAACGAAGGTGATGAGCCAAGATTCACTCAGCCAAACCTTTACAAAGCGATTTCTAAGCACCAAAATCCAAGAGAAATTTATAAAGATAAATTGCTTAAGGACAGCGTTACTTCCAATGATGTAATTGCAAAAATGGAAACAGAATTCAAAGCTCTTCTTGATAAAGACTTTGATGCTTCTAAAGAAATTGAGAAAAACGTGATGGATCTGTTCATGTCTGAAGACTGGACCAACTATCCGATTGGAAAAAGAGGTGCTGTTCAGTTACCTGTTGATACAAAATATGATACTGCTAAGTTGAAAGAGTTAGCACTTAAAATGTCAACGCTTCCTGCAGATAAAAAATTCATCAACAAGATTACAAGACTTTTCGAAAACCGTATCAAAGCTATTGAAGGAAATTCATTAGACTGGGCGTTAGGTGAGTGGTTGGCTTATGCTACATTGCTTGTAGAAGGTCACAACGTAAGAATCTCTGGGGAAGATGTAGAAAGAGGAACTTTCTCTCACAGACATGCTGTGGTAAAAACAGAAGATACAGAAGAAGAATATATCCCATTAAGACATGTATCAGAAAGCAGATTTGATGTATTCAACTCTCACCTTTCAGAATATGGTGTTCTAGGTTTCGACTATGGATACGCAATGTCTTCTCCCAATACATTAACAATCTGGGAAGCTCAGTTCGGAGATTTCGTGAACGGAGCTCAGATCATTGTAGACCAGTATTTAGCGGCTGCAGAAGAAAAATGGAAAATCCAGAACGGATTGGTAATGTTGTTGCCTCACGGTTCAGAAGGACAGGGAGCAGAGCACTCTTCAGCAAGACTGGAAAGATTCCTTACTCTTTGTGCGAATGAAAATATGGTGGTAGCGAACATTACTTCGCCAGCCAACTATTTCCACTTATTAAGAAGACAGTTGAAATGGGCATTCAGAAAACCATTGATCGTAATGAGCCCTAAATCTTTATTGAGACACCCTAAAGTGGTTTCTCCGCTTGAAGATTTTGCAACAGGTTCATTCCAGCCAATCTTAGACGATCCTACTGCAGATCCTAAAAAAGTTGAAAAATTAGTTCTTTGTTCAGGTAAACTGTACTTCGAATTATTAGCGAAGAAAGAAGAATTAAACTGTGAAAACATTGCTTTAGTAAGATTCGAGCAGTTGTATCCGCTTCAGACAGATGCTATTGAAGCGATCTTCAACAAATATGAGAACAAAAAACAATTGGTATGGGCTCAAGAAGAACCTGAAAACATGGGAGCTTGGTCTTATATCCTAAGAAACTTCAGAGATACAGGAATTCAGGTTGTTGCTCCGGTACCAAGCGGTGCTCCAGCTCCAGGTAGCCATAAAATGTTCGAAAAAAATCAGAACGCAGTAATCAACAGAGTTTTCGACAGAGATGATGCTCCGGCAAAAAGACCTGTTACAGCTTAATTTAAATAATAATCAGTTAAAAAATAAAAAATACTCGATATGTCAGTTTTAGAAATGAAAGTTCCTTCACCGGGCGAATCAATCACAGAAGTTGAAATCGCAACTTGGCTTGTAAAAGATGGTGATTATGTAGAAAAAGATCAACCTATCGCTGAAGTAGATTCAGATAAAGCAACGCTTGAATTGCCAGCAGAACAAAGTGGTATTATCACTTTAAAAGCGGAAGAAGGTGATGTAGTACAAGTAGGTCAGGTAGTTTGTTTAATTGATATGGATGCTGCAAAACCAGAAGGTGCTGCACCTGCTGCTGAGGCTCCAAAACAAGAAGAAGCTCCAAAAGCTGCTGAGCCAGTAAAACAGGAAGCTCCAAAACCAGCGGCTCCGGTTGCTGCTCCGCAAACTTACGCTACAGGAGCTCCATCTCCGGCTGCTAAGAAAATCCTTGACGAGAAAGGGATGGATGCAGGACAGGTTTCTGGTACAGGAAGAGACGGTAGAATCACTAAAACTGATGCTGAATTAGCTGCCGTTCCTGCTCTAGGTGGAAGCCCTCTTACTGCAACAGGTTCAAGATCTACAACAACAACAAAACTTTCAGTTTTAAGAAGAAAAATCGCTCAAAGATTGGTTTCTGTAAAGAACGAAACTGCGATGTTAACTACTTTCAACGAAGTGGATATGTCTGAAATCTTCAGATTAAGAAAACAATATAAAGAAGAATTTGCTCAGAAGCACGGAGTAGGACTTGGTTTCATGTCTTTCTTTACAAAAGCGGTTACAAGAGCATTAGCAATGTATCCGGATGTAAATGCATCTATCGACGGAGACTTCAAAATAAACTATGACTTCTGCGATATTTCAATCGCTGTGTCTGGTCCTAAAGGATTAATGGTTCCTGTATTGAGAAATGCAGAAAACATGTCTTTCAGTTCAGTTGAAGCAAACATCAAAGATCTTGCTATAAAAGTAAGAGACGGTAAAATTACTGTTGATGAAATGACTGGTGGTACTTTCACTATTACAAACGGTGGTACTTTCGGATCTATGCTATCTACACCAATCATCAACCCTCCACAATCTGCTATCTTAGGAATGCACAACATTATCCAGAGACCAGTTGCAGTTGACGGACAGGTAGTAATCAGACCAATGATGTATGTTGCAATGTCTTATGACCACAGAATTATCGACGGAAAAGAGTCTGTAGGATTCCTTGTAGCGGTAAAAGAAGGTATCGACAACCCTGTTGAAGTATTAATGGGTGGTGACGAAAGAAAAGGCCTTGGATTATAATTTTAATAAATTTATAATATAATTATATAATCTCGCCTCAAAAAGGCGAGATTTTTGTATCTATTAAGAAAATACTACAATGATGTTTTCAAAAATGACTTCCAATATCAAAGTTTCAGTTATACCTGAATATGATAGTAAAAACAGTTATCCTTCCGAAAACCGTTATGTTTTTAAATACAATATTACTATAGAAAATGACGGAAGCTTTCCTATAAAAGTATTGAAAAGAAAATGGTTAATCTTCGATGTCGGATTTGGATATACAGAGATTATTGGTGATGGCGTAATCGGCCTGACCCCGGAAATAGGAACCCATGAAAATTTCGCTTACTTTTCTAATGTAATGCTTCGCTCCGGCGTTGGCAATATGAGCGGAAAATACCTGGTTAAAAACATGGAAACGCAGGAAACTTTTGAAATAGACATTCCGAAGTTCAACCTGCTGTCTGAAGTGTTGAGTAATTAATATTCCTACAAAGTAAAAATATAGGATTTCGATTACTTATTTTGGAAAATATTGAGAATAAAATTATAGATACAGAATAAAGAACCCGGGTTCAATATTCTGTGCTATTAAAGCTTCTTGATTTTTGCTTTCATATACTCCTGCACTTCATCATTACTGGTGAGGAAGAGTTTCTCAAATGCCAGCAAAGATATCTTGGCACATACTTCTGCATCGGCTCCGGCTCGGTGATGATTGAACTCTATCTGATGGTATTCTGCAAGCGGTTTTAAGCCATATTTTGGGAGATAATTCCAGGATTTTTTAGCCAGCTGAATACTGCACAAATAATTTAAATTGGGTGTAAACATTCCATAATGTTGTAGACATCCTCGCAATACAGAAGCATCAAAACCAGCATTGTGGGCAATCATAAGGCTTCCGTACATCATTTCCTGAGCTTCATACCATATTTCATCAAAAGTGGGTGCATCTTTCACATCTTCAGGATGAATACCATGTACAGCTATATTAAACTTATTGAAATAAGGAAAACTCGGAGGTTTAATAAGCCACGTTTTTGTTTCTACAATTTTAGAATCCTGTACTACACAAATACCCATCTCACACGCAGAACTTTTCTCGTGAGTGGCCGTTTCAAAATCTATTGCGCAGAAATCCATTGTTTTAAATTATAAGTTGTTGTGAGTTCTTGGGTTTACTGTTTCAGATTAAGTCTAGGGTTTATTGAAGTATGAAATTTATTCTAACAGGCCTTGGGCTATAATAAATAAAGAGAGTTGTCGTTTTTCTTAATCCCTGCAACCTACTATCCGCTATCTGACTACTGCCTGCCTCCTAAAAAATGCTTAAATATTAACCATTTAGATTGGTAGAAAACCTTTTTTTGATTTTTCTGACGGCGTTTCCATGTTCCCGGAAGTTGTCCGTAGAATCCGAAATGGGCTCTTACTACGGCCCAGAGGTGTGGGAAACCGTTTTTAAATCCGAAATAAATCCCTGCAACCCCATCCAGGCAAAGTCTGAAAAAGATCAGCCAGATCAGTTGGGGGAAAGGAAGATTCTTAAGCATCATCGAAAGGTTATTTCTGATGTTTAAATAAGTCTTCTGTGCACTCTGTTTATTGAGTGTTCCGCCTCCTACATGATACACTGTCGATTTTCCGGTATAGAAAACCTTTTTTCCGGAATTGATCAGCCTCCAACATAAATCAATTTCTTCCTGATGAGCAAAAAAACGTTCATCAAAACCATTTTGTTCCCTGAAATCTTTTGAACGGATAAAAAAACAGCAGCCTGATGCCCAGAATATTTCTGTTTCATCATTATATTGCCCTTTATCTTCTTCCAGATCATCAAAAATTCTTCCACGGCAGTAAGGGTATCCGAGATTATCAATCAAGCCACCGGCTGCTCCTGCAAATTCAAAATAGTTCTTCCGGTCGTAAGATAAGATTTTGGGTTGTACGGCAACAATATCTTTATTTTTTTCGAATAACTCTATCACAGGATCTATCCAGTTTTCAGTAACTTCTACATCAGAATTAAGAAGACAGTAATATTCATTATTTATGCTTTTTAACCCTTCATTATAACCTCCTGCAAATCCATAGTTTTTATCGTTTTTAATGACTTTTACCGTGGGAAAGTTTTTGTCTATAAATGCTACAGAATCATCGGTAGAAAGATTGTCTATGACATAAATATCTGCATTCTGAGAAAACTGAACTACACTTGGAAGAAATTTTTCAAGCCAGTTTTTCCCATTCCAGTTTAAGATGGCGACAGCCAGTTTTTTCTGCATGTAAAACTATTTTTTTTCAGAATCAAAATTTTTGATAGAATTTTGGTACTTCCATTTTCTGTGAGACCAAAGGTAGTTGTCCGGATGTTTGTGTAGAGTATTTTCCAGAAGCTTATGAAACTTTCTTACCACTTCATTTTCTACAAACTTTTCACCGTCAGGATATATTCTGTGATAATTGACCTGATAATACCCTCTTTTTACCTTTTTCATTTCGCAATAGATGAAAACAAGGTCCATTCTTGTCGCCAGCTTATCATATCCTATAAAAGCAGGAGTTCTTTGGTTCAAAAACTCTAATCCGTACGTGACGTGGGCAAAGTGAGGAGTCTGATCGGCCACAAACATATAAGCCGAATCGCCGTTATTTTTAGATCTGAAAATATTTAAAATAACTTCATTCGCTTCCAGAGCTTCATTTCCAAATTTATTTCGGACTTTCTTCATCTGGTTCTCCCAAAAATCATTATTTACCTTTCTATATACAGGGTGGCAGTGTGCCTGAGGTATAATTGTAGCCAGGGCATTGATCCATTCCCAATTGAAAACGTGTCCTGCAAGTAAGATAATGTTTTTACCTTCTGCTTTGGCTTCGTGAAACAAATGCTGATTGATGTGCTGCATCCTGACTCTGGATTCCTTCTCAGAAATGCTGAAAGATTTGATGGTTTCTAGCAGATAATCCGAAAAATTGAGATAGAATTTTTTTCTGATCTCTTTTATTTCTTCTTCCGACTTGTCTGGAAATGAGTTTTTTAGGTTTTGGGTGATGACCTCTTTTCTGTATCCTACAATATAGTAGTTCAGAAAGAAGATAACATCCGAAAAAATATACAATATTTTAAGCGGAAGCTTGGAGATCAGATATAATATTTTGATTAGGAAATTCATAAAACACGCAAATTTAGTGATAATAAAATTATGGTTCTATTTTTGCAGGGGGATATATATTATTTTTTTTACTTTTATGTTATGAAAAAATTGACAATATTAGCTTTACTGGGACTAGGTACATTTGCTTTTTCTCAGAATGTGAAGAACGCGCCAGATAATGGAAAGAAGAAAACAGCTTTAATAGTACCAACTAACCAGACAGAGCTGGATGCAAAGAAAAAGGCTGCTGAGGAAAAAGCTAAGCTTCCTAAGCCTTATAATCCGAAAGCTGATGCTCAGGCAGATATCAATAAATTGGTAGCCCAAGCAAAGAAGGAAGGCAAGAATATTATTATTCAGGCTGGTGGAAACTGGTGTATATGGTGTCTTCGTTTTAATAACTTTGTACAATCTACCCCAGAATTGAAGGAAATTGTAGACAAAAACTATTTATATTATCATCTGAACTTTTCTCCTGAGAATAAAAACGAGAAAGTTTTTGCTCAATATATCAATGTTAAAGAACAGCAATCTTATCCTTTCTTTATTATTTTAGATAAAGATGGTAAAAAGATCCATGTTCAACAAAGTGAGATTTTAGAAGATGGGAAAGGATATAGTAAAGAAAAAGTAAAGGAATTCTTACAAAAAGGAAAAATATGATTAAAAAATAGGACCTTTCCAAATAAAGAAAGGTCTTATTTTTACAATATTATGTACAATTTTCAACACGTATACCTCCTTTTGCGTTAGCATCATAACATGCAGCTCCACCAGAATATTGAATGCATGAAGAACAAGAGCTTATAAAAACTATACCTCCATCAGAACAAGAAGATGTACAAGATTTTCCTCCAGAAATTGATTTTAAATTTTCACGAGATAACTTTTTAAAATTTTTCATAATGTAATTTTTTGTATTAATAATTGTAATACTACAAAATAAATTTTAAAATTCTCCATTTCGGGATTAATTACATAAGCTTCTTAATCCAGTTTAATTTTTTTTCAGAATAAGGTGGATATTTAATGTTAGGTTCACCCCACGTTGCTTTTTCGTGAATTGGTTTCAGGTGCGAAAAAGCTTCAAAACCATATTTACCATGGTAGTTTCCCATTCCGGAGTGTCCAACTCCGCCAAATGGAAGATTATCATTTCCTAAGTGCATGATAGTATCATTGATGCATCCGCCGCCAAAAGAAAGTTTTTGGGTGAAAGCTTCTTTTTCTTCGGAATTGTTCGTGAATAGATAGGCAGCAAGAGGTTTTTCGTGTTCCAAAACTGCATTTAAAGCGATATTATAATTTGTAAAGCTGATAACAGGGAGAATAGGTCCAAAAATTTCCTCCTGCATAATAGAATCCTGCCAATCCACATGGTGAAGAATGGTAGGTTCTATATATAATTTTTCCTCATTACTGTTGCCTCCAAAATATATCTTTTCCGTGTCAATACGTTGTGTCAAACGATGGAAATTTCTTTGGTTGATGATTCTTGTGTATTGTTCAGAATCCTGATCGTATTTGAAATTCTGAATATATTTTCTGAGCATTTCCAGAAATTGTTCCTGTACAGTTTCTTCTACCAGTAAATAATCGGGAGCGACACAGGTTTGTCCGGCGTTGAGAAATTTTCCCCATACAATTCTCCTGGCTGCAACCTCAAGATTGGCATCTTTGGTGACGATAGCCGGAGATTTTCCGCCCAGCTCAAGAACTACGGGAGTGAGGTGTTCTGCTGCTGCTTTATAGACAATTTTCCCAACTTTTGTACTTCCGGTGAAGAATATTTTATCAAATCTTAGTTTTAAAATTTCTGTGGTCTCATCAATACCGCCTTCATATACATAAACATAGTCGGATGGAAAATGACTGTTGATCATTTCCGACATGGCCTTCATTGTATGCCCCGCAATTTCACTGGGTTTCAGAATGCAGCAGTTTCCGGCAGCGATAGCCGCAATAAGAGGAGACAGGGATAGTTGATAAGGGTAATTCCATGCTCCAATAACCAGAGTGCAACCCAATGGTTCTGGATAGATTCTGCTTTTCCCAGGCAAATTAACAAGATTGGTTCTAACTTTTCTAGGTTTTGAAAGTGATTTTAAGTTTTTTAAATAATAATCAATATCATGAAGAACGAAAGAGAGTTCTGTTGTAAGCGTATCAAACTTTGATTTTCCAAAATCTTTATGAATAGCTTCATAAAGTTTGTTCTCATGATCAATGATCAGATTTCTCAGCTTTTCAAGATACATTTTACGAAATGTAAGGCTTTTGGTTTGCTGGGTTTTGAAGAAATCTTTCTGGCTCTGTACAATTCTTTCAATTTCCATAGATGAGATTTTGTATTAAACGTTGATATTCAGAATATATTGGTATTAAAAAAATTATTAACAATAACTATGCAATTGCATCAATTATAGGGCAATAAAGTTGTGGTATATTAATAAGATGAAAAATATTGTAAAATTCATTGTTTGGTGATAAAAATATTGTAATTTTAATAGTATAAAATTTTTGAGAATGAGAAAATTTCTTTCTTTATTTCCTTTATTCTTTTGCTATTTCAGCTATGCGCAATGTACGAATTGCGGTGTAACAAATCCCACAGATCCCAATTATCATTTTCCGGACAATACAACGGTTTGTTTTACAACCAACACGGTCCTTAATAATCCTACTTTTGGGTCGAACAGTAAAATTTGTATTGCCTCTGGCGCTACACTTGAGTTTCAGAATAATGTAGGAGGGGTGAATAATGCTCCGGTCTTTTTTGAAGTGCATGGGACTCTTAATTTTAATCAGGCGACAACCAGTGTCGCGGATCTTGATATTCATGTTTACAATACCGGAAATATAACAGTAGGAGGTGGTAACGGTAATATTACAATTGATGGGCAGGTGAATAAAATTGTGAATGAAGGACTTATTGAAGTAGGTGTTTTACAATTTGGAGATAATACGAATAATACAGTTGATAACTTCGGAAACCTCAATATTAATGGAAATTTGAATATGAGCAGTTCTGCGGTTACTTTATTTAAAAATGAAGGAGGAGGACTTATTTCCATTACTGGAAATTACACCAATAGTGAGCAGAGTGTATATGTAAACTGTGGAACGATCGTATCGGGGAGCGGATTTAATATCAATGGAGGTAAAATTATCAATACAGGTTTCTTTACAGTGGGAGGCGATATCAATCTTTCAGGAAATACCAGCGAGATTTATAATTATGGACTTTTTACGTCTACAGGGAATATGAATAATGCCCCTTCGGATGCTGTAATTTATAATGAAGGAGAACTGGCGATTAACCAGTTTCAGGGTGGAAATGCAGCTATTCAGGGACCTTCTTCTTCCAGCAAGAAAGGGTATGTTGTATTGCAAAACCCTATTCAGGTAGGTAATGTGGCGATTGGCCCTAACCTGGATTTAAGAAGAGCCTCGGGAGCTTCTGATGCAGGAACAGTTTTTATGAATAGTAACCCAACTTTTCTGACGAATGTTACTTATGATTGCGCTTCTACAGGAACTTGTAGCGCTCCGCTGGTAATCAACCCTGGATTTTGTGCTGCCATCAATGGAGATCTTCCTCCAATGGCTGTAGATGATACTTACACAATAGCGCCGGGAAGTTCTTCCACAGGAATCGTTCTTGATAATGATTTTGAAACCTTTGGCGGGCCACAGGCTACACTTTCCAATGTGATTCTCTCTCAGGTTTCTACTTCTAACCCCAATATTACACTGAATACTTCTGACGGACATATACAAGTGGCTCCAGGAACGCCACCGGGAAATTATACTTTAGTGTATCAGATTTGTCAGACAGCTTCTCCTTCCAATTGTGATACGGCAACAGTAACCGTTACGATTCAGGGAGCAGTTCCTTGCTATAAACCCGCTGTTACTTCAGGAACGGTACTTTCTTCGGATTTTGGAATTACCTCATTAGGAAGGGCTCAAAATGGAGCTAATAACTGGCCGGGAGTACGTAAAGGAGCATGGGCTGTAGTGGAATCCAAAACGAAAGGTTTTGTGATCAACAGGCTTACTGATGTTCAGGTTGCAGGAATTCCGGCAGCAGATCTTAAGGAAGGAATGATGATCTATAATACGACACAAAACTGTCTGCAAGTGAATATTGATGGGACAGCAACGGGTTGGAAGTGTTTCAATACGCAAACGTGTCCGGATTAATTTATACTGAAAGATTATGAAAAAAATAGTTTTAATAATAGCTGTAGTTGCTTCCGGCGGCTTTTGGGCTCAGGTTGCAGTAGGGAAGACTGTATTGGAATCATCTTCCTCATCTTTGGAATTCGGCAACGGAAACAGAGGTTTTGTTCTTCCTTGGGTAACAGATACTTTGGGAGTTCAGAATCCGGTGAATGGAACCTTGATTTTTGATACCTCAGATAAAAAGGTAAAAGTATATCAGAATAACCTTTGGAAAGACCTTTCAATAGATTTGTCGGGAGTTGCAGATACCAGTCTTCAGGATGCTTTGGCAGACAATCCTAATGCGAAAGTTTCTGTAGGCACTCCATCAGCGGTTCCTGGAATATTGGTATTGGAAGACAATAACAAAGCCATGATTCTTCCTAAAGTTGCTTCTCCTCATTTGAACATTATTTCACCTGCGGCAGGAATGATGGTGTATGATACCAATAAAAAGCAACTTGTCGTTTTTAATGGAAGTGTTTGGACGTTCTGGGGAGAATAATTCTTACATAATATTTCTTACCGCTATTTTTACAGGGTGATAAAGTAATAAAAGAAGAGCAGTAATCAAGGCTAACCAAAAGAGACCTGTGAAGATTTCCATATTGGAAAGGAGTATAGACTGTGCCGTTATTTTAGCTTTAAAAGCGCCTGCCGTTATTGATAATGATTCATTTACGGGAAGTTTTGAAATACTCGCGCCAAAAATCTGGTTCCACTGGCTGTAAAAAACGGGATTGGTATCCGTAAGATTGAAACTCAGAGTATCGGAATGTTTTAAGGTTAAGAATAACATAAGATTCTGCATTAGAGCATATCCGATGGCTGTAGTCCAGAAACGGGTTGTGGTTCCTAAAGCGGTAGCATTGGCTACATATTCTTCCGGCATTCCGGAAATCAGAAAGAAAACCAATGGTGTAAACAATAATCCTTGCGCTACTCCCTGCAAAAACAAAGGAGGGCAAATCGTAGAAAGAGTAGTGTCTGGATAGAAAGTATAGGTAAACCAGGCACAATCTATAGCCAGTAAAAGAAATCCTGTAAAAAAGACAATTCTTGAAGAAACTCCTTTCACCAGGCATATTCCGGATAAAAAGATACCTAACAGAGTTCCTGCAACATTCCAGTACTGGATGTTCACAATATAATCCCATGGCCATTTCCATACAGTGGCCATGATGCTGTAAACGTTGTTCAGTCCTGATCGGATCAGGTAGAAAATAAAGAATAAAATCATTCCCGCGATCACATTTTTAGAACTGAAAACTTCAAAGTGAAAAAGGGGCCTTTTAGAATTCCTTTGCTTCAACATAAATAATCCTCCGGAAAGAAGAAAGACGAAAAGACACATGATAATAGTATCAGACTCGAGCCACATCAGGCGTTTACCGTAAATGATGGCATAGCCGCCTGCCTGAAGACATACCCAAAGTAAGAACCAACTGGTAATGTCCAGTTGATACAAAGGTTTTTTAGGGAAAAATCTGTTTCTGTTGAAAATGGTAATCCCAATAATCAGTACAAAAACATGAAAGTACACCATCATTAGAACCATGTGCTGAAAATCATAATTTTCGATACTGGATTTTAATAATGATGTGGTGATGGTTCCTCCTGTCAGCATAATTGTATACATAAGAAGATAAGAGAATACCTTAGCATGCTTTGTTTTGAGTTCTGCTATGATTAAAGGCAGGAAGATTGCTCCTTCCAACAATCCAAAAATACCTTCTAAGAACCGAATCACCAAAATGACATGATAATCGTTGGTAACAGCCAGAATATAGAGGATAATTACAGAGACGGAAGCCATCAGCAGCACATAATATTTCACACTGAAGTAAGCCATAAACCGCTGTAAAACTAAAAGGGTAACCACAAATGTCCCATACATCAAAATCATTAAGTATTGGATGTCATCTGAATCTACATCCATAAAAGAAGATGTGAAGGCGCTGTTTGAATGCAAAAGCGACAACAACATCAAATGGGGAAACAGAGCCAGCGTAAGAAGCGGCAGTTTCAGCCATTGTGGTACCCATTTATGATAAACTGTATTGTGTTGCATAGTGTTGTAAACATTAAGCCAAGAAATCTGACAAGCAGTTTCTTGTTCATGCTCAATTTAAAAAATGCGAAAAGACAAAAGAGCAAAGGTGTAAATGTAAAAGGTAAAATGACAAATGTGCGTAAGAAAAAATTCTGCAGATTTGTTATTTTGCGGTTTTGCCTTTTCGCTAAAAAAATAATTTAATCGTAAAATCTGAAACATGTTGATTGAAGGTAATTTTGTACTCTAAAACTCTAAAACTCTAAAACTCTAAAACTCTAAAACCCAAATTCCTTCCCATCCTCAAACTTATATCTTCTTGGCGCTCACCAGAACGTTCATTCCGGAAAGCAGCTTTTCGTTGTCTTTCTTGTTGTCCAGAATAATTTTTACGGGAAATCTCTGTTCAATTTTCACGAAGTTTCCTGTTGCGTTATCTGGTTTTACCAATGAAAACTGAGATCCTGAGGCGGGAGAAACAGAAAGGATTTTTCCTTTAAATTCAGTTCCCGGATAAGCATCTGCTGTGATGGTTACCTCCTGTTTCTGATCAATCTGTCCCAGTTGCGTTTCTTTATAATTGGCAATGATCCATTTTTCTTTGCTTACGATTTGTACCAAAGCCTGACCTTCTTTGATCAACTGACCTTCCTGAATTGTTTTTTTGCCTACCCAGCCATCATAAGGTGCTGTAATAATCGTATATGAAAGGAAGAGTTTAGCATTGTTCAGATTGGCAGAACTTTGCTGAATCTGGCTTTTTACCGGAGCAACCTTCGTATGCTGTTCACTGGCTCCTGCTTTTACGGCATTTTTTTGCTGTTCCAATGCCATAAGATTGGCTTTAGACTGCTCATAAGAAGCTTTTATATTTTCAAATTCCTGTTCTGTAGCAGCGTCTTCCGAAAGAAGGTTTTTATATCTTTTGAAATCCTGCTCTGTTCTCCAGATATCAATTCTTGCAGAGGCAATTTTAGCATCTATAATCTTGGTATCGCTTTCTTTGGTATTCACCCCGCTTTCAATAGTAGCAATGGTTGCTGTATTGGCATTAAGACTGGCTTCGGCCATGTGTACTTGGTTTACATATTCTCTGTTGTCTATAACAATCAGCGTATCGCCTTTATGTACAAATTGGTTCTCATTAAATCGTATGGTTTTAATGAACCCTGAGACTTTACTGGATACCGGGGTGATATACTGTTCGATCTGCGCATCATTAGTGGTGACATTACTTCTTGAAAAAAGATAAAAACTTACCATTCCCGTGATTCCGCTGATGATGAGAATCCAGGCCAGTAAAGTAATCGTTTTGTTTATTCTTTTTTCCTTTTGTGTCAGTTGTTTCTGTGCCATGGTTTTTATAAGTTTCCAATCGTATATTGGAGTTGATAGTATTTTAGTTGTCGGTTAATTTTTACTGAAATAAGGTTAGATTCAGCCTCCAGGTAAGTATTGTCAGCATCTATCAGTTCGGTGATAAGACTTAGTTTATTGGCGTATTTTGTTCTTACAATACGGTAGTTTTCTTTAGCCTGATTAATTGCTTCTTCTGCAATTTTTACTTTTTGATCGGTTTCTTCGAATTTTTTATAAGCTTCATATACATTATGTCTGATCTTTTGTTCATTCTCTTCAATCTGAAGCTTGGCAAGATCAATATTTTCCTTTGCTTCCTGCATTCTGTATTTGTTTTTGTACAGATTTTCTATTGGATAAGTAAGATTTACGCCAATCATTCCTAAACGGTACGCATACGGCTCCGGAGGGAAGAACATCATATTCGGATACTTTATAAAATATTCTCCACCTGCAGTAATTTTAGGTAAATAATTAGCTTTTGTAATCTTCTGGTCTAGTTCTTTTAATGAAAGATTTTTATGAGTAATATCTACAGATTCATTTTTAGTTAAGGCTGTTTCTGTAAGCTCATCAATATAAGGGATGGCTGCCTTGTCTGAGATCAGGTCTTCTGTGCTTACATGCATTTCCTGATCTTCAGGTAATGAAAGGATTGTTTTTAGTTGATGTTCTGCAATCTGTATATCATTGTCCAGTTCTGTCCAGCTCATGGTATGATTAGAAAGTTGTAAAGATGTTCTCAGGACTTCATTTACTGTAACCACTCCGTTGGCTTTCAGAGCTTTTACCTGTTTGATGTTCACGGAATCTTCCTTCATTTTATCATTAATCAGGCTTTGCTGCTCTTTTAAATGATGAATCTGAAGGAATGCTGTGATGATTTCCATCGTAAGCTGTCTCTCATCCAAATGGGTTCTTAACGCTGAAATTTCGGTGTCTATAGCGGCTTTTTTCTCCGTATTTTTGATCTTTCCACCCATGTATAAGGGAATTGAAGCTGATAAGGTAAAATCATACATTCCGTTGATAGCATCATATTTTGTCGCTTTATTGAATACTCCATCCTGATACTGAAAAAGATTGGTAACCTGTGTGTAGCTTGTATGAAACTCGATGTCCGGCAGTTTTTCCATTTTGAGATCTTTCTCTTTGGTAACGGACATTTCTTTTTTTAAATGGCTGATCTGTATGTTTTTGTTGCTTTTCAAACCAATCTCTATAGCCTGTTGTAAGCCAAGATGCTGGTAATCTATCATCTGTGAGTATAAAAAACTGCTCAATAATAAGCACAACGCAATGCACAGAGATCTGCCTGCGTTCAATATGATATTCATAAATTAATTAAAGGATTTTTGCTAAAATGATTTTGATGCAGCAAAGTTACGAAGGGTGGCATAGGATTCTATTTTTGAAAACAGAAAAAGATTTGCTCATTTGCGCCAATTTAAAAAATCTTCATATCTTTAATTCATGAATAACGATCATTTCATTGAGGTAGAAGAGAAAGATGCCGAATTTTATATCTATCATGTGTTAACCGGGAATATTACAACAGAAATACATTACCACAGTTCAGCACAGTTAGTATATGCAGAAGGCGGTATCGTTCATATATTTACGGATCTTAAGCATTGGTATCTTCCTGCAAGATGTTTTATGTGGATTCCTGCCGGAACTCCCCATTATATCTTTTCTACCAGTGCAAAGGTTGACTTATACAACTTTTACTGCAAGAAAGAAGAAGGAGAAAGTGGCTTTTTTGATGAAATTAATATTTACTCGGTCAATAATCTGCTGCGAGAGATGATTTTGCATACAAAAGACTGGGATGGGAAAATCACAAAAAATGACGGTTCTAAATATTATTTTCTCAAAGCATTAAAAGGTATTTTACCTGAAAAAAGAGACAAGCAGCTGGCGTTTCCCGTGCAGCAACCTTTTCCGAAAGATGAAACCTTACTGAAGATTGCACGATACATTCATACCAACCTCGAAAGGCCGCTTACAATTGAATCTACGGCAAAAGAATTCGGAATGAGTACAAGAACTCTTTCCAGGAAGTTTAAAGAAATTTTGGGCATGAATTACGTCCGTTTTCTAAGATCATTAAGAATTACCCGTTCTCTCGAACTGATGCTTGAAGATAAATACAATATGTACGAAATTGCAATGATGGTAGGGTACAACAGCCTGTCTTCTTTCAGTAATATTTTCAAAAAGGTAATTGGAGTAGCTCCTTCGGAATATCAGCAGAAATTGAGAGGGGATAGGTAGTTGGGTTGGAGCGTTAGAGGGTTTGATATTCTTGATTCTGGTTACGGATTTGGTGGTGATGGTTTTTATAACGCTGTATAAGATTTCTCTAATATACTTTACTTCCGAACTAAATGAGGATAAGAAAAAGCCATTTAATAATTAATAATAGTTAAGATTTCCTACATTCCCCTTCTCTGAAGGGGTGGATTTTTGGAAAGCAAAAAGACGGGGTAGTTAAGAATAACATTATCAATTGTTAGGAATTCCACAAAAAAACCACCTCAAATTGAATTGAAGTGGTTCTTATATTGTGAGAAATTCTCAGTCGCTTATTAAGCTTCTTCAGTTTTAGCTTCCTCTTTTTTAGCAGCAGGTGCAGCTACAACTGGAGCGTCAGAAACGATGTCGAATTCGAAGTTGTACTCAACATTTCTGTGAAGTCTGATAAGAGCAGCAAATTTACCAGTTCTCTTGATAGTGTTACCAGGAATTTTGATATATTTTTTCTCTACAGAAACTCCAGCTTTTTCTAAAGCAGCAGATAGATCAGCATTGTTGATAGATCCGAATAATTTATCACCGCTACCTACTTTTGCAGGGATCGTGATAGAAGTTTTCTTTAATTGCTCAACTACAGCAGTAGCAGTAGCGATTAATTTAGCTTCTTCTTCTTTTCTAGCTTCTAATGTAGCTTCTAAAGCAGCTTTGTTTTTAGGTGTAGCCAAAAGAGCAATTCCTTGAGGAATTAAGAAGTTTCTAGCATAACCTGGCTTTACGTTTACTGTATCAAACTCAAGTCCTAAGTTTTCTACGTCTTTTTTTAGGATAATTTCCATTGTTGTTGTCCTTTTTTAGATTTTAGTTTTGTGATCTAAAATCAAGTTAGAATTAATAATGTATTCAGCAACAAAAGAAGAGGTTGCCCTCTTCTTTTATTTATTTTTTGTCTTATTTCAATAAGTCAGCTACGTAAGGTAGTAACGCAAGGTGTCTTGCTCTTTTGATAGCAGCAGAAACTTTTCTTTGGTATTTTAAAGAAGTTCCAGTGTATCTTCTTGGTAAGATTTTACCTTGCTCGTTAACGAACTGTAATAAGAAATCAGCATCTTTGTAATCAACGTGCTTAATTCCGTATTTTTTGAATCTACAATATTTCTTTTCAGATTTTGTATTGATATCAAGCGGAGTAAGGAATTTTACTTCTGATTCTCCTCCAGCTGAGGCTTGTTTAGCCATTTCATCTATTGCCATGTCTTGTCTTTTTTAAAAAATAGGGTTAATTAATTAAGCTTTAGCCGCTTTTACTTTAGTTCTTCTAGTTACAGCGTACTCAACAGCATGCTTGTCAAGTTTTGTAGTAAGGTAACGGATTACTCTCTCGTCACGCTTAAATGCTAATTCTAAGTCAGCTACTACAGTACCTTCACCTTTGAATTCGATTAAAGTGTAGAACCCATTCTTTTTCAATTGGATAGGGTAAGCTAATTTTTTTAATCCCCAGTTTTCTTTAGCAACGATTTCGCAGTTCTTTTCTTTGATAAGATCTACATACTTGTTCACTGCTTCCTCTACCTGTGACTCAGATAGAACGGGAGTTAAAATGAAAACAGTTTCGTAATTGTTCATAATGTTAAATGAATTTGTTAATTATTTCGAGGTGCAAAAGTAGAGAATATATTTCTTATATGCAATAGTATGGAGTGAAATAGTTAGTAGTTATGGGATAATACTTGAAAGATACCGGTTGTTTTTTGTACTTTCGTGATGAAATTTTCATAGAAAATAATTGTAAATATCATGAAAGCGGGAATCTACATTGTACCCTTATTACTGTTGGGGACATTTCATTATGCACAGGATAAAATCTCAAAGAAAAACGGAACCGAGCTGGAAGTTAAACTGATAGAAATAGGACCTTCCAATATAACTTATAAAGAATTGGATAATCTTGATGGCCCAATGCATTCTCTTGAGAAATCTGAAGTGTATCAGATCACCTATAATAACGGTAAGACAGAAGTGTTGGGGAAATATAAAACGGCTGATGAAGCCAAAGCTCTTATTATATCCAAGCTTAATGAGTATGGAATTGACAGGGACAGAAATGACCTTTCATTGGACGCATCGTTTGAAGGAGATGATATTAAGATCAATTCTTTGAACAAAAAAGGTAAGATTATTCATGAAGGTGATCTGTGGGATCTAAGCAAAGTGGTCGCTTTTCATAATATTTCGAAAAGAAAAGATAATATTGCGTATTTGAATATTGTAACATACAAAATCACATCCTCTAAAAGAGAGCTAGGCAAATTGGTCATTAAAATAACAGATTACGAGGTTGCCGAAGCCATTCTGGAAGCCATGAAGGATTTGAAAACTATGCTGAAAAAAGAGTAAACGCTGAATAACCAATCAATGATCTTTTTCTCTTATTTCCTTCAAAAAATTCACTTTCAGCAGGTCATACAAAGAATGTCTGCTTACCAGAATTGAAGCAATAGAAGAAACCATCCCGGCAAGCATCAAATGAAATATCAGAGAATGTCTGTCTGTCATTTCCAGTACAATAATGGCGGAGGTAAACGGAGCTCGGGTAATGCCCGTAAGAAAAGCGACCATTCCGGCAAGAATCACCACATTGGTTTCATGAGGCGTTAAATGAATTGCTCCCGAAATCACAGAACCGATACTGGCCCCTGCAGTAAGAGCTGGAGCAAAGATACCTCCTGCACCTCCGGAAGTAAAAGATAGGGCAGGACCAAGCATTCTTAAGATAGGAACATACCAGTCTTCATGTTTATCTTTGGTAAAAAGAACTCGTTCCATAATCTCCTTTCCGGAACCCAGAATTTCTCTGTTGATAAAGTAAGCAATTGAAGCAATAAATAGAGCACAAATCACTAAGAATACTACGTTTGCTCTATCTGTTTTCAGTGTTTTCTTTTTCCAGTTGTTGATTTTGAGCATCATCACAGAAAGCTGACTGGCGAGAATACCAGCCACCCCAGCCACAAGGATAATAGGAAACATTACCGTTAAAGCAACATCATTTGTTTTGGGATACCCTAAATATAAATAAGATCCGGCTAAAGTCTGCGCTGTTAACCCCGCAATAATCACAGCCGTAAACAAAGCTGTTTTGAAATAATTGATATGTGTTTTTGAAAGTTCCTCCACAGCGAAAACAATTCCCCCAAGCGGAGTATTGAATGCTGCTGCAAGTCCGGCGGCGGCACCCGTCATAATCATGTTTTTCTTCGAAATCTTCGGCCACCATTCAGGAAGATATTCATTCACTTTTCTGAAAACCGAACCTGCAATCTGAATCGTGGGACCTTCCCGTCCTACAGCACCACCTCCAATGACCAGAATAACGGAAGAAAGAATTTTGAAAAAGATGATTTTAATGCTTAAAAGGCTCCGGATTTTTCGGTGTTCTTTTGGATTGGCGAGTTCTACCGCGGCCATCACCTGTGGAATACCACTTCCTTTAGCGTTAGGCGCAAATTCTTTCACCAGCCACCAGGATACTACAAATCCGATAGGTGCAATAATGAAAATCATCCAGGCGTGCCAATCAAAAATAAAATTCATCAAATGCTCACCCCAGGCAAAGACCTGCGCATACATAACGGCAAAAAAACCTGTAATCACAGATCCTATCCAAAAAGGAATAGCTTGTAGAAGATTATTCTTAAGCTGTTCATTCCGGATATTATCAAAGGAATTTTTGAGGGATTTTTTTATAAGGGTGAAAATTTTCAGCATTTGTTAATTTCGGGATGTAAAAGTACGTGATTTTTGCAGTATTTATATTTCTTTCAGAAACTTTGAGACTATTTCAGCATTTTCAACGGTAAGTTCTTTGGGCAAACCGAAACTGATAATATTGTTTTTAACGCTAAGTTTAAAATCTTCATCAGGAAAGGACTTTATCAGGTCTTTTCTTCTATTGTCTAAAAATGACATGGTTTTGTACGGATCACTTCCCAGTACATAAAAATCTTTAAAATCTTTATTTTCCTTAAAATTAACATTAAAATGACTGAAAATACCGGCAACTTTATCTGCAAGACTCTTTTTGTTGACAGAAATGAATCCAAAATCGTCCTCCAGCTTTTTTAATCCCCAAATCTGAAGAATATCAAGTTGGTTGTCTGCACGCGCTCCTCTGAAAGTGGTTTCTCCTTTATTGACAATAAAAAGATAAAAAGAATGAGCCTTATTTTTATCTGTTATGAAATAACAAATCTTAGGGGTAAATAATGGAGACAGATCATCCTGCTCGGATTTGAACAGGTTATAAGGGGAATTTTCAATATCAATCACAGAAATATCATACATTTCAAAGAGCTTATCATACACTTTGGAAATTAATTTCTCTTCTTCATTCGAAAAATCAAAAAGCTTGGTTATCATATCTTACTATAAGTTTGATGGGAGTAAATTGTTTGTTTTAAAATTAATACTAATAACTTAAACTTCCAAGAAAGTCATTATAATGTAAAATGAATCTCATTGAATTATTAATTATTTAATGTATTGATATTTTGTTTAGATTATTTTTAATTTATAAAATTTAATTTTGTCAGTTTGTAATAGTTTATATAGGATTTACGTTGAATGAAAAAACCTGACTTTTGCCAGGATTTTTGAGATAGAGAATGTAGTTTTTAATTAATTTTTCTTAGTCATCAGGTTTTCAATTGTAGTAATCATATGGGACGCATTCGTGTTTTCCGGATTCAGTTCAAAAGATTTCTTATAATTTTTTAATGCTAAAGGATAGTTTTTAGCGGAAAAATAACTCTCACCCAAGCTGTCAAAGGCATTTCCGGATTGTGGATGTTCCTTCACGTTGAGTTCAAAAACTTTAATTGCATCGTCAGTTCTTGAGTTTCTCATTAAAATATAGCCAAGATTATTTAATGTCCCTTCAAAGTCCCATTTTGGATTTTTCGCTCTGATCGCAAAGTAATTTTTTTCAGCATTTGGATTGTTGGCTTTAGCAAAGTCCGTAATAATGGATTCTTCGGCGATGGAATAAGCATCGGTAAGATTTTTATCCATGATAGAAGCAATATGATTGACCATATGGTACTGTGCAGGGAAAAAATTATATCCGTTTGACATCATAATAATAGCCATGTTATTCTGTGGGAAAATTCTGTAAGCACTAACGTTTCCACCGGAAAATCCATAAGACAGAATGCCATTCGATTTATTAATCTCCCAACCGTAAGCAAAAACATCTTTTTTGTTTCCATAATCAAATGGTTTCCACATCATTTCTTTCGTTTTCTGAGTCAATAGATCATTATTGCTAAGATGACTGCTCCATTTTAGAAAAGCGGGAAGAGTAATAGCCAATCCATTTCCTGAATGTGCCCTCACGCCATCATTGAATGTGATTTTTTCATATTGCTTTATTGAATTGTTATAATTGTATTTCTGAACTCTGTTGGGGATTTTTTCAAGAGGATTTGAAGAGAAATAGACCTGATCTTTTACATCAGAAATCTGATTGTTAATAATGTAATTATCAAAAGACTGTCCTGTAATCTTTTCGATAATCATGGTAAGGAGCAAATAATTCGTTTGATTATATCTGAATTCATTTCCTGTTGTAAAATCCATTTTCTCTTTGCCCAGACGCTCTATCACTTTTGCATTAGAATCGTCCGTTGAAATATCATTAAAAGCTATAACATCTGGTGCTCCTGAAGAATGGGTCAGCAGGTTTTTTACTTTTATCTCCTGCCATTCTTTGGGCAGATTTTCAACATACTTTGAGACCTTGTCTTCTAAAGATAATTTTCCCTGTTCAATCAATTGAAAAATGCCAACATTGGTTAATAGTTTTGACGTAGAGTATACTCTGAACATTGAGGTTGGGCTTACTTTTTTTAAGTCTTCCAGATTTTCCGTTCCATAGTATTGCTCAAAAATTACTTTTCCGTCTTTGATCACTCCAAGGGCCAGTCCAGGAATTTTATTATTTTTCATTGCCTCTTTTACATAGCTGTCAATCATTTTAACCTGATGAGTTTGTTGTGAAAAAGCTACTGTAGAAATAGAGAGTGCAAGTGCTGCCAGAAGGATGTTTTTCATAGAGGTGTTATTCTAAGTTATTACTTTTTAATATAAAACAATTGAGAAGTCTGCTCTGTTACATGTTCTGTTGAATATTTGTATAAAAGGTTACAGTTTTTTCTAATAAAAAAACCTCCGAAAATTCGAAGGTTTAGTATTTAAAATCAGCAAACTACTTATTGCTGGTTACTCATTACTTATATTTCTGTGTTCAGATCCCAGTTTTCAAGGTAGTCGTGAACGTGCTTCAGCATCATTCCTCCTAAAGAGCCGTCTACAACTCTATGGTCGTAAGAGTGAGACATGAACATTAAGTTTCTGATAGCAATCACATCACCGTCTGCTGTTTCAAGAACTGCAGGCTTCTTAACGATAGCTCCGATTGCTAAAATCGCAACCTGAGGCTGAGGAATAATTGGGGTTCCCATAAGGTTTCCAAAGCTTCCTACGTTAGAAATAGTATAGGTTGCTCCCTGTGTGTCTTCTGGTCTCAGTTTTTTGTTTCTTGCTCTGTAGGCTAAGTCGTTGATCGCTTTTGCAAGACCTGAAAGTGATAACTGATCTGCATTTTTGATTACAGGAACGATAAGGTTTCCGTCCGGAAGGGCAGTGGCCATACCGATATTGATGTTTTTCTTTTTGATGATATTTTCACCACTTATAGAAACATTGATCATTGGGAAATCCTGAATAGCTTTCACTACAGCTTTTACGAAAATAGGCATAAAAGTAAGCTTTTCACCTTCGCGTTTTTCGAAGATCGCTTTGTTTTTGTTTCTCCATTTTACAACGTTGGTAACGTCAGTTTCAATGAAAGAAGTTACGTGTGGAGCAATTTGTTTTGCTTTCACCATGTTTTCAGCGATGATCTTTCTCATTCTGTCCATAGGAATGATCTCATCACCTGCACTTACCGGAACTGTAGCTGCAGGAGCTGTAACGGCAGGTTTCGGAGTAGAAGCTGGCTGTACAGGAGCTGCTTGTTGAGCAGGCTGATTTCCTCTGTTAGCAACATATCCTAGTATATCTTCTTTAGTGATTCTTCCTTCTAAACCGCTTCCTTTGATAGATTTCAGTTCAGCTTCAGAAATATTTTCCTGTTGTGCAATTGATTTTACAAGTGGAGATAAATAAAGGTCTCCTGAGAATTCTGTATTGGAAGCAGCAGCTACTTGTAAAGGCTGTTCAATAGCATTCAAAGTTTCAGTGTCTGGAGCAGCAGGAATTTCTGTTGCTGCGTCCTCAGAAGCTGCGCTTTCTCCTTCAATTTCTAAAATCGCAATAGCTTCGCCTACTTTTGCAACTTCATCTTTTTGCTTTAAAATTTTTACAATTTTCCCCGAAACTGGTGTCGGTACGTCTGAATCTACTTTATCTGTTGCAATTTCTACTACGGAGTCATCCTCTTTTACGGTATCCCCTTCATTGAACAACCAAGTGATAATTGTCGCTTCCATAACACCTTCTCCCATGGAAGGAAGCAATAATTTGTATTCTGCCATTTTTGATTTTTAGATTTTGACAAATATATAAAAAAAATCGGTTTTTTTATGAAATATATAATCTTAGCTGAATTCGATATAAATATTTTCACCTACATTCAGTCCAAACAGGCTTTTAGCCCCGTTTTTCTTGCTTCCTTTGTAAATAGTAAGCTCCAAAAACTGACTATCATTGAAGATTGCAGCAGACTGTCCGTGGAATTCCGTCTCCCTTTCCCAGTCCGAAACCACCTCTGTATGGCTGGAAAATATCCGGGAAAGACTCAGGTTCCTGAATTTTATAGTAAAACCGTCATAGCCTTTACTTATATTCTCAAAGAAATCTTTATGGATATTTGAAATTATGTTTCCGAAATTATCAATATAGGTAACTTCACCAATAATCATCCCTTCAGACTCGTTGTGTACGGGTTTGGAGAACATGAGCTGTTTGGTAGTTTCTATTTTTCGTCCTATTACTTCCGGAAGTCCTCCGTTGGCAAGATGTACTGCGGCGGGAACAAAAATATCTGTGGAAGTGAAATTAATGATATCATCAAAGCGGTTGTTCAGCGTAAGCTCATAGATGGCTTCAGGTTTAATATCAAAAAATATAAGACTCATAAGTCCGTTATCTGCTGCCAGAAAGTAAGAACCGTCGGCTTTATAAAGAATATTTCTTCTTGATTTGTGGTAAAAACTGTCTACCGAAAGGATGTGAATGCTTCCTTTGGGGAAATATTTATAAGCATTTCTTACGATATACGAAGTCTGTATAAGGTTGAATGCCTGGATATCGTGGGTTATATCAATAATATTAACCTCAGGGTTTAGAGACAGAATTTTGCCTTTCACAGCGGCAACTCTGTAATCTAAATTTCCGAAATCCGAAGTAAGGGTAATAATTGACATGAGCAATTTATAGAATAGTGTGTAGTCTTGCAAAGTTATTTAAAATAAAAAGAAAGCCCGAAAGATTGTTGAAAAGAATTTGATATAAATTTGAAAAAAAGCTTTAATTTTAAAATCTAAAAATAAAAATACTACATGTTTGAATTAACGTATGATTTGGAAGATCTTGATAAAAAAATCTTCTATGGAGTTAATAACCAATATTTCAACCTACTAAAATCAAGCTTTCCAACCATTAAAATTACAGGAAGAGATCATTTTATCTTTGCCATGGGGAATCAGGAGGCTTTAGACATATTGAAAACAAAACTGGATGATATCGTAAAGTTCATCTCTAAAAATAACTCAATAGAGCTCAAAGACGTAGAAAATATCCTGAATATTAAGGATGAAAATGAGAAACATCTGATCTTTGACCAGGATATTATTGTAAAAGGGGTAAACGGTAAAATAATTAAAGCTAAAACCACCAATCTTAAAAAGCTGGTTAAGGAAACAGAGAAAAAAGATATGGTTTTTGCCATTGGCCCTGCAGGAACGGGAAAAACATATACCAGTGTTGCTTTGGCAGCAAGAGCTTTGAGAGATAAAGAAGTAAAAAGAATTATTCTTACAAGACCTGCTGTAGAGGCAGGGGAGAGCCTTGGGTTTTTACCTGGTGACCTTAAAGAAAAGCTGGATCCGTATTTGCAACCTTTATATGACGCACTTCGAGATATGATTCCTCATGAAAAACTGGAAGGTTTTATGGAGAAAAAAGTAATTGAAGTAGCACCATTGGCTTTCATGAGAGGAAGAACGCTGGATGATGCTTTTGTAATTTTAGATGAAGCCCAAAATACAACCCATTCTCAGATGAAAATGTTTTTAACCAGAATGGGGATGAATGCGAAATTTATTATCACAGGAGATCCTACCCAGGTCGATCTGCCACCAAAACAACAATCCGGATTAAGAGAAGCTATGAGAATCCTGAAAGATGTAAAAGAAATAGGATTTGTGCACTTAACGGAAGAAGATGTTGTACGACACCCTGTGGTAAAGAAAATTATTCTTGCCTATAACGACGAAGATAAGAGACAGAGAAACGATTAATTTTTTGTTACCAAAAGTTTATATTTAGGTGAAATTTAAAATATGACGGATCAATCCTAGAAAAATTGGGAATATATTCGTAGGAAATTTTAAACATAACCATGAAAAAACTTTTGTCGATCACCGTAATTTCTTTAATAGGAATGAGTTTACATGCTCAAAAAAATACAGTCGGAATCAGAGCCGGAGTTGGACGTTCTACTTTAAAGACGGACTATGCCGATTCTGATTTCGATTTTTCATCTAAAGGCATGATAACTGCCCACGTTGCTGTTTTTCTCGAACATCAATTCAATGAAAACCTTGCCTTACAGACAGAATTGGGATTTGCAAGAGCTGGCGGAAGAAATAGCTGGAACTATCAGGTAGATGAATTTCGTAATTATGATGTTACCAATGCTATTTCTCTAGGAAAACTCAATATTCCTTTGATGGTTAAATATTATTTCAATGAAAAATTGAATATTAATGCCGGAGCCAATATGGCTTTTGTTGTAGCAGCAGAAAGCAAATACAGAACAAATGGCAAAGACGGTTTTGAATTATATACCAACTTATTGAGAGAGTCTGAGGATATTAAGAAAAACGTAAAAACCTTTGAAGTAAACCCTTTCTTTGGGGTAGAATTTCATTTGAGTAAAAAAATATTCATAGACGGGCGTTATATTTTTGGAGTATCCAATATTGCAAAAAATATGAATGGAGAAGGTTATAATACATTGAAAAGTAACTCACTTCAGATTGGAATAGGCTTTAAATTTAATAAGTTAAGTTTCTAAGTTGAATCATTTATAATATTATATTTTCTTTAATCTGCGAATAAAAACATACCACAAATTTCCTTATTTAAAAAAAAACACTATTTTTGCCACCGATTTAATTAAAAAAAACTATTAAACATGAAAAAACTTTTACTTGTTGCAGCAGTCGCTGTTATGGGAATCTCTGCCAACGCACAAGAATTTCGATTTGGTCCAAAAGCTGGTTTTGCTATGTCAACTATTAAATTAGATGATAAGCAGGACGATTTAAAAGGAAGAAAAATGGATCCAAAATATACGTTCTATGTAGGAGGTATGGCTGAATATAAATTGAACGATAACTTTGCTATTCAGGGGGAGGTGCTATATTCACCACTTGGAGCAAATGAAAAGATAGACGGAGTTAACGCAGGTGGATTATTTGTTGGAGAGAAAACTAAAGTTACTTTCGGAACTATTCTAGTGCCAGTTTCTGCAAAATACTTTATTACTGAAGGATTCTCTGTTGCTGCAGGTCTTAACGTTGGAATTATTCTTACAGCAAAACAGAAGACTGTAATTGGATCTGATCTTTTTGATGTAGAATTTGAAGCAGAAGATAGTGACTATAAAGATGGTGATATTAAAAAGTCTATTAAAACCTTGAACCTTGCACCTTTCTTAGGTGTTGAATATGCTTTGGAAAATGGACTTTTCTTTGATGCAAGATACAGTTTAGGAATATCAAACCTGTCTAATGATAATAGTGGAGGATCAATAAAAAATAGCTTTGCTCAAATTGGTGTTGGTTTCAAGTTTGGAGGAAACTAATTTCACCGTTATTTATCAATAAAAATCATAGAAAGCAGAACAGAACATGTTCTGCTTTTTTTGTTTATAGCTGCATACCTATACGGAGATTGATTCTCATAATGAAAATAATTTGTATTTTTAGCCCAGTAATTTGAAATTTAAAAAATGAAAAAGCTATTATTAATAGGTGCTTTTGCACTTTTAGGAGGTGCTGTACAGGCACAGGAAGGTTTTAAAATTGGTGGGCACATTGGGGTTCCTGTAGCTGATGCAAGTGATGTATCTTCTTTTACATTAGGAGTAGATGCAGCTTATATGTGGAATATCGCTAAAGGACTGGACCTTGGAGTAACTACAGGATATTCTCACTTCTTTGGAAAAGACCACTTTGATGATTTCGGATTTATTCCTGTAGCCGTTTCAGGAAAATATAAATTTAAAGGCGCTCCTATCTTTGTAGGATTAGACCTTGGGTATGGGATCTCTACTAAAGATGGGGTAGACGGTGGTTTTTATGCACAGCCTAAATTCGGATACCAGATGCGTAAAGGAGAGCTATATATAGGATATCAGTCTATCAGCAACAGACGTGATTATGGCTGGTACAGAAACAGCTGGAATGTTGGCGCGGTCAACTTAGGATATAATTTCTTCATTAAATAAAGAAAATCAAAAGATAATAGGAACTCCGGCCGAAGGCCGGAGTTCTTTATTAATTGATGTTGAATAGAACAGGAAATCTGTTAACGAGTGATTTACATTCAATATAGTTGCCCGGATAGTGCAGTAGAAAAGGAGTATTGAAAGATATTTGTGAGGCTTTTTAAGCTTAATATGTTAATTTTTAACATATTAAATCATTTGCTTTCGTTAATTTTCTGTTAACGTATAAATTTTAAGCTAAAATTAAGAAATTAAAAAAGTCAATTATAATCGGCTCTTATTGATGATTTGCGATTTTTTTATTCATAATATTGTGAAAAGCTCAAAGCCTTCTTTTAAATAAGATTTTTTGTTATAAAATACCACATTTCAATAATGATATTAATCACATTAACAAATTTTAATATTAGTGGCTACCACTGTAAATTTGCCCTCAGAAAGTATTAAAATTTTTTAAAATGAAAAAAATATTATTAGCGGGTGCTGTTGCACTTTTTGGTTTATCAAACGCTCAAATTGCTAAAGGAACTACATATTTATCAGGATCTGTTGAGTATTCTCAAAAAGAAACTAACAACGGTAACGATAAAACAGAACACTTCAACGTATTACCTACAGTTGGATATTTCGTAGGAACTAACTTAGCAGTTGGATTAGGTGTTGGTTACCAAACTGAAAAAACTACAAACACTACTGCTATCGGTGAAAACGTAACTAAGAAGCCAGCTTTCGTTGTTGCTCCTTTCGTAAGAAAATATTGGACTTTAGGTGATAAATTCTACATCTTCGGTCAATTAGCAGTGCCAATGCAGTTTGGAAAAACTGAGCATGAAAACACTGTAGGAAATGTTTCAACTTCTACTGAAGCTAAATACACTCAAATTGGTGTAACTGTGAAGCCAGGTTTAGATTATTTCTTAAACAAGAACTGGTCTATCGAAGCTACAATCGGAGAATTTGGTTATAACAACTATAAGCCAAAAGACGGTGATGCTACAAACAACTACAACTTCGGATTGAACTTATCTTCTGTAACTTTCGGAGTTAAATATGTATTTGCTAAATAATAAACAAAGCATATAACAAAAATAGAGCCCTGAGAATTTCTTAGGGCTTTTTTAGATTAAAATACACTTAACATAATATATAACTATAACCATGAAAAAAACACTAATAGCAGGTGCTGTTGCGCTTTTTGGTTTATCAAATGCTCAAATTGCTAAAGGAACAGTCTATCTTTCAGGACAGGCAGATTATTCTCATAAAGAAAATACTGATTTCCAACTTAAAACAAAAGAGGATGTTCTAAAAATCCTTCCTACGGCAGGGTATTTCGTTACTACCAATCTCGCGGTAGGACTTGGGGCAGGATATAAGAACTCTGTTACTAAATATGAAGTAGGGAGCAACACTCCTTTCAGCAATATATTTGACATTAAAGATACAGATAATGCATTCGTTGTAGCTCCTTTCGTAAGAAAATACTGGACTTTATCGGATAGATTGTATATTTTCGGACAACTGCAGATTCCGTTAGAATTTGGTCAGGAAAAGCTTGAGGCAAATAGCGAGGTTACCAATGGAGATCCTGAGCTTGCTCTTTCTTTTTACAGAAAAAATAATTACACCAATATTGGGGTAAATATTAAGCCGGGACTGGATTATTTCGTTAACAAAAACTGGTCGTTGGAAGCAACAATCGGTGAATTTGGATACAACAGTCATAAAAAAGATATAGACGAAGTAAAAAGAAATAATAATTATAAATTCGGAGTGAATTTGTCTTCCATTATGTTCGGCGTTAAATACGTTTTTGCAAAATAACTAATTAGTCTTGGTTGTTTTATTCAGATTATTTATTTTAATTAACTTATATTCATACTAATAAATCATGAAAAAAATCTTATTAGCATCAGCAATTGCATTATTTGCAGGACTGAATGCGCAAACTACATTTGGTGTAAAAGCAGGTTATGCTTTATCAAAATTAAATTCTAGCGAGGGCGATTTCGAATTTGGGGGACTCGAAGGAAGCTTAAAATCAAAATCTGGCTTTTATATTGGAGCTTTAGTTGAGCATAAAATTACCCCTAAATTTGCTGTTCAGGGAGAGGTAGAATATGCCAATCTTGGAGGAAAAGCAGAGGTTGGAATACCAGGCACAGGTATTACAGTAACTGAAAAAATGAATTTCAACAGAATTGTAATTCCAATATCAGCAAGATACTATGCGACTCCGGAACTAGGGCTTTATGCAGGTCCTTATGTAAGCTTTAAAACAAATAATAAGGCGAACTTTGAAGTTAGCGGGCCAAATGCGGGTATGGTGAACCCTGCAGGGCTTAAAGAAGGAGAACGTTATTTGGAAAGAGAACTTAATGATGGCTTAAAATCAACCGACTTTGGATTACTCCTTGGGGCTGATTATAACATTTATAAAGGACTATTCGTAGATGCGCGCTATAGCTTTGGTCTTACTAACATGATCAAAAATCCTGTAGATGGCGAAACATTGAAAATGAATTTCCTCCAAATAGGAGTAGGATATAAGTTTAAATAAACTGTATTCTCAATAAAAATAAAAAACTCTCAGAAATTCTGAGAGTTTTTTTATGAATGATTTTGTCTTTCTTATTTTCCGAACATTCCGCCCATTCCAGGCATATTTGGCATTTTGCTCATCATCTGCATCATTTGTTTTCCTTGAGGTCCCTGCATCATCTTCATCATTTTACCCATTTGATCGAATTGTTTCATCAATTGGTTTACATCTTCAATCTTTCTTCCTGCACCTCTGGCAATTCTGTTCTTTCTCTGAGTATTGATGATAGAAGGTCTTCTTCTTTCTTCCGGAGTCATAGAGTAGATAATTGCTTCAATGTGCTTAAAGGCATCATCGCTGATTTCTACATCTTTAATTGCTTTACCAACCCCAGGAATCATTCCCATCAAATCTTTCATATTACCCATCTTCTTGATCTGGTTGATTTGTTTAAGGAAATCATCGAAACCAAACTCATTTTTAGCAATTTTCTTGTGAAGTTTTTTAGCTTCTTCTTCATCAAACTGCTCCTGAGCTCTTTCTACTAAGGAAACAACGTCTCCCATTCCCAGGATTCTGTCTGCCATCCTTTCTGGGTAGAAAAGATCCAAAGCTTCCATTTTTTCTCCTGTAGAGATGAATTTGATCGGTTTTTCAACAACAGAACGAATCGTTAATGCAGCACCCCCTCTTGTGTCACCATCTAATTTGGTTAGAACAACTCCGTCAAAGTTCAAGGCATCGTTGAATGCTTTTGCTGTATTCACAGCATCCTGACCTGTCATAGAGTCTACCACAAATAGCGTTTCCTGTGGTTTGATAAAATAATGAACAGATTTGATCTCGTTCATCATCTGCTCATCAATCGCTAAACGACCTGCAGTATCCACAATGACAACATCATGACCATTTGCTTTTGCAAAATTGATGGCATTTTCAGCAATTGTAGAAGGATTAGTAGAACCTTCTTCAGTAAAAACAGGAACATTAATTTGCCCTCCTAATACTTTCAACTGGTCAATCGCAGCAGGACGATAAACGTCACACGCTACCAATAAAGGTTTTTTATTTCTTTTTGTCTGTAAATAATTAGCAAGTTTTCCTGAGAAAGTTGTCTTACCAGAACCCTGAAGACCTGCAATAAGGATTACAGAAGGTTTTCCTGAAAGATTGATCCCTTCCTGAGACCCTCCCATTAGGTCTACCAATTCGTCATGAACGATTTTGGTCATCAATTGTCCCGGTGTAAGGGAAGTCAGAACGTTTTCGCCTAATGCTTTATCCTGAACTCTTTTGGTAAGATCTTTTGCAACTTTATAGTTAACGTCGGCATCCACCAATGCTCTACGAATCTCCTTTACGGTTTCCGCTACATTGATTTCGGTAATTTTTCCACGTCCGGAAATATTATGTAATGCCTTGTCTAATTTATCCTGTAAACTATTAAACATATTTATTGTAAATTATAGGTTTGCAAAAATAAGGAATTTTTAAGAAACTTGAGTATTATAGACTTAATATTATAAGGTTAGGGTGAGATTTAATAACGGCAGCAGGGGGTAAGCGGGAAAAGGAGGTTTTAATAATCTATAAATAAGAGATCGGAGCATATTAAAAAAAATACAGATTCTTATTTAGTACAATGAATAGAATATAACTATGCAACCCTCGAAAATTTGTAATGATTATAGTCATTGAACAAGTAGGTGTGGATTTTTGGGGAAAATTAAACGGGTATTACACTTAGTTGTGACTTTTTTCCTTTTTCTTTCGCCTTTCTTTACTATATAATAGAATATATGTAGAAGAATTTAACATTTTTTTTGTTTAAAAAATTATAATACTATTTTTGCAGCATGAATTTTTCAGATGTTTTTATGATCATTGCACTCACTGTAGTTCTGAATACAGTAGTGTATGTCATATTTAAAAAGTATTTATACAAAAGACAGGATGCTGCCCTTAAGTTTCTCACTTTTAATATCCCTAAAGATATTATATGGCTTGCTGTTTCATTATTGATTATTGATAAAACAAAAGAAAATTTTCTATTTCTACTTGTATGCTTTATTATAGGGTCATTCCTTATATATTTGCCCATAATAAAACTCATTAATAAATCTTGATTATTTTGATGATAAAAATCAATTTTTACTATTGGTAAAGTTTAATAAAATCGATATATTTGCACACGATTAAAAAAGAGATATGAACAGAAAAATTTCTTCGTTATTTTTCGCATTTTTGTTTGTGTTTATTAGCAGTTTAGCTGCTGCACAGCACGAGACTGAAGGGGAAAAATTAGCTGAAAAAGTAGAGCACAGAGAAGCAAAAGAAGGCTTCAATGCGACTAAAGTGATCATGGAGCACATCGGTGATTCTAATGAATGGCATTTATGGACTTCAAAAGATGACAGTGGTGAAGAGCATCACGTTTCTATCCCTTTGCCTGTTATTATTAAGGATAACCAAGGGTGGCACACTTTTCTTTCAAGCAGTATTGCTCACGGACATGAACACGATGGGTATACTTTAGAAGAGGGACAGGTGGTTTCTACTAAAGGTATTGAAAAAGCTACATTGTTTTCAATCATCAGCGGAAAGCAAAAATCAAACGAAGTGTTTTTTGATCTTTCAATAACAAAAAATGCAGCTTCAATGTTCTTGTCAGTAATTTTTATGGCAGTAGTGTTCATAGGAATGGCAAGGAACTATAAAAAATCACAACTTCCAAAAGGTATTGGGAAATTAATGGAGCCAGTGATTGTATTTATCAGAGACGAGGTGGCTATTCCAAACATCGGATCTGTTAAGTATAAAAGATATATGCCTTATTTATTAACTGCATTTTTCTTTATCTGGGTTAACAACCTTTTCGGATTGATTCCTTTCTTCCCTTTCGGAGCTAACCTTACAGGTAATATTGCAATCACATGTGTGTTGGCTATCATTACATTATTAATTACATTATTCAGTGCGAATAAAGATTACTGGAAACATATCTTTATGCCGCCGGTTCCAATCTTATTGTACCCAATCATGGTTCCAATCGAGATTATCGGGATCTTTACAAAGCCTTTCGCTTTAATGATGCGACTTTTCGCTAACATCACTGCAGGACACATTATGATCTTGGCGATCATCTCATTGATCTTCATCTTCAAGTCTCCATTGTTAGGATTTGCGTCTGTGCCATTAGCATTATTTGTTTCAGTATTGGAATTACTGGTTGCTGCACTACAAGCATATATCTTTACTGTATTATCTGCCTTATTTATTGGTATTGCAGTAGCAGAACACGAACATGAGCACGGTCACGAAGAACACGCTCACTAATTAATAGAAATAATTTAAGAAAATAATTTTTAACTAATATAATTTATTTATTATGGATTTATCAACAGGAACAGGTTTAGTTTACGTAGGTATCGGTTTAGCAGTACTGGGTGTAGGTCTAGGTATCGGTAAAATCGGTGGTCATGCAATGGACGCTATCGCTAGACAACCAGAACAAGCTGGTAAGATTCAAGGAGCAATGCTTATTGCTGCTGGTCTTATTGAAGGTGCTGGTCTTATCGCGATCATCTTTGGTGCTTTCATCAAGTAATCTATCCTCAAAAAACATTCTTAGCAGCGAAGCGGTTGGCTGCTGCTAAGAATTTTAAAAACGATCCATAAAATAACACTTAAAAAAAGAATTTACAGATATGGGAATTATTGAACCTGGAATTGGACTTTTGTTTTGGATGACCCTTACTTTTGTTATCCTATTGTTTCTTCTCGCTAAATTCGCTTGGAAACCAATTGTAAATGCTGTGAATGATAGAGAAACTTCTATCGTAGATGCATTGAACCAAGCTAAATTGGCTAAAAAAGAGATGGAAGATCTTAAAGCTGACAACGAAAGAATCATTCGTGAAGCTAAAATTGAAAGAGACGCTATCCTTAAAGAAGCTAGAGAAATTAAAGACAGAATCGTAGGTGAAGCTAAAGATGTAGCTAAAGCTGAAGGTGATAAACTTATTGAAGCTGCTAAGCAAACCATCAACGCTGAGAAAAATGCTGCAATGGCAGACATCAAAACTCAAATCGGTGCTTTATCTGTAAACATTGCAGAGTCTATCTTGAAGCAAAAGCTAGATAATACAGAAGCTCAAAATGAATTAGTTCAAAATTATATCAACAAATCTAACCTTAACTAAGAATGCTTACATCTAAAGTAGCGAAAAGATACGCACAGGGTTTACTTGATTTCACTAATGAATCAGGTCAGACAGCTGCCGTATTTTCTGAAATGAAAGATGTAGTGAAGATCATGGCTGAATCTAAGGATTTGAACAAATTCTTCCTTACACCTTACATTGATGCAAAAAAGAAAATAGAGGTAGCAAACGAAATTTTCAAAGGTTTATCAACATCTTCCCAGAACTTGATCACATTGGTTATTAAACACGGACGTGAGAACCAATTGAAAAATATCGCTCAGGAATTCATCAACAAGGTAGAAGATATCAATGGTGTACAAAGAGTTACATTGACTACAGCTACTCAGATTTCAAAAGAGAATATGGATCAGATTCTAAGGTCTACCAACCTGGTGAACGCCAATTCAAACTTCGATTTGAAGCTGATCATCAACCAGGATATTTTAGGAGGATACATCCTAAGAGTAGGAGACCAGCAGGTAGATGCGTCTGTGAAGACAAAATTGAACCAAGTTAAAAAAGATTTTCAATTAAATTAAGAAAAACAACCATACAATGGCAGAAATAAATCCGGCAGAAGTATCTGCGATCTTAAAACAGCAATTGGCCAACTTCGATACTCAATCAAACGTTGAGGAAGTAGGTACAGTTTTAACCATCGGTGATGGTATTGCTCGTGTATACGGGTTAGAAAACGTACAATACGGAGAGTTGGTGAAATTTTCTAGTGATGTAGAAGGTATTGTACTTAACCTTGAAGAAGACAACGTAGGTGTTGCTTTATTGGGTGAAAGTAAATTAGTAAAAGAAGGTGATACAGTAAGAAGAACAAACAGAATCTCTTCTATCAAAGTAGGAGAAGGTATGTTAGGAAGAGTAGTAGATACTCTTGGTAACCCTATCGATGGTAAAGGTCCTATCACAGGAGATTTATACGAAATGCCATTGGAAAGAAAGGCTCCTGGAGTAATCTTCAGACAGCCGGTAACAGAACCTCTTCAGTCTGGTATCGTGGCAATTGATGCGATGATTCCTGTAGGAAGAGGGCAGAGAGAGCTTATCATCGGTGACAGACAAACAGGTAAAACTACTGTAGCGATCGATACGATCATCAACCAAAAAGAATTCTTTGATGCTGGTAACCCAGTATATTGTATATATGTTGCTATCGGTCAGAAAGCTTCTACTGTAGCACAAATCGTTAAAACTCTTTCTGATAAAGGAGCTTTAGCTTATACTGTAATCGTTGCAGCTAATGCATCAGATCCAGTTCCAATGCAGGTATATTCTGCAATGGCAGGAGCTTCTATTGGTGAGTTCTTCAGAGACACTGGTAGACCAGCGCTTATCGTTTATGATGATTTATCTAAACAAGCGGTTGCTTACCGTGAGCTTTCTCTACTATTGAGAAGACCACCGGGCCGTGAAGCTTACCCTGGAGACGTTTTCTACCTTCACTCAAGACTATTGGAAAGAGCTGCAAAAGTAATTGCTGATGATAACATCGCTAAGCAAATGAACGACTTGCCAGAATCTCTTAGACCAATCGTAAAAGGTGGTGGTTCATTAACAGCCCTTCCAATTATCGAAACTCAGGCTGGTGACGTTTCTGCATATATCCCTACAAACGTGATCTCTATTACAGACGGACAGATCTTCTTGGAGTCTGATCTATTCAACTCAGGGGTTCGTCCTGCGATCAACGTAGGTATCTCTGTATCGAGAGTAGGAGGTAACGCTCAGATCAAATCAATGAAAAAAGTTTCTGGTACTCTTAAGTTAGACCAGGCTCAATATAAAGAACTTGAAGCGTTTGCTAAATTCGGTTCTGACCTTGATGCCTCTACTTTAGCAGTTATCTCTAAGGGAGAAAGAAACGTAGAGATCCTTAAGCAGCCGGTAAATGCACCGCTTCCTGTAGACAGTCAGGTAGCAATTGTATACGCTGGAACAGAAAACTTAATGAGAAACGTTCCATTGAACAAGATTAAAGAATTCCAACACGAATATATCGAGTTCCTAAGATCTAAGCACCCTGATACTATGGCTGCTATCAAGTCTGGAAAAATCGATAACGATATTACAAGCGTTCTTAAGCAGGCTGCTAACGATTTAGCTTCTAAATACAACTAAAAAAATTCAATGTTTAAGGTTTGAAATATAACGTTTTAAGCCTTAAACTTTAGACCTTAAACTTTGAACCCAAATTAATGGCAAACTTAAAAGAAATACGAGGCAGAATTACGTCAATTTCATCTACGATGCAAATTACCCGTGCTATGAAAATGGTTTCCGCTGCGAAACTTAAAAAAGCACAGGACGCAATCGTAATGTTGAGACCTTATTCTGAAAAATTACAGGAGCTTATCCAGAATGTAAATTCTAGCTCTGATCCTGATCAGATTTCTGTATATGCTCAGAAAAGAGAGGTTAAAAGAGTACTTTTCATCGCTGTTACTTCAAACAGAGGTCTTGCAGGAGCTTTTAACTCTTCAATCGTAAAAGAGCTTAACCTTCAGTATCAGAATAATTCTCAATATGAGATTGAAGTTCTTCCTGTAGGTAAAAAAGTATATGATGCTGTAAGAAGAACACGATCAGTATATACTAATGGAAGTTCTGTTTATGATAACTTAAGCTTTGATGCTGTAGCCCACATTACTGAAGGGGTTATGACGAGCTTCAAAGAAGGTAAATTTGACGAAGTTTATGTTATTTATAACAAATTCGTGAATGCTGCCACTCAGGAAGTAACTACAGAACAACTTCTTCCAATCTCAATGCCTGAAACTACTGAGCCACAGGTTGAAACAGATTATATCTTTGAACCAAACAGAGCTGAGATCTTGGATAATTTGATTCCTAAGTCTATTAAAACTCAGGTTTTCAAAGCAATCTTAGATTCAGTAGCATCTGAACATGGAGCAAGGATGACTGCAATGCACAAAGCAACAGATAATGCAGAAGCTTTGAGAAATGATCTTAAGATTTTCTATAACAAAGCAAGACAAGCTGCAATTACAAACGAGATCTTAGAAATCGTTTCCGGAGCAGAAGCTTTGAAAAATTCGTAAAGAATTATTTTAATATACTATCAAAAGCATCGATACTATCGATGCTTTTTTTATGCCTGAAAACCTTTGGAAGCTCATTTGGTAGCCAAAAACCCACTTTTAATGCTGAAAATGAGCGGTAGGGTCGAATATTTTTTTTATTGAAAAATACTCAGCTATTATCGATTCATTTTTTCATTACAAAATCATTAGATGAAATATTCCAAGCCAGATTCAGGTTATTTATATTTTACATATCTTTGTAGCTAATAAAATATATACAACCTCTAAATGGACTCGGACATAGTCAGGCTTTTGCTGGCCTTATTTCTTGTTTTACTAAATGGCTTCTTCGTAGCCGCAGAATTTTCAATTGTTAAAGTTCGTTACTCACAAATCCAATTAAAAGCCGCAGAAGGTAACTCTATGGCTAAACAGGCAGAACATATCATCAAACATCTTGATGAATATCTCTCTGCTACACAGTTAGGAATTACATTGGCATCCCTTGCCCTTGGTTGGGTAGGTGAAAGTGCACTGCATCATATTGTTGAAAATATTTTCACATCTTTGAGCATTGATTTGACTCAGACAACCATTACTACAATTTCAGTAGCTACTAGCTTTGTGTTGATTACCATTATGCATATTGTATTTGGTGAGCTTATCCCCAAATCTATCGCCATCAGAAAATCCGAAGCAACTACCATGGCAACTGCGGTTCCATTGAGAGTTTTTTATACGATTTTCAAACCGTTTATCTGGTTGATGAACTCAATGTCTAACGGGTTCTTGAGATTAATCAAAATTCACCCCGCTTCGGAGCAGGAAATTCACTCTACAGAAGAACTTCAGCTTTTGGTGAAACAGAGTGCAGACAGCGGTGAAATTGAAGAAGAGAACTATGAGATCATTAAAAATGCTTTTGATTTTACAGATCATTCAGCCAAGCAGATCATGGTTCCAAGACAGAATATTACCTCTATAGACTTTGAAGAAGACGTTAATGACATCATCAATACGATCATGGATAGCGGATATTCTCGTATTCCTGTATATATTGATTCAATAGACAATGTGATCGGAATTTTCTATACTAAAGAAATTATAAGAGAATTTGTTAAAAGAAAAGGAGATCTTGATCATGATGATTTGAAAGACCTCATGCGTGATGCCTTTTTCGTGGTGGAAAGCAAAAAAGTTTCAGATTTATTGAAGACTTTCCAGTTGAAAAAACAACATATTGCGATTGTTATTGACGAATTTGGTGGAACGGAAGGAATTATCACCCTTGAAGATATTCTGGAAGAGCTTGTAGGCGAGATTCAGGATGAAGAAGATGAAGAAGAAAAGATCGTTGATAAAATAGCTGATAATACATATTGGGTACAGGCTACTCAGCCTTTGGATGAGATCAATGAGCATTTACCCAAAAAATTACCACTTTCTGAAGAGAGCGAATACAATTCATTAGCAGGATTTATTCTTTATGAACTGGAAGAAATTCCAGAAGAAAACCAAGAGTTTGATCTTGATAACTACCATTTTAAAATTCTGAAAATGAATAATAAAAGCGTAGAACTTGTGGAATTAATTTATCAGGAACCCAACGCTATTGATAACCTAGCAGATAAAATTGGAGAAGTTTAAAACCCCTACAATGAATTTTTATAATACGATAAAAGACTACGAAAATCCAAAACGGCAGTATGAAGAAGAAGTTCTCGTACTTGATGATACCGATGATGTCTATAAATTGGTGCTTCACAACGATGATATCCACACATTTGATTATGTGATTGACAGTCTGATAGAAATCTGCAAGCACACATTGGAACAGGCCGAGCAATGTACTATATTGGTCCATTATAAAGGTAAATGTACCGTAAAAACGGGTTCAATGGATGTTTTGAAGCCTATGCATGAAAAACTGATTTCGCGCGAATTAACAAGCGAAATTGTATAAAATAAAAAAACCGGCCAATACAAGGCCGGTTTTTTTGTGAAAATCTTTTATGAATACTTCGTATTGCCATTCTGACGAAGGAATAATCTAAATATTCTAAATTTAATACCCAGTTTTATTGTTCCTGTAAATTATTTTAACGCACGGTTTGCAAGGTTCTTAATTAAAAGAATGAAGAATTCTGTTCGCGGAGGCGTTAACACTTAGCCAGGCCCCTTTATTGAGCCCCCTTGCTGAATGAAATGCCATTGCGAACACAAATATCAATGCAATATTATAAAGCTTTTGCATATTCCTGGCGTTAAAAAATAAAACAGTAGTTTTTAAAGATAAAAAGTAGTTTTTTCCCATTCAATCATCCAATTTTCAGTAACTCAACTATTTTTGAGAGTAATTGCTTTACCCTCAGAGTATAAAAGTTTTCTAATCACTCATTTTCGCTCTCTGCATTGCCACATTTTATCTAAAATAGTATATTTGTACCAACTATAAAGAAACAAAAAAATAATGCTTGTAATAGGAATTGCCGGTGGAACAGGATCTGGCAAAACTACAGTTGTTGACAAGATACTTCAGCAACTTGATATTGAAGGAATGAACATCCTTTCTCAGGATAATTATTATCACGACAATCACAATCTGACCCTTACGGAAAGAGAAGCTTTAAACTATGACCATCCAAAGTCCATAGATTTTGAATTACTGATAAAACATGTTAAAGCTTTAAAAAATAATGAGTCTATTGAACAGCCTATTTATAGCTTTGTCACTCATTCCCGAACAGGAGATCATGTCACTGTAGAACCTAAGAACGTATTGGTGGTAGAAGGAATTCTTGTTTTAACCAATAAAGAATTGCTTAAAGAATTTGACCTGAAAGTCTTTGTTCATGCCGATTCTGATGAAAGACTAATCAGGCGTATCAGGAGAGACACCCAGGAAAGAGGAAGAGATCTGAGCGAGGTATTGCACCGTTATCAGACTACCCTGAAACCAATGCATCAGGAATTCATCGAACCATCTAAAAATGATGCCGATCTTATTATCCCTAATATGAAACAGAATTCCGTAGCGATTGATTTTTTAACTACTGTTATTAAAAACTCGTTGAGAAAACATTAAAAAAAATGGAAGAGAACAAACTTATCAAAGACATTCAGCCGAAATCTGAAACATTCAAACTTATCCAGAGATATTTTTTGAATAAGTATACCATTACGATCTGTCTGTTTTTGGTATGGATGATTTTCTTCGACAAAACTTCATTTCTTGTTATTAACGAACTGAATGGAGAGATTCATAAGTATGAAGAGCAATTGGATTTTTATAAAAAAGAATATGAAAAAAACGATGCTTTTTACAAAAAACTGATGAATAACAAGTCTGAAAAAGAAAAATACGCAAGAGAAAATTATTTTATGAAAAAACCAAATGAAGAGATCTTCATCCTGGTTGTAGACAGTACAAAAGTCGCTAAGAAATAAGAGCTTGCTAAAAGTGTCAATAGTGAATAGTCAATTTAGTTTGTTGGCTGGTACTATTCACTTGTGAAACAAAATTCACCATTGACCATTCACATTTTAAACTAAAACTCATGTCAAATACAGATATCCTTCCAAACTGGGAAAAATTGGTTAAAAAGCAGCTTAAAACAGAAGATATTTATCCTGTTTTGGAAAAGGCAAACCTCGAAGAAATAGAAGTAAAACCTTTTTACACAGAAGTTCAGAAACCATTGGCGAATCTGCCAAGAATTGAAGAAAGTACCCATTTGGTGGCCAGATATCACGAAAGCCTGGAAGATGAAGTATTTGCATTCCTTTTGGAACATAATGTAGAAAACCTTGATGAGAAAGCTCTTTTTATCAATAACAAAGAACTTGCAGGTCATATCAGTCCCAAAGAAGAAGACCAATATTTCTCGTTAATTGATATTTTTAATGAAAAGGAGGGAAGTATTGATGATCAGCTGGCGAAAGAATTACTATCCAAAGACTTTAAAAGAAATATTTGTGTAGATATTTCCTTACACCAAAATGCCGGAGCCGCTATTTACCAGCAGCTTGGTATAGCTTTAGCAAAAACAAAAGAACTTCTGGAGGTGTATGGAGCCGAGATACTCAATAAGCTGATCTTCAGAATTGCGGTAGGAGGTAATTATTTCTTTGAAATGGCCAAACTGAGAGCTTTTAAAATCGTTTTCAATCAACTTTCAAAAGAATACGGACTGGATGAGATTCCTTACATTTTTGCAGAAACTTCCCAAAGAAATAAAGCGGTTTCAGATAATGAAAACAACCTGATCAGATCTACATTAGAACTTGCTTCGGCAATGATTGGGGGAGCAGATGCTGTTTTTACCAATAATTACCTGGTGAGCAGAAGTACTGATAATTCGGAAGAGATCTCTTTCAAACAGCAGATTGTTTTAGCTTACGAAAGTATTATCAATGTATTTGAAGATGCTTCTAACGGAAGTTATTATGTAGAAGATATTACCCGTCAGTTTGCAGAGAAATCATGGGCTTTATTTATTGAAATAGAAGAAGCTGGAGGATACCTTGAGCTGTTAAAGCAGGGAATTATTCAGAAAAAAATCTATGAACATGCTGTAAAAGAACAGCAATGGATTGAAGAAGGAAAAATAAAGCTGATAGGAGTCAATTTATACCCTAAATTAGACGTTAAAAAGACTATCGGAGATCTTTACAATGAAAAAGAAATAAAAGCAGTTCGTTGGGCAGAAATGTTTGAATAAAACATTTCCATTAAAAAGTTAAGCTAGTTTTTTTGTTATTATTATCCTCAAAAGCGGCGTTCTGATATTATAAGACTAAACCTCTTTATTAGAGATTATTTTAATAAATAACTATTTTCTGGAAAGATTTTGTGTAATTTTATCATAACACAAAACACAAATGATATGAAAGAAAATGAGATAAGTTTTTTTATCAGAAAATCTATTTTTTCTGTCTATAATGAACTCGGTCCTGGGCTTTTAGAAAAGGTTTACGAAAAAGTTTTGGCTTACGAACTTGAGAATAACGGTCTAAAAGTAAAGACTCAGGTTCCAATGAAAGTTAAGTATAGAGATACTATTATTGACTCCAGCTTTGTTGCTGATATCATTGTAGAAGATAAAGTTATCATAGAAGTGAAAGCGGTACTGGAAATAGGAAATATTCATCATCAGCAATTATTAACTTACCTAAAGTTGACAGGATTGAAATTAGGAATTCTGGTTAACTTTAATACTGATTATATTAGCAAAAGTATTTTCCGGAAAGTGAGAGGACATTTGGACTGATTTTTTATAACCACAGATCACGCAGATTTTCACAGATGATTGCGCATATTTTATTTGATAGTAAAGAAAAAAGCATACCAATTGCTATATCTATATTAAAGCTGTTATACAAGAAATAAAACATAAACATCTGCGAAAATCTGTGTCATCTGTGGTTAAAGATTAAACTCCATGTAGCTATTTTTTACAAAATATTGGAATATATTAAGAACTAAAAACATAAACATCTGCGAAAATCTGTATCATCTGTGGTTAAAATATTAAACAAAGAAGTTCAAAATTATATCAATGCAAATCTGAATGTAGATTTACACACATTATTACTGAAAAAATCACCATTTCCCGATCTTTCTATGCAGGAAATAGTACAGCAGGTCAAAGGAAAGCAGGTAGCAGAAAGAAAATTCCCCTTCCTTTTAAAAGAAGGAATTGTTTTCCCTCCACAACTCAGTCTGGAGCAGGCATCCTCTGAAAAAACAGCCCTTTATAAATCAGAAATTTTAAAAGGTAAAAAATTCATTGATCTGACAAGCGGATTTGGAATTGACGCTTATTATTTATCTCAGAATTTTGAAGATATTACCTTAGTAGAGCAAAATACAGAACTTTTAGAAACAGTAGCGCATAACTGGAATGTTCTAGGAAAAAAAGCAAGATTTATCAATAAAAAACTCGAGGGCTTTTTACATGAAAATCAAGAGCATTTTGACACCATTTATCTTGATCCTGCAAGAAGAGATCAGAATAAAAACAAAGTTTTCCTTTTAGAAGATTTGTCGCCTAATATTCTGGAAATACAGGGAGAATTATTATCAATTTCCAACAAGGTTGTCATTAAGCTTTCTCCGTTAATTGATCTCAAATACCTTATTTCTGCGTTACCTCAGATTTTCAGAATCGATATTGTAGCACTGAAAAATGACGTAAAAGAAATTGTAATTTTCCTATCTAATGAAATTCATCATGCGATTACTTGTAATACAGTGAATCTGGAAAGCGGGGAATCAGCCTTTAGTTTTACCTTCGGAGAAGAAGAAAATGCGGAATCAGAGTATTCTGAGCCTGAAAAATTTATTTATGTTCCTAATAATGCTATTTTAAAAGCAGGTATTTTCAATTTGATTTCAGAAAAATTTGAACTTAAGAAGCTGCATCCCAACACTCATCTTTATACTTCGGATCAGAAAAAAGAAAGCTTTCCCGGGAGAATTTTTGAAATGGATATCGTTGATTCTAAAAGTGTTAAAAAGAAAGGTCAATTTAATATTATCGCTAAAAATTACCCATTAAAGCCTGAAGAAATCAAAAAGAAATATGGATTAAAAGACGGTGGCAGTCATTACCTTATTTTTACACAATCCAAAAAAGGGAAAATTATTTTAAAATCAGTATAAAAATGTTGCTGAAAAAAGCAGGATTTCTTAATTTTGGGCAATCAAAAATTTAAGCATGAAATCGCGGGCTGTTTAAATAACCAAAAATAGTGCGGTTTCATATGATTTTTTAAAAAATTAAATTGTACATATGAAAAAATTGATTATATGTTTAGCTATTGCAACTGTAGCTGTAAGCTGTAAAAAAATATCTGCTGGAGGGAATAAAAATACTCTAAAACTAGAAGAAGGAGCAGAAAGATATTCTGATGATCCACAGGGAGGAGAAGCTCACGGACATGGTCATGAGGCTGCTGCAACAGCTGAAGGATACAAAGAAGAAGCTGTAAAACCTGAAGTTCATAAAACAGACAGTACTGCCGCTGCAAAACCTGCTGAAGCAAAAGAAGCTCCAAAAGCTGAACACTAATTATTCGTATAAAATATACAAATGCCCTGTTTATGCAGGGCATTTTTTATGAAAAAGATCGCTATTGGGCTCATTCACATAAGGTTGGGAAAATCCTTTCTTTTTACTTGGTCCTGCCGGGCATTTTTTTTAATTTTAACAAAATAAAATTTTACAATGCAAGAGACATTAAATTACATTAACGAAAACAAACAGCGTTTCGTAGATGAATTATTTGAGTTATTGAGAATTCCTTCTATTTCTGCAGATCCTGCGTATAAAGATGACGTTTTGAAATGTGCAGATGTAGTGGCAACATACCTTAAAAATGCAGGAGCTGACAATGTTGAAGTTTGCCAGACCAATGGGTATCCAATTGTTTTTGGTGAAAAGATTTTAGACAAAAATTTACCTACAGTATTGGTGTATGGACATTATGATGTTCAGCCTGCTGATCCATTAGAATTGTGGACAAAGCCGCCTTTTGAGCCTTATATCGAAAAAACTGAACTACATCCTGAAGGAGCAATCTTTGCAAGAGGTTCTGCTGACGACAAAGGACAGTTCTTTATGCACCTGAAGGCTTTTGAAGCTATGATGAAAACCAATGCTCTTCCTTGCAATGTTAAATTTATCTTAGAAGGAGAAGAAGAAGTTGGTTCTGTAAGCTTAGGAGACTGGGTAAACGAAAATAAAGAAAAATTAGCTTGCGACTGTATCCTTATTTCTGATACACACATCTACAGCAACGAGCAACCTACAGTTACAACAGGTTTAAGAGGTCTGAGCTATGTAGAAGTAGAGGTGGAAGGTCCAAACAGAGACTTACATTCTGGCCTGTATGGAGGAGCAGTTCCAAACCCTATCCACGTTCTTTCAAGAATGATTGCAAATCTGATCGACGAAAACGGTCACATTACAATTGATGGCTTCTATGACAATGTAGAAACCGTTTCAGACGAAGAAAGAGCTGAAATGAACAAATTGAAAGACAATCCTGAAGAATTCAAAAAATCGATCGGATTAAGTAATATTGAAGGCGAAAAAGGATATACTACCTTAGAAAGAACATCCATCCGTCCTACTTTAGATTGCAACGGAATCTGGGGTGGCTATACAGGAGAAGGAGCAAAAACAGTAATCCCTTCAAAAGCTTTTGCTAAAATTTCAATGCGTTTGGTTCCTTACCAGACCCCTCAGGAGATCACAGAAAAATTCACGAAATATTTCGAAAAGATTGCTCCGGATACGGTAAAAATAAAAGTAACTCCTCACCATGGAGGTATGCCTTATGTTTTACCAACCAATACAAAAGAATTTGCAGCAGCAAAACAGGCTATGGAATCTGCTTTCGGAAAAGAAGTTCTTCCTTACAGAGGAGGAGGAAGTATTCCAATTACAGCGATGTTTGAGCAGGTTTTAGGAGCTAAATCTGTATTGATGGGCTTTGGGCTGGATTCTGATGCAATTCACTCTCCAAACGAGCACTACGGATTATTTAATTTCTATAAAGGAATCGAAAGTATTCCATTGTTTTTTGAAAACTATTCGAAATAATTCTTCGTTAACATACAACAAAAACAGGATGTTTCTCAATGGAAGCATCCTGTTTTTTTATTCTAAATTGTTGATTGAAGGTCATTGTAGGGCTGATAGGTGTTTTTAATTTATCAAAATAAAATAATTATTGTTATTTATTTAATATTATTATTTCACTTTTGGTGGAAATTTAGTATTTTTATAACTAAACTTACCAGCCATGAAACAATATTACTCACTTGTACTGACTTTATTTTCAGTACTTTGCTTTTCGCAGCAAATTATTTCTTTCGAAAATGCAGAAGGTTTTTCACCAATAGATGTCAACGGACAGGTGAATTGGATCAGTACTCCTACAGGAGGAACACCTGCCAATGTTACCCAACAGATCATCAGTATGGAAAAATCTACACATGGGAGCAACTCTCTCAAAATTGTACAGGAATCTACATTTGGAACACAATCAGAACCTATTATAGGAGGGTTTTATAATCTGCAGATCCCCTTGGCGTATACCAACTTCTCTGTTGAATTTGATATTAATATGTCTCAGCGCAACGGGTCTGTTTTCGGCTTTCAGGGAGTTGATAGCATAGAAGAACAGTACGTTGTAAGGGTGGATTTCGATAAAACAGGAGAGATAAAGATTTTAAATACAGTTTCAGGAACGCAGACTCTGATCACCACTTCAGAAACTTGGGCACCGAATACCTGGTACAAATTTAAAGTGTTAGGAACAGGTACAGAAGTGAAATATTACCTTAATAATTTTTTACTTTTTACAGGTTCGGCAGCAGCAGCTTTAGATATCGGCCAGTTAAGATTTGTACACAATAATGCATTGGGAACTGCTTATATTGATAATATTACCATCAATAAAGATATTGTACTGGGGGTGAATGATGTTCGTCCCAATACAAAAACTGTAACACTGTATCCAAATCCGGCTACAGAATTTTTGAAAATTGATTCTCAGAATAAAATAAAATCTGTAAAAGCTTTTGATCTTAACGGAAGAAGAATGGAAATTACTATGGAAGGAAATAAAATTGATGTAAGACATTTAGCTGTGGGAGAATATCTTCTCACGATAGAAACAGACGGGAAAAACATGATCGAAAAATTCATCAAAAAATAACATGATAAATCTTAGCCCATATAAAACGCTCCAATTGGGGCGTTTTTTTTATTATAAAATGCGAATCAAAAAAACATTGAATGAGAATTGAAAATGAGTGTAGGAAATAGTAAAAAAATTCCGGGAATCAAATTAGATATATGTTTTACGATAGATTAATGAGTTAATAGATAAAAAGTTATCTCTTTCTTTTCTACGATAATCTTAGAAACGGTATTTTTGCATGCAAAACATTTTTATGAAAAAAAATATATTATTATTATTTCTACTAGTCGGATTTAATAGTTTTTCGCAGCTTATTCAAGTACCTGTATATTCAGGTTCATCTTTGCAGCCGGGACAGCCGGGGGGCGAATTTGCAAAGTTGCTTGACGGTGATAACTCCACGATTTATCATTCGAAATGGTCTCAGAACGGTATTCCGGATGAGCTTACATTTTATTTTACCTCGAATGTCATCAGCATTAAAAAGCTGGTTTATACTCCCAGGCAATCCGGGACAAACGGTATCTGGACCAATGTAAGTATTTCCTATAGTACACAGGGGGCTCCGAATACTTTTATCATGGTAAACAATAATTTAATTTGGGCATCCAATGCTCAGGATAAAGAAGTTGTTTTTTCAACGGCTATCCAGAACCCTTATATGATTAAAATTTCAGTAAACGCAGGCATTGGAAACTATTCGAGCGGAGCAGAGATGAAATTCTTTTCTGAAGCACAACCTGCGATTACTAATGGTATAGACTGTACCATCAATACATCAGAATTAAGTATAAATGGCGCTAACGATGTGAAGGCTACTATCATTCCTTCAGGAACAACCGCATCATCTTATCAGTCGGGGGAAAATATTGATAAATCTTATGATAATGATATAAATACATTGTATCACTCTTCGTATAGCAATACTACTTTTCCGGTGGTGTTAAACTACAGATTAGACGGATCTACTCCTATTGATTATCTGAAATATACACCTAGACCCAGCGGGGACAATGGCCGGTTTGGAAGCGTGAACATCAGCTACAATACTATTGTAAACAGCACGTTTGTTAATCTGATGTCATTTAATTTTGAGCATTCTTCTTTTCCTGTGAATGTCTACTTCCCAAATCAGATCACTCCTTTAAATGTAAGAATTACTGTAAACAATGGCCAGGGAAATTTTGCTAGCTGTGCCGAAATGGGTTTTTATACAGCAGGCTCTTCAGGAGCTGTAAATCCTTACAATACTATTTTTGCCAACACACTTTACTCAGCATTAAAGCCTTCTGTTATTCAGGCAGATATTGATGGGATGGCATCACCGTTCTATAAGGGTTTGGCACAGTGTCTGTTCAATGGAACCTATGTAAATAAATACAGGGTTCAGGATTATAAGGTTTACCCTCCTATTTCTGTTACCACAGGTAATTTAAAGGTGGGAAGCGGTTATGATAGTTTTGAAAACGCTACAGGTATTGTTTTTACACAGGGAGATAAAGTGGCCTTGTTTGCTCAGAATATCCCTTCCGGCGCCAGCATCTCATTGCAGGTAAAGGATTTTTCTACCATTCTTGGCGGTACTACCTCCTATTATGAACTTCATAATGGTTTGAATGTATTTCAGCTGACCAACAGTGGTTTAGGATACATCAGTTATTATAATACCAATGCAGCTTTGCCTGATATCAAAATCAATATTGTTTCCGGTAAAGTTAATGGACTATATCATTATCAGACCTCTACGCAAAGTGATTGGCAGACTAATCTTACAAATTCAGCCTATCATATGATGGATGTTGTGGGACAGCATTCTCATTTAGTTTACAAAAAAAGTATGCTTAAAAATTATGCTCCTTTTGATCCTGCAGTGCTTGTTTCAAAATATGACCTTATTGTAAAAAATGAATGGCTTGTAATGGGATTGTATAAATATAATTTAATTCCCAAAAACCGTATGTTCAGCTATAGTAATAACGGCGGGGGCTGGTATGCCGGCGGACTGGGTATAAATATGGATTCTGAATGGGGTGAAGAGAACCTGGCTGATGTCAATCAATTGTCTTTATGGGGAATTGCACATGAATTCGGGCATATCAACCAGATCAGACCCGACATCAAATGGATTGGGACTACAGAAGTAACCAATAATATGCACAGTGCATGGGTAGATTATCATATGAATCCCCAAAATGATGGAATGTCTCGTTTGGAAAGAGAAGCTGTAGAGCCAGCAGCAGGAATGACCAGTATCGCGGGAGGAAGAATAAACGGAGCTATTTTGAATACTGCCATCAATCAGGAAGCTCTACAGGGGAACGCCAACACGGATGTTTTTAAAGTGCTGGTACCTTTCTGGCAGCTTGAACTGTATTATCAGCTGGCCGGAGCTTCACGAAATGCTCCGGTTCTTTCCTTAAATTATCCAAACAATTATACAGGAGTAGATTATGCGCACTGGTTCGGTACTGTTGCGAACAAAGCAAGAGGTTATAATGCTTCAGGGATTTCAAATGGTGAGCTGCTTCTGAATTTCGTGAAAAACACCTGCGATGCAGTACAGGAAGATTTAACCGGATTCTTCATTAAAACAGGATTTTTAAAACCAATAAACAGATCTATTGATGATTATGGTACCGGACAGCTTACCATTACGCAGGCTCAGATTGATGCTGCTGTTTCATCTATAAAGGCTAAGAACTACCAGACCCCTGTTTCGCCGGTCATACATTATATTTCATCCCGAAGTATTGAGGCTTTCCGTAACCAGCTTCCGCTAAGCGGGCAGACAGGTCAGGGAGTTACTTTAAGCAATAATTATCTTACTGTACAGCACAGTGTCTGGAAAAATGCAGTTGCCTATGAGACAATGAATGCGAACAATGAACTTATCTATGTATCCGTTACAGGGGCAGGAGATACAGCCAATCAGATGACAAAAGTCTACTATCCTTCAAATGCCGCCACCGTGTATGCAGTAGGGTATAATGGTGAGAAAATTCGGGTCTATCCGTCAACCTGTACAAAACTGCCCGCAGGGGGTATGCCTGATGCCTATACTACAATAGGGATATCTATTCAGGAAAACCAGACAGGCTGGCAAGATAAAATTCCAAATGGGCACCTTGCGATGCAGTCCAAAGCAAAAGGGTTTGTTGTTACAAGGGTAAATCATGTAAGTACCATACCCGCTGTCTCAGACTCTATTTCGGATCCGAAAGCAGGGATGCTCTTGTATGACATACAGGATAAATGTACCAAATTATTTAACGGCACTATGTGGAACTGTATTAAAAAAAGCTGTAATGATTAAAAATATAATATATATACTGGCAGTACTAAATGTTTTTAGTTTTGCTAATGGCCAGATTGCGATATCAAAAAGTAAAATTAATGGGAACAGTACTATATTAGATTTTGAAGATTCTCCGTTCAACCGGAAAGGAATTATTCTTCCGTCTGTAGAGAATGTTTCAGAGGCTTTGGCAACAGTCACTTCTCATAATAACGGCACATTTTTGTTTGATATAAGTGATGATAAAGTAAAGATGTATGAGAATGATACTTGGGTTGATTTAAGCGACAGTGGAGACGATTCTCTGATAATCCGAAATTCGTCTCCTGATTATTCTACTACTCAGGGAATCATTATCAACTCTCACATAAGTAATGCGAAAGGAGTCATTGTTTTGGAATCAAACAATAAGGCGATGATTCTTCCTAAAATAGAAAATCCACATCTAAACGTCAAAAGTCCTTATCCTGGTATGATGTGCTATGATACAATAAGTAACTCCTTGGCTATATTTAACGGCAGCGAATGGAGTTATTGGAAATAAAATATGTAATCCTTTTCCACAAAACGTCTCATTTTTTTGTGAATAAAAAGAACAAATCTGGATAAGCTCTTTCTTTTCTGGCTTTTTAATGGAAAAGTTTTTGTAGATCACCCGGTGATGGCTTTTGAAAAATTCATCAAAAATAACCTGATAAATCTTAGCCCATATAAAACGCTCCAATTGGGGCGTTTTTGCTATTTTAGAGAATTAAAATTTGAAATAATATGTCAGAAAATAAAACCGCTTATATAACAGGAGGAACCAAAGGAATTGGTTTCGGGATTGCTAAAATTTTACTTGAAAACGGAATCTCTGTAGCATTTTCAGGCAGAAAAAGGGATGACGTACTGAAAGCTGAAGAAGAATTGAAACAATATTCGGAAAATGTGCTGGGAATCGTTTCGGATGTAAAAAGTCTTGAAAGCGAGCAGGAAGCTGTAAAATATGCTACAGAAAAGTTTGGAAGACTGGATTATGTTATAGCCAATGCCGGATTAGGCATATTTAAGCCTGTAGATGAGCTTACAGCGGAAGAATGGAATGATATGATAGAAACCAATCTTACTGGTGTTTTCTACACCTTAAAAGCTTCTGTAGAAGAACTGAAAAAGTCGGAAGGATATTATATCACTATTTCAAGCCTTGCAGGAGCCAATTTCTTTGAAAACGGAACCGGTTACAACGCTTCAAAATTTGGAGTGGTAGGATTTACCCAGGCGGCAATGATTGATCTGAGAAAATACAACATCAAATCCACAGTCATTATGCCCGGCTCCGTAGCGACTCATTTTAACGGAAATATTCCTTCAGAAAAAGACAGTTGGAAGATTCAGCCGGAAGATATGGGGAACCTGATTTTGGATATTTTAAAGATGAATCCGAGAGTTTTACCTAGTAAAATAGAGTTTAGGGCAACAAAACCAGGTAAGTAACTACATCTAATGTATTGAATAATAATTTAATAAGTATTATGCATGCATAATATATTTTTTATTTATATTAGCAAAAATTAATTCACACAAAATCTCTGCATAAACTGTCATGATTTTATGCTTATAAGAGAAAAAATAAAATAGTACACATGAAAATATTAGTTTGTATTAGTAGTGTTCCGGATACTACTTCCAAAATTAACTTTACAGCAGATAAGTCTGCTTTCGACAAAAACGGAATTCAGTGGGTGATCAACCCTCTAGATGAGTTTGCATTGACAAAAGCAATTAAACTTCAGGAGTCTCAGGGAGCTACAGTAACAGTAATCAACGTAGGAGATGCTGCTACAGAACCTGTAATCAGAAAAGCATTGGCAATTGGTGCAAACGATGCAGTAAGAGTAAATTTAGATCCGAAAGACAGCTATTCTACAGCAAAAGAAATCGCTGCTGTAGCTCAAAACGGTGGATATGACCTTATCCTTTGTGGTAAAGAATCTATCGATTATAACGGAGGTTCTGTTCCGGGAATGGTAGCACAATTATTAAACCAGCCTTTCGTAAATGCATCTGTAGGATTAGACGTAAACGGAAGCGAAGCTACTGCAGTAAGAGAAATTGAAGGTGGAAAAGAAACTATTTCTGTAAAATTACCAGCAATCATTGCAGGTCAGAAAGGATTAGTAGACGAAAAAGACCTTATCATCCCGAATATGAGAGGGATCATGTCTGCAAGAACTAAGCCTTTGCAAGTGGTAGAGCCAACTTCTTCAGAAGTGAAAGTTCAGGGAGTATCTTATGACAGCGTTCCTCCAAGAGCAGCTGTAAAAATGGTTTCTCCTGACAATCTGGACGAATTGGTAAGATTACTTCACGAAGAAGCTAAAGTAATCTAATCTTTAAATTTTTCAATCTTTTAATTTTTAAATTTAAAAAAATGGCAGTATTCGTATACGCAGAAAATATAAACGGAGTTTACAAAAAAGCAGCTTTTGAAGCAGTTTCTTATGCTAAAGCTATTGCTGATAAAGCAGGAGATACCGTTACAGCAATCTCTGTAAACCCAACAGATTCTTCAGATTTATTGTACAAATATGGAGCATCAAACGTTATCAATATCAAAGATGAAGGTCTTAAAAACTTCTCTGCAAAAGCATTTGCTCAGGCAGTAAGTGAAGTAGCAGACGGAAATACTATTGTTTTCCCTCATACTACAGACGCTTCTTCAATCGCTCCAATGCTTGCAATCATGAAGAATTATTCTTTATTGACAAATGCATTAGAAGCTCCCGAAAGCCTTTCTCCATTCCAGGTGAAAAGAAAAGCTTTCTCAGGAAAAGGTTTCATGCATGCTAAAGCAGAAGGAAACGGAGTAATTGTTACTGTTTCTCAAAATGCTTTCGGAGTTAAAGAAAATGCAGTTTCCGGTTCAGAAGAAGTGAAAAACCTTTCTGTAGCCAATGAAGATACAAAAGTAATCTCTCACGAGCAAAGTTCTGGTAAATTAGACCTTAAAGAAGCTGAAATCGTGGTTTCTGCAGGAAGAGGAATGAAAGGCCCTGAAAACTGGGGAATGATTGAAGATCTTGCAAACGTTTTAGGAGCTGCTACAGCTTGTTCTAAACCAGTTTCAGACATCGGATGGAGACCTCACACAGAACACGTAGGACAAACAGGAAAAGCAATTGCACCTAATCTTTACATTGCAGTAGGGATTTCAGGAGCTATCCAGCACCTTGCCGGTGTAAACTCTTCAAAAACTATCGTAGTAATCAATAACGACGCTGAAGCACCATTCTTCAAGTCTGCTGATTATGGAGTAGTAGGAGATGCTTTCCAGATTATTCCTGCCTTAACAGAGAAAATCAAAGCAATTAAAGGATAAGAAAGTGAATGGTGAATAGTCAATTCGCTTTGCCCGTCAATTTTTAATTAAATAATTCACTTGCGAAGCAAAATTCACTATTGACTTTTTACAATCATGAACAATACAAATAAAAGCTCGGCTTTCCGGGCTTTTATTTTTGTGTAAAAAAGTGAAATCACAATAAAAAATTAATCTATATTTGTAGCTATGGATTATAAGCAGCTAATTATTCGCGGAATATCGTACAGCCAGACACAATCAGGGGCGTACGCATTGTTATTGGAGCATGAAGAAACACACATAAAATTACCTGTTGTTATAGGAAATTTCGAAGCTCAGTCTATCTCTCTAGGACTAGAGAAAGATATTCATCCACCGCGCCCTCTTACCCATGACTTATTCACAAAATTTATAGTTTCTGCCAATTATGAGTTGATGTCTGTGATCATTTATCAGATCGTAGACGGAGTTTTCTTCTCCAATATCAACTTTAAAAATAAAGCGACAGACGAAGAACTAATTCTTGATGCACGAACTTCTGATGCCGTTGCCATGGCAGTAAGATTTGATGCACCTATCTTTACCACTCAGCAGGTTTTGAACGAAGCCGGGATTCTATTGGAACTGGAAGATGTTTCCAAAGAAGATCAGTCTTTCTCAGAAACAGTACAAAATGAAGACAATTTGAAATCTCTTTCTATGGAGGAACTTCAGAAGTTGTTGGATGATGCTGTGAAAGAAGAAGATTATGATACTGCCCTTGAGATTCAGGAAGAAATCAAGAGGAGGAAAAAGAAAATTGACTAAAGAGATACTTTTTATATAAACTATGAATTTAAAATTACGACTGACCATCCTCAGCTTTCTCCAGTTTTTTGTTTGGGGAGCATGGCTGATTACGATGGCTAACTTCTGGTTTGGCACAAAACATTGGGACGGTACTCAGTTTGGAGCTGTGTTCGGAACAATGGGAATTGCTTCTATTTTTATGCCAACCCTTACTGGGATTATTGCGGACCGTTGGATCAACGCTGAACGTATTTTCTCAGTATTACATATCCTTTACGGAGGAATGCTTTTTATATTGCCACACTCTGCAGATCCGAATTCCTTCTTTTCAGTAATGCTTGTCGCAATGTGTTTTTATATGCCTACCATTGCTTTGGCCAATTCAATTTCCTATACAATCCTCAAAAATAATAATATGGATGTGGTGAAAGATTTTCCACCAATCCGTGTTTGGGGTACTATTGGTTTTATTGTCGCAATGTGGATTACCAATCTTACAGGAAATAAGGCTACAGAAGGCCAATTCTACATCGGAGGTGCAGTAGCTATAATTTTAGGGATTTATGCCCTTACATTACCAAAATGCCCGCCACAGAAACTAATCGACAAAAAGTCTCCGCTTTTTGAACAGTTAGGTTTAGATGCACTTAAGCTGTTCGGAAACTATAAAATGGCATTATTCTTTATGTTCTCTATGCTCTTGGGAGCTGCATTGCAGTTAACTAATGCATATGGAGACGTTTTCCTAAGTGAATTTGCTCATTTCCCGAAATATGCTGACTCATTTGTCGTACAGAGATCTACCATCATTATGTCTATCTCTCAGGTTTCAGAAACCTTATTTATCCTGGCAATTCCTTTCTTTTTAAAGAAATTCGGAATCAAAAAAGTAATGCTGATGTCTATGCTGGCATGGGTTTTAAGATTCGGATTCTTTGCCTATGGTGTACCGGACGGATTCGGGCTTTCATTGATTGTTCTTTCTTGTATCGTATACGGAATGGCATTTGACTTCTTTAATATTTCAGGGTCGCTTTTCGTAGAAACAACTACAGATAAAAAGATACGTTCTTCAGCACAAGGTTTATTTATGATGATGACCAATGGTTTTGGAGCTGTTTTCGGAAGCTACATCGCAGGGTGGGCTATTGATAAATTTTTTACTCATAAATTTACCACTGCAGCAGATCTTTCAGCTTACTTAGATACAACCTCAGATAATCCAGGTTTCCTGGAAGTCCTGAAAAACAGTTTTAATGCAGCAGTAAACTCAGACGGAACACTTTCTTCCGTTGTTATGGTAAAAGACTGGCACCAAATATGGCTTTCTTTTGCAATCTATGCATTAGTACTGGCAATATTCTTTGCGGTATTGTTCAAACATAAACATAATCCCGAAGATGTTTCCTCTGTAAAACACTAGTTTAAACCAACATTTATTATACATACAAAATTGCATTTTTTTAAATGCAATTTTTTTTATCCTTTTTCAAACAACAATTTGGAAGACTATCAGAAGATTTCCTCATTTCTTTTGGCATCCGTGTTTTGATGAAGAAAAAAGCAGAGAAAAAAGGATAAAGGTTGATTTTTAAATTGGTAATAAATATGTTTATTATTTATATAATTATTAAAAATAGCGGAGCTTTTTTGTGACTAACGATTGTTCGGGTACGTAATTTCTATTTTTAAAACACACCGTTTAAAAGTGTGTTTTTTTTTGTATTTTGGCACTTTAGTAAATATGAAAAATATTCAGTTATTAGGATTACTGCTTGTTGTGGCAGGTAGTTTTTTACCTTTAGTACACATACCTATCATAGGGATTTGGAACTATTGGAAACTTGATCATTACCTGGCTATTGCATGCTGGATTTTTGCTGCCTGCGCCGTATTCGGAATTGTAAATAACAGTACCAAAATAGTACGCTTTTTTGGGATACTGCTTATCATTTTGTTTGCATTCACTTTGGTAGCCGTTAAAATGCAGTCTTTGCAATATTTCAGTTTCTTACCTTTCAAATCCTGGCAGGAAACATTTGCAGGAGTTGTTAAGCTAAAGTGGGGTTGGGCAGTAGAATTTTTAGGAGGATTTCTAATGATTTTTGCCGGAAACAATAATCGTAAATAATAGAGTACAGATAGAATATGAAACTTGTAAAAACATTATTTTCTGCAGGAATCGCACTGATAGCCTCCGCTCAGGCCCAGGCTCAGGTACAGTCTAAAGATAAAGAAACAAAAAAAACAGATACGCCTGTTAAATGTGCCAATCTAAAAGAAGGCAAATTTTTGAACCCCAATTATCCTGAAGCAATCTGGTATATGACTATTAAAGACAATATTCAGACAGAATATTTCAATAGTGGGAAAGATTACATCAAATCTACAGTAGTTTTTCTGGACGACTGTAACTACAAAAGGATCGTTATGGAAAAGTCTGATAAAAATGATCCTATTCAGCTAGGCGATGTTTTCAACAGCAAAATTGTGGCCACGCAGGATAACCTTCTGAAGGTCGCCATTACATTTGAAGGATCACAGTTTGATGTAGTATATGTAAAAGTAAAATAAATTTAAATTATATAAATGAGGCAATTGCTTCGTTTTGGCTAAAAATAAAAATTATATACATGAAAGAAGTATTCATTGTTTCCGCAGTAAGAACTCCGATGGGGAGTTTTATGGGAAGCTTATCAACAGTTCCGGCTACAAAACTGGGAGCAACTGCTGTAAAAGGAGCATTAGACAAAATCGGATTAGATCCTAATCAGGTTCAGGAGATTTATATGGGAAATGTTCTTCAGGCAGGAGAAGGTCAGGCACCAGCTCGTCAGGTAGCTTTAGGAGCAGGTCTTTCAATCAATACCCCTTCTACAACAGTTAATAAAGTATGCGCTTCAGGAATGAAGGCTGTTACTATGGCTGCTCAGGCTATCAAAGCAGGAGATGCAGAAGTAATCGTAGCAGGAGGTATGGAAAATATGTCTTCAGTTCCTCATTATTACAACGCAAGAGTTGCCACAAAATTAGGCGATGTTAAAATGTTGGACGGAATGGTGTTGGACGGTCTTACAGACGTATACAACAAAGTACATATGGGAGTATGTGCTGAAAAATGTGCCGTAGATTACAATATCACAAGAGAAGATCAGGATAACTTTGCGATCGAATCTTATAAAAGATCTGCAAAAGCATGGAGCGAAGGAAAATTCAACGAAGAAATTGTACCGGTTTCTATTCCACAAAGAAAAGGAGAGCCTGTAATCTTTGCTGAAGATGAGGAATACAAAGCTGTAAATTTCGACAGAATAACAACCCTTCCAACAGTATTCAAAAAAGAAGAAGGAACAGTAACGGCTGCCAATGCATCTACTTTAAATGACGGTGCATCTGCTCTTATCCTTGTTTCTAAAGAAAAAATGGAAGAACTGGGATTAAAACCATTGGCAAAAATCGTTTCTTATGCTGATGCTGCTCAGGAGCCAGAAAACTTTACCACAGCTCCTGCAAAAGCCTTACCTATCGCTCTTAAAAAAGCTGGTCTTGAAGTTTCAGATATCGATTTCTTCGAATTCAACGAAGCATTCTCTGTAGTAGGATTGGCAAACAATAAAATCTTAGGATTAGATGCTGCTAAAGTAAACGTAAACGGAGGAGCTGTAGCATTAGGACATCCACTGGGAAGTTCTGGTTCAAGAATTATCGTTACGCTGATCAACGTATTGAAGCAAAATAATGCAAAATACGGAGCTGCTGCTATCTGTAACGGTGGTGGTGGTGCATCTGCAATCGTTATTGAAAACCTATAATCATTACATACAACCATATAGCATGGTTTCAGATATAAAAACGGGGTCTAAGGACCCCGTTTTTTAGGTTACAGAGTCCATTGTTCGGGTCTCTCAGCCCTCTCTGAGACATCTCCGATACCAGCTGATAGATCTGGAACGGTATGGGAATCTTTTCCAACACTGTCATACATCTCATCAATAATAATTTTTTAAAAAGATTGTTTATAATTATTATCTCCAAATTAAAATTAAAAACCATTGAATATTCAGCGGTTTTTTTATTTTTGTGCTACTAATATTTATTTGAAATGTCTGAAACCGAGAATCGACAGTCTAAAAACATAAAAAATAATCCTAAGATTATGAAAGCCTGGGCTGTATACGACTGGGCAAACTCCGTGTATTCCCTGGTGATTACCTCTACTATTTTCCCCATTTATTACTCTATTCTTACCACAGCTTATGAGAAGAAAGAATATATTGCGGAAACCAAAACCTGGATTGACGTTCCGGTGAGGCATTTGATCAAAATTTTTGGAAAAGAATATCAGCCGGATGCCGTTTATGGATATTCCTTAACCATTTCATTTTTTATAGTCGTATTACTGTCTCCATTTTTATCCTCTTTGGCAGATACTATTGGTAACAAAAAATCATTCCTGCAGTTTTTCTGCTACTTGGGCGCTACTTCGTGTATGGGATTGGCAATGTTTACAGGAATGCATAATGTCTTTTTAGGACTTCTTTTCAGTATTACAGCCAGTGTTGGTTTTTGGGGAAGTTTAGTTTTTTACAATTCATTCTTACCGGATATTGCCACACAGGACAGGCAGGATGCTCTTTCTGCTAAAGGATATGTGTATGGATATATAGGTTCGGTAGTTTTAGTAGTGATTTGTCTGATAATGATTCAGGTTTTTGCTAAAGGAGCAGCGCAGCAATTATTATTCACCAGAATCAGTTTCTTATTAACAGGAGCATGGTGGTTTGGGTTCTCCCAATATACCTTTAAGCATCTTCCACAATTTGGAAATGTAAAAGAGAAGCTTCCTAAAGATTTAGTATTACTGAACTATAAAAATATCTTTAAAAAACATGAGGAACAGGGAGGTTTCTTCGAAGTACTGAAAGACAATATGAGCTTTTATGTTGATATTGCCAAAGAAAGTTTTCATGAGCTGTTTAAAGTAGGAGGGGTGCTTTTCAAAGATAAAAATCTGAAATTTTTCCTGTCAAGTTTCTTCTTTTACAGCGTGGGAATGCAGACGATTTTCCTGATGGCTACCTTATTCGGAAAAAGTGAAATTAACCTTGCTCAGGATAAACTGATCGGAACGTTATTGGTGATTCAGATTGAAGCGATCATTGGAGCAGTGATCTTCTCAAGATTATCAAAAAGAATCGGAAACAAAAATGTAATATCAATAGCCATTATTCTATGGATAGTAGCTTGTTTATGGGCTTACTTCCTTAATAAAGAAAATCCTACTGTAGAATATCAGTTCTATGGAGTAGCAGCTGTGGTTGGTTTGGTAATGGGAGGGCTTCAGGCGATGTCGAGATCTACTTATTCAAAACTGCTTCCTGAAGATTCAATGGAGAACACCACTTATTTCAGTTTTTATGATGTATTGGAAAAAATTGCCATCATTATAGGAACCTTTATATTTGCGACCCTGATCGAGCATTTTAATAATATGCGAATTGCAGCCTTATCAATGACCATATTTTTCGGCGCAGGATTGATTCTGATAAGATTCCTGAAAGTCAAAATGAGAAAAGACAGAGAAACTTTATAAAAGTAAAAAGACGTTATTTTTAACGTCTTTTTTTATTTTAAACGAATAAAAATCTTCTGTTTATTCCTTTAGTTTCATAAAATTATATGCTATTAGTTATTCGAAGAAAAAGGCTATCCTTTTTCGCTATGCTTTGATTTTTTTTGTTTATTTGTACAAGATATAAATTATCAGAATCATGAAGAAAATTCTATTACTTTGCTTTTTGCAATATTTTGTTGTTGGTTTTTCTCAGCAATTGAAACCAATCGCTCAAAAAATTTTACAATATCATAATGATAAAACGGAGCTTAAAAGCTATCATTTATTTGAGGTAAATACATCCCCGGATAAACTGGCGGAATACAGACGTGCTGCCACAGACATTACGGTAATGTCCTTAAAGACTGCTGAACTGAAAAAACTGACCAAAGAGAAACCGGATTTTCTTGAAATTACAATTCCATTGGATGGAGGAAAACAGATTACGTTGGAAATGTATAAACACAATATCTTAACCAACGATTTTAAAGTAGTTACAGATAAAGGTCAGGTAGTAGAATATACTCCGGGAGTATATTATCAGGGAATTGTAAAGGGAGATAATACATCAATCGTTGCTTTCAGTTTCTTCAACAATGATGTTATCGGAGTCGCTTCAACCCTGGAATTAGGAAATATAGTGGTTGGAAAAGCAAAAAATTCCAATGATTTTGTAAGCTATTCAGACTCTAAATTAACAGGTTCAAATCCTTTTTCCTGTGAAGTGGATGGATTGAAAGAAAATCAGGTTCAAAGACCTGCTTTTAATCCTAATGAGACAAGCAGTAAAAAAACAAGTAACTGTGTAAGAATTTACTATGAAGCAGGTTATGGTCCTTATACTCAAAACGGAAGCGACACAACTACAACTACCAATTGGGTTACAGCTATGCATAATAACGTTTCAACACTTTATGCCAATGAAAACGTAAATGTAGCCCTAAGCGAAGTTTTTGTATGGACAACAACAGATCCTTATTCGGGTTCGCCAAGTGGAATTCTGAACCAGTTTAGAACTACCAGAACCTCTTTCAATGGAGATTTGGCGCAATTATTAAGAAATCCTGCTACCACTAGTATTGCATATGTGAATTCATTGTGTACCAATTATAAATATTCTTACTGTGGAATGAATTTTAATTATCAGAATGTTCCTACGTACTCATGGAATATTGAAGCGATGACGCATGAGCTTGGTCACAATCTAGGTTCTCCGCATACTCATGCCTGCTTCTGGAACGGAAATAATACAGCGATCGATGGATGCGGGCCTGCATCGGGTAACAATGAAGGATGTACTGCAGCACTTCCAGCTTTAGGAGGAGGTACTATCATGAGCTATTGTCATTTATTAAGCAGTGTGGGGATTAATTTTGCCAACGGTTTCGGGGTACAGCCGGGAACGCTGATCAGAAATACAATAGATACGAAAGGATGCCTTGGAACAAATTGTACAACGTCATGTTCTGGAGCAATCACAAATCTTACAATTGCAAATATCACCCAGAACTCAGCAAGTGCTACTTTTACAGATGCTGCTTCAACATCCTGGAAATACAGGCTTACAACAAGCAACGGCACTGTAGTATCTACCGGAAATGGGGCGACACAAGCTTTCAACTTTACCAATCTTCAGCCAGCTACTTATTATAACCTGAGTATAGGAAATGAGTGTAGTGGTCCTAATGCTTTCCTTACCTCAAAACTTTTTCTGACGGATGGAGCATGGTGTGACGGAGTTCAATTTACAGATACAGGAGGTACTGCAGGCCAGTATAAAGATAATGAAGAGATTGTAAAAACCTTTTATCCAACCTCAGGCTCTACAATGACCATGAATTTTACAGAGTTTGATCTTGAGCAAGGATATGATTTTATGTTTATCTATAATGGGCCTTCAACCTCTTCACCCTTATTTGCCAATGGAAATAATCTGACAGGAACTACAATTCCTGGTCCGTTTACATCCACAGATCCTTCAGGTGCCATAACGGTAAGATTTGTTTCTGATGGAGGAGTTACAGCAAATGGCTGGAATGTAAATTTCGGCTGTAGTGTACTCGCAGTTGAGGAGGTAAGTACCAAAAATAATACCGTAGATATTTACCCTAATCCTGCCAAAAATAAGATTATTCTTTCATCAAAAGAGGCATTCAAATCGTATAAAATCTATGATGAAGCGGGGAGATTGGTAAATTCTGCATCTTCTTTAAAAGGAAATAAGCAGGAAATAAATCTTTCTACTCTTCAGACAGGAAACTATGTAATCACTGTAGAAACGACAACTCAAATCATCAACAAAAAACTGATAAAACAGTAATTTCCAAATAAATTCGAAAAAAAGCCTGAGATTCTCAGGCTTTTTTTATATTTTTAACACATATATAAAGCAGAAAAGACCAAAATAATTCATATTCGGCCCAAGTTTTGCTTATATTCAGCGGAATAATTTTTAACTTTGCAAAAAGATTTATTGTCACAATGACCAACCCATTATTTTATGCAAAAATAATTCTGTTTGGAGAATATGGAATGATTGAAGATTCCCAGGGACTTGTAGTACCCTACAGTTTCTATAAGGGAACTTTGAAATTTTCAGATCTAAGCTCTGAATTTGAGCTCAATTCCAACAGACATCTGCAGAAATATTCAGATTTTCTTACCGTGCTTGATCTTTCCGATGATTTTAAATTGGATATCGAAAGCTTCAAAAATGATATTTCAAACGGCCTTTTCTTTGATTCCAATATTCCTCAGGGGTATGGAGTAGGAAGTTCAGGAGCTTTGGTGGCTGCTATTTTTGAAAAATATTCAATCAGCAAACTGAATCCGGACAACATATCAAAAGATAATCTTAAAAAATTAAAAGCTGTTTTTGGTGAAATGGAAAGCTATTTCCATGGCAAAAGTTCAGGGATGGATCCTTTGATCTGTTATATGAACCTGCCGATTCTTATCGAAAATAAAGAAAATTTAGACCGTGTTTCCATTCCTGATGGTGAAGAAGGAAAAGGAGCTATTTTCCTAATCGATTCCGGTATTACAGGAGAAACAGGTCCTATGATCCAGATTTTCTTTGAAAAAATGAAAACAGAAGGTTTCCGTAAGACACTTAAAGAAGAGTTTATCCGTTACAACAATGCTTGTATAGAGGCTTTCCTTAAAAAAGATATGAACCCGTTCTTCAGAAATTTAAAAAAACTGTCTCACTGGGCTTATGAACATTTCCGTCCTATGATTCCTGAAAGTATTTTCAATATCTGGAAAAAAGGACTGGATTCCAATGCCTATTATCTGAAACTTTGCGGAAGCGGAGGAGGTGGATATATTTTAGGGTTCACCAAAGACTATGAGAAAGCTGAAAAAATGCTTGACGGCTTCCAAAAAGAAGTGATTTACAGATTTTAAATAGATTGGAATGAATTCTGAAAAAGAAACTTTCCAATCTAAAAACTATGTCTCTAAATCTTTATTTTACAGATTTTCACAATTCGTAGGCTTTCTGCTTGGAGCCCGTTTTTTTGTAGCGGTTCTCCTTACATTTGCCTTGTATGTTTCTACTTTTTTCCTGTTTAATCAGGATGAATCTTTTAGAAAATTTGTATTTGATTTCAAAGTACACGGTATCATTTTCTGTACGGTACTTACCATTCTGGCGGGAGGAATCATTAACCAGTTTTATGATTTGGAGAAAGACCATATTGTAAAGCCTTTCAGAACCAGAGTTCAGAGCTTTATCAAGCAAAAATATTTTCTATACGCTTATCTGGTGCTCAGTGCTATTTCTTTAGGAGTCGCCTGGACTATTTCACATAATGTTTTTGTATTTTTTGTGGTGTACCAGTTCTTTATGTGGTTGTACAGCCATAAACTTAGCAGAATTCTGATTGTAAACAACCTTACCTTTGTCAGCCTTACCCTATACCCTTTTTTCGGAATGATGGTATACTATGAAACATTTTCTAAAAAAGTCTTTCTGATGGCTGTTTTTCTGTTTTTGATTCTTTTATGCATTGACATCGTAAAAGATACTCTTACAAAAACAGTTGATAAAACATTCGGATATATTACCATTCCCAATTACTTTAAAAGCCGGAATACCAAGATCATTCTGATCTCTTTACTGTTGGTAACAATGGCTGTTTCTATGAAAATCATTACCAAAACAGGAGTTTCAGGTTTTATGGCTTATTACTTCGCCGGTGGGCTCTTTGTGATGATTGCATGTATCTATCTTTTCTTAAATTCTACAAGAAGAAGTAACTTTCTCACACTGAACATATTACGATTTTGGGTCTTTGTAGGAATTATTGCGATGCTTTTAAATGGAATAGAGCATAAATTGTAAAAAAAATCTTTAAATAAACTGAGGTTATTATTACCTTTGCATAACTAAATTTAATAAATAGGAATGCCCATTTTTAATGATACTAAAGTTGCATTTGCAGATAAGTCTGATGCACAATTGAGAAAGGCTTACTGGATGTTTAAAATGATTGAACAGCCTGCTCTTACAAGCCTTGGAACTTCTGTTCTTAATTTCACAGTACACAACAACTTTCCTTTCGTTACAGGAATTGTAAAGAAAACCTTATTTGAGCAGTTCTGCGGTGGAGAAACCCGTGAAGAAAGTATGAAGGTTGTGAAACAGCTTTTCAAAAGAGGAGTTGGAAGTATTTTTGATTACTCGATTGAGGGGAAGGAAGATGAGGAAACTTTTGACGCGGTATGCAAAGAGATTAAAGATATTGTAAGATTCTCAGTGGGAAATCCGGCAATTCCCTTTATCGTTTTCAAACCCACAGCTTTTGGAAGAATTGATCTGTATGAAGCTGTTGGAAAAGGAGCTGAACTTACTACAAGCCAAAAGGAAGAATGGGAAAGAGTGGTAAGAAGGTTTGATGAGGTATGCAGCCTTTGTCATGAAAATGATAAAAAAGTAATGGTAGATGCTGAAGAAACCTGGATGCAGGATGCGGCAGATCACCTTTGTGAAGAGATGATGGAGAAGTATAACCAAGAAAAAGCTATCGTTTGGAATACCATCCAAATGTACAGAACGAAAAGATTGGAGTATATGGAAGCCAACCTTCAGAGAGCGAGAGAAAAGAATTATTTTATAGGATATAAGATTGTTCGTGGTGCTTATATGGAAAAAGAGAGAGCCAGAGCAGCAGAAAAAGGATATGAAGATCCTATACAGCCTACTAAAGAAGCTTCAGATAAGAATTACAATGCAGGAATCGACTTTGTAATGAATCATCTGGATAAAGTATCAGCATTCTTTGGAACGCATAACGAGATCTCTTCAGAACTTATTATGGATAAAATGAAAGCCAGATCTCTTCAAAATGACAATCCACACGTTTATTTCGGGCAGCTTTATGGAATGAGTGATAACATTTCTTTCTATTTATCAGATAAAGGCTATAATGTGGCTAAATATCTCCCATATGGCCCGGTAAAGGATGTTGTTCCCTATCTTACAAGAAGAGCTAGAGAAAACACCTCAGTGGCCGGACAAACCGGTAGAGAACTAGGTCTTATTAAAAAAGAACTGGAAAGAAGAAAAAAATAACAATAGCATATATAAAAATAACAAGACTCGCTAGTATTAGTGAGTCTTGTTTATTAGAGTTAATTCTGTAAAGTAGTAAAAGTTCCTATATCAGTACTATATTTTGATAGTATAAATGAAATTAGTAATAATTTGAATTATTTATTAATTTGTTATTTATTATACAATGAAATATTAAATATATTGATTTTTTAACTTTTATTTATTATATTTGATAAAACGAATAAACTAACCCATGAAAATACTGCCATCTTATTCTGGCTTACAGTAAGAATATTCTTCAGATTTTTCTTGGATATAGTTGCCCAAAATCAAACCGCGTTAAAATTTTCAGACCATTTGCCTTTGAGGAGGTATGTAAGAGATAAGACAATAAATCTTTAGGTTAATTTAAAAAACAAATAAAGCAATAGCTTTAGTTTTCTTCTTCAAATATTTTTTACCTGACCACTTTTCTTTGGTCAGGTTTTTTTATGGCTCAAAACTTTCGAATTTTCCGTTTTCGTAGAACAGAACAATCCGTTTTATTTTATGAGTCTGATTTCCAATAGCTTGTGCTAGTAAATTTTCTGCAGAATTTTCTAATCGCTGAGAATCGGATATTTTTTCCGAAGCCTTACTAGGGGATGATATAAGTGATTCTCCAGCTGTTGCCTGGGGCTCGCTAATACCTGTTTCAACAGTTCCAAATTCTTCATCTTCGTTGATCATGGTAAAAAGATCGGGTAGAGGAGTTGGCTGTATTTTTTCTTCTTCAGCTGCTTTCTCTGGAATTTCTACTTCGGGAAGTTCAGACTTCAGCATAACACCTTCGCCGGTAACCAGCCAGTCCCAAAGAAGTTCAGGAAAACGGTTTTTAATTTTTATGATAAACTCCAGGGAAGGTTTATTTCTTCCGGATGTAATATGCGAAATAGAAGAACGCTGCACATCAATTTCATCAGCAAACTCTGAAGGAGTAAGATTAGAATACTCTATAATTTTTGAAATTCTTTCGTTTAAACTCATAAAAATAAGCCTTTAATTATTTTACAAATGTAAATAATAGAATTGACAAATGCAATATACAAATGTGAATAACTGAAAATTTCATCAATATACAAATGTAAACTAATTATAAATGCTTAATTTATAGTGATTTATTTTCTATTTACAGTTGTATTATAATGTTTCTAACCATTAAAGTACTATTGATACGTAATAACCTCTAAAGTCTCTGAATTAGCTAAATTTCGTATAAAACCTGATTATAAATGTAAATTATCAGGGATTTTAAGCCTCTATTTCACTCATAAATTACCAATATCTACTGTTTACATCATTAATTTACAGAAATACAAAACAATTGGTCAATAAATATCTAATTATTTCATAAATAAGTAGTTAATTACGTATACAAGTGTAATTTAAAACTGTAAACTCATTGCTTTACACTATTTTTCGATTAGTTTTCAGATAAATGTCTGATATATTTCTAAAATGATGACAGATAAAATTCCAAACCTATTTTCTAACCCAAATCCAGGCAAATTGGAGAGTAATTTTTAAATTTAGAGTTATTTACATTTGTTTACATTTGTTTACTTCAATATATAAACTTCATATAAGCATTTTATTTGTTTGATTATTTAATGTCTATTTGTCCTATTTTACAGCTATTTTCACTTAAAGTAACCTTACAAATAGTATTAAGGTAAAATTCATAACTAACTGAAATGTAAATATTTAAATGTTTTAAATTAAATTATTCGCAATCCACAATTTTATCCACAGACATTTTGACAATACAAGCTGTTTAACAATGTTACAAACTGCAATTTTGTTTTTACGGTAAAAGTTTGATAATTTAACTTTGGTATTTACGTATTACAATTGTTAATTCTGTTAGTTTTCATGAATTTTACGTTAATTTACATATGTTAATTTACTTTTTTACCTTAAAATGGTTAAATTTGATTCTTGTAAACTATTCCAACAATGAATTTTGAACAGATCTATTCTCAAAACCCTAATTTCTCAAATCGCTATATTTCTCCTGAAAAATTATTTTCTTACTTACAGGCCAACCTCAGTGATTATATTCAGAAGATCGGAACTTCTTATTTAGACCAACCTATTTACCAATTAAGTATCGGAACCGGAAATATTCATATATTGGCATGGTCACAAATGCACGGTAACGAATCCAATGCAACACATGCCATGTTGGATCTTTTGACCAGTCTTGATAAAGCTCCTGAAATGAAAGAAGACCTCTTCACTAAAATAAGGCTGGACTTTATCTTTATGTTAAACCCGGACGGCTCTGAAAGATGGACGAGATTGAATGCTGCGAATATTGATCTGAACAGAGATTTTCACAATGAAGCAAGTAAAGAGATTAAATTCCTTAAAAATGCAGCTGCCTCGAGGAAATATGACTATGCACTGAATTTGCATGAGCAAAGAACGATTTTTACGACAGATGGTATTCATCCTGCTACTCTTTCTTTTTTGGCTCCTTCTGAAAACGTTGAGCGTACCGTTACAGAAAATCGCAAAAAATGTATGGCGGTGATTGGAAATGTGTACAGTCATTTGAAAGAAATGATTCCCGATCAGATTGGAAGATATTCGGATGAGTTTTATCCTACTTCTACGGGAGATAACTTTATCAAAGCCGGAATGCCTACGATCCTTTTTGAAGGCGGACATTTTGTAGACGACTACACCAGAAAAGGCACCAGAAAATATTATACTATTGCCCTTTATTATGCTTTGAAGGCGATCAGCGAATTAAATTCGGATACTACTGGTTGGGAAACTTATCTTGAAATTCCGGAAAATAAAGAAACGCATTACGATATTATTTACCGTAACGTAAAGCTGAATACAGATCACGAATGTATTTTAGACATAGCGGTTCAGTATAGAGAAATAAAAGAGGAGGGAAAGGATGAAATTTCTTTTATTCCTTTTGTAATGGAAGCCGGAGATGTACGAAATAGAAAAGGCTGGGTGGAAATAGACTGCACGGGAAAGAAATTTATTTCTGCCACTAAATATCCAAAACTCGATGCAGTAGTGGAATTTAAAATAGAAGATTAAAAGGGTATAGCTGTTGAGCTGTACATTTTAAATTGTACGAAATTCCTTTCTGTTTTTAAATTAAAAATTACCTCTATGAAAAAAGTACTGACCTTATTATGGATGACCATAGGAATGTTTGTTTGGGCGCAAAATCAATCATCCATACCTTATAAAGCTAATGACAGCGTAATGGTAACGGTGGTAATGAAACATTTACAGGAAAATCCGGTAGATTCCATTCAGGCAAAAGTAATGAAACAGAAGTTTTATCAAAAGCTGAATCAAAGCCATGCCCGAATTCTGTCGTGGAATGTGGTGATGGGTATTGGCCAGATTATGACTTTACGCTTTAAACCGGAATATACAAGAGAAGTTAATCAGGTATTTGAAAGTGGAGCCTGGGGCGGATTCAAAACAGAGTTTTATCCTTCCTATGATTTTCTGCCTATTTATCCGGTGATGCTGGAAAAAGAAAAGAAACAGACTCAAAGAAAATAATAATTTTTAATAAAAAACGTCCTCAAAAGTTACTTTTGAGGACGTTTTTTTATGGTTTAAAACAGATTAGTTAATAACTTTAATTCCGTTTGCTACAAATCTGATTTCTTCTTTAGGCTGTGTAATAGCATCAATCTCAGACTGAGGCTTTTTAGCATCTTCAGCATAATGCTTCTGTTCGTTTACAGAAGTTACTTTTCTTTCTGCATTACCTTCCAATACTACATTTTTACCTTTCAAAGCAGTGGGTACAAAGAAGGCATAATCTTTCATTTTCACAAAGAATTTTGAGTTGTCCTCCGTTTGGATGGTCAACCAGCATCCTTTTTTATCACAAACATCCGTCACTTTTCCTTTAACGGCTACATTTTCAACCTTTTTGTTATCTTTTTTAAGCTGTTTATTCAGTTTGTCTACGCTAATCGCTTTAGATTCAATAGATGAAGATACTTCACTTCCGTAAGTATCACCTACCAATGCTTTTCCGGGAGGCGGGCCCATTTCCTGTGCAAAAGCAAGAGAAGAAGCACTCACAGCTACAGCAAATAATATGGTTTTAAGTTTCATTTTTAATATTTTCCCAAAAATACTAATTAAAATCGAATCATAACGGAATAAAAAATGATTTACAACAGGTGGTATCAAATTTTCAATAAAATTCAAAATCAAACAGAGATTTGTTTATATTTGACGCCTATACTTGACTATGCAAAAAAAACTGAAACTATGGGACGCCATTATGTTGGTAATGGGGTCCATGATCGGAAGTGGGATCTTTATTGTAAGTGCTGACATGATGCGGAACCTGGGATCAGGATTTTGGCTTATTGTAGTATGGATCATCACAGGAATTATGACTGTAGCAGCAGCTATAAGTTATGGCGAACTTTCTGCCCTGTTTCCCAAAGCAGGAGGACAGTATACTTATTTGAAGGAGATTTTCGGTAAAAGAATGGGCTTTCTCTACGGTTGGGGACTTTTTACAGTAATCCAGACAGGAACTATTGCAGCTGTAGCAATGGCTTTTGGAAAGTTTACAGCTTATCTTATTCCTTCTCTGAATGATGCTGAACCTATTTTTCAAAGTGGAGAATTTAAAATCACCTGGATTCAGATTCTGGCCATTGCTGTTATTCTTCTGCTTACCTATATTAATACCAGAGGAGTACAGAGTGGAAAAATTCTTCAGAATATATTTACCGGTTCCAAAATCATTGCTTTACTGGGCTTAATTGCCTTAGGCTTTATTTTAGTAGATTTCTCCCATATGGCTGAAAACTTCAGTTGGGGAACAGAATCATTTAATAATCTTAAAAAAGACGGAGTAGGTAATTTTCTTAAAGAAGGTTGGGAACCTATCGGTGGAATGACTTTATTAGGAGGAATTGCTGCTGCTATGGTAGGATCAGTTTTCAGCTCTGTGGCTTGGGAAAGTGTAACATTCGTTTCCGGGGAAATTGATAATCCGAAGAAAAATGTAGTAAAATCTATGATTTATGGAACCTCTGCCGTAATGATTTTGTATATCGCTGTGAATTTCGTTTATCTGAACTCGTTAGATAGAGACAGTATTGCTTTTGCAACCAATGACAGAGTAGCTGTTGCTGCATCACAGAATATATTTGGGAGCGCAGGAACAATTATCATTGCATTACTGGTAATGGTTTCTACATTCGGATGTGATAACGGACTTATTTTAGCGGGAGCAAGAGTTTTCCAGACCATGGCTAAAGATGGAATGTTCTTTAAGTCAGCCATTAAAAACAATAGCAATGAAGTTCCTGAAAATGCTTTATGGATGCAGGGAGTATGGGCTTCTATCTTATGTCTGAGCGGACAGTATGGGAATCTTTTGGATATGATCTCCTTTGTGATCGTACTTTTCTATATGATTACCGTTTTTGGAGTTATATATTTAAGAATGAAACAGCCCGATCTTGAAAGGCCTTACAAAACATGGCTTTATCCTGTAACACCTATTATTTATCTGGTAATTGGAGCATGTTTCTGTATTCTGCTTTTAATCTACAAGCAGCAATATACATGGCCGGGGTTTGTACTCGTTCTGTTGGGGCTCCCTGTTTATTATTTCATCAACAGGAAGAATGCAGATCATTAAAAATGACAGAGAATATTAAAAAATATAAAAAGATTAAGGGCTTTCAATTCATTTGAAGGTCCTTGTTTTTTGGATAATATTTCAGATAGTTTGGCAATTATTTAGTGAAAATGTGTATTTTGGTATCTTGTTTTTAAAGAAACAGGACCATGAAGTAAAAATAGAAAGTTATGGATACACCAAATTACAGAATGCCTTTCGTACCGTCTACTTTAATGACCGAAGGCGGAAGTATCGATACCTGCGATATGGGGGAAAGTATTGCCCACAATATTATGCTGCTGATCACCACGAAAAAAGGGGAGAACAGATATGATGAAAACTACGGAAACGATGTTTGGAATCTGGAATTCGACAATGGAGTTACCAGCGCCATCTGGGAAAGCGTTTTTATCAAAAGCCTTAAAAGACAGATCCAGGAATATGAACCCCGGATTGTTAACCCGCAGATTGATGCTCATATACAATTTGTAGAACACAGCTACGATACTAAAGAACACACAGAAATCAAAAAGAAAGTAAGAATTGCCATCAATGCAAAAATGGAGGAAACAGGAGATCGCTTCAGTTTTTCAACAGAGCTGTTCCTAAGCCCTATGTCTATTGATTAATATTTTTAACATTGAAAAAAAATTATGAACCTAGATCAAAATATTTACTCCAAAGAATCTGTAAAAGCAAGAATGCTGCAAAATGCAACTAAAGTATGGGGATTGAAGAGTCCGCAATCTTTAGATCCATTTGTCAAATTACTGATTGACGCATTCAGCACAGAAGTTTTTAAAGCGAATAATGAAATACAGACTGTAAACGCCCGTATTTTAGAAAAGCTGGCTAAACTGCTTACCCCATCCATTTATACGCATCCTATTCCTGCCCATTCGGTAGCATTTACACAACCTTACGAATCTTCTGAGGTTTTGTTGGAACACACAGAGTTTTTCTTCCGTAAACAAATGACCTCCACCGTAAAATCGGAGTCGGATAAGCAACTCAATATTCCCTTTACTCCCGTAGGAAATGTAAGAATAAATAAAGTTCATACTTCCATCATGTTTGTAGGAAATACCTGCTATAGTATTGATGACAGATTCAACAAAATTCCGATTGCAAGATTTCAGGGAAGACCAGAAGATTACAGAAAAATTACAATAGGAGTAGACGTTACCAAATATGTAAGTGAAAATTTTCCGAAATATTTAAGCGTATTCTGCTCCAATCCGGCTTTTGAACATCTTGACTTTGTCTATAAATTACTCCCTTACATTAATGTTACCAGTAATGGAAATCCTTTATTTGTAAGAGAAGGGCTCAGTTATCTTACAGAAAGCCATGCCGATGGGTACGAGCAGATGTTTAAAGAACAGTCCATCAGAAATAAAGTTATTGAAGATATTAAAAGTATCTACCGTCATAAATTCATCGAGATTACAGGAATTTCCAATACTCTGTTTTCTGAACCCGGACAATTGCCTCAAAACCTTGATTTTCTTGCCGGCAAAGAAGAAATTGTAAAGTACCTTGACAATAAACGTTATCTATGGCTTACTTTTGAGTTTCCGCCACAGTTTTCGGCAGAAATACTGGATAATTTCTCATTTGTACTCAATGCTTTTCCAGTTTACAACAGAGGCTGGAAAAAAACAGAATACAGTCTGGATATTATGGGGAACAACATTCCGTTAGTCACAGACGAAGGGGAACATTTTCTGTATGTAGATGAGGTTCAGGATGGTGACGGAAGAAAATATACGGAAATTCCTTTCACTCCGGCAGACGATCTTAAAAAAGGATTATACACGGTAAGAAAAGGAGGCATGGAACGTTTTACCAACCGAAATGCAGTAGATATGATTGCCAATGTTCTTGAACTTACAAGAGACGAAATTGCAGCTTTCTCACTTCTGAACAGAGATAATGTAAAAGGCGTTCTCAGCGAAATGTCTGATAAAATGAAATCGATGGTGCAGAAAGTAAATAACGCCAAAAGAAATGTCAGACAGGAACTGAACTATGTGATTATGGAACCTGTAGAAAAAACCGATCATACCTATGCTTCCTTTTGGGTAACACACTGTACACTTGCCAACCATATGCGACCTGGAACTGAACTTTCCAACCAGTTGAAATCACAGACCGTTGTTCTGCTTACAGAAACATTAGGCGGAGCTGAAGAACAAAAAGGAACAGACAGCATTCAGGCTTATAAATATGCCTTGACGACAAGAGATAAAATTATTTCCCTTGAAGACGTTAAAAACTATTGCCGAATGATTTTGAAGGATGAGCTGAGAGAGGTGAAAGTGAGAAGAGGAACAATGATCAGCAATAAGCCTAAAGAAGGCTTTGTAAGAACGGTAGAAGTAGAAATTATCCCACAAAATTATTCTTTTTACGGAAGGGCCTACTGGGAAAACAGAGCCAATATCCTTCGAAATCAAATCATTGCCAAAGCTATAGATGGGATTGAGTATCTTGTGAAAGTAACCAATGAAGATATAGAATTCCAGGATATGTAGAACAATCCTGATTTTAAAAATACAACCAATAATAAAAAAATGCCGTACCTCTACGGCATTTTCAATATATATCTGTTATCTAATTATAATAATAAACCCATAAGTAAAAACAATTTCATAAACACTCCTCTCCCCAAACATCTGTGAAAATCCGCGAAATCCGCGGTTAAATAATTCCCCATACAGAAAAACATTCTCATAAAAACTCCACTACGCAAACATCTGTGAAAATCCGTGAAATCTGTGGTCAAATAATTCCCCATACAGAAAAACATTCTCATAAAAACTCCACTTACGCAAACATCTGTGAAAATCCGCGAAATCTGCGGTTAAATAATTCCCCATACAGAAAAACATTCTCATAAAAATTCCACTACGCAAACATCTGTGGAAATCCGTGAAATCTGTGGTCAAAAAATCACCTATAAGGAAAAACATTTTCATAAAAATTCCGTAATTTTGCCAGTCGTGATTTTCAGACAAAATCACCCCAAATTATGAGCAAATCAACAGAATATATAGAAGTTTACGGAGCTCGTGAACACAATCTAAAGAATATTAATGTTAAAATTCCGCGCAACGAACTTGTTGTGATTACCGGCCTTTCCGGGAGCGGAAAATCCTCACTCGCTTTTGATACCATTTTTGCAGAAGGCCAGCGTCGTTATATCGAAACATTTTCTGCTTATGCACGCCAGTTTTTGGGTGGTTTGGAGCGTCCTGATGTAGACAAAATAGAAGGTCTTTCTCCGGTGATTGCCATTGAGCAGAAAACAACCAATAAAAATCCAAGATCTACGGTAGGAACGGTTACTGAGCTGTACGATTTTCTACGTCTTTTATATGCAAGAGTTTCAGATGCCTATTCATTGTCCACGGGGCAGAAGTTGGTAAGTTATACCGAAGATCAGATTCTGGAAACCATTAAAGAAAACTACAAAGGTGAGAAGATTATGCTTCTTGCACCCGTAGTTCGTTCAAGAAAAGGTCACTATCATGAACTTTTTGTACAGATGGCAAAAAAAGGATATGGCCAGGCAAGAATTGATGGTGAGTTGCAGGATATTGAATATGACTTAAAACTTGACCGTTATAAAACCCACGATATTGATATCGTCATCGATCGTTGGATCATTGGGGAAAACGCTTCAGAAAACAGAATGGAAAAATCCCTGCGTACCGCAATGGAAATGGGAGAAGGCATTATCGGAATTCAGAAGCTGGGAAGTAAAGATATTGAATACTTTTCCAAAAACCTTATGGATGCTGAAACAGGACACTCTTTAGCATTACCGGAACCGAATACCTTTTCATTCAACTCTCCGAAAGGAAGCTGCCCAAATTGTAAAGGGTTGGGAATGATCAAAAAAATCAATACCGATTATTTTATTGATAATCCAAAGTTGTCCATTAATCAGGGAGGTTTGCTTCCGCTCGAAGATATTAAATCGAATAAATGGATCCTTTCTCAGATTAAAAATATCCTTGAGATCTTTGGATTGGGATTAACCACTCCGATGAAGGATATTCCTGAAGAAGCACTGGATTATATCTATAACGGTTGTCATAAAGAATTTAATAAAGACCTGAAATACGCAGGAATTACAAAAAAAATAAAGATCAGCTTTGACGGCTTAATTGCTTTCATGGAAGAAATTATCGATGAGAGAGAATCTTACGAGGCAATTTTACTGGAAAGACACTTTACGACAGAAGAAACCTGCCCGGAATGTGGAGGAACACGTCTTCAGCCTTCAAGCTTAAGCTTTAAGATAGACGGAAAAAATATTGCCGAAGTCAACGGTTTAAGTTTGGCTGATTTAAAAGATTGGCTGGCGGATGTTAAAGATAAATTTTCAGAGAAAAATAAAATCATTGCTCACGAAATTTTAAAAGAGATTGAAACCAGACTTCAGTTTCTGTTGGATGTAGGATTAGATTACCTGAGTTTGAGTAGAAGTTCAAAAACCCTTTCAGGAGGTGAGTCACAGAGAATACGTCTGGCAACGCAGATTGGATCCCAATTGGTAAATGTACTGTATATTCTGGATGAACCTAGTATCGGGCTTCACCAGAGAGATAATGAAAGACTGATTCATTCATTAAAAAATCTTAGAGATATCGGAAACTCTGTATTGGTAGTAGAACATGATAAAGACATGATTCTTGAGGCCGATGAGGTGTTGGATATTGGTCCAAGAGCCGGAAAATTCGGTGGAGAGATTCTCTGGCAGGGAAAACCGAAAGATTTATTAAAAGCCGATACGATTACGGCTCAATATATCAACGGAAAAAGAAAAATTGAAATTCCTGCAGAAAGAAGAGCAGGAAGTGGTAAAAATATTCTTTTGAAAGGCGCTACAGGAAACAACCTTAAAAACGTAACCTTAGATATTCCATTGGGAAAATTGGTGGTGGTAACCGGAATTTCAGGAAGTGGAAAATCTTCCCTGATCAACGGAACGCTATATCCAATCCTGAATAAACATTTCTACAGAGCAGTTCAGGAACCGTTACCATACAAAAAGATTGAAGGGCTGGATAATATTGATAAAATTGTAGACGTAGACCAGACTCCGATCGGAAGAACGCCTCGTTCAAATCCTGCAACTTATACAGGTATGTTTACCGATATCAGAAACCTTTTTGCAGAGCTGCCGGAAAGTAAAATCCGTGGTTATAAGCCGGGAAGATTCTCTTTCAACGTAAAAGGCGGAAGATGCGAAACCTGCCAGGGAGGAGGATTAAAAGTGATTGAAATGAACTTCCTTCCGGATGTATACGTACATTGCGAAACGTGTAACGGAAAACGTTTTAACAGAGAAACCCTTGAAGTTCGTTACAAAGGAAAATCAATCTCTGATGTTCTGGATATGACGATTGATGAAGCCGTAGAGTTCTTCCAGCCGATTCCAAAGATTTTTGCTAAAGTGAAAACTCTGCAGGATGTTGGTTTGGGATATATCACATTGGGGCAGCAGTCTACCACACTTTCGGGAGGAGAAGCGCAACGTATCAAGTTGGCAACGGAATTATCAAAAAGACAAACCGGAAACACTTTATACATTCTTGATGAACCCACAACCGGACTTCATTTTGAAGATGTGAAAATCCTGATGGATGCTATTAATCAATTGGTAGAATTAGGAAATTCTTTCATTATCATTGAACATAATATGGATGTAATAAAACTCGCCGATCATATTATCGACGTAGGTCCCGAAGGTGGAAAACACGGCGGACAAATTGTTGCGCAGGGAACGCCTGAGGAAATTGTGAAGTCTAAGAAGAGTTTGACTGGGAAATTTTTGAAGAAGGAATTATAAAATTATATAGATATATTACGGGAAACCACAATGGAAATTGTGGTTTTTTTATTTATTTTTGGTGAAAACGAATAAACATGAGCTTTAAATTACTTGCAATACGTCCCTTGGAGAATTGCACAACAAAATTTTTGAAAAATCTTGAAAGAAATAAAATTTATAAATTTTATAATGATTATGAATTTCAAGATGCTAAAGAAAATGAAATAATTGATTTCTCTCAACTAATTGAAGTTTCAAATATCAAATATGAATCGACTGTTCCTATAAACCTATATGGAGATAAAATTAATATTTCTGCAATAGTTGGAAAAAATGGAAGTGGCAAAAGTGCGATAGTTGAATTGTTTATAGCTTGTATAAATCAAGTTTCTTACTCTCTACTTAATTATGATAAAACAAAACAATTAAAAACTTCTGCAGAATTAAAAGAAATAGATAGTGATGCAGATTGCAAGAACATACATTGTCAAATTTTTTATGAATTAAAAACCGAGTATTATTGCTTAGAGGTAGATGGTACAAGCTTTAACTTATATAATATTTCTAAAAAAATAGATTTTCATTTAGATAATTTTTTTTATTCTATGATTATAAATTATTCATTATATGCATTTAATTCTTGGTATATGGGAGAGTGGATTGATGAATTATTTCATAAAAATGATTCATATCAAATTCCTGTAGTTATTAATCCAAAACGAGAAAGTAAAGACAACGGTTTAGCTGGCATTATTGATATTAATAATGAACAATATTTACTTCAACAGAGACTTTTGGCAAATATCTTAAAACCTGTATCAAATGAAAATTTCTCTCTACGAAAAATGGGAGATAATGGTATAGCAAAGAAGATACAAATAAAAGGGATAAAGAAGAAAAAATTCAAAGTAATAGATAATTTACAACAGGAAAGATTACCAAATGATGCTCCCTATTTTAAAAAAATTGAATATCTTGAAAAGCCAAATTTTGGAATATTTGTTAATCAGCATTTGATCCAAAATCCTTTAGAAATTCTAAAAAAAACAAAGGAGAAGTTTGATATTATTGATATAGAAATCACAAATCAAGAAGATTTTGACACTTACATAATGTACAAAATTATAAGTATTTGTCATAAGTATGAGTCTTACAAAAAATTTGTTGTTCCTAAAACTATCGATAATAAGACATTTTATAATATAGATATCGTAGGATTTTTAGATTATATAGAAGAACATCCAAGCCATATTATATATAAATTACAACAAACTATTAACTATATAAAATATCATGCAGGTGTTTGGAGCGTCTACGATTCTAATTTATTTATTGATATTGAGGAACTATCAGGAAAGTTAAATGCTATTTCAGAAAAAGATAATCTCCCTTTGATTGAAATTTTACCTCCACCAGTTTTTGAAATTAATGTATTAATTGAAAGCTTAAATAAAAATGATTTAATTGAATTTGATAGTTTAAGTTCTGGTGAACAACAATTGATTCACACAATTAGTTCTATAATCTATCATTTAAATAATATTAATTCAGTTAAAAAAGATGAAATTATTAAATACGAGTATGTAAATATAATTCTTGATGAAATTGAACTTTATTTTCATCCAGAATTTCAAAGAAGATTTATAAATAATTTGTTGCAACAAATTTATAATTCTGATTTTAGGGATATAAAAATGATTAATTTACTTTTCATAACACATTCACCGTTTATTTTATCAGATATTCCTAAACAGAATGTATTATTTATAGATAATGGTAACCCTGAAGATTTTAAGGAGATAAATACTTTTGGAGCCAATATTACTGACTTATTAGCAGAAGGTTTTTTCTTTGCGGAAGAAGAAGATGGAAAAAAAATATTGATGGGAGATTTTGCAAAAAATAAAATCAATAAAGTCATTAACATTATTAAAGAAAAGAATGGAGAAAAAAAAGAATTAGCAAAAAGAATTATTGAACTAATTGGCGAGCCTCTTTTAAAAAATAAACTTAACGAAATGTATTATGAGATTTTTGATGAAGAAAAGCTAAAGGAAGATGAAATGAAAGAATTGGAAAGATTAGCAAGAAAGTATAATATAAAAATTAATGATTAATGTTTAAGCTAAATGAAATTTCAGCAGATAAATTAAACTGGTATTATCTAAAAATGAAAGATAAAATAAATTGTTCTAATTTATCAGAAGTCTCAAAAAAATTTTTAACTGAAGATATTATTAAAGCTTTGCTAACTGAAAAGCCAGAGATTTTATTAGATATTCATACTGCATCACCTTGTGAATTGAAGAATAAGTCAATAATTGAAAAAGTTTTTAATTATGAATTATATATATCTCAGTCTAAACCATTTTCATATAAAATAGCCGAAAAAATTGGAATAAATACGTGTACTTATTGCAATCGAAATTATACTTTGACAATTGCTTATACGGATCCGGAAACAAATAGAGTAAATGATTCAACTAGAATCTCAAGACCGCAATTTGATCATTATTTTTCTCAAAAGGATTACCCTTTGTTAGCACTTTCTATTTATAATTTAATTCCATCCTGTTCTATTTGTAACAGTACGATAAAAGGGAGTAGTCCTTTAAACAAAGATTTACATCTTCATCCTTATATTAGCGAAGTTGATATAAATGAAAGAGAATTTAAGTTTTCATATGATGTAGACTCTTTGAACAAACTTTCTGTAAAAATTAAAAGTAATGAAAATTCCAAAATAAAAAGAACCTTAGATTTTTTTGAAACAGAAGAAATTTATAATGCTCATTCAAACTTTGAGCTTAAAGATTTGTATGATTTAAGAATGAAATATTCAGATACTTTTTTAAATATAATTGAAAGTAATTTTGATGGTATTATGAAAAAAAAAGAAGCTTATCGAATGATTTTCGGTATTGAAACTAAAGAAGATAATCATCATCAAAGACCTTTTTCCAAATTTAAACATGACATTATTGAAGAACTTAAAAACAGTTATTAATTAAAGTTTTATCTCCCAATATTAAATTTTCAAAAATTTTCAAAATTTATAACATTGTAAATCAGTAAATTAAATTTAAATGTTAACTCAATGTTAACTCAATGTAAAATTAATATGAATTATTTTTAATAACTTTGGATAAGAGATACAAAATAATGTTAGTATAATTCTTAAAATCAGTTAGTTATGAAAAATAAAATTCAAATATTCTTGGCTTCACTTTTTGTTTGCGGATTCGCTGCTGTTTTTAATGGTGTGAAAGCTCAGGCTACAGATCACAATACCATTCAGGAAATTCAACTGACTAAAAATCAAACATTCAATGATATCAGAGGCAAGCTGATGGCTAATTTTGATCTAACCAATCCAGAATATCAGCAGGGAACAGTTAATTCAGTTGTTAAATTTGATATCGCTAAAAACGGAAAAATTGTCAATGTTCATTCCAACGGAGACTGCAAAACCGTAGACAGGGAAATTGAAACTGTTTTGAGCGAGCTTGATTACAGAGTAGACCGCAAAGACCTCAATGACAATATGATGGCTTATACCTATGTAATGCCTGTAACAGTTGAGATCAATAACAGATAAAATATTTTGTAGCGATGCTCCCATCGTTAAATATGCATAAAAATCAGGCTGTTTCAGAAATGAAGCAGCTTGGTTTTTATATACTAAGAAAGAGAGGAAGCCTATTCAGCCAATTTTCTGAGAATTTCTGCAATAATCGGTATACTTTGCTCCAGTTGTTCTTCAGAAAGCGCTCCATAACTTAGCCTAAAACCATTAATCGGTTGATGGCTGTACTGTTTAGGGGGAATGATCTTAATATTCCTGTCACATAACGCTGAGGTTACCACATCCCAGTTTAAATTCGACTTGGGAACGATCCAAAAAGCTAGCCCGCCTTCAGGAAGTGTAAAATCACAAATATCATGCATATGTTTCTGCAAAAGTTTAAATACGAAATCTCTTTTGCCCTTATAATGTACAGTTGCTTTTTTGATGTGTTTCTTTACTGCTCCTTCCTTGATCAGCTGAAGAACAGCGTGTTCCATAATGACATCTCCATGTACATCAATAATTTTTCTCAAAGCTCCTATTTTTTGTAATAAATCCTGATTTTTGGTAGCCAGATAGCCAATCCTTAAAGCGGGAGCAACCACTTTGCTTAATGTCCCGATATAAACATAATGATTAAGTTCCGGAAAACTGGAAAGAGGAAGAATAGGACGGTAGCCGAAGTGAAACTCGTTGTCATAATCATCCTCAATAATAGTAACATGATATTGGTTGGACAGCTCAATAAGTTTTAACCTTCTTGCCAAACTTAACGTAACTGTAGTAGGATATTGTCTGTGAGGAGTAATGTAGATGGCTTTTATATTTTTATTTTGGGTTAGAAGCTTTTCTACCGTTTTTACACATATTCCTTCCTCATCTACTTCTACGGGTAAAAGCTGCGCTCCGGCATATTCAAAAGCCTGCCAGGCGGGTTGATATCCTGGATTTTCTACGATAATATGGTCACCGGAGGTTAATAAACTTTGAGCAGTCAGAAACATGGCCATTTGGCTGCCTCTTGTAATGGAAATTTCATCTTCGTTAATCTGCATGCCTCGCTGATGATTCAACATTTGAGAGATCATTTTCCTGAATTCTGTTTCCCCATGTTCATTTCCATAACCCATCATCTGCCACTTTGCCTTGATACTGAAAATTTGTCTGTAAGCCCTGGCTAGTTCTGTGACGGGCGCAATTTTACTATCAGGGTGGCCATCATCAAAATTGATCATATTCCCATGAAGAGGACTGAAGTGATGGGAGGGATCATTTCCTTTTTCGTGTCTTTGTTCCCGTAAAGAAGGAAGCTGATCGGATACGAAAATACCTTTACGTTCTTTAGAAATCACCCATTCTTCATTAATCAGCACCTGATAAGCTTCTACAACAGTATTTCTATTAATTTTTAAGCTCATGGCCAGATTTCTGCTTCCGGGAAGAGCATCTCCGGCCTTCAGTCTTCCTGAACGAATATCTCCAATGATGGTATCCGCAATCTGGAGATAAACGGCTTTGTCAATATTTTTATTGATTTCTAATTCTAATTTCCAAGGTCTAAGCATCTGGACTATCTGTTTATGTGAAAACTGAATCATTTAAGTGGTCCTAATATAAGATAATTTTGTCATGCAATAAAGCACAGAACTTATTAATTTTTAAAATCATGGACAAAAAACAATTCAGTTCAAAAGATTTTCATGAAACCTTTGCAAGACCAAAGTATGTAAAACCAAGTCATTTAATTCATAAAAATGTAGAAAATGCAGGAGAACACAATCAGTTTTCCACAGAAAGAAAACATCCGGTTTTCTTTGTAGACCTTCCAAGTAAAAATGTAAGTATGACCATTGGAGGTTTATTGCCGGGGCAGCAGACCAACAGACACCGTCATACCTATGAGACCGTTCTTTTTGTAATAGAAGGAAAGGGTTGGACAGAGGTTGAAGACGAAAGAGTACATTGGGAAGCGGGTGATGCGGTTTATATTCCTTCATGGGCATGGCATAAACATCAGAATATGAGTGACACAGAACCTGCAAAATACATTGCCTGTGAAAATGCACCTCAATTGCAGAACCTAGGAATAGCTCTGAGAGAAGAAGAAGGAAGAGATTTATAGCTCAATAATTAAAGGTAAAACAGACTCAAAATGAAGAACGTTCCATTTAAAGGTATTATTTCTTATCCCATTACTCCTTTTGATGATAAGGAAAAGATTGATATTCCATTATTTAAGCATTTGGTGGAAAGACTTATTATTTCCGGAAGCCACGCGATTGCACCCTTGGGAAGTACCGGCGTAATGCCCTATTTATCTGATGACGAAAAAGAAGCTGTAACAGAAGCTACGATACAGCAGGTAAAAGGAAGAATACCAACGCTTGTAGGAGTTTCCAATCTGACGACCGAAAGAACAGTACATCATGCAAAATTTGCAGAGCAGGCCGGAGCAGATGCAGTTATGATCATTCCCATGAGCTATTGGAAGCTTACCGATGATGAAGTTGTAGCGCATTATGATGCGGTAGCGCAGAAAATTTCAATCCCCATTATGGCTTATAATAATCCTGCAACCAGTGGAGTAGATATGTCTCCTAATGTATTAAGAAGATTGCTTGAAATTCCGAATGTTACGATGATTAAAGAAAGTACAGGAGATATTCAGAGAATGCATTTTTTAAGAAAAGAACTGGGAGAAGATGTGGCTTTTTATAACGGATCTAATCCTCTTGCATTGGCCGCATTTACCGCAGGGGCAAAGGGTTGGTGCACTGCCGCACCCAATTTGATTCCCGAACTTACAATAGAGCTGTATAATGCTGTTGAGGAAGGAAATCTTCAAAAAGCAAAAGAGGTTTTCTACAAACAGTTTGATTTGTTGAAGTTTATTGTAAGTAAAGGACTTCCAAGAGCCGTTAAAGCAGGATTGAATATTCTTGGTGAAGAAGGCGGAAACCTGAGAAGCCCCTTGAAACCTTTACCTCAAAAGGAAGTAGAAGAATTAAAGAACATAATAACATCTATTTAATCTTATGAAAAAATCAGTTTTTTATCACGCCGGATGTCCGGTATGTATCAGTGCAGAGCAGGATATCATTCAGCTTATCGGAGCCGAAAACGTTGAAGTTATCCATTTAGGAAATGACAAAAGCCAAATTGAAACTGCCGAAAAAGCAGGCGTAAAATCTGTTCCGGCTTTAATAACACCCAATGGAAATGTTCTCCATATTAACTTTGGAGCTTCCCTAGAGGAGGTGAAAAAATAACATTTTAATCTTGTAAAGGCGGCTTCAGAAATGAGCCGCCTTTTTTTGATTTATACATAAGTTTGATGGCGATTCTACTGTATCACCAGAAAATACCTGGATAAGAAAGGTTAATTACACCTTAAATAGTTGCATTACCTTCAACTCCATCAGAATTATTAGTCTTATGACCAGTAATAGCAGAGGCTACAAAACTAAAAAGACTGACTAATTTTCCTGCCTTAGTATCCCAGTAATATGTTTCCTGGGGCTCTACGCGAATAATCGTAACATTCGGATCATTTTTCCCATCAAACCAGGCTTTGGCCAGTGGAGACCATTTTTCTTCTATGGTAGCTTTATCCTTATATACAGAAGCATTTCCGTAAACTGACAGATATTGGGCATCACCATTATTCATAAAGAACAGTTGTACTCTGCGATCCTCTTTTATTTCAAAATTTTTGTTGCTGGTTTCACTGCTGATGAACCAGAGATTTCCGCTGTCATCAGTTTCCTGGAGTGTCATTGGTCTTGAAGTTACAGGAACGGTTTCCAATTCTGTACAGAACATACATATTTTGGCACTTTCCGACAGTTCTTTGATTTTTTTGATTGCTTCGAGGTGGGTAAGATTTTGTGTTGACATCGTATATTATTTTAGTGATTGGTTAATCATGAAAATCCTTTTCAGGAATGATGATAATAAAATATTCAAATACCTGACCAAACGGAAATTCCGTGTGGTACATGTGCTGTTTTTTAACAATAAAAATTTTCGGAATTTGTGTGATGAAAGCTTAATTAGAGGAATTAATTGCTCTTAGCAGGTAATTTATGTACATTTGAATATGCAGATTTCACCTCCAAAACATCTGTCTCCTTTTATACGGCATTACATCTTTTTAGAGAATTCAAAAGAGATCAGTAATGTACGTCTGTTTACCGATGGCAGTACCGGACTTATTTTATCGGGTGACATGAATCTCTATTCTTCGGGCTCAGAAGATCATATGCCGCTGTCTTTTTTCTATGGAACTTTAAGCAGCTATAAAGATTTTTATTCTAAAGGTGCATTTTCTTTAGTTGCGGTGGTATTTCAGCCTTATTTTTTAAATATTCTTGTGAAAGCTTCTGCTAAAGAAGTCAAAGACAGTATTATTTCTGTTGAAGATGTATTGAAAAACAGTTTCCAGCGTTTTCAGGAAAATCTTTTAAACAAAATTAATCCTCTGACTGTTATTCATGATCTCAACATTTTTTTTACAGAATTTATAACAGGAGAAAACACTTCTGATTATGCTTTTATAACAGCAGTTCAAAAATATATTCTTCAGAATAAAGGTTCTGTATCCTCAAAAGAATTGGAAAGATTCACAGGATATACGGAACGGCATCTGGAAAGAAAGTTTGAAAATCATATGGGAATATCCCCAAAGAAATATAGCAATATTATCCGTCTCCATTACTTCTTAAGTCTTATGAATAACAGAAAATATAATGAAAATCTGACAACGCTTTCTTATGATGCGGGATATACGGACCAATCTCACCTGATCAGGGAATTTAAGAATAATGTAGGTCTAACCCCGAAGCAGTACTTGAAAACCGAAAATAAAATGGCGGTTAATTTCATTGAACTGTAAATCAAAAAGTCGGTTTTATACAATTTTTCGGCGATGAGGTCCTGTAGCTTTGCTGAAAAAAAATAATGAACATTACCATTTCAACAGCACAATTCGAAAATAAAAGCGGAGATAAAGAATACAATCTTTCCGTTATAGAAAAACTTTCCTCACAAGCCGCTTCTCAGGGTTCTCATGTCATCGTTTTTCACGAATGTTCCATTACCGGATATACTTTTGCCAGAAAACTTTCCAAAGAACAACTTCTTGATATTGCTGAATTTATTCCTGAAGGAAAAAGTATTCAGCGATTACAGCAGATTGCTGATCAGTATAATATTACTATTCTGGCAGGGCTTTTTGAAAAAGACGAAGAAGATTTTCTCTATAAAGCGTATGTATGTGTTGATAAAACGGGCTTAAAGGCTAAGTACAGAAAGCTGCATCCATTTATCAATCCTCATCTTACGCCCGGAAACGAATATTGTATATTCGACATTATGGGTTGGAAATGTGGTATTCTTATCTGCTATGATAATAACATTATTGAGAATGTAAGAGCGACAAAACTTCTTGGCGCAGATATCATTTTTATGCCTCACGTTACCATGTGTACACCTTCTACAAGACCGGGGGCAGGTTTTGTGAATCCTGATCTTTGGCAAAACAGAGTTGCAGATCCTACCTCTTTACGGTTAGAGTTCAACGGGATGAAGGGTCGGGATTGGCTGATGAAGTGGCTTCCGTCAAGAGCTTATGATAACGGAGCGTATATTGTTTTTTCAAATCCTATCGGCATGGATGATGATCAGCTGAAAAACGGCTGCTCTATGATTATCGATCCTTTTGGTGATGTTATTGCAGAATGTCGTTCTTTTGACGACAGTTTTGAATCTGCCGTTATTACACCGGAAAAGCTTACCCAGGCAGGCGGATACCGATACATACAGGCCCGAAGACCGGAATTATACAGAGAAATTATAGGGCAGGAGCATCTTTCTGAACAGAAAGTAGTGTGGTTGAATAATAAAACGGTTTAAAAGGTTGAAAATAAAAGGAAGATGAAGGTAATGTAAAACGTTTCTTCATCTTCCTGTCTTTTATGGGGTAATCGTCTTCTGCAGATCACTCCATGCTCCGCCATTATAAACATGTTGGAAGCCTTTTTCCTTTAAAATATTTTCTGCTTTTACACTTCGAAGGCCATGGGAGCATACCGTAATATATACTTTTTTGGGATCAAGCTCTGCATAACGCTCTCTGATAGTTCCTAATGAAATATTTACGGAACCTTTGATATGTCCTGTTTCATATTCTTTCTCCGTTCTTACATCGAGAACAACGGCTCCGTTTCTGATCAGCTGAGGTAATCCTTTGTCCAATGTATTGAATCGGTAAACCTTATACGCAATATATAGAGTAAGGACAATTCCACACAGTATGAGAAGGTTTTTCATAGCTTACTCAATATTTTGTTGTCAATGTAAAATGTTCCGAACGGAATAAAACATGCCAGAATTATTTTCCACGTTATTTCTTTAAACTTCCAGTTCTGTTCTACGCCTATACTCAGTGTATTGAACAAAAAGAGAAGGAATAGAGTTCCGTGTACTGGGCCTAATATCCTTACTAAAGAAGGATTTTCCAACCAATGTTTCATAGGAACTGCAATAAAAACCAGGCTCAACAATGAAATGCCTTCTAAAATGGCCAGAATCCTTAGCCGGCCGACTTTTGATTTTAATAAATGTATCATAATTATCTGAAATAAGGTCTGTTGGCAAATGGAGAAAACGGCCACGGAATAGCAATGAAAATAATAACCAACGCAATAGTAAACCAAACACATAAGGTTTTAAATTTCTCTTTGTCTGATGATCTTCTTTTGGCCAATCCGGATCCGACTGTAATAATGACAATCGCAATAATCATGAATGAAATGTGAATCATTCCAAAAAATAAATGATCAAACGATTCTTTTGCCTCCTTCCAGTTTTTCCAGAAATATTGAACAATAGGACTTTTGAAATAAAAGATCATTCCTATGACCAATTGAATATGCGCAATCGTAGTGGTCCAATGCCGTACAGTATCGTCTGTTTTGGTGAATTTCCCGTTGGAGAAATATCCTTTATAGGAACGGAAAAGAGTATAGGTCAAACTCAACAGAACCAACCATCGGGTTATGGAATGTAAAAAGGTAAGCGTTTGGTACATCAATTATTTTTTTGATGTGGTAAAGGTAAAATAAAAAACATACTAATTAGTATGTTTTTGTTGAAAAAATTATTGCAATGTGTTAAAATAAGACTTAAGTCCCTTTAAATAAACAAGATATACTCCTTTTGAATTTTCAAGTTTACCCAGATTACGCACTCCCCAATATCCGGAAATAACAAAAACACTTACTTCTACAGGGTTTACTTCTTTTTTGATGATGCCTGCTTCTTTTCCTTTTTTTATGCTTTCTGTGAAGGCATCTTCCCATTCTCTTGAGAGCTCGAATAAAGCCTGGGTAAAAGCCTCATTCCACGGAGCCATTTGCTGTATAAAATTGGAAGTAGGGCAGCCATATTCAACCTTCAAAAAATCATTTTCTATCAGAAGATGGTAAATGATCTGATAAATACTTTCCAAAGGATTGTCGTTTTCCTGAAGAGAATCAATAAAAGTACGTCTGAAATTAGGTTTCATCAGTTCATTAATGATGGCAAGGCCCATTTCATCCTTGGTTTTAAAATGATAATAAAAAGCCCCTTTAGTCACCTGAGTCGTTGCAATGATCTCATCGATGCTTGTCGTCTGAAAGCCTTTGATATAGATAAGTTCAAACGCTTTCTGCAGAATATTGAGACGGGTAGCTTCTGATTTCTTCATGTACTTTGAGAATTATAATACAAAGGAACAAATTTTCAGCATAAAAATGAAATGTATTATTATTCTGATACAATTGTACAATTTAAATAATTTTTATAATACAATTATTCGTCGGAAATTTGCATCATCAACATCAATAAAATTACAACGTAATGAATTTTCAAAAAGAAATACAAATCAGTCCAACGTCTGGAAGTATAAAAAGCAAAGGACTTCCGGCTGCGTTATGGGCACTTACAATAAGCGCGTTCGCCATTGGTACTACAGAGTTTGTGATTGTGGGACTTCTACCGACTGTAGCCTCCGATCTGGGAATTTCCATTCCTTCTGCAGGACTTTTGGTAAGTCTTTATGCAATTGGAGTCGCCATTGGAGCACCTATTTTAACAGCTTTAACAGGAAAGATTCCCCGTAAAAGACTTTTGGTTTCTATCATGCTGCTATTTGTTATAGGAAACGGATTGGCATCTATTGCACCTGGATTTATAACATTAGTTCTCGCCAGAATATTAACAGGGTTTGCTCACGGCGTTTACTTTTCCATCGGTTCTACAATTGCTGCATCATTGGTTCCGGAAGAAAAAAGAGCTACGGCAATTTCCATTATGTTTGCCGGTCTTACATTAGCCATCGTAACTGGAGTACCTCTAGGGACTTTCATAGGACAACATTTTGGTTGGCGTGCAACTTTTATAGGAGTGTCAATATTAGGAATTATAGGACTATTAGCAAGTTTATTATTGGTTCCTAACAGTTTAAAGAATGGTAAAACGGCGTCTTTAAAAAGCCAGTTTAAGGTACTGGGAAATAAAAGATTGATTTTCGCCTTTTTAATGACCGCTATGGGATATGGAGGAACGTTTGTTGTTTTTACTTATTTATCACCTATTTTACAAAAGATAACAGGTTTTCAGGAGTCTACAGTAACTTTTATCCTGCTTATTTATGGAGTGGCCATTGCGTTGGGAAATCTGATTGGAGGTAAAGTTGCCAATAAAAACCCTTTGAAAGCTCTTCTATGGATGTTTGCCGCTCAGGGTTTAATTCTATTGGCTTTTTATTTTACAGTAAGCAGCCCGGTATTAAGTATTGTTACTCTTTTCTTTTTAGGAGCGCTTTCTTTTGCCAGTGTTCCGGGGCTTCAGCTTTTGGTAGTGCAGATTGCAGAGAAGGAGCTTCCCGGTACTGAAGATGTGGCTTCAGGAATTAATATAGCAGCCTTCAATATTGGAATTGCTATCGGGTCTTATGCAGGCGGAATTATTGTGACTTCAGCACTGGGTTTAGGGAGCACTCCATGGATTGGAGCTTTGTTTCTTGTGATTACAGTACTCATTACCTTATATAGCATCCGTTTGAGTAAAAATAAATAACAATCACGGTATTTTTCAATGGTTTAATTTTTTAGCCACGAGCACACTAATTTGTATGTTCGCGGCTAATTTTTTTATTTATATAATAGACATTCTTATTGAATACCAGCAGTTAAACTTTCAATATTAAAACCTCTGTTGGATTAATCAAAAATTTAATACATTTGAGTAGATAAAAAAAATTGTGGACCCTATTCTTAATGTAGCTGTTCGTTCCCTTTGCGTTTACCTTTTTATGGTGATTGCTATTCGTTTATTTGGCAAAAATCAGCTTTCTCAGCTCAATGCAGGAGATGTTGTATTGCTGTTGCTTATTTCCAATGCTGTTCAAAATGCAATGGTGGGCCCGGATACTTCTTTACAGGGAGGTATTATTGCAGCTTTGGTTCTTTTTGTGGCTAACTTTATTTTAAAAAGAATTATGTTTTCCAATCGTTCTTTTGAAACTTTAATGGAAGACGAACCTGTTATTCTTATCAGAGATGGAGTAGCAGATCAGGCAGCTCTGAACCGTGCCAAGATTACACAAAGTGAACTGGAAGAAGCGATTAGAGAACATGGGATCGATCAGATTAAAAATGTCAAATTATCCGTTCTGGAAGTAGATGGAAACATCAGTGTTGTTTCTGAAGATGAAAAAAGCAAGCAGACCCATTACTCAAGAATTAAAAGAAAAATAAAAAGAAAATACCACTAAATTACAATGAACTACGAATTAAGAGAAATGCTTCCCAGCGATGAGCCGCGGGTACTGGAAATTTTCAGACAGGGAATAGAAAGCGGTATTGCCACACTGGAAACAGAAGTTCCAACGGCAGAAGCCTGGAGTATGGAATATTTCAACGATTGCCGCTGGGTGCTGGAAAACGAAAACAATGAAGTGGTAGGATGGTGTGCCCTGAAACCTGTAAGCAAAAGAGAAGGCTTTAAAGGAGTAGCAGATGTAAGTATTTATTTCGATAATGAATACCAGGGAAAAGGTCTAGGTTCAGTATTGCTAAAAAAAATGATTCTGGATAGCGAAGATCACGGATTTTGGACTTTGCAGACCAATATTTTTCCCGAAAATGAAACGTCCATCAGATTTCATCAGAAAAACGGATTCAGAACCGTAGGCGTTCGTAAAAAGATAGGCAAGCTCAACGGCAAATGGAAAGATCTTGTGATGATGGAAAAAAGAAGCGAAATCGTTTAATGATCATATAAGAACGAAAAGTTTAACACTCACTAATGATTTTATTCACGCTTTGGCATCACCCTTGTTATAAGTGATACTCAAGTTTGAAAAAGGAGAAATAATGAAAAGTGTAAGTAAAATTGCAGGGATGTTTATAATAATAAGTATGCTTACTTCGTGTGTTGCATATGATAACAATAGCTATCAGGCGAAGAAAATTCCACCCGGACAGGCCAAAAAAATCTATGGTGGAAGTGCCAAAGATTATGCTCCGGGACAGGTGAAAAAAAGAAATTAATAGTAAAGAATAAAAGGTTAAAAACAGTCTGCATTTTATATCGTTTTGGCATCAACATTGATTATTTTATAATGTAACAAAATAAGTGACAATACAATGAAAACTATGTTGAAGGCTATAATGGTCATGATGATAATATTCATGCTGTCATCTTGTACGGCAGATGCATATTACGGAGTAAGAACACCTAGATATGGATATTATGGACCAAGATACTATAATTACGGCTATGGTTACGGTCCAAGATACACAGAGAGAGTATACGTATATGGTGGCGGACACCACGGAGGATTTCATCATCCAATGGGAGGTGGCCATCATGGTGGATTTCACAGATAAAATGAACATCATAAAAAAAGCACTGACAAATTTCAGTGCTTTTCCTTTATAATGATAATATTACAGTCTTTTCTTTTTCGGATTGAGGAATGTATTGAAGATCATTACTTCCTGCCCGAACTTTTTCTCAATGTGCTCTGCAATATTTTGAAGTTCGCTCTCCATAAAATCGTTTCGGAGATCATCATTATCAAAAATCAACAGCAGATTATAATTCTTTCCTTCATCAATATAATCACTATGAACTTCTGAAAGGATGTACTTGCTCACATCCATCAAATTTTCGGTCATTAAAACCAATGTTTCATCAATATAAGTTTCCCATTCTTCCAGATTATTTTTCGTACAGTGGAAAGTTATACTTAATACGCTCATATTTTAAGAATTTTTAAGATTTTGTGGATAAATTCTATCGCAAAAATCGGCATTTTTTTCGTAAATTAGCCCGTTAATAAAAATTGGAAATAAATAATTTTCAGACTTTCAGCTAAGGGTCTGACTATCATTATAATAAAATTTGTTTATGCAAAAAGAAGGAGAAAGACTGATTCCTATCAACATTGTTGATGAGATGAAGTCATCTTATATCGATTATTCGATGTCGGTTATCGTTTCAAGAGCGCTACCTGACGTAAGAGATGGCTTGAAACCCGTTCATAGAAGAGTACTGTATGGTATGTATGGATTAGGGGTTTTTTCTAATAGAAAATATTTGAAATCTGCGAGAATTGTTGGGGATGTTTTGGGTAAATACCACCCGCACGGAGACTCTTCTGTTTACGATGCAATGGTAAGAATGGCTCAGGACTGGAGTTTGCGTTATCCACAAGTGGATGGGCAGGGTAACTTCGGTTCCATGGACGGTGACCCGCCAGCGGCAATGCGTTATACTGAGGCAAGATTGAAAAAAATCTCTGATGAGGTTCTTTCAGACCTAGACAAAGAAACAGTTGATTTTCAGAATAACTTTGACGACAGCTTGCAGGAACCTACAGTAATGCCTACTAAAGTTCCAAACCTATTGGTAAACGGTACTTCCGGGATCGCAGTAGGGATGGCTACCAACATGGCTCCTCATAACTTATCCGAATCTGTAGACGCAATCTGTGCTTATATTGATAACAAAGAAATTACCATTGATGAGCTGATGCAGCACATCATTGCTCCGGATTTCCCTACAGGTGGGATTATCTATGGATATGACGGAGTAAGAGATGCATTCCACACAGGGAGAGGAAGAGTAGTTTTAAGAGCAAAAGTTAACTTTGATGAAATAGGAAACAGAAACGCAATTATCGTTACTGAAATTCCTTATCAGGTAAACAAAGCTGAAATGATTGCCAGAACAGCAGAACTTGTTAAAGATGAAAAAATTCCGGGTATTCATGAGATCAGAGACGAATCAGACAGAACAGGTCTTCGTGTGGTTTATGAACTGAAAAATGATGCCATTCCAAATGTTGTTCTCAACTTATTATATAAATATACAGCCCTTCAGACTTCTTTCAGTGTAAACAATATCGCATTGGTACACGGAAGACCGGAGCAGCTGAACCTGAAAGATATTATCCATCACTTTGTAGAGCACAGACATGAAGTTATCGTAAGAAGAACGAAGTATGAGCTTAAAAAAGCAAAAGAAAGAGCGCATATCTTAGAAGGATTCATGAAGGTGATCGGTTCTCAGGATTCACTGGACAGAGCTATTTCAATTATCCGTCACAGTGCCAATCCGCAGGCTGCAAAAGAAGGTTTGATTGAAGCATTCGAACTTTCTGAAATTCAGGCTCAGGCAATTCTTGACCTTAGACTGGCGCGTCTTACAGGAATGGAGCTTGATAAGATCCGTGACGAGTACGATACTATCATGAAAGAAATTGCTGATTTAGAAGATATCTTAGCCAATGAGCCAAGAAGATTCCAGATCATTAAAGATGAACTTGCTGAAATCAAAGAAAAATACGGTGACGAAAGAAGAACGGAAATCGATTATTCAGGAGGTGAAATGTCTATCGAAGACATCATTCCGAACGAATCTGTAGTTCTTACAATCTCTCACGCAGGATATATCAAGAGAACTTCACTTTCAGAATATAAAATTCAAAGTAGAGGAGGTGTAGGTAACAAAGCTGCTACCACAAGAGATTCTGACTTCCTGGAGTATATTGTTTCTGCAACCAACCACCAGTATATGTTATTCTTCACAGAAAAAGGAAGATGTTACTGGTTAAGAGTATTCGAAATTCCTGAAGGTTCAAAAACGTCAAAAGGAAGAGCCGTACAAAACCTGATCAACATTGAACCGGATGACAAGATCAAGGCATACATCAGAACCAACAACCTGAAAGATTCTGAATATGTAAACCAGATGAGTGTTGTAATGGTTACCAAAAACGGTACAATCAAAAAAACATCTCTGGAAGCGTATTCAAGACCAAGAGTAAATGGGGTGAATGCTATTGAAATTAGAGACAATGACCAGTTGTTAGGAGCATACCTTACGAATGGTACCTCTCAGATCATGATCGCCACCAAAAATGGTAAATGTATCCGTTTCCCTGAAGAAAAAGTAAGAGAAGTAGGTAGAGGATCTATCGGGGTTCGTGGTATTGCTATGGAAGATAATGATGAGGCTATTGGTATGATTGTTGTGAATGATGTGGAGAACGAAACCGTACTTGTAGTATCTGAAAAAGGATACGGAAAGAGAACTGCAGTAGAAGACTACAGAATTACCAACAGAGGTGGAAAAGGAGTTATTACCCTGAACATTACCGAAAAAACAGGAAACCTTATTGCTATTCAGAATGTAACCGATGAAGATGGGTTGATGATCATCAATAAATCCGGTGTTGCCATCAGAATGGGAATGGACGAAATGAGAGTAATGGGTAGAAATACTCAGGGAGTAAAACTGATCAATCTTAAGAAAAATGACGAAATTGCAGCTATTGCAAAAGTAGAAATGGATAAAGATGTAGAAGAAGATTCCGAAGAAATCGAAGGAAATGAAGGGGGTGAAGAAATTGAAGGCGGAATTAAAGAAGGAACAGGAACGCTATTTGATAACCTAGAAGACGACAATACAACACCTCAGGCTGAAAATGAAAATCCGGCAGAGGGAACTGAGGATTCCGAAGAATAAATGTACAATTAATATAAAATAGTTATTATGAAGAAACTGATTTTAGGAATGGCTATCGTAGCGTCTGCTTTCGCTTTTGGGCAGAAAAAAGATGCGAATGCTTTGAATGCACAACTTCAGGAAGCTAACAAGGTTGCTATGGATGCGTATAATGCAAAAAATTATGCAGCTGCAGCTCCTAAGTTTATGGAAGTTTATGACTTATTGAAGTCTACAGGCCAGGACAACAAAATTTATATGTATTATGCAGGGCTTAGCCACGCGTTAGCCAATAACAGTGACCAATCCATCAAGATATATACAGATTTGGTTAACTCTGGCTTTACAGGAGTAGAAACTACTTATACAGCAAAAGAAAAAAAGACTGGTCAGGTAGTGAATTTGGATAAAGCTACTTGGGAGCTTATGAAGAAAAATCCAGATTATAGCGACTTCAAAACAGAACAGTCTAAAAGTGTAGAACCTGAGTTGTACGAGACATTGTCGACATTACTTCTGAATGCAAAAAAATCTAATGAAGCTTTAGTAATTATTGAAAAAGGATTAGCTAAATATCCAAATAATGCTAAACTTAAAGAAGCTCAGACTTCGGCTTACCTTGCATCTGGGAATACAGATAAATTCGTTTCTGGTTTGAAAGAGCAGTTGGCGAAAAACCCTAACGACCCTACAAACTGGTACAACCTTGGGGTAATGCAGGCTAAAACTCCGGCTACAGTGAACGATGCTTTAGAGTCATTCAAAAAAGCGATTCAGCTTAAGCCTGACTTTGCTGATGCACACCAGAATTTGGTTTACACTACAATCGGAGATGATGCTACGATCGTAGCACAAATCAACGCTTTAAGAAAAGATAAACCGGATGAGGCTTCAAAGCTGATTGACGAAAGAAGAGAAAGATTCAACAAAGCATTACCTTATGCTGAAGGATGGTATAAAGCCTCTCCAAAGAGTCTGGACGCAGTTACTGCTTTAAAAGAAATTTATATGGTAACTAAAAACATGGATAAAGTTAAAGAAATGAAAGCGAAAGAAGCTGAACTTACAGCGGCTGGAGGAAAATAATCATTTTGATAACCAACTATAAAAACCGGGACAGTAAATGTTCCGGTTTTACTTTTTTTATTGAAAAAATATCTGCATTTTTTGTTGTAGTAAACCCTAAATTTCACCCCCGGAAATTCTCTGTAATTCCGTATCTTTGAGAAAAATTTTTATCAGATGATCGAGTGGAAAACCGCCAAGGAATACGAAGATATTACCTATAAAAAAAGTAATGGAGTAGCAAGAATTGCTTTCAACAGACCGGAAGTACGCAATGCTTTCAGACCTAAAACAACTTCAGAGCTATACGATGCCTTTTACGATGCTTACGAAGACCCTTCAATTGGAGTTGTTCTTCTTTCAGGAGAAGGACCAAGTCCAAAAGACGGAGGTTGGGCATTTTGTAGCGGAGGAGACCAGAAAGCAAGAGGACACCAGGGCTATGTAGGAGAAGACGGAAGACATCGTTTGAATATCCTTGAAGTTCAGCGCTTAATCCGTTTCATGCCAAAGGTAGTTATTGCGGTTGTTCCAGGATGGGCCGTAGGAGGAGGACACTCTCTTCATGTAGTGTGTGACCTTACTTTAGCAAGCGAAGAGCACGCTATTTTCAAACAGACAGATGCTGATGTAACAAGTTTTGACGGAGGATACGGATCTGCGTACCTTGCAAAAATGGTTGGTCAGAAAAAAGCCCGTGAGATCTTCTTTTTAGGAAGAAATTATTCCGCTCAGGAAGCTTTCGAAATGGGAATGGTGAACAAAGTAGTTCCTCATGCAGAATTGGAAGATACAGCGTACGAATGGGCGCAGGAAATCTTAGCAAAATCACCAACATCTATCAGAATGCTGAAATTTGCAATGAACCTTACAGATGACGGAATGGTAGGCCAGCAGGTATTTGCCGGAGAAGCTACCCGTTTAGCATATATGACCGAAGAAGCGCAGGAAGGTAGAAATGCATTCCTTGAAAAAAGAAAGCCAAACTTCGGAGAAGATCAATGGATATCATAACATTAATGATGAGTACTAAGTAATGAGAAATATTGCTCATTACTTAGTACCCATTGCTTATTACTTATAAATAGTATGACTGATTGGATAAAAGCCGCAAGGCTAAGAACTTTACCGCTTTCCTTAAGCGGAATTATTATGGGAGCCTTCATTGCCAAATGGAGACTTTACGGTGAAGGTGGAATCTGGGATTGGAAAATTTTGGCTCTGGCACTTTTGGTAACCCTTCTTTATCAGATTCTTTCGAACTACGCCAATGATTATGGAGATGGAGTAAAAGGTACCGATGCCAAAAGAATAAACGAAGCAGAAGCAAGGGCCGTAGCATCAGGGAAAATTACAGCTAAGCAGATGAAAAATGCAGTCATTCTTTTCTCCGCACTGTCTTTTATAGCTACAGTTGCTTTACTGTATGTAGCCTTCATTCCGGAATATATGAATGAATTCTATGTCTTTATAGGATTGGGAATCGCTTGTATCTTAGCGGCAATCGGGTATACAGTGGGGAAGAAACCTTATGGATACATGGGATTGGGAGATATCTTTGTATTTATCTTCTTTGGACTTGTTTCGGTATGTGGAAGCTATTTCCTGTTTACAAAAACGTTCAGCTGGGATATCCTGTTACCGGGAACGGCAGTGGGAATGATGAGTATGGCCGTTCTGAACCTGAACAACATGAGAGACATTGAAAGTGACAGATTATCAGGAAAGAACAGCTTTGCATTAAGAATAGGATTCAAAAATGCAATGATCTATGAAATGGTTCTTCTGCAGCTTCCATTGTTGCTTATTCTTATGTTTTTAGGGCTTAATGGATTTATACAGGGTCAAAACTATTATGTTTTCATTGTAATGATTCTTATGTTTCCATTATCAAAGCTGAGAAGAAAGATTCTATCCGTAAAAGAACCAAAAGAATTAGATCAATATTTAAAGCAGGTTGGGATCATGACGTTTGTAATGGCTATTCTTACGGCAGCCGGGCTTAATTTGTTTAACTAAATCTAAAATAATACATCATGAGTTCCAAAGTCTGCGTTGAAGCTCAAATGCTCATTAGAAAACCCATTGAAGAGGTTTTTGATGCATTTGTCAATCCGGAAGTAACCACTCATTTCTGGTTTACAAAATCTACCGGAAAATTAGAAGAAGGAAAAGATATTATCTGGGAGTGGGAAATGTACGGCGTAAAAAATGTCGTGACGGTTCACCAGATCATTTCAAACCAACTGATTAAGACAGAGTGGGGAACGCCTGCGGTAAACGTAGATTATGAATTTAAAACAATGGAGAACGGAACTCTGGTTGTCATTAAAAGCTACGGATTCAGCCAGACAGGCGAAGATCTTCTAAAAGTAATTAACGACAATACAGGTGGTTTTACAACGGTTTTAGACGGCTGTAAAGCCTATCTGGAGCATGGAATTAACCTTAACCTCATTGAGGATAAATTTCCACCGAAATAGTTAAAGTAAATAAACAACGCTTAGCGTTTTAAAGAAAACACAGATGGCACGAATACTTTCACGAACGTCACTAATCTCATTGTGCTATTTGTGAAATTATTTGAGTCATTTGTGTTTAATAATAATTGAAATTAAATTTAAAATGAATATACAATTCTTAGGGCAAAATTGCTTCCTGTTTACGTACAAGGACAAGACAATTTTATGCGACCCTTTCTACAATTACAAAAAAGCGGAATCAGGTTTTGATATTACCGCCCAGAAAATTGATTACATCCTTCTTACCCATGCACATGGCGATCATATTGCAGACGTAGGAGAAGTATTGCAGCACTATCCTGAAGCTACCATCATTGGAGTACCGGAAGTATGCGCTTACTTCAAACAAGCAGTCAATACAGACGATGTGAACCTCGGAGGGTCGGCAAAAATCGACGATCTTAAAATTTCCATGGTTCCGGCTCACCACACAAGTTCTTTCCCGGATGGAAGCTATGGAGGCATTCCTGTAGGATATATTTTCAGACTTCCTGAAGGTAAGAACATCTATTTGGCAGGTGATACAGGAGTAATGGCAGATATGGAGCTGTTCCCAAGACTTTACGGGAATATTGACCTTTCTATCCTTCCCATCGGAAGCCACTATACAATGTGTCCTAGAAAAGCTTCTTTTGCTGCAGCAGAGCTATTAAAAACTCCTAAAGTAATCGGATGTCATTTTGATACTTTCCCAGCAATTGAAATCAACCATGAAAGTGCTTTAAAGCATTTTGCTGATAAAAATGTAGAACTTGTTTTACCAAAATTGGGAGAAACATTCGAATTTTAATCGATAACGAGACCGGGGTAATTTGAAAATTAGAAAAATGAAAAAGATGCGTAACGTATTAAAAACAAAAAAAGATAATTATCAAATTACCTCTCTTCTTACTTTAATACAAAAAAAAATGGCAAGCTACCTAAATCACACCGCTACAACCGATTACCTTTGCTGCGTTCCCACCCTGGAGGATTCTCAGGAGCTAGTTGTTTAGGACTTGCCGTTGCAAAGGTAGGAATATTTTATTAACTTCAAAACTTTATTAAGAAAATTTCGTTGAAAAAATGCAGTGGTAGAGCTAATCAGCTGACATTTAGGGGAATAATTTTTCAACTTTTTTCTAAAAAATTAAATATGACGAAAAGTCCATCAACATTAGGAATTATACTTTTTATCGCTACAATGATCGTTTTCTTCGTAGTGTACACGTTTTTCTCAGGAATCAATTATTTTGATATCTCTTTGAAAGCCAATGCTTTTGTTTTACCACTGTTATATGCGGGGGCCGCTTTTTGGTCTGTAAAAGTATATTGGAACACCCATAGAGTCGTAAAATTTAAAGATGCTTTCAAAAGAGCATTCGTTCCAATGTTTATCGGAGGAATTCTTTCCATCTTCAGTATTTATGCTTTTTTAAACTTTGCAGATACTGATGCCAAAAAATTGTTAAACTACCAATATGTTCAAAGACAAAAATCAGAATTAGATACAGAATATACCTCTGCAAGAAAGATTTTGAAGCATCAGAAAGATATTGATGAGCTGGATCAGAAGTATAAAGAGAGGCTGCAAAGCTTCACTCCTGCAGCTGTAAAAGGAAAAGATATGCTTACCGCAAGTCATTTTTCAGGATATTTTGCCGCAATTCTTATATTTTACGTAGTTTTGTCGGTGTTTTTCGGAGCGTTTTTCAGAACACGAACAATTCATCAACCCGAAGAAACAAACGAAGCCTAATTTTTATTAAAATTAAATGAATTTATCTATAGTTATTCCGTTACTGAACGAAGAAGACTCTCTGGAAGAGCTTTTTTCTAGAATTGATAAAGTATGCACAACCAGTAACTTATCTTACGAGATCTGGTTTGTAGACGATGGAAGTACGGATTTGTCGTGGAGTATTATTGAGAACATGAAGGTGCAGCACCCTCAGATCCACGCAATTAAATTTTCCAGAAATTATGGAAAATCACAGGCGCTTCATGCCGCTTTTGCAAGAACAAACGGTGAAGTCGTGATTACGATGGATGCCGATTTACAGGATTTCCCAGAAGAAATTCCGGAACTGTACAATATGGTAATTCATGATAATTATGATATTGTTTCCGGTTGGAAAAAGAAGCGTTTTGATAATGTAATGACGAAAAATATTCCGTCAAAATTATTTAATGCCGCAGCGAGAAAAGTTTCAGGCGTTTATCTTCATGATTTTAACTGTGGATTGAAAGCTTATAAAAAACAGGTCGTAAAATCTGTTGATGTATACGGAGATATGCACCGCTATATCCCGGTATTGGCTGCCAATGCAGGATTCAGAAGAATTACGGAAAAAGAAGTACAGCACCAGGCAAGGCCTTACGGAACTTCAAAATTCGGAACCGAAAGATTTGTCAGAGGATTTCTGGATTTGATAACTCTTTGGTTTGTAAGCCGCTTTGGAGGAAGACCTATGCATTTCTTCGGAGCTGTTGGAACTTTAATGTTTATCGTTGGTTTTCTTTCTGCACTTTGGTTGGGGATTTCTAAACTTATTGATGTGGCAAGAGGAATTTATGGACATTTAATTACCAATAATCCCTGGTTCTTTATTGCTCTTACTATGATGATTATGGGAAGTCTTCTGTTTGTGGCAGGTTTCTTAGGAGAAATGATCATCAGAACCAACCGTGAGCATAAGAATTACAATATTGATGAAGTAATATAATGGAGGATAAATTACCGAAAATATATTCTAAAAAAGCTATTTTAGGATTTTCTATCTTTATGTCAACAATTTTTGGAGGGGTATTGTTATACCAAAATCTAATTGAGATCAACAAAAAGAAAGAAGCTTATACTGTGTTGGGAATTTCTATTGCAATAACAATATTAACTGGCATTATTGTTAATATTCCGGAAAATCCTAGCACTTCATTATCATATATATGTGGCCTTGGCGGGGGATTTCTTCTTGCTTATTATTTTATGCCTAAATATTTCCCAAATGAAGAACAGTATCCTACGAAAGCGATATGGAAACCATTAATTATTGCTGTAATTATCGCTGCAATTATTTTAGGCTTAATCATTTATGGTATTTCTGTTGAAAATGGCTAGACAATAGAAAAGTTGTAATAGTTCATCAATCATTACAGATTAAAAATAAAATATGACGAAAAGCACTCTATTGATAGGGTGCTTTTCTATTTTTGTAAAAACTTTCTGATGTTGCAGTTCAGAATTTTTATCTTTTTTCTTTTGTTGACTTTTATTACATCATGTTCCTCAAACAAACTAATCGGTTCCTGGAAATTCATTGAAATTTACGATGGAGAAATCAGGAATATAGATCTTGTGAAAATGAAAAACGACAGTTCAAAATACGGAAACGGAATGCTGACTTTCCATAAAGACGGGACTTTCAGCTCTATGCAAGACACAGGAGTTTATCAAAAGAAAAAAGAGTTGCTCATGATGAAGTATAAAGATGGAACAGATACTGCACGGATGAAAATCTCTTATTTGAGTTCTAAATATCTGTTTCTGTATTCAACAACAAAGGCTCCCAAAACCTGGGTATACGAAAAATCAGAACCCCATAAAAAATAGGAAAAAGGACTTTTTTACTTGAAAACAGGCAGAAAATGATTTTTTATATACATTTTTGCTGTTATTTTACGTAATTTCAATATTCTCGATTGCTGCTTACAACAAACTTTCAGATAAAAAGCAGAAAATTAAAAAATATCAGGTATTTTATTGCCAAAAGACAAAGATTTTTAAAAATTTTAATCCTATTTTTGTTGTAAAATAGTATTGAAAATTTCTATGATAAGATTGAAAAAAACTTTCAGAAATTTTTAAGAAAATCATTATTGAATTCGAATATTTACCATTAAATATGAAAAAAGTATTATACACATTGATGTTGGTTGCTGTAGTTTCCTGTGGAAAAGTCTCTCCAAAGGGAAATATTGAAAAGAAAGATGTGGATGTTTCAGAGTTTGTTAATCTGGATCTGGAAGGTAAATTCCGTGTGTTCTATGCCAGAGGGCCAAAGAATTTTGTGGAAATAGAAACCTATCCCAATGTTGCCAGTAATCTTGATGTAGATGTGAAAGACAAAACCCTGTCCATTAAAGAAAAAAGAGGAACAAAAGGGGTAGATTTTTACAATGTAACCATCTATTCTAAATATAATCTTGAAAAAGTAGCCGTTTCAGATTCTGTGGAAGTTAATATTTCAAGCGAAATTAAGACTGATAACTTCAGGCTTACTATGAAAAATAATGCCAGCTTTATGGGATCTGTGAACACCAGAAGAGCAGAAGTGGAAATGCATAACAGAAGCCGTGCTAACTTCCTTGGTTTATCTAAAGATGCGGTGATAAAGATTTCAGATACAGCAAGTTTAATTTCTCCTTACTGGAAAATTACCAATCTGAATATCGATTCTAAAAATGGAAACTATGCAGAAGTAAATGTGAAAGATTCCTTAAAAGGACACATCCAAAATACGGCAAAGTTTATCTATTACAATGATCCGATCAGAGCGTTTAAAATTGATAAAACGACAAGGGTAGAAAACAAAAAATTAGATTAGTTTTGGTAGGAAGCCAAAAGATGAGAGGCAGGGATTAATGTTAGTTTTTTATATCTCTATTTTTTCCAGAATTAAAAAAAATCTTCCAAACTTGAACAATAAAAAAATATAAAAATCAAACAAAGCAGGAATTTTGAAACCAGGCAGGATATAATTTTTTGTCTTTAGCTTTATTTTTCCAGCTTCAAAAACTTAGACATAAATATGAATACACTAGAAAAAGCGAAACTTTGGTTAAGTGATACCTTCGATAAAGAAACGAGAGATGCTGTACAGGCATTGATCGACAGCAATTCCCCTGATCTGGAAGATTCTTTCTACAGAGAACTGGAATTCGGAACAGGAGGAATGCGTGGGATAATGGGAGTAGGAACCAACCGCTTGAATAAATATACATTGGGACAGGCTACTCAGGGATTGGCAAACTATATGTTAGAACAATTCAAAGGGGAAGAAATCAAAGTAGCTATTGCTTACGATGTTCGTCATAATTCAAAAGAATTTGGAAAATTGGTAGCCGATGTTTTAACAGCAAACGGGATTAAGGTTTTACTTTTCAAAGACCACAGACCGACTCCTGAACTGTCTTTCACTGTTCGTGATAAAAAATGTAACGGAGGAATTGTATTAACAGCATCTCACAATCCACCGGAATATAACGGATATAAAGTATACTGGAATGACGGAGCACAAATTGTTCCGCCTAATGATGAAGCCATTATCAAGGAAGTATATTCTGTAAAATTTGATGAAATTAAGTTCAACGGAAACGATGATCTGATCGAATGGATCGGGGAGGAGCAGGATGATGTATATATTGATGCCTGTATTGAAAATTCTACCTATCAGGATGTTGGAAAAGAAAATCTGAATATTGTTTTCACGTCTATCCACGGAACAACGTATACTACTGTTCCTAAAGCTTTAGCTAAAGCAGGATTTAAAAAGGTAGATCTTGTGAAGGAGCAGATGATTCCAAGCCCGAATTTCCCTACAGTAGACTCTCCAAATCCGGAAGAGCCTGCAGCGTTGGAAATGGCTATGGATCTGGCAAGAATTACCAATGCAGACATAGTTATCGGGACAGATCCGGATGGTGACCGATTAGGAATCGCTGTAAGAAACCTTGATGGTGAAATGCAGCTGCTGAATGGTAACCAGACCAATACAATCCTTACTTATTATATCCTGAATGAATGGAGAAAGCAGGGGAGAATTACAGGAAAAGAATTTATCGGTTCTACGATTGTTACTTCGGACATCTTCTATGATATTGCACAGAAATTCGGTGTAGAATGTAAAGTAGGTCTTACAGGTTTCAAATGGATCGGAAAAATGATCCGTGAAGCAGAAGGAACTCAAAAGTTTGTATGCGGTGGAGAAGAAAGTTTCGGTTTCATGACCGGAGATTTTGTTCGTGACAAAGATTCTTGTGGAAGTATCCTTTTGGCCTGTGAAATTGCTGCATGGTGCAAGGCGAACGGAAAAACAATGTATCAGTACATGATCGACATCTATAAAGATCTTGGAATGTATTATGAAGGACTGATCAATATTGTAAGAAAAGGAAAAGAAGGAGCTGAAGAAATTCAGAACATGATGAAGAACTTCCGTGAAAATCCTCCAAAAGAATTAGCAGGTTCAGAAGTGTTACAAATCAACGATTATAACGAACAAACAAGCTTTAACGTTTCTACAAACGTGAAGAAAGTAATGAACGATATTCCGAAATCTAACGTATTGATTTATTATACAGAAGATGGAACAAAAGTTTGCGTAAGGCCTTCAGGTACAGAACCAAAGATTAAGTTTTATGTTTCCGTAAGAGACTCTATCTCTTCCGAAGCAGACTTCAGAGATAAATTAAAATCACTAGAAGCTAAAATAGGAGCCGTTAAAACAGATTTAAAACTGGACTAATCTCCTGATAACAGCACATAAATGATAAAAAATATTGTAGCAATTTGCTTACTGTCGGCAGCTGTAGTTTCTTGTAAAAAAGAGACTGCAGTTTCTGACACAAAACCGGCAAATGACTCAGTTGTTAAAAACCAAACCAAAGATCCATATAAACCTATTGATACAGTTTGTACTCCTGCCAACAAAACGGAGGATTACATCACAGCTCTTCAATGGTATCGGACTAAAATTGAAAAGGAGATTGCAGGAAACAGCCCGGAACAGAACGACAAAGTATACGAAGACTACCTGACAATAAGAGAGAAATATACAGAATGTCTTAATGATCTGCATACAGCTATATTAGATAAGTATATTGATTATCACACAGGACCGGATACTAATAATCTGCCGGCCAATGTGAAAAAAATAGTTGCAGAACTGAATAAAGTAGGTCTGGAATTTCGTGAAATGGGTGAGGGATTTACTGAAATTCATTCATTACCCGGATATTATGAGTCTGTTTTTAAAAATAAGGTAACCCCTGATTATGGTGCTTATATTTCACAGATGGCGGAAGATAACAAAGAAAATTATGCTATAAACGGAGGTCTGATGATCACCTGGGAAGAACTGGGAGACCGGTTAATCGTTTGGGAAAATTTAATGAATAAATATCCTAAAAGTCCATTAATCAAATCAATAACAGATCATTATTATAGCTATTTGTCGGATTATCTTCTGAGAATGGATAGTGATTTGATTTATGACAGTGAAGAAAGGAAGATCTTTGATGACAAAATGGAAGAATACAACAGAATCATCAAAAAGTACCCTAACTCCAGGACCGCAAAAAAAACTAAAGAACTAATAGCCGCCTATGATGCCCATACCCCTGAGGATCAGATAGGTGAGAAACTCAATTTAAGAAGATAATATTAGTAAATTTTAAATAAGAATAAAAGTGAAAGTTTCAAAATTAGCAGCGAACCTAATCGGTTCTGAAATTGTAAAAATTGGTAACGAAGTAAATGATCTAAAAGCAAAAGGAGCAGAAATTGCCAATCTTACTATTGGTGACCTGAATTCTAATATCTATCCTATTCCAGCCTTGCTGAAGGAAGAAATTCAGAAAGCCTATCAGAATAACCTGACAAATTATCCTCCTGCAAACGGACTTTTATCTTTAAGAAAAGAAGTTTCCAAAGACCTGAAAAGCAGATGGAATTTGGATTACGCTCCAAACGATATCCTGATTACAGCAGGTTCAAGACCTTTAATCTATGCAGTGTACAAAACCATTGTAGACGAAGGCGATAAAGTAGTATATCCTACACCATCTTGGAACAACAACCACTATGCCTACCTTACTTCAGCCAACGCTGTTGAAGTAAAAACAAAACCTGAAACCAACTTCCTTCCCACTGCAGACGATTTAAGACCTCATTTGGATGGAGCCGTATTGTTAGCTCTTTGTTCACCATTGAATCCTACAGGAACAATGTTTACCAAAGAACAGCTTTCAGAAATCTGCGAACTTGTGATTGCTGAAAATAAGAAAAGAGGAGAGAATGAAAAACCGTTATATCTGATGTATGACCAAATTTATTCTAACCTTACTTTTGGAGCTCCACACGTAGATCCGGTTTCTCTTTTCCCTGAAATGAAAGACTACACTATCTACATCGATGGTATTTCAAAATGTCTTGCAGCAACAGGAGTACGTGTAGGATGGGGATTCGGTCCTGCTCATATTATTGATAAAATGAAAGCGCTTCTTACACACGTTGGAGCCTGGGCACCAAAACCAGAACAGGAAGCAACAGCAAAATTCTTTGAAAACCCTGAAAATGTAAATGTTTTCGTAGAAGATTTCAAAGGAAAACTGGAAGAAAGTTTAAAAGTTCTTCACGGAGGCATTCAGGACCTGAAAGCAAAGGGCCTAACGGTTGACAGTATTGAACCAATGGGAGCTCTTTATCTTACTATTAAATTAGACTATATCGGAAAAACAAAACCTGATGGAGGAGTTCTTGAAAATTCTTCTGACTTGGTATTTTATCTGATCAATGAAGCAGGAGTTGCTTTAGTACCATTCTCTGCTTTCGGAGAAGACCAGTCAGAACCTTGGTTCCGTGCTTCTGTAGGAGGATTGGCAACAGATGAAATTAAAGTGATGCTTCCGAAGCTAGAAGCTGCTTTAAACAATCTAAAGTAATTTTCAACTAGAAATAAATACAGGCTTCGGCTCTGTGCAGTACGATATCGTTAAAACTAAAATGAGTATTATCAATGTCATACTGAATAGAGTCGAAGCTTTTTTTATGCATTTTTCTTTGCCTTTCCGGAATTGTCTTTTTAGTTAAAAGTATAAACCAAGAAGATACTATTCTTTAAAAAAATTAAATAAATATTAAAAATTCAATAATCATTTTGTAGTAAAGTCAACTAGGGATTACCTTTGGGAATTTTATAAGCTAAAAATAATAAACAAGGGGAAAACAACTAAGATGAAAAAATTGAGATTTCTGCTATTACCAGTCTCTATACTGGTGTGCTCACAAGAGGTGGATACATTGAAGGTCCAGGAACTACCACAAAATCCTGAATTACCCAAAGTACAAACCTATACTTTAAAAGATGGTTCGGTAAGAACTTATCCCAAACCCAAACTATTGGATTTTGTAACCAAACTACCCAGAAACTTTATCAATACCAATAAAGATTTTGTAGCCCAAGACCATGCATACTATCTGGGAGGAGCTGTTGCAGCTACTTTAATCCTTTTGCCAGTGGATCAGAAACTGATTGATAACTCCAGAGAACTGGGGGAAAGATGGGGAATGGGTAAAGATAATAACTATCATAAAGTAGGGGGTGTTTTCAAAATACCTAAAGACATCGGTTCTACGCTTTATCTGATTGGAAATGGTTCTACATTGGTATTACTGGGAATAGGGTTCGGAACTTATGGATTAATCAAAAATGATTACAGAGCACAGGCTACAGCGAGTGGTCTAATGGAGAGTTTAATTCTTTCCGGAGTTTTTACTCAAACTCTTAAGAGAATTACCGGAAGAGAAAGCCCTTTCATTGCAGAAATCAACGGAAATAAAGGTGGGGCGTGGAATCCTTTCCCTAGTTTTTCAGAATTTGGAAAAAACACCTCAAATTATGACGCAATGCCGTCGGGACACTTAACTACATTTATGGCTGGAATTACCGTCATTGCAGACAACTATCCGGATGCAAGATGGATAAAACCGGTAGGATATACATTGGCAGGAGCCTTATCTTTTCAAATGATGCAGAGTAAAGTTCACTGGGCATCAGATTACCCTTTAGCCCTATTAATGGGATATTTTATAGGGAAGACCATCTCTAAAAGCAGATATACTTCATCAGAAGGTACGATCGGAAAAACAAAATACAATCTCAACTTTGTAGCATCCCGCCAATGGGAATACAATATGGTAGGTGTAAAACTTTCTTTTTAATCCTCCGAAATGCCTGTTTTGTTGAGTAAATAAGATAGTTTTCACTACATTTGGTCTGAATATATATTTTGATTCCTGCATTTTTTTATGTAGGAATCAAAGTTGTTGATTTAAAGACTTTTACTAATATTTTTACAAAATGAAAATAATCGCTGTCATCCCTGCCCGCTACGAAGCAAGCCGTTTTCCAGGGAAACTAATGCAGATTTTAGGAGAAAAAACCGTTATTACGACAACCTATCTTAACGTGGTGGAAACCGGGCTGTTTGATGAAGTATTTGTGGCTACCGACTCCGAGATCATCTTTGATGAAATTGTAACCCACGGAGGAAAAGCTGTAATGACGGGCCAGCATGAGACAGGAAGCGACCGTATTGCCGAAGCTGTACAGAATATCGATTGTGATATCGTGATTAATGTTCAGGGAGATGAGCCTTTCCTTAAACTGGAACCTTTACAGCAGCTGATTGAAGTCTTTAAAAATGATACCCAACAGGAGATTTCATTAGCTTCTTTAAAAATTCAACTCTTTGAAAAAGAAGAAATTGAAAATCCTAATAATGTAAAAGTAATTACAGATAATAATGGTTTTGCTCTATACTTCAGCCGTTCTGCGATCCCTTTTCATAGAGAGATCGCTTACGATGTAAAGTACTTTAAACATATCGGCGTATATGCTTTTAGGAAAGAAGCGCTGCTACAGTTTTCGAAATTGGAAATGAAGCCTTTGGAAATATCCGAAAAGATAGAATGTATACGCTATCTGGAATATGGTATGAAGATTAAAATGGTAGAAACCAACTTCATTGGTGTAGGTATTGATACCCCGGAAGATCTTGAAAAAGCCAGAAAATTAATCTAAAAAAGCCAGAAAGCAGAATTCATCTTTTTGCAATTGTACTTAAATCCCCCTATATTTGAATTTATAAATAAAATTAATGAAGAAGTTACTCTTAGTATTTGGACTGATATTTTCACATGTAACATTTGCACAGACTGCAAAAGAAATTATAGATAAAAATATTGAGCTATCCGGTGGATTAACCAATTGGAAACTCTTGAACTCAGTCCTGCTTCAGGGAAAAGTAATATTGGGAATTAAAGATGAATATCCTATCAAAATATATCAGCAGCGTCCTAATCTTACCAAAACGCTGATCACCACCAATGGGAAAGAAACCGCCATTGAAGGTTTTGACGGAACAAAAGGATATGCAATGAACTATGCAGCCAATAAACTTCAGGAATATCCTGAATACGTTCCTGAAAGTTTTGATAATGACTTCATTGACTGGGAAAGTAAAGGTTTTGATGCCAAATATCTCGGAAAGGAAAAAGTAGGAGAGATCTACTGCCATAAAGTGGAACTTACCAAAAATGTGAATAAGAATATGTATTATTTTGATACTAAAACTTATATGCTGCTGAAAGAAATTAAAAAAGACGAAACGGTAATCTATTCCGATTATAGAAAAGTGGGAAATCTGGTGATGCCATTCAGGATAGAATCTTCCAGTCCGAAGAAAGATGGAGATTATGTTATGATTCTAAATAAGATTGATGGAAACAAAGCTTTTCCTGCTAATATTTTCAAATTTTAAATCCATCACAGCAATATATGCTGCATAAATTGATAAGAAATGAAAAATATTTTTTTACTGCTGCTTTCGTTGAGCGCCTTTCTGCAAAGCTGCACCAACCAAAAAAGTGAAATTTCTAAAGCTAAAACCAAAGAACTTATGGGAAAAACAATATACGATTTTACCGTGGAAGGCCTTGATGGCAAAGAGATCAATTTCGCAGATTTCAAAGGAAAAAAGATTCTTATTGTAAATACTGCTTCAGAATGTGGATTTACTCCTCAGTATGCAGATCTTGAAAAGGTATATGAAGAATACAAAGACAAACTGGTGGTGATAGGTTTCCCTGCCAATAATTTTGGAGGACAGGAACCGGGAACCAATATCGAAATTGGAAAGTTCTGCCAGAAAAACTATGGAGTAACCTTCCCAATGGCAGCAAAAGTTTCTGTGAAAGGGGATGATACAGCTCCTATTTTCAAGTTTTTAACAGAGCAGGAACTTAACGGAGTAAAAAATACAACCATCCTTTGGAACTTTACCAAGTTTTTATTGGATGAAAACGGCAAGCTGATTGACAGCTATGTAAGTACTACCAAGCCTACATCTAATGCAATTACAAAATATCTGAAATAAAGATAAAAAAAGTATATTTTTACAAGTGGGTGTTTACATCCACTTTTTTTGTTTTCAGATAATTACAAACAGACCTCTATGAAAAAAATACTTTTTATCCTTTGTATTCCGGCTTCTTTTATGCTTGGATTCGCTTTTAAGGCCGTCACGGAAAATAAATCGGACAGTTTGAAAAAAGTAACTGGCATTGGGGGCATCTTTTTTAAATGTAAAGACCCTAAAAAGATGAGAGAATGGTACGAAAATCATTTAGGATTGAACACTAATCAATATGGTGCCGTGTTTGAGTGGTATCAGGGAGCTGATTATTCTAAAAAAGGATTCAGCCAATGGAGCCCTTTCGGTGAAAAAACCACCTATTTTCAACCTTCTGAAAAAGATTTTATGATCAATTACCGAGTGGAAAATATGGAGAAACTGGTAGAACAGCTAAAAAAAGAAAACGTAACGGTTGTTGATAATATTGAGACTTATGAATATGGAAAATTTGTCCATATTATGGATATTGAAGGAAACAAAATAGAGCTTTGGGAACCCAATGACGTCGAATATGAAAAATTAGGACAGAAAATGGGCAGTAAAACCACAAAATAAAATCTAGCTTTTAATCATTCGTTTTTTCTGCAAAACAAAATATATTACCAAGCTTTATACTGGAGTAACCATTGCTCTTAATTTTGGAAGATTTGATCATAGCCTTTGCTAAAATATCTGTTGGTAAAGGTTTTTGGCTTTCCAAAAGCCCCAGCTTATTGGCGAACCTTATAATTCTGCTTCCAAGCACTTCACCCGTTCTTTCGGAATTTTTTCTTTCAAGCATTCCGGGTTTAAAAATGGTAATTTTATTGAAGTGAAGTTTTTTTACCGCTTCTTCCAGCTCCCCCTTCATTTTAGAATAGAAAATTTTGGACTGGGGATTTGCTCCATACGCAGAAACCAAAATATAATCTTCCACATCATTTTCTTTTGCAGCTTTAGCAAACTCATATTGATAATCAAAATCAACCTTTTTCTGCGCTTCTTTGCTTCCGGCATCCTTTAAAGTAGTACCAAGACAGGAAAACGCAACGTCTCCTTTTACCATGCCTTTCCATTCTTGAGGTTTTTCAAAGTTGACGATGTGTACTTTAAGTCTTTCATTCTGGATACCAACAGGTTTTCTGACAAAAATATTAACTTCCTCAAAATCCTGATCCTGAAGTAACTGACTGACTAAATCTTTTCCCGTAGCGCCTGTAGCACCAATTACTAAAGCTTTCATAACAATGTAGTTTGATGTGATGGTATTTTCTTTCTTAAATTTACTAAATTTGAATTAAAGATTGAACGTTTTTTCTTACAGATCAATCTTTACATTTTTAACTCCCAACTGATTAAAACCATGGATGCCAACGAAATTCTAGATTATTGCCTTACTAAAAAAGCAGTTACGGAAAGCTTTCCTTTTGATAATGAAACACTTGTGTTAAAAGTAGATACTAAGATGTTCTTACTAATGGCCCTTGAAAAGCAACCCCTTTCCATTAATGTAAAAACAGATCCTGAATGGAGTGCTGAGCTTCGCGAACAGCATCCTCAGATTACAGGAGCTTATCATATGAACAAGATCCACTGGAACTCTGTAATTGTAGACGGCTTGAAAAGAGATCTTATTTTTGCACTTATCGATCAGTCGTATGAATTGGTTTTTAAATATTTAACCAAAAAAGCCCAACAACTAATAAACAATTCCTAAAAAAACAAACTAATAACATGAAGAAAATACTGATTTCGGCTGTCTACCTTTTGTCAGTCGGAGTATTTGCCCAGTCAAAAGATCATTCGAAGACTTGGGAACTTTTGCTGAACAATAAAAGAGAAGAAGCAAGAGCCTTTTATGACAAAACACTTCAATCCCAAAAACTTAAAAATTTTGAAACCTTATTCTTGGATGCCTTGATTGATCAGGAAATGGGGAAATTTATTTTTGATGAAACATTTGTTAAAAATTTTATCAACACTACTGATGAAGAAGCCTATTTGTTTCCTATAATTCAGGAAAAATCTATGTTGGGTGATATTAAAAAAAATGGTATCGATGCGCATACCTATAAAAAAGTAGATATTCTATACAACAGTAAAAGTTTTGGACATTTAAACAGTATAGTAGAGCTTAAAACTTATTTTGATTATTTAAGAAGTAATTTTTCCGGTTCTGCAGAGGCACATTCTAAACTGGGGAAGATAGATAAATGGCAATACGCCGGGGTTTTTGAAAATTTGAATGGAAGTGGTCTAGACATTGAGTATGAGCCGGAGACGTATGCTAAAAATGATAAACTGTTCAATACCGGAAACTTTGGAAACATTGGATGGTATAATAAAAAACATAATGATAATGATGGTTTTACGTTTTTTATTAATGAGCTTGAATACGGAAGAGGAATTATCTATGCACAGACTTTTATCAATAATCCTATTGAAAGAAAAGTTTGGCTTGATATAGGAGCAAATAATGAACTTAAAGTGTTTCTGAATGATGTAGAGATCTTATCAAGTACAAAAGAGGGGTATACTTCCACAGGTTCACATCTTGTAGAAGTGACACTTCCCAAAGGCATGAACAGGCTTTTGCTTAAAAACGATTCAAAAACCAGTAATATGGCCGGATTTATAGTGGTCCCTTATGATACAAATTATCAGAAAATAAATGATCTGACCTATTTTGACACCTATCATGATTATAAGAAAAGTACCTTAGCAGAACTCCAGCCTAAAGAACTTGAACTTCAATTTGAACAGAAACTTAAAGAAAAAATAGCTGCTCATAAAGGTGACTTTATCTATGAATATCTTCTTGTTTTAGGCTACCTTAATAATCAACAGAATGATAAAGCAAAAGAAAAATTAGATGCTTTTGCGCAGAAATATCCAAAATCTTCCTTAATTCAGACGCTTCTTGGTGTTTACTATTCCAATATTGAAGATGATGAAAAGCTAAATGAGATCTATAAAAATATAGAAGTTAATGATTCTCAGTATTACCAGGTGCCTGTAATGAAAATTGTAGACAGTGAAGTCACCAAAAATATGAATATTCAGGAGCTGGAAAAGTACAAAGCTATACTTACAAAATCTAAAGCGAAAGCAATGGAGGAGCTCTTTGATGTAATTATATCTGCCCGAAATCATGATTTGGAAAAAATGAAAAAGCATTTATCCAATATTAAAAATGATTTTGCCAACAATGAGAAATTTTTTGTTAACCTGACGTATCTGGAAGAAGCTGATAAAAAGGATCAGAGTGGAATTATTAAAAAGCTTGAAGACTTTTTAGCAACCACCAATAATATGGAAGTAATGTATTCATTGTTGGATTATTATGAAAAATCAAATAAAATTGAAGAAGAAAAAAAGCTCCTTAAGAAGTTTATAGAAATTTATCCATCCGTGAATGTACTTAGAAATAAATACATTTCTCTTTTGCAGGACAATCTTTCTGACCCTGAAATAATGAAGCAGATAAATGAAGGATTGGCAAACTTTCCCTATTCTTACTCTTTATTGGCTTTAAAAGCTGAAATTTTGGCTCTTCAAAAAAATAAGACAGAAGCCATTAAATATGCAAAAGAATCGATTTCTCACTATGCTGACGAGCGTATGTACAAATTGATTAAAGATTTGGATCAGACTGAGGATGAAATTGACATGGTCGCCGTAAAAGATCTTAAAAAATTAGCCTTAGAAAGGAGAAATAAAGGAGAAAAAGGGAAAAAAGGAGTGACTACCTTGCTGGATGAATATATTGTCAATGTTTATCCTGAAGGAGGATTTAAAAAACGAATCACTTATGCCTATGAAATTACTTCAGAAAGCGGAATAGAGGAGATGAAAGAATATTATATCAATTATTATGATAATGTTCTGAAATCCGAAATTGTAAAACCCAATGGAAACATTGTTCCCGGAGAAAAATCTGAAGATCAGATCGTTTTTACCAATCTCGAAAGAGGAGATATAATTCTTATTCAGAAAGAAAGTATAGAAAGAAGAGGAGGACGTTTCTACAAAGACTTTAATCTCAGTTCTTATTTCAATTCTGAGTATCCTGTGATGGAATCTGTATTTACAGTAATTACTCCTGAAGATGTTTCATATCAAGTAAAGGGTAATAATGGAGAAGTACCTTCTGTAAAGAAAAAAATAGGGAATAAGCAGTCTCAAACCTGGAGATTAAGCAACCTTCCTGAAGTTAATCTGGATGAAAATTACGGACCTACATATTATGATTCTACAATATCAGTTACAGCCAATTCTATAAAAACATGGCAGGAAATCTCCAATTGGTATATAGATCTTACGAAAAAAAGTCTTGTTTCTGACAGGGTAGTAGAGAATGCTTTTAAAGAAATATTTCCGACTGGAATATCAGGAATTAATGACACTGAAAAAGCAGAAAGAATCTATAATTATATTGAAAAAAATGTGACTTATAGTTCGGTAGATTTCCGTCAAAGCGGATTTATTCCTCAAAAACCTTCAAAAACTCTCGTGACAAAACTGGGAGACTGCAAAGATTTATCAACACTCTTTGTTATTCTAGGAAATCAGGCTGGATTAAAATCTAATCTGGTATTGGTGCAGACTAATGATAATTCAACACAAAGACTTATTTTACCCAATCTTAGTTTTAATCATTGTATTGTAAAAGTAAATCTTGATGGAAAAGAAACTTTTCTTGAAATGACAGACAAGTATCTTCCGTTCAATGCTATTGTAAAAGGGAATTATAAAGCGAAGGCATTAGTTATCCCTTCTGCTCAGCTTATTGATATTTCTTCAGATTATAATACCAAAAGTTTATTTAAAACAATCAGTGAAGTTCAGATTAATGGAGATGATCAGAATTTTGTTACCAAACAATATACTATGGGAGAAACTAAAAGTTATTACAACAGTTTCTTTCAGGATTCACAGTCTGAGGATAACCGTAAAAAGAAGATGGAGAAGGAGTTAGGATCTATTCTGGATAAAATAATTAATGTCAAATCAGTAAAAGCAATGAGTGGAAAAGATCTTACCTCAAATCCATTAGCTTATGAAGTACAATTTAATATTAATGATAAACCACAATCTGTCGGAAGTCTGAAGATTATGAAAATTCCTTTTATAACGAAACCTTTTACGAAAGATATTATTGCCACAGAAAAAAGGAATACAGATATTCAGTATACTCAATATGAAAAGCAGAATGAATATGCTGAGGAGATTTATCTTAACATTCCAGCGAATATGAAATTTATTGAAATCCCGGAAAATAAAAATCTGGCGTACAATGATTTTACTTATTCAATTGTATACGAACTGGAAAAAAATAACAGATTAAAGATCACAAGAAAATCAAAAACACCATGGGATGATATTAAAAAAGAACAATATCCGGAGTTTAAAAAATTTGTTGAAGATGCTATCAGTGCAGAGGATCAGATTTTAGGATATAAATGATAATTGGTGCCCCGGGTTTTATGATCCGGGTTTTATTTTAAACGAAATAGTAATAATTGTATCAAATAAAATATCAATTAATGCATCTGGGTATGAATATTGTTATCAATTATTGGTGAAATATTATATCCAATATTAATACAATAACGAACAAATGAGAAACCACTTATTATTATTCCTGGCCGTTGGCACATTGATGCTGTCAAGCTGTAATAAACCTGAACAGAAGAACAGTTCTGAGGCTATGACTTCCACAACAGGAAATTCTACAGAAAACAATCTTAAAATAGAGTTTTCCGGAACGGATAACTTTACCATCAAAAATCCAAAACTAAAAGTAAGTTTGTATGGAGTTGATGAGAAATTAGCCGATGCTCCTGCAACATTAATTACCGAAAAGGAATATGAGCAGAAGTCAGTACCTTTTACGATTGATCTTCCGGTTCCTAAAGATGTAGAAAGTAAAATTAACCCAAAACCTGCAGGGCCTGCAAAATACTATGTAACAGTAAGCTGGGATTCTGATGGGAATGGCAAGGCAGGTGAAAAAGGAGATATTTTTGTAGATTATGATAAAGCTTTTCCAAATGTAAAGCTTAATAATGAAACTCAGAAAATTTATCTAAAGACTCTCAAATAGTTTCAGCTAAAATCATAAAGCTAGAATTGCTGTCATAAAAAAGAGCCTAAATTTTAAAATCCAGGCTCTTTTTCTATAATTAGTTTTTATTTTTTTTAAAACATGATCTCAGTTTTAGACTCTTGAACTGGCTTTTTCTTAGAAAATAAATCTTTATACCCTAAAGCTTTCTTTTCAATCAGATGCCATGATAAATAACCTGCGGCGAACGATAATACCATCGAAAATATGATCAATGGAATCGTATCCATCTTATAGAAATGCACCAGAGTCTGTTGTATAGGGAAGGAGTAAATATAGATTCCATAGGAGGTATCACCTATAACCTCCCCAAGTTTGTTAATATATGGCGTAGAACTTTTACCAATAAGAATAACCAATATAGGCAAGGTGAAATAACATGTATATAGTAACAATCCAAAATAGGTACTGATAACAAGAATAACAAGAGCAAGCAGAATAAGAATAGTTTCAGTCTTTTTATTCCTGATAGTTACATAAGTCATGAGCATTCCACCTGTAAAAAAGCACATCAAATTATAAAAGCTACCGCTAACAAGTTCTATTTTCATGAATAATCCATTCAGAAGATAAGGCTTGAAAACACTTAAAATATAGCTTGTAACAAAAATCAGGGCCACAATAATTTTTACAAAAGATTTTTTCCTTATAAAAAATAAAGAAGAAACCATTACATACATACTGAACTCATAGCATATCGTCCATAAGCTTCCGTTGATACTGGATGTATAAGGATTGTTTTCAAAAACGCCGTCAATTCCTTTTTGGCGAAAGAATAACGTAAGGTTTTTCGGAATATAAGTGTATACAGAGGTGTTGTGCCAATAAGGAATACTGCTTTCATATACAGCTGGGGCAAGTAAAACTGTAAGAAAGAGGACTACAATTAATGCAGGATAGAGCCTTAAAACTCTTTTCCAGTAATAATCTGCGAGGCCTTTACAACGCAGGAGACTGTTGAAAATTAGATATCCGGAAATGATAAAAAAACCATGAACACCAATATACGAGAATCTCATCTGGCCATTGGTAAGTCTGGCCAATACATCTCCTTCAGTAGATCCTAATAGACCGTAAGAATGGGAAATAATTACAAAACTTGCAAAAATAAATCTGAGAAAATCAAAGTTGTTGATTCTTGAATTCATACTCCTGGGTGTGTTTTTTATCCAGGTCCAGTTTTTCGATCAGCTTTTCTAAGCTTTCAAATTTAATTTCATCGTGAAGGAAATCTCTGAACCTGACGGTTATTTTTTCATCGTAAATATCGTCATCAAAATCCAGAATATACACTTCAACTGTTAATTTTTCTCCATTTACCGTAGGATTGGTACCAATACTCAGCATTCCTTTGTATTGTTTGCCTTTCACGGCTACTTCTACAATATAGGCTCCTTTTTTAGGCAAAAGTTTGATAGATTCTGTATCTATATTTGCGGTAGGGTAGCCAATAGTTCTTCCGATCTTTTTTCCGTGGACTACCGTTCCTGATACTGAGTAGGGATACCCCAGCATCTCATTAGCCTCTATAATATTCCCGGTTAAAAGTGCATTACGAACCTTTGTTGAACTAATATTATTTTCATGGATATTGATTGCTTCCATCTGTTCCACTTCAAAATCAAGTTCTTTAGACAATTTCTGAAGAAGTTCGAAATTTCCGCTTTTATTTTTTCCGAAAGAATGGTCGTACCCTATAATAAGGTATTTAACATTAAGTTTATCAATCAAAATCTGGCGCACAAACTCTTCACCTGTCAAATTTCTGAATTCTTCATCAAATTCTTTAAGGAAAAGGTTATCTATACCGTATTTTTCCACCAGTTGTTTCTTTTCTTCTAATGTATTTAAAAGCTTTAAATCTTCATTAGGATTAAAAACAAATCTTGGATGGGGCCAGAAAGTGAGAATTGCTGTTTCCAGATTATTTGCTGTACCTACATTAATCAACTCATCGATAATACTTTTGTGCCCTAGATGTACTCCGTCAAACATACCTAAAGACAATGCTAGAGGTTTCTGTGAGGAATAATCTGTGAAATTCTTGAAAACTTTCAAAACGAAAAAATTTTGATTGCAAATATAAAGCCTTTATTTTGAATCTGACGATTGATAAATAAGGGAATTTGAAAAATTGAAAATGAAGAAAAAGCAAAAAACATTCCGATAAATAATAAAATACAACATTAAAACATTGAAAAATTGCAAAAATGATATTCTATTCTACTCCCTTCTTTCTAAATCCTAATGCCTGCCATCTTTACAAAAAGCATGATAAAAATCTTTTTTTTACCAATTGCGGGTTTATGAAGAATCACTATATTTGCACCAAGAAAAAATTTAGCAATGGCAAACCAAATTAAAGGTAAAATTTCTCAAATTATTGGTCCGGTAATCGACGTTGTCTTCACAGATGTAGAAGCAATTCCTGCAATCTATGACGCGTTAGAAATTACAAAAGAAAACGGTGAAAAAGTAGTTTTAGAGGTAGAACAACATATTGGCGAAGATACAGTAAGATGTATCGCAATGGACGCTACTGATGGTCTTAAGAGAGGTCAAGATGTAATTGGATATGGAAATCCTATTATGATGCCAATCGGTGAGGCTGTAAACGGAAGACTATTCAACGTTGTTGGTGATGCTATCGACGGACTTCAAGATATTTCTAAGGACGGTGGTCTTCCAATTCACAGACCAGCGCCAAAATTTGATCAATTATCAACTTCAGCAGAAGTTTTATTTACAGGTATTAAAGTAATCGACTTAGTTGAGCCTTACGCAAAAGGAGGTAAAATTGGATTGTTCGGTGGTGCTGGTGTAGGTAAAACAGTATTGATTCAGGAGTTGATTAACAATATTGCAAAAGGACATGGAGGTCTTTCTGTATTCGCCGGAGTAGGTGAAAGAACGAGAGAAGGAAATGACCTTTTGAGAGAGATGTTGGAATCAGGTATTATCAAGTATGGTGATGATTTCATGCACTCTATGGAAAATGGAGGTTGGGATCTTTCTAAAGTAGATGTAGAAGCTATGAAAGATTCAAAAGCAGCTTTCGTTTTCGGACAGATGAACGAGCCGCCAGGTGCAAGAGCTAGAGTAGCACTTTCTGGTCTTACATTGGCTGAGTACTATAGAGATGGTGGAGAAAGCGGACAAGGTAGAGACGTACTTTTCTTCGTAGACAACATCTTCCGTTTTACACAGGCTGGTTCTGAGGTATCTGCACTTCTTGGTCGTATGCCATCAGCGGTAGGTTACCAACCAACTCTAGCTTCTGAAATGGGTGCGATGCAGGAAAGAATTACTTCAACTAAAAACGGTTCAATTACTTCAGTACAGGCGGTATATGTACCTGCGGATGACTTAACTGACCCGGCTCCTGCAACGACGTTTGCTCACTTGGATGCAACTACGGTACTTGACAGAAAGATTGCTTCATTAGGTATTTATCCAGCAGTAGATCCACTTTCTTCTACTTCCAGAATCCTAAATCCTGAAATCTTAGGTCACGATCACTATAACTGTGCTCAAAGAGTAAAAGAAATTCTTCAAAGATATAAAGCTCTTCAGGATATCATCGCAATCCTTGGTATGGAAGAACTTTCTGAAGAAGATAAATCTGTTGTTTACCGTGCAAGAAAAGTTCAGAGATTCTTATCTCAGCCTTTCCACGTAGCAGAGCAATTTACAGGTATCCCAGGATCATTGGTAGACATCAAAGATACTATCAAAGGATTCAACATGATTATGGATGGTGAACTAGATCACTTACCAGAAGCAGCTTTCAACTTGAAAGGAACCATCGAAGAAGCTATCGAAGCTGGACAAAAAATGTTAGCTGAAAACGCTTAATAAATTAGACATAAAGATATCAGATACTAGACATGAGACTTTAAGTTTGTCTGAAATCTGAAATCTGAAATCTTCAAATCTAAATTAAAATGAATATAAAAATTTTAACACCAGAATACGTAGTTTTTGAAGGAGAAGTAGATTCTGTATTGTTGCCTGGAAAAAATGGTGAATTTCACATCATGAAAAACCACGCAGGAATTGTATCTTCTTTAGTTGGAGGTAATGTAAAGCTTTTTACATCATCTGTTGATGAAGCGTACGCTAAAAACCTTACTCCGTTACAGGAAGGAGGTAAAGGCTCCGTTTTTTCTTATTCTATCAAAAGCGGTGTTGTAGAATTTAATCATAATAAAGGAATTATCCTTTGTGAATAATTAAATGAAAAGCTAAATATATTTTCAAGAAAGTGTAACTTTGTGTTACACTTTTTTTATTGTATATAAAAGGCAGGTGCTATGAAGAAAGGTATCATTATATTCTTTACCATTCTGGGAATTGTGATTCAGGCTCAGAATATCAAAACCAAAAGAGGAATCATTAACCTGGACGGTATTCCGGTTGCCAAGCTGACCAGTAAATCCAACGAATACATTTTTATGGATTTGAAGGAAACTCCGCTTTATACCATTAAATTTATTGATAAAAGCATTGTAGACTCTGTGAGAGACAGCTACATCAGTATCAATAGAGTATACAACCGGGACAAAACCATTGAAGTAGATTATTCATCACCTTCTGCTTTCTCCGGGGAAGAAAAATCTGCGGTCTTCACTTCTGTAAAAGATCTTAAAATCATCGATAATAAAGGTATCAACTTAAAAAACCTTGATGAAATTTTCTCCAATGTTCCCAAAAGAAAGCTAGATAACAAGACAAAAGAAGCTTACACCATCCGAAAGAAAATCGATAAAATGAATATTGAGGTCAACAAAGTGGGAGAGATCCTGAGCAATGGTGTTCCTGTAGGCTATTTTACCAATTTGCCTGTAAGTTTTGGCTCAGAGGATACCATTATGGATAAAAGCCCTATAGACGTCGAAATTTATGATGCTAAAAGTAAACTCATCGGAAAATATATTACCACAACAAAGCAGCTGAAAACAGCCGGAGGAAAATCTTTTACTATTTATAGAGAAATGTCTGGAAGAGCATCTATATTAAAATTTCCAACATACAAAGCTCTCGTTGAACGAATGGCTATCATGGATCCTAATTTTATTAAAGTTCAGGAAAAGGTGTCTGTAGGAACTGTATCAAAAGAAACTCCTAATTGATTTGTTTATCCAATATAAGATAGCTTTTTATCAATAGGAATGGGCTTTAGCCCATTCTTTATTATATTAAATTTCCATTGGCCTTTAGCCAAAACTTATAAAATATCGAAAACCACCCCGTCAAAAATTCTTTGAATTTTTACCACCCCTCCAGAGGATGGGAATATTTTGCCGTCTTATGTATGGCAGTTAGAAATTTGGATTTTGATTCATTTGTTATGAAAAATAGAGATTGGATTCTCCTACATCAAAATTAAGATCTTTGTAATCTGTGATAGATTACAGTTCAATCAAAACAAGTCTTATTCCTTCAGAAAAATAGAAATCCACGTAAAATTCGGCTATTTCAAAAATCCCTGGAAAAAAATGAACAATTTTTATAAACTTAAAATGACCCCATTTTCTTTCAATTGTTGCATCGGTTTTGAGAACCAAAACAGTTCAAAATCTTCAAAATTTTGTTCAAAATTATTTTTAAGTTGCTGAATGGTAGGTTTTTTCTGATTTTCAATAGCGTTTTCTTCTAAAACCTCTGTAAACCATTTTGCTTTATCTTCTTCCAGTTCAACCTTCACAATATTGGTTTTTAAGTGGAATGTAAGAAGAGTGTACGTACCAGAATACTTCTTTTTATTTTTTACGCGATTCTCAGCGATTACGTTTTTTGTTAAAAAGACCACTTTTGAATTTCCTTTTAATACAAACTGCTCATTTTCCAAAAGACAGTCGTGAATGTAATCGGGATGAATGGTGGTTCTTGGAATTTTAAAATCAAACCACTCCTGAAGAGGGAGTTCAAAATTTACTCCATGCATATAATTGAATAAAGATTTTTTCAGTCCGAAACTGAATTTATTATGATCAATTCCTGTTTTATCTTTAAAGTCGATATCGTTGTTGGCAAATTGTATTTCCTGCTTCATCGGAACTACGCCAAAATCTTCCGGGCTCATCCCAACAGGAGAGTGTGCAGTCATTGCAAACTGATGCCAGAACCCACTTTGAAGAATTCCCATTTCAAACATTTGGCGGATCATTTCTAAAGAATCTACCGTTTCCTGAACAGTTTGAGTAGGATAACCGTACATCAGATAGGCATGAACCATTATCCCTGCTTCTGTAAAATTTCTGGTGACATTAGCAACCTGTTCTACAGAAACTCCTTTGTCAATCAGTTTTAATAATCTATCACTGGCTACTTCAAGACCTCCGGAAACCGCTACACAACCTGAAAGTTTTAAAAGATAACAGAGATCACGGGTAAAGCTTTTCTCAAATCGAATATTAGTCCACCAGGTTACAACAAGATTTCTACGAAGGATTTCCAGCGCAACTTCTCTCATCAATGCAGGCGGAGCCGCTTCATCCACAAAATGAAATCCGGTTTCTCCCGTGGTTTTGATAAGCTCCTCAATTCGGTCTACCAGAATTTTGGCTGAAATGGGCTCATATATTTTAATATAGTCCAGAGAAATATCACAGAAAGTACATTTTCCCCAATAGCATCCGTGAGCCATGGTTAATTTATTCCATCTTCCATCGCTCCATAAACTGTGCATAGGGTTGGCGATTTCGATGACCGAAATATATTGATCAAGCTTCAGATCGGTATAATCCGGAGTTCCTACATCAGCTTGTTTATAATCGTGTCTCTTTGAGTTGTTTTTATAAACGACTTCCTGATTTTCAATTAAAAAAGTTCTTTTGAATTCTGCTTCTTTCTGAGAAATATCTAAGCTCTGACAAAGAAGCTCAAGAGGAAGTTCACCATCATCCAAAGTGATAAAATCGAAAAATTCAAATACTCTTTTATCCTTTATTTCTCTTAGTTCGGTGTTGGGGAAACCTCCTCCCATTGCCGTTTTAATATGAGGATAGTGTTTTTTTATCAACTGGGCACATTTGAATCCGGAGTAGAGATTTCCAGGAAACGGAACCGAAAAACAGACAAGCTTAGGTTGCACAGTTTCAATTTTTTCCTGAAGAATTGCTAAGGTAAAATCATCAATAAAAGTCTTTTCACCAGATAGTTTTGTATATAGTTCGTCAAAAGAATTAGCACTTTTTCCAAGCCTTTCTGCATATCTGCTGAAGCCAAAATTAGCATCAATATTTTCAACAATATAATCTGAGATATCTTCCAGGTAAAGTGTTGCCAGGTGTTTGGCCTTATCCTGAAGTCCCATATTTCCGAAGGCAAATTCCATATCATCCAGCTGGTTGAAACGGGAAGCTTCCGGAAGAAAGTTCATACTGCAGATCTGCCTTGCCAATGTCGGCGTTTTATCCTGTAAAAAAAGAATCACCTGATCAATGGTTTTTATATATTCTTCTCTTAAAGCAAAAACCCTTTGTGAATTTTCAGAAACATTTTGGAGATCAATTTCTTTACTGAAAACCTTCTTTATCCCATCTTTTGAAAATAATTCCAGAATAACATCAATCCCCAAATCTACCTGGTATGCGGAAATATTTTTGGTATTTAAAAATCCTTTAATATAAGCAGTGGCAGGATAAGGAGTATTGAGCTGGGTAAAAGGCGGAGTAATAAGAAGCAGGTCTTTCAACAGAAATTTTTTGCAAAGTTATTCTAAACTTTTTTTAAATAAAAATTTTTTGATGTGATATAATAGCATATAAAATCCGAACTCTTTCAAGGGCTCGGATTTTCGTATTTATTAAAAATATGTTTTTTTTAAATAGGGTTTATTTTCTTTCGGTCGCTAATCACATTAAGGGTCACGCCCAAAAGAATCAACGTAATTCCTATGGAGAGGTTGGCTGTAAATTTTTCTTGAAACATTAATACACTGATCATGACTGCCACTACAGGTTCCAAAGCTCCTAGAATAGCCGTTGGAGTAGAGCCAATATATTTGATGGCATATACCAGGCATAAACTGGAGATAACTGTAGTTAAAAAGGCAAAAATCAAAAAGTTTAAAAATAAAGAGAGTGAAGGAATGGCTAAAGATTCTCCCGCTACTGAAGTTTTTGTTATAAAAAAGACAGACGTAAAAAACATAGAGTAGAATGAAAGCTTAAACCCGGATACTTTCATATTCGACTTATTGACGATCACCATATAAAGGGCATAAAAAAGGGAACTGAGCATTACGATTCCCAATCCTGCAAAATTAATTTCCATACTGTTTCCTTTCAAACATAGCACGATAACTCCTGCAAAGGCAAGAAGAAGTGAGAAGATGGAAAGTTTTGTCAGTCTTTCCCTGTACAAGAAAAACATAATCAATGCTACAATGACCGGATAGATGAATAAAACCGTAGAGGCAATTCCAGGTGTCAGGAAATCATATCCCAGAAATAAAAATTCTGAAGATAACGCATAGCAGATTCCAAGTACTGCCAGAATAAAGGCTTCTTTTTTATTGATTTTAAAACTTTCTCCGGAACAGAGCAGGTATCCGCCCACCATTAAAGCAGAAAAGAAAAAACGGTAGAATAAAGTAACGTCTACTGAAAAACGGGCCTGCTTAATCGGAAGAATAAAGATTGGAATCAATCCGTAAGAAACCGCCGATAAAATTCCCAATGTATATCCTCTGAGTTTCATTTGTTATGTAGCATTATAGTTTTTAAAAATAAAAAACCACTGAGCTAATCAGTGGTTTTTTGTATTGTTATGAATTAAATTGCTTTAAAACTTAATCCCTGTTCCTGCAGTAATAATTGCTCCTGCTCTTTATAGTAACCACTTACTAATTTGTCATGAATGGCTTCAAATGCCGCCAGTGTTTCATTGATTTCTGAATCTGTATGAGATGCTGTAGGAATTAACCTTAAAAGAATCATCCCCTTCGGAATGACCGGATATACCACCACAGAAGTAAAGATTCCGTAATTTTCTCTAAGATCTTTCACCAGTAGAGTAGCCTCTACAGGAGTTCCCTGCATCATAACAGGAGTTACACAAGTATTGGTATCACCAATATTGAATCCTCTGTCTCTTAATCCGTTCTGTAATTTATATACGTTTTCCCAAAGCTTGGCTTTGATCTCAGGTCTTGTTCTTAGCAATTCCAATCTTTTCAATCCACCAATTACCATTGGCATTGTTAAAGATTTAGCAAAAATTTGTGATCTAAGGTTGAATTTTAGGTATCTGATGATTTCTTTGTCTCCCGCAAGGAAAGCTCCGAAACCAGCCATAGATTTTGCAAAAGTAGAAAAGTAAACATCAATCTGATCCTGACATCCCTGCTCCTCACCAGCTCCGGCTCCTGTTTTACCAAGTGTCCCGAATCCGTGAGCATCATCTACTAAAAGTCTGAAATTATATTTTGATTTAAGATCACAGATCTCTTTCAGTTTTCCCTGTTGTCCTCTCATCCCGAAAACTCCTTCTGTAATGACAAGAATACCTCCGCCATTTTCTTCAGCTACTTTCGTTGCTCTCTGAAGGTTTTTTTCAAGACTTGCCATATCGTTGTGTTTATAGGTAAATCTTTTACCAGAATGAAGTCTTACCCCATCCACGATGCAGGCATGAGAATCCATATCATACACAATCACATCATTTCTGCTTACCAAAGCATCAATGGTAGAAACCATTCCCTGGTAACCGAAGTTCAATAAGTATGCTGAGTCTTTTTGTACAAAGTCTGCCAATTCTCTTTCCAGCTGAAGGTGCTGATCTGTTTCCCCCGACATTGCTCTTGCTCCCATAGGATAGAACATTCCGTATTCTGCTGCTGCATCTGCGTCTGCTTGTTTTACTTCAGGATGATTACACAGTCCTAAATAGTCATTGGCACTCCAGAAAATTACTTCTCTACCCTGAAACTGCATCCTGGGACCAATAGGGCCCTCTAATCTTGGGAAAATAAAATAGCCTTCACCATAGTCTGCAAATTGTCCAAGAGGTCCTGGATTTTCTTTTATTCTTTCAAAAATATCCAACATTTTATATCGTAATTTTTAAGTCAAAAAGCCTTTTTTGTAGAACACGCAAAAGGCTTGATTTATATTGTGATTTATATATTATTTGATAAACTCAGTCTTGAAAACTTCGTCATAGTTGTGAAAACAGTTATTCACAAATCCCTGTTCGGCCATCCATTTGTCACTGTATACTTTAGTGATGTATCTTGAACCGTGGTCAGGATAAATTAAAACAATAACATCATTCTCATTCAGTTCATGAGATTGTGCATATTGCATTAACCCTTGTGTAACTGCTCCGGTGGTGTAACCTCCCATAATGGCTTCTTTCAAAGCAATCTCACGGGTTCTGTAGGCTGCCATTTCGTCATTCACTCTTACAAACTCATCTACTTTATCAAAAAGAAGGGCAGAAGGGATTAAGTTTTTTCCCATTCCTTCAATCTGGTACGGATGTACATCTTCTTTGTGAATTTCTCCGGTTTCGTGATAGCTCTTTAAGATAGATCCATCAGCGTCCACTCCAATAATTTTGATATCGGGATTCTTTTCCTTCAGGAACTTTGCCGATCCGGATAAAGTACCTCCGGTTCCGGTACAGGCAAAAAGGTGAGTGATCTTACCTTCCGTCTGCTCCCAGATTTCTGGACCAGTAGTTTGATAGTGGGCATCAATGTTCAGCTCATTAAAGTACTGATTGATGTAAATTGAATTAGGGGTTTCCTGGGCGATTCTTTTAGCTACTTCATAGTATGATCTGGGATCATCCGCCGGTACGTTGGCCGGGCAGATGTAAACGGTTGCTCCCAATGCTTTAAGATAAGCAATTTTCTCAGGTTTTGTCTTGTCGCTTACCGCAAGAATACATTTATATCCTTTGATGATACATACCATCGCAATAGAAAACCCGGTATTTCCGGAAGTAGTTTCTACAACTACTGAATCTTCCTTTAATAAGCCTTTTCTTTCTGCGTTCTCTATAATGTGAAGTGCGATTCGGTCTTTGGTGGAATGTCCAGGATTATATGATTCTAACTTGGCATAAACGGTTGCTGGAATATCTTTTGTGACAGTATTTAGCTTCACCATAGGAGTATGTCCTATAAGGCCAAGGATATTATCGTAAACATTACTCATTATTTGTTATTTTCAATAAAAATCTGACTGCAAAAATACAAAAAAATAAATAATTACTAAACTTTTGTTTGATTTCTAGGCCCTGTTTTGATAAAAATCTATTTTCGTATTTTCACTTTTAACACGTCTATTGTCTCAAATACCACGCCAAAATTTTTAAATTTTGTTAAAACCCGCATAAAATAAGATAAAAGCCTTATTTTCGCATAATTGATTTAATACTATGAAAAATTGGACTTTTAGGCAATGGAACACCGTTTTAGGATGGGTGATTTTCGTCATTGCGTTTTTCACGTACTTGTCCACAATAGAACCCAATTTCAGTTTTTGGGATTGTGGAGAGTACATTTCTTCTGCAGTAAAACTTGAAGTAACGCACGCTCCAGGAGCGGCTTTATTCCAGATAGTGGGTGCCGTGGCAGCCATTTTTGCATTAGGGAAAGGCGAAAATTACTCCATCGTAATCAACGCGATGTCTGCATTGTTCAGTGCGCTGACTATTTTATTTTTGTTTTGGACGATCACTCATTTTGTGAGAAGACTTTTAAACAAAGATTTTGAAGAAATTACCAAACATCAGGAAATCTCCATTTTATTTGCCGGAGCTATTGGAGCACTTTGCTTCACCTTCTCAGATACCTTCTGGTTCTCGGCAGTAGAAGGAGAGGTGTACTCGATGGCTTCAATGTTTATCGCTCTTTTGGTCTGGTTGATTACGAAATGGGAAAATGAGTATCAGGCAGCGGACAGTGAAAGATGGATTATCCTTATTTTCTTCGTTTTAGGACTTTCTGTTGGGGTACACATGATGTGTATGCTGGCAACTCCTATGGTATGTCTTGTATATTATGCAAGAAACTACAAGTTTACGTGGAAGAATTTTGTTTTCGCTAACCTTATTACATTGGGAATTTTGATTGTTGTTTTCAAAATTATCTTCCCTCTGATTATGACGATGTTTGGAAGACTTGAGATTTTCTTTGTAAATGGTCTTGGACTTCCTTTCCACTCAGGTACTATTGCAGCGTTTATCTTAATGGCTGCGATCTCTTATTTCATGATCAGGTACGCCAGAAAAACAAAAAGAAACCTGTATCAGACTGTAGCTTTGTCTGTAGTGTATATGATTATCGGGTTCTCTTGCTGGATGGTAATCCCAATCAGAGCGAATGCTAACCCACCGATGAACCTTAATGATCCTGATACTGCAATTGGTATGTTGGATTATTACAACAGAGAGCAGTATGGAGACTGGCCAACGATCTATGGACAGAACTATACAGCGTTTCTTGATGCTAACGGAATTGAGAAAAATGAAGACGGAAGCTTTAAGACTCAGAAAACAGGTGAGATCTACGAAAAAGATGAGAAAACCGGAACCTACAGAAAAACCGGAGACCGATTCAATTATGTATTCAACAAGTCTCAGATAAGCTTAATGCCGAGAATGTTCAACGAAGATAAAGATGTAATGGCCAACTATATTTCAATGTATGGTGCTCCGGATTTTACATTCAACTACGGGAACGAAGATGTGGCAGACAACCCACAGGCTAAGCAGATTTTTGATGAATTGAGAGCAAAATACGAAGATAAATCGATTACTGCTTCAGATTATCTGAAAGTAAAACCTTATAACCTGATCAATGTTCAGAAGCCTTCTTTACTTCAGAATATGGATTATTTCATTTCTTTCCAGAACGGATATTATTTTGTAAGATACCTGATGTGGAACTTTGTAGGAAGACAGAACGATCTTGAAGGAAATATGGAAAGTACAAAAGGAAACTGGATTTCCGGAATTCCTTTCATTGATAATGTAATAGTAGGAAATCAGGATAAAATGCCTGCTAAGTTTAAAAATGAAAGTACGGTAAAATTCTTCTTCCTTCCATTGATTTTAGGATTGATCGGATTCTTTTTCCAACTGAACAGAGATTTCGGAAGATTTTATGCTTTACTTTCTTTATTCATTATAACAAGTGTTGGGATTATTTTCTACACGGGAGTAAAACCTTTCGAGCCGAGAGAGAGAGATTATGCAATGGTGGGTTCATTCTACGCTTTTGCCATATGGATCGGGCTTGGAGCCGGAGCTATTTTATGGTTTCTTCAATCTAAAATCAAATCCAACGGTGCCAATATCGCGATAGGAGTTGTATTATTAGGAGTACCTTTTATGATGGGCTTCCAGAACTATAATGTTCACGACAGAAGTAACAGATATACGGCATATGACTATGCTTATTCAGTTTTAAAATCATTACCGAAAAACGATATCCTATTTGTTTACGGTGATAACGATACGTATCCGGTTTGGGCTATTCAGGAAACAGAAAGATTCAGGGATGACGTAAAAGTGGTTAACTTCACTCTGGCTTCCACTCCTTGGAATTTGGATCAGGTGAAAAGAAGAACTTATAACGCAATGGGAATTCCTAGCCAGTTAACCCATGATGATTACAGAGACGGTGTAAACGACCAGATCTATATGATGAAGAAAGAAGATTGGGAAGGCGTATTTTCTATGTTGAAAGAACAGGGAGTTCCAGATACAGAATTCAAAGATTTCAGAAAATATCTTACTCAGGATTCTTTAACTTTGAAAGAGGCGATGAACTTCATTAAGTTCAAATCTCCGGAAAAAGATCAGTTGTTGAAAATGTACTTCGGAGAAGAAAAATATGAGAAGTATAATATTCTTCCGGTAAACAAATTCATTCTTCCGGTAAATAAAGAAAATGCTTTAAAAGCAGGAATCATCAATCAGGCAGACCTTCCGAATGTAGCCAATCAGATTATGATTACTTACAAAGGAAATACACTTTATAAAAACAACCTGATCCTGATGGATCTATTGGCAAACTTCGACTGGAAGAGACCAATCAACTTCTCATCAGGAGGAATCTACGACAGCGAGAACATTTTTTATCTTAACGATTATCTTCAGTTTGACGGTTTCAGTTACAGATTGGTTCCTATCCAGACGCTTCCAACACCTGACGGTGATATGGGAAGAGTAGATGCCAATTCTCTATATAATGTAGTGAAAAACTTCAGATGGGGGAACTTCAAAGATCTGAATGCTCACTTTGATGAAACAGCAACTTCCAACATTATCAGCTATAGAATGTCTGCAAGCAGAGCCGCAGCAGCCCTTGCACTAAACGGACAGAAAGCAAAAGCATTAGAAGTTCTGGATCTTGCAGCAAAAGAAATTCCTGCTGAAAAATACAATGATCCTCGTTCATTAAGTTCTATTGTTTCAGGATACATTATTGCAGGACAGGAGCAGAAAGGTCTTCAACTGGCAGAAGTGCTTAAAAAAGGAATCTTTGAAGAATATGATTATTACCAAAGCCTTTCTAAAGCAGAGCAAAGCTATCTGAGAAGACAAATGAGAACAAAACCGATGGAGTATTCTCTAGTCGTTTCAGCGGTTACAGATGCTTACACAAAGATCGGACAGAAAGAAAAAGCATACGCTTATCTTGTAAAATCTATAGAGCCGATTGATAAGAAGTTCAATGTATTTATCAAAGATCTTCAGGAAATGGGTAAAGAAAAGGCTATGAAAGAGTCTGAAAACGTTCAGCAGATCACGCCATTCTATCAGTACTTATTTGATGTTATGGAGCCTTTTGATTCTACTTATTCGAAAGAAAAAGAAAATCAGATTACTTCAGCAATTATCAAAGCAACAAAATAACATACTTTAAAACGGAACTTCGGTTCCGTTTTTTTATTATTGGGAATCCTGAATTTTAAGGTTATATTTGTGAAACTAAAAATACAGAATGTCCGAAACACAAAATAGAAAAATCCCAATCTATGCCGTTATTATTACGGTACTCTTTAAACTTCTTTTCTTACTAACCCATTACATTCAGGAAGATGCATTTATCACCTGGAGAGTGGCTCAGAATTTACTGGATTACGGCGTAATAGGCTTCAATGGCGATACTAAGATCTCTGCATCTACCACTCATCTCTATGTTTTTGTGTCTTATCTTTTCAATTTGGTTTTTGGGAAAGAAAACTTTATTGAGCCTCTTTTGATTTTTAACTCTTTACTTTTTACAATAGGAACATTGCTTTTGTCTCATTTGGTTCTTAAAAACCCTTGGCACAAAGCTTTATTTATATTTTTAATTGGTATTCTACCACCTGCCATTAAGATTTCAATTCTTGGAATGGAATATGGAATTCTGTTTTTCCTGGAAATGGCTTTATTGTATTATGGTTTTAACAAAGGGAGAAAATGGGTGATTACTCTTTTTCCGGCTCTCATCATGTTTACCAGAATTGATACTGTAATATTTCTGGGAATCCTGTTTCTTGTGGATGTATTTTGGAATAAAAAGGTCAGATGGAATTTTGTTTTTGGAGGTCTGTGGGGTGTTTTGTCAACGGTGGCTTTCAACTGGTTTTATTTTGGAGAAGTAGTAAATAATACGATTACAGCAAAGAAATTACTGTATGAGGAGCACCTTACTTTCCAACAGCATGTTGACTACTTTTTTAAGAGTTTTGGCAACTTTTGGGGAATGCTGAAACTTCCGGGAGACTTCAATCCTGTTACAATTATCGTATTGATTTTTGAACTTCTGTGCTTCATTTATCTTATCAGACAAAGAGAAAAAAGAAACTATTTCTTATGGGTTATCTTTATTTTCGGATGGACAAAACAGATCATTTTTATCTCTCAGAAAAGTTTATTCGACTGGTATTATTGGGTGCCTCAATTATTACTTTTTGTCCCAATTCTTATCTTTATCCTTGAACAGAAAGAAAGAAGAAATCTATGGCTTTCTTTGCTTACCCTATTTTATATTCTTCCAATGCTTGCATTTCAGACCATTCACTGCATTGCTACCGGAAATGGGGAGTGGAATTATCGAAGAACAATCGGGCTATTTTTAAACCAATATGAGAAAGATAAAAATCAGTGGATTTTACTGGAACCCGCCGGATATGTGCCTTACTTTTCAGGATTAAAAACCATTGATGAAGTAGGATTAGTAGATAAGCAGATTCAGGTGGAAATAAAGAAAGATAAAGCCCATTATTGGATTAATACCGTAAAAAATAGAAAACCAAAATATCTGCTTTCGTACAAAAATCTGTATGAAGGAAATGATGCGAATTCTGCTTATTACCAAACTCATTATCGTCTTTTAAAAGAATTCAGGGTTAAAGATCATCTGAACAGCAATAACAAAATTTTAGAGAAAATCTACCATCTGAAACCTTCGGGAACAGACTATAATTTGTACATTAGAGTTGATTAAAAGATTGAAAAACTAAAATATTTAAAGATTGAATTACGAGAGCGAAAGGTTGTAAAATAACTCTCTTACTCTAAAATTCTCAAACCCAACATCCCTCAAAAATGAAATACTGTGCTTTTCTCCGTGGCGTTAACGTAAAAGGAACCAACATGAAAATGGCAGATGTATGCCAGGTTTTTAAAGATGCGGGTATGAAAGACGTAAGTTCTATACTGGCCTCTGGAAACATCGTGTTCTCTTCAGACAAAAATGCAGCCGATTTAAAGGAAATCCTTGAAAAAGCGATGTCTGATCATTTCTCATACGAAGCTTTTTTGTTTATTAAATCTCAGGAAGAAACAGAAGTTTTCTGGAACAGTATTCCTTTCGAAAAAAATGAAATGCTTCATGTGTACGGCTTTGTGGGTATTCCGGGAGTAGAAACTGTTTTGCTGGAAGAATTCCAAAAGTCAGCGCAGGCAGAAAATGAAAAGGCTGAAATTATCAACGGGATATTTTATTGGCAGGTTCCAAAAGGAAATACTCTGGATTCTACGTTCGGAAAGGTTTTGGGACAGAAAAGTCTGAAAGATCAGTTTACCAGCAGAAACGTCAATACATTTGAGAAGGTCCTGAAAAAGTTCTAAGTAAATCATCGCAATACTTCGACAGGCTCAGCATGACATCGCTGTAAATTAACTTTTAATGCAATGTGAATCCAAAGGGGAGTCCAAAGAGTCTTTTATGCTTCATTTCCACATATTGTAAGCTTGCAGAGTCCATAAAACCTTACTTTTTTTGATTAATAACTATAATCTTTTGATTACTATCCGGTTATTGTGGTTTTACTTTAATATAATTGATGGTATTAAAGTTGTCATGCTGAGCTCGTCGAAGCATCTATTAATTTTATAATCGGAAATTCATGAAAACAAAGACTCAAAAACTAATGCGGCCACGGCCATTAAACCCATCAAATAATTTCCATTTCTGAAACTTTCTCAGTATTTTTACTGAACTTTTTAATTTTAATAAAATGATTCAGTATTTAGATAATATTCAGCACAAAGATTCAAAGAACTTTTTTCTTATTGCAGGTCCATGTATTATTGAAGGAGAAGATATGGCACTCAGAATTGCTGAGAAAGTAATTAACATTACAGATAAATATAATATTCCTTATATTTTCAAAGGAAGTTTCAAAAAAGCAAACAGAAGTCGTGTAGATTCTTTTACCTCAATTGGTGAAGAAAAATCACTTGAAATTCTTAAAAAAGTAGGAGAAACATTCAATATTCCTACTACAACTGATATTCACGAAAATGAACACGCTGCGTTAGCGGCTCAATATGTAGATGTACTGCAGATTCCTGCATTTTTGGTTCGTCAGACAGATTTACTTGTTGCGGCAGCAAAAACTGGAAAATGTGTAACCTTGAAAAAAGGACAGTTTCTTTCTCCTGAAGCTATGAAGTTCGCAGTTCAGAAAGTGACGGATTCCGATAACCAAAAAGTAGCCATTATTGAAAGAGGAAATTCTTTTGGATATACAGATCTGATCGTAGATTACAGAGGAATTCCTACAATGAGAGAATATGCTCCTGTTATTCTGGATGTTACGCATTCTTTACAGCAGCCTAACCAATCCTCAGGAGTTACAGGAGGAAGACCGGAGCTTATTGAAACGGTAGCCAAAGCAGGAATTGCAGTAGGAGCAGACGGAATTTTCATTGAAACTCATCCTACACCGGAAACCGCACTATCTGACGGTGCCAATATGTTAAGACTTGATTTATTAGAAGATTTATTACAAAAATTAACAAGAATTAGAGAATCGATTTTGTAATTGTTAAAAAAACATTAATTTTAGAGATTCTAAAACATTTCTTTTGAAAAAACTAGTTTTACCGCTAAGCCTTATGGTCCCTGTACTGATTTTCTCCCAACATAGAAAAAAAGATACAGCGACGACTAAAGTAACCGATATAGAGGAAGTTGTCTTCCAGAAAAAAGTAACAGGAAGAACCAACGACCTTACCAACGTTAGAATTTCAGCCAAAGATGCCAAAAATGTGGTTTCTGTCAACGGAGGCATCGAAGGAATGCTTAAAACACTTCCTTCCGTAAACTCCAATACCGAGCTGTCTTCACAATACATGGTTCGTGGTGGTAACTATGATGAAAACCTTATCTATATTAATGATATTGAGATCTACAGACCATTTCTGATCAGAAACTCCCAACAGGAGGGGATGAGTATCATTAACCCGGATATGGTATCTGCTGTGAATTTTTCTGCCGGAGGATTTGAAGCCAAATACGGAGATAAAATGTCTTCGGCTTTAAATATCTATTACCGTGAACCTGAAAAATTTGAACTTTCCGGAGAAGCAAGCTTAATTGGAGGAAGACTTACAACAGGTCTTGCTTCAAAAAACAAAAAGTTTACCGCTTTATTTTCAGGAAGATACAGAAATACCAACCTTGTTCTTAATACATTGAAAGAAGATACAGACTTTAATCCTACGTATTGGGATTTCCAGTCTTATCTTAATTACCATATCAATGATAAGTTCTCCGTATCATTCATTGGATATTACTCAAAGAATGATTATGAAATGATTCCTAAAGAGAAAAGTGTCACTTTTGGAAGTCTTCAGCAACCCATTACCGTTAATATCGGATATGGAGGTAAAGAGAACGATCAGTACAAGAATATGATGGGTACTGTTTCTATGAATTATAAGCCGGCAGACAAATGGAAGCTTACTTTGGATGCCTTCGCTTATCAAAACAGAGAAAAAGAATATTATACCATACAGTCAGCGTACGAATTGCAGACTTTTGATCCTAAAACACAGGAGCCTGTTGCTTCTTATGACGTGGGCGGACAGATAGAGCATGCACGTAATGATTTGTTTGTAAGAACCTACGGAACACAGTTCAGAGCAAAATTTTCCCCCAATGTGAATACCGACATTGAAGTTGGATTCAAATATGAGAAAGAAAATCTAAAAGATCTTACCAATGAATGGAAGCTTGTAGATTCTGCAGGATATAGCCTTCCAAGACCGGACGTTATTGATCCCAGAACAGGAAATACAGGAGATCTTAAGCTCGCTTACTATATTGCAGGGCAGAATAATATTGAACCGACAAGGCTTTCTGCTTATGCTCAGTATTCACAAAAATTCTATTGGGGAGCCAGTAAAGTATTTGTTAATGCCGGAGTACGTGTTGCCAACTGGAGCTTTAATAAAGAAACCATATTCTCTCCAAGAGCTCAGTTTGCGATAAAACCAGACTGGGATAGCGATATGTTATTCAAAATTTCCGGAGGAATCTATTATCAGGCTCCTTTCTATAAGGAAATTAAGGATCTTGACGGGAACTTCAATTCCAATATAAAGTCACAGCGCTCTATCCAGGTAATTCTTGCCAATGATTATGAGTTCCAGATGTATGACAGACCGTTTAAATTGACAACGGAACTTTATTACAAAAAAATGGATAACCTTATTCCATACTATATGGATAATGTGAGAATTCGTTATTCAGGACAAAATAACTCTAAAGGATATGCGTACGGGATTGATACAAGATTATTCGGTGAATTTGTTCCAGGTGTAGATTCGTGGTTATCTGCGAGTTACGCAAGAGTTTATGAAAATATCGATGGGAAAGGAGACATTCCTAGACCTACCGATCAGAGATTAAGGTTTGCGATGTTCTATCAGGATTATATGCCGGAATTCCCATCTATGAGAGTGAATCTTACTTTGGTATACGCTATGGGACTGCCAACGGGAGCACCTGTTTTGTTCAACAGTAACGGGCAGCCTGACTTTACTTCTGCATACAATTATCAAAAGACTCTTCCATCTTATAAAAGAGTGGATATTGGTCTAACAAAAGTCTTTATTGATCCGAAAGAGAAAAATAAAAGATCTGGCTTCTGGGGTAATTTTGAAGAACTTACTTTAGGCGTTCAGGTATTCAATGCGTTTAATATCAATAATACAGTAGCTAACCAGTGGATCACAGATTATAACTCAACCAGCACCAATATGTATCCGGTTCCGGTACGTCTTACAGGACGTTTCTTTAATGTGAAACTGGAATTCAGACTTTAAAACATATTTCAGCTCATTTTTTAAACTGCTGAGATTTTCGATAAAAAACAGAAAAGCTTTCAAATGTATTTTTGAAAGCTTTTTCATTTACCAGAATTTTATAACAACATTACGGAATTTTATAACAACGGTTTCCAGGATATTTTTAACTTTGCTTCAACAATGAAAAAGATTCTTGCCATACTATTCTCTATTTTCTACTTCGGGTTTTCTTCCGGAGCAGCTTTTAGTGTTCATTATTGTATGAAAGAATTTGTTTCTGTAAGCCAGAAAGTTGAAGATATCTGTGCAAAATGTGGTGTTAAAGATAAAAAAGGATGCTGCAAAACAGAGATCAAAATCGTAAAAGTGGATGATTCTCAGAAATCTGATCTTCTTAAAATAGATTTTTTAAATGCTGTATCAGAATTGCCTGTAAAACATCATTTTACTGTTCTCGATAAGTCTTTTTCTGCAACCAAATTTACTCAGATTCAGATCAATGCACCGCCCGAATATGAGGCAGTACCTCTTTACATTAATCATTGTAATTTTAGAATTTAGAATTTGTCAGTCGTTTTTCGGAGTTATGGGATAATACCGTTGAGTCGACATGCCCTTGCGCATCTACCGCATGCGTTATTTACTATTCTTTATAAAAAAACAATTCTAAAATTTTAAAACAATGAAAAAATATATCATTACAGCAGCCCTATCTTTATTCTCAGTTATTAGCCTTTCAGCCCAGTCTAAAAAGGATGCACAGGTTTCCAAACTGTATCAGAATTATATCGCCATCAAATCTGCTTTAGCTTCAGATGATGCTGACAAAACATCAAAAGCTGCTACAGAATTCATTAAAACAGCTTCAGCAATTGATTACAAACAAGTTTCTGAAGGAAATCTCAATATCCTTAGAAAAGATGCTTCTGTTATTTCTGAAGCACGAACTGTTGCCGCCCAAAGAGAAACTTTCATGAATCTTTCAGACAATATGATTGCTCTTACTAAGCAGTTTAAACTTTCTGAAAAACCGGTTTATGTACAATATTGCCCAATGGCAGACGGAAGCTGGCTAAGCGACGAAAAGCAGATTGCCAATCCATATTATGGGAAGTCTATGCTTTCATGTGGAAGTGTAAAGGCAGAAATTAAATAATTATTGTATTATTCTTTAAAATAATGAGTTACATAGCTTAATTTTTAATTAACTTTAAGTTGTGTAACTTATAAAAGTTCGAAATGTTATGAAAAAACTAATAATGTTTCTGTTACTTTTGTTCTCTGTTTTTACCTTCGCACAAACTACGAAAACGTACTATACCTGTCCTATGCACCCTGAGGTAGTATCTTCAAAACCAGGAGACTGTCCAAAGTGCAAAATGACTCTGGTAAAGAAAACCGTTGTTATACAACCCAAAGCAGCTACTAAGCCAGAGGTAAAGCCTATCCCTAAAGCAGAGACCAGAACTAAACCAGTAGAAACGAAAATAAATAAAGTCAGGCCCGAAAAAAAAACGGATCATAAAAAGGTAAAAAACGAAAAAAAAGCTATTGTAGCTGAGAAAGTAAAGACCGTTATACCAGATTCTAAGCCTGAAAAAAAAATATCGCAAATTGTATCTCAACCGAAACCTAATTCTTTATTTCAAAAAACGTACACCTGTCCTATGCATCCGGAAATTATTTCAAATAAACCCGGAAAATGTCCAAAATGTGGAATGGAACTGGTAGAAAATGAAGATAATACCCCAAGCTTAACCGAAAATCAGCAGGAAGGATCATCTGTTTTAAAAAGAAATTCGGAAAATGGAAAAATAAGCTTTGGAGGAAAAACAGTTCGGTATGATTTGTATGTAAAAGACACGATTGTCAATTTTACAGGAAAGAACAGACGAGCTTTGGCAATTAACGGTAAACTTCAGGCTCCGACTTTATATTTTACAGAAGGAGATACAGCCGAAATTTACCTGCACAATATGCTTAAAGAAAATACAGGATTACACTGGCATGGTGTTATTCTTCCCAATGAGCACGATGGGGTTCCCTATCTTACGACAAAACCTGTAAAACCTGGAGAAACCCATTTATACAAATTCAAAGTGTCTCAAAACGGAACGTATTGGTACCATTCTCACGAAGCACTTCAGGAACAGATAGGAATGAACGGGATTCTTGTTTTCAAGAAAAGGGAAGGAGAACCCAAGACAGAATATAATGCAGAAATTCCTGTATTATTGGGAGATTGGAGTGATGATGATCCCATGCAGATTGCCAGAAGACTCCACATGGCCAATACAGATTGGTATGCTGTAAAGAAAAATGCTGTACAAAGCTACTGGGAAGCCATCAAATCCGGAAATTTCGGGACAAAAGCTCTGAATGAATGGAAAAGAATGGAAGCCATGGACGTGAGTGATGTATATTATGATAAATTCCTCATCAACGGAACTCCAAGCTCTGATTATTCCAATTTGAAGGCGGGTGATAAAGTAAGATTAAGAGTTGCCAACGGAGGTTCTTCCACTTATTTCTGGCTGAATTTCGGAGGAGGAAAAATAAAAGTTGTAGGTAATGACGGGAATGATGTAGTGCCTGTAGAAGTAGACCGCCTTATTGTCGGGGTTTCTGAAACCTACGATATTGAAGTTACCATTCCGGAAAATAAAAGTTTTGAGTTCAGAGCGACTTCAGAAGACAGAATAGGCCATGCTTCACTTTGGCTGGGTTCCGGTGATAAGGTGGAAGCGCCCAATCTTCCAAGGCTTATGCTTTTTGAAGGAATGAAAATGATGAATGGAATGATGGAAATGAGCGGAAATATGAAGCCAATGAACATGACAATGGGAAACCAGATGATGGATATGAACGAAGTAATGTATCCGGAACTTCCTGAAAGTCAGAGAAAGCAGACGATGAAACACATCAATGAAATGATGGGGGTAAAAATGAAGGAAGAGAAACATGTGGAAGATCATTCTCAACATTCAGGGATGGATATGAAGGAAGAAAAGACCATTAAAAGACTGTCTTATAATATTCTAAAATCTCCTGAAAAAACAATTCTTCCTGCAGACAGCATTCGTGAAATGAAATTTACGCTGGAAGGAAATATGAACCATTATCTGTGGACGCTTGATAACAAAACGGTTACAGAAACGGATAAGATTTTGGTGAAAAAAGGAGAGGTCATTAGAATTAAGCTTTATAACAATTCCATGATGCGTCACCCGATGCACCTTCACGGTCATGATTTCAGACTGATTAATTCAAAAGGGGAGTATTCACCCTTGAAGAACGTTGTAGATATCATGCCCATGGAAACTGTAACAATAGAGTTTGCTGCCAATCAGGATGGTGACTGGTTTTTCCACTGTCATATTTTATACCACATGATGGCAGGAATGGGAAGGGTTTTCAGTTATGAAAATTCAAAACCCAATCCACAGCTTCCGAATAGAAAACTGGCCTGGAAAAACTTTATTCAGGATAATAAAATGACAAGTTCTATGGCGATGCTGGATGTTGCGAGCAATAAGATGCATGCAGAAACGATGACGATGTTCGGACCAAGATGGGCCAATATTAATGAGTTTCATTCCAACTGGAATTTTGATCATTTTGAAGGAACAGCAAAAGTAGGACGCTTTTTAGGAAAATTCCAGTGGGCGTTGCCTTATGCGGGATTCAGAATTCAAAATAACCATGAAATAATGGAAAGACAGATGTCAGAAGATCTGGGAATGGATTTTCATGGGAAGAAAACCTGGTTTGGTCAGCAGAAAGCTTCAAAAAGTAAATATGCTTTCATCGTGGGGATGCAATATGTATTGCCGATGTTGATTACCGCAGACGCAAGTGTAGACCATAATGGAAAGGTTTTGCTGGAACTGAGCAGAGAAGATATTCCATTGTCCAGAAGATTAAGAGGAAACTTTAGTGTCAATTCAGACGGAGAGTTTTCCACTGGAGTAAGGTATATCGTACAAAAATGGTTATCTCTATCCGGAAATTATGATAATGAAATAGGTTGGGGAGCAGGAGTTACATTCAACTACTAGTTAACATCTATTATATACAAGAAAGACTGTCTCAGTGAGGCAGTCTTTTTTTTCTACGATAAACCCGATCTGTATTATAAGTAATGAGCAATAATTACATTGCAAGCTTTGAATACTTCATTTTCAAAATAGATTTTGTATTCTTTTGAATGATTCTTTTGAATTGTATAAGAACATTTTAATCCGAATTCTTTGGCTAATTTTATCTTTTTTAGATAACCAATTGGATTGACCAGTCTGTTATTCTTTTTGGTAAGCCCTTTAGTATTAATAAATCTTGTTAATTGATCTTTAACTAATAGTTCAACTTTTTTCTTTTCTTTTAAATTCATTCTAATTAATTTTTATCATTAATAATTATTACAATTTTAAATGTTTTTAAATTACCCCTTTATGAGGGCGTCTTTTTGTTATACATAATCAATATCTACATATAACAAAACCACCTCTATACTGAGGTGGTTTTATCCTTATAAATCAAATGTCTTATTTAGATGTTTCCGCTTTTTTTGTTGGAGTATAAGTTACTTTTTTAATGTCAACTGTCATTTCTTTCAAACGTTTTGCAACATTTTCAGGCATATCTTTTTGATATCTTCCTCCGATGACTTCAGCAAGAAATTTCTCTGTTTCAGCATACATGGCCATGCTGTTGACAGGTTTACGGAACCCGTGTCCTTCATCGTCCGCCAGAATATAATTTACTTTTTTACCTTTATCACGAAGAGCGATTACGATTTGATCCGCTTCAGCCTGCTTTACTCTTGGATCATTCGCTCCCTGAACGATTAGTAAAGGTTTATTAATTTTATCTACACTGAATAAAGGGCTGGCATCATGCATCCTCTTTTTTCCTTCTTCAGTTCTGGGATCACCAACCATTCCATATAAAAATGCCCGTCCGGATTCCCAATAAGCAGGAACCGAATCTAATAAGGTAAACAGATTACTTGGTCCTACAATGTCTACTCCCGCAGCATATACATCAGGTGTAAAGGCCAACCCTGCCAGAGTAGCATATCCTCCGTAGCTTCCACCCATTATCACGACTTTGTTTTTATCAGCAATACCGTTATCAATCAGATATTTTACACCCCAGGTAATATCATCCTGCATTAGTTTTCCCCATTGTAAATCGCCTCCGTTCTGGAACTTTTTACCAAATCCGCCACTTGCTCTGAAATTGGGCTGTAATACCGCATACCCTCGGTTAGCTAAAAACTGTACCGTTGAATTATATCCCCAATAATCTCTCGGACCTTTTGGACCGCCATGAACCAAAACAACTACGGGAACATTTTTTCCTGTTGAACCTACAGGTAAAGTAAGATAAGCCGGAATTTCAAGCCCATCGCTGCTTTTATAGCTGATAGGAGTCATCGCAGCCAGATATTTCTCAACTTTTTTCAGTTCAGCTCTTGGTGTGTACTGAAAAACAAGCTGTTTCGTGTTAGAATCAAAGAAATAAGCTTCTGAAGCATATTTATCTCCACCTACCGATACCAGGAATTTAGAATAATCATTGGTTGAGCTGGCAAAACCGACTTCTCTTCCCGGGAATTTGCTTTGAAGAAATTTGTAATTGTCTTCCCATGTTTTATTTTTCCAGTAATATTCTGTTTTATCTCCGGTATAAGAGGTAGAAATTATTTTTCTGGTATTTCGGTCTATAAACAGTCCTCCGAAATCTACTTTATCCTTCGGATCGCTTTCGATTTTGGTAATTTGTTTTGTTTTCGGATCCATCAGAAATAAGGCTGATTTATCCAGATCTCCTTTGTTGGTTACAAGATAGAATTTAGAATTATCTTCGGTCCAGTTTGAAATATAAGCGTTTTCTGTTACCAGCGTTTCATAGATAGGATTCAGTTTATCACCTTCCTTGTAGAAGAATTGAGTTGTTCCTTTATCATCTGTTTTGGATAATACCCTAAGCTTTTCATCCCAGTCAAAATCATAACTTGTAATACGGTCTGTATTTTCGTAGATCTTTTTCATTTCTCCGGTAGAGATTTTCAATGAATAGAGATCATGCCATGCTTTATCCCGGTTATTAAGTCCAACCATCAAAAGATCAGGATCTTTTCTGCTTACCAGATAAATTTGTGCCGTTACCTCTTTAAGGGGAGTAATGTTTCTAGATGCCGGAACTCCGCTTGTTGCTTTAGCCATCGGATCAACGGCAAAAATATTCATGTTTTCATCACCGTTATTATCTTTTACGTACAGAATGTACTTTCCATCTTCTGACCAGAAATAAGCATTTAAAGGACGTTTACTATCTGTTAATGGGCGGGCTTTTTCAAAAGGCTCATCAATTTTCTTTACCCAGATATTCATGATACCTCCATATTCTTTGGTAAAAGAGATCCATTTTCCATCCGGGCTCAGCTGGCCTCCGGATATTTCAGGGTTTCCGAAGAACAATCCCCTGTCGAGAAGAGGGGTTTCCTGTGCTTGTGTTGTATTAATTCCTATCATCAGGAGCAATACATAAAAGATTTTTTTCATGTTTTTAATTTTTGGTTGTGATTTGTTGTTCGAATATAATTTAAAATCCTGTTAATTCATTGATTGTCAATTGTATTAAATTTTGTTTTTTTACATTTCTAAAGTAATGACTTTTTTTGCCATATTTTGGTTCACACTTTCAGGAATCAGTCCCATTAGAAAATTACGGATTGAATTCCCTTTTTTCCATTGAGAAACTTTTCCGATGGTTCGGCTGGTATTAACAATATAATCCACCTTTTTTCTCCTGATCATCTGAAAATTTTCGAAAACAGTATTAAAATCCTGGTACTGATCAAGTAACTTTCCAATGATGTAAGCATCTTCAATGGCTTGGCAGGCTCCCTGTCCCATATTGGGAGTTGTTGCATGAGCCGCATCTCCAATCAGGCAAAGATGATCCGTGTACCATTTTGGAATAGGAGAGAGGTCGGTAATCGTATTGCAAATAATATTTTCATGAGGTGTAGCTTCAATGATTTGTAATACTAACGTGTTGAAATCATTAAAAATATCAGTAATTTCAAGATATCTGCTGAAATCTTTTTCATTGATACAGGCGTACCAATATACTTTTTTATCAGAAATCTTTACAAAACCGAAACGTTTTCCTTTTCCCCACATTTCAAAAGCTTCCTGGTCGTATTTCTCAGGAAGATCAAATTCTACCAGGCCCCGCCAGCACTTTTGTCCGGTGCTTCGGATATTACCTGTCTTTAGAATCTGATTTCGGATAGGAGACTTAATACCGTCTGCCCCAAATACAATCCTGCTTTCCTCCTGAATTGTATTTTCAAAATCTAAAATATAGTTCTCGCGCTTTTCTATTTTCTGTAAAGAATATCCAAGCTTAATGGCTTCCGTATCTATATTTTCTGCAAGAATTTTCTGTAATTCTGCTCGGTGAATAGCCACATTACACGATCTGTACTTATTTTCCAGCTCAAGAACCTCTGTTTTGGAAATGGGTTTTAAAGATTCGTCTGCAATGGTAATTCTATGAATCTTATTTCCGGCATTTTCAATTTTTTCTTTTAACCCTAACTGGTCAAAAACCTGCATCGCATTAACAGCCATCATAATTCCTGCCCCTACAGGTTTTATTTCAGAGGCAGCTTCATAAATGGTGAAATCATGCCCATGTTGCTTCAGAATATTTCCTAAGGTAAGGCCGCCAATTCCGGCTCCGATGATTGAAATAGCATTCATTAGCATTGATTTTTGTTGAACATCCACAACGTTTTCACTGTTCAACTTGTTAATAATCAGTAATTTTTAATTAAAACGTTAAAATATAACTTTCAGATACTTTTTTAAAACCATATTTACTGAAAAAATTATGAGCCCCATGGTTGTTAACTCCGCTTTCCAATAAAATAAAGCTGATGTTCCAGTTTTTAGATTCCTGAAGAGCTTTTTCTAACAGCTGGCTTCCAAGAGACTGTCCTCTTACAGATTGATCCAAAAGCATATCTTCTAAAATTGCATACTTTTTAAAAGGGCTGTTGATCACATTGAAAACCATCATTCCGACAATTTCTCCATTCTTATTTTCCGTAATTAAAATATTCAGTTTGGAACTTCCATCAGAATTAAAATCTGTAAGCAGCTGCTCAGTCAGTATCACTTCCAAATCAGGATTCCAGTGATGAGAATCTAGTGCTCTGCCAGACATCATTTCCCCATGAGAGATATAAGAATCTGTTTTGTGAGTGATGAAAAAATCGACCAGTTCCTTGATGCGGGTTTTATCGGTGAGCCATTTTGTGGTATATTCCATGAGGTGTTATTTTAAATTATTTGCGTTTTACTGATTTTCAATAAGATAATCAGTATTTTAGGTTTTGAATCTATTCTTTATGAATAGGTGGTAAGGTATCTGCCTGGCTGATCGTAAAGAATATAGGAGGATAAACAAAATCCAATAATCTGTTTTCCTGTCCTCGGAGTTTGAAAAATTCTGCTTCCTGTTCTTGGTCAGCTTTTGTTAAGACTTCTCCAGTTGAAAAATAGGGTTTTTCATCTTGGAATTTGATATGGGTTTTAGAAGTACGAAAGGTAATTCCCAGCCATTTATTATCATTCTCCACTTTTCTGGAGCTAGAAGCTGAATTCAGAATAATCTTATGCTGAAATTTCTTGTTGTCTTCCACCGAAAATAAAACGACAGAATTGTGATGCAGTAATATTTCAAATTCTTCATCTGTCGTTTTATTCTTCACGACAAGCTTTCTCAACTGAGATTCTTCTATTTCCTCCGGACGATCATAGCATGAAAAAAGGCCTATAAAAGAATCGTCTTTTAAATCCAATGCCTGATCGGAGTGGAAGCCCATTTTTGTATAAGAAGAATCATAAATTTCAATTAATGCATTGTTGAAATCCTGTTTTGGTATTTCTACGTTTTCAGAAGAAAGTTTTTCATTAATACTGTCAACGAGTTGATGATGAATTTTTGAAAATGCTGTGGCCGGGATAGTATATCGCGTAGTTGTTCTTACTATCGGAATCAGCATATCTTCCACCTTTACAAGATGGTTTCCCAGTCGCCCTTTCCCAGTTGATTCAAATTCAGCAGAAAGAGAAAGTCTTGTAAAAAGATTTTCTTCTAATGGAAGCAGTATTTTTTTGAATTCGGTATCATTCATACTTTTCAACTCTTAATAAATAGGTTTTTCGTAATCTCCTGAATTCATGCTGAAATGAACCTTTCCGTATTCAACTCTATTTTCAGTACTGTTTTCTTCATAATAAGAGCTTCGCAGTTCTTCATGAAGTTCCGGAGTGATCTCTTCAAGTTTTATATATTCTCCGTTTTCTTTAATATAAGCCTGATTTTCAGTGTACATTGCTTCTACATTAGAACAACGCACCACATATCCCATTCTTAGCGGAATCTGATCAACTCCAAGAGCAGAAGGTCTGATCTCATGAGTATACAATCTGTTGGTAGAAAGAGGAATCAAAAATGCAGAGTTGGGATATAATGTAACGGTGAATTCTTTTTCAAGCGAACTATCGTCGACTGTTTTTTTAAGTCTGAAATGAAGCCTTGTGAAAGCACTGTTCTGTTTGTAAGACCGATCAAATCTATCTGTTTCTGAAGGTTTTACTTTGTCCATATTTGAATGATCATAGAACGTACAAAAGGCAATAAGCCCTTCTTTAGGCATATCTTTCGTTTTATCAGAGTGCGCTTTTATTTTGGCTTTTACTTCTTTGTCAGAATCAGCAGTTTTCTTTTTGTTTTCATAAATCTGCACTAAAGCATGATTCATATCTGTATCGTACTCGAAAGTGTCTTTCGCAGTCTCATTCAGAAGTTGGATGATCTGGGTATCAATTTTACGGAAATTATCAGTAGGACCTGTTAAGTTACTGGAGCATCTCAAAAGATGATAATGAAAAGCTTCCTGCCCATTTTCGGTAACTTCTTTGGTAATTTTACTCAGGTAAATTCCTTTTCTAAACGCTTTAGCTTCCTTGTTGGATTCTGTCAGTTCCTGAAAATCGTGTTCAGATTTAATTTTGTCGAAACTATAATCATCAGTAAACAATTTTCTGTAGTAGACTCCGGCATTACTTACAATGATGGGAACTTGTCCCAAATTAACCATTTTTAGGTTTTCAGGAGTATAATTTTCATAATTCGTAGACAGTTCTGTAATAACATGTAGTAACAGATCTGTGTCTTTCAGTTGGTTGATATCTCCACAAACATATATTTTTTTATGTTGGGAATCAGATTGAAGCTTTGCCAGATCATTTACAACCGTTCCGCAGAAGTTGTTGATTAGATATTGAAGCTCATTATCAATGTTTTGGCTATCCTGTAGAACAATCAGGATATTTTTATCTCTTGTAATTTTGTTTTCAAAGGGTAGAGTAGTCATTGTTTTTTTTAATTAGCAATTATATTAGTTGAAAATATTTTCAGGTTCGTTACAAAACCGTATGAAATATGGTTAAGATTGTAGCTTCTTTATATCCAGCTTTTAAATTTGTTATCTGTCATTTTTGCCATCTCAAGTATTTTTTCCCCAGTCAATTCATTATCCATACTATATTCCATAGGGATTTTGTCATAATCCATAATTTCATTATTAGCTAGAAACCCTTTTAAATGGTATAATACTCTAAGTATAATATGGTCCATGCGCCAGCAGATAGAAGGTTCAATATTTTGTAATTCCTGATTTTCTGTTATGATACTTTCTCCACCCATCCAGATACTACCGTCAAATTCGAAGGTAATATTTTTATATGATGACTCAGATTTATCATATTCAGGATTACTGAATAATATTTTCCACCTTGGAATACCAGAGAAACGCATACTGCAAAATATAGGCTGGAATAATCTCTTTGTGGTATATACATCAGAAATCTTTTTTGGAGGTTCGGTATAAAAATGATCAAAGACTTCAATAAGATGGCCTAGGTTTGGAGTCATAAATTCAATATAACGGGCAATGACAAATCCATTTTCATTCAACTGGTTAATAGAAGGAATATAAAAAAGATCTCCGGGTTTGGGTTTCATTAATGACTTCATTATAAAATATTTTAATTTGGATATTTATAAAAAAACGGAGCCTGAAAACAGACTCCGCTATACATTTGTTACGCTAAAATTATTTACCTAGGTAAGATTTAAGGATCTTGCTTCTGGTATTGTGTTTTAGTCTCTTAATTGCTTTTTCTTTGATCTGACGAACTCTCTCTCTTGTAAGATCGAAAGTTTCACCAATTTCCTCTAAAGTCATTGGGTGTTTTCCGTTCAGTCCGAAATATAGTCTTACCAAATCTGCCTCTCTTGGCGTTAAAGTATTCAATGCTCTTTCAATCTCGATTTGTAGAGATTCAAGCATCAAATCTTTATCAGGACTTGGAGATTCTCCTGAACGCAATACATCATAAAGATTAGAATCTTCACCTTCTACTAAAGGTGCATCCATAGACAGGTGTCTTCCGGAGTTTTTCATAGATTCTTTAATATCTTCCTCGCTCATGTCAAGAACTTCAGCCAATTCTTCCGGAGAAGGTGGTCTTTCATTTTCCTGCTCAAGGTGAGCGTATGCTTTATTAATTTTGTTGATGGAACCAATTTTGTTCAACGGAAGTCTTACAATTCTTGATTGCTCTGCCAATGCCTGTAAAATTGATTGACGGATCCACCATACTGCATAAGAGATAAATTTGAAACCTCTAGTTTCATCGTACCTTTTTGCCGCTTTCATCAATCCTAAGTTACCTTCATTGATCAAATCGGGTAAAGAAAGACCTTGATTTTGGTATTGCTTGGATACAGAAACCACGAAACGAAGGTTGGCTTTGATTAATTTCTCTAGTGCGGCTCTATCACCTGCACGTATTCTTTGTGCCAATTCTACTTCTTCGTCCGCAGTGATCAGTTCCACTTTACCAATTTCCTGCAAATACTTGTCTAATGAAGCAGTTTCCCTGTTGGTAACCTGCTTAGTGATTTTTAATTGTCTCATTTATTTTATCCTCAAAAAAGAGTTACTATATAATATACGTTTGGAAACATGAAAAGGTTACACGAGTTACAATGTTTTTTTGTAAAATGTAAGATGAAAAGTATAATAACGACTGTTTTATATGTTTAATCTGTTGAAATTGAGTGTTTTAAAATTTATCTTTTATTTATGAATTATTTTTGTTTTTAATAGAGAAGTAGTAGGCATTCTGAATATTTTGTCTGTATAACTATAGATTTTTTAATTTCCTGAAATTTAACGCAAAGATTTATTTCTTTATTATATATCTTTAAGGAGCAAAGAAAGAATCAACAAGGTTGATTTGATGAAGAGAATGTTATTTATCTGCTTCTTAGTCCGCAGATTTTTAGATTAATTTGTTTCTGATTCTGGAGCTTTGAATTTTAAACAAAAAAAAACGAAACCGAAGTTCCGTTTTTATATTGTCAATTTTATTTTTTCAATTAGAAAAGATCGTTAAGAACTTTTGCCAATCTTAACCCTCCATAAAGAAGCTGTCTCTCAACCGTATCATTGAATTTGTACTGATAATCATAAGACAATTTGGAATCGTTGGGAGTCTGTGCATAGATTTTGTTGGCAATCTTGTGAGAATCATACAACCAGTCTTCCAGTGTACCCGTCTGAATCTGTGCAACTTCTTCTTTAGATTTAATATCCAAAAGCTTAGAATACTCAGTATAGCTGTATTTTTGTGAGTCTACCAGTTTACCATCCCAAACAGAGTGTAAATTTGTTTTCTCTCCGAAATACGTTACATTGATTTTGTTTCCGCCTAAATCTTCTGCTCTTCCAACGTGTAATGGCTGTGCAAGATCTCCCATGATGTGTATAAGGAAAATCAAAGCAATTTTTCTGTCTTTTTCAGAAGTATTTTTGTCCTTGATCTGGCTTGAAAGTGTTTTCACCTGAGTGTAAAGACTCGGCCCGGCCTGTGCTTTTAAATTTTGTTCAAAAGCTTTAAAATCTGTTTGCGGATCAATGTTTACATAATGCCAGGATGATGCCTGCTTCCACGCGCCTGTTGTATCAGATTTGATGAAATCCGGCCAGTTAGCCCAATACGCAAGACGTTCTCTCCCCATCATTTTTTTAATCTCTCTTCTTGCCTTTCTTGAAAGGTGGTTTTCTGCAATGTCTGCAATAACTCTATGCCCGGTAAGTCCCCAAGCATAAGAGTAAAGTGAAGAGGAAATGAATGCTAAAATCAGAATTTTAGAATAAATACTTTTCATTTTAAATAACAATTTTCAGTCTGCAAAGATACGCTCCGGTTTTCGAATGAGCATCAATTATCCTCAATTTATTCTATAATATTATGTTAATAAAAATTAATCTAAATAACATCTGAACCCAGATAATGGATAAAAAGTAAAAAAAGAAGGAAGCTTAATTCCTTTATAGTTTAAATTTCATCTCTAAAACTCTGAATTCTAAATGATTGATTTTGAAATTGAATATTTTCCGTAATCCTTTGCATTACCGTATTTTTACGGTAAATTTTGAAAACTTTCATGGTTAGTCTTAATAAATTATTACTTTTAAGGCAAAATTGTTAGTGAAATATTTTTTCAAACTTGAGAGATATATTATCTTTACAAGTCATAATCAGAGGAAACACTATGTATGAGAATAATATTGTAGACATGAATTATAATAAGCTGCAGACAGACTTTAAAGCTGAAGCTGTAGCTGTTAACCTTTTGAAATATCATCGGGCTGTAAGTAATATATTTATTGAGCGGGTAGGTATAAACGACCGTGCTTATCTGAAAGATATTAAAAGTATTTCGAGCAGCTATTTGGGCTTTGATGAGGAAGTTTTTACGATAGAAAGTTATAGGGAAGGTATTTATGACTATCTTCCGGAAGGCTTGTTCCATCCGCCTTCTTTAGGAACATCCAGAAAGAATGTTGACAGTGTTGTTCGGGAAATCCGCAAACAGAAAAGGGTAGAAGAGGATGCGCGTAAGTTTTTCCGTCCTTTTGAACTGGAAGTATTCTTTACAGAAATCAGTGCTCTGCTTAAAGAATCCGAATTTGATATTACAAGCCATACAGACGCTCTCATGGAAACAGTGAGTGAACTCTGGCCACTGATCAAGATGTTGGATAAGCAGAATGCATACATATTTATGCATATTTTACCTTTTTTCCACCAGATCAGAGGTGATAAAAAATGGTTTGAAAGATGCATGACCGCTTTTCTACAGGTACCGGTAGAAGTTACCTTTTCTCCCAATATTATTGATGAAATTGAAAAAAATGATGATTCTATGTTATTGGGGAATTCCAGACTTGGAGTAACGTACATTCCGAGTGGAAGGCATATGGACGGACAACGGAACTGGGTAGTGAATATCGGACCGATTCCTTATGAAGGTATGAAGCGATATATCCCGGGAAGTCCGTTCAGAAAAGTTCTTCAGGCTCTGTATGATTATTTTCTTCCTGTAACCGTGGATGTGGAAGAGAATTTCGTTACGGAAAAAGTAGAATATTCTTTCAGCCTGGAGGATGACGAAAGAAATGCGAGCCGCCTTGGATATTCTACCTTTCTCTAAATTATTTTATTATATTTACAATTACCAACAAAGTATAAATTCGAAAAGAAACAAATGGAAATCTCTTCAGTAAAAGGTATTTTTTTAAGGTATATTTTAATGCCTTTAATCGCAGTTATTATGATGGTTATATTAGGAATCATCAGAAGAAATAAACCTGCGATAAAAATTAAAGTGATTATTGTTTATGTTCTTCTTTGCAGCTTATGTCTCGCATTACCGGGCATTTTCGGATTTGCAGGAAATCTTTTTAATCCCTACTGGTACCTTATTGCACAGGTGATCTATCTTATCTTCGGAGTTATTCACGTTAATTTATTACACAAATACTTCAAAAAACATATAGAATCTCTTGCAATGAGCATTCTGTTTGAGTCTATTCTTTCGGTAACGTGTATGGTTTTGGGAGGATATCTTTTCACTTTGATTTTTAACTGGATCAGCCGGGGAACAGGATATGCTGTAATGGCTGCAACAAGTATGTTGATCTTTGTTGTTCCCATGGTATTTTATTACTGCTATATTCAGTTTATCAGCATTCCTTTTGATATCTATAAAACATGGAGATACTCTCCGGAGCAGAAACTTCCTGATTTTGAGGGAGCAGATTTTGACCGTTTAATGGTATTGAATGTTGAATTGAGCAAAAACCTTGAAGATACCAATAGATTCAGAATCAAAGCAAAAACTCTTCCGACAGGAGTTACCTTTGGAGACTGGTTTTACAGAGTGGTAGACGATTATAATCATAAAAACCCCGGATCTATTATTCATCTTTCCGATGAAGGAAACGAGCCTTACTACTGGATTTTCTATACTAAAAAATCATTTTTCAGTTTTAGAAAATATATCGATTTCGATCAGGATATTATGACAAACAACATTTCTGAAAATGAAGTGGTGATCTGTAAGAGAGTTATTCAGCATGAAGAAGAAGGGATCGTAAGAAAACCATAAACACAAAATTTAAAAAAGATTAAACATGATACAGCCTATTAAACATTTTGCAATCAATTGGGTAGATGGGATGAAAGTTTCCCAGAGACACCTTAATGATCAGGATAACTTTTTAGTTGATACCATCAGAGATTCCAATTCTCTTGGAATTACTACATATAATTATGGACTTCTGCCTATTTCTACCGAATTTACAGACCGTACAATATTTGATGTTCACAATACAGCAACCAATGACGTACAGCTTGTTATTAAGCGTTGCAGTGCTGTGACAATGGCAGGTTACCGCATCGAGCTTACCGACCGAAGAATCAGTGTGAAGTCTTTGGCAAAATCAATGAATGAGGAGCAGGCAGACGGAGAATACTATATTCTGATCTCTGTAAATCCTTTTGATAAGGTGCCTTTTGGTGATATCGACCCGGAAGAAATTCCGCCACGCCATCCAAGCGCACAACCCAACCATCATATTGAGCTGCTTCCTGTTACTTCTCTGAACAGCAGCTATTCAGGAGGAAATTACCTGATTATAGGTAAAGTAGATTTAAAAGGAAACATCGCGCAGGTAGATTCTAATTTTATTCCGCCTTGTACTTCCGTTCAGAGTCATCCGGCTTTGGTAGATTATTACAGCAGTTATGCGAAATCTATAGGAAATTTGCAGCAGTATGCTTTTAAAATCATTCAGAAAGCATCACACAAAAATCAGAATACAGCTTTAGCACAAAATGTTAAATTTTTGTGTACTACCATGGTAAATACTTTTGGGGATATGTATTTCCAGTTCAGAAATATTACCCCTTGGCAACCACCTGTATTTTTAATTGAATCTTTCGCAAGACTGGCTCTCCATCTGTACAATTCCACACAACTTCTGGTTCCTGCAGAATTGGAGGAAATGCTTAATTATAGTTTGGAATGGAGCGAAATTGCACCACATACTTTACTGAACCAGCTTTCTATTGTGGCAGAAACCAACTATGATCATCACAATTGTGGAGAACCTTTACTTTATATTCAGCAGATGTTGAGAAGTTTGGAAACCATTTTCGCTAAACTAAGCGAACTAGATTATATTGGTCAGAGAAAAGAAAATATCATTGTTAACGAACAGGAAGTTTCTACGAACACGAATCCGAAGAGAGGATGGAGTGTTTTAGATTAATATAACTTTTAAAGTATAATTCCCGGATGAAAATTCGGGAATTTTTTATTCATATTAAAAAAGATAGAAGTAAATTAGTTCTTACGATTTAGAGAAAATGAATGTAGAGAAAATAAGACAGGACACCCCGGGATGTTCGGATAAGATATTTTTGAACAGTGCGGGTTCATCATTAATGCCCAAAAGTGTTGTAGAGGCAGTTGTTAATTATTTATATGAAGAACAGCAGATCGGTGGCTATGCGTTAGCAGGTAGACACTCGGAGCTGATAGGTAGTTTTTATGAAGAGGCAGCGAAGCTCATCAATACCAAACCTTCTAATATTGCCTTTGTACACAGTTCTACAGATGGCTATGCGAAAGCTTTATCCAGTATTTCTTTTAAAGAAGGTGATTGCATCATTACCACCAATGATGATTATATATCCAACCAGATTGCTTTTATTTCTTTGCAGAAAAGATATCATATTGACATCATCAGGGTCACAAACCTTCCTGATAACGAACTGGATCTCGAGGATTTTGAAAGATTGATTAAAAAGCATCATCCAAAACTTATTGCAGTCACTCATATTCCAACAAACTCAGGGCTTATTCAGAACGTAGAAGGAGTTGGGAAGCTTTGTAAAGAATATGATATTCTCTATCTGGTAGATGCGTGCCAGTCTGTGGGACAGATTGTTGTGAATGTAGAAGAAATTCATTGTGATTTTTTAACGGTAACAGGAAGAAAGTTCATGAGAGGACCAAGAGGAACAGGATTCTTGTATGTTTCAGATCGGGTGCTGAATGAAGGTTTTGCCCCTCTGTTTTTAGACAGTAATGGTGCTCAATGGACAGTATTTGATGATTATCTGCTGAATAAAACCGCAAAAAGATTTGAACTCTTTGAAAGGTCCAACGCAGATCTTATCGGTCTGAAAGAAGCATTGCGATACGCCAACAACATAGGGATGGTTACCATCGAAAACTATAACCATACACTGGCAGAAACATTAAGAACGAATCTTCAGAATAAGGGTTTCAGGATTTTAGATAAAGGAAATCGATTGGGCAGTATTATTACTTTTTGTGAGAAAGACGGAAAGGTGGAGAAGAGCAGTAAAATATTGACAGATCATAATGTATATTTCAAGGTAAACGATAAAAATAACGCATTGATTGATTTTACTCTTAAAAATGTAGATCAAGCCATACGACTATCCCCCCATTATTTCAATACATTAGAAGAAATGGAGAAAATATCCCAGCTTCTTGCTCAGTAACCTTTTAAAACCACTGTAAGATATATGAAAAGCCCGGGCAAATGCCCGGGCTTTTCACTATTATTTTTTATTCAGTAGCTCAAGAGTATGTTCTACATGGCCGCCGCCTTTCCATTCATCATGCCCTGGAATAACCAGAGTAGCCTGTGCATATTTAGATTTCAGTTTTTCCATTGTCTGTGGCCACTGGGCAATATTTGCTTCTCCTGTATAGCCAAGATCAACAGCTGATGCACTTTTGACAAGGCATCCTCCATCAAGGATCTTATATTTAGGAAACCAAACTACAACATTATCTGCTGTATGGCCTTCACCAAGGAAATCAACAATGAATTCTTCACCACCAATACGGTAAGGTTTACCCGTTTTTATGATTTCTGTAGAAGTAGCTTTTCCTTCTTTCTTCAGAATCTCATTTGTTTTTACAGTAGCATAAGTTTTAATTCCTTTCTTGTTGTAAAAACTTAAATCTCCGGCTCTGTCCTCGTGGGAGTGGGTCGCAAATACAGCAATCACCGGAAGATTATGGCGTTTCTGAATGGTATCCAGCAGGCTTTGGTATTGTGTTTTCTGCCATGGAACATCAAATAGAACAACTCCTTTTTGGGTTACAAGATATACCGCGTTGGTTGAATATTCTTTCCCTCCAAATACCCCGAAAGTTTTATAGATGTAAAAATTAGGTTTAATCTGAGGCTCAATAACAAAATCTCTTACCTGTTGTGCATGGGCAAAAGGGCTTAACAGCATGGAAAGGACGAAAAACGAAATACTTTTTTTCATAATTTTTTTAAGATGGATGATTATAATGCTAAGAATTGTCAGAAAGACAAAATAGATGCAAAGTTTTGCAAACCTAATAAATTTAAAATATCAACAATTATATGAAATAGAGTTTAACCGTTTTTTAACGATTTTAAGTGAAATTTCTAATCCTTTTCCGATATTAGAACAACATACTGATAGGAATTTCGAGCCCGGATTTCACAGTATTCATCGATACTAATGTCCGGAAATGCTTGATATTCTCGTTGCTATAAAATATTCTTCGGGTAAGTTGTTCATATTCTTTCATAGACGAAACAACAATCACCAATACAAAATCTGATTCTCCCGTTACATAATAACACTGTTGAACCTCAGGAGCAGCCGTAAATAAGGTTTGAGCCTGATCAATAAGGTCAATTTTATCCCTTTCGAGGAAAACTTCTACAATAATGGTAACAGAATGATTGAGTTTTTCTGTATCAATAATAGAGACATCAGCTTTTATAAATCCTGTTTCCCTCATTCTTTTAATACGCCTTTGTACCGCAGCTGCAGATAAACCTATACGATCTCCAATATCTCTTTGAGGGGTAAGATTATTCTTTTGAAGTATTTCAAGAATAGATAGGTCGAAGTGATCCAGTTCATTCATTTTTTAAAAAATTAAATATGTTATGAAACAAAATTGCAAATTATCACTCAAATTTAATGAAAAATCAAGTGTATTTTGATGCAATTTTGCAACTTAAAATTGAATTACACGATGAATGTACTAAAAGGTTTTTGTTTGGCAGTGCTTGCTGCATTGTTTTGGGGTGTTTCCGGAACATTGGCGCAATTTCTATTTCAGCAACGGGGAATTAATATGGAATGGATCATCACGATACGATTATTAATATCGGGAATCTGTCTTCTGTTGTATGCAAGATGGGGGGATCAGGTTGAACTTTTTGAAATCTGGAAAAACACAAAAGACTCTATACAGCTCATTGTTTTCAGCCTTATTGGAATGCTGGCTGTTCAATATACTTATTTTGCCGCTATTAAATACTCCAATGCTGCTACGGCAACAGTTCTTCAATATGCTGGTCCGGTTATTATTGCTTTGTATATCGCTTTTAAAAACAGAAAAATTCCAGCTTTATTGGAAATAGCAGCCATCATTCTAGCCTTAGGAGGAACTTTTTTATTGGTCACTCACGGAAATATTTCCAGCCTTTCCATATCTGGTGGTGCTTTATTTTTTGGTTTGGCTTCTGCGGTTGCTTTAGCAATTTATACATTGCAGCCGGAAAAGCTTTTATCAAAATATAAATCTTCTTTGGTTATTGGATGGGGAATGCTTTGCGCGGGAATTGTTTTCAGTTTCGTAAAAACGCCCTGGGATATTCAGGGGGTATGGGATATGCAGACATTCGGCTATACAGCCTTTATTGTAATATTTGGGACATTAATTGCTTTTTATTTCTACTTATCATCCGTTCAGATTATTGGCGGACAAAAAACCAGCCTTCTGGCTTCTATAGAACCATTATCAGCCACTATTTTAGCTGTTCTTTGGCTTAATGTTTCCTATTCTGTGATGGATTGGGTGGGAAGTATATGTATCATTTCAACCTTATTTCTATTGAGTATGAAGCGTAAGAAGGTTACACCAATCGAAGAACATATAAATTGAAATCGAGCGGCCTAAAAAAGAAATTCCGGTAATCGTCAACAGATTACCGGAATTTTTATTTTTTTACCAATATTTTTTCAGTTGCTTTTTTGCTTAAAATTTCGGTTTTACCTTCAATTTCTATAGTCATTGATTTATCAAAACTCTCAATTTTATTTATTTTAACCTGAGTATTGAGAAGAAGCTTTCTGTCATTCAGATAAGTTAGAAAAGCGTCATCAGAAAGGGTGACAGAGGCAAAAATTACTGTTTCTCCAACCTCGCAGCTGCTTAATTTCTGTAAATCCTGGGCGATAATATTTCCGTCTTTATCAGGAATAGGTTCTCCATGGGGATCAAATTTAGGATAATCTAAAATTTCATCCATTTTATCGAAGAAAACCTGCGAATGTACATGTTCCAGCTGTTCAGCAATCTCATGAACGTTCTCCCAGCCGAAATTCATTTTTTTCACTAAAAACATCTCGGTAAGTCTGTGTTTACGAACTACCAGAGCCGCTTCGCGTCTTCCGCCTTCTGTAACAATCAAAGGCTTATAGGTTTCATAGATGACCCATTTCTTGTCTGCAAATTTTTTCATCATGTTATTGACACTCGGCATTTTTACATTTAAAAATTTGCTGAGCTCATTAATCGTAACCTTTCCTTCATTGTCAACTAAGTGAAACAAAGCTTTCAGGTAATTCTCTTCTGTTAGGGTTGTTTTCAAAATGTTAGATGATTTTCACTACAAATCTAACAAAATAATATTAAACTTATCGTGCTTATGAAGCAAAATGATCAGGAAAAGTTTTAATAAAAAAATGACATTGTGAGTAAATTAGTATGAATAAAATTAAAATTGGTTATAAATAAGGTTGTTATATTTTAAGCTTGTATGTTTTTTATATTTTTATTTATTCTGTTTTTAATGAATATTATTTCAAATAGTTGAAAATATTTATATTTTTTTAATGGTATCTTTAATTAAAGTTTATGTTTTTTATTTTTAGGAAAATTTATTGCTTTTTTACTTATCTTAACTCTCAAAAAATATAGCAATGAAATTAAAAATTACTTTTCTTTCACTCTGTGCATCTTTTCTCTTGAATGCGCAGGTATTGAAACCCAATGGTTTTAGCAGTGAAGATCTTCCTGGAACAACTTTTAAATTGAATATTGATGATTTTAAAAGAAGTGTAAATATAGATAGAAAAAATTCCGGAAAAATTAGAAACCAATCTATTGTTTTAACACTTATTGATGGTACTAAAAAAGAGTTTATCCTATCCGAAAATAATCTGTTAAACAGGAAAATTGATAATATCGTCACTTTTGACGGATATTCAAAGGACAAAAAAGATAAGATAAAACTTACACTTGTTGGAAATGAGATCTCTGCTATGGTTAAATCCGGTACGGGATATTATATTATTGAACCTTATAAGACTAAAAAAGGAGAATACCGTATTTACAACTCTTTTGAGATGTTTGGTGAAAAATTTATCTGCGGAACTGATGAAAATGATTTTAAGGAAAGCTTAGAGGCTGTTGCTAAAGGCCTTAATGTTCAAAAGTCCGCATCAGGATTTCCTTACGGAAACTCATTGAAAACTTTCAGAATGGCCGTAGCCACTACTGGTGAGTTTACAACCGCTCTAGGCAATCAGGATGCAGCCCTTGGAGAACTGGTCGCTATGATGAACCTGATCAATCAGATCTATGAATCCGAATTATCTATTTCTTTTTCATTAATTGATAAAACGACTAATAAAACCTTGATTTTTACCGATGGTGCCACAGATCCTTTTACAATAGACCCTTCTTTTGCTTCAGCGGCTAATTCGCAATCTGGTTTTGATACTATGAATACGAACGGAACGCTGCCTTATGCAGATTACGATATTGGTCATACCTTTAATATTATGCCGGGAGCGGGAGGAAGCGCTCAGGGGCAGGCGGGGCCTCGTCCTTGTACTGCATCTATGAAAGCAAGAGCATGGAGCCAGTGGACACTCTCTATGCCCAAATCTTTGTCTGCTAACCTGATTGTTCATGAAATGGGGCACCAGTTTGGAGCAGGACATACTTACAATGCAGTAGGAGGAACCCCTTCAAGCCCTACATTCTGTACTTCCGGATGGAACTCCGCAGCAGCTACAGAACCAGGCTCCGGATCTACTATAATGGCTTATAAAAATAACTGTACCACCCCTAACGATCAAACGAATACAGGAAATAACGGGTTAAATTATTTCCATGCTAAAAGTATTGATCAGATTTTAAATACACTGGCAGTAGCTTCTACATGCTATACTTCTGTGGCAGTAAATAATACACCGCCTTCAGCTAATCCGGGGAATACAGCGATAAGCATTCCCAAAAACACTCCTTTTAAACTGAAAGGAATAGCAAGTGATGCTGAAGATACCAATCTTTCCTATACCTGGGATCAGGTAGACGTTGCTACAGCTAATGATAAAGGAGCTTTTGGAAGTACTATTAATGGAGCTGGTGGATATACTGCAGTCAACAGTACCACAGCGCCATTGTTCCGATCTGAGCAGAGCACCACGACAACTGAACGATATTTTCCAAAAATGAAATTTGTTCTGAATAACCAGAATAATCCTCCTGTAAATGAAGCAGAAGCACTTCCTTTGGTAGCGAGAACAATGAAAATGAGATTTACTGTAAGGGATAACAGCGTGATCTCAGGGGGAGCGGATTCTGACCAGGTTGTAGTAACAGTAACTAATCAGGGGCCTTTAGCAGTGACTTATCCCAATTCAAATGTGACAGTAAATGCCGAAACGAATATCAATGTAACATGGGATGTAAACCAGACGAATGTTCTGAAAAATACGGTAAATGTTCTTCTTTCTACTGACGGAGGAGATACTTTCCCGTATGTACTGGCTTCCAATGTTCCTAATAATGGAACTGCGGCGGTAACTTTACCATTTGTTCCTTATACCAATAAAGCCAGGATAAAAGTCACTGCAGTAATCAATGATTATGCAGAATTTTTTGATGTTTCTGATACTAATTTTATCATCAGTTCCAATTGTAATGCTTTCCAAACCATTATTGTAGACAATCCGAAAGTGATCACTGCAATACAGGGAAGTATACAGGCTAACCTTAATCTGGCACCACAAACACCATCTAATGATACCTATAATTCTAAAACACTGACCTTCGATGCTGCAAATATGACTGCTAATAGCTGGTATATATTCAACCAGGCACAGACAGCTCCTTATCTGCTTAATGCAAGCTCAAGTATGCTTACTTTAAGATTCAAAGCAACAGAAACAGGAAGCTATACATTAAGTTATCCTTCTCCAAGTGGTGTAGCTATTACTTTATATAAAGGAACTCAGACAGGAGTGGCTAATTTCCTGACCTCTAATGCTGTGTACTCCGGAACAGGAACCAGCTTTACCTATTACAGAACATTCACGGTAAATCTGGAAAAGGGTTCAGAGTATTTCATGACTTCAAGAAACCTGAGCAATACTCCTGCAGGATCAAGTGTTGTGCTTAGCATTAATGGGCCAGGGCAATTCTATGATACTGTTAATGCGCCTGTAGGGGTTAGTTTCACTTATGCAGCTATTAATACAACCACCAATACAATCACTGCTACAAGTCCAACAGCTAACTTTACTGCTTTACCAGTAGGAACATATACGGTACAGGGTATTTCGTTTACCGGAGCAGAAAGTGCTTTACTTAACAAAACGATTGCAGAGCTTAATCAGGCCAAGGTGTGTTACCAATTAAGCAGAAATAATATTACTTTAAATATTACTTCTGTATTAGGTACCAAAGAGCTTTCTAAAAAGCCAATTGGTTTGGTTCCGAATCCGGTAAAAGATGTTCTTCAGGTATACAGTGATGAGAAAATAACGGATTATGAAATTTATGATGCTTCTGGAAGATTAATGGAGAGTAATGCGATGAATAGTTCAGTTATTAACTTCACAAAATTTAAAACCGGTGTCTATATGTTGAAATTATTGAATCATAAAACACTGATTTACCAGTCAAAAGTTATCAAAAAATAATAGAGATTATATATTTAAAAGAGAGCTATACCATTATAGCTCTTTTTTTGTATAGAATTTGTATAAGTATTCATAAAACATTATTTAAAAAGATGAAAAACATGATTCTACTATTTCTGCTTTTTACATTGTTCTGTAATACATCCGGACAATCCCGAAGCTTTACATTTAACTTTAATCCTAAAAAATTGATAAAGGAAAACAGACTAAATAAAGAAGGAGGTAAAGAGATTATTTTCAATTTATATGATATTAATGGAAAGGAAACAAAATATATAACAACAGACACCACTACTGAGGCATTGAGAAAAGAGCAGATATACAGCTTTAAAGGTAAATCCGAAGATGGAACAAAGCGTATTATCTTAACCATTGCTTCCGGAAGCCTGACAGGAGCTTATACAGAGAAGGGAGTTTCTTATTTTATTGAACCGCTGGAAAGAAAATGTAAAAAGAAATATAAGGTCTATATACATTCTGAAAAAGGGTTTCAGGTTGGACAGCCTAATGATGTTATTGAATAGATGTAATAAAAAATAGTTAGTGTTTCATAAGAGCTATTTTCTTTTTACTTTTACTCTATGAAATTTTCATTCAAAAACGATTATTCTGAAGGGTGTCACCCGAATATCTTGCAGGCACTTTTACAATATAATCTTGATCAGCAGGCTGGCTATGGAGAAGATGAGTATTCATTAAAAGCGAAGGCGTTAATCAAAGAAAAAATCAACAATAAGAATTCTGAAGTTTTCTTAGTTTCAGGCGGAACCCAGGCCAATCTCATTGTAATTTCTTCGATTTTAAAACCTTATCAATGTGTTATTTCTGCTTCTACAGGCCATATTCTCAATAATGAGACAGGGGCTATTGAAGCGACAGGTCATAAGGTTTTAAGTATTGAAACAGAAGATGGGAAGCTAAGACCGTCAGATATTATTCCGATGCTGGAAAGCCACAGGAATGTTCCCCATCAGGTAATGCCGAAACTGGTTTATATTTCCAACTCTACAGAATTGGGAACTATTTATAAAAAACAGGAATTGGAAGAGCTTTCCAGTTTTTGCAAACAAAACAAATTGTATCTGTTCATGGACGGAGCGAGATTAGGGCATGGCCTTACTTCTGAAATAAGTGATCTTACATTGGAAAACGTTGCTTTGCTCACCGATGTCTTTTATCTGGGAGGAACAAAAAACGGTGCTTTGATAGGAGAAGCGATCATTATTAATAACGCTGCCCTTCAGGAAGATTTTGCTTTTAATATCAAGCAGAAAGGAGCATTACTCGCAAAAGGAAGACTGTTGGGAATACAGTTTATGGAGCTTATGAAGGATAATCTGTATTTTGATCTGGCTAGCCATGCGAATCAGCAGGCTATGAAAATCAAAAATGCAATGAAGAAAAAAGGAGTGGAATTTCTTTCTGATACCTATACCAACCAAATTTTCCCGATTTTGCATAATGATCTTATTGCAGTTTTATCCGAGCATTTTGAATTTTATGTCTGGAAAAAAACAGATGATCAGTTTTCTGCCATTCGTTTGATCACCTCATGGAATACAGGTGATGAAGCTGTTAACCATTTTATTGATATTATCGAGAAAGAATTATAAAAACTGAGTAGCCTAATTACTTTATTACAGTATGAAATCTATTTTTCCAGCCACTTACTCAACTCTTTGTCCAAAAGCATTATCATCACTTATTTCTGAAAAATACGGAATAAGTGAGGTTCACTGTAAATTATTGGTTCGTGGAGTGGGGGATACTTATCTGGTTGAATCTCATGATGCTCGATTTATCCTTCGTATTTATCGTTCTTCCCATCGAAGCCTAGCGCAGATAGAAGAAGAGGTAAAGCTATTATTGGCTTTAAAGGAAGCAGACGTATCTGTCTCTTATCCGATAGCTGATATTTCGGGAAAAATGATTGTAACAATAAATGCTGTGGAAGGAGAAAGAAATGCAGTATTATTTTCTTATGCTGCAGGCAGTGCCGTTAGATTTCTGAATGATCATCAACTTCGTATTTTAGGAAATGAAATGGCAAAGTTTCATCATGTTTCATCAGATCTTAAATTCGGACAGGAAAGATGGACTTTTGATCTTGAAACAACCATTTTTAAACCTTTAGAGACCTTACAATCTGTTTTTACAGAAAACCCTGATGATCATATTTGGTTGCAGGGCATAGCAGACCGGATAAAAATACGGTTGGCAAAGTTGGATTCTTCAGGATTCTCAAAAGGGTACTGTCATTTTGATTTTTTACCAAAGAACTTTCATTTTGACGGTGATAAAATTACGTTCTTCGATTTCGACTTTATGGGGCAAGGATGGCTTGTTAATGATATTATGACCTTCTGGGTACATCTTACTCTGGATACTTATATGGGAAGAATGACTTATGAAGAATTTCAGAATACGTATAAAATATTTCTGGATGGATATAGGGAATATCGTTCTATAAGCGATCAGGAGCTTGCTGCAATACCTTATCTGGCAATAGGATTTTGGCTTTTTTATATGAGATTCCATACCACTCACGATCAGTTTTATGCTTTCAGTCAACCTGCGCAATTGAAGTCATTTGTCGGGTTTATTAGAAATATTGTAGAAAATTATTGGGATAAAGAGAACTGATAACATTTATAAGTAAAAAGTGCTGTTCTTAAATGTAGAACAGCACTTTTTATATTGCATTATTTTAGAAATATTTATTTTACAGCTTTGGCTACGGTTTTACAATCTGTAGCACTTAGTTTTTGCCCGTCTTTATAGCTGATCTTCTTCTCGTCAGCATATTTGGTCTGGCCGTCTTCCTCTTTATGATTTCCAATTCCTTCTGTTAAAACATTATCTTTTTGAAGAAAATAAATATCTGTTTTACTTTTCTTTCCTTCAGAAGTGAATTCATAAGTAAGCTTTAGAGTATCTCCTGATTTGAAACCTGTTACGTCTCCTTTTGAACTATCCTTTTCACTGTTTTTATAGGCTAATTTTCCCGTAATGGTACCCAGATTATCATCGATAGAAGCAAAAACGCTGTCTTTCCCGGTAACTCCTACATAGCAGAATGATTTTGGTCCCAATGTGTCAATAACGGGTTCAGCTACAGCAACAGTATCTGCCTCCACTTTAGGAGCCGGAGCTTCAGTTTTTTTATTACAGTTGATTAAAAAAGCTGATACAGCGCCCAATAAGATTAGTTTTTTCATATCCTTAATTGTTAAAATCGAATTTTTACCTTCCAAAAATAACAATACTATTTATATATCAAAGAATATTGTTGATAAAAGAATCATTTCAGTAGTCATTAAAAATGATTTACTTTTTGAAAATGATTTAATGAAAAAGATTACTCATATGCTAGGGTTGGGATTTCTTACATTGGGGTTGCATTTTATGTCGGGCCAGGCCCCTCAGAATTATATTTATACTTCCTCGGGAGATCTACAGAAAATAGAAAAGATGATCACACGGGAAGATATTTTAAGTTTCCTGCTTTGTGTATATGAAGTACACCTAAGTTTTGAAAATCTCTATTTTTTTTACATGCCCTCAGACTCTCAAACTTCCCCGAAAACCTCTCGCTGCATAATAAGAATCTGCACCGTTGTGGTAAGTGAAAACGGTATCATAACGTCTGTCGCAAAAAACAGCTCCGCCAAGTTGTCTGATGTGAGAAGGCGTTTGTATCCAGCTTGATGTTTTAAGATCAAATTTTCCGAGCTTCTGAAGTTGACGGTATTGATCTTCATTAAGAAGTTCAACACCCATTTCAGCGGCGGTATCTATGACATTGCTTTCAGGTTTGTTGGCTTTTCTGGAATTCCAGGCTTTATAGTCATAGCATAGGCTTCGGCGTTTTGGGCTTTCCGGAGAACAGTCTACGAAGGAATATTCATCTATTTCTTTATTATAATCTATCACATCCGGTTCCCCTTCTGTTTCTTCCATTTTATTTAAAGACCAGAGTTTTTCAGGATCAGCTTCCAGTTTTTTCTGAATATTTCCCCAGCTTAACCCTTCATGGCGGTTCATATTTTTCTCAAAACGGGCTTTCAGTGTTTTTAAAAGTGTTTTGCTTTGTTCACGAGTTAATGATTTATTTTTCATATCAGATTTTGTTTTTGAATGGTTCTGTATTGTTGGATAATTGCAAAGGCGAAAGTTTTGCTGATGAGGTTTAGTTTAGGGAGCAAAGATTTTTATCTCCTTTAAAATTAATATTAAACAACTTTACAATCAAAAATGATTAATCAATAATTGTGATTTTTCTTTCTGCAGGTCTGAAGTACCAGGAAATAATAACCAACACGAATAATAATACTGCCGGCAAGGTTCTTCCTGCGGGATCACCAACAATCAGATGGGAAATTACCGCGCCAGACATGACGAAGAAAAAACCTGCATAAGCCCATTCTTTCAATAACGGTCGTTTAGGAATAAGGATAGCAATAACACCCAGAATTTTCCATATTCCGATGATGATCATCAGATAAGAAGGGTAGCCGAGACCTGTGAAGTTGGCCACTTCGTCTTTGCTTTTGATTAGCTGAACGATGGCAGTAGAAACCATTCCTAAAGCCATCCAAAGGGTAAATAACCAGTAAATGATCTTTGTTTTTTTTGTGGTGGGATTGAGCGTTTTCATGATATGGTTTTTTAGAATTAATCGTTGAGTCCTATCCCGTCCATGATTTGTGGAATGCATTTTTCAATGCGTGCTTCACGGGTTTTGGATTGTTTTGCAGAAGAAAAGTAGAGAAGATAAGCTCTTTGTCTCCCTGGAGTTAATGCTTTGAAAGCTTCCTGCAGTGCCGGATTCTGATCCAGTTTACTTTGAAACTCTTCAGCCATTTCAAACTCTTTTGTTTTCTTCATTTCTACTTTGGCTCCTGATTCTTCAATTTCAACAGCTTCAAACATGTATCTTTTCAGAATCTCTTTCAAATCATTGATTTGCTCTACATCGGTAAAACGAACCTGTCTTGCAGCCTGCACATTTTCAGATTGCTGAATCAAAATCTGATCAGGATCTTTCATCAAAGCACCTTTAAAGAAGAGAATTGCACAATATTCTTTAAAACCGTGGATCAGGAAAATATTTTTCCCTTCATAGGTATAACAGGGGCATCCCCATTTTAAATCTTCTGCAAGCTCAGTGCTTAAGGCAATAGTTCTTAGCTTTTCAAATTCTTTTTTCCACTGCTTGGCGTCATTAAAGAAAAAATTAACTTTTGGATTCATGGTGTTTTGTATTTGAGGGTTTCTTGAGGATTAGAGTAAGAGAGTTTGAGGGCATTAGAGTGGGAGAGTATTGGGTTTTGGAATGAGATTATCTCTATGATTGACAATCTGAAACCTATTATCTGCTACCTGCCACCTAACAATTCCTGTAAACGATTATGTGCTATATTGATTCCCTGTGCAAATGGCATTTTCAGATGCTGGTCTCTATAGTCTACTGATTTATAAATGGATTGGATTGTTATTTTACTGGTGGAATCTGTCAGTTTTTCAAATTCTAAAAACTCGATATGAACTGGGAATGGTGTGTTCTCCATTTGAAAGGTTCTTATAATTTTCTTATTCTGAACAATATCATGAATGGTTCCATTTGCACTGAATACTACTTCTCCCTGAGGATTTAACGTTTCAAAACGGTAGCTTCCATGTGGTTTGTTGTCAAACTTGGTCACTTTGGTTCCCATCCACTGTTCGAAAAATTCGGCTTCTGTATAGGCCTTGAAAAGCAATTCTACAGGAATATCAAATTCCCTGATAATGAAGATTTCCTGTTTGCCATCTTCGGCGTGAATTTTTGTTTTTAGTTCCATATTTTGAGTTTTCTTGAGTTGGAGGGTTTTAGGGTTTTAGGCTGGGAGAGTATTAGAGTGAGAGAAAATTGATACTAGTTAAGGCCTATTATCTATTCGTCTCTCATCTTTTATCTCTTATTACTTATGGTTTGGAAGGCTTTCATCACACTTTCCAGTTTATTAAATTTTTCGTCCCACATTTTGCGAAAGGGTTCTATAAAATCGGCTATTTCTTTCATTTTATTGGGATTAAGGTGATAGATAATTTCGCGGCCGTTTTGTTCGGATCTCAGTAGTTCACATTCCGTAAGGATCTGGAGATGCTTTGAAACGGTAGGTCTTGCCGTATCAAAATTAGAAGCAATGGCCCCCGCAGTCATAGATTGTGCCGCTACCAACATTAATATAGATCGTCTTGTAGGATCTGCTATTGCCTGGAAAACATCTCTTCTTAAATTCATCGTGTAGTTATTTGACTACAAATATATATGTAGTTATTTAGCTACGCAAGTATTTTGAGGAAAATTTTAATTTTAAATAACAACAGCTCAAAAATGTAGGGAAAATACACTCTTGAGCTGTTGTTATTTTTAATTTCTGTTGTACGAAACAGGCTTACGATCTCATCTTGAGATCTCCAACTACATTAATAGCTTCCTGTAGATACAGATCTTTCTGTAGGTTTTTAAGCCATATTTCAGATTTACTTTTAAAGGCTTCGTCAATTTTCTCTCTTTCAATTTCATTGGGATACATGGTGAAGGTAAGCCCGTTTTCTAAGGTATTTAAAACCTTGAATCTTTCCGTCTGTATCTTTCTCTGCTTCATCAGATCATTGAATTTTTGAACATTCAGAGGAACTGTTTTTTCTTTATCCAGATTTTCTCTCCACTGGGCATATTCAAGTATTAACTTATAATTATTGTTGTTAGCCATTCTTTCTGTACTCATCTTCTTCAAAGCCTGAATATTGAAAGCGTTTTGCCTGTTGAAATCTGTTCCCGGTATTTTATCCCAGGCTAATGCATTATCATCATATTTTTCACCTACTTCTGCATAAGTAAAAAGATCTTTCATGGGAATATCTGAGCTAACGCCTTTTCTTTGGGTAGATTCCCCGGTGATTCTGTAATATTTCTGAATGGTAAGTTTTATAGAGCCATAATCTTCCTGAGTGTTGAGAAATTTGTTCAAATCTACAAATACCTGCACTGTTCCTTTTCCATAAGATACGGGAGAGCCCATGATGACTGCTCTTCCATAATCCTGCATTACGCCGGTTAATATTTCTGCTGCAGAAGCAGAAAATTCATTCTGCAGAATCACAAGCGGACCTTTCCAGATGGGCTTTTCATTTTTATTTTTTAAGGCCATAATCTTTCCATTTCCATCCTTCACCTGTACGTAAGGACCAGCCTCCATAAAAAGTCCCATAATATCTCCAACTTCCGTTAAAGAACCACCACCATTACCTCTAAGGTCAAGAATAATACCCTGAATATTCTGTTCCTTAAGCTTGATAATTTCATTTTTAATATCATCAGACGCATTTCTTCCTTCTTTATTTCCAAAATCTTCGTTAAACTTGGGCAGATTAATCAGTCCATATTTTTTATCGGATGTATTCACAATGATGCTTTTAGCAAAAGTATCTTCAAGTGCGATCTCTTCGCGAAGCATGGTTACATCCTTAATGGTTCCGTCTTTTTTCTGTAAAGTTAAAGTGATGGGCATTCCTTTTTCTCCTCTCATCAGTCTTGTAACTTCGTTGGAGGGCATATCTGCTACATTTACAGGATCTTCATCAGGTTTAGATTTTATCTTTATAATTTTATCCCCTTCTGTAAGCTGTTTCGACTTCCATGCTGGAGCTCCAATGGTTAAGGTACTGATATAAAGATTTCCTTTCTTTTCCTGAATCATGGCACCAATACCGATTATTTTCCCCTTGAAATTCACATCAAAATCTTCTTTACCCTGCGGTGAGTAATAATTGGTATGCGGATCAAAAATATGAGTATAAGCATTCATATATAAAGTAAAAGAGTCCATCTTTTTCCTTTTCTTGAATCTTGTGAACTTCTCTTCCAGAAGATCTTTAACATTTTCTGTTGCCTTTTTTATCTTTTGATTCTGACTCAGTACTTCAGGTTTATCTGGAGTCTTGTCTTTACCGGAATCTTTCTTTTTCTCTGCCGTTTCCTCTTTACTGTTTATTGATTCTACTTCCTGAAGAATACTGTATTTGATGAATTTCTTCCATTCATTATACAGCTCCTGCCTGCTGGTTGGTGCTTTCTTCAATTTGGGTTCCAAAATCAAATCTTCATCTTCTTCCAGATTGATCGGTTTACTGAAAATATCCTGCGTGATTTTATCAATTTCCTCCATCCTTTCATACAGCTTGTTGATGGTAATATTATAGAAAGTAAGGTCACCGTTGTTCAGATAATCGTCCAGGTTGGTTTCGTGTTTCTGAAATTCCTCCATATCCGATTGAAGAAAGTATTTTTTTGTAGGATCTATCAGCTCAAAATAATGCTTGTAAACTTCTTTGGAGTAGGCATCATTAATAGATTTTGGGCTGTAATGCAAATAAGACAAAATGTTCTTTGCACTCACCATGATAATCTGCATTTTTTCTTCTTCACTGTTGGGTGGACGGAAACCGAACGCAAAAAATGTAAGCGGAAGTAGAAGTAAAAACCGAACGGTTCTAAAATTTTTCAACATAAATCTGATTGTGTTTTTTATAGATAACTATCATTAATTTATATTAATTCAGTTGTATATTCAATATTTAAATTTTTGATCGTTTTTATATTGTTGGTTTATATATTTTCAATTTTTTAATTAAAAATATTATTTCATCAATACTTTTGATGAAATTTATATAAAAATCATGTGAATGTATGAAAAATATTGACAATAAGTCTTTGTAGAGTGAATTTTAAGATAAATTTAAGGTTTGAAGAGTTAGACAATAATCATTCTTTATCTAGATAATCCGGTATAAACGAAAATGATGATTTTGATAAAAGTAATATATAATAACAAGAAGAGAATTATAATATTTTACAATAAGTCTGTCTAAACTTAACCACAAAAGTCACAAAAGTTTTTTTAAAAAACACTTTAGTACATTGAAGAAAGCTTAAAATAATACAGCATACCAGTACACGAAAAAAAAAATAAAGATTTTTTTAAACTTATATGTGGGCTTATTCTGTGCCAGGATATTCTCTTAAGCTCACTTAAAGTGTTTAAATTCATTGAATCTTCGAATTGTGGTTTACTATAATGTTTAGATTCCTACGGAATGACAAAGTGTACGGATACACTCGACGTCCTGTTTGTCATTCCGTAGGAATCCAGCCTTAGAAATTATCATTCTTTTATGTGTTTATATAATTTTCAACACTTTAAAAAGGGTAAGGAAATACCGCACAATGAATTTCATAGAGGATGAAAATCCTTGATTTTCAACAAAACTTTAGTGTACTTCTTATACCCAAAGTATATACATTAAATAGCTTAAGTGTTTAAAAAGCTTTTGTGACTTTTACGGTTTAATAAAAAAACTTAAACAGCTTTTTAGTATAGATTAGAAGGGGGCAATGAATTTATTTATTTAATAACCTCTCCAATTTCTCAATCATCTCCTTCTGCTGCTCCAGCATACGCTCATAAAGCTCCACCATTTTATCAAGAGGATTAAAAGTACAATGAAAATTTGCTTGTCCACCATCACTAAAAGTATTTGCAACGGCGCTATCGTGGAAAGTATTTGCTATTATATTAATGGCTGATTCTTCATCAAAATTCTCAATCGCTTCTGTGGGAACTTTCAGGATTTGTGCTACCTGCGTCAGAATATCAGATTCTACGGTTTCTTTTTGTTCTAAAAGAGATATTTTTTTCTGGTTCCAGTCCTCACCCAGTTCAAAAGCTAAGGCTTCCTGTTTGATTCCCAGCATTTCGCGAAAACGCTTTATATTTCGGCCTTGATGTATTTTTTTATTTTGCATATCTGTGTAACTCATAATAACAAATATAAAGCTTTAGAACAAAAAAGTAAAGCTTCTTTTTAAAATAAATGATATTCTAAATTATCTCTCTTTCTGAATAAAATATCTTATTATCAACTGGTTTATCCCTTTGCTTATGCTTTCATTTGTAGGAAAATAACAAATATGAAAAGAAAAGCAAGAATGAACCGCAGCAAATATAATGAACTGTACAAGCGTAACCTTACGGTTTTCCTCAAATCGTTTTCAAGAGCCTACGGCAAGATAGTCTACTTTCCCGAAATAAGAATTGCCGGGAAGTGGGTGCAGCAATGTGGTTTTCAGGCAGGAGACAAGATATTGGTTACGGTAAGTAGAAACCAAATTATTTTGGAAAGGGAAGTGGATGATGAAGGATCTCATTTAAATAGTTTTCAATAAGATCTTCCTTCGTTAGGATTACAAGAAATAAGTCATTTTGATTTTTCAGATATTTTCCTCTTAATTCTCCTTTATCGCTTACGTGCTTTGAATGTTGTTTTAAACGCAAAGTTTAATTTTGGCGCTTGTTTTATGGTAAGGAGCAAAGGGTGGGCAGGTAAACTTGCCTGATGAAGCGAGGTGGAGGTATTCTCAGGGGTTTTAGTGATTTTACTGGTGTTTATAGCGTAATTATAAGTATATGCTTGTTGTGCGGGATATTTTTTATTTTATAAAAACTCCAATGTATTTTCCATCGTATTCCACAACAGTAGTATTAATGTTTTTTTTAGCACAGAAATCCTGATAAGCAGAATTGTCACCAATATCATCACTGATAAAGACAGCCCCAGGTTTCAATCTTTCATAAATTTGATGATACGCCCACATTCTTCCATGATAACTTTTGTCTGAATCATAGTGAAAAACATCAAAAAAATCCACCTCTTTAAAGATCTTCGGTAAAGATTCTCTATCTGCAAAACGAAACAGCTTCCAGTATTTTTTTAAATTTTCAGGAACAATATGGCCTACATATTGATCACCGTCCTGAGCAAGATAAGGCATATCTGAGCTATATAATGTACCGTTTCTTTTTTGAAGCGAGAGCAATACTGCTAATGAAGACCATCCATAAGCCACTCCTGTTTCAAGAACGTTTTGGGCTTGGGTAAATTCACATGCATAATAAATCAGTTCCAGCGCGCCAGGACCCCCCATTTTAATAGGACATTCTATTTCTTTTACTTTGGCTTTTTCAAGTATATCAGCATATGTCTTGTTGAAATTGTCGGTATCCATGGAGAAAAGCAGGGAAACAGCTTCTTTTTGAGAAACCGCTACGGAAGCTGCCCAAGAATTAGTTTTTGCTTTTCCTTTAAAAGGGCTTCTTCTGTTCAGTGTATTTTTAATGATTTTTCTACCCAGTTCAGGGTAAAGAGCAGGTCTTTTAAGATAAGCTACAAGTGTTTTGAGAACTGTTGACATGTTGTTGATTGTATTTGTGTTAGGAGACAAATATATCTTATTAAATTTAATATTATATTTATTTAGTATTAATTTTAAGAGCAAGTATGATCTTTTTTAATAAATGTACATAACAATAGAACTCGTACGCTATTTTTATTTTTGATGTAATCTAAAAGTTTTTATACTTGACGCGGATTTTTACCTTAAGAATCTGAAGATAAGTAAGTCTGCCTGATGAATGTTTATGAATGGCTTCGGCGGCCTTTGGCCGCCGAAGCATATGTTATCATGAAAATCTTATTGTAAAAGAGGAATATTCTCTACCATCTAAGAATGATTTTCCTGTTTAAGATTGAAATAACCTCTTTATGTTAAAAAGAGAGGTTTTGCTTTTTTCTTTACAAAAATGTCTGTCCAGAAAAATACGGAGTACATTCAGAAAAATGGAGATACTTTTATGCTTTTTCATTAGGAGAGAGATTAGTTTTTTCTATTAACACACCAAAAAGTGTGTTGTTTTATGATGACAAATGTATAAAATAATTATATACCAAAAAAGATAATTTAGCTGATTTTTTTTACATTTTTCATGGATCGCTATTGGAGGATTGTAAAGAAGATATTAAAGATTAGCTGCAGAATAGTATACGATCTACTGTATCTTTTTCATAGGAAATGACTGTGTTGCAATTTTTCCATTCATCATTCCTGAAATTTCTGCAAACAGAGAGTCTTTGCCGACTTTTTTGTATACAATTGTTTGCGGAAAATCGTGTTTGGGATTTTCAAAGATGAGAGAATAGGGCTCTTTAATCAATTTCAAGGTAAAATCAACGGGAAGGTTATTATTATGATTTTTTACAGAAACAATATAATGTAGTTGTTTATTCTTTTCTATTAATCTGACAGATTCAAATAGAATAGTGTCTTTTTTATTGAGATAATAGCTTTTTCCCTGTAGTTCAGTATTGCTTTTTTTAACCCATGTTTCGTACAGATTACCTTTGGAAGTTTTAGTTTCCCAGGTTCCGAGCAACCATTCTGCTTTTTGTATTTCAGATTGTTGAAGAGCCCAGCTTCCTGATATTAATAATCCAATAACAGGGAGAAGAAATTTTGTTTTCATTGCCGTTTATTTTATTGAAGCAAAGTTCGGGCATGGTGAAGGATTCAAAATTGTAAAAATGCGACATCTTTACTCCGATCCATAGAAGAGGGAAGACATCTGAAGATTTTCCCCATAAAATTCTTTAGGAGTAAGCCCCGTAAATTCTTTAAAATCTTTAATGAAATGTGCCTGATCATAATATTCAGAGTCATGGGCAAGGGTTGTAAGATTGATGTATTCTTTATGGAGAAGATGCTTCAAAGTTGTTTGAAGGCGGATGGTTTTGGCAAGTTGTTTTGGACTTAACCCAATTGTTGAAGAAAATTTTCGTTCCAGCTGTCTGCGGTTGATATTGGTTTGGGTGGAAAGCTCATTTACAGAGATTTGTCCGTTCACATGTAAGAGCAGATCTAAAGTTGTCTTCACAATCCTATCAATGGTTTCAGTATTCAGCTTTTTCAATAAAAATGCTTCTACAAGATCTATTTTTTCTTTAACCGTTTGTGTTGAAATTATATTTTTTTCCAGTTCAGTTCCTTCATTTCCATAGAGTTCCTTTAAACAAACAGCTCTGTCATCCATTTCTTTTATAGGCAGAGTAGCAAACGGAATGAAACCATCATGGTGAAATCTTACAGAAAATATACCTGTAACTCCCGTTGGTTTTATCTTTAATGGTTTTGTCAGTTGTCCAAAAACACAGCTTCTGGGTTGTACAACAGTCTTTTCATCAATATATTGTTGGTATAGATCTCTATAATGAAAGATCATTTCCATACATCCGTCCGGAACAATAGTCTGCACCTGCGGAACATCCTCTTTTGGGTGATCCAGAGTCCAGTAACATTTGATAAAGGGAGCCAGGTTGGCATTAGGTTTAAATATCTGGTAATCCATAAAAACACCGTTATTCTGATTCTAAAATTATTAAATAATAAGGGAAAAATAACGAAGAATGCCCAATAAATTCGCCTTATATTTGAGCCAATGTTTTTCAAGCATTCATCAATATTATTTAAAAATGAAATTTGTACTGAACCTTTTATTTAAAGTTTTGCAGCTTTTAGCAGAACCTTATTTTTTACTATTCCTTGCTGTAGTTCTTATAGCGTTACTAAGAAGAAATAATAAACGAAAAAATCTTAAAATAGGCATCTATGTATTTACCGTCGTCATGATCATTGCGATAGGAAATGGTTTTCTGGGAAGACTAGCCTCAGATTATCTACAGAAAAGCTATGTGAAGACAGGAAATGCTAAAAATACAGCTTTTAAGAACCCTGTAATTGTAGTGTTGGGTGGTGGAGTTGTAGATATCGACAATATTGAAAAGCTGCATACTCTGTCCTATTCCAGAGTTGTTGCAGCCTACCAATTGTATCATGAATACAAGAAAAATAATTTGCCTTGTAAAATAGTAGTTTCCGGAAAGGGAAGAGGGCGCCTCAGTGAAGCTGAGCTCTTCCGTGAAAATTTTAAAAGTATGGGAGTGCCGGATTCTGATATGATTAAGGAAGATAAAAGTATGAATACGTACGAAAATGCAAAATATTCCAGCAAGATCCTAAAAGAGATGGCTCCTTCCGATGTATATTTGGTGACTTCCGGTTTTCATATGAAAAGATCTGTTTCTTTATTTCAGACTTTTGGATTGAATCCTGTTCCGGAAGCTTCAGATTTTATTGATACTGAAATTACCCCATTTCCAAACAGCTATAATGCAGCATTTACATTTGTGATGTTAAAAGAAGTAATTGGAATATGGCAGGTACAGCTGTATAACAGCCTTGGAATTAACGGCTAATCTTTATTTAAATATATAAAACCGGGCACTTAAGCTAGCTTAAGTGCCCGGTTTATTTTTAGGTAAAATGAATTCTTACGCTGTTTTCTTCAATGAAATTACAGTCTGAAGAACCACGGATGCAATAATAAATGCCAATCCAATATAAAAAGAAAGGTTAACTTCCTTACTTTCTCCAAAAAACAGAAATGCCATTATAATGGCGTATACCGGCTCCAGATTATAAGTAAGGTTAACAGTAAATGCTGGAATTTTCTTTAAAACCTCTGCAAATAGCACATAAAGTCCTACAGTACAGAAAAGCGCTAAGAGCCCCAAATAAGCCATGTCTTTCAATCCAGGAACTATGCTATCTGCTTTGAAATAGAGGAGGTATATGGGCAAAATTGCGCCCCAGCATAAAGTTCCGGCAGCCATCTGGTAATAGTTAATAACTTTAGTATCAAACTGTTGAACCAAACGTTTATTATAGATGGTATAAAGAGCCGCCACTGCAGATGAAAATACTCCCAGAATAATACCGAGTTGATAAGAAGTATCAAAATGAAAAATTAGACTTATTCCTAAAAGAGTAAGTGTACTTAGAAGTAACTCAGATATTTTGAATTTCTCTTTGTCAATAATAGGTTTAAATATAGCTGTAAAAAAACTTGTAAGGCAATAGCAAATAACCCCTATAGAGATATTGGCATATTTTATACTGGCATAGAAAAGCAGCCAATGCAAAGTAATCAGAAGCCCGGCTTTACCTATCTGAACTTTATCCCGAAAACGAATATCAGAAGGAATTTTAAGCAGTTTCAAAATAAAAAACAGAATAATAGAGGAGAAGAGGAGTCTGTACCAAACCAGTAAACCTTCATTAAGAGATATTAATTTTCCGAATACACCCGTAAATCCAGCCAATATTACGGCCAGATGTAATAATAAATATGATTTTTTCATTGATAATGAACTGTAGAAATTTTGATTAATATTTTTATAAGACTATGAAGCATAGGTAATTATGCTGTTAAATAATAACAGCGTAATAAAGCTTCCAATCAGTTTGAAAATATTAAGGTGCCGGAGGAGGCAAACAGTTCGCTCGGTTCATAGAAAAATTATTGACCGCAAATATAAGGAAACAGCTAAAGAATTCCTACATTTTGAAAACATTAAATTTATGTCCATCAGGATCTGCAAACACAAAACCGTAATACTTTTCGCCAAACTCTTCAGGTTCTGATACTATTGTTCCGCCTGCTTTTTTCACTTCATCTGCCCAAAGATCTACCTGTTCTTTAGTTTCCGCAGAAAGGGTAAATATGATTTCATTAGTTTTTTGAGCATCTCCAAATACTACATTTTTTACATTATTTTCAATAATATTCTTCAGAAAGAAGTGAATAATAAAGTCATTTTCTCCAACAAAAAAGCTGACTAATTCGTCAGAACTGTATGGGTTATTAGGTTTAAATCCCAGTGCAGAATAGAAATTTTGCGTCCGTTCAAGGTCAGCAACAGCAAAATTCGCCCAGATCTTTTTAGGTTTCATATTATTTTGGTTTTAGGTTGTATAAAATTATCATCTTTCATGACAACAAAGACTGTCATAGGACAAGATTTTGTATTTTTAATGGACAATTATTATTGGATTTAACATAATATTTGAACGGTATTTTTTTAACCCTAGAGAAAATAGATGATAATGAACGAGAATATTGTAAAGAAAATCAGTAAGTTAGGTGGGAACACAAACCATGTAAGTGGAGATAAAAGTTTCGTCTTACAATGGCAGAGCATTACTTTTGACCATTATCTGTACGACAAAGATTGGGATGTATACGGAATTGATCAGTATTATGAAAAGAATAAAGAACTTTACGCATGTGATAAGCCGAAGTTTTTTGATCAACTTTTAACACATTATTTTTCCAATCATGAATTTCCTTATGGTCAATATTTTTTCAAAGATTGGCTGTATACGCCATTTAAAGAAGATTCAGAAGATTACGGAGATTTGGACGGATTTATAGAAGAAGATGAACTTCGTGAAGCTGTAGAAGGTTCGGAAATGGAATTTATCTGTTTGTTTTATTCTTATGGATATCCGGATCATTATTTTGTTTGTACATCAGATCCTGATCAGTCTAATCCGACAGTCTACAGTACAGATCATGAAGTTTATTTTCAGGAGATTGAAAGTAAAGGGAAATTGGAAGATTTTCTCGATCGGTTTATGAAGCAGGAAGAGTTCCTAGAAATCGTTAAAAGTTATCTGGAAGAAAATTTGGGTAAATAATGGATTCTAAGACGATTACTCTTCTCTTTTAAAGATATTATTTTTTTCCTATAATTTATATTATGTTAAATTGGTATTATTTTCAAAACAGAATCGCATTTGATTTTCCTGTATAAATCTTCTCCATTTGTCCTTACTATTATTGTAATCTTCCCCGCTTTAATCACTACATTTTCCAACGTAAGTTCAGCCACGATTTTTTTGTACTGCGAAAGTTCTTTCTGGCAGATGCCATGTTCACGACAAATCTCATTCACTGTTTTACCTTGATTTTGTTCAGATAGAATCTTAATGATCTGAACTTCTGAAAATTTACTGTTTTCATACTCTTCCAAATTAAAAAAAACTCTACTTTTAAATGCTTACTTTTTGGGGAAGATTACAGAATAAGCAATCCATCGCCTAAGACTAATTCTTTCCATCGCGCTGACCGGACGTTAAACTTAGGACAATAGACTACTTATTCTTATAGGTTCTGTGTGCGAAATCAGAATATAAAATTTCGTCTGCCCCTTCTTCTATGTTATAAGGAGAGGAAGACGTAATATAATCACTACATATTATGCTTTCTTTTTTAAATAAAATCCCCTGTATTCCTCCTCTTCCTTGTACAATAATGGTATGATCTACACCGATATCCGGATACGAAAAAGATAATACCCTTCCATCTCTTCTTAGAAATTGGCATGGTGAAATGGCTTTAATATTTCCTGAAAGAAAGTATTTTTTAGAATTTACTTTAATGCTGCTTTTACCGTTATTGTTTACAAGTTCTATTAAAGCTCCATTGATAATAGCAGTATCACTAATACTATTCTTTATTTCTTTCTCAGAAATATTGTCGGACTCCGATCTGTTTTTATTCTTCAAGCAGGAGAAACAGATAATACAGAGGCACAGATATGTAAGATGTATTTTCATCATAATTACGTTAATTGCCAGAACCATATTTCTTTCCAGCTGCTTAAAAAATATTCTGTTTCTCCACCTTTCAATTTAGAGCTATTCCAAACATCTATATGATCTGTTACTCCCCAGCCATCTTTGAAGAATATAATTCCTTTCATTTTCCAAAAATCGGATTGATTCAGTTTAGGATATTTTTTTCTTTCATAAAGTTTTCTATGTCCGAATATTTCAGGATGGATATGTATCCAGTCGGCTAGTTCCTGAGCTCTTAGAAACTCAGGCATATCCTACGATCATATTTTTGTTTTATAAAAAGTATATTAACAAAACTATTAAATAAAACTGAAAATGTAACTAAATTGCTTATTGTTATTTAATGATATCGAGCTGAAAGCCGGGACTAATGATTATTTTGAAAAGGGAGTTGAAATTTGGTTCTGGGTTCTTATTTAATAATTGATAATGTACTATGAAAAAAATTATTTATACTTCTATCCTTAGTATTTTTATGATCTCCTGCTCAAAGGAGAATAAAAATATCTCTTCAGAACAAATTAAAAAGCAAAAAAACATTACCGATACTGCAATAGTTAGAGGAATACTTCTGGAACTCACAGATAGTATTGGTAAAGGGGAATTGAAAATAAACTCCAACAATTACAAAATATCGGGTAAGATAAAAATTACCTCTCCATGTTATTTCTTAAGAAGAGGTGGAAAGGTTTTGTCTTTTTCGTATCCGGATATTGGAGTCGATCATACCATCATTATACAAGGAAAAAACGGTGTGCAGGGGATTTTGTTTAAAAAAGACAGTATCATCTATGAAGACTTCTTCCCTACTATGTCCTCTTATAATATACACGAAGGGGCTGATGAGATTGTTTATCAGGATTTCGCCCACAGATTTTATAAAAACAGATACTAATGTAACTTATCTATCAAAAAATTAATTTTCAATAGATTTTATTCTTAACCCAGTTTTTTACTTTTCGTGAGCCGCCCCAAAAAAGAGTATTAACCATAACTTCGTATAAAATACCCTAACAAATTCCGGGTATTTTTTTATGAAGCTTAACTTTACTTTTCCCAAAAATTTAATAACCCATTACAATCTGTTGCAATTAGGTTAAAACTGCCCGGAACTTCGTCCCACTTGCTCCAATATGTTACCAAACGTGTGCCTGCAGGAGTTTTGTCAAGCTGTTCTTTTACATACTCTGAATAAGAAAAATAGAGATCTTTGTCTGGAATTACGGTATTATCAATGAGAGATAATGTATCTATATTTTCATAAAAAGAATTGAAAAAATAGAATGCATCGTAGTTGGAGAAAGAGATTTCATTAATATTGGAATGTATAAATTCTACATTAGTAATTTTATGTTTGGCAGCAATTTTTTTTGATATTTTGGTAAGAGATGCTCTCTGCTCGACCCCAAAAAACATTCCTTTTGTAGAAGCGGCGCCAATCATACAAAATTTTCCGACACCAGAACCAATATCCAATATTTTAGTATTGGGTTTTTCAGCAAGATATTCAGCAGCCATTTTGGCTACGGCAATGGGAGTCCAATGCTGGCCTGCCAGTTCTTGTATGTGTACGGGATATAGGTCATTAAAGGTACTGTCTTTAACATCAATATTTAATTTAATATCATTAAAAATCATGTGATAAGGGGTGTATATTCTTCATTAGTAGAAAATTCATGGGTGTCATCCAAAAAAATGTAAATCCTATCAAACCTCTTGTATGGAAGTCAAAAAGAATTATAATGACAAAGTTACTCTGAAAATATTACAAAGCATTGATATCTAAGAATATTTCAGAATAACTTATGATACATACACTACAGACTCCTCACTATAGGTTTTATAAACGCTCTTATTCTGCTTTGTCTTTTTTCATAAAAGCTATCGCATCTACTTCTATCAACATATTATCCAGTGCTAATTTGGGAACGGGGATTAATGTACTTGCAGGAAACTGATCGTTTTTCCATATTTTGGCAGCTTCTTCAGACCATATTCTAAGCTTTTCCGGGCTATGATCTACAATCAGGATTGTAATTTTAAGAATGTCTTTAGCTTCCAGGTTATATTCCGTAAGTATAATTTTCAAGTTTTGTAATGATGCTTTAACCTGGGTTCTGAAATCTTTAGACAGACGATGGTTCAACCCTTCACCTCCGCTTTGTCCGGATATGAATACATATTTCCCTTCAGTTTCAGCAGGTGCTGCGGAATGAGAAAAAGCATAAGGTGTTGGATCAAAAAGAGTTTTAGGATTTTTGTAGTTGATTGTATTTTGTGATAAAGCCAGAAAACCCAGTAAAAGAGCCGATAAATTGAATATAGATTTCATTGTTTTTAAATAATTTAGACAAATCTAAGGCTCTAAATTCGAAGAAATCTTTACATATGTTGATCGTATTTATTTTTAAAATCTTATCATCATAGTACTCATAAAAAAACCGCTCTTTTCAGAGCGGTTGACTTTTAAACTTTAATGGGTCTGCTGATTAGCAAGTAGAACCACACTCTAGTAATTTGATGTGGATCACACCATTTACTACACACTGAGTTTGGCATAAAGCGTTAGTTACAACAGTGCTTACACCGCCAACTACTCCACCTACTGTAGATCCTACACCGCCAACTACTCCTCCAACGATAGTACCTACACCACCTACTACACCACCTACTACTCCTCCTAGTCCACCTAATAGACCTCCGATTGGATCTAATAATCCATTACCTGAAATAGCTTTTAATTCGTTTCTGTCTAATTTTTTTAAGTTTTTCATAACTATAATTTTATATGATTATTACATCACGAATATAGGAATAATAACAATACAATTGCAAATTATTTTCAATAAATTAATTATATGTTTCTATTATTTAATATTTCATTAATATCGATGTGTTTTAGATAAAATACCATTTTCACTTATATGTGTTTGATTTACTAAATATTAAAATATATAACTCAATTTGAAAAATGTAGAGTTAATATTTTGTACCAAATGTGGTTTATTTATAACTATTTTTCAAACGTGAAAAATGAGTGAAATTCATACCTGAAAAAGATCATAATGAAGAAATATCAGGCTTTAAAAAGCATTCAAAATCTATAATTTTAAAATAAATATGTGATTAAAGCTCAATTTCTTTACTTATTGTGGTAAAACCTGCTCAGATCATTGATAAGGAATATCAAATTTTGTATTTTTGCTGACATACTTTTATCAATGTCAATTTTTTCAAATAATATACGCTTCTTAAGAGCAGGGAGAAAGCTCTCCCAACAAAACGTAGCCGATGAACTTACTATTTCCAGAGTTCGGTATTCTAAATATGAAAACGGTATATCAGAACCTCCCATCGAGCTTCTGATCAAAATATCAAAATATTTTCATGTCAGTATTGATCTTATGCTGTCAGTTGATATTCAGAAATACCCCATTGATGAGATGCTGAAACTTCCGGATAACAGAATAGTTCTTCCGGTAGCAGTAGATGATCAGGGAAATGATACCATTGAAATTATTCCTCAGAAAGCTTCTATGGGATATCTTGAAGGATATAGTGATATAGAATATATAGAAAGTCTTCAGAGAATTGCCCTTCCCTTCCTTACCAATGGAAAGTACAGAGCTTTTCCGGCAGATGGAGATTCTATGCCTCCTTTTAGAAACGGGTCTTATATTGTGGGGAAATATGTAGAAGGTGTTAATGATCTTAAACCTGGGAAAACATACGTTTTTGTAACGCTGAATGACGGAATTACCTATAAAAGATTTAAAGAAAGAAAAGAAAATGCCATTAGTGTAAGTGCTGACAATTCTTTTTATGAACCTTATGATATTCCTTTTGAAGAAGTGGTAGAAATCTGGCAATATGCTTCAGGCATTTTCCCGGAAGACTTTGAACCGGGAGATTATGAAAATTATAATTTTAAAGAAATGTTCCGTGAGCTGAGACAGGATATCCGGGATCTGGATCGTAAAGTTTCTGTTCGCCGTCGCAAAACCCAATAAAATCTGAGAAAAACGGAATACCCTATCTATAATAATACAGCCGAACCTATAAAAGCTCGGCTGTATTATTAAAATTTAGAAAACCTGACCGGATAATGATAGCTGTATTTTCTTAAGGTAACTGCGGTCTAATTTTTTTTCATTAAATGTCCTTTTCCGGGATATCCGGAAAAGGACACACCACTTTATCACTATCCAAATCACAATTACACTATAAATAAAGAAGCAATAGACTGTGCGTCACTACCACTTAAAACTTCATCATAAGCTGCAGATCCTGCGGCAGCTCCAAATAAAGTGGATGTATTGTAACCTGCCTGATTAACGTTATCTTCTCCTGCATACACAGCATTGGTAGAAGAAGGCATATTTCCGCCATTTGCTAATTCAATCCAACCTTTGTTAGCACGCATTCTCCTTACCTGGGAAGCATGTCTTGCCTCTACGGAGTGAATCTGTAAAGCGGCCTGTAGAACTACTTTATTAGACATTACATTTCCTGCCTGACCTTTATAAGCCCTTACACCAGTATCCTCAAAAGCCTGTGCCAATACAAGGAACTGATTGTAGTCTGTAAACGGAGAAAAGCTTCCATTAGCAGTAAAATCAAATGTTGGTTTGGCACCAGGAGTTACTCCTAAAGAAGTTAGCGTACTTTGCAGAAAACTCACATGAGCTGATTCGTGTTTTGAAATCTGCATAAAAACAGTACGGTCTGCACTGGGAATAAGGCCCGCTTTAGAAAGTCCCATACTATAATATTCATTTTCAAGATATTCTAATACTAAAGCAAGTTGCAATGCATCTGTAAGAGCACTTTTTAGGAAATATGCAGTTGCTTTTGTATTCTGAGTTTCGGCTTTTACAGGCGAAGACATCATAGCTCCTAATCCGAGAGGAAGGGATGCTGTGGCAGCTTTTTTTCCAAATGCGGTAATATCACGAAAAGAATCTGATCTGGAAGTTTTTTCAGTAAAAAACTTATCATTAGAAAGTTTATCTAAAAGTTTAAGAATATTCATAATACAAAATTTTGGTGGTGAATAAATTAATTAATACCTCTTTCTTTCCATGTGAAAGGCGTTTTTATGAATGCTCCCGCAGCCATAACAATATCTTTAGGCTCTTTCGCCAGATCCAGCCCATTTGCATTAATTACATCGTCTCCTGAAAAATCGGCAGATCCCGGATTGATTAAATTTCTGATCGCAGAAGCGTGTCTGGCTTCCACAGATACTATTTTTCCTGCAATGACAAGATAGTCAGGATTTGTAATGTATTTCCCTGCGCCATTGTAAGCGGCAACGCCGGTATCTTCTAAAGCTTTTGAGGTCGCCAATACAGAATTTCGGTCATTGAAATTTACATTTGGATACTGAAACTCAAGTTTTGGAAGTACATTCGGAGTTGCAGAACTTATAGCTGCCTTGAAGAAATCACGGTGAACGACTTCATGATGATAAAGGTCTGTGAAAATTTCTTTTTCAATACTCGAAATACCTGAGTAGAAATTGTTAACTACTTTGGTATAGAAGTCGGCTTCAAGCTGCTCCAAAGCATAAGCATAATTTAGTATACCGACATCTCCTGCTCCGAGATCAAATATAGGTCCTGGATTAATGATTTCAAAATCATCATTGTTGTCACTGCAGCCTATAAGGGCAAGGCCTGCAATTGCTATTCCTACTCCACTCAGTTTCAGAAAATTTCTTCTTCCAGTATCAAGGGTTGCTCCCTGATTAGATACATGAATTGTATTTTTCATAGTATTAATTTTTAGTGATTTATTGAATAATAAGAATAAAAAACAGCATATTGCTATGCTGTTTTAAAACTGATTTTACTAAGGCATCAAAACCGTATCTATTACGTGAATAACTCCGTTAGACTGGTTTACATCTGCAATAGTCACTTTGGCACTATTTCCTTTAGCATCTTTTATATATAGGTCTTTACCTTTTGTCCAGAAAGTAACATCTTCTCCTTCCACTGTTTTCATCATACTTTTTCCTTTTCCTGCTGCTACAGCCGCCCAGATATCTTTAGCACTATATTTTCCTGCTAAAACATGATATGTAAGTATTTTAGTGAGCATTGCTTTATTTTCAGGTTTTAAAAGATTGTCAACCGTTCCTTTTGGAAGTTTAGCAAAAGCTTTATCTGTTGGAGCCAATACGGTAAAAGGTCCGGCTCCTTCCAGTGTACTTACAAGACCCGCTGCCTTTACAGCTGCAACCAGGGTTTTGTGATCCTTGGAATTCATTGCGTTTTCAATAATGTTTTTAGAAGGATACATGGCTGCTCCTCCTACCATTACTGTTTTTTCTTTCATAGTTTGTGCTGTTACCTTCCCGCTAAAAGCAAATGATACTGCAACCATTGCTAAAACTGTGATTTTTGATAATGTGTTCATAACGTTGATTTTTTTAGTAATTAATGAGTGTTCTTATTGTCATTTACGAGAGCGGTTTTATTTTAGTTTGAAAAAAAAAGAAAAAAATCACAACTCATTGGTTTTCAGGTGATTTATTTTTAAAAATCACCTGAAACATAAAATTATTTTACTAGAACTGTTTAAACTTTTTTATTAAACCGTAAAAGTCACAAAAGCTTTTTTAAACACTTAAGCTATTGAAGTTATATACTTTGGGTATAAGAAGTACACCAAATTTTTGTTGAAAATCAAGGATTTTCATCCTTTATGAAATTCATTGTGTGGTATTCCTTATCCTTTTTAAAGTGTTTGAAAATTATATAATGTTTAGATTCCTACGGAATGACAAAGTGTACGGATACACTCAACGTCATGTTTGTCATTCCGAAGGAATCCAGCATTAGAAATTATCATTCTTTTATGTGTTTTATTAAACCACAAGTCGAAGATTCAATGAATTTAAACGCCACAAAAGATGGAAACACTTTAAGTGAGCTTAAGAGAATATTCTGGTACAGAATAAGTCCACATATAAGTTTAAAAAAATCTTTAATTTTTTTCTTCCGTGTACTTGTATGCTGTAGTATTTTAAGCCTTCTTAAGTGTACTAAAGTGTTTGTTTTAAAAACTTTTGTGACTAAGTTAAAACAGACTTACTATTAAAAATGATTATATCATTGCAAAAGGTCTTTATTTTTATAGGCATATTGTTGTTGAGAGTTTAAAAAATAAAGAGAAACGACTTTTCAATCAGTTTTTTACTCTGATTTTATTTTGTCGATTTTTTATGAATTAAGCATGAATAAAAGAATATTTATATTTTTTTGGTGATATTATTTATTTCATTACATTTGGGTAGAAAAATAAAAGCTATTAAAACAACCTATTCTGAAGAGGAACTTATCGTTTTACTAAAAGAAAAAAACGAAAATGGTTTTCATTATCTATATGATCACTACTCTGGTGCATTATATGGAATTATTCTTCGAATCGTTCAGTCTAAAGAATATACAGAAGAAATTATTCAGGATGTTTTTGTTAAAATCTGGAATTCTATTCACCAGTATGATGTTTCCAAAGGGAGATTTTATACCTGGATGATCAATATTGCAAGGAATACGGCAATAGATTATCTAAAATCGAAAGGATTTCAGAATCAACTTAAAAACCAATCACTTCCGGATTTCGTATATAATACTGCAGAACTTTCCACAACAAATCAATCATCCGATTATATTGGGTTTAATAATGTATTGGAAGGTCTTGAAGTAGACAAGCAGGAACTTATTGATCTTGCTTATTATCAAGGATATACCCAAAATGAAATATCCGAAAAACTGAAGATACCGCTGGGAACGGTAAAAACAAAGATGCGAAGTGCGCTGATGAAATTAAAGGATTTGCTAAAAGATTATCAATAAATTGAACACTAAAGAATACATATCATCCGGAATCATAGAGTCTTATATTCTAGGCCATGCTTCTCCTGAAGAAGCTGGTATTTTGGAGTGTGTGATGAAGAATAATACTGAAGTAAAAGAAGCTGTAGAAGAAGCTCAGAAAACTTTGGAAAATCTTGCTACGGCACAGGCTGTAACACCTCCAGATGATTTAAGATCAAAGATCTGGAATACAATTCAGGAACAACAGGTTGAAGAAGAAGTTCAGCCGGTTATTGCTTTGGATATACCTTCTAACAAAGCTCAGGAAGAAACTAAAATTGAAGGAAAAGGTAATATCTGGAAAAATCTGGCTATTGCCGCTTCTGTAATTCTGATTCTAAGCATTGCAGGCAATATGTTCTGGATGAGGGAAGAAGCTGAAAGAAAAATAGAAATTGCAGAAATGAATACGGAAAAGCAGCTTCAGGATACCGAAATGCAAAAAATGAATCAGAAAATAGGAATGTTTTCCAATCCTGATATGCAGATGGTAATGTTGAAGGGAGTTGAAAAGCATACCGACTCCAAAGCGATGGTATTTTGGGATAAAAAAACAAAAGAGGTCTATCTTAATGCCGAAAGTTTACCCAAAGCTCCTACCGGAATGCAGTATCAGCTCTGGGCTATAACAGACGGAAAACCTGTGAATGCAGGTCTTTATTCGGACAACAAAGACAGTCTGATCGCACTGGCACAGATTCCTAATGCGCAGGCTTTTGCTATAACCCTTGAAAAAGAAGGTGGAAGCAAAGAACCTACTATGGAGAATATGTATGTAATGGGAGGAGTTTAATTTCCAGCCATTTTTCAATAGATCAGAAGATTGTTGCGTCTTTAAGATATTTATAAATCAGAGATATATACTTCGATTTTTGTTCCGTCGTACATAAATGTTCCATCTTCGGGATTCATTTTCCCCAACGCATATTTCATATTGACCGGAATATCCCAGGCAGATCCTAATTTAAATCCGTTTACAGAACGAATTTCATTGATATTACCCGTAGTAATGGCAGAATGAAAGAACGTTTTATCGATAAGCCTGTAAAATCCAATTGCTTTTCCTTTAGGAATTACAGAATATCCGTTCCATTTTTGACCTCCCAGATAATTAAATTTATGAAGCCACCTCTGTCCGGCAGATTCTGCGAGTTCGGTTGGGCTTATTCTGGCTCCACGCATATATAAAGCGTAGGCAACTGCATCATGGCATACTCCTGTATTGTATTTTGAAATACTTTCAGCGCCTGCAAGAAGTGCATTGGCAACCGTAGTTCTATCCGATAAATCGAGCTGGGCCTTATGGGCTCCTTCTGGTGTTATGAATGACATATTAATAATTTTTTGGTGTATGTAAATATACCTTTTTTTAATTAAATGCCTACCCTATACCTTTATATGAATTTTAATCAACTGGTCTTTCTGTAATTGAAAATGGCCAGACCGTTTAAGACAAACGCAAATCCTATCAGATAAAAAAACTCGTTTTTAACTTCAGAAAAATGGCTTCCTTTCAGTACAATTAAGCGGACTACCTTAATAAAATGTGTAACAGGGGTGAAATTTGAAACCGTTCTTGCCCAGTCCGGCATACTTTCCATATTCGTGAAAAAACCGCTCATAAGCATGAATACCATCATAAAGAAATAAGCAATAAACATAGCCTGTAGCTGCGTGTCAGCAAATGTTGAAATAAGTAATCCCAATCCTAATAAAGCAATGAGATAAATGGCTGCAAACAGATAAAGTGTTAAAAGACTCCCTTCCGGAAAAATACCATAAATAATATACATTACAATGAGTCCAATAGTGAAAACGATCATCCCGACAATCCAGAACGGAATCAGTTTTCCCAGTATAAACTGCCACTTTTTGATAGGCGTTACATTAATCTGTTCTATAGTGCCGATTTCTTTTTCTTTTACAATATTTAAAGCGGTTATAAATCCTCCGATTAAGGTCAGCAGAAGCACCAATATCCCGGGAACCATATAATATTTATATTCTGCTTTTATATTGTACCAATTGATGGTATCTGTACCTATTTTTGCCGTAGAAACAGTACTGTTTCCCTGGGGAGATTTAATATTGATGTCGAGATTATTATTAAAATCACTGATCACTGAAAGCAGATAGCTCCCTCCTACAGAAGACTTTGTTCCATTAATAGCATCTACGGAAAGATTGAGCTTCTGACTGCCTTCCCGAACAAGATTTCTTTCAAATCCTGGAGGAATTTCAAGGACAAGATCTGCGGAACCTTCTTCAATCATCTGCAGTCCTTTTTTATAAGAATCCGGGTCTCCGATGAGCTTAAAGTACCCTGATGAACCAATTTTATGAAGTAATTTCTGAGAATAGCTGCTATGATCATGATCTACATAGGCTACCTTAATATTTTTTACTTCAAAGTTAGCAGCCAGCGGCATAATAATGAGCTGTACCGTAGGCATTACAAACATCATGGCCAGGATCGTTTTATCCCTGAATATCTGCCGGAATTCTTTCCTCAAGATAAATCTCATTATTTTCATGACAGACGGATTTTAAATTTCTTTAAAGCAAGAGTCAGTAATACGACCGACATCCCAAATAAAACAAGTGTTTCCTTCCATACATAACTGAAATCGAGACCTTTCAGCATGACTGCTTTTACAATATCATAATAATATCGGGAGGGTAATATTCTTGAAATCATTTGAAAAACCCAGGGCATATTCTCTACCGGAAACATAAAGCCTGTCAGCAATAATGTGGGAAGCATCATCCCCATCATGGAGATCAGCATCGCCGTTTGCTGTGAATTGGTGACATTAGAAATTAGTAACCCTAATGAAAGGCAGGTGATAATAAAAAGAATGCTTTCTGCAAATAACAGTAGCAAACTTCCCCGAATTTCTACATGAAGCAGATAGACAGAAAGAAAAAGAATAATAATAAAATTAACAAGAGAAAGCACCAGATAAGGGATGGCTTTGGCAATAAGTACCATAACCGGTTTGAACGGAGAGACCAATAAAATCTCCATGGTTCCCATTTCTTTTTCCCGAACGACTGCGACAGAAGTTAGGGCCGTACTTACAATCATAAATATCAAAGCAATGACTCCCGGGATGAAGTTTAAAGAGCCATTCTGATCAGCATTGTAAAGCTGTCTGAGCTCCGGAATAATCTGATAGGAAGGTCTTATATTAGGATTAAGCTGCTGCTGATAATCTGCTATAATAGCATTTAGGTAATTGGTCAGTATTGTTGCAGTATTAGGATCTGAAGCATCTGCTATGATCTGAATTCTCGCTCCTGTACTGCTGTAAAGGTCGGCTCCAAAGCGGGTCGGAAATATGACCGCACATTTAATGTTTCCCTTTCTGAATTCTTTCTCGATATCAGGATAATTCAGCACTTGCTTTTGCATTTTAAAATATCGACTGGTGGCTATTCTGGAGATCATCTGTTCCGATTGAACATCGTGAGCGTTATCCAATACAACAATACCAATATTTTTTACCTCACTGCTCAGAGCATAGCCGAAAAGAATGATTTGTACAATCGGCAAACCAAAGAGAATCAGCAAAGTTCTGCGATCCCGGAATACATGGTAAAATTCCTTTCTGATGAATACGAATAATTGTTTCATTTTCTTTCCGTTTTTACTAGTCTCCTGATCTTTGAGCACCTCTTGCCAATTCGTAAAATACTTCATCCATAGAATGAACATTGAACTGTTTTTTAAGGTTGGCTGGAGTGTCTATTGCTTCTACTCTTCCATCCACCATCACTGAAATGCGATTGCAGTACTCCGCTTCATCCATATAATGGGTCGTCACAAAGACCGTAATTCCGTCTGCAGCAGCCCGATAAATCATATCCCAGAACTGTCTCCTTGTGATAGGATCTACACCTCCTGTAGGTTCATCAAGAAATACGATTTTAGGTCTGTGAAAAATGGCCACGGAAAAGGCGAGTTTCTGTTTCCAGCCCAGAGGTAATGCTCCGACCAGTTTTTTAGCTTCATTTTCTAATCCTAACGTGGAAACCAGTTCGCTGCTTCTCGTTTTTATATCTGACCGCGAAACGCCATATACCCCTCCATAAAACTCAATATTTTCCAAAATGGTAAGGTTGTCATATAAAGAGAATTTCTGACTCATATAGCCAATATTCTTTTTAATCTGCTCCTGCTGCTTATAAACATTAAAACCGGCTACCAATGCCGTTCCGGAGGTAGGATAAGAAAGTCCGCACAAAATACGCATCGCAGTAGTTTTGCCTGCACCGTTTGCTCCAAGAAACCCAAATATTTCTCCCTGATCTACCTCAAAAGAAATACGGTCCACCGCTTTGAAGTCTCCAAACTGCTTGGTAAGATCTTTACAGATAATTGCCTTAGATTCCATGGTATTTCTTTTATAATGTTTGTTCCTGCATCAGTCTTATAAAGCTGTCTTCAATGTTGGGCGTAATTTTTATAACTTCCAATTCTTTCGGATGGTATTGTGCTGCTATATTTCTTACAGTCTGTTCATTCCCCTCAATCCATAAAGTGAGGTGAAGGTATTCTCCAAAAGCATAACAGCTTTCAACGGCTTTATCTGTGCGGAGATTCTCTAATAATTGATAGATATTCCTGCTTTTGATGGCAAAAAGAGTCTTGGGAAAATTATTAATAATAGCTTTAGGTTCATTGACAGACATTATTTTACCGTTTTGAATCAAAGCTATCCGGTCACAAAGTTTGGCTTCATCCATATAAGGGGTGGAAACGATAATCGTAATTTCCTGCTGCTTGAGCTTGCCAAGCATTTCCCAGAATTCTTTCCTGGAAACAACATCAACCCCTGTAGTAGGTTCATCTAAAAATAAGACTTCCGGTTTATGGATTAAGGCACAGCATAATGCCAGCTTTTGCTTCATTCCGCCGGATAACTTACCTGCCCTGCGGTTGTTAAATGGTTTAATCTGTTCATAGATATCTTTGATAAGATCATAATTTTTTTCAATAGAAGTTTCAAAAATGGCGGCAAAGAAGTTCAGGTTTTCGGCTACAGTCAAATCCTGGTATAATGAGAATTTCCCAGGCATATAGCCTACCTTGTTTCGGATGGTCTGGTAATCTTTTACAACATCGTGTCCTTCCACACTGGCAGTTCCGCTGTCAGCAAGAATAAGAGTTGTTAAAATACGGAACAGCGATGTTTTCCCAGCTCCATCCGGACCAATAAGCCCAAACAGTTCCCCTTTTTTTACATCAAAAGAAACATCATCCACAGCTTTTACGCCATTATAGGTTTTTATAATATTTTGTACAGTAACAGAGTGCATTTTTAATCATTGAAATTTATATATCAGAAGTAAAAGCCAGAGTATTTTTTCTATTTGAATAAGGCTTCTCCATACATTCCTATCTTTAAATAACCGTCATTTTTAACGCTTATTTTAATGGCATATACGAGATTAGCCCTTTCATCTTTGGTCTGAATAGTTTTTGGAGAAAATTCAGATTTTTCGGAAATCCAGACAATGGTTCCAGGATACTCCTTAAATCCTTTATCTCCCTGATCAATCCTTACTTTTACCTTTTGATTAAGCTTAATCTGTGGAAGCTGGGTTCCCGTGATATACGCTTTTAAATCTAAGCTGCTGACGTCTGCAATTTTGTATAATGGTTTTCCAATCACCTGCATTTCTCCTTTTAAGGCATAGTTTACCAGAACAGTTCCGTTAATGGGATTGACAATCGTTCCTTTATTAATCTGCTCCTGAAACTGGGCTGCCGTTTTTTCCAAAGGAGCCTTTTCGCTTAAAACACTGCGGTTTTGAGTACTGTTGTTAGAATTATTCACAGAAAGCTGTTGTCTCGTTACAGAAATCTGCTTTTTCAGCTGTACAATGGCCGCATCTATATCATCCAGTTGTTTGCGTGTTGCAGCATCAGATTTTACCAGATTAGCGGTTCTTGTTCTTTCATGAATCTGCTGATCCAGTTGCGCTTCCTGTACTGCCAATTGCTTTTTTACCAGCAGATCCTGTTCGTTGGTATTGCTTGTTTTTTCGTGAAGGGCTTTAATGGTAGTTTCTGCCTGTTCTTTTTGCAATGTTGCCATTTTCACATCAATCTGCCCTACTGTTGCGCCTGCTTTAAGTTGGGCGCCTTCCTGTACCGAGTAAGCCATTAATTCTCCATTTTGTTGCGCTGAAACAATAACTTCGTCTGCTTCAAAGTTTCCCGATGCATCAAAATTGTCTTTTTGTTGACATCCTGCCAACAGAATAAAAGTGCTTATGGTAATGATAATTTTTTTCATGGGATTGATGGATTATTAATTTCCGGATATGAATTTCTGATTATATTTTGCCTGCAGCAATTGGATTTGATGAAGAATCATCATCTGAACTGCAAGATGTTCAGCATTAAGTTTCTGAATGTATTCGTGAGTGGTAATCACACCATTAGCTAACTGAGCTTCTGCAGATTTTGTAACAGATTGGCGTAAAGCGATTACCGTTTTATCCTGTTCAAGCAGCTCATTGTACTTTTTAATTCCTTCTTCCTGCTGTGCCAGGTCCATTCGTGTGTTGAGTAAAAATGTTTCCTGATCTGCATCGGTTGCTTTTCTGTTGAGTTCCAAAATTTCTTTTTTAGAAGAAAAAGTATATAAGCTTTCCAGTGACCAGCTGAATCTAACTCCGGTTACAAACCATGGTCCGAATTTATTTTCAATGATATTAAGAGTAGGTCTGCCATACGCACCTTGGAAAAAAGCACTTACTTTCGGCATAAAATCAGAGGTAAGCTGTTCTTTCTGAAGCGTATAAACAGACTTTTGAAGCTCAAAAACTTTCAGCTCCGGTCGGTTTATGTCTGAAGGTAAAATCTCCTGATCAGGAACTTCAAGCTCTGACGAATCTGAAACATTTCTGCCAATAAATAAGGAAAGCATTTTAAGATAAGCAGCACGATTGGAAGCATACTCTGTTCCTTCCATATCGGTGTTCACAACCTCTGCTTTCAGTTCATCAACATTGCTGCGGAATGCGGTTCCATATTTCAGGGATGCTTCCGCTTTTTGAACCTGGGTCTGGAGGCTATTCTTTTTAATTATATTTTGCTTTGCCTGTTCATCCAACAGAAGGATTGAAAAAAAGAGGGTATTAATTCTTTGTTTTAATGCATAAAGGCTGGTTTCTATGTTCTGGGTTTGCAGTTCCGTATTGGCTTTCGTAAGCTCTTTCTGATTGCGAATGATTCCTCCATCATACAATATCTGGTCTACTTCACCTTGAATTTTATACTGATCTTTGCTTAATGAAGGCAATGATGTGCTTATAGGAAGCGCTCCCAGAGCATCAGAGAAATTAATCGTTTGAGACTGATAAGTAGCCTGCCCTGAAAAGAAAATTTGTGGCAAATATCCTTTGTTGGCATTTTCGATTGTATAATCTTTTGTTTTTGAGATAATACCAAGCTTTCTGACCATGGGATAATTTTCTTTCGATAGACGATAACATTCGTCGAGAGTCAGCTTTACCGATTGAGCCTGTAAGGAAATAAAAGGTGTTCCACTCAAAAATACGATTGCAAGCCAGCGTATATTAAAATTTCTATACATAAGAATTGATCATTTGAAGTTAAACATCAATTGCAGCCTTTCTTTAAATCATTTACTGGTTGATTCAAAACTATCCTGCTACCATCATCGCTTTTACCCAGATGGGGATCTTTTTTTTGCGTTCCAGCATAAGGTTTTCAAACTCGTTGTCATTTAATTGACTGCCTCCCAAAAGCATGGGTTTAGCAATGAAAGGGAAAACCGTGAGACCTAATATATTGATGAGGAAATGTAGCGGGTTGGGTTCACTAATCTCCCCTTTTTGTACAGATTCCTGGTATTGTTTCAAAAACTCAGAAGTTTGTATGACTTCTTTTAAAGGAATTTTTTGCAGTAAAAGATCCGGATTATTACGAAGCTCACTAATGATAAAGGTTGGAATTTCCGGTTCTTTAATGATAAGATCAATATACCGATGTACGACCTGTTCTACCTTTTCATCAAGAGTTGTTTCTTTACGGTTCAGTACCATCATCAAATTCTTAAAAAAACCTGACATGGTTTCAATCATAATGATTTCAAACAGTTTTGCCTTGCTTCGGAAATAATAATTGAGCAATGCCAGATTAATTCCTGCTTCTTCCGCAATGTCTCTCGTTCGGGTTGCTGCAAATCCTTTTTTATAAAATACAGTACGGGCAGCATTTTTAATTTTTTCTTCTGTACTGGCATCTATTTTCTTCATTCCCTTTTCAATTTCTTTTACAAATATAAAAACAATATCAATAAGTTAATCAATTATTTTAATCATTTGATTAAAAATTAAACTGATGTAAATCAATATTATACAATATTTTATTATTAAAAAAAAGCAGAGCGAATAATATCCGCTCTGCTTCAAAAAATCTGTTAAAAATGTATAATGTGTTTAAAAAAATGTGTCTGTTATATTTGAGAGGCTTTCAGCATCAGATAATGGAGATCTGTATTTTTTACAAAGGGCTGTAAAAGCTCACTGCCTGGACCGAAAGCGGCCACTTCAACATAATCTCCTGAGTGATCCATACTGATCCAGCCTACGGAATTATGCTTTTTCTGAATTTCAGAGTATATTTTAAAAGGAAGCTTTTTATAATTGTACAGACCTTCCTCTTTTTCAAGTCCGTTATAGAAACTTAGTAGGTGTTTAGCTTCATCATCAGTTAAGGTGATTTTATTTCCTGTATAAACCCAGTCCTTAATATCTTTCATAGAAAAGTCCTTGTGGATCTTATTGAGGAGGTATTCATTGGTATATTGATAATCAGAAATACTGTTAAAACCTTTCGTAGCTTCACTTCCATAGATGGTTCCCGGATTGGCATTTCCATGATCTGTAGTGATGATAACCAATGTATTTCCATCTTTTTCTGCAAAATCTATGGCAGCTTTCACGGCTTCATCAAAAGCCAGCTGATCATGTATAAGAGCTGCCACATCATTGGCATGAGCAGACCAGTCAACCTTTCCTCCTTCTACCTGAAGTACAAAACCATTTTGATGATCTTTTAGCTGAGCAATCGCTGCTTTGGTCATTTCAGCTAAAGTTGGAGTTTCCTTAAAATCCGAAAGATTTGTTCTGTCTATAGAATAAGGTAAAGCTCCGGTGTTGAAAATCCCAAGAGTTTTTGATTTCTGGGTTATATTTTTCAGATCGCGGCTGTTTTTCAGGATTTGATACCCTTTTTTCTTATACACAGCGTACATGTCTTTTTTATCTTCTCTTTTTTCAGGGTTAAAAAACTCATCTCCTCCGCCCATAAGTACGTCAATTTCAAGATCGGCATACATCTCCGCGATCTCTGGTTCAGCATTTCTCTGTGCTGAATTAACGCAGAAACCTGCCGGTGTAGCATGAGTAATGGTTACCGTTGTAACACAGCCTGTTTTTTTACCTGCTTTTTTAAACTTTTGCCAGATTGGAAGGTGTTTTTCTCCATTAGCACCCATGTTCAGCACACCATTCTTTACTCTTATTCCTCCTCCAAAAGCAGAACTTGCTGCAGCAGAATCGGTCACAATAGAACTCGCTGAAGCTGTATCCATCAATGCCCGTGAAACTTTTTTATCATGATAAAGATTCATCCAGTTACTTCCTTTTCCTAAAATATTTCGGGAATACAGATCTGCCATAGAAAGGGTCCCAAGACTCATCCCGTCGCTAACCATGAATATGATATTTTTGGCTTTACCTGCTATATTTGAACTGGCCTTTTCTTTAGAGCTGAATAACTCAAAGGGAGATATTGTCAATACTCCGGAAAGCAATGCTGAACCTTTTAGAAATTTTCTTCTATCCATTTTATTACAAAATATGATGCAAGTTATTTTATTTATTTAATTATCGAAACTTTGTTGCATTAATTAAACATTAACTTTAAATATTGTTGGGAAAAGGATCCTGAAAAGCGCGTCCCTGTTTAAAAAAATCTTTTTCATAATCGCTGATAAGGCATTTCTCAAGGTCTTCTTCTATCTGATCTTTATCCAGATTTTGCCCGATAAAGACAAGTTCGTTGATGCGGTCGCCCCAGTCTTTATCCCATCTGCTTTCTATAAAATCCTGGTTTTCTATGAAAGAAGCATACTGTGCCCTTTGGCTCATTGGCATGCTACACCACCAAACTCCAGCTTTTTCAAGGCGGAAAGAACCTCCTGCCTGTGAGAAATTGAGAGCATCATTCGGACGGGAAGCCAGCCAGAACAAACCTTTTGCCCTGAATATACCTTCAGGATAGTTTTCATTGAGATATTTCCAGAGCCTGGTAGGATGAAATGGTCTTTTGTGTCTGAAAACCATAGAACCAATTCCATATTCTTCTGTTTCAGGAGTATGCGTTTCTCCTTGCAACTCTTTCTGCCATCCCGCTGAAGCCTGGGCTTTATCGAAATCAAAAAGTTTGGTATTGATAATCTCCCTGATATCCACCTGGCTAAATTCTGAGTGTAAAATCTTTGCTTCTGGATTTAATTTATATATAGCTGACTGTAAGAAACCCAGCGTTTCAGGATCTACAAGATCTGTTTTGTTCAGAATAATGACGTTGGCAAATTCAATCTGATCGGTCAAAAGGTTGACAATAGTTCTGTAATCTCCTTCCATATCAGTTAACTCCCGGTCCAGCAGAAGCTCACTTGAACCGAAATCTTTCATAAAATTGAAACAGTCCACTACCGTTACCATAGTATCCACATAGCTGAAACGGGAAAGATCAATCCCACTTTCTTCATCTATATAGGAAAAAGTTTGCGCTACAGGAACCGGCTCACTGATTCCTGTACTCTCGATCAGGAGATAATCGAAACGATTTTCCTGAGCCAGGCGCTCAACTTCCTCCATCAAATCCTCCCGGAGGGTACAGCAAATACATCCATTGCTCATTTCTACCAGTTTTTCTTCCGTTCGGGAAAGAGTATTCTGGTTTTCTACCAGACGGGCATCAATATTAATCTCGCTCATGTCATTAACAATTACGGCTACCTTTAATCCTTCTTTATTGTGGAGGATATGATTCAGCAAAGTGGTTTTTCCGGCCCCCAGAAAACCGCTCAATACTGTTACAGGAAGTTTAGTCATATCTTTAAAAATTAGTGTTTATGATTTTTGAAATTGATAATGTGGCCGGCAATCAGTCCCGCTGCCCCTGCATAAATTAAAGGGATATGTACTTCAAATATAAAATCTGCCATTACGGAGATCAATATTAAGCCTATAGAAGTCCAGAATAGAAATTTCAGCCAACGACTGGATATCTGTCTGGTGATTCTGAAAACAACTACAGCCCCGATGAGCAAAAAAGCAAGGTCTATATAAGGATTGTGAGAGATTCCCAGTGGAATAACCATCAGTAATGGAAAAATAATACAATGAATAAGGCATAAAACTGCCGCAGAAATTCCTATGGTATCTAATATTTTTGATTTCATTAAAGAATGGGATTTAAATTTGTTATCGTAACTTTGTTGCAAAAGTAGACAATAATTTTTAAATAACGCAACTTTGTTGCATTAAAAAATGAAACAAGTACGAAATACACACGCAAAAACTGAAATTCTAAATCTGATTAATGAATCTGAGGTTGCTCTTACCCACTCTGATATTCAGAAAAAATTAGGAGATCTTTGCAATAGAGTTACCATTTACAGAGTTCTGGAAAGACTTGAAAATGAAGGAGCTATTCATAAAATTGTAAATATCGACGGAGTTGTTAACTTCGCTAAATGTATCGGAAAATGTACAAGTGAACAGCATTTTCATAACCACGTACATTTTAACTGTAAAGAATGTCATTCTGTGACCTGTATTGAAAATGCCATCCCGGAAATCAGTCTACCTGAACATTTTATTGCCCAGGAATACAATTTTATCATCAGTGGAATCTGCCCAAAATGTGCAGTGTCACAATAAAGGAAAGAAATTTTTTATCAAAAAAAATCCCTCCAAAGTTGGAAGGATTGAAATTAGATAATCTGAATACCTGTATTTCTGAAAGGTTCAAGTTCCGGATCGTTGGAGTCCAGATCTGTGATCAGGCTTTCGATATCATGAATATTGCATACTTTAAAAGCTTCTGTGCGGCGCAGCTTATTTCGGTTAGCTAAAGCCATCACTTTTTTGGATGCTTGAGCCATTGCCTTTTTCGTTTCTCCATCCGGAATAGCTGTGGCAGAGATTCCAAAATCTACATCAATGGCGCAGGTTCCCATGATAAAAAGGTCGGCAATGTACTGCGAAGCCTCATTACAGGTGGTTGTCCCTATCGTTACAGCCAAATCATGATGATAAATTCCTCCAAGCATTACCAGTTCAATGTTCTTAAATTTACTGAGTATGGCGGGTAATGAGTAATTATTGGTAATAATTCTCAGTTTTATATCCAAAGGCATATAAGTGGTGACAGCGCATACGGTTGTTCCTCCGTCCATGAAAACAGTCATTCCATCTTTTAAAAATTGCTGAGCTTTAAGGGCGATAATATCTTTTTCTTTGGTTAGAAACGACTGCCTATCCTGAAAAGATAACGGATCTTTTTCCCGCAATATAGCCCCTCCTCTTACTTTTGATAATAATCCGTTCCGGTGCAGAGCATCAATATCTCTTCGGATGGTATCTTCAGACACGCGAAGTAATAAGGCAAGTTCTTCAAATTTAACCTTATTCTTCTCTTTTAACTGGCTAATGATGGTCTCGAAACGTTCTTCTTTTAACATGATCGTTTATGATTTCCTTAGTTTATAAATAACAGCAACTGCAATAAACAGCAAAGCTATGGTTTCAAAAGCTATTGTCAAAGAAAAATGATGAGCAATAAAGCCTAATAAAGCCGGTCCTGCGAGCTGTCCTGCATATCCCATCGTAGTAATCACCGGAATGGTAACGGTAGGTGATAATCCCGGGATCTTCCCTCCTACACTGAAAAAGACAGGAACAATATTAGCGGCTCCCATTCCAAGAAAAATAAACCCTGTAAGAGACAAAATCAACCACGGGCTGAAAGTCAGAATAAAGATCCCCAAAGAGGCAAGAATACTTCCTGCAATCACAACTGTTTTACCACTTAGCTTACTTACAATAGAATCTCCGGTAAGCCTCATAACAGCCATAGCCACAGAAAAAGAAGCATATCCGATTCCTGAGAATTCAGGATCGATATTTTTATTATCTCTTAAAAAGATAGCGCTCCAGTCCAACATTGCTCCTTCAGAAAGAAATACAATAAAACACATAAGTCCCAGCAATAAAACACTTGAATTGAACCACTGAAAACGACTGGAAACTGCTTTTTCTTCATCCACATGAGAAAACTTCATGATGATGCCTTTTTCTGTTGAATAATTAAACAGATTTCTATACTGAAAGATTAATAATAAGATGAGTAATACAGAAATGGTAATCGCCGCATGAATAGGATTCAGTCCCATTTTAATTAAAAATCCTAATCCCAAAGACCCAAACAGCCCACCAACACTGAACAAACCATGTAATGAAGACATGATAGGTTTTCCATAACTGTTCTGTACCTGAACTCCATGAGCATTCATCGCAACATCTATCCCTCCTATGCTGCATCCAAATGCAAAAAGTGCTAATGCCATAAGATAAATATTGGAAATGATCAGTAAACAAGGAAGTAACAGTGCGGCAAATAAAACACTTCCCATAATTACTTTTCTTGTTCCCAATTTACTGATGAAAATCCCTGTCAACGGCATTGTTACCAATGCACCCATCCCTAGTGAAAGAAGTAACAGTCCCAAATCTGCTTCATTTAATCCTAATCTGTCTTTTGCCAAAGGAACCATAGGTGCCCAGCTTGCTATTCCCAACCCGCAAATGAGAAATATAAATTGGGTGGCTCTTTTAGCATTAACCGTTTTTTTATCGATCATAATTAATTATTTTATTTTGCAATATTATGCAAATTTGCATAATATTGCAAAATAAAATTTAAAAATAAGAATTGAAATGAACATTAAAATTGACCACTATGCGATTTGGTGCAACGATTTAGAATTGATGAAAACATTTTACATCAATTATTTTGGAATGAACAGTAATAAGAAATATACAAACTCTGCCAAAAAGTATGAGTCGTATTTTCTCACCTTTTCAGATGATTCTTCAGCGAGGTTAGAGCTGATGAAACGCCCGGATATTCCTGAAAACAAAAATATCAGAGGTTTTATGAAAGGATATGCACATATTGCTTTTTCAGTAGGAAGTGAGGAATCTGTAGATCATATTACGGAAAAACTCCGTCACGATGGTTATAAAATTGTTGGGGAGCCCAGAGTTACAGGAGACGGATATTATGAAAGTGTCATAGAAGATCTTGAAGGGAATTGGATTGAAATTACAGTATAAGAAAATAAAAGGAGTCAGAAGGAGAAAAAAAATCATTTTTTCAGTAAAAACAGTGGAAAATAAACAGCTGCCTTTTCTTTGTCGTTATTCAGAATCGGTATAAATACGGCCCTATTGATATCATTACGTTGGGAAAAGTAAATAAAAATATTAATTTTATCGCCCGAATAAAGAAAAGACTAATTATGCCGACTGACGCTTCTCTTAAGCTGATCCCGATGACTACCTTCGTTATTGAATATTATTCACACGAAGGATATGCTGATCTTCAAATTTTAAATTTGATGAATAATTATGCCAATTTTCTAAAAAAAAGCCTTACACTGGGAATGTTTGTTCCTGTAGATTCTCGGGGAAATATCCTCAAAGAACCAAAAAATTATACTTCATGGAAATCTTTGGAACATAATAATGGGAAAAGAACTGATATTGTAGGATTTGAAGAATATACAGAATATCAGAAAGCAGAACTGCAATGTATGTTTGAAGGTTTTAAAGTAGATTATAACGGATATTCAAAAGTTAGAATTACAGCTTCTTATGACCCTTCCATAGAATTGTCTTTCAATAAAAATGATCTGCTTCCTGCAGGTTTTCAGGATGTCGAGTCACTTACTGTTTTTGATGACATTTATTTAACCTCCAGTGCTTTGAAAGCAATTGGTGTGAAAATTTAGACCGGAAAAGATTCCAATTATTCTAGAAGAAATCATTTTAAAATGAACCGCGAATGCACAAATATTTCCTATTTGTGCATTTGTGGTAATTAACTCTATCTTGCTATTAGCTCATTTTTTAATTCGGAAGGAGATATTTGTTTTACAACCAAGCCTTTCAGAGATTTTGTTACAACTTCCCCGGATTAGGATACTTTATTTTCATAAGGATATCCGAATTTTGTATCAGAAATAAAAGCTGTTCATAATAACTATTTATTTTCAACAGAATATAACCCTCAAAATAAAAAATGATGCAAACAATATTAGGAGCCAACGGCCAAATTGGCGAAGAATTAGCCAGAGAACTGAAACGAAATTATACCTCAGACATCAGAATTGTAAGCAGAAAGGCTGCCAAAGTAAATGATACAGATACTGTTTTTTCTGCTGATCTTTCAGACAGAGAGAAGGCCATAGAAGCGGTAAAAGGAAGTGAAGTTGCCTATTTTACACTTGGACTTCCCATGGATACTGAGCTATGGGAGAAACAATTTCTTCTGATTCTGAAAAACGTAATAGATGCCTGTATCATCAATAAGACAAAACTGGTATTTTTTGACAATACCTATATGTACCCTCAGAATAGCCAAATCCTTACAGAACAAACCCAATTTTCCCCTGTAGGAAGAAAAGGAAAGATCAGAGAAAAAATGGCTAATATGCTTTTGAAAGAAATGGAAGCAGGCACAATAGAAGCCGTCATCTGCAGAGCTCCGGAATTTTATGGTCCCGGAAAAACCCAGAGCATTACCAATAGTCTTATTTTCAATGCAATAAAAGAAGATAAAAAGCTAAAAGTTCCTTTGAGAGAGGATAAAATACGAAGCCTGATCTGGACTCCTGATGCAAGCCGTGCCACTGCACTCATTGGAAATACTCCGGATGCTTTCGGACAAACTTGGCATCTTCCTGTAGACCATCATAAACTTACTTATCAGGAATTTATTGCATTAGCATCTCAGGTTTACGGACAGGAATTCCGATATTCTGTAATTCCGAAGTTTGCTTTTAAAATTGGAGCTTTATTCAACAAAAATGCAAAAGAATTACAGGAACTTCTTCCAAGATATGAATATGATAATATTTTTGATGATTCAAAGTTTAGAAAAAGATTTCCGGAATTTCAAGTTACCACTTATAGACAAGGAATTGAACAGATTAAAAAAGAACAGAAAAAGTAAAACAACGCTTTCAAAATCGTAACTTGGAATTGAAAAGTTTGAATCAATCATTCAACATTAAAAGTTCATCTATGAAAACACCGGAAAAAGTAACCTCCATTACGGCTTTACACCATTATTTGAAGTTGAAGAAACCCTCCAACCCTTTAATCAGTGTTTTTGATTTTAATGATGTTTCCGTTGATCCCCAAACTCTTCTGAGTGCTGTAACTACAGATTTTTATGTGGTTGCCATTAAAAATGAATGTGCCGGGAAGTTCAAATATGGTCAGCAATATTATGATTTTGAAGAAGGAATTATGTACTTTATTGCCCCTCATCAGGTTGTACAGTTTGAAAATATTCTGCTTTCCGAAGTAAAAGGAAGTGTTCTGGTGATTCATCCGGATTTTTTACAGGGCTACCCACTGGCTTCTGCAATAAAAAACTATGGCTATTTTTCCTATACTGCCAATGAAGCACTATTTCTTTCCGAAAAAGAAGAAAAAGCCGTTACAGATATCCTTGAAAATATCAATCGGGAAATAGAAGCCAATATGGATGGCTTTACTCAGGATCTTCTGATATCCAATATCGATTTGCTGCTAAAATATTGTGATCGTTTTTATAACCGTCAGTTTTTAACCAGAAAAAAAGTAAATCACGATCTTCTTATCCAGCTGGAAAATTTACTGGATAACTATTTTAAAAATGAAACACTCGCGGTGGAGGGCATTCCCACAGTACCGTTTCTTGCTTCACAGATGAACATCAGCCCCAATTACCTCAGTGATATGCTAAGAACGCACACTGGGCAGACCACCCAACAGCATATTCAGAACAGATTGATAGAAAAAGCCAAAGAATTGCTTTCCACAACCAACATGTCTGTTTCCGAGATTGCTTATCATTTAGGATTTGAACATCCACAATCGTTCCATCGATTATTTAAAAACCGAACTACCATTTCTCCTGTAGAATTCCGAAAAACTTTTAATTAAAAACCACTTGAAATCTACTAGAAGCATCCAATAACAATAAATCCAAAATTGCTTTTCCTGATTTTGTAATAGATTACCCTCAAAAAATCTGTTATAAAATCCAAAGAAATACCATCCACGTTCCCCTTACCGACAAACATCCGTGAAAATCTGTGTCATCTGTGGTTAAAGATAATGCAATTCTTATGGCGCAAAGTTTTCATTTTTTGAAACTGCTGATTCTAGAAGAGCAAAGAATAGAACCAACTTCGCTGATTCGTTGAAGCTATGCCGCTTCATCTACCCACAATAATCTGTGAAAATCTGCGTCATCTGTGGTTAAAAAATATACTCCCGCCAAAAAGAAGTCTTTTAAACCCATTTTATAGTAAAGATTTAACAATAGTAATAAGACTCATGATGATCACCACTACTCCCACCACCACAAACATTTTTTTAGTAGGAAGTTTGGATGTCAGCATAGCCGAAAACGGAGCTGTAAAAACGCCTCCCAACAATAGTCCTAGAACTATATTCCAATGATGAATCCCAATAGTGAAGATAAAAGTAACAGCACTTGTAACAGTGAGTAGAAATTTAGCAACCGTTGAACTACCTACCACATATCGGGGGATTCTTCCTTCTTTAATCAAAGTTCCTGTAACTAATGGTCCCCATCCGCCACCTGCAAAAGAATCTATAAAACCACCTACCAATCCCAATACTCTGAGATTGGTTCTTTTTTTAACTTTCGTCGGATTCTTTTTTTTGCTTTTGAAGGCATTTCTTAGAATATTCATCCCAAGATACAAAGTATAACAGGCAATAATAGGTTTTACAATATGTGCATAATGTTCCCCATAATGAGATAATGTTAGCGCTCCAATAACAGAACCAACAATGGCCAGCGGAAACAATACCCAAACCATTTTCTTATTTACATTTCCCAATTTGTAATGGCTGAAACTTCCGGCTGCGGTTGTAAATGATTCTGCAGAGTGAATACTCGCACTCACTACAGGCGGAGGAACATTCAGCAATAATAAAATCGTAGTACATATAACACCATATCCCATGCCCATCGATCCGGCTACCATTTCTGCCATAAAACCGGCAAACAGCATCCAGTAAAATATATGACCGTCTTTATTCAGGAAATGTTGAATATCTCCGTAAAGATCAAATTGATAAACAATCAGTCCAAAAATTCCGAAAATCAGGAATATTCCTATGATAGCCAGATAAATATTAGCTTTTCTTTGAGCAATTTTAGTAATATTGATGAATTTCTCAATTTCAACATCGGATTTTTTTCCTTCAGAAAGGTATTCTGTAGTAATTTTGTTAAGCTCTTTCACTTTATAATTAAAATCACCTTTAAGCTGATTCCTGATATTCTGCATATTATCTAATACCATTTCCATTTCATCAGGAATAGTATCTGTAAAGGTTTCTCTTAATCTTTTAGCGATTGTCGGAGATTTTCCATTGGTTGAAATAGCAATTTTAAGGTTTCCCTTTTTAACAATAGAACCAAGATAAAAATCACATAAATCCGGTTTATCTGCAATATTAACCAATACATGATTCTGATGAGCCTGCTCACGAATCTTTCCTGCCAAAGTAATGTCATTCACTGCAATGACTGCAAGATCAATTTCACGAAAATCATTCTCCTCGTAAGGTCTTTCGTGTAGAATAATATTGGGATATTGGCCTTGAAGTTCTCTAACATCCGGAATAATTTCTTTTGCCACCAGTTTTATAGAGGTTTCAGGAGAATTTCCCAAGATAGATTCCAGTTTTTCGAGGGCTACTTTTCCACCGCCAATAATCAGCAGGGAAAGAGTTTCAAGTTTTAAAAATATGGGATATAAAGAATTACTCATCTGATCACAGTTTTAAGTCATAAGTAAAAGCGAGATAATATAAACCTCCAATCTCAGGTCCCGCTGCATATTGAAAATAACGGCGATTCAAAAGATTCGTAGCGCCTAGTTTTATATTGGCATGAATTTCAGGCAATTTCCAGGTAGCCTGAGCATCAAAAGTGTAATATGCAGGAATTCCTCCCGAAGCTAAAGGGCTTTCCCACATAAAACTACTTTGCCATCTCGCAACAATGGTAAACCCTATATTTTTGAGAATTTCTCTGTTTCCTACACTGACATTCACCATCCATTTGGGGGTATTAAAAGCAGTAATAAAAAGATCAGAAGTATTGTTGGAAGCAAGATCATTATAAGAAACATTTGTATTGACATTATAATTTCCTGTTATGTTATACCGTATGCCTAATGAGGTTCCATAACTCTTATAAGTTGTATTGCTGTTGGTATAAACCCTATATCGGTCCTGCTTACTTCTGTCCAGCATCGCAAGAACAGCAGCATTGCTTCCTACCTGACTGGCCTTGGGAACAGCAACTTCTACCTGCCCCAGGAATCCTTCATAAATATTATAATAGAAATCCCAATCCAGAACCAATTTATTGTTAAAGAAGACAGATTTATATCCTACTTCAAAAGAATTGATCTTTTCGGGCTGTAGTTTTTGAAGATGAGCAACTGTTAAAAGCTGCTTATGATCCTGTGCGGCCTGAGCCTGACTTTTTCCTGCATCTACATCAGCATTCACCGCCGCGGTAAACTGATCTATAGAAGCAAGAGTATATGAGTTTTCCAGGTATCCCAGTCCTTCATTTACTTTGGAGAGACCGCCTACTCTTCTCACATTTCCGTTGTTAACGAATGAGAGGGCTTCAAACAGAGAGGGAAACCGATACCCATTCTGAAAAGATGCTCTGAAATTATGCTGATTCACAGGTGAATATACAATGCTTATCCTCGGGTTGAGTTTGGCTTCAAATTCAGGATTTCTATCGATACGTAAAGCTGCATTCAGCTTCAATTTATCATTAAAGAAAACCTTGGTAGCCTGTACAAAAGCTCCATATTTTTCATAAATTACATCTTTCCCGAATGTACCGTTAGCTAAAGGAACATTCCGCTCACTAACGGGTCTGCTGAAATCCACAAAATTGTTCCCATCCGGTGTGATGCTGTACAAACGGTAATCAACTCCCGCAAGAAGGTTGAAAAATTTCACAAACCTGCTGAGATCATAAGTCAATTCCCCTTGGTAAAAGCGTGATTTCTGCTCCAGCTTAGCACCTCCTGTTGCGGGGGCTCCTGCAATTCCTGCATTGGCAGAGTCCCAGTTATTAATCCCGATAATGGTATTTTTCAACTGTTCAAAGGCGGCTGTTCCGGGAACCACTCTGTTTTTGTCGGCCTCTTTGCGGGCCAGGATAAAAGCATCATTAAGATTTACTCCTGCGTTGATGCTGTTTTGTAAAGCAGTCTGAAATAGGCTTTTCCAGTTGTTATTCGAAAGGTTCGTCAGGTCGAGATTATCTGCCAAAGGCTTTAGATTGTAAGAATCTCCTGTATTTTCGATCGATACATATGCTCTGAAGGTTAGTTCTTTGCCGGTAAGCTCTATCTTATGATTCTGAACCGTTGCATTTTGTAAACGTATTTTATTTCCTCTCTGGAAAGTGCCGTCCAGAAGGCCATAGCGATAAACATATGATGCCTTCCACTGATCACCGAAACGATAATACAATCCGGCATCAAATTTTATATTTTTCACTTCCGGGCTCACCAGATCTTTTTCCAGATATCCAGTCCTTGAAACATTAAAGGTGGTTGGTTTTCCGTTATAATCTACTTTTACGGCTACTCTGTTGTTTCTTTCGTCTCCATATTTGTTCCAAAGGTCTTCTGCCGGATTATTGGCCAGTTGAAAATTGGGATTGGCTGTAATGAGTGAATTGGGGTTCTGATCAGTCAGATTATTGGAAATCCAGTCCGTTCCGGTAAAATAGGAGGCATTGATTTTGACTGCCAGATTTTTATTGAAAACTTTGGCAAACCGAAGGGCACTTTCTCCTAATGAACTTATTTTATGGTTAAAATTGTTTACATGATTGATTCCTCCACGGAAATACACACTCAATCCTTCTGAGGTAAATGGATCTTTGGTCTGAAGACTTGCCAACCCGTTAATAGCATTCATTCCGTATAATGCCGAAGCTGCCCCGGGAGTAACTTCCATAGACTGGATGTCTAATTCTGTAGGCCCAATCGCATTTCCCAATGGTACTCCCAACGTTGCAGACTGTACATCTACCCCATCTACCAACTGCATAAAGCGAAAGTTATTAGGAGAATTAAATCCTCTTGAATTAGGAATCTTCAAGGTAAGACTGGAGGTGAGTAACTGTAGCCCTTTTACATTTTCTAAGGTTTCATAAAAAGAGGCGGCAGGACTTTCTCTAATGGTTTTAATATCAATTTTTTCAATCGCTATTGGAGATCGCAGTATTTTTTCCGGAACCCTGGATGCTGAAATTACAACGGCATCAATAATTGTGTTTTGAGGATTCAATCCCACCGTAATTTTATTGGATGGGGAAAGAACTTCAACCGTCTGACTGGTAAATCCCTCTTTATTAATGACCAAACGAAATGGAATGGTTACCCTTGTTCTGATTTTAAAATTCCCCAATTGATCAGTTAATGCTGTATCTTCTGTATTTTGGATCTGTACCTGTACCGAATCCAGCCCTTTGCGGGTTCCTGTACTTTTGATTGTTCCGCTTAGTTCTATAAGCTGCTGCTGGGCTTCCGCCAGGTTAAAAAATAAAAATGTGAATGCGATAATCCCTGCTTTAGGTAGAAAAGTTCCCTGTTTTTTGTTTTTCATTTTTGCTTCATTTTTTAGGTTGAGAATGAAGCTGTCTGAACTTTTTTACTTCTATGATGAAAGTCTTCTATATTGGTTAATATTACAATTGAAGGGCTTAGAATTCCCCTCTTTTAGAGGGGTGGCGAAAATTCAAAGAATTTTTGACGGGGTGGTTCAAGCCATTAATATTATTGCTGAGATTGCTTCACCTTCGGTTCGCAATGACAGTCTGTTAAACTTTCATGATTCAAAAACTTCAAACAGCTCTGTTTGTATTGTTATTTAAGAATCAACAACACATACACATTCGTCCGCCTACATGAAGAGGTTTAGTTTTTTTGTTTTTTTTCAGATCATAATGAAAATTAGCCATATAATTAATTTAAGGTGTGTAAGTAACGGTATGAAAAATCACCAAATGTTTCTTCTGCAAGTTTTTTCTGTACATAAATTCCAAAAAGTTCGTCCAATGTGGTAAGAATTTCTTCTTCGCCTAAGTTTTCTTTAAATTTTGTATTAAGACGCATTCCCAATCGGTCTCCGCCAATATGAAGGTTATATTTGCCATAAGCAGTTCCTACAAAACCTATTTCAGCGTTGGGAGATCTTCCGCAACCATTGGGGCAACCCGTCATACGAATAGTAATATCCTCCTGCAAAAGGCCATATTTTTCAAGGATAGGTTCTATTTTAGTTACCAAAGAAGGTAAATAGCGTTGTGCTTCGGCTAAAGCGAGTGAGCAGGTATTCAGGGCAACACATGCAACAGAGTTTTTACGTAAGGCGCTTGCTCCATTGGTGTAATCTGAAATTCCGTATTCTTTTAGAATGTTTTCAATTTCAGGTTTATCTTTTTCCTCAATATCAGCCAAAATAAGATTCTGATTGCAGGTAAAACGGAAGTTGGCCTTGCCCAATCTGGCAACTTTCAACAATCCCTCTTTCAAAGGATATTCCTGAGTATTGAGCACTCTTCCATGTTCTACAAAGAGAGTATAAAACCATTTCCCTTCATGGTTCTGCATCCAGCCATAGCGATCTTTTCTCTGTTCAAATTTAAATTCTCTGGCAGGCTCAAAGCTGAATCCTGTTCGTTTTTCCACTTCGGCTCTGTACTGATCAATACCTAGTTTATCAATCGTATATTTTAGCCTTGAAAGTTTTCTGTCACTTCTGTTTCCGAAATCTCTTTGTACGGTGATAATCTCGTATACGGCTTTCAGAACTTTTTCTTCTGTGTCTACAAAACCAAGTACAGAGGCAAGTCGTGCATACGTTGCTTCATTTCCGTGAGTGGCTCCCAATCCGCCACCGGCAGCAATATTGTAGCCTACGATTGTATTATCCTCAATGATGGCGATCAGGGCAATATCGTTGATAAACACATCTACATCGTTGTTCGGAGGTACGGCAATCCCGATCTTTAATTTTCTGGGAAGATAGCGGTCCTGATATAGAGGATCTTCTTCTGATTTTCTGTCTACAAGCAATTCATCATCAATCCATATATCATAATATGATTGGGTTTTAGGAAGACACATTTCACTTATCTTTCCTGCCAGTTCATAAGCTTCCTGATGCAAAGGTGATTCTGAAGGATTGGCTGTACAGGTTACATTTCTGTTCACATCTCCACAAGCAGCGATAGAATCCAGGTGCTGGAGATTAAAACTCTGAATCGTTGGTCTTAAATGTGATTTTAAGATCCCATGAAGCTGTATCGTCTGTCTTGTTGTAATTTTGATGGTTCCCGTGGAATGATCTTCTGCGGTTTCATTCAATCCTACCCATTGTTCCGGGGTTAAGAAGCCTCCTGGAAGTCTGAGACGGATCATGTAAGAATACAACCATTCCAGCTTTTTGGAAACACGTTCTTCTCTTCGGTCTCTGTCATCCTGCTGATACATTCCGTGAAATTTGATCAGGGTCTGGTCATCTTCTCTGATGGCTCCTGTAATATGATCTGCAAGACTTTCTTTTAAGGTTCCCCTAAGGCCGTTACTCGCAGTTTTGATCCTTTCTACAGGAGAAAGGTTATCTTTATTGCTCATAGATTGATTTCTTTAAATTTTACAATTATTTTTGTTTCAGATTAATAAACGTCTTTAGCATATCTTCCGGCCAGTTCCATTTCTTCCAGGTAATGAAGCGCTTCTTCTTTGCTTCGTTTTCCTTCTTTCTGAATAATATTGACGAGTGTTTCTTCCACATCCCGGCTCATAGGTTCTTTTGCTCCGCAGACATATACAGATGCTCCTCCTTCCAGCCAATAAAAAACTTCCTGAGCTTTCTGTTCGAGTTTATGCTGTACATATATTTTTTCTGCTGTATCTCTGGAGAAAGCGAGATCTAAGTGAGTAAGACTTCCTGTTTTAAGGAGCTCCTGAAGCTCAGCCTGATAAAGGAAATCTGAGACAAAGTTCCGGTCTCCGAAAAACAGCCAGTTTCTTCCTTCCGCGCCTAAAGCATCACGCTCCCAAAGGAATGATCTGAAAGGAGCAATCCCTGTTCCCGGGCCAATCATAATAATGTCTTTATTGGTTTCAGGAAGTTTAAAATGTCCGGCATCCTGAATGTAAAACTCTATATTTTCTCCTTCCTTAAAATCACTTAAGAAACCGCTGCAAAGTCCATTGTGTTTCTGATGATCAATAAAAAACTCTGATTTGGCTACAGTAATATGAATTTCGTTCTCCCCGTGTGCTTCTAAAGATGATGAAATAGAATAAAGACGAGGAGCCTGTCCCGTTAATATCTGGATCACTTCTTCAAATTCTTCAGCATTTTTTACCGGGTAAATTCTTAACAGATCAAGAAGACTTAAGCGAACTTCAGGAATAGAATGTCCCGTAATGTTAGCATACTGAGCGACTACAGATTTCAGCAAATAACTGATATTAAGATATCTGTATAATAATTCTTCTGCAGTATCAGTCACTTTTTGGGTCTCAATTTTTCTGCTACGATCTATTCCTGTTAAATTTAGAATTTCTTCAACTGCTTTTTTTGAATTGAGAGGAACGATTCCTAAAGCAGCTCCCGGTTGGTAAACAAGAGCATCTTCTGTTTCTATTTCAATATGATAGGTTTCTTTTTCTGAGGTAATATCATTCAGATTGACTGTAGCAGAAACTTTTCCTTTGTATTTCTTTCTTCCTGATGTTGCTTTTGAAGGTGTACTGTTTTTTATCGTATGATCAGAAGTTTTACTTACTGTTTCGAATACATGTTCAATCCAATGAATTGCTTCTTCTTCATAATCAATATCACATCTTTTCAAGGAGATGATACGCTGAGCACCCAAAATTTCGAAACGGGAGTCAACGTCTTCACCTGTCTTGCAAAATTGAGGATAGCTGCTGTCTCCTAGCGCCAGAATACCAAATTTCAATGCACTCAGATCGATATCATTCTCGTGAATATGATCGTAGAACTTTTTGGCCAGAGCAGGGGGTTCTCCCTCTCCCTGAGTACTGATAATAACAAAAAAGAATTCTTCTTTGTTCAGATCTTTAGCTTTGTATTGGGAAAGATCTGCTAATTTGACCTGGATTCCTTTTTTCTTAACAATTCCGGCCAGTACTGTCGCTAGTTTTTTGCTGTTTCCTGTTTCTGTTCCATACGCCAGCGTGATTTTTTTCACTGTATTTGGCAGCGTATTTTCAAGCTGTTGGGGAGGCAATACAGCGGTGAGAGAATTTCCTCCTGCTATTCCCGCAAGATATCCACTGGCCCAGATGGCTTCATCTCTGGAGAAATCTCCGGATATTTGTTGTAATAAATTCAGTTTATTTTCAGACAGCATATTCAAAGAAATTTTGATTTTTAGGGATTAGGCTTCCATTTTCCACCGATTTGAAGTAAAGGCCTTCCTTTTCTGTATTTTCAAGCCATGCAAATTCTTCATGCAGATTAACAATTTTACCCACAACAACCAATGAGGGTGAAACAAAGGTTTTATTTCCAAATGTTCGATTAAAATCCTCAAATGAAGAGGTATACACTTTTTGATATGGAGTTGTAGCCTGTTCAATAATGGCAATTTTTTTATCCTCGGAGATCCCAAGCTGTCTGAATTTCTCTACAAGCTTGGTAAGGTTTCCTTTCGACATATAGAAAACAAGGGTATCACTGGTTAGGGCAAGTTCTTTCCAATATTCTTCATTCAGAATATCGGATTTGTAGTAGGTAAGAAACCGTACCGAAGTTGAATATCCTCTTGCTGTTAAAGGCATTCCCGCAAAAGCAGCGGCTCCAAGAGCAGCCGTAATTCCCGGGATGATCTCGTAAGGGATGCGATTGTCTTTTAAAGCCTGTAGCTCATCCAGAATATTCGAAAATATAGAAACATCTCCGCCTTTAAGCCTTACAATGGTTTTATTCTGGTGAGCATATTCTACCATTAAAGTATTGATATGAGACTGAGGAGTAGACGCATTTTTGCTGCATTCTTTGCCTACATAGATTATTTCTGTGTGTGCTTGTGCATACGTTTCCAGAATTTCGGGGCTTACAAGACGGTCACATAAAATGACATCTGCCTTTTCAATAGCTTTCACTGCTTTTACTGTGATGAGTTCGGGGTTGCCGGGCCCTGCACCGATAAGGTAAACCTTTGGTGATTGTATTGTTGTTTTCATTGAAGTCGTTGTTAGTTAAGGATTAAAAGAGTCCTTCTACAGAAAGATACCTTTCCCCGGTATCGTAGTTTACGGTTAGAATTTTAGCGTTTGAAGGTATTTGCGGTAAATGTTTTGCGATGGCAGCTAAAGCGGCTCCGGTAGAAACTCCTACAAAAAGGCCTTCTTTTTTGGCTGCATTAAGGGCATATTCATAAGCTTCGTCCTTTCCTACGGTGATTACTCCATCCAAAAGGGTAATATCCAGAATGGAAGGTACAAATCCGGCTCCGAGACCTTGTAAAGGGTGTGGTGCAGGACTTCCACCGCTTAATACTGGAGACAGTTCAGGTTCTACGGCAATTACTTTTACATGAGGAAATTTTTCCTTTACTACTTTTGCAATTCCGGTAATGTGTCCTCCGGTTCCTACTCCAGTAATGATATAATCGAGGCCGTCGGGAAAATCCTGAAGGATCTCTTGTGCTGTTGTCTCTGTATGTATTTTTACATTGGCAGGATTATCAAACTGTCTTGGAATCCATGAATTTGGAGTTTCTTCAGCCAGTTCATTCGCTTTTTCAATAGCTCCTTTCATTCCTTTTTCCTTTGGAGTAAGAACGAATTCGGCTCCGTAGGCTTCCATAATCTTACGACGTTCTATACTCATGCTTTCGGGCATTACGAGAATGAGTTTATATCCTTTAACAGCCGCTACCAATGCAAGACCAATACCTGTGTTTCCGCTGGTAGGTTCTATAATTGTACTGTCATTATTTAATAATCCTTTGGCTTCAGCATCTTCAATCATTGCCAGTGCTATTCTGTCTTTAATGCTTCCGCCAGGGTTATTTTTTTCCAATTTGATCCAGACTTCATGATTGGAACTGAAAAGGTTGTTGATTTTCACGACGGGTGTATTGCCAATCGTTTCTAATGCGTTCTGAAATTTCATATCAATGTAATTTTTATTTTTTGTTTTTTATATCACAAAGTTTAAAGATTCCGGTAAGGAACTGTTATCCTTTATTTTAATTTCACTTTTATGGAAGACCAACGATTGGGCAGGCACGTCCTGAGTGATCCATACATTTCCTCCAATGATGCTTTCCCGACCTATTGTCGTATTTCCTCCAAGGATAGTGGCTCCCGAATAGATAATAACATCATCTTCAATATTGGGATGTCTCTTCTGATTGGCTTTCTCTTTGGAAACATTCAGCGCACCAAGAGTTACCCCCTGATAGATTTTGACGTGGTTTCCTATGATGGTGGTTTCTCCAATGACAATTCCTGTTCCGTGATCAATAAAAAAGGATTCTCCGATCACCGCTCCGGGATGAATATCTATTCCCGTCTTACTGTGAGCATATTCTGAAATGACGCGTGGTAATATCTTTACTTCCTGGTTCCAGAGCTGATGTGAAATACGATAAACGTAGGTGGCAAAAAAGCCGGGATAAGCAAGATAAACCTCATCGAGTGAGTCTGCAGCAGGATCAAATTCTAAAATTGATTTTGCATCAAGTACCAATTGATCATACAGCCCCGGTAATGCTTCAAAGAACCTGTTCACATGAGATTGAGTATCTTCCTTATCTGCGGTTATCGTATTGATCAGTTCAGAAAGAGTTTTCTGTAAGGTTTCAAAATCTTTTTCCAGCTGTTCTTCAGTATTGTCATTTTGGGGAAGGAAAAGTACTTCGTACAGTTCTTTGACCCATTTTTTGGTCTTTATTTTATCAAAAAATCCATGAATATTATTTTCTTTTGTATGATGAATTTTCTGAATTAAATGATTGGAAATTGTCATCTTTTCTATTGAATTATACAGGCTGCAACAGTTGAATTAGAAGTTTCATCTACCAAAATTGCAGACCCTGTTGTTTTATTATTGATAAAACGATCATAGACCAAAGGTTGTGCCGTTCGAAGGGTAACTTTCACAATTTCATTAAGTTTGATATCGGAATCAACTTGTTCCTGTTGAAGAGTATTCACATCGATCTTATAATCTACTTCTTTAACAATGGCTTTTACCAGTCTGCTATTTTGTTGCAGCAGATATTTATTACCAGGCTTTAAAGGTTTCTGATCCAGCCAGCATAAAAGAACCTCAACATCTTTTTCTGTAGCCGGAAGCTGATCTTCTGTAGCAAAAATATCTCCCCTACTGATATCTACATCGTGAACCGTATGAATAACAACAGGCTGCCCCTCAAATGCTTCTTCTTTTTCCAATCCGTTGATCTCAATTTTTGAAATTTCGGTTACCAGACCTGCAGGAAGTATCTGTATCTGATCTCCCTTTTTGAAATGCCCGCTCAATATCTGCCCCGCATATCCTCTGTAATCATGAAGTTCTTCCGTTTGAGGACGGATAACATACTGGACCTGAAAACGACTTCCTGTATTCAATTCTTCATTCAGGGTCACCTGTTCCAGATATTCCAGAAGAGAGTTTCCTTCGTACCAATCTGTTCTGGATGAAGTGGAAACAATATTGTCACCTTTGAGCGCGGAAATCGGAAAATAACTTACCTCTTTCAATCCCAGATTTTCTGCAATTTTTGAATAATCGGATTTGATGGTTTCAAAAACATCTTCGGAATAATCTACCATATCCATTTTATTAATGGCTACAGCAACCTTTTTCAGTTGCAAAAGAGATGCGATAATAGAATGTCTTCGGGTTTGCTCTATCACTCCTTTTCTGGCATCTATCAAAATGACCATCAAATCGGAGTTGGAAGCTCCTGTGATCATGTTTCGTGTATATTGTACATGTCCTGGTGCATCCGCAATGATGAATTTTCGTTTGGTAGTAGAAAAATAACGGTAAGCCACATCAATGGTTATTCCCTGTTCTCTTTCCGCCCGCAATCCGTCTGTTAAAAGAGCAAGATCTACACCGTCTTCATTTTTATTTTTAGAGTGTTTTTCAAGGACTTCCAGCTGGTCCTGTAAAATACTTTTGCTATCGTAAAGCAGTCTTCCGATAAGGGTACTTTTACCGTCATCTACACTTCCTGCTGTTATAAATCTTAATATATCCATCCGATTTTAATTATAAATTATATAGGTTAATTGATGAAACTGCTTTGGAAAATTACCAATCAATTAGCTTTAAAAATATCCTCCTTTTTTTCTGTCTTCCATGGCGGCTTCTGTTACTCTGTCATCAATACGGGTTTCTCCGCGTTCTGAAATTCTTGTGGCAACAATTTCTTCAATCACAGAATCTATGGTAGCGGCACTGGATTCTACAGCGGCAGTGCAGGTCATATCTCCTACTGTTCTGTATCGTACTTTTTTCGTGGTAATGATATCTTCAGGCTCCAGGAAGACGTGTGATGAATTGGCCAGCCATTGTCCATTAAAGTCAATCACTTCTCTTTCGTGCGAAAAATAGATAGAAGGTAAGGCTATCTTTTCTCTGCGGATATAGTTCCAAATATCAAGCTCGGTCCAGTTACTGATGGGAAAAACTCTTACATTTTCTCCTTTCTGAATTTTTCCGTTGAAAATATTCCATAGCTCGGGTCGCTGAAGTTTAGGGTCCCATTGTCCGAATTCATCACGAACAGAGAATATTCTTTCTTTAGCTCTGGCTTTTTCCTCATCTCTTCTTGCTCCTCCAATACAGGCATCAAATTCAAACTCTTCTATCGTATCAAGCAAAGTATAGGTCTGGAGCCAGTTTCTGCTGGGGAATTTCCCTTTAGCTTCGGTTAATTTTTTACTTTTTATGGTATCTTCAACCTTTCTTGCCACCAGATTGACATTCAATTGCTTTACCAGCTGATCACGAAAATCTAAAACCTCCGGAAAATTGTGTCCTGTATCTACATGAACGAATGTAAAAGGGATTTTCCCATGCAGAAAAGCTTTTCTTGCCAGATGAGCCAGCACAATACTGTCTTTCCCTCCGCTGAATAATAAAGCAGGACGCTCAAACTGACCCGCAACTTCTCTTAATATATAAATAGATTCAGATTCTAATTGATCCAGATAGTTTAATTGGTATTTTGACATATTTTTATTTTTTATTGATGAATATGGAGACCGCATTCCTTTTTATTGGCATCTTCCCACCACCAACGGCCTGCTCTGAAATCTTCGCCTTCTTTAATGGCTCTGGTACAAGGTTCACATCCTATGCTCACAAATCCTTTTTTATGCAGATGATTATAAGGTAAGTGATATTTTTTTACATACTCTGAAACCTGTTCGGAACTCCAGTGAAGGATGGGATGGAACTTGATGATATTATTGTCCGGATCCCACTCTATTTGTGGCATACTTTGCCGGTTGGAAGAATGTTCTGACCGCAACCCGGTGATCCATACCTGATATCCTTTCAGGGCTTTTTTCAATGGATGAACTTTGCGAATGGCACAACAGGTTTTTCTTTGTTCTACGGACTGGTAAAATGAGTCGGGACCGTTTTCAGAAATGAAGCTTTTCAATTCTTCAGTATCGGGATAATAGGCTTTGATATTCTTTTTGAAGAAAGCCCTTGTGTTGGTCCAGGTTTCATAAGTCTGTTCAAAAAGTCGCCCTGTATCCAGAGTAAAAATATCAATATTGAGATCTTTTATCAGATGAGTGACTACCTGGTCTTCATAGCTGAAACTGGTAGAGAAAATAACTTTATCAGGAAATCTGTCTGCCAGAGTTTGCAGTTCATTGCCTCGAAAAGTGCCTTCAGAAAGCTCTTTCAGAAGTATATCGTATTCATTTTTAAGAATGTTTTCCATTTCCATTCGAATTTTTGTATTGCAAATATATATAAAATTCTATAACTCCTATCAAAATAGTAGAGTTTAAGTGAAAAAAAATTATTTGTTACTAATAAACTTAGTCAGAGTCGCTTCCATCATGCTTGTTCTGGTCTTTTCACGAACGATCATTAATTCTTTTCTAAGGTAACATACTGCTTCATTCACACAATCGTCGCAGGCTTCGTAAAAGTTTAAAGATACGCATGGAGTAAGCGCGATGGGACCGTCAAAAATACGGTAAATATCTGCCAGAGAGACCTCATCGGGAGATTTCAGGAGATAATACCCTCCTACTTTTCCTTGTTTGCTGTTGACCAGTTTTGCTCTTTTAAGTTCCAGCAGAATCTGTTCTAAAAATTTTTTGGGAATATTTTCGTCCTGTGCAATAATGGAAGTGGGCAGAAAGCCTTGATTGTAGTTTCTTGCTAATCTGACCATTGCTTTCAGTGCGTATTTGCAACGTTTTGACATCATAATTTCTGCAAGTTATGATAAATTATTTTATTTATGAAATGTTTTATAACGAAGTAATGGATTAGAACCAACTATAAAATCCGTTGATTTGCGGCCCTTCCGAAAGAGAAAATATTTTTCATATTTCGAGGTTGGTATCAGAATCTATCTAATTTTTCTGTAATATAAAGTAAGCCAGTTCTCTATCTTCACGTTTCAGGTTTTCAATTCTTGCAAAGTTGCTTTTGAGAAGTACTTTTTGAGATCCGATGTTGTCAAGATTTGTTACGGCAACGATATCTTTTTCATGATTTAATGATGAGCAAAAATCTATAAGTGCTTTACACACATTCGTTCCCAAGCCTTTTCCCCAGTAGTTTTCTCCTAAGATATACCCTATTTCTACTTGTTCAGGATTGTCGAGAAAGATTCTGGCAAGACACATTCCTATGAAATCATTGTTTTGGGCATTAAATACTCCCCATCGGCTAAAGCTTCCTTCCTGATAATCTGACAATGCTTTTTCAAACATTTCTTTATATTCTTCAGGGGTTTTATAGGGAAGATAGCGGGTAACATTTTCGTTTTCAAAAAGTGTGGAGAATAAATAAAATTCCTGAGGGGCAAACTCTCGGATAATAATTGTACTGTCTTCGTAATACATAGAAACAGGATTTGGTTGATAAGATTCAATAAAATTACATTAATATCCTTAATTTTGAAGTAATCATCTATAAATTTATTGATTTGAAACTCCCACTCTCCTATTATTCCAACCAAGATGTTCTTTTTCTGGCACGAGATCTTTTGGGAAAAGTACTTTTTACTGAAATTGATGGCAACAAAACCGCTGGTATTATTGTAGAAACAGAAGCTTATAATGGTGTATTAGATAAGGCTTCTCATGCGTATGGAGGGAGACGTACCGATCGCACAGAAATCTTGTATGACAATGGAGGGGCTTCCTATGTTTATCTGTGTTATGGAATCCATCATCTTTTTAATGTGGTAACCTCTGTGAAGGATGAACCTCATGCTGTTTTAATAAGAGCCGTTGAACCGTTTTTAGGCAAAGAATTCATGGAAGCCAGACGAAAAATGCCAGTTACCAAAGCTGCAATATCTTCCGGTCCCGGATCTGCAGCAAAGGCATTAGGTATTGACAGAACTTTCAACAAAAAAGATCTTACCGGAAATGAAATCTGGATTGAAGATCGCGGAATTCACTATCCTGCTGAAGACATTATTGAAGTTCCCAGAATAGGTGTTGCCTATGCACAGGAAGACGCGCTTCTGCCGTGGCGTTTCTTTGTGAAAGGAAATCAATATGTGAGTAAACCTAATACATTATAAAATATTTTCAAAGAATAGCTAAAGAAATAGATCTTTTTTCCTTAACTGTGCTTTTTTAAAATTTAAAATGCAGATCACCTTTATTCTTGACTGCTAAATAAAATTCTTTATATGATGTAACGAGATCTTCTAGTGAAAATCCGCGGTTAAGTCCACTAGTATTAGGGAGAACCCATACTTTAGCTCCACAAAAATCCTCATCTTGCAATCCCCACAGAATCTCTTTCTTTTTAGAAAATGCTTTATATGCTGCCTTACCAAGAAAAGCGATGTATCTGGGGTGAAATTCAGTGATTTTTTCTTTAAAAGCTTCCAGAGCGTCATCAAATTCTTCTTTTGAAAGCTCATCTGCACGGGAAGTCGCTCTGGTTACTGCAGTTGTCAAACCATATCCAAAGTCTAAAATACGGGTATCATGAATGGCTTCAACCTCATAAGGTGTGAAACCGGATTGATGAAGAACCCTCCAAAAGCGGTTGCTTCTTCCTGAAAAATGATACCCGTCATTCGCTGATTTTAATCCTGGGTTAATTCCACAAAAGATAACATCGAGATGGTGAGCAATAATATCTGTTAACATTCTTGAATCGCCTTAATTGTAAGGAGCAATTTAGTAATATTTAAGGTCTTTTTATCTATTAGCAATGAAATCTACTTTTCCCTATACTATCATACTTCTATATAATAGATTATTAACCAAGGTAAATTTAATAGTAATAAATTATTATTTTTAGGTAATATTTCAACAAAAATTCACCGATTAGCGAATTATATGAAATAATTCATTATATTTACATGGATACAATATATTAATCTCAAAATAGATGCGAAAATACATTTATCAGCTGTAATCACTTTTTCCTTTTTCCTATTAAATATATGTTTAAGTAGGGATTAGTACTCTTCGATTCACAAGGTATTTTTATTCTAACTGCTTCTATAAGAATTGACTAAAATATTACTTATTCAAATTAAAAAAGATAATCTATTCCCTCATGATTGTCTCTTTTATCAATACAATAATGATTTTAAAAAAATTATTGCGCGTTAGATTCTAATACACAAATACAAAAGAGTGGCATCTATGCCACTCTTTATTTTATTCAACAAAATGTTTAATGATAACCGTTGACAACTGCTTTTACAGCAAGTTTTTCTTTAAAAATTCTTCCAGATCTTTACCATGGAGATTTTTCGCCACAATAGTTCCTTCTCCATTGATGATCACATTGAAAGGAAGTTCATCCACTTCATAAGTTTTGGCAACGGGGCTTTTCCAGAATTTCAGATCACTGATCTGAACCCAGTTGATTTCAAAACGATCTATTGCTTTTTGCCAACTGTCTTTATTTTTATCCAAAGAAACCCCAAGGATTTCAAATGTGTTATTCTTCACCTGTTCAGAATAGGTCGTATAAAGAGATCTCAGCTCAGGCTGTTCTTCTACACACGGTGCACACCACGTTGCCCAGAAGTCTATTAAAACAAGCTTTCCTTTAAGTGTGGAAAAAGAAAAAACAGTTCCGTCCGCTTTCGTCATATTAATTTCAGGAGCCTTCTTCCCTATTTCTATTTTGCCATTTTGAGCAAAAGCAAGTCCGGAAATTACCATTAACAATAATATAAAACGAACCTTCATACTAATCATTTGTAGGATAATCTTTATCCAGCCAATCTGTTTTAATGTTCTTAGGCAGATTCAAGAGTTTTGCATTCTTGAAGCCAAGCTCCATCAATAAATTAAAAGCAGGACGGATATTAGGACATTTTACGAAAGGACAGCATCCACAGTAGATTACAATTTCCTTATCCTTGGGAACATTTTTCAGATAGTTTCTTAACTTCTCCAGGTTTTCAGGCTCCCGGGTTGGTCCTATATCCACAGAACCTTTAATGATGGCTTCAGGCCCTACCGAAAGGATAACCAGATCTTTTGTTTTCTTTTTTTCAATTCTTGATGCCAGCAAAGCAGGATCCATAAGCTGGCTGTCTTTCCATGGATCAGGTTTTTGTTGTGCGTGGCCAAATATAGAACAGACCATGCAGACCATAATAAACAAATACTTCATACTTCTATTTTTTACAAAGATAAATGAAGAAGTTGAACATTGAAAACAATATACGCAACCTTTTTCCTTTCATGATTTTTCAGTTCGTTATGGAATAATTTTATACTTTTATATGAAGTATTATTCAATAAAAATACCTTATGAATAAGGAAGAAACATTCCAGCCTGATGTCATCATCATAGGAACAGGATTGGCAGGGCTCACTGCTGCAATGGAAATAACCAATGCCGGGAAAAAAGTACTTTTATTAGATCAGGAAACGGAGGAAAATATGGGTGGGCAGGCATTCTGGTCATTTGGAGGCCTTTTTCTGATCAATTCGCCACAACAACGGCGCATGGGCATCAAGGATTCCTATGAACTGGCTTTACAGGATTGGCAAGGAACTGCAGGATTTGACCGTAAAGAAGATTATTGGCCTCGTCAATGGGCGGAAGCTTATCTGCAATTTGCCGCAGGCGAGAAATATGATTATATCTCCAAACTTGGGATCAAATTGATGTTTATGGTAGGTTGGGCTGAGCGTGGTGATGGATCGGCAACAGGTCATGGGAATTCTGTACCTCGTTTTCATGTGAGTTGGGGAACTGGAACAGGTGTTATAAAACCTTTTGTTGAAAAAGCCTATCAGGCTAAAGAAAAAGGATTGCTTCAAATGAAATTCAGGCATAGAGTTACTGATCTTATTATTGAAAATGGTAAAATAAAAGGTTTGAAAGGCGATATTCTGGAAAATGATAAAAAAGAAAGAGGTGTCGCAACCAACAGAAATGTGATCTCTCAATTCGAATATAATGTTCCAAATATTATCATTGCTTCCGGAGGAATTGGTGCCAATCACGAACTCGTAAGAAAAAACTGGCCGGAAAGATTGGGAAAAGCCCCCGAAAATATGGTTTGCGGTGTTCCTGCGTATGTAGACGGAAAAATGATCGGTATTGCAGAGAGTGCAGGTGCAGACATTATCAACCGCGACCGAATGTGGCATTACACAGAAGGTTTACAAAACTGGAACCCCATATGGCCCAATCATGGAATCCGGATTTTGCCGGGTCCTTCGTCTCTTTGGTTTGATGCTAAAGGGAACCGTCTTCCAGCTCCTTTTCTTCCCGGTTTTGATACATTAGGAACCTTGAAATATATTCAGGAGACAGGTTTTTCTTATTCATGGTTTATTCTTACTCAGAAAATTATTAAGAAAGAATTTGCTTTGTCAGGTTCGGAGCAGAACCCCGATATTACCAATAAAGATTATTCACTTTTCCTGAAACGAATTTTTGGAAAAAAAGCCCCAGGACCTGTAGAAGCGTTCAAAGTACATGGTAAGGATTTCATTGTATCCGACAATCTGAAAGATCTGGTAGATAAAATGAATACATTATCCGGAGATCATCTTTTACATTATGACCACATAAAGTCTCAGATAGAAGCAAGAGACAGAGAATTGGATCATAAATTTTCGAAAGATACACAGGTGAATTACATTAGAAATACCCGAAACTATCTGGGAGATAAACTTGGCCGTGTGGCGGCTCCCCATAAGATATTATCCCCCGAAAATGGACCGTTGATCGCTGTACGTCTTAATATTCTCACCAGAAAAACATTAGGCGGAATTAAAACCAATCTAAACGGACAGGTTCTAAAGGAAGATGAAAGTATCATCGAAGGTCTTTACGCTGCCGGAGAAGTCGCTGGATTTGGAGGTGGCGGAATGCATGGCTATCGTGCCCTGGAAGGAACATTCTTAGGCGGATGCATTTTTTCAGGAATGAAAGCAGGAAAATATATTGCAGGTTTATAATACCTTCATTAAAAATACAGGTAAAAAAACCATGAAACATTATTTTAACAACAAAGTGATTTGGATTACCGGTGCTTCATCAGGAATTGGAGAAGCCCTGGTAAAAAATCTGGCTCTGAATACCAATGCCCAAATTATTCTTTCCTCGAGAAAGGAAGATCTTTTACATGCTGTTGCTGAAAAAGCAGGTCTTCCTACCAATCGCTATGCGGTAATTCCTCTAGATTTGATGGATTACAAAAATATGCCCGATGTGGTTTCCAAAGCCATAGAAAAATTTGGGAGAATAGATCTCCTTATTAATAATGCCGGTTTATCTCAACGTTCTTTAGCCCTAGAAACGGATATAGAAGTAGATAAACGTCTTATGGATATAGATTTTATAGGAACGGCAGCTCTTACAAAAGCTGTACTTCCCTATATGATTAGCAATGGTAGCGGACAGATTGCCGTAGTTTCCAGCCTTATGGGAATATTTGGAGCTCCAATGCGCAGTGGTTATGCCGCTGCAAAACACGCTTTGCATGGTTTTTTTGATGCATTGCGGGCAGAATTATATGATCAGAAAATACGCATCACCATTATTTGTCCTGGTTTTATACAGACGGATATTTCCATCAATGCAGTCACCGGAGATGGTTCCAAACAAGGAACAATGGATGACGCTACCAATAATGGGATGCCTGTAGACATTTTTGCCAAGAAAATGCTTCATGCGATTGAAAAAAAGAAAAACCAACAAGCTATTGGAGGAAAAGAAGTATTGGCTGTTTATCTGAAACGATTTTTTCCCGGAATATTGGCAAAGGTAGTTCGAAAGGCGAAGGTCGTATAACAAAACAGGAATTCCACTCTGTTAAAAGAATGAAATTCCCGTATAAAAAGACTTTCAGGTTTTTAAAAATTCTTTACCAATCCTATTCCCACTGTTTTGTCCTGGTAAAAAGGCATTACCATTGTGGAGGATAGTGTATTTTTCGTTTTTTTACCACGAAGTATATGATCTATTTTAGGAAAAAGCCAGTAGGCTAACTCCGTAGAAAGTATTCCAAATCCGGCTCCTGCGACCACATCTCCCAACCAGTGCTTGTCATTCAGCATTCTGTATACTCCTGTGAAAATGGCAAAAGGATATCCGGAAAGGCTCAGCCATATATTGGTATCCTTATATTCTCTAAACATAAATTGTGCGGAAGAAAATGCTGTAGCAGAGTGTCCTGATGGAAAAGACAATGTATTGGAGCGGTCCGGTCTTTCTTCCTTCACCAGATACTTCAATGGCATGGTGAATGCGGCTGAAATCAGCTGAGAAGAAGCATAAATAATGGTTCGGTCTCTCAAATTGTGCTTTCCCTTTATCCCAAGCGCATTAAAACCATATACCATCACCGCAGGAGCATACTGGGTATAATTATCCAGGTTGGTACGACCGGGCTGATGTTCGTTGATTTCCGTTTTGGTAGATATATTAAGCTGTTTCAGATTATTCATCGATAATCCTGCAATCCCGTATCCGATAAACACAGTGGGAATAATGAGACTTTTATAATTCAGTCTGCTGGGTTGAATACTTACGATACTGTCCTGTTTTTTTTCCTGAACCGCTATTGTATCATTGGTATTCTGAGCATTAACGTTGCTGAAAGCTGTGAGTAAAACAGCGCCATACATCAGTTTTTTTTGAAAGTGCTTTTTCATCCTAAATCACATTTATAGAGTTTTAAATTCTGTATCAAAATTTATAGCTGTAGCCCAGCCTTATGACCTGAGTTTCGTAATAATCATTGCTGGTGTAAGCAAACCCAACACCCTGAATCTTTTTCTTAATGACCATTGTGTTCAGAAGATCGGAAGCATTCAGAAACACCTCTCCTTTTCCTTTCTGGATTGATTTTTTCACTCCTACATCAATCGAAAACCTTGATTGTATTCTTCCTTGTGGAATAACATCAGGAGCCAGATACACGGCTGTTAATTGTGCATCCAGACCTTTTGTAAAATGAAAAATGTTATTCATCTTCAAATTCCCTGAAATGGCAGACTGCTGATCTGCAGAAAATGTATTGGGTGAAGGATAAAGATTCAATACCGAGAATGCATCAATTTGATTTCTGTAGAGGTTTCCATTGATGTTGAAAGAGTATATATCAGAAACTTTTTGGTTCCATATGGCTTCAACACCTGTATTGTAGCTTTTTCCGGCATTCTGAAATATAGCATAGATCAAAGTACTGTTCGGAACAATACTTGAAATTCTGGTAATGGTTCCATTGGCAAAACGATGATAAAGAGCAGAATACAAATATCCATTATCCCAGTTATACTTATACCCAAGTTCCAGGGAGTTGGTAAATTGAGGCCTCAATGCGGGATTACCTACTTTAATGATTTCAGCGTCATCATACTTTGGGAAAATTCTGATATCAACTTCATTGGGACGATCTACCCTTCTGTTATAAAAAACCGAGAATTTATGGTGATCATTTACCTTATAAGCCAGTCTGAAATTGGGAAATGGCTGTGTATAATTGTAGCCATCACTTTTATAAGTAGGATGGTTGGGATTTACATCGTACTGAATTTTTACATATTCAAGCCTTAGTCCCAATTCTGCTTCCCACTTTTCGTTTTCAAAAACATAATTTCCATACACGGCAGGAATAAATTCTTTATAATCGGCTTTTCCTCCTGCAGAAACATCCAGCACAGAATTCATTCCGGGCATAAAATTCATATTAGTTGGGATATTTCTATTTCTCAGCTTAATTCCGGTTTCAATTCTTCCGTATTTTAATGGTTTGATATAATCGATATTAAAATCATACACCTGCTCGTCAGATAATAATTTAAAAGCATCTGTTCCCGTAGTTGTGGGTAAATAATTATCATAGAAGTATTTTTCATCCTCGCGATGGAAAGTGTAATTAAATCCTACGTTCAACAAATGCCCGGCTTCCTTAAATTTATGCTGATAAGAAGCTGTACCCATTACCGTTGTTTTCAGTTCATCTTCTAAAAACTGCCACAGGCGAAGGCGCTGAGAACCATCTCCATTGAAAAAAGGCTGATCTCCGCGGTCTATAATTTTCTCACTGCCATACATTCCGGAAACCGTTAATGTATTTTGATCATCAATATTCCAGTCTATTCCTGCTTTGGTAGTGAGGAAGTTGGTGTTTCTGTTTCTCTTCAGCTGTGAATTGATTACCGTTCCATTGTCATAAGTACGGGTAACAAATTCGTTTTTATTTAGCGTTTGCGTATACAGGTTATCTGCCTGCAGGAAAATATTGACTTTATTTTTTCTATAGTTAAGAGAAAGTGAGGGATTGATTTTTGGAGTCATCGTATATTGAGGGCGAATGGTTGGCAGGTTTTCTTTTCTTACCCAAAGAGACCCAAGTCCGGCAGTGAAGCCCGCTTTACCGTTCCATCCGTTTTTCTTATTCTTTTTCATAATAATGTTGATGATTCCTGCATTTCCATTGGCATCATATTTTGAAGAAGGATTGTTGATGATTTCAATTTTATCTATGGAAGAGGAAGGAATATTATCCAGACCAGTCTGGCTTCCGAACCCGGTCATTGCCGTTTGTCTGCCATCAATAAGAATCGTAACCTTATCGTTCCCCCGCAGCTGAACTTTTCCGTCCTGTACGGTAATCCCCGGTAGATTTTGCATACTTTGAAGTACAGATCCTCCGCTTTGGCTGATATTATCTGCCACCGAATATGTTTTTTTATCAAGCTGATTGCCTATTTCGGCTTTTTTAGAAGCGGTAAGGGTGACTTCTTCAATTTTATTTTCGAGATCCGGTTTCTGCTCCAGTTCGATGATCGGAATTTCCAGAAACTCTGAAAGACTTCCTATAAAAACAGGCTGTACTTGTGTAGTGTATCCTGTAACAGAAGTTTCAAGAAGATAATGATCCGGCCGTATTCCGGTCATCGAAAATCTTCCTTCTTCATTGGTAATGGTTCCGGCTACAAACGCGCTGTCTTTTTCCCTTTTTAAAATAATATTGACATAAGGCAGCGAAGCTTTCTCTTTGTTGAGAATTCTGCCTGAAACAGTTACTGAGCTCATTTGCGCAGCAGCCATTGAAGAAATAACCATTGTGGGAAAAATTAACAGCGTAGTTTTATTCATAATCTAATTTTTTGTTCCTAAAAAGAATTGTGTTTATTATTGGTCAGCTTTTTAAAGACATCTCTTTGTTGTGTTTTCTTTGTGAAATAATAATCATCAGAATCATTAAAGCCAATGATATCAGTGAGGCATTCAAGGTTCCCAGATCCAGGCCGCCTTTTGCCAGTGGTTTTGTTAAAAGATCTCCGAAAGTAGCTCCAAAAGGTCTTGTGAAAACAAAAGCAATCCAAAACAACATCACATGATTGATTTTTGTGAAATAATGCAGCATAACCACCACGATAATAATAAGTCCTGTAATGCAGGCTCCGGTTAAATAGCCAAGTCCCAGGTTATCACTCAGAAAATCTCCGAATGCCGTTCCCAGACTATTGGAAAATAATATGGCTGTCCAGTAATACAATTCTTTATTTCGTTCAAAAATTGGATACACCTCAAGGTTCTTATATTTTTTATACCAAAAGAACAGGGATAGCAACAGTCCGGAAAGTAAGATCAGGCTGCCTGCGAAATACCCCGCTTTTAATGTTCTGTCGATGAAATCTGAGATTTCAGTTCCTAAAGTCGTTGTTCCTATAATCACCAGCCAGTACACATCCGGAATATACCTTTTGAGGTTGAGCTGTACGGATAAGATCAGAATGAAAAACAGTAAGGTAACCAAGATTCCCATGGTATATCCCAGATTAAGTGTCATGGAAATAAAATCTCCCAAAGTCTCTCCCAAGGTTGTGGCCACAATTTTCATCAGCCAGAAAAGAAGAGTTACAGACGCTACTTTATTGAGTGTTTTCATCTTGATAAGCTTTACATTAAATTTTCTGTTCACATGACATTTAAATCCTTATAAAATGATCAGGCTTTAAATTTGGTCAGTATATTATTTTTGTAACAATAGAATTCATGAGTGGTCTTTTTACCTAAAGCATATACTTTCTCAATATGTACATCATCATAATGTTCCATGAGATGATGATACATCTCTTTGAGGTTTCCTGATAAATCTTCAGGTTGTATACTTTTTTCAAGCTCAATGCCTTTGTCGGCTTTATATTCCAGCACCACTCGCGTATCTCTCCAGGACATTGCATATACATTTTTATTTTCCTCAGACGATGTACGAATTGTAATCTGATCCTGCTGGATAATTTTACCGGAAGTAGTGGTCATTAAAGTAATCCCGGAAACAACCATTGCCCCATACCCTATTTTTCTGAACAGATTTTCGCTGAGATGCGGAAGAATATATTGTACTGTATAAGAAGATACAACCGCACCTACCGCAATAGCAATTCCCAGCCATAATGCCATATTGGAATATAATCCTAAGGATATATAAATGATAAGTTTGATCAGGTGAAGAAAAACTTCGTTAGCCGCACGCGTTGCTACAATTTCCTCTTTTTTAAGTCCGAATTTTAAATAAAACCGATTAAAAAGAAGCCCGACAGCTCCTGTAATTCCTGAAATAAAACCTGCTGAAAAGCCAATGAGTGCCAGAGCCGACGTAGGATAAGGTTTCTCCGGGTCTTCTTTTTTATTCTTTGAGGCAAAAAGCTGCGGCAGATTGGCGATCAGAAAGAAAGCTACCATTAGCTGCAGATAATTGGGGTTTACATATTTAATAAGATAAGCTCCAAGTAAAACGGCCGGAATGGAAAATGGCACAAACCACAGAAATATTTTCCAGTTGATATGTTTTTTAAACACAGCAATGCGTGAGGCAGAACTTGTAAAGGTACCGATCGTTAAGGAGAAAGGAACCAAAGAGGTAGGAAGCAACAGATTAAGAATAGGGATCAAAATCAGACTTGCACCGCCTCCACAAATAGCGCTGATCCAAAATGCAAGTATTGTTCCTGCGAATAAAAGGGCAATTTTTACAATCATTTCTAAATAAAATTTACACTTCAGTATATTTTCAATACAAAGGTGCAATCCGATTTAGAAGAAATTTAGAATTCTCGGACCCTGCTATTTTTTTAACGATAAATTAACAGTAAAAATATGATGTCCGTTTTCAAACCTGTAGCTGACCATCCATTGATGAAACTTAGCTATTTCCTGAATAATAGGAAGCCCCAGGCCGCTGCCATTGCTGTCTGTAGACAGTTTTGAAAATCTTTTAAATAATAAATCCTCATTCAGCTTTTCTATACCGGAATTGGAAACTTCAAAAGCAGATTCCGTTAAACGTATTCCAATAGAACCCTCGGGAGCAGTATGCCTGATCGCATTTACAATAAGATTATTGATCATAATTTCTGTAAGACTGCTGTTTCCACTGAGTTTCACATCGGAAGAGATATTTTTCTGCACGGAAATATTTTTCTGTTCAACATGCTCCTGTAGAATTTCGATACTTTGATGAAGAAGCTGATCAAATGATATTATTTCAGAATTATCAAACTGATTATTGTCTATTTTAGCAAGTAACAGAAGGTTTTTATTGATTCTTGAACTTCTTGTTAACGCCCGGTTGATCTGTTCAGCAATTCTATATTGCTTTTCGGTAAGATCCTGATCCTGAAGCAGAAGATCCAGTTTGTTTTTGATAATGGCAAGAGGAGTCTGCAATTCGTGAGAAGCATTTTCAGTAAACTCTTTCTGGTTTTTATAGACTGAGACATTGTGCTCAATCAATTTTTGGAGAGACTGATTAAGTTCCTCAAATTCTGTAATATCAGAAACGGGAAATACAATGGTAGACTGACGGTTGAGTTTAAAAGTCTTTAATTGGTCCAGAGTGTCCCGGAATGGTTTCCAGATTGAAGCAGACAGCTTTCTGTTCAGATATAACAGTCCGACTACAATCATCACAAAGAAAAATATGGTAATCATAGCAATTACTGCTATTGTTTCGTGAGATTCTTCAATATTGGTTTGTATTGTAAAAAGATAGGGTTTATTTTGAATATAAATAACCTTCTGAAGACATCGGTAACGCTCTTTTTTCTGTTCTGAGATAAAAGGCAGGTGTTTTTCATAGGTATAAACCGTATCTCCTTTTATTTTATCTGCCGGAATTTTCTCAATATTCGTTTCAGGCTGAATATGATTCCACAAAATAAGGCTTTTATCAAGCTCTGCATCAGACAGTTTTAACTGATTAAACTCATAAGCTGTTTTCTCTACAATAATCTGGTTATGTTCATCCAGTTCGTTTTTCCAGATGGTATCCACTACAAAATAATATACGGGAATACTTATCGTCAATACAATAAGGACGTAGATGAGGAAAGGCTTTGTGGTTTTACTGAGTAGAGGTTTCAAAATTGATAGAGTATTTTTCAGGTTTTACTTGATTATTTTATATTGTGCGATTATTCTACTTCCCATTTATATCCTGTACCATACACCGTTTTGAGGTAGTGCTGCGAGCCGGCATCATAAAGTTTCTTTTTGAGATTCTTCACATGAGCATACACAAAATCATGGTTATCAAGCATATCAGCAAAATCACCGGAAAGATGCTCAGCCAGAGTACTTTTTGAGATGACTTTATTTTTATTTCCGATAAAATAGATCAGAAGATCAAATTCTTTCTTCGTGAGTGCAATATTTTCATGATTTACCACTACAGTTTTAGCCAGAAGATCGATCTGAAGCTCGTTTTGTGTCACTACATTGGAACTGCTGAACTGCTTTCTTCGGATAATAGAATACACTCTGGCCATCAATTCCGAAAGATGAAAAGGCTTCGTCAGATAATCATCAGCACCCAATTTCAGACCTTCAATCTTATCATCCAATGCATTTTTTGCTGAAATGATGATCACTCCATCTTGCTTTTGCTTTTTCTTCAGTTCTTCCAAAATCCTGAGACCGTTTCCATCAGGAAGCATAATGTCCAATATGATACAGTCATACTGAAACGTGTCTACTTTGTTCATCGCTTCGGTATAAGTACCGGCCAGCTCACAGAGATAGCTTTCTTCCGACAGATATTCGGAAATACTTTTAGCCAGTTCGGTTTCGTCTTCTATAATGAGAATTTTCATGCGATAAAACTATCATTAAATTTTGAATAAATTTTGAATTCCTAATCCATGAATAGAATGTACAAAAATAAAATGAATGTTTCTCACTATTTTAATCATTAAAAATTTTAACTTTATATATACCGTGATAAACATTGATTGCGAGAACATTATTCAACAATTCTTGAGTCTAAAAAATATCTTAACTGGTAATTCTGTCAGATATTTCATAAATTTACGGAACTGTATCAATCTGATAGCAGGATTAAAATTTTTCCCAGGTGAAAATTCACAACAAAAAAAAGTACTTAAGCTTCCTTAAATTTAAAAGAGATTTCCAGAAATATGGTTTGGAAAAAGCACGCAGTTATGAGCTTATTCTGCATTGGCTGAACAATCGTCTGAGCAGAAACCAGTTTCTTGTTCTTTCCGGAATTCTCGTGGGATGTACGGCTGGTTTAGCCGGAGTGATCCTGAAAACACTCGTTCACAACATCCATTATTTTATTACCAATAAAGTCCATTTTGAGTATCAGATTTTATTTTATATTGTTTTTCCTTTCTTAGGAATCGTTTTAACAACCATGATTGTTCTGACGTTGTTTAAAGGGCAGGACAGAAAAGGTATCGGGGCTATTTTATATGAAATTGCACAAAATTCCAGTATTGTAGCGTCTGTAAAAATGTATTCGCAGGTTATTCAAAGTGCTATTACCGTTGGTTTAGGAGGATCTGCAGGGCTAGAAAGTCCTATTGCCGTTACCGGAGCTGCCATTGGGTCCAACTATGCACAAACCTACAGACTTAGCTATAAAGAACGAACACTGCTTTTAGCTGCGGGAGCCACTGCCGGGATTGCTTCAGCATTTAATGCACCTATTGCCGGGATCATGTTTGCTTTTGAAATTCTACTCACCGGAGTTGTATTCACTGATTTTATTCCTCTGGTTGTTGCGGCCGTTTGCGGAAGCCTTTTATCCAGAATTTTGCTGCAGGAAGACGTACTTTTCAGATTTTACACCAGAGATCCTTTTAACTATAAAAATGTACCTTATTACCTTATTTTGGGATTGGTAACAGGGTTATATGCCCGATATTTTGTCATTATCTCTCAAAAAGTAGAACATTTTATCAAAGGACTCCAACTTTCCAGAATACGTAAAGCGATGTTTGGAGGTGCTGTTCTTTCATTATTATGCGTTTTATTTCCTCCATTATTTGGGGAAGGCTATGAAACAGTAAAGGCTTTTACGAATGGAAATACTTATTCTATTATCGAAAACAGCTTTTTCAGATATTTTGAGATCGGAGACTGGACCATCATTATATTTCTGGTTCTTGTTCTTCTTTTAAAAGCTTTTGCAACGTCATTTACCATCTTTAGTGGAGGAAATGGAGGAAACTTTGCTCCGTCTTTATTTGCGGGAGGTACTTTGGGATATTTGTTTGCCTTAATATGTCAGCATATTGGATTTACCGATGTTCCTGTTACCAATCTTGTCCTGGTTGGAATGGCAGGAGCCATGAGCGGTGTTTTGTATGCCCCGCTTACCGCTATATTTCTGATTGCAGAATCCAGTTTCGGATATGATCTTTTTATTCCTCTAATGATTGTTTCTGTAATGTCTTATCTTATTGCCAAGTGGTTCTCTCCTATCTCTCCTGAACTTAAATCTTTAGCAGATGAAGGAAAAATATTCACTAATAAACATGATAAAAACCTCCTTTTTGCTCTTAGAACAGAAGATTTTATTGATAAATATTCGCAAACGATCCATGAAAATGACGCTATTACAGAATTGTTTGAATTGGTAAAAAATGGAGATAAAAATATTTTTGCCGTAATAGATGAAAACCGAAAACTAAAAGGTGTACTTACTCTGGATGATATCAGACCTTATCTTTTCAATAAAGAGATTGATCCTTTACAGAAAGTTATCCAGGTGATGAAAGCTCCGCCTGCTATTCTTCATCGTGAAAATAAGCCTTTGGATATTCTTCAGACTTTTGATGATACAGGGGTATGGAATCTTCCTGTAGTCAGTGAAAATAATGATTTCATCGGGTTTATCTCAAAATCTTCTATCCTGATGAGCTACAGACAGCTTCTTAAAGAATACTCCGATTAAGACCATTTTTTAACCATATCAATAAAAAATCCGTTCAGTTTTGAACGGATTTCTTTTAATCTAATAATGAGGGGTATATAATTAATTGCTTACTTTATTCAGCAGATCAATATCGTCCTGATCTAAAACCAACTTGGGAGCATTGAACAGCGTATCAAGTTGTGATGCACTGGTTGCACTTACAATAGGTGCTGTGATCAGCGGATTGGCTAATAGCCATGCAAGAGCAACCGTACTCTGTGGAGCCTGATGCTTTTCACCTACCTGATCAAGCGCTTTTAATACAGCAATTCCTTTATCATTCAAATATTTTCTCACTCCTTCTCCCCTTGTGCTTTTGGCAAAATCTGCTTCGGTGCGGTATTTTCCTGTCAGGAATCCTGCTGCTAGCGACCAATATGGAAAAACGCTTAAATCAAATTCTTCTACTAAAGGGGCATAATTTTTTTCAAAACCTTCTCTTTCCACCAGGTTATAATGGGGCTGTAATGCTACATATTTAGGAAGGTTATACTTTTCCGATGCTTCAAATGAGGCCTTTAAACGTTCCGGAGAAAGGTTAGACGCTGCAATATAACGTACTTTTCCAGCTTTAATAATCTCATCATAAGCAGAAAGGGTTTCTTCTACCGGAGTGGTATGATCATCAAAATGAGTATAATAAATGTCAATATGATCAGTTTGAAGTCTTTGCAGAGATTCATCCACAGATTGTAAAATATGCTTCTTGCTGATATCGTAACCATGTTCTTTGGTTTCAGAACCTACTTTGGTGGCCAGTACAATATCTTTGCGGTTGGAGCGGTTTTTCATCCACTTTCCGATGATTTCCTCAGACTGTCCGCCTTTTCCGTTTACCCACCATGAATAGGTATCTGCAGTATCTATAAAATTAAAACCTTCATCTGCAAAACGATCCAATATAGCAAAGGACTGCTTTTCGTCCAAAGTCCATCCAAAAACATTTCCTCCAAAATTAATGGGTGCTATGGCAAGGTCCGTATTTTTGATTTTTCTTTTTTCCATAAAAATAATTTTACTAAGTGACCTCTAAGGTAAGGAATATAGAGGCAAATAAAAGATTTAAAATAGCCATGCTGTCTATAGTTATTATAAATCAAAATCCCCATTTTTCCTCGTTTTTTTTCAATAAAAAGACAAAAAAACAGCCTTCCAATGAAAGACTGTTTTATCTATCAATAAAAAAATAAGGCTACTTTTCAGCCTGAGGTATCTCAAGAGCTGTAAGCAGTAGTTTATATTCCTGCAGCTGCAGGTTTATCGTTGGTAATCCGTTTTTGAAAAATGAAGATGTTGTAAACAGATTACGGTAATATTCTATTCCTTCTAATACATTATTTTTGAAAGTGTTCCATTTTTTAGATTGAGAACTGGTAATCTGAACAGATGAACTGGTAATTTCCTTTTTCAGATAATCTATGTACATTTTAAGTTCGTTGATAAACATATTCGGACGTTGATTATCAGAAAGAATATTGGCATTTCCATAAATATGCTGTACCATTTCCGACAGAGAAACTTCCTTATCAAAAAAAGCGATATTCGGTCCCGGGCATATAACAACACCTTGTTTTTCTCCTTTTATCGCAAGATTCTGTTCCATGTACGCCGCATTTACCAATCCTACGCACAGGCAGGCTTTGTCTGTAATTTCTGCTTTCTTTTTATTAAACTGTTCCGGAGATAAAGATGATTGCTCGCCATACAGCTCTTTCAATCTGATCTCCTGGTATTTTTTAGACGCCGTACAGGTTCCTTCCTGTGAAAATTCTTTACTTAAAGCCAATAATTTCTTTGGACACGAACTTCCATATCTACCCTTTGCTTCTTTTTCATACTTTAATCTTTCATTGGAAGTCCCTTTTACAGTATTGAAAGGAACACCCAAAGGCGAAATATTGCTGAGATAAAGATCCTCTTCTTTGGATTGTAAAAGAAGATTACGCGTTTCCGGATCTACAGAAGTCGCTTCAGGAACTAAAAGAAAGGGAGAACCCCATCCGACACTGTCGACATCATAATTCGCCAATAAAAAATCATGCTCTTCGGACGTTCCGACTCCTCCCTGAACGGTAATTTTCATTTCTAAAGGTTCAGAGACAACAGGTTTTCCTTTCTGCTGCAAAGCCGTAATCATTAAAGCATGAGCAGATTGTATCAAATCGTTTTTTTTCTGCTTAAATTCTTCCATAATAGGCCCCAAAAGCATTCCTTCGGTAGCAAATGCATGACCGCCACAGTTCAGCCCGGATTCTATTCTGTATTCTGAAACCCAAAGTCCCTTTTTAGCTAAAAAATTTCCCTGGATCATTGCAGAACGGAAGTCACTGACTTTAAGGATGATTTTCTTTTTTATAATTCCGTTTTCATTGGGGAAGAAGTCTTCAAATTCTTCCATATAGCTGTATAAACGGGGGTTCATTCCGGCAGAAAGAACCATAGAAGAAGATAATTTACTCATCGCAAACCCGCGAAGTGAAGCATGAGCATCATTGTACATTACAGGAAGCTGTTCATTTTTCTGAAAATTATCTTTATCTACTTTCGTCATGATATTTACATCAATACTTCCCGGCTTTAGGTTAGACTCAATGAAATTCTTAATATTTGAGCTCCAGTTATCCGTTTGATTCATAAAGTTCTGAAGGCTGTCCTTCAGATCTGAGGTATTGGGCAACATTGCCATAAAGTCTTTCAAAGCCTCCTTATTTTTGCTGATTTCCTGTTTGAAAGATTCAAATTTTTCGTTCACGATATCATCAACCATATCCAGATAGGCTGTAATTCTTTTGGCTCTGTAGTCTTCCGTTTTTGTTGAAATTCCTAAATAATCGAGATTAAATTTCTTATTATAAAAGTTTTTCATTTTTTCCAGAATTTCATCATCAATAATAGAAATAACGGAAGAGATTCCATATTGAGCAACGCGGATGGGGCTGTCTATTGTATACGCCAGTCCCATTACCGGAATATGGAAATTGTGCAAAGGTTTTTTTGTCATATATTGTCGATAAAAGTTTTCCTTAATGCACTAAAAATCCTTCTAAAAACTATTCACTCTTTAAATATATTATTTTACAATGAATTATGCATTAAATAACATTTTTAATATTGAAAACATGCCAAATATCATCATTTACAACCAAAAGTACTTTCGATATTCTCTTTGTTGAAGCGATAACGGGTTTTCTAATCTACAGAGAGTATAGAAAATCCGGAGATCTTTTTCAGATTCTATCCTCAATAAAAAACCCGCCAACCTGTTAAGATCAGCGGGTTTTGTAGAAAATAATATTATCAGTAACTATTCCACTTCAAAAATAGCCTGAATTTCAACAGATGAATTTACTGGAATAGATGTTGCTCCCAATGTTGCTCTTGCGTGTTTACCTTTATTTCCAAAAACATCCACTGTAAGATCCGAAGCAATGTTCATAAGATCTGCATGCTTGGTATAATCGTCTTTTGTATTGAAAATTCCTGTAAGCTGTACACATTGCTTTACTTTACTTAAATCTCCACCCACAGCGTCTTTTAATACAGCAATTACATTAAGCATCGTTACTTTCGTTGCTTCTTTAACCTGCTGTTCGTTCACTTCTACTCCCAATTTTCCAGGATTAAAAATTTTACCGTCTTTTAATGCCACCTGATTAATGAATACCAGATTTCCTGTGCGCACAAAAGGTTGATAATTCCCGGCAGGCTTTGGAACCTGAGGAAGACTAATATTTTTTTGCTTTAATATTTCATTGAAGTTTTGATGATTTTCAACCATAGGAATTGTTTTTTTAGCATGAGTATCTTTTAATGCCAACGCTACTTTTGCAAAGTTTTTACCTTGTAGCTCTGCCAGTTGGCGCTCTCCTTTGGTAGGTCTTTCCACATCTTTTAACGAAGCCATGCTTGTAATTCCTAACACGGAATTACCTTGTGGAATCGATTTATTCAAATCTTCTGTTCCACGTATTCCATTAGAAACCAAAACCATTCCGTGCACTGCAAGACTGTTCCAAAATGCCTGTAGCGCAAGCTCCTTTCCTGCCCCGCTTCCAGCTGACATGAAGACGGTAGCCGGAATGCCTTCCAATGCATGATTGGTCCAAAGCTGAACTGTTTTTGATAAAAACTCACTCATCCCAGTGCTTATATTCCCAAAATAAACTGGTGAACCAAAAGCTATACCATCATAACCCGTAAGTTCTTCTACGGTAGCTACTGGTAGGTTTTTAAGAATTGGATTGGGGGATTCCTTTACCAATTTGATATAAGGAACAGCGTTGTTTTCACTTTCAATTCCTTTGGCTATTTCTTTAGCCAATTCGTAGGTTCCTCCATTATCAGACTGAATGAGAACCAATACTTTAGCTTTGTTTTGTGCCATGATATTGATGGTGTTAAATAGTAAAGTTAAGATAAAAAAAGAACATAATTTTTTCATTATTAATAAGATATAAGTTTATTATTTCCGGCATTTATTTTTCCATTCTTCATATATTTTCATACAAAGTGGATGAATTAAAATATCTATTTCTTTGATAGTACAAAATTAGCATTGGCGTTTTTATTAAATTTGCCAAAAAATATATCTTAAACGACAATATAAAATATGGTTTAGCCGAAACAACAGAAAGCCAGTTTGTAGACTCTATTGAAAAGGAAGCAAATCTATGGTGCGAGAAAAACTGGAAACATGATGATTACGAACATATTCATCACCTTGCCCAGCTTACTTTTTGTGGAAGATGGCTATCAATATTTTCATATATCTCGTGCCGCAGCAGCATGTCATATGGATACCCTCTGATAAAGCTCACAAAATAACTTCAGAAACACAGACGGTAAATTTGATGGTATTTTGTTCAAATCAGTTTTTGAAGAAGAATTTTATCAGAATCTTCAGGTATTTGCCGCTCCTCCGATTCTCAGGGAAATGCTGCTTTATGCTTTAAAATGGAACCAATCTTTTGTAGAAATGATGAACAGGGTATTTTCTTTAAAGCGATTTTAAAGAGTCTTCCCAACTTCTGTAAAGAAAGCAATGAATTGGAAATCCCTGTGTCAACTGATATCAGACTTATTCCTGTATCCAAGAAATCAATACTCATTTTAAATATAATCTGGATGTTGATTCTTTGGCAGAAAAAGCCCAAATGTCTGTCAGAAGCCTGCAGCGCATCTTTAAAAATGAAACAGGGATCACATTACAAAAATACCTGCAGCTGACCAGAATTTTAAAAAGTACAGAACTGATTGACACCCGGCAATATACTTTAAATTAAGCCTGCTATAAGACAGGTTATCAGAGCCTTTCAATCTTTACTTATTCTTATTTTACGGCGATAAAAACCATCAAACCGGGCCATCATAAGAATAAGGCCGAAAGCGTATAGAACTGTATTTATTTTAAGATTAATAATCTGTTGAGCTCACTTTTAAAACAACCCAAAATAAACTCGGTATAATATAGTTGAGCATTCAAAGCCTGGGTTTTAGGATGCAGCTCCAATTTTTTGGTGAGAATAATTTCTCCCTTATAAGAAAATGAGAAGTAGGCATACACTTTATATGCCGAGCTTCTGTTGGAGATAGAATACCCAGTTGTGGCGATAGACCAGTCGGATTCAAACAATGTTGCAATCTGCAGAGCCATGGTTTCAACAATATTTTTTGATACAGCATCGCAGTCTTCGGCTTCTTTTTGGTCTACCTTTAATAATCTTACTTTCTCCGGCAGACTGTAGGTTGTCATTCCTCCTTTATAAAATAGCTGGGCATTTGGCATCTGTGAAAAAGCCAGCTGTAAGCATCCTGAAGTAACACTTTCCGCTACGGAAATCGTTTCATCGATACTGAGTAGAGACTGACTGATATATTCCAGAAGGTTTTTTTGAAAATCCATAATACAATATTTTAAGTGATAGGTTAAAAATGGGATTTCAGCATCATGAAGGTAAAAAAAGCTGCTGAATGCATCAAACTGCAGCTTTTTCATTTCATATTATAAGATGGTGTGAAGGGTGTTTCTTTTAATCAATCTTTTTGCTGTTCTCCAGTAGTTCAAGAAATCTGTTCATATATTCTTCCTCCTTTTTCACTTTATAATAGGCTGTTTTCGCATATAAAGTGAAGGAAGGGCTTTCTATTCTTACTTCTGCCTCAGTATCTGTATTTCCCCTTGTATTTTGGCTGTGAAAATCACGGATATGAAGGAAGTATTCATCGATACTGTCATTAATTACTTTTTTCAGGATCTCACATTTTGCATTGTTCCTGATCTTTTCCAGAGATTTGATGAGAAAAGCAGTCACTCCGTATGAATTGATAATAACTGGAAACAAAGATTCATTTTCAATGGCATTGTTTTTATCATTCAATCCCGAATGCAGTAAAGTTTCATTTTCAAATATCATATTTCCAGGTTATTAGTTATTGGTTGCTTTTAAATAATGTTCAAAATAGTGCAGATCATCTTTGTCTTTAATGGAAAGATAGAACATGATCTGTTCCGGTTCTTTATTTCCAATGCTGCTGAAACAATCAAAATGAGCGATCAGAGCCTGAATATTTTCAATATGTATATCTTTTAAAATGATAAACAGCAGAAATATATTCTCTTTAATTTCTTTTGCATAAATGGCTGCTCCGGCTTCATACCAATCCCCTTTATTGGGAACTTTCACAAAATCTTGATGCGTTAAATTCTTAATGATCTTCTGGCAATCCATATCTCATTGTATTTGAGTTTCTGATGTATGATAAACCTTAGCAAAAGATCTTGTCTCCGGAAATTCAGAATAAAAGCCTTACGCATAATATGTTGATAAGATGGCCTTTATTTTTACTAAAATTAATGTTTTAAATTTACATCAGAATAGCTCACTTTATTATGACTTGGATCATATTAAAAGATGCTAATAGAATATTTTTCTATTTTCTAGCTTAATTTGGCCTTCTTTTTCCATTTTTTTTAGTGTACGGATCACAGTTTCTACCCGAAGCCCGACAAGGTTGGCCAATTCCTGTCTTGTAAATTCAACTTGAAAACTTCCACAGCTTTCTTCATGGAAACTTTTCAGATAATCCAAAATTCCTTTTAAACGCTGAACCGGATTTTGTGACGCTAAACTTTGCATCATCACCAGCTTGTAATACACCTGTTGAGAAAAGCAGGCATTCATTTCCAGAGAAAGCTCGGGATTTTCTTTGAGCATTTCAAGGAAACTGTTTTTGGGAAGCCTTATTATTTCAGAAGCTTCAATACAAACGGCATTCATGGGATAAGGATGTTTCAGAAAAAGAAGTGGATCTCCAAAACTCTGATTCTTTTTCAGAATATTATGAATAAATTCTTTTCCGTCTTCATTGTAGTTATTCAGTTTAACTTTTCCTTTGGCAATCTGGAAGTAATAAAGTGTATGATCTCCTTCTTTAAAAATAGTTTCTTTGGGTTTGTATGTCTTATCTTCTGCACCAAATGAGTACAGAAGATGTTCGTCAATATTCATACAGCTTATCGTTTTCATAATTTTATTGTGGTTGTGTTTGTCGATTTTAATGCCTATACAAAAACTGAACCTTAAAAATTGATAAAAATGTTAAAAATAGTTAAATTGATTTTCGAATTCTATTTCCTTGAAACTGTTTATGAATATTATTCGTAAAAATCCAACGATTAAACCTATTATTGAGGATATTGATGATTTCAAAAAAAATTCCAGCTATTTTCATCATGAAAACAAACTGGAATCGGCTATTCAGAACTATGCATTTTCTGAAAAATATGGTGAAGGCTCTGCACCTTTTGATGAACGTTTTGTATTATTTGGCAAATTTTTTAGTTCCTGCAACACACAAAATGACGCCTACAGTCACTCCCAACATTCCTATGCTTACCTGCTCTTGAAGAAAATATGCAGCCAGTGCCAACCCAAAGAAAGGCTGTAACAACTGAAGTTGTCCTACTGTTGTAATGCCACCCTGCGCCAATCCTTTATACCAGAATATAAAACCAATAAACATGCTGAATAAAGAAATATAGCCTAACCCAAACCACCCTTTAAAGCTAACGTCTTGCAGATTTTCGGGGAAATAAATAAAGAAAAGAGGAAGCATAAGCGGCAGAGAGATGACCAATGCCCATGAAATCACCTGCCATCCTCCTAATGTTTTTGAAAGTTTTGCGCCTTCAGCATAACCCAATCCGCATAAAACGACAGCCAAAAGCATCAGAATATCTCCCACAGGAGATACTGAAATTCCTTGAGAAAAAGCATAACCTACCACCAAAAGACTTCCGATAACCGAGAAAAACCAAAATATAGGATGCGGCCTTTCTCCACCACGGAACACTCCGAAAATAGCGGTAGCCAGAGGAAGCATTCCCAAAAATACAATAGAATGGGCAGAGGTGAGATACTGTAATGCCAAAGAGGAAAGCAGCGGAAATCCTATCACACAACCTATAGAGACTAGAACCAGAGAAAACAACTGATTTTTAGCAGGACGTTTTTCTTTATAGATCAGCAGTACGGAAAGGGCAAGAATTCCCGCAATTACAGCTCTTGCAATGGTTACAAATATAGGATCCATTTCCATTACCGCCAGCTTTGTACCTGGCATTGAGCCACTAAAAAGCAAAACACCAATGAATCCGTTAACCCATCCGCTTATCGCCTGATCTTTTGAAATTGTATCTGTCATCATTTTTTAATTTTTTGTATGGTTCAAAATTAGAAAGGAAAAATAGATAAACACAGTATCAGTTTTGTATATTTGCATGAGCACAGTTTTAAATTATGAGTAAAGAATTCTTATATACAGAAATTGCTGACGGCATTGCCAATCAGATCAGAAATGGAGTGTTAAAAGCTGGAGATAAGCTTCCTTCAGTAAGAATGCTATGTCAGGAACATCAGGTAAGTATGAATACCGCGAAACGGGTATTTCTGGAGCTTGAATCCATGTCCATGGTTGAGTCGAAGCCCCAATCCGGATATTTTGTAAGCCCGTTATTATCTGTAAAGCTCCCTCTTCCTGAGGTAAGCCGTCCGTCTTTAATTGCCAACAATGATGAACCGGATGAACTGATCAGTAAGGTTTATGAAAATATGGGACGAAAAGATCTTACTTTCTTTTCGATAGGAATTCCCTCTGGAGATCTTCTTCCCCAAGCCAAGCTTAAAAAAGAAATTGTGAATGCTATCCGTGTCCTTAAGGAAGGTGGAACGGAGTATGAAGAACTTCAGGGAAACCTTACCCTTAGAAGAATGATCGCAGTACGCTCTCTTCAATGGGGAGGGGGCCTTAAAGAGGATGATCTCGTGACAACCAATGGAGGAATGAATGCATTGTCTTTCTGTCTGATGGCATTAGGAAAACCAGGTGACACGATTGCTATTGAAAGTCCCTGTTATCCGGGAATTTTACAGCTCGCCAATGGGATGGGACTAAAAGTTCTGGAACTACCCACCCATCCCACTACAGGAATAGAAATAGAAGCTTTAAAAAAACTGATCCCTAAAATTGATCTGTGCCTGTTGATTCCCAACTTCAACTCCCCTTTGGGAAGCTGTATGCCTGATGAAAACAAAAAAGAGGTTGTTAAAATACTATCTGAAAATAATATCCCTTTGATTGAAGATGATGTATACGGAGATCTGTATTTCGGAGCTTCCCGCCCAAAATGCTGCAAATCTTTTGATAAAGACGGCAGTGTGCTGTATTGCAGCTCAATATCGAAGACATTGGCCCCTGGCTACCGGGTCGGTTGGATTGCTCCCGGAAAATATAAAGAGAAAATACTGAAACTTAAACTGCTGCATTCCACTTCTTCCATCTCAATTGTCAATGAAGCAGTTGCCAACTTTTTAAAATCCGGAAAATACGAAAAACACCTTCTGCAGCTTCGCAAAACACTTCAAAGTAATTATCAGAATTATGTACAGACAATTGCTGAATCTTTTCCTGAAGGAACTAAAACCAGTCGCCCTCAGGGAGGTCTTTCTTTATGGATAGAATTTGATAAAAAAATCCGAACTACCGAACTCTACGATCTGGCTATTAAGCAGAACATAAGCATTGCTCCCGGAAGAATGTTTACCTTTCAGGAGCAGTTTGAAAACTGTATGCGTCTTTGCATTGGTCTCCCTTGGTCGGAAGATACCCAGACAAAACTGAGACAGGTAGGACAACTTGCTAAAAAGATTTATCAGACTTCTTAAAAGGATTCTGATATTAAAAATGAAAGCTGGAAGTCATTACTTTCAATAATCACTTCCAGCTTTATTTGTTCAATTTTTCCGCTTTTTATTTATTATCCGGAACAAAATTCTTTCTTGCGAGTTCTTTTCTTACGCGGCTTAAACTTTCAGGAGTGATTCCTAAATAAGAAGCAATCATCCATTGTGGAACGCGCAAAAGAAGATCCGGATACATTTTAATGAATTTCATATATCTCTCTTCAGCCGTTTCACCAAGCAAAGAATTGATTCTGTTCTGAAGGCTTCTGATGTGCTTTTGAAGAAGAAAATCACTTCTTTCAATACTGTTCGGGAATTGTTCTACCAGCTTGTTGAAGAAGTCGGGATGCAGAAACAGGACTTCTGAATCTTCAACAGCCTCAATATAATAATTGGATTTTTCGTTGAAATAAAGACTGCTTCGGTCAGAAATCAACCAACTTTCCGGAGCAAATTGTATAATATGTTCCTTCCCGTTTTTATCGATAGAATACATTTTTAAAAGCCCTCTTTCAACAAAGAATATATGTCTGCATATTTCTCCATACTGCAAAAGAAACTGATTTTTAGGGATCTTTTTTACTTCGTAATGCAGACTGCAGGCATTCACACTTTGAAGCGGAACGTTTAAAACTTTGGCTAAATAATTATTGATATTCTTCATGATACAATCTGGCTTAAAGAAATGTCTTGATGCGAAGCGTTATTTACTGCTTTTCCGTCCTGTATAACGATCAGTTGCGGACTTTCGTGTCTTATCTCAAAATCACTGGCAATCTTATTGGAAATCGGTCTGTACGCCAGCAGATCCAGATAGTATAGTTCTAATGGCTGGTTTGAATTTTCAACCTCTCTTTCGAAATTTTTCAAAACTGTTCTGCTGATAAAACAGCTTGTAGAATGCTTGAATATTGCTATTTTATGATGGTGAGACTCTTCAATAGCTTTTACCAGATCTTCCTCAGATTCTATCTTCTTCCAAAAAGATTTTTGATCGGGGTTTTCATTGTTCCCACCGAATATTTTATCAAAAAAACTCATACATTAAATTGTTTTAAATGATGATCAAGATGTTTATATTCTAAAAATTGCCAGTCTTTTTCAGTCATGTTCCCGAATAATCTATGATGGTCAGGCAGGCTTTTATAATCACAGGCTGCCCGGAATTCATCCAGTGTTTTCAGTAGATTGGTCTTTGATTCATCGAAATCACACTCAAAATTAACGATTAGTTTTCGAAAAGTAGGCATATTTCTGGGAATTCCGTTATTGAAAACATACATTTCTATTTTCGTAACGATCCCGATGGTTTGAAAAATAAAGTTGATGGGGGGAAGTTCTATTTTTTTTAAAGCGACCTGAAGCACCAGATCACAATGCCTAAGCATCTGACTTACATTCATTTTTCCCCATTTTTTTGGAGAATTTTCAGAAAGTTGGGAAATTCTGTCTACAATTTCCCTGTAATATATCGGGTTATTCAGTTTTTTCTTTACCAACCTTTTTCTTTCTTCAGATTTTCTATATGAGCAAAATGATGATTGCAATGCCAAACATATAAGGCAAGACTTTCTCTAAGATTATAGCTTCTGTTGTGCTCCGGATGTTGGAATGTTCTTTCAAACTGTTTATTGGTAAGACTTTTAAGAAGAGTAACCCATCTTTGATGTGTTCCTTTCAGCATACGCATTGCCGGCTTTACAGGCATATGATAACTGTCCTGAAGTTCTGCCCATTGTGCCTCATTATAAGGTTTTATCGTTGGATTATCTTCTGTAAGGGCAAGTTTAAAGCGGATAAAGCTGTTGATATGACTGTCCGCAAGATGATTCACAACCTGTCTTACCGTCCATCCGCCTTCTCTGTAAGGAGTATCCAGCTGATCATCCGTAAAATGTTCGATGAGATTTTTCAACCTTCCGGGGAAATCTTTGATCACTTTGATGTAAGTATCCAGTGTGGTATCGCAGATATTTTCCGGAGCTTCAAACGGCCCTATAGGAAATCTTTTTTTCTCTAAATCGTTCATTATTCAGGGTTTTAATTTTTAAATATTACCAGGATCAGCCTGATTATTCAGTTGAAAGCAAATTTTAGCTGTTATGTCTGTAAATGTATCAAAAATCCGAGATATGTGAGTATGAAAAAAATGTTAATTGTGCTTAAAAAACGAATGATCTTCATTCCATAAAAAAAGGCTTCAATTTTATAAAAAATGAAGCCTTTTATTTATTGTAAGATTAATAGCCATGCAGATCAATACCTTCCGTCCTCTGTAAGGTAACCTTTCGGCCCATTTTCTTTTGAATAACACGGAAATGCTGTAATTCATCATCTGTAAGAATGGTAATGGCGGTTCCTTTTTCATTGGCACGTCCTGTTCTACCAATTCTGTGAATATAGTCTAAGGGAGACCGGGGCAATTCATAGTTGATCACACACGGAAGAGATTCGATATGAATTCCACGACCAATTAAGTCTGTCGCAACCAGGATCTGCGCTCCATTTACTTTAAATTCTTCCAAATTATTTCTACGGGCGCCTTGTGATTTCTGACTGTGGATCGCTACGGCTTTAATTTTATTCTTTTTCAGTTTTTCAACCAGATTATCGGCAGATCTTGTAGATGAAACAAAAATCAGTGCTTTTTCAACTTTCTTTTCTTTAATCAAATAACGCAGAAAAGGACCTTTGTTTTCTGGAGCAACGTGATACGCTAATTGTTCAATATTATCTATTTCAACTTCTTCTTTTTTTATCTCAACGATAACGGGATTGATGGATAAACGTTCTTTCATTTCAGAAACCTTATCATTCAATGTCGCTGAAAATAAAATAGTCTGCTTCACTACCGGCATCATGGCAAAAAGTTTATTCATTTCTTCCCCAAAGCCTAACTGAAACATTTTGTCTGCTTCGTCAATTACCAAATGCTGAATGCCCGAAATACTCAATGCATTATGATCAATCAGGTCTAATAATCGTCCAGGAGTTGCAATAAGCACTTCTACGCCAAACATCCCCTTCATTTGTGGATTAATGGATACACCACCATACACTGCCATTGTACGAATTTCACGATTCAGATCCTCTGCGAAAGCTCTGAAAACTTCATCAATCTGAATAGCCAACTCACGGGTTGGAACCAATACCAGAACCTGAACATTACGTCCTTTCTTTGCTTCTGAATGTTGTAGTTTCTCTAAAATCGGCATTACAAAAGAAGCGGTTTTTCCGGAACCTGTCTGTGCAATTCCCATCAAGTCTTTCCCCTGCAAAATAATCGGGACAGACTGCTCCTGAATGGGAAATGGCTTTAAGTAACCCATTTTTTTGACAGAACGAATAATATTGTGTGATAATCCTAAAGATTCAAATGACATAAAATACTTATTTCCTGCAAAGATAAGCTATTGAGATTTGGTTTTCGCTTTAAAAAGGAATCACTGAAGACAAAGTTTATCCTTTACTCTATAAGTTGAAAAAATTCAGGTATTTATTGGAATCTAATTCAATATTAAAACTTGTTTTTTTTCTTACGTTATATCTGTTTCTTTTAATCTGTCTGATAAGAGCTTAAAACGTCTTACTTTACTCTTTTATCCTCTATTCTCAGCATTATAATAAAATTATATTGCCGATTTGTCCGATAATTTTATTTTGGAAGAATTTTTGACGCTGATTTTCGTAAATTAATCAAAAATTCGATAAATCTAAATATGAAAAAAGCGTTAATAATAGTTGATGTGCAGAATGATTTTTGTGAAGGAGGAGCCCTTGCAGTACCGGGAGCTAATGAAATTATTCCTTACATCAATCTTTTGATGGAGGAAAATGAATATGATCAGGTTGTTCTTACTCAGGACTGGCATCCTGTAGGGCACAAAAGTTTTGCCAGCAGCAACGGAAGAAAAGTAGGAGAAAGTATTATTTTGAACGGTGTTCCTCAGTTTATGTGGCCCGATCATTGTGTACAGGGAAGTTTTGGCGCAGAATTTCATAAAGATCTGAATCAGGAAAAAGTAACTCACACGATACAAAAGGGTAAAAATATTGAAATTGACAGCTACAGCGGCTTTCAGGATAATAACCATTTTATGAAAACAGGTTTGGATGACTTCCTGAAATATCATGATATTCAATTGGTGGAAATCGTAGGCCTGGCAATGGATTACTGTGTGAAGTTTACGGCTCAGGATGCTGTAGCAAACGGCTATATTACCTGCTTACACTTTAACGGAACGCGTGCCGTAAATGTGAAGCCTGACAATGGCAGAGATGCGATCTATGAAATGATCGAAAAAGGAGTAACGGTACTTGGATAAAACAGCATACAATAAAGATATACTCAAAAATAAACAGCATCAGTGATGCTGTTTATTTTTTTATAATAGATTACTCCTGGCTCAGTACCGCTAATTCTGACAGAAAATCTTTGGGCTCAATATTTCCCATCGCAAATTCATGTTCCAACAGTTTGATTTTTTCTGTTTTTGTATAAGGCCTATCATAGATTGTCTTCAGAATACTTTCTTCATCATGACGAGGGACCAGAAGATGTTTTGCCTCACGAAAAGCGCTGTAATATCTGATACCCAATATCCTTTGTGACAAGGCATTGAAATGAATACTGTCAGCATTGGCAGTAAGTCCTTTCGCTGTAACAAAATAACAGTTTTCATGGGATTTTGCAAATTCTTCCAGAGCCTGATTAACCAGAGGATATGAAGTAAAATATTTCCCGAAGATTCCACTGGATAGAAAATCCCCTAAGCCACCTATTATAAGAGGAACTTCCGGAATATTAAGCTCCTGGCGCAAAGTTTCTGTTATTACAGAAAATTTTTCGCCATATCTCTCGGCCTTTTCCGGAGAACAGTCATTTTCTCCCTGATGCCAGAGAATACCTGCAATCTGGCTTGTTCGTTGTGCTAATTTTGCCTGTGATATAGCATTTTCAAACAAAGCACTTCCTACCGCCCAATCATCAAGGCTGGTTCCTCCGTCAGCACAGGGAATCAATCCTATCTCGTCTTGTTGATGGCCTAGTCTCCAGGATGCAGCAAATGAAGCGGCAAGTCCCACACCGGCATTGGAACGGTCAAAATTAATAGGCTCAGACATAATCTGCCATAATCCGTTTCTTTGCATTTTAATATGCTCATCGTAGATAGGCGGAACTTCTTTGGTGTAACCCCTACCAGCCATATTGGACTGACCTATCATTAAAAAGGAATGTATCATTTTTTATTCTCTTGTATACCAATACTTCTGCTGAATGAATACCAGGCCAGTTTTTTCACTTCATTCTGAGCAATATCTCCGGATCTGAATGCCGTAATCGTTGCAGTGATCACGCTTGTGAAAAGAATCCTTATCCAAGGTAATGGAAGCTGATTATTGATCACCTGCTGCTTTTGTAATGCCTGAATGGCATCAAATAACTGATTTCTTCTTTTTAAATAGGCCTCACTTTGACTGTTTTCGTCAATTGTTGAAGAAAATTTAACATGATCATTCAGTTTAATAAGAAAAGCATACTTTGTTCCGCTATCAATTCCTGCATATAATAAATGTTCAAGCTGTATTAAAGGATCTTCTGAGCTGTCACAAACTGTAAGAGTGGCCGATTCCCATGCTTCCATCATATTCCTGTTACATGCTTCCAACAGTTCATTCCGGCTTTTAAAATACCGGTGAATCGTTCTTCTGTTAATGCCACAGTTTACCGCAATATCCTCAAATGTTGCTGAGAAATTCTCGTTCAAAACGGATATTGCCGCATCAATAATTTTCTGCTGGGTATTCATATCTTTTTTATTGACACAAATATACGACAATTGTCTCAACAATGAGACAATTTGATTTTTAAATAATAAATTTATATAAAATGAAACCGCATTTTTATCTTATTAATATTACAAAAAAGCGCAGAAACTAGTTTCTGCGCTTTTTATTCTTTGCCTTTAAAATTATTACCTGGCAATAATAGTTTCAATCAGAAGCCTGAATCTAAAATTCAAAGCTCATCATGAGTCTAAAGCATTTTAAGGTTATTTACTTCCAGTTCTGAAAGGATTCTCCAGTGCCCTCTTTTGATGTTCTTCTTCGTTAATCCGGCAAACATTACTCTGTCTAAAGATTCTACTTCGTATCCTAATCTTTGGAATATTCTTCTTATCACACGGTTCCATCCGATATGGATTTCAATTCCAATCTCATTCTTTGGTTTTCCTTCGATATATGAAATCTGATCAACAACCGCTACTCCTTCATCCAGACGAATTCCTTCCGCAATAAGACGCAAATCTTCACCCGTAAGTTTCTTATCCAGTGTTACGTGGTAAATCTTTTTAGCATCGAAAGAAGGGTGAGTAAGTTTTTTCGTCATATGACCGTCATTCGTTAACAAGATAACTCCCGTTGTTGAACGATCCAGTCTTCCTACCGGGAAAAGTCTGTAAGGAGAAGCATTGGCTACAAGATCCATTACAGTTTTTCTGGCTTTGTCATCTTTAGTAGTAGAAATATAACCTTTTGGCTTGTTCAAAAGTACATATACAGGTTTTTCTGGTGTAATACTTTGTCCGTCAAACACTACTCTATCTGTTTTTTGTACCTGATAACCCATTTCGGTTACTACTTTTCCGTTTACCTCTACAAGTCCCTGAGTGATCAGCTCATCAGCTTCTCTTCTGCTGCAGATCCCTGAGTTGGCAATATACTTATTCAAACGGATGCTGTCTTTGTGGACATCCTTTTCGATTTTGTTCAGCCTTCTTTTCTGTACAAAAGATTTTGCTCTGTCATCATTTCTTTCTTCGCCGTTAGATGGTCTTCTACCATATTTCAGGCTGCCTCTTTCATACTTATCTCTTGTATCAAAATTTTTTCCACCTCTTTTAGGTTTTCCAAAAGATTTTCTCTCAAAGCTCTCACTTTTGTTCGTAATGTATGGCTTACGTTCAGATCTTGAGCCAAAATCTTCATTTGAGCTTTCAGAACTTTCTGTATTTCTCTTAAAAGGTTTCTTTTCAAATTTTGAGTTGGACCCTTGATGTTCCGGGCCTTTTCTTCCTCCGTCTTTAGAGAAAGGTTTTTTAAAAGGTTTTGATCCTGAAGAATTTCCAGATCTGGAAGCACGAGAATCATCAGAACTTTTCTTGGTTGAAATTCTTGGTCTCTTTGGTCTGTCTGAATTATTATTATCTCTGCTCATTCTAAAAATTTCTGCAAAGATAGTAATTTAGTTATGAGTTAAAAATTAAGAATCATAACTTTGCAATATAGTTTATGTTTTTAACTTTATATATCAACTAAGATGATAACAATATTAAATGATAATTTTTCTCAACTCAACGACTTTCTTCACGAAAAATCTTTCAGTAAGATTTTTATACTGGTAGATGAGAATACTCATGAATACTGTCTTCCTGTTCTTCTTGGAAACATGGAAACAGACCTTGGGTTCGAAATTCTGGAGATTGAAGCCGGAGAGGAAATGAAGAATATCCAGACAGCCAATCAGCTTTGGGAAATTCTTACAGAAATGCAGGCGGACAGAAAAGCATTGGTTATCAACCTTGGTGGCGGTGTGATTACCGATATGGGAGGTTTTGTAGCTTCTACTTATAAAAGAGGAATACAGTTCATCAATATCCCTACTACCCTTTTATCGATGTGTGATGCTTCTATTGGAGGTAAAACAGGAATTGATCTGATGCATTATAAAAATATGGTGGGAACCTTTGCTTTCCCGGAGCAGATTTTTATTTTTCCGAAATTCTTGGAAACACTTCCCTTTAAAGAATTAAGAAGTGGCTTTGCAGAAATGCTGAAACATGGCCTTATTGCAGATAAAGCACATTGGGAACAGCTGATTCAAATTCAAAAGTTAGATGTAGCTTCCGTTACACCTCATATTCAGACTTCTATGGACATTAAGCAGGATGTGGTAGAAAAAGATTTCCATGAGCAGAATATCAGAAAAACATTAAATTTTGGGCATACGATAGGACATTCTGTTGAAAGCTTATGTCTGCAGCAGGAAAATCCTATTCTTCATGGTGAAGCAGTAGCCATGGGAATGATTGCTGAAGCTCACCTTGCTTATCTTGAAAATCTTATTTCAGAACAAGATTCAAAAATCATCATTGAAAATATTCAGAGATATTACCCCTATTTGGATATCAGTGATTTTAAAGATGAAGATATTACGGCTTTACTGATGAATGATAAAAAGAACACGGACAGTAAGATTAACTTTTCTTTACTTTCGGGAATTGGTTCTTGTACCTATGATCACCAATGTAGCCATAAAAATATTCTTGAATCCATTCATTTTTACCGAAAATTGAATGATGCATAGTACAAATTGTATTCAAACATTCAGTTTTTCAATCCTCTTTTTGACAAAATTGTCAATTTAGACCACTTCTAAACAAATGTTTATTTAATTAAATTAGTAATTGAAAATCAATTATTTACATTACAAACCACTCATTTCCTGAGTGGTTTCTTTATTGATTTTACTCATAAAAAAGAATTTTGGCAAGCAATTTGGAAGATACTCAGCGTTCAACTGAAAATGTTGACAAGTAGTAAAATTTAAAATTAAGAAAGAGTAAAATTAAAAAATTAAAGTTATGAAAAAGTTAATTTTAGGATTAGCAGTAACTGCTGGAACATTAGCATTCGCTCAACAGACCCCTACCACTTCTTCCAATCCGGTAACATTTGGTGTGAAAGGTGGTATGAACGTATCTTCATTATCTAACGGAGCCGACTTAAGTGATTCAAAATCAAAAATCGGTTTTAACGCGGGTGTTTTCGCAAACATTCCATTAGCGAGTTCTTTCAGTGTACAACCGGAGGTTATTTATAATGACTTAGGTTCAAAAGTAACCAGAGAATATTCAGCTCTTGGAAATACATACAGAAGTGAATATTCAAGAAACTTAGGATATGTTGCAGTACCTGTAATGTTCCAATATAACGCGACTCCAGAGTTCTTCCTTGAAGCAGGTCCGGAGTTCGGATTCTTAGTAAGCGCTAAGGATAAATTCAAAAACTCAACCAACAATAACAACAACACTCAGGTTGCTACTCTTAACAAGGACGATTTCCAAACATTCAACTTTGGTATCGGAATCGGAGCAGGTTATTATTTCCTTCCTAACCTAGGAATTACCGCAAGATATACGGCTGGTCTTACAGATATTTACAAAAATAACAATGGAGACTCTGTAAAAAACAACGTATTCCAGGTAGGATTAGCTTATAAATTCAAATAAGCTTTTCCATACACATTCACTAACAAATTTTTATATTCAATAAAGAGGTCAGATTGTTTTCAGTCTGATCTTTTTCTTTTTTCACAAAAGAGTAAAAATAGGTATTGATTTAAGAATTCACTCCATATGCTAACAAAACGTTAATACCGATGAATAAAGGGATTGTGGCATGTTGTTTGTTTCTGATCGCGGGTTAAACATACATAAAAATAACTTTTAACCTATGAAAAAGATTTTTTTCAGCCTGGCACTTGCTGCAGGCTCATTTGCTTTTGCACAAAGTACTTCTGACACAACCACAACTCCATCTCCTAATTCCTCTTCTTCTATCAAATTCGGATTAAAAGCGGGACTTAATGTTTCTACGGTTTCTAATATGGATATGAATGCAAAAGCCGGATTCTATGGAGGAGTATTTGCTAATATTCCGGTAACTAAAGATTTCTCCGTTCAGCCAGAAGTAATGTACAGTGCTGTGGGAGGAAAATTAAAAGAAGACAGCAGTACTAAGCTCAACTTAGAGTATTTATCTGTTCCTGTAATGTTCCAATATAATGCTCTGCCTAATTTATATGTTGAAGCCGGGCCTCAGTTTAATTTCTTAATTGATGCCAGATTAAAGAAAAGCGCTTCTACCGGAGCGTATAAAGATGGAACAAAGTCGTTTGATTTTGGAATCGGATTAGGAGCAGGATATTATATTACCCGTCATATCGGTGTGAATGTAAGATATGTTGCAGGTTTATCTGATATTGTAAAAACACGATATTATTATGGATATGATAATACCAATTCTGTAAAAAACGGAGTATTCCAGGTGGGTGTTTCTTATAAGTTCTAAATCTGACTTCTATTTTTAGATAACAAACTTCATATTAACAAATATATTCGGTTGTTTCAGTAATTGAGACAACTGTTTTTTTTCAATATATCTTAAAATATGTTAACGAATATAAACTTAATCAATTAAAAATTTAAAATCAAGCCCACAATCAAATTAAATTAACAGTTGATTTTCAGCATGTTAATTAAAGATGTGTTTTTTGGCATGCCATTTGATAATAAAAAAAGTGTTAAATAAAACTTAATAACCCAACATTAAAGAAAATACTATGAAAAAGATTCTTTTAGGCCTTGCCCTTGTAGCAGGTACTTTCACTTTCGCTCAGAAAACATCAACTTCAACTTCAACAGGTTCAGCAAGATTCGGTTTGAAAGCGGGTCTTAATATTTCTAACCTTTCCGGTGGAGATTTTAATTCAAAAGCTGGATTTTATGGAGGAGTATTCGCTAATATTCCTGTAGCACAGGATTTCTCTTTCCAGCCTGAAGTTTTGTACAGTGGAATGGGTGCAAAAACTAAAGCAAATAGTGATGTAAAAGCCAACCTTGACTATATTTCAGTTCCATTAATGATTCAATATAATGCTCTTCCTAATTTATATGTAGAAGCAGGACCTCAATTTAGCTTTTTGGTGAATTCGAAGATAAAGTATAGATCAAACTCTACAGATGGTAAAGATCTATTTAAATCATTTGATTTTGGAATTGGATTAGGAGCTGGATACTATTTCACTCAAAACATCGGAGTTACAGCAAGATATGTTGCAGGCTTAACAGATGTTGCTAAAAACAGACCTGACCTTTCTACAGATAAATCTAAAAACGGTGTATTCCAGGTAGGTTTGGCGTACAAATTTTAAGAAAAGTTTCATTTACGATAACAAATTTTTATATTAATAGAAACCGGATTATGTATGTAATCCGGTTTTTTTGTGATTGTTTTTAACGTTAACTTCTAATAATCAACACTTAAAAAGATCACTCAGCCTCATTAACAAAAAAATGACTTTATTTTATCAATTCAATTTATTTTGGCAAGAAATTTGCGTATAAAGTAGTGATTGTATCCTTATTCCGAAATATATCCAACCTACAATTTTGTTATTGAGATGAGATGTTTACTGATTCCATTTAAAATCGGTTTTCATTTCAAATTCAGGTGTATGTACCAATCTAAACAAGGTATTTTTGAATATATGATATGTTGTAAAGGAAAGATCGGAATACAGAACTATAATCCTGTAAAGTAAAATACATTTTGATTTCAATAGAAAAAGTCAGGCTTATTTGTTTAAGTCTGACTTTTTCGCTTTTTTTAAGTCAGTCAATTTTCTTCAGGTAATTCAACGTGATAATAAAGACATTTTTCTTTTAAATAATTGTGGATTAGTTTAATCAAGTAGAGATATTTATTATTTTTCAAATGTATGCCAGATTCTGTTGAGTCTGGCATTTTATTTTTTTAATCAAATCATGAAAGAAGCAGATCTCAAAAAAGATATTCTCTCTCAATTTTTCGCTAAAAAGGATTCTTTCTATCATTAAATTCAATGCCCTATTTCAAATTATCCACAATATTAAAATATCAATAAATAACCTTTATTACTTTTAAAATATTCCCTAAAAAGGGATATTTAAGATATCTTTTTTTACTAAAGGCAATAAAAAAAGTAAATGTAATTATAGCAGAAGCCCTCCGAAACACCCTTTAAACAGGGATTTCTAAACTTTGGCAAGCAATTTGCAAAATAATTCAAGTCTGATTGAGAAATCATTCGAAGACACAAATAGTAAAATTAAAAGATAAAATTATGAAGAAGTTATTTTTAGGGCTGGCTTTAACGGCCGGGACTCTAGCTTTCGCACAGGAAACACCAAAAACAGAAAAAGTAAATCCATCACCTCTTAAAAAAGATGTTCAACCTGTTAGATTCGGGATCAAAGCCGGAGGAAACTCAGCGTACTTCAGTCAGCAGAAATTCGGTATCAATAGCCAGCAATTAGGGTTCCATGCCGGAGCATTTGTTAATATTCCACTTTCTAAACAATTCAGTTTACAGCCAGAGGTTTTATATAACCAGATGGGTGCAAAAGATGTAATTTATTCTACAGAAACTGACAACGGAGTAACGAATGTAAAGACTAAAGCTCAAAGCAGAGTAAAAATGGATTATATTTCAGTACCATTAATGCTTCAGATGAGACCTGTAGATAATTTTTATATTGAAGCAGGACCTGAATTCAGTTATTTCATTACCGGAAAAAATAAAGGAGAAACAACTGTAGCAAGCACTACTGGAGGTGTTACGACAACTACAACAAGTTCTCACTCTTCAGATATCGACAAAGACCAAATTAACAGATTCAACGTCGGTTTAGGACTTGGTTTAGGGTATGATATCACTTCCAATATCGGGATCAGTGCAAGATATGTAAACAGTTTAACGAAGATCGACAAGAGTATGTCTGCAGCTGAAAATAACAACAGAGTATTTCAGTTAGGTTTAAACTATAAATTTTAATTAATACAAACCAATTTTTTAACCCCAATAGAAAGAGCCAGATGTAGTACATCTGGCTCTTTTGTATGTTTGGATAAGTATGATTAATTGAATAATTCTACCTCCTCTCCTTTTCCTACCGGATATTCTTCAGTGAAGCATCCAAAGCAGTGATTAGAGGATCCTAAAATTACTTTCAGGTTATCTATACTTAAAAACTCCAGAGAATCAACGCCTAAATAGTTTTTAAGCTCTTCTGTAGACATATTTGCAGAAATCAAATCATCTTTTGAAGGAGTATCAATTCCCAGGTAGCAAGGGGCAATAATTGGTGGAGAAACGCTTCTGAAGTGGATTTCCTTTACTCCTGCATCTTTAAGAATTTTAACCAATCTCTTAGAAGTTGTTCCACGAACAATGGAGTCATCAATGATGACAACTCTCTTGTCTTTCATTTCCGAGATAATCGGGTTCAGTTTCAGGTTTACCACTCTTTCTCTCATTTCCTGAGTAGGAACAATGAAACTACGTCCAATATATCTGTTTTTAATCAGAACAGGACGGAAAGGTATTCCTGATGCCTTTGAAAAACCGATAGCTGCGGGAACTCCGGAATCGGGAACTCCAATCACAAGATCCGCTTCTACAGGAGCCTGCTCCCAGATTTTTTCTCCGGATTTTTCTCTGATCTCATAAACATTAATGTTTTCTAAGGTAGAGTCAGGTCTTGCAAAATAGATGTACTCAAAAGAACAGATTCTCTGTTTTCCTTTGGCTTCATCCATCATATAAGAGTGAAGTTTTCCGGGCTCATTTTCATTGGTATAAATGATTTCACCAGGAAGAATATCACGTACATATTGAGCTCCTACAGCATCTAATGCAACAGATTCTGATGCTACCACATAAGAATTCTCATCAATAGCTCCTAATACCAAAGGGCGGATTCCATTGAAATCTCTGAATGCAAAGAATTTATTTCTTGTCATTCCGACTACAGAATAAGCACCTTCAATCTTCTCCATAGTTGCCTTAATAGCGCCACGAAGACCCAGATCCAGATTTTTTTGAATTAATCTCAAAATAACTTCCGAATCGGAGGTTGCTCTGAAAACAACGCCTTCAGCTTCCAACTCAGCTTTTAATTCTTTCGCATTGGTAAGGTTACCATTGTGCGCTATGGAAAGTATAATCTGGTCATATTCGTTTTTAGCGAAAAATGGCTGGAAATTATATTTCTTTTTATCTCCTGCAGTCGTATAACGGGTATGTCCGATTGCAGAATTTCCCATAAAAGTTTCAGGTTCCTGAATGTCTTTATAAACGTCCAAAACCAGCCCTTCGTCTTTCATATTGGTAATTCGGCCTTCTTTCAGGACAGAAATACCGCACGCTTCCTGACCTCTGTGCTGTAATGCGAAAAGGCCAAACTGCGAAAGAGAGAATGTATCAAGATCATTATCCGAATACAATCCGAAGATCCCACATTCTTCGTTGGGAGCATCTAATCTTTCCTCTTCCTGAGTTCTGAAAAGATTCCTTCCGTAAACCTGGTTTTCAAACTGTTTTAAATATTCACTTTTATGAATGTCTAAACTTTTCATTTCTATTTTTTCTAATGATTAGAAGTTAGATATTAGATGTTAGAAATTAGTCTAAGTTAACTTCAGTTTTTAATTTTGTTTTTGAATAACAAATTGTTGTCAGAATATTATCTATTCTCTAAAATCTTATTTCTGTAAAAGATTTTTCAGACGGTTGTAGATTTCTACGTACGCCTCAGTTACTTCTCCTAAGTCTCTTCTGAATCTATCTTTATCAAGCTTCTTCATGGTATCTTTATCCCAAAGTCTGCAAGTGTCCGGAGAAATTTCGTCAGCAAGGATGATCTCTCCATCTGAAGTTTTACCCAATTCGATTTTGAAATCTACAAGGATAATGTTGATTTTATCAAACAGGTCAATAAGGATCTCGTTGATATCTGAAGTAAGCTCATACATTTCATCAAGCTCTTCGTAAGTTGCTGCACCTAGGAAAACAGCGTGGTGATCGTTGATAAGCGGATCTCCCAACTCATCTTTTTTATAGCAGATATCGAAAATAGTTACCGGAGATTTGATTCCTTCTTCAACCCCTAATCTTTGTGCCATGCTTCCTGCAGAGTAGTTTCTTACCACCATTTCTAAAGGAATGATAGATACTTTTCTTACCAGCTGCTCTCTTTCATCCAATTGTTTGATGAAGTGAGTTTTGATCCCTTTTTCATTTAAATATTCAAAGATAAGAGTTGTAATAGCGTTATTCATCTCTCCTTTAAGATCTACCTGACCTTTCTTTTGAGCGTTAAATGCTGTAGCATCGTCTTTGAAACGTACTACTACTTCATCTGGATTATCGGTAGCAAATACCTGTTTCGCTTTACCCTCGTACAACATTTCTTTCTTTTGACTCATAATTTTACTTTCTAAATTGTAGTTAGATTTATTGATTTATTTTATTATTATTCCTGTTAAGACAGCCAGTCCAAAACTCAGCAGTGTACCCACCAGTACATATTCTGTAAGTTTTCTCTGTTTTGCCTGTGTAAGGTCGCTGAACCTGAATACAGATTTGGCAGCCACCATGAAACCTACGCCTTCCCAATGATTCACTGTTATAAAAGTGAAAACCAGCAGGCGTTCTAAAATTCCGATATATTTTCCGGCACTTGTTAAAGATTCGGTTTGAATAGCATTAGGGCCATCCGGAGCGGGCGTCCATGATGACAATAGAATTTTGATAACAATAGAAGCAGGTGTTGTAAGAAACAAAACTGCCATCAGTATCTTTAAAAATTCCTGACCCTGTAAAAATCCGAAGCTGAATTCTCCAAAATAAAAAGAAACTCCGGCTATAACAAGAACATGCAGCAACTGATCAATGAAAAACCATGTTTTTTTAGTTTTTACATTTTGGAAACTCAGTTTCGCAGCATCAATAATGAAGTGAGTAATTCCTACCAACACAGCCACCCACCAAAATTCTATGTCCCAAAGAAAAATAAGACTTAAAACAATGTGAATCAGAATATGAAGGTATAAAAACTTACTTTTCAGTGTATGGTTTTCCTTATCTGCAACCCATGAATTTGGCTGAAGTATAAAATCTCCGAGTAGATGTGCCAATATGAGTTTGATAAAGATCATGCTTATAATTCTGAGATTTTCTTTCTGAAATACTGGTTGGTTTCCACGATGAGCTCATAGTTGGCTCGTTTCAGTCTCTGGCTGATAGAGGACTGTGAAATAGCAAATCTCTTGGCAAGATCTTCCTGGGTAATATCCTGGTTCATAATCATCTCATGAATAATTTCCGATGTCGCCATCGTCCAGTTATCAAAATCTTTTGATGACCATTTCAGCAAAATATTCAAATCTCTATCCACAGCATCGCTGGATGTTTTGATGGCCACAGTGTGGCCGTCACTTTTAAGATCATTCAGCAGCCTGCCTGAGTTTACATAAGCTGTTCCGTTAGATTCTGTGATCTTCTCAGAAGAGAAACTTTCTTCACCAATTCCTATGGCGATTCTTACGTCCAGATTTTCCTGACTTTTAATAAGAGATTTTATGGCTAGAAAATGCCAGAAGACAGCACCAATACTGCACTTGAACTGAAACTCATCCCCCCTGTAGATTTCCCATGTGCCGGGAGCGCTTCCCCAGGTTTCGAGAAGATTTTTAAGCTTGGTAATCCAAACTTCAGTATCTGAATGTTGTGAATTTATAATATCACCGGTAATGACCGCTATCATACTGCAAATATAAGCATAATTACTTATAAATAAAAAATATAAGCAAAAACCCTTATAGATATTAATTATTAGTGAATCTGCTTATATCGATTATCTGCTAAACAAAAGGTTTTTAAGACATTATATACAATAATAAAATTATTAAAAAGTAAAAAACAGAATTCATCTTTTAAGATTATATTTACTTTAACTCTACTTTTTTAGATAAGAAGCTGTTCCTGCTATCCGCTCATACTCCTCGCCCCTCTCCTTTTTCTCTTCCGCTGCGGGGTAACCGCTGCTATCAGGGCTAGGATAACTATATATTTACAATAGAACTCCATCATCTTTCTTATATATGTACTAAAAAAATAAACCTCACAGGTTTTAAAAACCTGTGAGGTTTGGTTTCTCATCGAAACAATAGTGTTTAAATTCCTAAGAACATTTATTTTTTTATGAACTGATGGGCTTTCTCATCAAGCTTTAGGAAGTACATTCCGGTAGGAATTCCCTGTACCGATATATTCTTCTTATTCTTGAATGGATCTTTTTCAGTATAAATTACTTTTCCTGAAACATCTATAATCTGGGCTGTTTTTACCTTTTCCGTTGCTCCGTTTACATAGAGATTATCATACACAGGGTTCGGATAAATAGCAAACCCACTGTTAGAAGCAGTCAGTTCTCTGGTAGACAATGTACCTCCAAGATCCTGGCAATAATTGGAGGCGTAAGAATCCCATTCATTCAGGTCAAAAATATTATTAGGCTGATTTACAGACGCTTTTCTATACAAAGAAACATTGCTTAAAGTAGAAGTATTACTCTGACTTTTTATACCAATCGCATCAATAGTTGTAGACTTGTATCTCAGTTCAAGATATTGACTTCCGGTAAAGGTCATTTGAGGAGCTGCAGTCACAAATTTAGCCTGACTGATTGTATAGCATGAAAAATTGGCTCCAGGGTTTAAAATAACAAAAGATTCGTTATTCTGAACAGTTCCTTCCAGTTCATAAGGTGCAGGGAAATAATAATTACCACTGCTTGGAAACTGAATAGATAATCTGTAATCACTAAGATTCACAGGGTGCCCTGTTTTATTCGTGATCTCAATTCCTTTATTATTAGAAGATCCTTTTAAATATTTAGAAACATAAAGATCTTTTGCATATATATCGGAAGCCAACGTAGTAACAGACGCTATATTACTGTCAGGAGAAAGCAAATACCCATTATCATAAGCTTTTACGGTAAAATTATAAGCTGTAGACGGGGTAAGATGATCTATACTGATCGACGTATTTTTAGTGGTTGCCACTAAAGTTCCATTCTGAAAAACCTGATATCCAATAACATCAGCATCCGAACTTGGAGACCAGCTTAAGGTTGTAAAATAAGCGCTATTCTGCGTAGAAATCAAATTAGAAGGAGTTTGCGGAGCGATAGCATCAGCCGCCTGCCCCCAAATTGTATTCACCCATCCTGGGTTATCGATGAATGGATTTCTGTTTTTCTGAAGGGCATATACCTTATTATTCCTGTCAATTTCTCTTTGTGAAACCGGATCCTGCTGATTCCACTGCAAAAGCATAGCTATATAAGCCGGCTCAAAAGCTCTTTCTTCTGTTCCATCCAACGGGTTGGTATCAGAAGTTGGATTAGCACTGTTGTTATAATTAAAAGTACCTAGTTTACCTTCATATCTTACCGCAAAATACAATAAGCTTCTCGCCACATCTCCTTTAAACTCGTCAATAGGTTCGTAAACACGCCCTGTATACACCCAGTTCGGAATAGCACTTTTACCTATCTTAGAGGAATTCGTAAAATTATAGTAGATATTAGAAGGAGTGGTTGTAGAAATACCATAAGGATAATTACTTCTCAACTGATTGATTCTTGCATCTGTAGGAATTACGTAAAACAGATCAGAATACATTGGATAATTGCTGTAGAAAGTACTCTGAGGCATCATATGTTCTCTGTTCCAGCCCTGCCCTTCTGCAGAAGCACTTCCAATCATCTGTTGGCTGGTATATTCATAAGCGTCCGGTCCGCTTGGGATTTCAGAATAAATATCCAGAAGCAAGGTAGTATTGCTGGCATTATGATCATAATAAATATCAAGATCTGTCTGGTTATAATAATCCTGAAGGTCACTGTAATTCCAGTTTACATTCTTATCTGAAATGATGTCATGCAGTTTAGATTTCAGAGCATAACCTGTTAATCCAGCTGTTCCGTTATAATATCCGGCAGGAACCTGCGCAGTAATATAAGAGGAAATTAAAATAATAGGAAGTAGAATTTTTTTCATGCTTTAAAATTGGGCGACTAAAATAGTAAAATAAAATACGGATAAGCATGAAAATTTTATTAACAAATCATTAAATATAAAAATATAAAAAATTGAAAATTAAATGCATCAGCCCTAAAACACTACGAATGAAATAATTTTCTTTAGCATTCCGTCAATTTGGTTATCTTTGGGAACTAACTATTATCTATATGAACACAGAGACTATTGACAACATCAAAATGATAGCGGAGACAGCTAGAGAATTTGCAGAGAAGAATATCCGTCCGAATATTATGGAATGGGATGAGAGCCAGACGTTCCCCAAAGAACTATTCCACCAGTTGGGTGAAATGGGCTTTATGGGAGTTGTAGTTCCTGAGCAATATGGAGGTTCCGGTTTAGGATATCATGAATATGTTACCATTCTTGATGAAATTTCTCAGGTAGACCCTTCTATCGGTCTTTCTGTAGCGGCACACAACTCACTTTGCACTAACCATATTTATGAATTTGGTAACGAAGAACAGAGAAACAGATGGCTTCCTCAGTTGGCTACCGGAAAAGTAATCGGAGCATGGGGACTTACAGAACACAACACAGGTTCAGACTCGGGAGGAATGTCTACCACCGCAGTAAAAGATGGTGACGACTGGATCATCAACGGCGCGAAAAACTTCATCACTCACGCAATTTCAGGAGATATTGCCGTGGTAATGACAAGAACCGGAGAAAAAGGAGCCAAAAATAACTCTACAGCTTTCGTTTTAGAAAAAGGAATGCCTGGATTTTCTTCAGGAAAAAAAGAAAACAAATTAGGAATGCGCGCCTCAGAAACCGCAGAACTTATTTTTGATAACGTACGCGTGCCGGATTCTCACCGTCTTGGAGAAGTAGGTGAAGGTTTCAAGCAGGCGATGAAAATTTTGGATGGCGGTAGAATTTCTATTGCAGCTTTAAGTTTAGGTACAGCAAGAGGTGCTTACAAAGCAGCTTTAAAATATGCTAAAGAAAGACAGCAGTTTGGAAAATCAATCTCTGAATTCCAGGCGATCAACTTTATGCTTGCTGATATGGCTACAGAAATAGATGCAGCAGAACTTCTTATCCAAAGAGCTTCTACCCTGAAAAACGCAAAGCAAAAAATGACCAAAGAAGGAGCTATGGCAAAACTATATGCTTCTGAGGCATGTGTAAGAATTGCTAACAATGCCGTTCAAATCTTCGGTGGATATGGGTATACAAAAGATTTCCCCGCTGAAAAATACTACAGAGATTCAAAACTTTGTACAATTGGTGAAGGAACTTCTGAAATCCAAAGACTCGTAATCGGAAGAGATATTACAAAATAATTTCAATTTGTAAGCACGGAAAGGAGTAAACACGCCTGATGAGATGAGTTTATACATGAGGCAGAAAACAGCAATTCCCGACAGCGCTTTACATTGGAAATCATTTAAAAAAAATGGACAACAGGTCAGTTAGCTTCTCATATTGAGAAATCTATAACTGGTATGCCGCCAATTTTAATCAGGATATTTTTGATAAGATGCCCTGATGATAATATGTAATATAATTAAATAAATATTATATCAAACAAAAAAAGAATGACATGTACTTCGGTATGTGTCATTTTTCTTTTAAAGAAAGGAGTTTTCAATTATACGCAATGCATCGCATAATACATTAAAAAAACAGTCTAAAATTTTCTTAAAAAATTTTATTTTCAATAACATATTTTTTATTAGATTTGATATTCCACAATCAAAATCTATATTTAATATGAAAAAACAACTAACCCTGATTGGAATGCTTCTTATTAGTGGCATTTCTTTCGCTCAGACGGATCGTCTATGGTCTGAAGGCTCCAGAAAATCTTCATCAGAGATCTTTGAAAACAAGTCAGGCATTACTAATCCTAAGGTGTACAACCTAAATATTGAAGGATTAAAAAATGTTCTGGCAAAAGCTCCTAAGAGACTGGCAGCCGGCGAAAAATCAGAAATTATCATTTCTTTCCCAAATTCTGAAGGAAAAATGGAAAATTTCAAAGTAAGGGAAAATTCTAACTTCGCACCGGAACTGGCCGCGAAATTTCCGGAGATCAAATCTTATGTAGGCCAAGGCCTTGATGATCCTAATTCTACTGTTTACTTCAGCGTTTCTCCTCTTGGTTTATCTTCAATGGAAATTTATGGTGACAAATCCGCCGTATTCATTGAGCCTTATTCTAAAGATCTTTCTACGTATGTTGTATACAGAAAGTCCGATAAAAAAGATAACCTGAACAAATTTGAATGTACAGTAGTAGACGCTGCTCAAAAAGGGGTTGCCAACTCGTCACTGGCAGCGAGACCTAATGCTGATGATGCTAAATTAAGAACTTTCAGACTTGCATTATCTTGTACAGGAGAATACACTACTTATTTCGGAGGAACAAAAGCACAGGCATTAGCAGCAATGAACAATACCATGACCCGTGTAAACGGTGTTTTTGAAAAAGATTTTGCAGCAAGGATGGTTCTGATCGCTAATAACGACGCTGTTATCTACACGAACGCTTCTACCGACCCTTATTCTGCCGCTTCAGGAATGAGCAGCTGGAATTCTCAGCTACAAAGCACCTTAACATCAGTTATTGGTGAGGCTAATTATGATATCGGACATTTGTTCGGAGCTTCAGGAGGCGGAGGAAACGCAGGATGTATTGGTTGTATTTGCACCAACGGATCTAAAGGAAGCGGATACACTTCCCCGGCAGATGCTATTCCTTCAGGAGATAATTTTGATATTGATTATGTAGCTCATGAAATGGGACACCAATTCGGCGGAAACCATACTTTCTCGATGAACAATGAAGGTACAGGCGCGAATATGGAACCTGGTTCAGGATCAACCATCATGGGATATGCGGGAATTACCAGCCAGGATGTTCAGCCTCATTCTGACGCATTTTTCCATGCGATAAGCATTCAACAAATTACCAACAATATTAAAGCAAAAACCTGCTCTGTGAATACAAGCACAGGAAACTCAATTCCTACCGCAAATGCAGGGTTAGATTATACAATTCCAAAAGGAACTCCATTTGTACTTACCGGGTCCGGAACAGATGCAGACGGAGATTCTTTAACTTACATCTGGGAGCAGATGGATAACGCTTCATCTTCTCAAACAGGTGCCAGCTCAGCTGCCAGTGCAACGAAAGCTTCCGGACCTAACTTCAGATCATGGACGCCAACTACGGTTCCGGTAAGATATTTCCCAAGAATGGCTTCTGTATTAGCGGGCGCAACCACTACAGCAGGTTCAGAAATAACCGTGGAAGCACTATCTTCGGTAGCCAGAACATTGAATTTCAGATTTACTGTACGAGACAACAAAGCCGGCGGTTCAGGAAATAATTCAGATGATGCGGTGATCACTGTAAATTCTACGGCAGGACCATTTACCGTAACATCTCAAAACTCAACCACTACTTACGCAGGAGGAAGCTCACAAACCGTTACCTGGGATGTAGCAGGAACTACTGCAAATGGCATAAATACAGCCAATGTTGATATTCTTTGGTCAACAGACAGTGGAAATACATGGACAACTCTATTGTCAGCAACACCCAATGACGGAACACAGGCTGTAACGATTCCTAATTCTACAACTACTACAGGAAGAATTATGGTAAAAGGCTCCAATCATATCTTCTTTGATGTAAATAATGCAAACATCTCTGTAAATGCAGGTTCCGGATCTACAGATACTGTTGCCCCTACTGCTCCTACCCTTGCTGCTTCTGGAACAACCTCCAGCACAACCAATCTTTCATGGTCGGGAGCCACAGATAATGTAGGTGTTACAGGATACGATGTTTATCAGGGAGCATCATTAATTGGTTCTACAGCTTCCACAACTTATACAGTAACGGGATTGAGCCCATCTACAACGTACTCTTTCTCTGTTAAAGCAAAAGATGCTGCAGGAAATACTTCGGTTTCAAGCAATACAGTAAGCGTAACTACGCTTGCAGGCGGAGGAACAGTAACCTATTGCTCAGCTTCCGCATCCAATACAGCTGATGAAAGAATTGGAAATGTGAAATTCGGAACCATCAACAATACATCAACAGGAACAGCGGGTTATGAAAACTTCACGTCAATATCTACGAATGTAACGAGAGGAAACACATACACACTCTCTATTACACCTTCATGGACTTCAACAAATTACAGTGAAGCTTATGCGGTATATATCGACTACAACGGAAACGGAAGTTTTGCAGACAGCGGAGAGCTTGTATGGTCTAAAGCCGGCTCTACAACAACGCCTGTTACAGGATCCGTTACCATTCCGTCAACAGCAGCTATAGGTTCAACAAGAATGAGAGTGATGATGAAATACAGCTCAATTCCTACTTCGTCTTGTGAAGCTTATACTTACGGCCAAGTTGAGGATTATACCGTAAATATTGTTTCTTCCGGAAAGGCTGAGCTGTCTAATACAAAAGATCTGATCACAGATATCAAACTTTACCCTAACCCAGTGAAAGATATGCTATCTGTTTCAAATACGACTTCGGAAGATTACAAAATCTTCGATATGGGTGGAAAACTAATTGACTCAGGAAAACTTCAAAGAGGCTCTGTAAATGTAAGTGGCCTTATTAAAGGAGCTTATATGATACAGATAGGTGAAAACTCCAAGAGATTCATTAAAAACTAATTCCCTTTAAAATTAAACGATGCGATAACAAGGCAGTCTCAGAAAGAGACTGCCTTGTTTTTTTATAATCAATTTGAGAAAGGAAACTTTAAAATATTTCAAAAAATGACAAACAAGTCTTTCCTACAAACGCTGCAATTAAAACCTACAAAATCAAAACGTTAGCACGCTGTCTTTTTTAAACCTTCGAAATACCTCACTTTTATTACGTTTTTCAAAAGCGATTATTTTAATAAAATATTTCTTTTATTTGAAATTATATTCACTAATAATTAATTATATTGAATTATTTTACTGATATTTAATATTTTTAATTTATTTTTATCACTCAATATTTCCCCATATTGTACTGTTTACTCGCTGGTATTAAAGGCACAGAAATCACTTTCTACGATGGATGACCTTTTATGTCTTTATTGATTGAATTTCCCTGAATCTTACTGATTGGAAATCAAAAAATCAATACACCTTTTTTCACAAAAACAATACTGATCAACTATCCCAAGAATCGTGTTTCATAAGAGGTACTAAAATCGTATGTCCCACAATACCTCATTGAATTGAAAACAATTTAAATTTTTTATATGAAACATCTATTTAAGTACTTTTTTGTATTAACCATCGCTTCCCTTTCGGTAGCATGTAGCTCAGACAGAGAAGAGGAAATCAGCAATCCACCCAGTGAGGTCACCACTGTATTTTACAAAAACGGTGATGAACTTGCAACAACCTACGATCCCGGAAATACCGTAAACGCTACTCTCAGAAGTCAGATTTACGACCTATACAAACAAGGGAAATGGAGTGAATTAGAAGCTCTGTTTAAAGCTAACAATCTGAACGGTAATTGGCCACCAGCAAACGGCGGTTATAATATTGTTGATGATGTTCCTTTACAGGCTGGACAAAAATTCGACAGATACAGCGGAGCTGTTGGTAATTATACCGGAACAGGCGTACCTACTTTGGGGGGAAGCTTCACGAGCCCGATTATCAATGGATATGTGTACACTTTCACACAAAGAGCTCTCAACCAATCAGAAGACAAGTACGATTTCTACTATGAGATTGATGTCTTGAATAATGCAATGCAGTTCAAAACCCAAACAGCAGATATCATCCCTTGGTTCAACCAGGCAGGAAAAGGAAAACAGACCATGTGGAAAATTCCTATCGACATCAATACCGGCTACCAGAAAACATGGAACAAACTGGCAGAAGAAGGTTATATAAAAGTTACTATTAAGAAAAGCCCAAGTGGAAAATATCCTAACTTAGTAGGCACTGTAATTCAGCCATAAATTGTATTCAAATGTATTCAATTTCAAGAAAAATAACCCTTGTTAAAAAAGCACTCGTTAGCAAAAATTCTTTTATCAATGATGAAACGATTCCTTCTGCTAATACCACTTTTACGTGCTGTAATTGCCATCATGAAAATACAATTGAAATAACTCCCTATCAGTCAGGATTTCCAATTTCCCAGGTGTATCATGAGGATAAAGTAGTATCCGAAAGCACATTATTGGAACAGAAAATCGTCAATAGAACCTCCCAAGGAATGTCTCATTTTGGAGAGTTGACGGTGAATAATTTACCAACTTTATATTTTGGCACCGACTGCTCTTCCTGTCATTCCCACTATTTCTGTGTATTCAGCTATGGGGAAAAACAACCGGGATTAACGGCACTGACAATCTCCGGAATCTGGAAATACGAGTAATTGAAATACTTTCTACATCATATTAAAAGTCCACAAATTCTAAATTGTGGACTTTTTTACAAATCCGATTACGATTTATCAAAACTATATCAGTACCCTACGATGACTGGAGGTATGTCCGAATTAAGAAAAGAGATCAATAAGGAACTTGAAACTTATGTGGACACGAAATCTTACAAAGCCAAAGGAAAATTCATCATTTCTTTTATTATCAATCCTGAAGGTATGATCTCAGATATAGATATTGAACCTAAAGTAGAAAATAGTGACCGTTTTTTTGAGGATATAAAATCTGCTATGAAAAAAATAAAACCGAAATGGAATCCTGCAAAAATTAAAGGAAAACCTGTAAGCACCAAATTCAGAATACCTTTCAATTTCAAAACCACGGATTTAGATTAAAACACTTTATAGCCTATCCTTTTCAACGATGTATTTTGTTTCTGTACATTTCCCATTTTACAAATCCTTTTCTATCTTTGTAGGAAATAAAAAATTTCATGGATAAAATTGATAGTCTGAACCAAGTAGCAGAATTCCATACTACTTTCAAAGCCCCTATTTTAGATACCCCACAAATTCCTTCTCCAGAAAGATGCAACCTTAGAGTAGAGCTTCTTCAGGAAGAATTAAACGAATTAAAACAAGCCATTGCAGACAATAACATCGTAGAAATTGCTGATGCACTGTGTGATTTGCAATATGTTTTGAGTGGCGCGGTACTTGAATTCGGACTTGGCAATAAATTTGTAGAGTTATTCAACGAAGTTCAGCGTTCTAATATGTCGAAGGCATGTGACAATGAAAATCAGGCAAAAGAAACAGTTGAATTTTACAAAGAAAAAGAAGTAGAATCTTTTTATGAAAAGTCTGGTGAAAAATTTAATGTTTACCGACAGGCTGATCATAAAGTATTAAAAAACAAATACTATTCTCCTGCTGATCTACAATCAATTATTGAGAAATAATACAATATGAAGAAATTTATTACAAATCTTGTTACCTTTTCAAGCCTCTTTTTCGCTGCACAGCAGTTGAGCGCTCAGAAAGTGGTGGTAAACCGTGAGGTAGACACTCAGAAAGATGGTAAAATGCTTTTGGGAAACCAACGAAAAGAACAGTTTTTAAAAGCTCCTTATGCAGATTGGTACGTAAAGGAACATGATGAATATGCACTTGATCAAAAGGCAGTGAGTGAGCTGAAGAAAGAAAAGATCGGGTCTTATGATGTTATCGTTTTTATGGGAACATGGTGCGAAGACAGCCACAGAGATTTTCCAAGATTAATGAAGATCCTTGAAGCATCCAACTATCCGGACAGCAAGCTGACCATCATTGCAGTGAACCGTAAAAAAGAATCGCCTTCAGGTGAAGAAAGCCTTTACAACATACAGAAGGTTCCAACAATCATTCTTAAAAGATACGGAAAAGAAGTGGGAAGAATTGTCGAAATGCCTACTTCCGGCTATATCGAAAGAGATTTGGCAGAAATTTTGAAAAAAAATGATTCATCAGTAATCAAAGAAATTTTTAAATAGATTTTGAGAAATTATAAAGCAATCTTATCCTTTGTGGCCGGAGCAGGAGTGATGGTACTTCTGTTTTTCGGACTAAAGTCATGTCTGAACCTTGGTGGAAAAACGGAACAGTCGGATTATTATATCCTTACCAACCAGATCTCCAAGATGAACAAGATGGTAGTAATGGAACAGAACACTTCCAGCATGCAGAAAACCAAGATGGGTTATGAAGTATTTGGAAAAGAAGTTTCAAGCAATAGTATTATTACATACACCAAAACCAATGCGCAGGTTTCTTATGATCTTAATAAAATGAAGATTGAGGTAGACTCCATCAACAAAAAACTGGTGATTACCGAACTTCCTGATGCAGACATAAGAATCACTCCAAGTGTTGAGATACAGTCACTGGACGATTCATTTTTCAATAGAATTACCGAAAAAGATATTAAAGGTGTAACTGAAAAAGCGAAGGAAACGGCTGTAAAATCTATTGATCAGAACCAGTTGAGAAGTGAAGGCCGTAAACAGTTAATGGAAAATCTTAACAATGTTTTCGTTTTAGCTAAGGCTTTAAATTATTCAATAGAGGATAAGACCGGGAAAATTGGTATATTAGGACTCTAAGTTAAATAACAAATACCATGGATCCTAAAGAAAACAAAAAAGCTGCGGAAGAAGCCTTGCAGAACCAAGATTCGGAAAGCAGCCCGGCACCGAAAAAAGTAGAAAAAGAAGATATTCAAAAATCTTCTACGAATAAATCCGGAAAGACTGGCGGCTAATGGGTCAATGGCTGATAAGAAAGAAAACAATGATTTCAACTTAAAAACCAAAACCTATGAATCCTAAAGAAAACACAGGAAATCAGTCTGGAGAAATTCAGCAAAACCAGAATCCTGAAAACGGCTCTCCACAGAAGTCCGGATCTGATAAAGAAGAACTTCCAAAGTCTTCAACATCTAAATCAGGAACGAGAGGAGGATAATTGCTTACTTTTCCCATTTTGGCAAACACTTTGAATGATAATACCAATATTCTTGACATTAAAAATTTAAAGTTATGGATTCAAACGGAAACAGTAAAAAGAAAGAATCTGCCAACACCGCAGAAACTAAAAAGCAGAATCAGGATTTTCAGGATATTCCTGCTTCATCAAAGAAGACCAACCCGCCTGATATTGATAAAGAAGATGTACAAAAAGCTTCCAAAAACAAATCAGGGAAAACGGATAATACTAAAAAATAAATAAAAAATATAGCTTTCTTATTTATTAAATAAAAATTGAAAGGTTCCGTCTCATGCGAGACGGAACCTTTCTTCTAACTATCTAATTGAACTTTTTGTTTTTATACAATGGTTGACTTTCCGATCTTTACATTTTCGAAATTGTAATAAGACTTTTCAGAATATCTGATATGATCAGCAATAAAACTTCCTACCTCACTCGTACTGTAATATTGCTTAGTATTCAAATCTATCGTCACATATTTATTTTCAATAGCGTGTTCTACAGACTGTCTTAGCTTACTTGCTGCCGAATGCAGATTAAGATGATCCAGCATCATAGCCACACTTAGAATAGAGGCTATAGGATTCGCAATTCCTTTACCCTTTGCCTGAGGATAAGATCCGTGAATAGGTTCAAACAGAGCATTTTTATCTCCAACAGACGCCGAAGGAAGCAAACCGATAGAACCTCCGATGACACTTGCTTCATCAGAAATAATATCTCCAAACATATTCTCTGTTACAATAACATCAAACTGCTTAGGATTAAGGATTAGCTGCATGGCTGCGTTATCTACAAACATATAATCTAGCTGTACTTCAGGATATTCTGGAGCTATTTCCTGGCAGATCTTTCTCCAAAGTCTGGAAGTATCCAGTACATTAGCCTTATCGATAAGGGTCAGTTTTTTATTTCTTTTTTGAGCCTCCTGAAATGCCATATGAGCAATCGGAATGATGTCTTCTCTGCTGTATTTGCAGATATCATAAGCATATTCGCCATCAGGATCTGTATACTTTTCCCCGAAATAGATCCCGCTTACGAGTTCTCTGAAAATCTGGATATCAGCTCCTTCAATAATCTCTCTCTTAAGTGGACTTTTTTCGATCAATGAATCATAAGTCTTTAAAGGACGGATATTGGCGAACAACCCCAGCTCCTTACGAAGTTTCAAAAGTCCTTGTTCCGGCCTTACTTTAGCTTCCGGATTATTGTCAAATGAAGGATCACCAATCGCCCCGAAAAGAACAGCATCAGATTCCTTACAAATTTTTAACGTTTCGTCAGGTAAAGGATCCCCTGTTTTAAAAATAGCATCTGCGCCTATCAATCCATATTCAAAATGAAATTTGTATTGAAAAGCTTCTGCAATTGCATCTAATATTTTGATGCTTTCACCAATGATTTCCGGACCTATTCCGTCTCCTGGAAGAACTGCGATGTTAAAATAATTGTCGCTCATTTGTTTTTTGTGTTTTTTGTTCAAACTCTGTAATCGCCTGTTTTCTGCTGATGAGAAAATCAATATCATCATACCCATTTAAAAGGCATATTTTTTTATAGGAATCAATCTCAAAAGTTTCAGTAGTATCTTTGAAACTAATGGATTGCAGTTCTACATCAATAGCAATTTCATTATCAGGATTTTCATTAATTCCTTCTAAAATCTCTTTTAAAAACTCTTCAGAAACCTTTACAGGGAGAAGTCCATTGTTTAAAGCATTTCCTTTAAAAATATCGGCAAAATAACTGGAAACGATCACCTTAAAACCATAGTCTGTTAAAGACCACGCTGCGTGCTCTCTACTGCTTCCACAACCGAAATTATTACCGGCTACCAAAATTTCTCCTTTGAATTTTGGATTATTGAGTACAAAATCAGGATTGGGCTCTCCGGTATGGATATTAAACCTCCAGTCTCTGAATAAATTCTCTCCAAAGCCTTTTCTATCTATGCTTTTTAAAAATCTTGCCGGAATGATCTGGTCCGTATCTATATTTTCTGCAGGCAGTGGAACTGCACTGGATTTTATAACAACTAATTTTTGCATGTATTCTATATTGTTTAGACTTAGAACCACAAAAAGACACAAAAGAGATTTCAATTTATTTAAGAGATATAAAAGACTTCATATAAGAAGTTCACATAAGAATTAAAATCAAAAAAATTTTCAAAAAGCGTAAGGGCTCTTTTTGGCAAGCAAATGGAACTTTCTTTTTACTTACGGATTATCTCTTTCTGTGTCTATGTGGTTAAATTCCTTTTTAATTTAAACTTTCAAAAGCTGAAATTCTACCTTCTATAGCTGCTTTTGCAGCTGTTAGCGGGCTTGCGAGAATCGTTCTGGCACCCTGCCCCTGCCTGCCTTCAAAGTTTCTGTTGGAAGTGGAAACACAGTACTCCCCTTCCGGAATTTTGTCATCGTTCATGGCAAGACACGCTGAACATCCCGGTTGGCGAATCTGAAATCCTGCATCACTGAATATCTTATCCAGCCCTTCTTCATAAATCTGTTTTACAACCTGCTGAGAACCGGGTACAATCAGAGCATTTACTGCCGCCGATTTACTTTTTCCTTTAATATATTGTGCGGCTGAACGGAAATCTTCTATTCTGGCATTGGTACAGCTTCCAATGAAAACATAGTTCACTTTTATACTGGAAAGAGCCTGTCCGGCTTCCAATCCCATATATTTTAATGCTTTTTCCTCAGATTCGTTTTGAGGAGCCGGGACAGTTTCGTGAAGAGAAATCCCCATTCCCGGGTTAGTCCCATAAGTGATCATCGGATAAATTTCTGAAGCTTCGAATGTAAGTTCTTTATCAAAAACAGCATTTTCGTCTGTTTTTAAAGTGCTCCAGTAGTTTACTTTTTCATTCCACTCTTCACCTTTTGGTGCGAATTCTCTTCCTTTTACATATTCAAAAGTAGTCTCATCCGGCGCAATCATTCCTCCTCTGGCTCCCATTTCAATACTCATATTGCAAACAGTCATTCTGCCTTCCATCGACATTTCTTCAAAAACATTTCCGGCATATTCACAGAAATATCCTGTTCCTCCATCGGTCCCTATTTTAGAAATGATATAAAGAATAACATCTTTAGGCTGAACATTTTCATTCAACTTACCGTTTACCGTAATTCTCATAGATTTCGGCTTATTCAAAAGCAAACACTGACTGGCAAATACCTGTGCAACCTGACTGGTACCAATTCCAAAAGCGATTGAGCCAAATGCACCGTGAGTGGAAGTATGGCTGTCTCCACACACAATACTCATTCCGGGCTGCGTGATTCCCAACTCAGGAGCGATGATATGTACAATACCCTGGTACTGATGTCCTAAACCAAACAGTTCAATAGCATTTTTCTCACAGTTCTGTGTAAGCTGATGTACCTGATTTCTTGAAAGATCATCACGAATCGGTAATTCCTGATCTAGGGTCGGAACATTATGGTCCGCTGTAGCAACAATCTGCTCTGGCCTGAAAATATTCAAATTTCTGGATTCCAACTCTGCAAATGCCTGTGGGCTGGTTACTTCGTGAATCAAATGTTTATCTATATAAATGATTTGAGGTCCGTCGGGAATTGTTTCCACAACATGAGCATCCCAAACTTTATCAAAAAGTGTCTTTCTATTATTCTTCATTTTTCTTTTTCTCAATGTTAAATCAAACCTACCCTATCTTTCTGCTGAAAGTGTCCATCATAAGACTTAAGTCATCATTACATACTTCTTTTTTTAGATCAGCAATCTTTAGAAATTCCTGATATAGGAAATCAAGTTCATTCTTGGTTACTTCATAACCGATATGTTTGAATCTGTACGCTAATGCAGAACGGCCACTTCTCGCGGTAAGAATAATAGATGATGCATTTACTCCTACTTCTGCAGGATCAATAATTTCGTATGTTTCTCTGTTTTTGATTACCCCATCCTGGTGAATTCCTGAACTGTGCGCAAAAGCATTGGCTCCAACAATTGCTTTATTAGGCTGTACGGACATTCCCATCAGATCAGAAACCATCACGCTCATTTCATTCAACATTCTGGAATTAACATCGGTATACAGGTTTAGATCTCTGTGCTGTTTTAAAATCATCACCACTTCTTCCAAAGCTGTATTTCCTGCTCTTTCTCCCAAGCCGTTAATAGTACATTCGATCTGACGGGCACCATTGATTGCCCCGGCAATAGAATTAGCAGTTGCCAAGCCTAAATCGTTGTGACAATGGCAAGACAAGACCGCTTTTTCGATGCCTTTTACGTTTTCTTTCAGGTATTTTATTTTCTGGCCGTATTCTTCAGGCAAACAATACCCCGTTGTATCCGGAATATTGAGAACCGTCGCTCCGGCCTTGATGACTGCTTCACATACTTGCGCTAAATATTCATTATCTGTTCTTCCGGCGTCTTCTGCATAAAACTCCACATCTTCTACATATCTTTTGGCATATCTTACCGCTTCTGCCGCACGCTCAATAATATCTTCTCTTGTGGAATTGAATTTATATCTGATATGCGAATCAGAAGTTCCGATTCCTGTATGTATTCTTGGTCTTTTGGCATATTTTAAAGCTTCTGCGGCTGTATCAATATCTTTTTTATTGGCTCTTGTCAATCCGCAAACCTTTGCATTTCTTACCAGTTTTGAAATTTCTGAAACAGATTCAAAATCTCCAGGGCTGGAAATAGGAAATCCTGCTTCAATGATATCAACTCCCAGCTCATCAAGCTTTTCAGCAATAATCAGTTTTTGTCCCGTGTTCAGTTTACATCCCGGAACCTGCTCCCCATCTCTCAGTGTGGTATCAAAAATTTCAATTTTTTCGGAATTCATAAATGAAGTTTTTTACTTAATTTTGGCTCAAAACTACAGCTTGCAATATTTTTTTATTTTCGCTTTTTCTGAAAATTACAATATCCAATAGTTGAAGAAATACCCATATTTATTTGTTAATCAACATTTTAATAATTAAAAATTTACAATGGCAGAATTGCAGAAAGATTTTTTGTTTGTACTGGTAAAGTCATTGACCACCTCTGAGAAGCGACAGTTTAAGCTGTATGTCAACCGTCTCGGAATCAACGTAGATGCCAAATTTCTCCTGTTGTTTTCAGAGATAGACAAGATGAAGGAGTATGATGAAAGCATTATTATCGAAAAGAAAATTTCGACCAAGCAACAGCTTTCTAACCTGAAGGCTCATCTTTACAAACAAATTCTGGTGAGCCTCCGCATGAACCCGAGTCATCAGAACTATAGAATTCAGCTTCGCGAGCAGCTTGATTTTGCTAATATTTTATACCAAAAAGGGCTTTATAAACAGGCCTTAAAAATATTGGACAAAACGAAACAGGCAGCCTTGGAGCTGGATGAAAAAAGTATTGCTTCGGAAGTTATCGATCTTGAAAAAGTAATTGAATCACAATTCATTACCCGAAGTATTGAAGGTCGTGCGGATGAGCTTATCCGTGAATCTCAGGAAATAAGCCGACAGAACCGATATACGACAAAACTATCAAATCTTTCGCTGAGATTATACAGTGAAATGCTTACTCATGGCTATGTAAAAAATGATGCCGACCGGGAAGAAGTTCTTGAAATTTTCAACTCTCAGATCAAAAATATCACGTTTGACAGGCTTAATTTTACTGAAAAGCTTTGGTATTTTAAAGCTCATGTATGGAAAAACCAACTGCTTCAGGATTATAAATATACCTTAAAATATGCTTATCAATGGGTGGATCTTTTTCATAAAAAACCGGAAATGATTTTCAGTCATCCTGTTTGGTATATTAAAGGAAACACGTATCTGCTCAAAATTCTGTTCCTGTATGGAAATATTGATATTCTTGAAGAACATTTTGCAAATTTCAATAAAACGGTTCATGCCGAAAGTTTTGCCCAGAATGAAAACCTGCAGTCTCTTATTTTTCTCACACAGTATAATACATTAATGAATATTCACTTTGTAAAAGGAGAATTTTTCACGGGTACAAAGCTGATTCCCGAGATTGAACTCAAAATGGAAAAACTGAGAGAACGTATTGATGAACACCACTTTATGATTCTTTATCTTAAAATGGCTGCTATGTTTTTCGGAAGTAAAATGTTCGAAAAATCTATCGAATATTCTACAAGAGTGCTGGAATCTAAAGGAAATGTTCAGGAAGACCTTCTTTTCCATACCAGAATATTGATCTTAATGGCCAAGTATGAATCCGGGCATGATGAAGATTATGATGAATTTATTGCTTCCACTCTCAAATTTGCCAAAAAGATGAAAAAACCGGAAGAGTTTCACTTTGAAAGCATTCAGTTTTTCAAAAACCTGAATAACCAGGTTCCGGATCAGCAACAGAAAGCATTTGAAAAATTCGATAAAAAACTTGATGAGTTTTCTCAAAATGAATACTACAGAAGATCATTATTTTACATCGACATTCACGGTTGGATACAGTCTAAGGTTCAGAATGTGGATGTTATTGAAATTATCAAACGAAAAGTGAAATATAAACGAAAAAATTAAACCATCCAACGTCGAAAAATCTTCGATTCCCCTCAATATCACAAACGAAAGAGTGACAATTCCTCTCCTCCGGAGGGGTGGCAAATCGAAGATTTGACGGGGTGGTTCACAACAATTCCCTCCTTCAATAAAGACCTTTAATAATTAATGTAAGTCTCTTCATTGAACACATCTTTATTTCCAAATACTTTTTATAAAATCCAAAACATTTTTATGGCTGATTTTCTCTACGATTTCTGAGGAAAACCTTTCTTCAATTTCCCGGTTGATGGCAGGGTAAACAGACGCATTTGAGTGCTCCGGAAAGAAAAACGGATGCCGTGATGTTTCCGGATGATTTTTCCAGTAGAAATAGTCGGCTCCGTATGCAATGCTGTTCTCTCCACCCAGATCCAGCCCATACTGAATGTGCTCATAAAGTCTTTCCGGCTGATCAATATCCACATAATCTTTGATGAAATTCAACCCAATAAGTCCTTTTCTTTTAATCACTTCTTTGGCCAGTTCATCTGGAAGGTTTCTGTTGTTTTTATAAACAGTTCTGTAGTTGGAATGGCTTGCCAGAATAGGTATTGAATAATTTCTCTGATCGATATAATTAAAAATATCGTACGCCAGCTGGTCACTTGTATGAGCAAGATCAATGGCTATTTTTTTGTCGGAGATATAGTCTATCAGGATCTTTCCGTCTTCTTTTAAACCTGCAGTCGCATTATTTCCTCCTCCAAAACGATTTTCTGTATGGTGTGTAATTCCGATATAAAAGATTTTCCGGGTATTTTCAATCATCATTTCGAGATTTTTAAACCCGGATTCAAGACTTTGATCTTCATCACAAAAAGCGGAAGCATTTTCAATAGAAGCCAGAACACCTACTTTATTTTTGTTGTCCTCTGGCTGGTCATTGTCTCCATCAAAAAGGAAAAAATTTTCGTTTTTAATAAGATCTGAAAACAGTTTACTCTGCTCCAATCCGTACATTGTACTGTTCTTGCCCGTTCCTGCATACATCGCCATGATCTGAAGCTTTACATTTCCTTCCTGCAGATAAGGGAGTGAGCATCCGATTTCCCTGTCATCAATAGTTGCTTTTGGATCTAAAAGGTAATACAACAGATCACAGTGCAGATCAATATTTATCATATTCATATTAGGATTATTGTTGGTATTTATTTTTTTATTTTACTGAGTTCACTATTGATAAACTCCACAGAGCTGTTTTCAAAAACTTTCAACAATATAGGAACAAACTCACCAAATGTTTTATATTTTTGTCGGTTGGCATTATATTCTTTCAGTTTCTCCTGTAATAAGGGAATGAAAATAAAGCTATTCTTTACATGATAAGCCTCAAGCTTTTCTGCTCTTTCAACATCTTTTTGAATTTTTGCCGTCTGGATTTCTCCCAATCTTACAAGATGCTCAGCAACACAAGTCTGATAATCTCCATACCCTCCTGTTTTGATCATGGTTTCTTTTAATTTTGACTGTTCAAACAAATCTTTAAATCGGGTCAATTGATCTTTGTGTGCATACACTTCTTTATTCACAAAAGAATGCCCAAACTCATGAATGCTTAAAAACCTTGCCTGAAACTGATTGTCGTAACCAAAATCTCCAGGTTTTTCTACCTTCATAAACGGACTTGCGATCTCGTAAATATCCTTTTTTCCCGATTTCAGAATCATTTCTGTCGCAATTCCTCTTCCTTCATTATCTTCAATAGGCCACATCATCATAGGTGAAATCAGAATTGTGTATTTATTAAAGCTTTCTCCGTAGAATTGTTCCATAGCATTGGTAAATCCTTCAGGAATCTGTCGGTTATATTCTTTGATTCCGCCCGTGTAAAAGTCTTTATTTTCGGCAAAAAATTGAGAAATATTTTCTTCTGTATAGAATTTTGAAAGTTCTGAAAGATAATTTTTGATTAAATCTGTCGCTTCTTTATTTTGTTCCTTGGTTAAATTATTATTGTCAACCTGATATTCATTCAGCCAGTCTCCGGCAGGAAATTCACGGTGATACATTAATGGTTTCATCAAAATATCATTTCCCATCCCGTATTTTTCCAGTAAAACATCATTCAATTCGGCTGTTAAAAAAGCTATTTTTGAATTTTTCAATCGCTCAAATTTCTGCAAAGCATTTTTAACAATAGGCTGATAGGCAGAACATTCTTTGATCTTATAGAGTTCAAAATCCTTATTGATTTTCCTATGGTCTGCAGAAAGAATTTCAGCAAGAAAATAAGTCTCAACGTTTTTATGGTAAGAAACCGAAAATCTGGAGCTATTTTTCTGGGAAAAACCGAATATGGAACCCAACGAGATAAAAACAACCGGGATCTTTTTCATTTTTAATATTAATTCTCATTCTAAATATATGCTAATATAGTATATTATCTAAAAAATGCGTATTTTTGCATCTTAAAATTTCTTAGTAAACAATGATAAAAATTACACTTCCAGACAATAGTGTCAAAGAATTCGAAGGAGCAGTTACTCCTCTCGATGTGGCGAAATCTATAAGCGAGGGATTGGCTAGAAACACCATTTCCGCAATTGTTAATGACAAACAAGTAGAAACCACCACACCTATAACCACGGATTCTACGATACAACTTTTGACCTGGAATGATGATCTTGGAAAGAAAGCTTTCTGGCATTCTTCTGCCCACTTGCTTGCGCAGGCAATCCTTGAGTTTTATCCTAATGCTAAGTTGACCATTGGTCCGGCAATCGAAAGCGGATTCTACTATGATGTAGATTTCGGGGATGAAAGCTTATCTGAAAAAGATTTTGAAAAGATTGAAAAGAAGATCCTTGAAAATGCAAAGAAAGGGTCTACATTCTCTTTATATCCGGTATCTAAAGAAGATGCTTTAAAAACATATGCAGACAATCCTTACAAAGTAGAATTGATCTCTAATCTTAATGATGGAGAAATTACTTTTGTAACGCATGATAACTTTACAGACTTATGTCGTGGTGGCCACATTCCCAATACAGGAATTGTAAAGGCTGTTAAGATTTTAAATGCAGCAGGAGCTTACTGGAGAGGAAATGAAAAAAATCCTCAATTAACAAGAGTATATGGTATTTCTTTCCCTAAGCAGAAAGATCTTACAGAATATCTTGAAAGATTAGAGGAGGCCAAAAGAAGAGATCACAGAAAATTAGGTAAAGAACTTGGAATTTTCGCATTCTCTGAAAAAGTAGGTGCCGGCTTACCACTTTGGTTGCCAAAAGGAACTGCTTTAAGAAGAAAACTGGAGAATTTCCTTTCTGATGCTCAGAAAAAAGGAGGGTATGAATTTGTAATGTCTCCACACATCGGAGCAAAAGAATTATATGTAACTTCAGGACACTGGGATAAATATGGAGAAGACAGCTTCCAGCCTATCAAAACGCCAAATGAAGGAGAAGAATTCTTGTTGAAGCCAATGAACTGTCCTCACCACTGTGAAATTTACAAAACTTCACAATGGAGCTACAGAGATTTGCCAAAGAGATATGCGGAATTCGGAACTGTTTACAGATATGAGCAAAGTGGAGAACTTCACGGGTTAACAAGAGTTCGTGGATTTACTCAGGATGATGCTCACCTTTTCTGTACTCCGGATCAGCTTTCTGAAGAATTTGAAAAAGTAATTGACCTTACACTTTATGTGTTCAAGTCTTTAGGATTTGAGGACTTTGTTACTCAGGTATCATTAAGAGATCCTGAAAACAAGCAAAAATATATCGGTTCTGATGAAAACTGGGAAAAAGCAGAAAGTGCAATCATTAATGCGGCTCAGAAGAAAGGCTTAAAAACTGTAATTGAATACGGTGAAGCAGCATTCTATGGTCCTAAGCTTGATTTTATGGTGAAAGATGCTTTAGGAAGAAAATGGCAGCTTGGAACCATCCAGGTAGATTACAACCTTCCGGAAAGATTCGATCTTCACTATATTGGAAATGATAATGAGAAGCACAGACCGGTAATGATCCACAGAGCACCATTTGGCTCTATGGAACGTTTCATCGCTATCTTACTGGAAAATACGGCGGGAGATTTCCCATTGTGGCTGAGCCCGGATCAGTTTATAATTCTACCGATCAGTGAAAAATATGTAGATTATTCAAAAAAAGTTTCACAATTTTTGGAAAATCACGATATTAGCGGTCAGATTGATGACAGAAACGAGAAGACTGGTAAGAAGATCCGCGATGCTGAATTGAAGAAAATTCCATTCATGCTTGTTGTAGGAGAAAATGAAGAAAAAGAAGGCACGATTTCTGTAAGAAGACGTGGTGAAGGAGATCTTGGAGTAATGAAAATGGAAGATTTTGTAGCTTATTTCAAGAAAGAAGCAGCCATTTAGAAAAAAGAATTGAAGTATTGAGAGATGTACCAATCAGTAATCTCTCAATATTTTACATAAATAGAAAGTTAACCAATAAAATTATAATACAATAGCACAAAGATTTAACAACAGGGGCCCACAGAGACGTCCGGTACAAGAGGACTTACACTTGATCAACGATAAAATTCGTGTGAGAGAGCTTCGTTTAGTGGGCGATAACGTAGAGCCAGGAATCTATCCAATTGACAAAGCAAGACAAATTGCGGCGGAACAAGAATTGGATTTAGTAGTGATTTCTGACAAGGCAGAACCATTTATTGCAAGAGTATTAGAATATAAAAAATTCTTATATGAGCAAAAGAAAAAACAGAAGGAACTAAAAGCTAAGCAAGTAAAAGTGGTTGTAAAAGAGATCCGTTTCGGACCTCAGACAGATGATCACGATTATGAATTCAAGAAAAAGCATGCTGAAAAATTCCTTGAAGAAGGTTCTAAGCTGAAAACCTACGTATTTTTTAAAGGACGTTCGATTATCTTTAAGGATCAGGGAGAAATCCTGCTTTTAAAACTGGCTCAGGAACTAGAGCATGTTGGTAAAGTAGACCAGCTTCCTAAACTTGAAGGAAAAAGGATGATTATGATGATGAGTCCTAAAAAACCAGCAAAATAATTAAGTCATTATTTTATATAAAAAGCCTCAAATTACTTTGAGGCTTTTTTTGTACTTTTTTAGGCTAAATAATTCTATTATACCCTGTTACAGATAAGGACGGAATTATCCCTCAAAATCTCCGCAATCATGTTCTTTGAAAAGAGGCAAAGCTTTCTTCGTGGTAAAATATTTGGAAATTCTTTTGTTATCCAATTTCAGCTTTTGACCTTCAATCACAAGTTCATAAACAGGTGCTTTATCGATCTGAGTCAGAATATAAGTTCTTTCTGCTGTTTTGATAATGGTTTTCTTCCCTTCAACAGAAAATGTAAAATCATGAACTTCGAAAGCATCTTTCTTATCACAGATATTGGTCCAGGTCATCTTATTTTTTGTGATGGATAAACCTGCTAAGTCACATGAATAGCAGTTTCCAGAAAATTCAATCCCATATTTTTCAAATACATTAGTACTTTTACTTTCTAGCACATCAATAGGCACTAATGATGAAAGCTCGTCTGGGATTTCAGATTCTTTATCCTCTTTCTTTTCGGGGACCGATATAGAAATTGAATCTGTCTTTGTGCTTTTTGCAACATTTTCCACTGCTTTCTTTTCCGAGGAAGGTGAACAGGAAGCCATTAAGGCCATTACAACTGAAAAGTTGATGATTACATTTTTCATGTTAATAAAACAATTTACAATATTCTAGTTTTTCTTTGGTAAAATTCTTCAAAATCTCTCATTCAAAATATCCCTGTTTTCAGCCATTTATTGCCTATTTCAGGGTGTTTTGTTGGTTGCTGCAACAGATACTGATACCTTTACCAAAAAAATATGCAATGAGAATATTCAATCAATTCGTCATATCCTCTACACTTATTGTTTTGGCGGGATGCAGTCCAAAAGATAAAACGACAGGAAATATCCCGTCAAAATCTGAAGTTACACAAAAAAAGATAACGTTTGCCGATTTTAAAAAGATAAAAGGAGTAGATAATATACAGGATGTACCATTTCAGGTATTTACGAAAATGGATTCTGTACAGTTTTTTGTGTCTCCAAATAAAAATGCAGCTCATCTGAAGATCGCCTACAATAAACTTGACAATTATTATGGATTTGAAGAATTTGATGACTTCTACTCCATTCATTACAGCATCAATAATAATATTTCGAACAGCATTGAAGCTTTTGTGTTGAAATCTGAATTTCAGGCGGCATTTGAACTGACTTTAAAAGGAGTTAATCTCTATGAGATTAGAAGCAGTACGTTTAAAGAATCCGATGACTTTAAAAATAAATCTTTTGCAAAATTCGGCACAATTGCTGAAGTTTCGGAACAAGAATTTAAAATAGCGTCAAAAAAACGGATTGATGAAGTATTGGTAAAAAATCCACATATAATAGTGAAGGATAACAATTGGGTATATACTGGAAATGGAAAAAATGAATTCATTACACAGTACGAAAGCGTATCCACAGAAACCGGACTTCTCGCTAATGAATACATAGGGCGATCCCCGCATTTGGATCTGGAAGTTTTTAAAGAACATTCTGACGAAGTAATCGCTTCTTATTATTCTTTTTTCAATATAAAAAATGCGATCACGTATGACTTGGGAACAGAGGGCTATCCACAAATTATTCCTTCGAAAAACTGGATATCCGCTGTCTCATCCAATAATGATGTGGGGAGTAATTTTTTGATCAGCACCTATATTCCGTCCACTAAAAAGCAGGACAATCTTTTGTATGTTAACTTTACCAATTTCAAAATAGCTGATGATAAAAAAGCATTCTGGACAGATCATGACACCTATTATGCAGAAGTATATCCTCTTAATTCAGAATCGGCTCTCAATAAAAAGCGAAAGGCTGCTTACATTAAAATTCAACTGAAAACGAATCTTTTCTAAACAAAAACCCCTGAAACCAGCCAGTGTTTATCGAACTAAAGTCGAATATCTTTGCAGCAGATATTTTAAAAATATACAATGAAAAGAATAAGTTTAGCAATCCTTTTTTGTTTATTAAGTTGTTTGGCTTTTGCACAGTCGTTAAAAGTAATGATCAAACAGGATGGAAAAGTAATTGAGCCCGTAAATAATGTTTATGAGCTAAAAAAATCTCCCTTTCAATTCGAAATTACCTCTACAGGACTTGAAGGCTTTTTACTTGGAGCTACCACGAATAAAGATATTTATACAGCTGCTTCAGGTCTTTACAATGCGGAAGTTCCATGGTTTCAGAATACAGGGATGGCGGAAGAGCTTTATAATAAAGACAAAGAAATGTTTCTGATGGATCAGGCGCCTTCGTATTGGTACTATACAGATGCAAAGGATCACAGGTTTGATAAGACACCTAAAGGAAATACAAAACAATGGACAGCCACGCGTACCATCACAAGGTTTTATGATATTATGACAGATCAGGCTGTCAATTTAAAAGATTTTAATGAAAATGCCTATGTTCTGATGTATGAACCTGCATATAATGACGAATATGATCTTATAGGCAAGAAAAATCTGTTCCAGGCTATATTGAAATTCAACAATTAGTTATTTCAGACACCGAATGTATTTGATTATATAAAAAAAGGCCTGCTTACGTGATGTGAGCAGGCCTTTTTGCTATACCTATATTATTCAATTATCAAACCATATTCTATGGCTAGCTTAATCGCAGAACTAAGATTGGAAGTCTGAAATTTTTCAATAAGATTCTTTCGGTGACTTTCTACCGTATGTGGGCTGATAAAAAGCTTTTCTGCCATTTGATTGGTTGTAAGCCCTTTCGCTGCTTCTGCTAAAATTTCTTTTTCTCTCCGTGTCAGCTTGGGAACCTGGTTCAAACCATCCGATGATTTCTTCTCTAATACCGACTTCGTTTGTGAGCATAAAAATCGCGTCCCGGAATATACCGTACTGATGCCTTCCAATATTTCGGAAACTGAGGCATTTTTCTGAATATACCCTAATGCGCCTTCCGCAAGAGTACTGTTGATAACAGGCAGCTCATTGTGAACACTCAGCATAATAATCTGAAGATTACTGTATTTTTTCTTTAAAGGCTTTATAAGCTCGATGCTGTTGATATCTGCCAGGTTGATGTCCAGCAACAAAATGTCAATGGACTGCTTTTCTAAACCTGCATTCATTTCGGTGACATTTTTAAAACAATCTACTACATCTATTGTATCACTGTTTCCTAAAATATTTTTCAGCCCTTCCAATAGAAGTGGATGATCATCTGTTATGGCTACTTTTATCATATCAATGAATAGGAATTTGAAGTTCTATACTGGTCCCAATATTCAATTCGGATGTGATATTCATCGTTCCTTTTAAAAATTGAACCCTTGATTCTATATTGTGAAAACCTGCTGTTTTTTTCATATTCTGGCTTGCAGGATCAAAGCCATTTCCGCTATCTTCTACGGTAATATTGAGTACCTTTTCCTCTTCGCTTATCTGAATAATAATTTCTGAAGTATTGGCGTGTTTTATAGCATTATTAACCAATTCCTGAATAATTCTGTACACAATAAGCTGTTTTTCTTCTGAAATGGAATTGCTGTAATTGATGAATTCGGTATGGATATTCAATACATTTGTCGACATTCGGCTGGCAAACTCTTTAATAGCGGCTTCTAACCCATATTTTATTAATAAATCGGGCATTAAATTGTGTGCTACGCGTCTCAGTTCTTCTACAGCACCGTCAATCTGGTTGATCGATTTCGAGATTCCTTTTTCTATAGTTTCAGATTGATGAGGATCAAGATAAGACAGCTGCAGCTTGGTTCCGGAGAGCAATCCACCTAATCCGTCATGAAGGTCCCGGGCTAAACGGCCACGCTCCTGCTCCTGCCCTTCTAAAAGTGCTGTAAGGGTAGCTATTTTTGTGTTCTGCTTTTCCTTTTCCATGGCTAGAGCGTGCAGTTCATCCCTTTGTTTCATGGACTTTACACGCTGTTTATAACCATAAAGCAATAAGATGATCAAAACAATGAAAATGATTATAAATACAAAGTAATATGTATTGATCTTTTCTTTGAATATCAACAGTTCTTTATAATTCTTAATGTCGTTGTTCTTTCGCTCGGTTTCCAATTTTGCCAAACGAAGCTGCTGCGCTCTTTTTTCGGATTCGAGTTCAGAAAATTTTAACCGTTCGCGCTGATTTTCTTCTGTCAGTTTTAAGTTATTATAAACCTGTTCGCGTTGTGCGCGTAAGATATTCATCAGCTTGATCTTTTGTGCTTTTTTATCACTTTCCAGCTGTAGTTTTATGTACTTCTGTTCCTGTCTTTCTTTTTCAAACTGAGATTCCAGCCTTTTCGTAATATCAAGCTTTTCCTGGTCGTACACACTTTTGTATTTGTCTACAAAACTTTTATAGTACATCAATGCTTCTTTATAATTGCCTTGCTGTTCACTGATTCCAGACAGAGATTCAAGGATGGACAACTCAATATTCTGATCCCGAACCGGGCTTTTTCCAATTTCCATGGATGCTTTCAGAAAGTAAGATTTCGCTACATCATAATTTTTATCCTGTATAGCCAGCTCCGCTAAAATTCCAAATGAAGAAGCAATATGAATAGCTTCTCCCGTTTCCAAACTTATTTTGTTGGCCAATTGGGCGTAATGCATAGCTTTATCTCTGTTAAAGCTGATATACAGATTAGCCAAATTGATAGCGGCATACGATAAATTGCTCTTGTTGAGCATCACCTCTTTACTTTTGTTGAAAGTGGTAACAGCCAGCAGATAATATTGCTCTGCTTTATTTCGAAATTCAACATTTGAAGGATTCTGAGCATATTTCTGTTCGTATACATAGCCGATTCTCATATAGGCATCGAAGGTCAGATTAGGATCATTTTGCTTTGAGGCGAGTAGCAAAAACTGTTTACTGTACTTTTCTTCAAGCTGATATTCATTCAGATTGGAATATACTGTAGAGAGCTCTTTAACTGCGGTGGCGAATCTTCCGTATAAAGTGGAAGTCGTTGGCGAATTTTCGTAATAATTAATGGCTTTCAGGTAAGCCGCTACAGCATCAGTTGTTTTGTTATTACGCGAAAGAATCCAGCCTTTTGCGTATTGAAGATAACCTTTTGCTTCGTTACTATTTGTTTTTAAGCTATACAGATGGGCTAAATCCAGACTTTTCAAAGCTTCAGAATTCTTATTGTCTAGTCGGTAGTTTATAGCCTGCACCGCATACAAAATCGTAGCATATTTCCCGTCAACCTGCTTTATTGCGATAGAAATATTCGTTTTTAAAATCTGATAGGATTTCTCTTTATTATTTTGCAGAAATAATGCTTTCGCATATTTAGGAGCCAGATTAAGCTGCTCTGTTGTTTTATCTGAAGCATTGTTATATTCCTTTTCTAATTTTATTAAAACTTCCTGTGCTTTGATGAAAAAAGGAGAAATAAGTAAAGTAAATAGCAATAGTAATCTGTAGACCAAACTTTTATATCTATTAAGTTGTGTTATAATAAAGAACGTAAATATAGGCAAAATACACACTAATTTACGCCACAATCATGCTGCTCAGCTAAAGATTTCCACTTTCTATTTTTTTATTGATAGGTGTGGTTCTTCAATTTTCTGTTTTACAAAAAACTGTGTCTTCGCAATTCCATACATAATCCCTTAGATCCGAACTTTATTGAGTGATCTTCTCATATTCTTCAATCAGAGCATCCCATTCTGTCAGAAGGTAATCTTCAAAGCTCGAAAATAATGTTGAGCTTCTATTTTTTGATACCATATCATAATGATAAATTTTTCCGGACTGGCAATCTAAAACCAAAACGTCTGATGGGAAACTGGAATTAATCACCAAAAAATTATAGGGCAACTGAAACTTGTGCCTTGCAAAAACAGTGGCGCCAAAAAGTGTACTTATATTACCACTCAGTGGATTATCCGGTACGATTCCATTGGTATACAATAGTTCAGGAATTCCGCCACCACCAAATTCTAATAAGTAGGCTTTCAGAAAATCATCAAATTTCAACTGTAAAGCGTCTTCAATTTTTGTAATATTTTTTTTGGAATTTGGTCCGTGAAATTCTGGTTTTTCATCCAGATTTTCGATTCTTCTAATCAGTTCTCTAAATTCTTCAAGCATATCTAAATCAAGTATATAAGCTAAAACGGTTTGTTTACAATTGGATAAGAAATATTTATACGATCATTCTTTATATTCTTTTCCCGAGTAGATATCGATATAGTAATAGATACTTTTCCCGGAATCTGTTGTAACGGTCACCAATCCATCTGAGCCAATGGATTTATACCCTTTTGATCCAATATTTCTCTTATTCTTCTGATCATAAAGCAGATACAACCCATTTTCTTCTTTCTGGAGAGCATAGATCTGTTTTTCCGTATCCAAAACAGAAGTATCATGGTATTCAGGCTGTATTTCCCACTTTTTTGCATTCCGGTTCCATACACCCATCGTTCTCTGTTGTTTTTCGTTTTCAATCCTTATCAGGTATAAATCATTCATTTCCTGGTACCAATTTATTTTTCCGAATTTCCAGCTTTTGCCCACAAACTGATCGGGTAAAATCATTTTTCTGTCCGGCCAAACCAAATTTCCCACCTGATCCAATACCTTAAAATCATAGTTTCCAATAGAATCTGCGACGTTTCCCTTCGTATCAAGATAAAGCCAGCTGTAAGCCCATACATCCTCGTCGTAATTAAAAACTCCCAATAAAAAGTAAGGCGAATTGGTTATTGAATATACCAAAGACGTTTTTTTAATAAAATCAATCTGTTCAGCTGTTGCCTTTGTAATTTCTTTGGGAAATACCTTTTCATATTGCGGAAAAGCATATATAGTGTTTGTGTTATTTTCTGCTAAAAGTTTGGGAACTTCTGGCTCATACCGTTCTTTGTTCACTTCTTTCAATGTTATTGTTTCTTTTCCCCAAAGGATGGAAAGTGTTTGTGTTCCTTTTAATGTGCTGTGAACTGCCTTTTTTTGGTTGAGTTCGTATATAGAGAACGTTTTATCTGAAGATTTGATAAAGCGTTTGTTTTCTAATAATTCTGTAATATTATCATTTGTCTTATACAAACGTCCTTTTTTGATTTCGTAAAGGTTACCGTTCCAAAAAACATGATTTTCATCTACAGAAACAAAATTCAGATAATAGCTATCCTCCAAATAAGGAACGTCCTCATTAAGTAGAATTTGTTTGGTTTCTACAACACCGATCTCAACTTTGTGATAGGTCTGTTCTTTTTTAATACCGCTTCCTAAAATATTCCAGTCCCATTTCCAGGCGGGCATTTTCTTTTCATATTCAATTTCTCTTTTATAAAATGTAAGACCATTAATAACATCTATATTGATCTCATCAGCGGAAAAATCCAACACTATTTTTCCTTTTTCGTCTATGATGGCAGATTCACCTTTTTCATTTCCCACAATGGCAAAACCTGTAGGGGTAAATAATGATGCGCCTTTGAATTTCTGACCAATAATGGGCTTTAGAGTTATTTTATCTACATATATAAAGTCATTCTGTTGGGTTAGAAACGGAATGCAGTTTATCGTTCTCCTGTTTGAAGGAATTGATGTTGAATTATCTTTTTTTTCCTGTGTACAGGCTATGAAAGAAGTCAGCGTAAATAGGCTTCTCAATATTACTGTTTTCATACTTCGAAATATAAATCAATATTAGAAAGAAGTGAAGAATGAAACAATCCCGATTATCAGCTATATTTTTATCATAAGGCGTTCCTCTCTCTGAATGAGCTGTTAAATTAACGTTAATAATATTTATTTACTATTTATATGTTTCAATCAATTATTATCTTACATCAAGATACTAAGAAGATATTCCATCTAAATTTGTGAATATAAAAATCCAAATACACAATCAATTAATAAAAATAAATACAATGAGCACACTTAGACTAAAAGACGGAACAGAGATCTATTACAAAGATTGGGGAAAAGGTCCTGCTATTTTCTTCCACCACGGATGGCCATTATCCAGTGATGATTGGGACGCACAAATGTTCTTCTTTCTTGAACAAGGATACAGAGTTATTGCACACGACAGAAGAGGTCATGGAAGATCCGAACAAACTCCTTATGGACATGATATGGATACTTATGCCTCAGATGTTGCGGAAATTGTAGAGGCTTTGGATTTAAAAGATGTAATCCATGTTGGACATTCTACCGGTGGCGGAGAAGTTATCAGATATGTAGCCAAGCACGGCAACGGAAAAGTAGCTAAAGCTGTTTTGGTAAGTGCTGTAACTCCTATTATGGTTCAGAATGAAAATAACCCGAATGGAGTTCCTATCTCAGTTTTTGATGATATCCGAAACAATACGGCAAAACACAGACAACAGTTTTTCATTGACATTACCTTCCCGTTTTATGGTTATAACAGAGAAGGTGCTAAGGTTTCTGAAGGAATTCAGAGAAACTGGTGGAGACAAGGGATGAGCGGCTCTATCAAAGCGCATTATGATTGTGTAAAGGCTTTTTCTGAAACGGATTTCACAGAGGACCTTAAAAATGTAGATGTTCCTGTATTGGTAATGCATGGTGAAGATGATCAGATTGTTCCTTTTGAAACAACAGGGAAAGTAGCTGCTACTCTTCTTAAAAATGGAAAATTGATTTCTTATCCAGGTTTTCCTCATGGGATGCCAACAACGGAAGCAGAAACCATCAACAGAGATCTTTTAGAGTTTTTTCAATCATAATTAATTATCCTATTATATTTAAAAAGGTGCAATTGAATTCAGTTGCACCTTTTTTATTTTTAAACACTAAAAAGTGTATTAAATAAAATTGTAAAACTGCTATAGTAAACACTTTAACGAAATTTAAATTTCTACAATAAGTGAATTATTGCAGCAAAACTCTATATTTGCCTCGTCAAAAAATAATCTATGAAATTGAAATTAATGACTTTTTTAAGTCTTTCGATGCTATTGGCATCTTGCGCTCAGGATGAGACTCGCGATAATGTAATGTCAGCTGAAAAAACAGTTGCAGTAAACGGAGCCGATGCTTCGCGTATTAATATTGGTACTACAACTGTAAAATTAATCAAGGAAGAATTTCATACTTCTGTATTAAATGCCGGAGAGGCGATTACTTTAGAGGACCACGGTATAAAATACCAGCTCGTTATGCAGTATGATAATAATCTGGTATTATACAAATATTCAGGAAGTTCCATTTTTGTACTATGGAAATCTAACAGTTACAAACCTGCAGGTGGTTCTACACAGCTTATTGCACAAAATGACGGAAATATGGTGATTTATAACAATGGAATTCCTCTCTGGAATACCAATAAAACAGTTAACTTTTTTGTGAATGATCCTCATATGAAGCTCCAGTTATTTTCAAAAACAAATATACTAGGTTACTCAGGATATAGAATTAAATTTGTTTTGGGAGGGAATAATCAAAATCTTAATGATGTATTCCAGGTAGATTTTGAAGATACTACGGTTCATTTGTAAATGCAATAAAATTGCAGATTATAAAAATTTGAATTGATTTTTTTTGTATCTTTGCACACTATTATTCCTAATGTCCTTAGGAGTAGCCAATACAGATATTGATAACAAAAACAATAAAAAAGCAAAACAATGCCAAAATTAAAAACGAAATCAGGTGCTAAGAAACGTTTTGCTCTTACTGGAACAGGTAAGATCAAAAGAAAAAACGCTTACAAAAGCCACATCTTAACTAAGAAAGAAACTAAGCAGAAGAGAAATCTTACCAGCACTTCTTACGTAGCTAAAGTGGATGAGAAAAGCGTTCAACGTCAATTAGCAATTAAGTAGTTTTTATAAATCTATATTCGGTTTATAAGAATTCAAAACAAATTCAAAATTTTAACCCTGAAATGGTGCAGCTAAGTGCAATGAAACAGATTGCCGCACATTTCAAAAAAACAATTTAAATTATGCCAAGATCAGTAAATGCAGTAGCTTCAAGAGCTCGCAGAAAGAAAATTTTTAAGCAAGCTAAAGGTTTCTTCGGAAGAAGAAAGAACGTTTGGACTGTAGCTAAAAACGCGGTAGAAAAAGCAATGCAATATGCTTACCGTGGTAGAAAAGAGAAAAAGAGAAACTTCAGAGCACTTTGGATCACTCGTATCAACGCGGGAACTAGAGAGCACGGAATGTCTTACTCTCAATTTATGGGAGCTCTTAAAAAGAACAACATCGAGCTTAACAGAAAAGTTTTAGCAGATTTAGCAATGAATCACCCTGAAGCTTTCAAAGCTGTTGTAGATCAAGTAAAATAATGTAGAATACTATTTTTGTTATCAATATAAGTCCCGGGTTTTCCCGGGATTTTTTTATGGTTATTATTTTGAGTTTTTGAGAGTATACAATATACTGCCTTTTATTCTGTGAGCTTCAGGCGATTATAACAATAACCCTTGTAATGCGAAGGATTATTATTGAAACCCTAAGCAATACAGAATTAAGTACCTTAATTAATAATAAAAAATAGTGATTTATTATTATATTAGCAATCTCTAAAGATTAAAATAAATGAAAAGAACTGCAGCGTTACTGCTGACTTCCATTACCGTGCAAAGCATTGCTGCACAGAGCTTTATTCAAACTTATAAAGATAGAGCTGATATGGTTACCCAAACCAATATTACAAACAACCTTCAGGATTTTGCGGGTTTCGGAGTAAAAAAGACTGGAACAACAGCAAACAGTAATGCTTCAGATTGGATAAAAAGCAAATATTTGTCTTATGGATATGCAGCCAATACAATTACTGAAGATACTTTCACCTACGGAAGTGCTAATTCAAAGAATTTAATCATTACCAAAACAGGAACATTATATCCCAACAAATACGTTATTGTCTGCGGGCATTATGATACCATTGTAGGACCAGGCGTAAGTGATAACGGAAGCGGAACCTCTATTATTCTGGAAGCAGCAAGAATTCTAAAAGATATCCCAACTGAATATTCTATTAAATTCATTCATTTTTCCGGAGAAGAACAGGGGCTTGTGGGAAGTACTCATTATGTAAACAATGTTGCCTATGAAGCAGGTGTACAAAAATTAGATATTAAAGTGGTTTTAAATATCGATCAGGTAGGTGGTCTTATAGGAAATAACAATAATACGATTACATGCGAAAGAGATACAGGAGGTGTATCCTCCAATAATGCGGCATCCAATACCGCTACACAGGAACTGATGAACTGTACGACCTTTTACTCTCCTCTTCAGACCAATCTTTCTTATGCTTACAGCTCAGATTATATGCCGTTTGAAGCAAAAGGATATACCATTACAGGATTTTATGAATATCTAAGAAGTGAAAATGAACATACAGTAAATGATACTTTTGCAAATCTTGACCCTGTATATGTGCTTAATGTAGGAAAAGCTACCGTAGGAGCATTACAGCATTTTGCCGTAGCTTCTACAGTTAATAATCTATTAGGGACAAAAGAAACTCCACAAAAACCATCAGAAAACGTTAGAATTTATCCCAATCCGGCAAAAGATACTGTAAATATTGAATTTTCACAAAAAGTCAATCAGTTTAAAGTTGAAATCACCGATATGGCGGGAAATATGTTTTTACAGTCAGAAAATCAACAAAAAATAAATACTTCCGGCCTTAAAAATGGAGTGTATACCGTTACTATAAAAACGGAGAAAGGAAACACCACAAAAAAGATAATCATCAATAAATAATGCAAAATATGACCTGCTGATCTGAATCTATTTTTTTCAATCTGCAAGTCATTGTCTACATATGAGAAAAATCGCTACTTTTTTATTAGCTGCAGTAACCTACCAGAGCATCAGTGCTCAGAGTTTTATTCAGGCTTATCAGGACAGAGCTAATATGGTTACTCAAACCAATATTATAACCAATCTACAGGAGTTTGCCAGTTTAGGGGTTAAAACTACAGGCTCTCAAGCTAATGCCAACGCATTAACCTGGCTTAAAAATAAATACCTCTCCTATGGATATTCTGCAAGCCAAATGCAGGAAGATCAGTTTCCATATGGCAGTGCTACCTCTAAGAATCTTATCATTACAAAAACCGGAACCGTATATCCCAACAAATATGTTATTATCTGCGGGCATTTTGACAGCATCACCGGAACAGGCGTGAATGATAATGGAAGTGGCACCTCTATTATCCTGGAGGCTGCAAGAATTCTCAAAGACATTCCTACGGAATATTCTATTAAATTTATTCATTTCTCAGGAGAAGAACAGGGACTTGTGGGGAGCACCCATTATGTAAACAATGTGGTGTACCAAGGTAGTAACCGCGTTCTTGATATCAAGCTGGTTTTTAACCTTGATCAGGTAGGTGGCGTTATGGGGAACAACAACAATACGGTATACTGTGATCAGGATTTGGGAGGTCTTACTTCCAATAATGCAGCTTCCGCTACTGTTACTCAGGAGTTAAGAAACTGTACCGCACTTTACTCTCCTCTTCAAACTGCTGTAGACCCTGCAGAAGATACCGATTATATCCCTTTTGAACAGAAAGGCGAAGTAATTACCGGTTTTTTTGAAAGAATAAGAAGCAGCTATCCTCACACCGCTAATGATACCTTTGCCAATACAGATCCTGTATATATTTATAATATTGGAAAAGCTTCTGTAGGAGCATTGCAACATTTTGCAGTGGCTACCACAAGCGCGCTTGCAACTCAGGAAACAACTGTCAAAAACTCTTTGGAAAGTTTAAGGATCTACCCTAACCCAGTAAAAGATATCATTAATCTTCAACTTCCGGATTCCCATATAAAAAATTTCAGTTTTGAAATTACAGATTTTGCAGGAAGATCTATTTTTACAACTAAAAATGAAACCAAAATTAATGTTTCAGGCTTAGAGAACGGTGCTTATATCGGTACTCTAAAATCAGGAGACCAGACTGTAGTAAGGAAAGTTCTTATTGAAAGATAATCTCCATCTGTGATTCATAAACAGCTAAGCTTACCATACAAACCTTTGAATTTATTTTCAAAGGTTTTTTATTTACAGCTACTAATCAATAATATATATAATTTACTATGCATTTCTTATTATATTAAACACTTTATTGTGATTTATTTATTACATTCGCGTTACCAAAACAAAATAAATAATATGAAAAAAATCACCACATTACTATGTGCTGCTATGGCTATGCCAACCATTGGAGCCCAATCTTTCATTCAGGCTTATAAAAACAGGGCAGATATGGTTACCCAAGCCAATATTACTGCCAATTTGCAGGAGTTTGGCAATCTAGGAGTAAAAACTACCGGTTCCCAGGCCAATGCCAATACCTTAAACTGGATCAAAAACAAATATCTGTCTTATGGATATACCGCCAGCCAGATTGAGGAAAATCCGTTTACCTATGGAAGTACAAGCTCTAAAAATCTTATCATCACTAAAACCGGAACTGTTTATCCTAATAAATACGTGATTATTTGCGGACATTTTGATACCATTGTTGGTCCAGGAGTTAATGATAATGGCAGTGGAACTTCTATTATTTTGGAAGCTGCCAGAATACTGAAGAACATTCCTACAGAATACTCTATCAAATTCATCCATTTTTCTGGTGAAGAGCAGGGCCTGAGAGGAAGTACTCATTATGTAAACAATGTAGTGTATCAGGGAAGCGTACGAAAACTAGATATTAAATTGGTATTCAATCTTGACCAGGTTGGCGGGGTAAAAGGTAATAACAACAATACCGTTTACTGTGATGAAGATCAGGGTGGAGTTTCCAGCAACAATGCGGCCTCTGCTGCCATTACTCAACAACTTAGAAACTGCACTGCGCTGTACTCTCCTCTTCAGACGGCTGTAGATCCAGCAGAATCTACCGATTATATTCCTTTTGAACAGAAAGGTGAAGTGATTACCGGTTTTTTTGAAAGAATAAGAAGCAGCTACCCTCATACTGCTAAAGATACTTTTGCTAACGTAGATCCTGTTTATGTTTATAATATTGGAAAGGCTACTGTAGGTGCTTTACAACATTTCGCTGTTGCCTCTACTTCCACTTCTTTCGCCGCAAAAACAGCACAACAAGAATCTCTGGAAACGGTAAAAATTTACCCCAACCCTGCGAGCAGTATTTTGAATATTGATCTTCTCGACCTCAAAGGATCCAGCTTCAGCTTTGAAATAACCAATTCATCAGGAAGATCTATGCTAAAGACAAACAACGAAACAAAGATCAATGTATCTGCATTAGAAAATGGAGTCTATATTGGGGTTTTAAAAGTAGGTGAGCAAACTGTCACAAAGCATATTTTGATTGCAAGATAAGTGTTTTCCAAAAGATAAAAAACGAAGAAACAGAGCAAAATTGCTCTGTTTTTTATTGTTAAAGTATTATTTATACAAATAAAATCAAAGCATTATAAAACAACAATATACATGTATTAATTAAAGTTAAATAAAATATATAATTGTACCAAAATCATGATTGAGCTGCAACCAATACTTTTTGAATATCGGATTGAATTCTTTCTATGATCCACTTCATATCTTCCTGTTTCAATTCTGTAAGAAGGTCGCTGTTATTTTCATTGAAATCTGTAAGCACATCCTGCAAAAACTCTTTCTGAATTTCCAGAATACGCTGAGGATTATTAAAATCAAGAGCTCCGACTTTTGAAATCACACTCTCTAATCTGTTGGGTGACACATATGTTTTTATTTCGGAAGTGATAAAAGACAGATCTTCAGATTTAGAAGAAATATTGGGTACAAATGACCATTTTTCAGCCTGATGAAATTTTTCTTCTTCTTCAAACTCCGGATTTTTAATTTTAATAATAGGACGTTTTGAAAACAAAAAGTGGTCTTTCTGATAAAGCTTTACTACAATTCCTTCTATCAGATTATGTTCCAGCTCGGGAAGTCCCAATTCTTTTGGAATTGGAGAATTAATTCTGATGTTGAAATTAACAGCTTCATTAAATTTACCTATAAATAAGGGTTTTACATACGGAACACCAAATTGTTCAGCATATGATATCACAGTCTCATAATCAAGATAAGACTTATTTCCAGCCTCGTCCACCACAGCAATATCGAAGGCACAAAAATGAATATCGGGAGCATAATAAACCCCTGTCTGAATAGCCTGTAGATTTTTATTTGTTATTTCAACCTCGGAATGAGGATATTTTCCACCAAAAAGTTCTCCATAAAGAATATATTGATTTCCTGCGACCGTATTGCTTACATGCTCAAACAATCGAAGGACAGCATCTTCCAGCTTGCTTACAACAAGCTGAAAACCAAAGAAATCATCATTCCAGGACAGATAATCTCTTCTTTTGGAGTATCTTAGGTGACCTTCCTCATATGAGAAGCTAAAATTAGCTCCATGAATTTTTTCTGTGGCCACCCATTTTAATTTATCCATATTAGATAAATCTTTTTCATTAAGTCCTGTTTTTTTTAAGGAATCAGGCATCTTTTCATATCCGGAAAATTCACTCATGAGAATGGTTATTTTTGTATTAGTTTTTAATATAAGAGGACAAAGATAGATAATATCATTAACATCATGTTGGGTGACAAAATGCTTTCCGATATAAACTATTTTGAAAAATTCAACAATTTTATTTATTCCTATCCTGAAGAATCTGCTCAATTTCTTCCAATGAGAATCCTTTCGTTTTCAATAAAATAAGGAAGTGATAAAGAAGATCAGCGGCTTCATTTTTAAAGAGATCTTCGTTATTATCTTTCGCTTCAATTACCAGTTCCACCGCTTCCTCTCCTACTTTTTGAGCAATTTTATTAATGCCCCGCTGGAATAATGAATATGTATAGGATCCCTCTGTTTTCTGATCAATTCTTTGGGATATTTTCTCTTCCAGTTCATACAAAAAACCTTTAGATTTCTTTTCTCCAAAGCAACTGAAGCTTCCTGTATGACAAACTATATTCCTGGGAATCACTTTGATCAAAATAGTATCCTGATCACAATCTATATCAATGCTTTTTACTGTTAAAAAATTGCCGGATTCTTCTCCTTTTGTCCACAATCTGTTCTTGGAACGGCTGAAAAATGTAACAATTCCTTCTTTTTCTGTTTTTTCAAAGGCTTCTTCGTTCATATACCCCAGCATGAGAACCTGCAATGTTCTGTCATCCTGAATAATCACAGGAACAAGCCCTTTATCTTTATTAAAATTAATTTTCATCGGATCTCTATTTTTTGATTTTTTAATTCTTCTTTCAATTCTTGAATGCTTACTTCATTAAAGTGGAAAATGCTGGCTGCCAAAGCTCCTGTGGCTTTCGTTTCCAAAAAAACATTCACAAAATCGTCCGCACAACCCGCTCCCCCAGAGGCAATAACAGGAATAGTGACATTTTCTGAGACTAGCTTTGTAATGCGCAAGTCAAAACCCTTTTTCGTTCCGTCGCCATCCATCGAAGTTAAGAGAATTTCTCCAGCACCAAGAGAGACGACCTGTTTTGCCCATTCTACAGTTTTGAGATCTGTTGCCTGTCTACCGCCTTTGATATGAACAAGATTTGAATCTCCCACCTGTTTTGTATCGATAGCCACCACTACACACTGACTTCCAAATTCGTTGGCCAGATCAGAAATGAGTTGAGGATTTTTCACTGCTGAAGAATTGATACTGATTTTGTCTGCCCCCGCTTCCAGAAGCTTCCTCACATCTTCTACCGAAGAAATTCCTCCTCCCACTGTAAATGGAATACTGAGTTCTTTTGCAATCTCTTTTACCAGCTCTACAAATGTTTTTCGGTTCTCAATGGTAGCCGTAATATCCAGAAAAACCAATTCGTCTGCACCATCCTGTTCATACTTTTTAGCCAGTTCTATAGGATCGCCTGCATTTTTAAGATTTTCAAAATTGATTCCCTTTACAGTATTTCCATCTTTGATATCAAGACATGGAATAATTCTTTTTTTAAGCATTTTCAATAAAATTTTGAAGTTGTTGAAGGCTTATTTTCCCTTCATAAATAGCTTTCCCTATGATGGTGCCGGAACATCCGATATCTTTCATTTTATACACGTCTTTGATACCTGAAATTCCACCACTTGCTGTAAGCTGAATCGCCGTTTTGTATAAAATTTCAATATATAAACCTGTTGACGGGCCTTCTAGCATTCCATCTTTTGAAATATCAGTACATATAACGTTTTGAATGCCTTTTTTCTGGTATTGAAGAATAAAATCAATAATATCCTTATCGCTTTCTTCCTGCCAGCCTGAGGTTTTTATTTTTCTGTTATCAAAATCTGCCCCCAAAATAATCTTTTCCACCCCATACTTTTGGATGGCATTGTAGCAAAATTCCGGGTTCTGAACTGCGATACTTCCTAATGTAATCTGTTTTGCCCCGGAATTAAAAGCAGTTTCTATATCTTCCTGTGTTTTTAATCCGCCTCCAAAATCAATATGCAAAGAAGTTGAGCGGGCTATATTTTCCAGTACTTTCTGATTGACGATGTGTTTTGATTTGGCGCCATCAAGGTCAACCAGGTGTAGAAATTGAATTCCAAAACTTTCAAATTCCTTAGCAACTTCCACCGGATCTTCGTTATACACTTTCTTGGTATTGTAATCTCCCTTTGACAGACGGACACATTTTCCGTCGATAATATCAATGGCTGGTATAATTTTCATCATGACAAATTGATAAAGTTATTAATGATTGTACTTCCTATATCTCCTGACTTTTCCGGGTGAAACTGTACCGCATAGAAGTTATCTTTCTGCAAAGAAGAACTGAACGGCAAAATGTAATCACAAACCGACGTTGTATAGTCGGATAACTCACAATAGTAACTGTGAACAAAGTATACATCGCTCTTATTTTCGATCTCTGAAAATAAAAGGGAATTCTGTTCAGAAATCGTATTCCAACCCATATGAGGCACAATGTCTACGGAAGGAAATTTTTTGACTCTGATATCAAAAATTCCAAGTCCTTCGGTATTGCCTTCTTCATTTTCCTTGCACATCAGCTGCATTCCAAGACATATTCCCAATACGGGCTGTTTTAGCTGTGGAATCAGCAGATCCAGTCCTTTTTCTTTCAGAAGTTTCATTGTTGAAGAAGCTTCCCCAACTCCCGGAAAGATCACTTTATCAGCTTTTATAATAAGTTCTGGATCATCTGTCACTATCGAATCAACTTTTAATCTGTTGAGGGCATTCTGAACGGAACTTACGTTTCCACCGTTATATTTTATTATTGCGATCATTGTTATAAACTTCCTTTTGTGGAAGGCAAATTATAATTGGTATCTGATTGGTTTACCGCCATTTTCACAGCCTTTGCAAATGCTTTGAAGATAGATTCTATTTTGTGGTGTTCGTTATCTCCTTCTGCTTTGATGTTGAGATTGGACCTGGAAGAATCTGTAAAAGATTTGAAGAAGTGAAAAAACATTTCTGTAGGAACATCTCCAATTTTTTCTCTTTTAAAAGGAGCGTCCCAAACCAGCCACGGTCTGCCGCCAAAATCTATACCCACCTGAGCCAGACAATCATCCATTGGAAGCAAAAAACCATATCTTTCAATACCTTTCTTCTTTCCCAATGCTTTAACAATGGCTTCTCCAAGAACAATTCCGGTGTCTTCAATCGTGTGGTGTTCATCTACTTCAAGATCTCCGTTTACTGTAATGGTAAGGTCCATATTGCCGTGTCTCGCAATCTGATCCAGCATATGATCAAAGAAATGAAGTCCTGTGGAAATTTCCGATCTACCCTGACCATCGAGATTTACTTCAACCTCTATTTGAGTTTCATTCGTTTTTCTGGACACTTTGGCTTTTCTCATTCCTTTTTTTAGAAACTGATAAATTTCTGCCCAGGAAGTCGTTGTGAGCTCTGCCTTATCATTATCATTCTGATTGATAAAAATAGATTGAGTTCCCAAATTTTCAGCCAATTGGATATCTGTGATTCGATCTCCGATTACGTATGAATTTTCCAAATCATAAGAACCATAGATGTATTTGCTTAGCATTCCTATTCCGGGCTTTCTAGTCGGTAGATTTTCATGTTCGAAACTTTTATCTATAAGAATATCACTAAAAATAATTCCTTCATTTTCGAAAGCTTTCAGCATTTTTTCGTGAGGTTGGCTAAAATCTTCAAAAGGAAAACTTTCCGTTCCCAAGCCATCCTGGTTGGTCACCATTACCAATTCATAATCCAGTTCATTGGCAATTTTGGCAAGATTCTGAAATATTCCCGGGTAAAACTCAAGTTTCTCTAAGGAATCGACCTGAAAATCGACAGGAGGTTCAATAATTAATGTTCCATCCCTGTCTATAAAGAGTACTTTTTTCATGACTGAATATTTTTTAAAAGATCAATCAATATTTCATTTTCCTGTCTGTTTCCTACGTTAATTCTTATACAACCCGGGATGGCAGGATCTCTTCTGCTCGTAAGAATTTCTTTTTCCAGCATTTTTCCATATACCTGATCAATATTCTTCATTTTGATCAGAAAGAAATTGGCATCCGTTGGAAATACTTTTTCAATACAGTCTATATTTTCAAACTGATCCCGCAACCAGCTTACTTCCTTCAAAATCATATTAACATTTTCAGAAAGAATACTTTCATCGTCAAGTGTTTTTAAAATCAGCTCCTGACTCAGGACATTCACATTATAAGGAGCTTTTACCGTGTTGATTAAAGTGATAATTTCTTCTGAAGCATACGCCATTCCTACTCTGGCTCCTGCAATTCCCCATGCTTTTGAAAAAGTCTGAAGAACAATCAGATTGGGATATTGATCAAGAAGCTCAATGCTTGATTTATTTCCTGAAAACTCAATATAAGCTTCATCTACTACTACAATTCCGTTAAAATTCTGAAGAAAGAACTCAACATCTTCCACACTGTTTCCGGTAGGATTGTTGGGCGAGCAGAGAAAGAATACCTTTATGTCTTCTTGATTTACAGTTTTGAGAAAATCTTCTTTTATAATATTGAAATTTTCATCCAGATCAAGCTTTAAAACTCTGTTTTCGTTGATGGTAGCATAGAACCCGTACATGGCAAAGGAAGGATTCATCATCAGAATAGAATCTTTTTTAGGTTCACAGAAGATTTTGATGATCAGATCAATCAATTCGTCACTTCCGTTTCCTACTGCGATCTGGCCGGATGATAGTTTTTTAAGCTCAGCCAAACGGTTCTTCAACTTTTTCTGTGTAGAATCCGGGTAACGATTACATTCCCCGAATGGACTTTCATTCGCATCCAGAAGTACCGGTGCGCTAAACTCATTATGATCCCTGAAGCTGATATAAGGTTGTAATTTTAAAATATTTTCTCTTACTAAAGTCTTTATACTGTTATTTTTCATTGTATTGATTGTCTTAATATTTTTTGGGTAAACGCAAGGGCGCAAAGCTTTTTAATTCCTTTTTATTTTTCAAGACGCAAGAAAATCTTAGATTTTCAGCAAGTTAAATGGATTTCAATTTTATTGGATATCAATTCCTTTCGTATTAAAAAATGTATTTTACAATATTGTTTTATGTCTTTGCGTTTTCCAACCTTTACTTATTTTAATCTTATTGATACTGCATTTTTGTGAGCAAGCAAGCCTTCTGCTTCTGCCATAAGCTCTATTGTTTTTCCTAAATTCTGAAGCCCTTCTTTAGACAGATGCTGGAAGGTTATTTTCTTTACAAAACTGTCCAGAGACACTCCGCTGTAATTCTTTGCATATGCGTTGGTCGGAAGTGTGTGATTGGTACCGCTCGCGTAGTCTCCGGCACTTTCGCAGGAGTAATTTCCAAGGAACACAGAACCTGCATTCTGAACCATAGGAATATATTTCTCAAAATCGGTTACCGCTAAAATAAGGTGTTCAGGAGCGTATTGATTACTGAACTCCAACGCTTCCTCCAGAGAATTGATTACTATAAACGAACTGTTTTCCAATGCTAATCCAGCCATTCTATTTCTTGGTAAATCTCTGATTTGTTGTTCAACAGCACTGATTGTCTCATCAAAAACTTTAAGATCTGTTGTCACAAAAACAACCTGGCTATCACCTCCATGTTCTGCCTGGGAAAGAAGATCTGCAGCGCAAAATTCAGGGACTGCATTTTCATCTGCAATGACAAGAACTTCACTGGGCCCCGCCGGCATATCGATCGCAACCCCATACCGTTGTGCATATTCTTTTGCAGCTACTACAAATTGGTTTCCCGGACCGAAAATTTTGTATACTTCAGGAACGGTTTCAGTTCCTAATGTCATAGCAGCAATAGCCTGAGCACCTCCTGTTTTGAATATCTGAGTAATTCCACAAAGTTTTGCGGTATACAAAACAGCAGGATTGATATTACCTTCCTTATCCGGTGGTGTACAAAGTATTATTTCTTTACATCCTGCGAGATTGGCGGGAACAGCAAGCATCAGTACGGTTGAAAACAGAGGAGCAGTACCTCCGGGAATGTAAATTCCGACTTTTTCCACCGCACGGTTTTCTCTCCAGCAAACAACTCCTTTTATTGTTTCAATTTTCTCAATTTCCGCTTTTTGTGATTGGTGAAATTTTGAAATATTCTCTTTGGCCTGCTGAATGGCTTTTTTTAACTCTTCTTCAATATGATTTTCAGCACTTTCAATTTCTTCGGATGTTACAGCGATATTTTCTGTTTCAGCTTTGTCAAATTTTCTATTAAATTCGATTAGGGCCTGATCTCCGTTTTTCTCCACCTCATTAAAGATGTCTCTGATAAGATCTGAAATTTCCTGCTGTTCAAGAACAGGGCGCTTCACCAGTTCTTTCCAGGTATCTTTTGTAGGATATTTATAGGTGTTCATTGTATATTTAGTATAATTTATATTTTCAGATGACCATTTTATCAATTGGAATGATTAAAATATCCTGAGCTCCGTTGTCTTTAAGCTCGTCAATAACATCCCAAAAGCGTTCTTCATCGATGACGGAATGAATGCTGCTCCAACCTTCTTCTGCCAATGGAATGACTGTCGGGCTTTTCAGAACAGGAAGAACTTCAGCTACTTTCTTAATCTTATCATTAGGAACATTCATCAGAATATATTTTGATTTTTTCGCTTTTAAAACGGCTTTGATTCTGAAGAGAAATTTTTCAAGAATGGCTGTTTTTTCGGTAGATAATTGAGGCGTTTTTGCCAGAACAGCTTCAGATTTCAGCAAGGTAACCGTTTCTCTCAATCCGTTTTTGAATAAAGTACTTCCCGAGCTTACAATATCACAGATCCCATCTGCCAAACCAATATTGGGAGCGATTTCTACAGAACCGGAAATAATGTGAATATCAGAAGTAATTCCTGCTTTTTTTAAAAAATTTCTAAGGGTATTGGGATAAGAAGTCGCAATTTTTTTTCCCTGAAAGTAAGCGGGATCATCGGTTTCTATTTCTTTTGGAACCGCTATGGATACTCTGCATTTTGAAAAACCAAGCTTCTGCACGATCTGGATATTCTTTTGTTTTTCAATCAAAAGATTCTCGCCGACAATAGCAATATCCACCACTCCATCTTCCAGGTATTGTGGGATGTCTGAATTTCGCAGGTACATAATTTCCATTGGGAAATTGTCTACGGAAACTTTAAGCTGGTCTTTTCCGTTATTGACGAATATTCCGCAATCTTTGAGAAGCTGTAGGGATTCTTCGTAAAGCCGGCCGCTTTTTTGAATCGCAATTTTTAATTTACTCATTTCGCCTTTTTTGGGTCCGAGTAAATAAAAACTGATCTAGAATATTTCTGAGGTGAATTCAGGAAACAAAAAAACCGCCTATTTACTCAGACGGTTTTAATTATTTTTGATTTTAGCACAAACTTATATCAATCAATTCCGCCTAACAGAGATGATGATAATAATGATGTAATGCTAAAATAGTTGGTTTCATTGCATTGAATTATGATGCAAATGTAGGACTTATTTTTAAATTGCAAAGTTTTTTTAGATTAATTTTTGATAAAAACTCATCAGTTCTTTCGCAATCGGTTCGTCATTAAACTTCTGAACAAACTCGAAACCCTTTTCCTCACGGCGTTTTCTTTCGGATTCATTTTCCCACAGAAATTTTATTTTGGCTCTTATATCCAATTCATTGTTGGGATCAATATAAACGGAGTCTTTCCCTCCTGCTTCCGGCAGACAGCTTGTATTGCTTGTTACCACAACAGTTTTTGAGAAAAGAGCTTCTATCACGGGGATTCCGAAACCTTCGAAGAAACTTGGATACACAAAAATATCAGCCAGTTTATAGATAACAGCCAGTTCATCCATGGAAACGCCTTCCAGAAAAAGAACCTGTTTCTCCATTTTGTTTTTTTTGAGGAAACTGGCAATTTTCTGATAATAGTTGGTCTTTCTTCCCACCACAACCAAAGGAATCTCGTTTCCGTCAATGGCTTTCACTACATTCAACAGGTTTTTACGGTCTTCTATGGTTCCTACATTCAAAATAAATCTTTTCGGAAGATTATATTTCTGTATTGTTTTTTCTGTTAATTCCTGAGACTGCTGCTCTTTAAAGGCATGATGACATCCCTGGTAGATCACTTCAATTTTAGATTCCGGAACTTTCAAAAACTGTACAATATCTCTTTTTGTCTGCTCTGAAATAGCAATGATTTTATCTGCCATGTCTGCCGCTTTTTTAAATTTCCAAAAATGGATTTTACGATCGAAAAAAGAATAATACTGTGGATATCTTACAAAGATCAGATCATGAATGGTAACCGTTTTTCTGATCTTTTTCTGGTCCCATTGTAAAGGTAATTCACCGGATAAGCCATGAAAAATATCAGCTCCAAGTGTCTGAGCATCTTTTCCCATTTTAAGCTGACGGGAAAATTTCCCTTTTGAAGTGGCTACAAACTGAACATTCGGACGCTCAAGAATATCTTTTCCGCGTTCGGATTTATTTTTATTTAATAAAAAATAGTCGTTGTCCGGTTCGTATTGTGAGAGTATTCTTACAAGATCTCTTGAATAGTTGCCCAGGCCGGACGTATTATGGAAAAAACGTTTTGCGTCGAAGGCAATTTTCATGTTTTTTTATTTTTTTATATCGTTGATAATTATTTACACTGAAATGTAACGAATAGCATCAACGTTCTATCTGTTTCTGAAATTCCTGAAATGTTCCAAAGGTGTGTCCTTTTTCTTTAAGCCATCCAACAAATGAACCGAATCTTTCTACCATGTCTTTTCCTGAATTTTTCACTGTAAAACCAGGAAGTTTAAAGGCTTCATCTTTAATTTCCGCAAATTCCCAGGGATGGAAATAAATATTCAGGTATTGATCCTTTTTAAGGACATCTGACGCCAGTTTCTTATACACTGAAAGAGGAAAGTTATGAAAACTCAGCCAAAATAGAGGAATCCTGAAATTGGGTGATACAGAGGCCGGAACCTGTGTTACATTTCCTTCTTTATAGTAGGTTCTGGATACTTTCAAATTATTATATCTTCCCGGTAAAAAGGTCGGGTTGATAGAAGAATTGTAAGAATATCCTGCTTTTTCCACTTCTTTGTGGTCAACAGGCATCATTCTCGGCATTCTTAATCCTGTTACTTTTGTTGAAAATAATTCTTCCAGTTTCTCACGTGACTCTTTTAGGTGTCTGTTTTCAAATTCTGAGTGAAACCAAGTATGAGAAGCCAGTTCGTGCCCCTCATTCAATAATCTTTCAATGAGATATTTGCTGTTTTCTGCAAAAACAACTGTGGAAAAGAAAGTAGCTTTGGCACTATGTTTTTTAAGGATGTCAAGAATTCTCTCTAATCCTGTCTGTGAAATTGAAATTTGCTTTTCAAAGGGAATTTCACCCTTATATTCTAATGGCATATCAAATTCTTCAATATCAAAACTCAATAAAACCATTCTAAAAATTTTTGTTTTTAATAATATAATTAGGTCTGTCTTTCACCTGTTTAAATATTTTACCTAAATAAATCCCCATGATTCCGAGGATGATCAATTGAAGTCCTCCAAAGAAAACAATGGTCATAATCAGTGACGCCCAACCGGATATCTCGGTTCCCGCGATGAAGGAATGCAAAACATATGCTCCATAGCCAATAACTGAAATAGCGGAGAACAGAAATCCTAAATAAGCTGCTAAATAAAGGGGTTTTACACTAAAAGCTGTAATTCCTGTGAAGGCAAAGGTAAACATCTTTTTAAGATTATAACTGCTTTGTCCGGATAGTCTTTCATTGGCTTTAAAATCTATTCCTGCTTGTTTGAAGCCCATCCAACTCGTCAGCCCTCTCAGGAAAAGATCGTCTTCATTAAAGGATCTCATCACTTCAACAGCGTTGGCATCCATGAGCCTAAAATCTGATCCACCACCTTTGGTTAAATTAACATCTGACAAACTTGATAGAAGTTTATAGAAAAGGTCCGAGGTTTTTCTTTTAAAATACGAAATTTCTTTAGGATAGGTTCTTACGGTAAAAACAATATCATATCCTTCTTCCCACTTCTGGATCATTTCCGGAATAAGTTCTGGTGGATGCTGAAGATCACCGTCCATAGAAATTACGGCATTTCCGTTCGCGCTGTCCATTCCTGCTTTTACGGCTGGTTGATGTCCAAAGTTTCTTGAAAATTCAATGAATTTGACTTCGTTATACTGACGGGAAAGTTCTTCTAATTTTTGTTGTGTATTGTCACGGCTGCCATCATTTACAAATATGATTTCAAAGTCATAGTTGTGCAGACCCTCAAAAACCTCTTTTATTTTCTGATGGATCATAGCAACGTTTCCTTCTTCGTTATAGGCAGGAATTACAATTGAAATTTTCTTCATGTGTACTAGTTCAGGCTGTAATTTTTCTCAAAATCTTTTGTTAAAAGCTCATAAGTTACTCTCAACCAGATTACAATACAAGGTACTGCTTTTAATGAATATTTAATAATATAATTCTCTTTTACAAATTTCGGGAATAAGTCGGAAGTTGAAAAGCATGTGAAAATAATCACAAAAACAAGCAATCCGATAATAAGCGGTGTTCTTTCTTTTTGAAGGAAAAACCATAATAAAACTCCCACCACAGCAATAATGTATGTTGGAGATTCTGAACTGGAACTGAAAAGAACCAGAAACAGCAATGTGGAAGCAAGGATCATCAATTGGAAAGCATAATGCTTATACTGCTTTATCCTGATATAGGGCAATGCAAACAGCGGTAATCCGAATGCCAGAAATACCAGATTGGAAATAGATGCATCTCCCAAAATTCTTCTTACAAAGCCCATTAAGGAAATATCCTGCATATTACCCAAGACCTGATTTTCATTGTTCTTCTCTACAATAGACTGAAACCAGTCTGAGTAGCACTGAATGACAAAGCCAGGGCTTGAATAAGCCATAGGAAGTACAAAGAATAAAATGGCAATTCCAATTCCTGAAAGAATAAATTTGGTTTTGTTTTTAATGAAGAAAAACTGGGTAAGTCCTACAATTCCATAGATTTTCACAAACACACCTACCAATATTGCTGTAACCGATTTTACTTCTTTTCTTTCGTAAATATATACTGCAGATAGTAGTAAAAGCCCTGTTAATGCCACATTAAACTGCAAGCTTAAAGCTGCCGTAATATATTCCTGAAGGCAAAGCAATCCGAAAATCGCTTTTTTAGCATCGGAAAAAGGAAGCTTGTAAATTCCGTAGATGAAGATGAATGTATTGGCAATATTCCAGAGAGAGATTCCCAACCAGTCAGGCATCATGGCAAAAGGAGCAATTAATACGCTGAAAAAGACTCCGTAATGATTTAAATCAAAATAGAGGTCCGGATAATGGATGAATAGGTTTTTCTGATGGATTGTATTCAGGAATACGTTTTTAAAAATCAGATAATTATTAATCGCATAATCTCCTCTCAAGTATTTGGAAATTGCTGTAACAACCGATATAATAAGATAAACCCCAAATATATATTTAGGGTTTAAAAGTATTTTAAGAAATTTTTCTTTCAAGATGTGTAAATTAGTTTAAAATATAATCTTAAACAGCTACATTATTATCTCTCAATGCATCATTCAGAGACGTCTTCTTATCTGTAGATTCTTTTCTTTGACCAATGATCAATGCACAAGGAACCTGATATTCTCCTGCAGGATACTGTTTAGTATAGCTTCCAGGGATTACCACTGAACGTGCAGGTACTCTTCCTTTGATTTCAATGGGAGTATCTCCTGTAACATCGATAATTTTTGTAGAAGCGGTAAGCACTACGTTCGCACCCAATACGGCTTCTTTCTCTACGTGAACTCCTTCTACAACAATACATCTTGAACCGATAAAGCAATCATCTTCAATGATAACCGGAGCAGCCTGTAATGGTTCCAATACACCTCCGATACCTACACCACCACTTAGGTGAACATTTTTACCAATCTGTGCACAGCTTCCTACTGTAGCCCAAGTATCTACCATTGTTCCAGAATCTACATAAGCACCTATATTTACGTAAGATGGCATCATAATTACTCCCGGAGCAATATAAGCTCCTTCTCTCGCCACCGCATGGGGTACAACTCTAACACCTTTTTCAGCATAGTTTCTTTTCAAAGGCATTTTGTCATGAAATTCAAACGGACCTACTTCAATAGTTTCCATTTTTTGGATCGGGAAATACATTACTACTGCTTTTTTCACCCATTCATTTACCTGCCATCCGTTTTCTGTAGGTTCAGCAGTACGAAGTTCACCTTTATCAACTAAAGAAATAACCTCTCTGATCGCCTTCTGGCTGTCTTCATTTTGTAATAGATCTCTATTATCCCAAATATTTTCAATAGTTTGTTGTAACGACATGTTTCTTATTTAAATTAGTTTGAAAAATTATACCGGCCAAAGATACAAAAAAGTTCAGCAAAACAGTTTTTAACATTATGGTTTTAATAAAGGTTTAATATGCGTCTTACCTTCTTTTTATACGCCAGATAATTTTGCCCATATTCTTTCAGCAAATACTCTTCTTCAAGCCTTATCTGAATTTGCATCAACATACTTCCTATCAAAAGAAAAGAAAGAGCAATGACGGTTGGAAAAGCAAGAAAAAAACCAACAAGACTGATAGTCATTCCCAGGAATATGGGATTTCTTGAAATTCTGAATAATCCATGCGTTACCAGCTCTGTTTTTGTCGTACTATCGATCCCGATTCGCCATGAATCCTTCATTTGCTGTTGAGCTATAATAACCCATATTAAAGCAACAATCATTAAAACAACACCTGCATACTGAAGAGCACAAATCTCTAAAAAATTGATTTTAAACATTGTAAATATGTACTCCGGAAGAAATAATATCAGCATTGTATAGACAAAAAGGGCAAGTAAGATTAGCTTGAAGTAGCTTCCTACAAGCGCGTATGCCGAACCGTCTCTTGGAAGAACATTTGGACTTTTCCCAATCTGTCTGGCGACTTTATAACTGATCCCAACAAAGGAAATAAAAAAGAAACATATAAAGTATATAGGAATAAATAATTGGATGAAATCTGCCATATGATAATAGTTTTGAGCAAATTTCCTAAGTTTCGCGATGCAATGCTATTGCAATGACAACTTACAGAGAAGTTACCATTGGAAACGTAAAAATTCCCCTCCTCCGGAGGGGTGGCGAAAATTCAAAGAATTTTTGACGGGGTGGTTTAAGAAGATAATTATATAAGTTTTAGCCAAAGTCCATTATTACTTTAATCTCACAGACTGACAAGATGACGCAGATTTTCAAATCCTTTTACTCCAAAATAACAAACTCTATCGTCCTGGCAATATGTTTTTCACGAATAATCTCTTTTGAATAGGGAGTATTATGATCACTATTATATTTCTTCAAATAAGCCTGATTAATTTCTTCAGTAAGTTCTGCAATATCTTCCGGGACAATAGCTTGTATAGAATATCTATTTTCCCCGCATTGAATTTTTCCTTCCGGATTTTCTAAAAAAACATTGTACCAGCTTCTTTCGGCCAGTCCCCAGGATCGCGCGAATATTCGGTTTTGGATGACAACCATCCATATTTCCAGGAATTCTTGTCTTTCATTTCCTGCTTTTATTCCAATAATCGTATTGTTTTGAATGTAATATAATGCCGTTTCTTTATTCATTATTTAAATTTTCAGTAAAACTAAAACATGAAAACATGAATAAAAATTTATTTATTTAGGAGGTCGAAAATGGAATGTAACTGAATACTTTTTTGATGTACTTTATCTTTTAAAGCATCATTTTACCCAAGGCCTCCAGTAAGCATTCTTTATAACTTTTGGCAACGGCAATTCTCAATTCGCCACAGATCAAGTGATTATCTTCAAAAGACTCTATATTGGCAAGATTGACGATGTAGGAGTTATGAACACGCATAAACTCGTCCGGCAGACTTTCAATGAGATCTTTGAGTGTTTTGTAATAAATGTACTTTTTATGATCTTTGGTATAAATTTCCACATAGTTTCCCAGTCCCTTGATAACTGCAATATCATGATAGAAAAGCTTAATCAGCTTTTTATCTGTTTTAATAAACGCAAATGTCCGGTTTTCTATCATTTTGAGAAGATGTCTTACAGTACTCTTTGAGCATGAAGATAGGCCTTGTTCCAGTATTTTTCGTTCAGAGACGAAATAATAACGCCTTTTGAAGTAGACGCATGAATAAATTTCACTTCACCGTCCGGACCAATATCGTGAACAATTCCCACATGAGAAACTCTGCTTCCTCCAGCGGTTGCAAAAAATAATAAATCTCCAGGTTTCACTTCTTTGATATCAATGTTTTTTCCTGCATCAGCCTGATCAGAAGATCTTCGGGGAAGGTTGAAATCATTTTCTTCAAATACTTTTACTGTAAAACCAGAACAATCAAATCCAGAAGAGGTATTTCCCCCAAATTTATAGGGTGTTCCAATGTATTTTTCAGCATCCTTCAAGATATCGTTGATGGATCTGGATACCTTACCATCAAATCTTGAATCCAGTTTTCTGAGGTTTTCAGATCTTGCTACGTTCTTCGTATTCGAACTTTTACTTGCGGAAGCGCTTTTGGACGACCCGCAGGAAACTACAAAAACAGAAGCTGCCAGTACAACAACAATCTGCTTTATTTTCTTTTTTTGTTGAAATAATTCCGTTCCCATACTCTTCTGATTTATAATTAATTAACAAAACCACAACAAATATACATTATATATTTTAATTATACTATAACTATACTACAACTATATTATAAATATATGTTAAAATTTTATTTTTCATTATTTATTGGTATCTTTGATTTCTATTTTGAAGATATGGCAACTTATGAAAGCATAATCAAGATCACAGGAACTGTGGGCGACCTTGTATTTTATAATCTGAACGGGAAGAATGTGGTTCGGAAGAAAAGCGGATTTAATAAAACCGCTTTTAAGAAAAATCCTTCTTATGAAAAGGTACGCCAGAACAGTTCGGAGTTCGGGCATTGTTCTAAAATTGGAAAAGCGATTAGAAAAAGTCTTGACATGTATATCAAAAATGCGGGGGATCCCCTACTCTACCAGAAGTTCGCCAAGGTAATGACCGAAATAAAAGATCTGGATATCATTTCTGAAAGAGGAAAAAGAAATGTAAAAAACGGATTGAAAACTCCGGAAGGGAAAAAACTTTTAAGAGCATTTCAGTTTGGAGAAGTAAAGAATATATCCTCAGATACTCTCATTGAAAATCAAACATTACATCTGAAAGAAAGCTATACTGCACATAAAGTTGTCGTGTTAACCTTAAAATTGGATGCTGAAAATTATACTACCGAATTGGCAGAAGAAACCGTTCTGAATCCACCACAAAAAATAGATGTAAAGAACCCTTTTTCTGAAGATGATGTTCTTCTTTATTTTCTAGCGCTGAAAAGTGAAAATGACGTAGTTATCTGTATGGGGTTTGTGTAAAATAAAAAAGTCTGCAGTGATCTGCAGACTTTTTGTTTTATTCTTTTCCTCCTTTCCATGAACCTGATCTCGAAGGCGTTGGAATTGAGTTGGACCAGTTTCCGCTTCCTTTTTTATCTATTCCCAGTTTTCCTTTGAAGTCTCCTTCTGAAGGAAGTCCTACTGAGGCATTAAGATCTCCTGTTTCACTTAAATTTCCGGAAATATTATAGTTTTCTTGATTTACATCGGAATGCATTGTTCCCACCACTTTACCATTGGTGTCTACTACAATGTTCCAGACTCCCTTATCACTTCCGTCATATGTACCAGACCATTTTCCTACATAATCATAAATGGTATCATCATTGGAGCTGCAACCGATAAATAAAAACGTCATTAAAAAAAGTAAAAAAAATTTCTTCATAGTTTCAGTAGTTTTATAACCTAAAAATTCCCTTTATTCTCTGTTTTCATTCCTGAAAAATGGATCACAAAGAATAGTATTTAATATTTATTATTTTTTTTGTTCCGTGCAAATCTACTAATTTTTTCTTCAAATTGTCTGAATTTTAATTAGTGGTCAATATGTTTATTAAAAAACAACATTTTCCGGCTAAAATACAAATATTTTTCAAACAAATTTAAGATGTGGAAATTTTGAGTTATTTTGAAAATTTGATGGAAAAAGTACACTTATTCTCAGAATGGATATAATGGCTTTTCTTCCAAATACTTCTACCGCCTTTTTCCATTCGTTTTAATTTAAATTTTACTATAATAAAATATTTTTAATTATAATATTACTCAAATCAATTTTAAAACAAATTATTATTCCCATTTACAAGATATTTCTTACCTTAGTGAAAAAAATAAACTTATTCAAATTATAACATGAAAACAAAGACATTTGCACTGTCCTTACTGGCATTTTGTGGAAGTATAAACGCACAAGTAGGAATTAACACCACCTCTCCTACTCAAACTTTAGATGTTAACGGGTTGGTAAGGGTAAGAGCACTTTCAAACCCTGATAATAAAATTGTAGCGGCTAATGCTCAGGGAGTTTTGACCTTAATTTCTCCAGAAGAAATTTTTGCACCGAAAGCTCTGCTCAACACCTCAATGTCATCTGCTGAACAAAGATTTACGATATATGAGGGAAAATGTTTTCAACCTACAGACAATGCCTCTTCCTGTACAGTTACTCTGAACCACTACACTTCTTGTGCCGGATTTACAAACCCCGTGGATACTCAAGTGGTTATAGGTCAGTTGATCAACACAAGTAACGGCCAGTTTTCAGGTACCTGGACAGCACGATATGTAGACAATAAAGGATTGGTTTCTGCCACTTCTACAGGTAACCAAACGTCACCGGATTATCCTAGAATTACCTATACCACTAATCTCGCTAACTATTTAGGAAGTGGGAGCTTTGGCGGACAGTGCAATACCGATATCACTACAACTATCAACCAGACAACCGGAGATATAAAAGTAGAATCAGTAAAAAGAAGCATGTACGCTCATCTTGTTTACCTTATCAATATCGCCCGCTCCAGAACGCAATAATAAAAACGATCTGATTTCATATATCCCGCTGCAACTCTTAAGTACGGCGGGTTTGTTTTATATAGACCTTATGAATTTGCAGGTTAATATTATAAAAGGTGTTTAAAAAGAGAAGAAATAAAAAGGAAATAGCGGTCTATTTTGCTATATTTGAGTTAACTTTCAAAATCAAATCACATGGACTTAAAAATTGGAGATACAGTTTATTTAAAATCAGATGCAAGAACAATAATGACCATTAATGATACTTCTGTAAAAGGTAACGGCTACTATGAATGTGTATGGTTTTCACAGGAACTCTTACAGATTGGCCACTTCCATAAAGATACACTGGTAAAATATGACAGAGAAAAGTAATAAAGCCCTTTATCAGGGCTTTTTTTGTGAATTACACCTATATTTTTACTGTCTGTATCAACAATATATTTAGCAAGTCTTCCTACCGATTTCTCTATGATTCATGATCATTCTTACAATGTTTAAGATTTGAATGGTAAGAGTAACCTTACCCATTTTAAAAAAAAAGACCGAATTAACGGCCTTTGTAAATTAATGTACTACTGGGTATGTTGGTGCTTTAATAATCACACTACATGCAAAAACGCAGGATTCTATGGATCCAAATTCACCAATGTATCTTGTTCCACAGGTACACGAAAATCCGCCACTAACTGATTTTAAGGTATTTCTTGATAATTTTTTCATAATGATTTATTTTTGATTAGGATGTGAAATTACACTGTTATTAAAAATTAATCAAGAATCAATTAGTAAGTGTAGACGATTTTATAGTAAGTGTGGAAATAATACCTCATTAGTTATTTTGTATACAATTAGAAGAAAAAAAACGATCCCCCTTATTTCAAGAGGTTTACCGTAGTGGAGAATACAGTTCAAACTTCCCCATTTCTTCTGTATATTTATCAGTTTTTCTTTTGGTTGAAGATTACAAAACAGGCAGAACATTCTTTCGTTGTATACAGATCCGATCGTTTTTATATTTTGCCATAATTTCAACAACCTTTGCCAGAAGGGGAATGTCAGTTTGATATTGTGATTTCTGCCAGCTACTCATAATCCATAACCCTCCATCGTTACCATCTTTGATGTCTTCCCGCTTAAGTTGGTAAACATCACTGTATGTGGGTCCAGTGTAATATTGAAAGATAAATATTTCTTCTTATTACATCCAGTCTGTCTGAATCAAAAATAAAGTCTTCAATCCTCTTAAGTTCTAACCGTGTCAAGGGCAGCTTTCTCACTTTCTTTTTTTTTCCCGATAAAAAGTTTGAAAGGATCTTTAATGGTGATTTTTTTTCTAAAATGTCTTTTTCTGAAAGAATTTTCTTACTGGAAATCTTTTCCGGATTCGGATAAATGAACAGATCAGTATAGCTACATCCGTTCGGCACTTGATTTTTGAATATACATTGTATTAATTATTTGGTACACGATTAATACAACTAAAGGAGAAAATAAAAACGGCAAACCCTTTATTGGCGTGGTTTGCCGTTGTGGAGAATACGGGATTCGAACTTTTCCGTTTCTTCTGTATATTTATCAGGTTTTTCAGTGGTTGAGGCTTTGTTTGCCACGATTTTGCCACACTTTATAAAAAACCTTCATTTAAACGTCTTCAAAGCGCATTTGCGGAAAGGAAGGGATTCGAGACCTGTAGTAATAAGTAATTGATTTTGTGGTTTTTAAATAGGTTTAGTATTTTTATTGCCATTGAATTAGCCACAATCTATCGCGCTACTTGCGGTTCGATCCTCTATCTTTCCAGACTACTTTATAATCTGCAAAAGTCTTTAACTATAATCCAAAGAACACTTTAGTTTAATATACAAATATACCAAAATATACTATTGAAGTATTTTTTGAATTTAGAACTTTAGAACAAATGTTTTTTGTGAAAAGTATTAATCCTGTCAAGTGACCAAGACGAGCGTATCTTCAAACACTTTTATAGATGATTTGGTTCGATTGATTAAAACTAAACAAAAATTATAAGCTCTGTTTTTATCAAATAATTTTTTAATTTTTGTTTATGGCTATTTAATTCTTAAAAATTAATAACGTTTATTATTGAAATAATAAATCTTTAAATCATGTTCATGTTTGCCCTTCTCTAATGAGAAAAATCGAATTATTGGGAGGACGATTGAAATAATTTCTGTGCTATATAATTTAAATATTATGATATACCGAAAATTATAAATCAATATCTAAATTCATCAACTTAGAGAATAATTCCAACATAAACCATAAATAATTAATGTTTTTTTTATAAAATGATTAGCAATCTTTAGACTTTCAATTAAAATCAATATTTTTGCGCCCTAATAACTGAAAATTCAACTAATTAAAATGAAAAAACTCTATCTCGGTGCATCTACCTTATGCGCGGTCTTGAGTATTTCTGCTCAGGAGGTTGTGTGGCAAAAAGATCTCAAATCCTCAACGCAGGATTTTCTAAGCCAGGTGACCACGACGATTGATCAGCAGTACCTTATCACAGGAAGTTCTATCCAGAGTAACAAACTTCAACAGGGAAGTAAACAGAATAACGGTTACGATTTCCATCTCATTAAACTGAATCAGCAGGGAGAAGAGGCTTGGGAAAAGTATTTCTCAGGAAATAATCATGATTATCTATCAGCCACGATAACCACTCAGGACGGAGGATTTCTCTTAGCGGGAACGTCTTATTCCGGAAAAGGGTTGGATAAAAAGGATGATTCCAAAGGAGGCTCAGACATCTGGCTGATCAGAATCAGTGAATTTGGGGATGAATTGTGGCAGAAAACACTCGGAACCTCTTCTGATGAAGAAGCCAGATCGGTTATTCAAACAACAGATTTAGGATTCTTTGTAGCCGGAAATGCCCAAAACTCTTCCAAAGGCTACGGTTCTAAAGATGTACTGATTATCAGGCTGGACAAAGACGGAAAAGAACTTTCCCAACTTATTTTAGGCGGAAAAGGTCTTGATGAAGTGGAGAAAATGATTCCCACAAAGGATGGAGGTGCTTTATTGGGAATATATTCAAGAAGTTCCGAAGTTCGTGTTTCGGGATCCGAACAACGATCTGCTACTTCAACAGCCATTAGCCAGATGCCAAAAGCCAGCAGCAATTTTGGAGAAGGTGACTACTGGATTGTCAAATTGGACAAAAACGGAAAAGTAGAATGGGAAAAGAACTTTGGAGGAAAAGGAGACGATCATATCCGAACATTGGCTTTGACTTCGAATGGATTTATCATCGGAGGGGAATCGAGATCAGAGAGGTCCGGAAACAAAACGGTTGGTATTGAAGAAGGAACTGATCTATGGTTGATTTCTCTTAATGAAAGAGGTGATGAGCAGTGGCAAAAATCCTACAATTTCAAAAACAGAGATATTCTGATGAGTATGAGTGTACTGCATGCAGCAGATGATAAATCTTCCAAAGGAATTTTATTGGGCGGTTATACTCAGGCAGAAGGAAGAATAGAAAAGGATGATGAAACCTTCTGGATGCTATATCTTGATGAGAATGGTAATGAACAGTGGAAAAAATACATCACGGGAGAATCCAGAAAGAGAGAAGAAAGGTTATCTGACTTAAAACTCAACAGAGATGGTTCAATTATTCTGGCCGGAACCAGCGCCGAAGAACTGGGAAAAGAGAACTGGAAGATCGTCAAACTGGGAGACAAGCAGGTTGATAAGCTGATAGAGAAACAAGATATTAAGATTTATCCTAACCCAGTCTCCGACTATGCTTATGTAGAAATCGGGTTTGATTTCAAAGAAGCAGATATTGTACTGTATGATATGGGAGGTAGACAGCTTCAGAATATAAAAACCAAGAATAAAGTCACCAAGATTAATACCCAGGCATTGGTACAGGGAGCTTATTTGGTGGTCATAAAAACGGACACGAATAAAACAGCGAATGCTAAACTGATTAAGAAATAAATTTAGGATGAATAAAAAAGTAATAAATATAGCAAAGCTAGCTGCATTTTTTTTTGCAGGCAGTATAACTGCACAAACAATGCAAAGATCTGAGGTAAAATCACCAGAAAGTTATGCATTTGAAAAATATGGAAATGTACCAGTAAATTTATATACTGGTGCAATCGATTTAACAGTGCCTGTAGCGTCTATTAATGAAAATGGGGTTAAGATTCCAGTCACTTTATCTTACGACTCTTCAGGATTTATTCCTCATAAAAAAAACGAGGTCGCGGGAGTTAACTGGACTTTAGTTGCTGGAGGAAGAATAACTAGAACATTAAATGGCACCCCAGATGAATACGTCGGAAATCCAAATTACCCAGGCATTTTTGGTTCTCCAAGAGATGTTCATGGTTTTTTAAAAGGAGTTCGAACTAATATTTCTTCCAATATAAATGCATATAATCTATATGGAGGAACAGGAAAAATTGACACCAATAATAATACTATTAGCTGGACCATGGGACCAGCATCAGACCCATCAAATGCATATGAAGGGACTCCAGATGTTTTCAGCTTTAATATGATGGGAATTTCTGGAAAATTTGTGATAGGCAATGATGGAAATGCATTAGTGGAATCAGATGATCCAAATATAAAAGTTGATTTATCACAAATGGCAATGTATGGTGGAGCAAATTTTTGTGGAAATGATGTGGTATCTGTCATTACAATCATGGATGGTCAGGGAAACAAATATATTTTTGGTGGAGACCTATCTAAGTATGAACTTTCTTATTATAATAGCAATGTTTTGTTTCAGGAGGGCTTTAAAGGGTTCCCAACAATTAATTCTTTTAGTCTTTCAAAGATTATTTTTAATGACGGCAAAACTGTAGAGTTCAAATATTATGAAGGATCTTTAAAGTATCAATATGATTTTTGCCATAATCCCAATATTCTGAGCGGTGTTGATTTAAATCCTGCTATAGCAATTGAAGCATATTATCAAGAAGGTGCAAGAAGTGATGATTGGTGGTTCTGTCTTGCTCCCGGTGGACCTGCCATGGCCTGTTCTGGTGGAACTGATGGATATTCAGTCCCGATTGAGAGCTTTTCAGTATTAAAAAAATCAGTATTAACTTCAATAAAATATGATAATAATGAAATAAAAATTAATTACCTCAATACAGGATATCCCATAAAACATAGATACTCAGCTCCTAAATACCTAAATGAATGGGTTATCAATAACGTTGAAACTTACAGTAACTCTAAATTAATTAAGAAAACGCAGTTTTCTTACGATCATTTAGGGGGGGAATTCAAACGTCCTTTTCTTAAATCAGTGAAAGATGTTGTCAGTAATCAGGAATACACATTCGCATACAATACTGTTTATTCTCTGCCTCCTTACTATACAAAGGGGATTGATCATTGGGGATATTGGAATGGACTAGACGGTAATACAAGCCTTGCTCCTGTATCAGATTACAACCGTGCTACAGGAGATTACACATTAGTTAATACCTATCGGGATCCCAGTCTGTTTTACTTTAATCAAGGATTGCTAAATCAAATCACATATCCTACTAAAGGTTCCACTACTTTTGAATATGAACCACAATACTACGGAAAAAGAGTGGAGCGAAATTCTACGAGTAATTTTTTACCTACACTGACAACAAATAATGGTTTTGTGGGAGGAACAAGAATCAAGGAAATAAAGAGTTTTTCTGAGGGAATTCTTACTAGCCAAAAAGAATACAAATATACAACGGCATTGAACCAAACAACAAGTTCTGGATTGCTAATGCACTGGCCCAGATATTATTATTACTGGGAATTTACGCAACAAGGAGGTTTTGGCCCCGAATGGTATAAGACAGGTATCCGTACAAGCTCAAATATTATTTCGTCCAGTTTAGATAGTTATAATGTTGGATATAGCAAAGTCTTTGAAGTAGAGCAAGGCAAAGGATATACTGAATATGATTTTTCAACATATGAAACCCATCCTGATCAAATAACTCCTGATACGGATAATATTAGAGAGTATGTTAGTTCTTATGCTAATATTAAACCGGTGAACCTATATAAAAATTTCAATAATTTATATGGTATTGATAAGAGTGTAATAAGAGGTAAATTACTGAGTCAAAAGACTTATTCGGAAAATGATTTTATAAATCCAATTAGAAAAGTAAACTTTGATTATACTGATAATATTGAATTCAACCCTAATAATTTAATTGACAATGATAGATATGTCTCTATTAATCACATGTCAGGTAAGTGGGTTCAAGCATACAAGAAGTATATGAACTCTTCATATATAAAGAAAAAAACAATTAAAGATTATTTTAATGGAACTGAAGTCAAAACAGAAATAGAGTATTTTTATGACAGTACCAAAAATTTAAATTTGTCAAGGCAAATTGTCAGAAATAGCGATAATACTGAGCTTAAAACCAGTTACAAATATCTAACGGATATTTTTCATGGATCTCCAAATCAACCAAATACATTTGTAGTACCTTATGCGTTTCTGATAAATATGTTCATGAAAAATATGTATAGTGTACCTTTAGTAACTACAAATTACAAGAATAATATTTTTTTAAATAGAACGCAGACTCTTTATGAGTTTAATCAAAATAATAACGTTCTTACTCTACCAAAAAAACAGTTATCTTATACCGAAGACAAGATAGTTTCAGCATTTTCATCATTGGGCTTACCCGATACTAATTTTGCAACAGAAGAAACTATTTATGATCTATATGATGCTAAAGGAAATATCCAACAGTATACCACTAAGGATGGTGTTTCAACTACAGTTATTTGGGGATATAACTTATCACATCCTATTGCCACTGTTGTTGGGGCGAAACTTTCTGAAATTAATACATCTTTAATTTCATCAATTGTTGCTGCTTCAGACACAGATGCAGCTGCACTTCCCAATAATGATGAAACGTTACTTTTACAAAGTTTAAAAACATTTAGAGATAATCTCACTAATTATCAGGTTACTACTTATACCTATGATCCTTTGATTGGAGTAAGAAGTATTACCCCCCCTTCCGGAATTCGAGAAGTATATTTTTATGATGATGCCAGAAGATTAATGGAAATCAGAGAAAACAATCAAACAGGCAAACTTTTAAAAGAATTCAAATATAATTATAAACACTAATCATGAAAAAAATACTCGTTCCAATAAGTACTATTTTTTTATCAGTATCGATCCAAGCTCAATTAGCAACAACGGAAAACTATATTTACACTAAAACATATATTAATTATCCAAGTCCTACAGATCCAGGTCAAATTCTTAAAACGGCTGAAAATGTTCAATATTTTGATGGTTTAGGTAAGCCTAAACAGATTATTAGTATAAAATCGACTCCTTTAGGGAATGATTTGGTAACCGCTATTCCTTATGATAATTTTGGAAGACAGGTGGATACATGGCTACCAACACCTATGACAACATTAAACGGAGGAATACAGTCTAGTGTTCAAGGAAATGTTCAAACCTATCATAATGATGCCCGACCTTTTACACATAAAGAACTTGAAAATTCTCCGTTAGACAGGCCTCTTTCACAAATACAACCAGGAACGTCATGGCAGGGACATGCGGTTCAGATGAATTATGAGGCGAATGTAAATGACGAAGTTAAAAAATATGTTACAGAAACAGTATGGATAGATGGAGCCTCTTCTTCTGAGATAAAAGTTAATGGTAGTTATATTGGAGGTCAACTTTATAAAAATACAGTGACCGATGAAGATGGTAACCAGACGGTACAATTTAAAAATGGAGAAGGACAAGTTTTATTAGAGAGAAAAATAATTAGTTCTACAGAAAGTGTCGATACTTATTATGTTTATAATGAGTATAATCAGCTTGCATTTATCATTTCTCCAAAAGCAGCGGAAGAAACAAAAAACTTAATTCCAGGGACTTTAATACCAGATGATATTTTAAACAATCTTTGTTATCAATATAAATATGACCGAAAGAACCGTTTAGTTGAAAAAAAGCTCCCTGGTAAAGGAAAGGAATATATGGTATATGATAAAGCTGATCGTTTGATTTTATCCAGGGATGAGATTTTAAAAAATCAAGGTAAATGGCTTATCACAAAATACGATCGCTTTGGAAGAGTCATTTATACGGGTTTCTTAACAGGTGGTGAGAGAATTACAAGACAAAATGAAATTGCTAATTTAATTATTACTGAAAGTAGAGATACTACAGGATTTACCCGAAATGGAATGACTGTGTACTATACGGATGGATATTTTGTCGGAGAAATTCCTACGATTCTAAGTGTTAATTATTATGACTCTTACCCTAATTATAATTTCAACCCAACTTTTCCTAGTGATATATTAGGAGAAACTACATTAACTGATAATTCTCTGGTAGACGGGATAAGTACTACAGGCCTTCCTGTGATGAGCTTAGGTAAAAACATTGACGATGATAGCTGGACAAAAAATTATACATGGTATAATAAAAAAGGAAAAGTTATAGGAAGCTATTCAATTAATCACTTAGGAGGATATACTGAAACGAAATCGAAACTTGATTTTGCAGGAATTCCTCAAAGAACAGATACTTATCATTTAAGAAAACAAGGAGAAACGGGAGTAACTATAGCTGAAAGGTTTATTTATGATAATCAAAACAGACTTTTACAACATTACCATAAAGTAGATGATAAGCCGGAAGTTATTTTAGGAGAATATACTTATAATGAGATTTCTCAGCTTAACAATAAAAAGGTTGGAAATAATCTGGAAAGCATAGATTATACCTATAATATAAGAGGATGGTTGAAGGGAATTAATGAAGATAAGATTTCAGTTTCTAATCTTGGAGGAAAATTATTTTCTTATAAAATAAGATACAACGATAGGTTAGGAATAGAAAATCCTGATACTACAGAGTTTTCTGGTAAAAATGTCATGCCAAAATACAATGGAAATATTGCAGAAGTAGATTGGCGAAACGTAGAAAATATAGGGAATAATCCATCACTTATTCCGAAAAGATATGGTTATGCTTATGATAAACTCAATCGATTAACAGCGGGATATTTTCAAAACCCTCAAAATCCATCTAGCAAAGAAAATACAGAATCAATAAATTATGATGCAAATGGGAATATTACAAAACTATTTAGAACTTCTACAACTGGATCTGGGAATACAACCCCAACATTAATTGATCGTCTTGAATATACATATTCAAACTCAAATAAAAGCAATACTCTCAAAAGTATAAATGATTATTCTTACAATCCATCGGGATACGAAGGAGGAGGTCAGGAATTTGGTTATGATCTGAATGGTAATATGACTTCAATACCGGATAAAACAATGGAAATACAATATAACTATCTTAATCTACCGCATAAAGTAGACTACAGTAGGGATATCGAAAATGTTTCAATTGTAACTAAATATAGTGCCAATGGAGAAAAGGTTCAAAAGATCAATACAACAGGAATAATGGGTATTATAGGGATGACTGTTACTAAAAAAACAACTGACTATTTAAATGGATTTCAATATCTAAAAAGCGAAGTAGTTAGTAATCCTACCTTTCCAGGAGGACCGGGAGGAGGGTCAGAATCTTTAAGATTAAATTTACAAACAGCTAAAGCGCTAGAGACAGAAGCTTATTCTATTAACAATGAACCTTCAGTAGTTCTTGGACCAACAGGAGTAAAAACAGTTGATTTACAATTCTTTCCCACAGCAGAAGGATTTTATGATTATATTAAAGATCAGTATATTTACCAATATAAAGATTACTTGGGAAATGTAAGATTAAGTTTTGGAAGAAACAGTTCAAACACTATTGAAATTGTTGATGTAAATGATTATTACCCTTTTGGAATGAATCATTTGAAGAGCGGATTTTCTTTTTTCGGAACAAGTTCATACAAGAATTATAAGTATAGTGGTAAAGAACTTCAAGAGAGTGGAATGTATGATTATGGAGCAAGAATGTACATGGCTGATATTGGAAGATGGGGTGTTTTAGACCCACTGGCAGAAAAATATCTAAGTTGGTCACCCTATAATTATACTTTCAATAATCCTATTCGATTTGTTGACCCTACTGGCATGGGGCCAGAAGATCCACCAAGCTATTATTTATTCTATGAAATTATAAACCGCACAAAGGTCGTCATGTATTATTCAACACAAGCAGATCCAACAAATCTACATATGATTAATCCTTTTGAGAACAGTATATTTAGTTATTCAGCTAATACAATTTATGCTAGATTCAGTCAAACATCTGATATAGGAACATCTTACTATTTCCCTAATGACAATAATCTTTCTAATATAAGTCCCTATAATGAAGGTTTATTTTCTAATATTACTCAATTTGACTGGAGAGGGTATGAAGATCAATTAAATACAATCTTACATTCAGCCTATAATGAGCTTAACCCAGGAATTAACTTTCCTTCGAAAGTTATAAATGAAAAAGACGTTGATGTTAAGCCAGGCACAATATGGTATACGTTTCCGGGCGCCGAACATAATATTTTTTCAAATGACACAATTAATCCAGGTATAAGATTTCTGTTAGACGAGAACGGGAGATTAAAAAAAGGAGGCTCATCCTTTTTCGATATTGTATCAGTAACCGATCATGAATATAATCACTATAAAGAGTATTTAGATCTTAAGCCATCATTAAATAATGGAGCAAATGTTAATGATCTTGTAAATAGCTCCGATCCACAAGCAAAAGAAAGATCTTCAATAGAGTTTCAAAGGTCAAAACCATATTATAAAAATACATCTATAACTCAACAAAATGCAGACAATGAATATTATCAACAAAATGGTGGTGATTAGTACTATATTATTATTAGGTTGTAATTCAAATAATAATTATAAGAAATGTTTACCAGTCGATGAAAAAAATGAAAAACCCCTCGTAAAAAAAATAATATTGACTCTAAGTGAAAGCAACAATGTTAAATATATTGATGTAGAGTTCAGACTTAAACCAGTCCTTACTAAAGAAAAAGAAATGTATTTTTATTTTCAAAAAGGTAATGACAATTATTTTATTAATTATCCTATTGAAGATAGCGCTATATCAACAGCTAATAAAAGGTTATATATTTATAATACTGAGAAGCTCTTTGAAGAAAGAAAAAAAGAGAAGAAAATTCATTCAAGTGATAAATCATACTATTATATTGAAGATAAAGATCTAAGGGATATTATATGCAATATAGTAAAAGAATCAAAAATTGTTTCTCAGAATTTTAAAGGGAATGAGCTTTCTTCATATACATTTAATCAAAATAGTGAAGTATTAATCGTGAAAAAGAATATTAATGATGTTATTATTGGTAAGTATATGCTTTTGTATCCTAAATATAAAGCTCGTTGAGAGATTCATCACAAACTAAGAGAGGTTTTTTTAAAATGATATCTTAATAATTTACTAAAGCCTCTAAATTGATATTGTTCAACATGATTTTTTGTTTTAAAATTTACTAGTGTACAAGTTGTTAACTTGGTAATTTTCTTAAAATTAGAGTGTCTTAAAAGTGTTGGTAATTTTGTGATTTTAGATATTGCTTCCCAAGAGCTATATTTAACTGAAAGATACAATATATTTGAATGTACCATCAACACAATTATTCAGTGTAAATAAAAATTGGCCAACTGTTTTTAGTTGGCCTTATATGATATTTGAGGCAGGATGGACCTATCTCCAAATACTTGTAAAGATAATTTAGTTCGTTCAACTCAGATTAATTATTATTTGCAGTTGATATTATTGTATACTACAACATCAAATTTAACCGAAAGCAGGAATTTATGGCGCGAGATAGCATTAGCTAAAGGCTTAAAATAAGAAGTTTCAAGATTCTTTTGAAAACTTCCTACAAGATTAAAAGACAATTTTCTTAATTACTTTTTCGACCACTCACATATTAATGCCATCATAAAGAATTCATTAAACTTTATTTTTTTACCATCTTTCCGTGTAAATTCTATAGATGACTGCTGGGGACCTCTTATTATCTTAATTTCGTGTAAAATTCTAATTCCTTGACCATAGGACGTATTTTTTAAAGCATCTATAATAGTAAGAATAATAAAGTTCTGGAATGTGAATTTCATTTATCTAAAGTACTATTATTGTCAGTAAACCTATTATGGATTACCGTAATTACTGAATTATTTGTTATTTTATATCTCTGATTGGAGATTATTTATTATATTGAAACTCAATTAAAATTATAGCAATGCAAAATTTAAAGAAAGTATTCAAGAGAACAATTAAAACAAGTTAATGGTGGTACCTAAGCACCTGGATACTATCTTCAGTGTCTTTCAGTAGGTCAATGTGATGATGCACAAGATCTATTTGAATGTTCTTGTCTTTGCGTTCCAAAACTTTAAAATATGATCTCTCATTTTTGAGCTTTTTTTGTTATGATGCTCATCGTAGGCATTTTTATAGATCGAAGAATTTTAGAATATTTTCTTATTAAGTAATTAAAACAACATTTATTGACAAATCATTATTTTTCAGATAAACAAGAACTTACGTTTTGCTATTATGAAAACTGCAACTAAGTTTCACAAAAAACAAAGAAAATCCTTGGAAATACCGATTAAATACTTACTTTTGTAACGCTTTAAGCAAACAAGGGGGGATTGGCGCAGTTGGCTAGCGCGTTTGACTGGCAGTCAAAAGGTCACGGGTTCGAATCCCGTATTCTCCACTGGTATAAATGAAGAAATCTTCAAAATACGCTAAAAGCTTGATTAATCCTGCAAATTCAAAAGATTTGCAGGATTTTTTTGTTTTACAGAATCGCAAAATTTTCAAATAAACTCATAAAGTTTGTGGCAAAATCGTGGCAATTGAAAATTTCAAAAAAGCCATATTGATCTTTACACAACTATTTGATTTACAACATGTAAACATCTTTAACGACTTGACCCAAAGGATTTTTAGTTCGACTTTTATAAACTTTAAAATGTTGAATTATGTTAGAGCAAAGTTATGGCCTCTTTTATTTCTTAAAGAGTGCAAAAAACAAAACAATTCGTACAGTGTATGTAAGGATTACCGTGGATGGTGTACCGAAAGAAGCTTCTACAAGAAGGCAGTGGGATCTCAATAGATGGGATCAGAAAGAAGGTAAAGCAATTGGAACCAAAGAAGACGCAAGGACTTTAAATACTTTCCTTGAATCATTGACAACTAAAATCAACGGCCTCAAAACAGAGTTATTTAACAAGGGTATTCCTGTTTCTTCAGTAGACCTTATCAATTTTGTAAATGGCCGTTCTGTAAGACGGAACAAAGTCCTTGAGGAATTTTTAGAGCATAATGAGGAAATCAAAGTTCTGGTTAGAAAGAAAGAATATTCCAAAGGAACTCATACCCGTTATGTCACAGCAAGATCCCATGTCCAAGATTTTATAAAGTATAAGTTTGAGCGGAATGATATTGAATTTACTACATTGAATTATGAATTCGCGAAGAACTATTACATGTATTTGAGAACAGTTAGGAATTGTTCAAATAATACGGCAATTAAATACATAAATAATTTCAAAAAAATCATTCTTAGGGCTGTTGCTAAAGATCTCATCACTAAAGATCCTTTCAAACTTTTTATAGGAAAAAAGACGAAAGTGAGAAAGCAACCCTTAACACGATTAGAACTTAAGAGGCTTGAAGACTTTATTTTTGATTCTGAGAGACTAGATGTAATAAGAGATATATTTATCTTTCAATGTTACACGGGACTAGCTTACATCGATGTTTACCAACTTAAATGGAAAGATATCAAGGATGGTAACGATGGAAGGCTATGGATTATGAGTAGCCGTCAGAAATCAAAATCTCAAACTGATATTCCTCTGCTCCCTAAAGCTGTTGAAATTATGGCGAAATATAAAAACGATCCGATCTGTATACAAAGAAAGAGTGTTTTACCTGTTCGGTCTAATCAAAAGATGAATGCATACTTAAAGGAGATTGCTGATGTATGTGAGATTTCGACAAATCTCAATACACACAAGGCCCGTAGAACTTTTGCAAGCACTGTGACACTCAATAATGGTGTCCCTATTCATGTTGTCAAGGAAATGTTAGGTCATTACTCTGTGAAGCAGACAGAAGAATATGCAATTACTGAGCAAGAGGCTATTGGTAAAGAAATGAAAGAACTGGAATTAAGATTAAGAAATGGTAATAGTAATGATCAAAGGGAAGCTCTTAAGAAAATGATGGAGGAACTTGAATCTGAACTATATTCATTAGTTCAGATGGAAGCTTTCACCAATGATACATGTTTTCAGACTAATATAGTCAAGATCCAATCTGTGCTTAATAGAATGCGACTTGGTATCTAATCAAATAAATAACATAGAAACCTCAATATATTTGGTATTGAGGTTTCTATATTCAGACAATTTTGAACTTAGTTATTCTTATAATGCTACGAAACCCTGGATGATATGAAGGTTCATAAACAATATAGCCCATATCCTGTAATTGGTGGAAATACTTATGATAGGTCGGAAAAGTGGCAATATGGGAAAGTTTCATTAACTTACTTCTACTTACCCGTATTATTTCCTTTTCATTCTGTCTATAAGCAAGCTGAACAATAGCATAAATTAATGAAATATGCCAGACGTTTAAACGTGGATCCCGTGTTACTTTTGACATGTACTCCAACCAACCTTGCGTAAGATTAGCATTCATCTTCAAAAAGACTAATTAAGTCTGTCTTATTATAGTAATAAGATCCCATTATCTTTCTGTGTCTGATCTTTTCTGAAATCCTGAAATTTTGAAGTGTTGCAGGAGAAATATCCATCAATTTCCTGATTTTCTTACTGCGTATCCATTCAAATTGACTGTCCTGCTCATTTTTATCATCCTTAGCGTTTAATAAAAGTACTATATCCTGAACGATTTGGACTCGTAGCACCTCGAGGTCTTGTCTAGTTATTGGTTCCATAATTCAAAAATTTATGGATTAAAAAAATGAAGAATGAAGAAATAGAAACGAAATACTAGATGTGTTGACTTTATTTGTCCTTTGTTGTCCTATTGATAAGTATTGATATGATAATAAGTTCTCCTTTTTTTGAAAACTATTTAAATAATAGGTAAATGAAAGGGATGTATTCGAATGTATTACATTAATTAGATCTTTGTTATGATTAAGGTAAATAATTTCCTTCTATAAGCCTATCTCAAAAAATGTTTCTTTTTGAGGATATATAAATTCAAAATTTAGTTTTTTGCCAAATATCACTCCCATCTTTATCAAACATCTTTATCAAAGTTTCGCCTTTGATGTAAGGTAAAAGTTTTACAATAATATATATAAATTCTATTATTTCTTCGGACTGCTCTTCATTAATATCGTAGCCAGCTTTTCTTAGCAAATGCAATGCTTTTTGAGGAGAATTTTTTTTTAATTCATATAGATGGGATATATTTTTTACTCTCAGAATATAGAACTTTATTGTTTTCTTTATGATGATTTTTCATAATGATTGGCTTAATGATTATAAATCACTATTAATTTAAAATCATCATTCCTGGAATCTTTTGAAGTATCTTCGTAGTTTATTTGATGGCCTTCTTTTACAGGTATTTAACGATAGTATTTTTTATTAAAAACTTCTAATTTTTGTACCTTTGAAAACATGAAAGAACAACATCTGGAGCCTAAACAAGAACTTTATCATTCTATTGCCAAAATTATTGTCAATTCAAAATAAAGTCTCTACAGAACGACAAATACAATATTATTAAATATGTATTGAGAAATCGGTAAACTTATTGTTCAGTATGAGCAAAATGGCGAAAAACGTGCAGGTTATCGAAAACATATACTTAAAAACTTAGCAAACCAGCTATCTCTTGAGTTTGGAAAAGGTTTCAATGAAAGAAATCTGAATAGTATGAGGGCATTCTGTAACTCTTTTCCAATTTGGAACGCTGTGCGTACCGAATTGAGTGGACTCATTATAGGATTATTGACAACCCTGATCACAGAATTCAATACGTAAATCATGCCATTGAAGGTAACTGGAGCACAAGAACACTGCAACGAAATATTGACAGTCAATATTTGGGCAGATTATTAAAATTTCCAGATTATAATAATGAGAAAGAACTTTCATCTTTCATCAAAGATCCCTACATATTTGAATTTCTGGGATTGCCACTGATACCACACAGACAAAAACCCAAATAGAAACAGCACTTATCTTCACTTGCAAGGCAGCAGCACATTGTTACCGATACCTCCGATTTTTTCATAGATCTTGTTTTCTATAATTATTATCTAAACTGTTTTGTCCTTGTTGATTTAAAAACACATAAATTAACCCACAGATGGATATATATATATTAGAATACATAATGATCTTAAAAAAGGAGATGATTACGATACGGGACTAAAACTCCCCTATTTTAAGCCTGCATTTATAAAGTTTTTATTAGATCGAAATGCAAATTGCCACGAATTTGCCATAATTATTCCTTACTTTTAAAAACCAGAACTTCTTTTTATATGTAAAAGAAACTTTATTAAATCTAAATTTTTGCAAAAAATCATAAACTATAAAATTCTTAATTAATTACTCAAAGAATTTTTAGTTACGCTCTACAAATATATTTTAGCCTAATATAATGTAATATATAAGTAGGACATTCTCTACAGAAATATTATTGAATAAATGTTTTTGAGGTTTTGCACATTTCAATTTGATTTCAAAGAATTATCTTCATAACTCTAAAGTGTAAAAATACAAAATTTATGGCATCATTGATAAATGAACAATTGGAATTGATTACACATTACAATCAATAAGCTTAGTCCTTGAGCTAAAATAACGATCACAAAAGCCAATCTAAACAATAATGTAATTTTATAAATCCTAATAAAAATCAGGTTTCATCATTAAAATAAAGCTTTAGTTCTAAATACAATTACTGTAAATAAAGTTATATTTGTTGCTTCTTTATTTTTAATAAGACTAAATAGATATAAAATGCGACAGAACGATCATAAAAAATCCAAAGGGACCTTCAAAAAATATATTCTGAAAGCTCATTTATGGCTCGGATTGTCTTCAGGTATCATTGTATTGGTAGTTTCATTGTCGGGTGCATTTTTTGTTTTCAATGAAGATATTACCGCTGCATTGCGCAAGGAAACGACCTTTCATGGTGAAAAAGATATTCAGCATAAGAAGCCAATTCCTATACGCGAATTAAAAGATCTGGTGAATGCCCAGCTGAAAAATGAAATCGTAAAAACAGATGAAGCAACTATTCCTATAGACCCTGCCCGCTCTTATCAGTTCGGACTGATTAAAGTTAATCAAGATGGTTGGAATCATTTCAACACATTCATTGTTTATAAAAACGTTTATGTAAACCAATACACCGGGAAGGTACTCGCAATATATGATGTAAAAAATAATCCATTCTTTATCTGCATGACCCTGCACCGCTCGTTACTGCTAAGCAATAAAATTGGCGGTACTATCGTAGGAATATCTACCATTATTTTTGTAATAATGCTGATTACAGGAATTATCCTATGGTGGCCGAAGAATAAAAAAATGCGTAAACAGCGCCTATGGTTCCGTTGGGAGAAAGTAAAAGGCTGGCGACGCAAAAATTACGATGTACACAATATTCTTGGATTCTATGCCTCTTTCCTTGCAATTGTTGTAGCCATTACCGGTATCATGTATTCGTTTCGTATTACCCAAGTGTGGTTATATGCACTTCTCAATGGCTTTTCCACTGCTACACCAGATTACAGTCAATATAAAACAACCGCTCCGGAATCTGTGGAAACGGTAACAACCATAGACCGTATCATAGAACAGGTAAAAACTCATTATCCGAAGGCTTACTCTTTTGGAATTGATCTGGAAGACCATGCTGAAGCAGATCATAAGCACGATAATTTAAGCATCTGGATCAAGGATAAAGAATTCACTTATGCCGAGTCTTCCATGATGATCTTCGATGAGCATTCTGGGAAACTTCTATTTAACCATCCCCACGAAGACAAACCTATGGCCGAAAGAGCTACAGATGCTACGTATGATCTTCACGTGGGAGCTTTTTTCGGAATGCCCGGGAAAATTTTAGCATTTATCATGAGTTTATTCTGTGCCTCATTGCCCATAACCGGATTTATGATCTGGTGGGGAAGAAAAAATAAAAAAAAACCAACAACTTAAATCTATTATCATGAAGAAACACTATATATGGCTCCCTTTAATGGCGAGCTTGAATGCCTACGGACAGACAGAAAGTCAAAATGATTCTTTACAGACAGATAAAATTTCAGAGATTAATGGCATCGTAATAAAAGGGAGTAAAGCCGTTTTTCAGCAAAAAGCTGATAAAATGATCTTTAATGTAGAGAATAGTGTGTTGTCTGGTGGTACCACTGTTTTGGAATTGCTTGGCAAAACACCCGGCGTGGTAGTTTCGCAAGAAGGTGAACTCTCATTACGGGGCAAAAAAGGAGTAAGTGTAATGATCAACGGTAAGCTCAGCTCGCTATCAGCAAAGGAACTTGCCAACCTGTTGCGTTCTACCAATTCCACACTGGTAAAAAATATTGAAATAATTGCCAATCCTTCCTCTAAATACGATGCTGCGGGAAATGCCGGCATCATTAATATTGTACTGAAAAAAAGCTCATCAGAAGGGCTGAGTGGCAACTATTACCTGAACGGAGGAAGAGGCCGCAAAAACAGGGTAAATACAGGATTAAGCCTGAACTATACTCATCGTAAACTCTCTCTACACGGAGATTACAGCTATACTTTTCGTGGTGAAGAAGAAAAACGGGACTTTAGTCAGATTTTCTTCGATGAAAAACAACCTCAGCAAATGACCCGGAAAACAGATCAGAATTCAATGACCAATGAGCCTTTAACTTCTAATAATTTTAAATTTGGCGCTGATTATACTTTCAATGACAAAACAACTATTGGTGCTTTATTTGATGCTAAAATAGGTCGATATGAAGATTTTTCGAAAGGGGAAAACAGGATATTTCAGCCGATAGATAACCTGTTCGCTCATGTACTCTCAGATAATAAAAGCAAGGAAAACTGGTACGATTATACCTATAATCTGAAGGGGACACACATTTTCAACGATAAGGATTATAAGGTAGATGTGGATCTGGAATACGAAACTTCAAGTTTCTCTTCTCGCCAGAATCAGATTTCAGATGCATTGGTGAATTTGGGAACAGAGAAATTCAACAACAGAAGAGGCAGCATTGCTTCCCGCCTGAAAGTTTTTAATGCTAAGGTAGACTTTACGTTGCCTTTTAGCGAAATGCACAATCTGGAAACAGGTTTGAAATCTACTATAAAGTCTAATAACAATCCTTCAGAGTATTTTATACAGCAGGATAATGAATGGATTAATGATAATAAAGCAAGTAATGAATATGCATACAAAGAGCAGATACATGCATTGTATGCCAATTACAAACTTAATCTGACGAAATGGACATTCCAACTGGGACTAAGAACCGAAATAACCCATACGAATATCAACCAGAAAACTTCTCAGGAACAACGAAAAAGAGATTATACAAACCTTTTCCCAAGTGCATCAGTCAAATATCAGATGAATGATCAACATGGATTCTATGCCTCATACAGTAAAAGAATCAACAGACCAAGTCACTTTGATTTGAATCCGTTCCGTTTTTATGATGACCCTTTCAACTACTGGCAAGGAAATCCGAATCTGAATCCGGAATTTACGCACGCAACAGAATTGGGATATACCTGGGGAAAATACATTATTGCATCGGCTTATTTTAGTGTTACAAACGATGTAATGACGGAAGTATACAACTATCAGCCAGACACAGGAATCCTGGTAAAAACTCAGGACAATCTAAACAAATCTTATGTATATGGTGCCAATATTACAGCTACTACAAAGCTTTTCAAATGGTGGTCGCTTACTTCTATGCTGAATGTATTTAACAATGAATATAAGGGCAATTATCAGAATTACTCAGTCAACAGTTCACAACTGTCATTTACATTGAACGCACAAAATAGCTTTAACATTGCAAAAGGATTGAAGGCAGAGGCTAATGGACAGTATTTTTCGAAATCTAATATTGGTTTGTTTATCCGAGATGCTTATTTTGACCTGACATTGGGCGTTTCTAAAACATTATTAAAGGATAAAGCAACCGTAAAACTTGCAGTGACAGACTTATTAAAGACCAATAATTACCGTGTTACAGGGAATAACTTCAGCTCTACCATCCGGCAAAAATACAATCTGGACAGCCGGGTGGTAACGCTGTCATTCAATTATAAACTTTAATCAAGGCCAAATTATAGAAATGAAAGCTCTTAGCCAGCTTACAATAACTGATTTAACAAAAAGCGGTTCTCAAATTTTTTGAGAACCGCTTTTTAATCAAATAAATATTCTATATTTCTATAAAATTTATCTGCTATACTCAGTCATATAATTTATCGAAACGGGCAAATCCGGAAATACTATTGGGAAGCTTCATTCCCTTAGTTACTTTATCTGTTTGCTGATCATAAATCCAAACATAGTTTCCTCCTTTACTGGCATTGACAGCGATGTATAATTTGCTGTTCTGAACAAACATCCCCTGTTCATAAGGTTCATCTCCCGGCAATTCGCCCAGAACCCTTACCAACTGCTTGGTTTCGATATCTATAATAGCATATCGGCCATTGTAGCTGTCTCCTAATGCCGGATCGCGGTACAGAACTACCATTTTATTATTACCAATATAATCGATAACTGTTTCCAGAGACTTGCCCCCCACAAGGCTGGTAAGATTGATATGATATCCTGGATCAGGCATAGTTGCTCCTTTAAGAGCCCTAAAAAGGAAAATATCACTTGTCCCTGCTCCTGCACGTGGAAAACAGGTATAATAAAAAGCTTCTTTATCTTTTGTAAAAGTAGTTTTGAAATAAGGAGAACCATTGGCTATACCAGAGCTTCGGTTATCCGTTATAGAGTTTTTTACTTTGAAGGTGTTATAATCTATTACAGCAAAATTGTAATATTCAGGAGTGAGCCATTTACCATTTCGGAAGCTGTACTGCAGATAGATCTGCCCATCCATATAAGTCATAGCACCCAGCGAATAGAAATTATAATCATTTGGGAAAGGCTGAAATCCTTCGATCTCGCCCTGACGGATAATACTAAGGTCAGCAGCATTGAAAACAGTATAGCGTACGTGCTGACCATCCCCTGTATCTCCTACAATCACCAAAGTATTGTCATCTATCCAAACATAGCTGGCAATATCACTGATATAGGTATAAGGCACTTCTTTTACAGTCGTCAGCCTATCCTGTGTATATTTAAATTTTTTGAAAATACCCTGATCGGTTTTATAGTTGTAGATAAAGCCATTTTTTACAATGTAGGAGTAGGTTCCTTTGGAATTAATTTCATCTCCTTCTTTGGTAATATCCATTTCGCCCTTTGTAAGGTCGTTGGTAGCCGTCATGTAATGTACAGTATTGGGCCAGCTTCCGAGAGCGGAAAGCAAAAAATATTTATAGTCTTTTTCACCGCTTTCAGAGTCACCGAAACCAGGTTCGCGTTCACAGCTAAAAATGGTAAAACATGCAAGTATTAAAAGTATACTGTTTTTGAAATATTGTGTCATGGTCTTTTTTACTTAAGTAGATATCTGAATTTTAAATAGAAAGCACGTCCCTGCTTCTGAAGTTTGAAGTTGTCATAAGCCAGTGCATCCCCAACGTTACTTACATCGAACGCCAAATTATATCTTCCGTTCTTCATAGAATAGCTTATCCCTATATTGTGAAGGGTCTGTCTTGGAATAATCGGAATGTTTCGTGGATTTCCATAAGATTTCCAGTTTTTGTAGAACCATTCTGTCATCTGTAATCCATAGTAAAGCTCTATCCTGCTATCTTTCTGAAACCAGTCGTCTTTACCAAGGCTTACATTTACATTTCCAAATAGCCAAGGCTGGTTGGGAACATCCTTTTTGTAAGTAGCCGAAACGACATCTTCACTGTTGTTGGTAAATTTTGTATTGTCATAAGCTTTGTTGTAGCTCACATTCATTAGCACATTCAGGAGTCTTTTGTATTGATAACTCATTTCTCCTTCCAGTCCGCGTGTAAAGATATTAGACAGGTTTTCATATTTGAAAGTACTGTTATATAAGTTGGGAACAGTAAAAATGAAATCCTTTGTATCACGAATGTATCCCGTTCCTTCTATGCGGAAAGCATGCTGCCCCCAATGGTGACCATAGTAAAACCCTACGTTGACATTATTACTGGTTTCAGGCTTCAGGTTCATATTGCTGGTTATTGCTACTCCGTCTCCAAAAATTTCCTGTGGTTCAACCAAACGATAAGAACGTTCAAAAGATCCTTTTATTCCCAATTCTTTTGTGATTTTCACAGTGGTAGCGAAGCCGTAGCCCCAGCTGCTAAAATGATCCTTTGCCGGATTATCGGTTCTGGTCACAGGATCGAAAACCATTTTCTGAAGTCCTACCTGATAGTATTTAGCAAAGAAAATGTTTGTCCAATGCTTATTGAAAAACTCCTGTTGATATGCCATAGACAAGATCTGCTTGGTCATCTTCGCCGGAGGTACATTCTTTTTTTCCTCTTCAAGTTGATTGAATGTTGTATTTTTAAGATAGTCTAGTACATAATTGAAGATAAGTTTATGATGTTCAATTATTTTGTAAGTTGCCCCTAGCTGTGAGTAAAGACGATCTTCATACTGCATGATGATCGTTCTTCCCCCTTTTTCACTGGTAGCAGAGGGTTCAAAAGTGTTATCCCAGCTATATTTACGCATAAGCGTATCTGTTGCTTTCTGAACGCTTTTTGAGAAACCTGCATACACATTCACATCCAGATGATCATTGAATAGACCTGTTTTTTTATACTTCATAAAGTAATTATGAGCCTCTCCATTTTGCTTTACCCCACCATATACTACTTCCTGATTAGAACCTGTCTGTATCTGTTTATCAAAAACTGATTGTGACATTCCGACAAAGAAAGAGTCTGCCCAGCTTTTGTTTTCCAATCCTACCTCTGCCATCCCAAAAATAGATTGATATCTGTCATTAAAACGTTTCAGGTCTTTTAGCTCATATTCGTTTCTAGCAGCATTCCAGATTTTCATATCTTTCATTAGATAGTCGTTATCCGAATGGTTATAAAAACTGTTTAGACGCATAATGACTCCAGTTTTTTCATCTTTAAACTGTCCATTCAGATTGATACGCTGTGTATTAAAAGAACCTAGACTAATGCTTGCATCCAGGTAATTTTTGCTGCTTGACGGTGTAATAATATTGACGGCTCCGCCCATTGCATCTGTACTCAGATGGATAGGAACTACCCCTTTATAAATCTCAACACGGTCTGCCATATTTACAGGCAATGTACTCAGGTCAACTCCTTTTCCAAGCATTTCCAACGGAACGCCATCTATAAAAAATTTCACAGCTTTACCAGACATTCCGTTGATAGAAAAATTATAATCGGAACCTATACCCCCTTGTTGGCGGACTTTAATTCCTGTGGTTCTGTTCAGAACTTGATTAAGATCTGCCGTGGTATTGGCCAATTTAGCAACATCAATAGCATTAACAGTAAAAGCACCGTCTTGCAGTGCTTTTACTTTACCTTTGCCGTGTACTACAACTTCTTGCACAACCGCATTATCCTCAGTCAACTGAATATTTACCGGAGATACTTCGCTACCGAAGTTTATTTTCTTTTTGAGTTTTTTGTACCCATCAAGGCTGAAAACTAATATAGCTTCTCCTTTCCTGTAGCTAATTCTGAAATTTCCGTTTTGATCGGTTTTTGTGTTTATTTTTGTGTTTTCAACAAAAATGTTTACTCCAGCTAATCCCTGAATTGTGTTATTTTTTACAGTTCCCTGAACCGTAAAATTAGCATCTTGTGCTTTAATGAGGGAAATTGTGTGAGTAAAAATAAGAAAGATAAAAATACGTTGATACAATTTCATTATTTATAATTATTATAAATAACAAAATTAAATGTTGCTAAGTAACTAGCCAAAGAAAAAGACTATTATTTTTAATTATTCTAATTAAAATAATGAAAAAAAATCACGTTAATTTATAAATCATTCATATTCAAATAGAAAAATAGATCACAAATATTAAATGTTGATGGAGTTAGCATCATAATTTATTTATTCTCCGAAAGATTTTGATTTCATTTTTTCTCTTGGAAGAAATAACTGGAAAGTTTGTTAATACTGCTGACTATTACTATTTACCCTTCAGGAACTTACTTAGGAGAATATCCACTCCAGCTATCTCTGATAAGCTGATGAACATCTGACAGCTTATAATATAATTTGCCACTAATGGTATAATAAGGTATTCTTCCCGAAGATCGGTATCGTTGAAGCGTTCTGCTGCTGATTTTAAGAATCTGTAGTACATCTTGATTATCTATAAGTTCTTCTCCGTCAATGCTTCTTTTTTGATTGCTTTTATCTTTGATATGCTCACTCAAAATATTGAAACGTTCCATGATTCGTTCCATCCATATCAAAAATTCTGATCTGTCAATATTCATAACCTTTGTATTTTATGTTCAATACAAATTTTAGTAAATACCAGGAATTTTTATCGTTAGATTATAGGTAGTACCGAACGATTGTTTCGTATGGGCCTCCAGGATGGACATTAATTTTAAAAGTCTATTTCATTTTTCACGGAGTGAATTTTTTATGTATATTATTAAGTAGGGTCTTCGTCAAATAATTTATCCAGATTAGTACTGAGCAGTTCCAAAAAGCGTTTTTTATTATATTTTCTGTTCTTTATTTCACCAAGAGTTTTATAAACATTCCCCAGTGTAAGACCCAGATTTCTTTCCGTTTGGCGTACAATTTCACTAAAATCAACATTCCCTGCATTAAAACACTGCGAGAGATAAAGTGCATATAGGAGTTCCAGAAGGGCTACTTTTGAAGAAGTCCACTGTAATGATGAGTATTTATTAAAGGTGGTAAAATGATATCCTTCTGATTCTTTAATGCATTTTACTAAATAACTTTCCAATGCATCATGAGCTATAAAAACGGCAATCTTATGATCGTGGGTGGTTGTAAAGTTTTGATCTAAATCATAAAGATTGGAGGACAGTTTCATTTTTAGGTCATATGCACATCTGGTAAAATATTTATAGTCAAGATACGTTGCATTTCTCCTGTAATAATCATAAAAATCATGTTGTTCGGATTGATAATTTTTAATTTTCAATAATTCAGCGTTGTAGTATTTACGGTGGTTTTTGCTTCCTGCGGATGGTTTGGAAGTTTCAATTTCCAGGAGTTTTGAATAGTAAATAAATTTTGAAATAAAAAAGGGTTTATAGTGTTTAAAAAACTGGACTTCATCTGCAATGCTTTCCAAGGCAGTCTCTTTAAAAACCTTCTTAATATTGTGGATGGCATGATCAATTTTCATCAATGACTGCTCCGACAGAAAAATAACATTCATCTCATTTTTGCTCAGTACGTTCAGTTCATTTTCCAATTCCCTTTGCATCTGCTCAATTTTTCTAAAAAATGTTTTTGCTACCATATTCTTTTTTCAGAAAATTACAAAGATTACCTGACAGCTTCTACTCGATCTTCAGCTCCTTTTTTCTTTTACGGATGAAATCCGTTGGCCTTACACCATTAGCCAGATAAAATAAATCTGAAAAGTGCTGTCTTGTTGAGATCCCTGCTTCCTGCGCCAGAGCCTCAATAGTATAAAGAAGATATTTTTTTTCTGAGTTAAGTAAATGAGTTATATAAGAAATTCTAAGATCGTTGATATAGGTTTTAAAATTTTTTCCTTTATTTTCATTAATAAATGTAGAAAGATAATAGGTATTTGTATTCATTTTTGAAGCCAGAATACTCAAGCTTAATCCTTTTTGTATAAAACCATTTTTTACCTCAAAATTCAAAAGCTTCTGATCAAGTTCTTGATATAGTGGTTCAGGGAGACTTGTTTTCAATGCATCTGAATCCGTTTTTTTTCTTTCAATTCCCAAAGTTTTATATTCTCTGTTGTTAAGTCTGTCCTGGAGTAATAAATATTTCATTTTGATATTCTGCTCCCGTCTGTACCTTACTGCGGCTAAGAACAGTAATGATACCGCCAGTGTAATCAGTATCCAGACATATACCATTCTTCTGCTGCTCATTTTTTCCAGATTACTTTTACTTTCCAGCAGTAATCTGGTATCATATTCCCTGTGGATTCTGGAGGATAAAAAAGTATAATCTTTACCGATAATCTTATCAACCTTTAATAACTGATTAGTATAATAGAGCTGTTTATCTACATCTTTCTTTTCTGAATAATAGGTGATAAGATCTTCATATGCAGGTCTAACTTCAGGAAATATAAATGCGTGTTTATTAAAAATTGAATCTACTTTCTGAAGATATGATATGCCAGTATGTTCATCCTGAATCATGTGATTTTTTCCCAAATAATAATAAATTACAGATAGCCATGAAAAATCATTTGATTTTATCATTTCTTTCAATGCTCCTTTTAAATCATGAATACTGCCATTATAATTTTTACGAGAATATTCTAAAATTCCACGACATTTAAGCAGATAACTTTTTTCCAATACAAAATCATCATCCTCATTAAGATTTCTCAATCCTTTATCAAGAAGATCTTCCGCTAATTGGTACTGTTTCAGATTCAGATAGCAAATAATCATCTGATGAATGGAGTTATAGTATCCTCTCTTAAAGTTGAAGATAATATTGGGATGATTTTTTTCTTGGCTTTTCCCTTCAAAAAATACAGTGCATTGATGAAATAATTCCAACGCCTCCTCATAAAAACCCAGATAACTTTTTACCACCCCCATATGATAAATTATTTTTTGACGTAAGTACTCATCATCACTACTTTTTGAATATTGGTAAGCTTTGAGATATTCTGCAAGAGCCGGTTCAAATTTTTTAAGATTAAAGTAATAAAAGATCCCTTTACCCAGATAAGCATCGCTGATCAGCGCAGGCTGTTTCGATTTCAGAGCTGCAACTATAGTACTGTCTGCATAGGCAAGCTTTCTGGTGTCAGAGGGACTGAAATAGACTGCATATTTATATGCCTCGGAAAGCCTCACAAAATCCGATTCTTTCTTTGCTTTTGCGATAAACCTATTTAAGGATGCAAACGCTGAAGAATCATTCTTTTTGAGATGTACATACTGATTTCTCAATCCAACATAATTTTCCATACTTTCTTTAGCACGAAGATCAGTGATTGAAAAAAACAGCAGGAGAATAATAAAATGTGAGGCTGTCATGGTGATTTGTTTTTAGCTCAAAGAATCAAATTTAGACAAAAAAAGACAACTGCTGCCATATAACAATCTAAATTACAATAATATATATCAGCCACCTCCAATACAGCACTTATAAATTGATTTACCCTCTTTTTTACCCGTCGTCATTTATAAATGATGACGTCTTTTTTTGAAAAGCAAGCCCAACATCAATTTTTTCAAACCTTCTTTCAAAATACCTTTGGCTTAAGAATTCTAAGAAAGCACCCCTACCGGTCGGGAATAACTTAAATCAAAATCAATATGAAAAAGTATATTCCTATTATAATTTTATTGCTCGTATGCATACTAGTTTTTAGTTGCAGACAAAATGATAGTATGGAGGATGAGTCTTTGTCCCCTGAGATCCATCACAGTGAATACACTGAAGGTTTTTCCTCAAAACAACAAGATACCTTAAAAAAAGAAAAAGACCCACCATCAGATCCACCCATAAAAGACACCCATGATTGGCGGATATCTGAAAATACCCCTTAAAAATTAAGCTATGATTCTCCATCACTCATCTCTGATCTGCAAAACAGGCTTACCATGCCCTCAAAGCGGCATTTGGGAAAGTATGGGGAATTTTAAAACCACCTGTACTATTTCCCGAGGTTCTAAGATGCCTTATTACTGTGGTGAAAAAGTACAATGGGTCCTGATAAGAGCTTTATAAATAAAAAAATTATACCATGAAAAGATCATCAATACTCGTCAGCATCATAAGCTATTTTTTTGTTCTGTTATTTGTGTATGCTGCTATCAGCAAAATCCTTGAATTTGAAAATTTTCAGGTTCAGATCGCTCAGTCTCCTTTGCTTACTGCTTTTGCGGGCTTCACCTCATACAGTGTAATTTTTGCAGAATTTATTATTGCCTTATTTCTGCTGGTTCCAAAGCTCCGCTTAGCTGGCTTATACTCATCTTTAGGCATTATGACGGCCTTCACTGCTTATATCTACATTATTCTTAATTACAGTGATTTTATTCCCTGCTCCTGTGGAGGGATTTTAGAAAAAATGAGTTGGTCTGAGCATTTACTGTTTAATATTATGTGTATACTTATTTCATTAACAGCGGTGATCATCTCTGAAAAACAGAAGCGCACGGGAATCTTTACATATACTTTATATGCGGGTATTTGCATTCTGGCTTCGTGTTTTCTCGTTATCATTCTCTTCGTACAATCTGAACGTATTATCAAAAAAGAAAATAATTTCACCCGCAAGTTCCTCCCTAATTACCTAATTATAAAGGAGAAGAGAGTGCTGGATCATGACCATTATTACTTTGCGGGAAAAGATAATCAGGGGGTGTACCTGGGAAGTCGCAGTACTCCTCTTATTCTCACAAAAACTGATTATAAACTCAAGGGTATTGCCCCTATTAAAATTACTACTGATCAGAGTAATCACCCTTTTAAGAATTTACGGATCACGGTCAAAGAACCTTATTATTATTTGTATGATGGAACGGTTCCTATCATTTACAGGGGCAGATTAAATAACCATTATGCCAGTACGATCAGTAAGGGTGACGCTTTCTTTTCACAATTGTCTGTCATAGATTCCATGAACTTCATCATCCGCACTCAGGACAGCAGAACTCATGAGTATGAGATTGCGCGTCTTGATCTTAATGAAAATAATAAAGTGATTTTATTTCCCTCTATCCTTGAGAAGCAGATTGACGGTATTTTTGATTGTGACGGCAGCCTTGTCGAAAACACACAGCGTAGGGATGAATTTATGTATACCTATTTCTACCGGAATCAGCTGATCACCATGAGCGGAAACCTACGTAAGATAAAACGACAGACTACTATTGATCCCACTTCCAGAGCACAGATAAATATCACTACGCTCTCAAACGGAACCCATATGATGGAAGCTCCCCCACTGAGGGTTAATCTCCATACTGCATTATATGGAAATCATGCCTATAATGTGTCCTCATTACCCGGAAAGTATGAACCCACCAGAACTCGTAAAGGAAGAAAAGCAGTAGATATATACAGAATAGACCGGAATGAATATACGGGAAGCTTTTATCTTCCAGAGCAAAAGATTAATGATATCATGGTGACTGAGCATGGTCTGTACATCCTATCAGGAAAACAATTAATAAGATATCAATTTAGAAAACCATTACAAGGGGAAGCCGAAAACCTTACATCAGAGTAGGCATCACAAAATTCTTTTTATTATGAAAAAGTTAATGATTCCTGCTGCTTTAGTATTACTGGGCACAGGCGCTGCCTTTGCCACTAAAGCAGCAAACACGAACAAAAGTACGGTCATCCCAACCTACCGTATGGATCCTGAATCCGGATTATGTGTACAGGTGGGCCAGGAATGCAGTACCCTTCAGAATGTGGTCTGCAGATGGACTGCAGATGGTGTAACCCCACTTCACAGTGCTCCCAGCAGCCCAACAGAGTGCGGCAGTGTGTTATTCAAACCTTAATGTATGTTAATAGTGGCTGTTAAAACACACCACTCTAGTAAAGAGCACAGCTGATCATTATTATCAGCTGTGCTTGTTTTTATTTGTGACATGAGGATGCCATAAACCAGTTTAAATTTTAGAAGGATGTTTAACAATATATTTGCACCGAATTAAAGATTAAGGATATATGTAATAAGTTTTAAAATAAACACGCACAAACATTTTATCTAAAGCATACTAATGCTTGTATATTCTAATGGTATGGAACCATCTTTTGTTACATTAATTGTTCTATATACTTTATTTGCTTTAAGAAATCCAATTACATGAGTGCCCTAATGTATATGGTATCCATCATCAGTATGCTTCATTTCTTTATCAATCCAGGGAATCTCTGTTTTCCCTTTTAAAAAATAGTCCCACCAGTCCAGTATTTTAGTATTTAAATCCTTGGCCTCTCTGGAACCTATTCCCAGATCATGACCACCCTTAGGGTATTGTAAATTTATAACCTGTTTATTACTTCTTTTCAAAGCGATATAAAATTCCATAGTCTGTTCAGGTACAACATTTCTATCTTTTAGACCTGTCCACAGTAATACCGGTGCATTCACCTTTTCGGCATTGAGAACCGGGCTGCCTTTCAGATAGAGCTCTTTATCTTCAAAAAAGGATCGTCCTATGTCATATTGCCCTGTCTCCAACTGCCAATAATGGGGACTGGAATAATTTGTGTTGTATGAGAAGTATGAACTTATCAGGTCACTTACTCCAGATCCTGAGATAAAGGCCGAAAAAGACCTTGTATGAGTAGCTATAAAATTCGTAAGATAACTGCCAAATGAATGTCCCATTAATCCCAATTTCCCAATTTTAATAGGATAATGATGTAATGCTGCCAGAGACTGTTCCACGCAACTTAACCCTGACCATCCCGGAGAACCATTCTCAGTAACACAATCCGGGAGATATACAAAATATCCACTTTCCAACAATGTCCGAATGTTAAAACCTACTTCATCGTATCTGGGCAGCAGATACAATTGGGCTTTATCCGACTGCTTTTGATAGATATGGACAATAAGAGGATATTCCCTGTCAGGTTGATAATGCATAGGATAGTACAAAATCCCTTTTAACGGTATACCTGATATGGTAGTGTATGAAACGATTTGTTGTTTTATCAATTTTGCCTTTGGATCAGATAAGGCAGCATCAAAGAGAAGATTCCGCTTTTTTGTGTTGGTTTCCACCCTCCAGAGCCTGGGAGGTACATTGTAATTCTCTTCCAACACGATCATTTTCTTTCTATTGGCACTAAAATGTGCTGCTGTTACATTCTGATGTGAAGTATAGAGCATGATTTCTTTTTCATTTCTGAAACGGTAATAAGATACTCCCCCTTTTTCAGTATCGCTGACTTTAAGGAGCAACCCTTCCTTGTCATCCACTAAATTCTGATAAAAATTATATCCGGTGCAGAGCGGGTTCTGTTTCCCTCCAAGAATCTCGACCTTGCCTCCTTTCTCAAACCTATAAGCTTTTAAAATCTCTTTTTCCAGATTGTATATCCATAATCCATTTTCACTTTCAAAATAAATCATTTTGGAATCCTTACTGAAATAGGGCTTTTTCAATCCTTTACCGGTAATTGTACGTTTTTCTAAAGTTTCGACGTTCATAATCTGCCATCCTACCTTAGAATCCATAAACAAAATCAGGCGGCCATCCTTTGAGCTGATCAGATTGGGGCTGACTATTCCTATCGGGGTTCTTGCCCCTGTATGTTGATCATAAATAGAGATAAAGAGGTCCGCCATATGATGTATATAGTCCTGTAATCTGTCACTTTCAAAAACTACGAAATAACGATCGTTTCCTATTGAACTTAGTATTTCTTTTTCTTTTGTATGAAAAAAAACTGTTTTTTTGTTTACCGCATTCCATATCCAATACTTTCTTGAAGGTTTTCTTCCCCATTCCCTACTTTCAAGATCCCGGTCACTTCCATACCATATCTCCACGTCTTTCTCAGGATATGAGATATACTGCACTGCTTCAATCATACAGGATATACCTTCCCCGATCTCCCTAAAGATAAAGAAGTCGGCTTTCATATCCTGTTCTCCTAAGGGGTAAGACCAGATTTCAGTAAAAGTATTCATGACTATAAGATTACGAAGTCCTGTGGTCTCTGATTTTTTATACACGATAAGATACCTTCCGGAATCAGTGAGTTCGATACGCTCGGCAGAGTCCAGAGATAGGAGTTTTTTAAATTCCAGCCCATCAAACTTAAGGATATCAAATCCATTCTCTGTCTTTTTCTGTATAAAAAGATTACCCTTAGTATCTGTATTATAAGTGGCTACCCCTGCCAGCTGATTTAAAAGCTTACCTTCTGCATTATATATCTGCAATTCTCCCTGTATAGTTAAGATACAGTATCCATCTGAAGACCAGATGCCTGCCTTTTTCACCTGCTGATATTCATTTCTTTGGGTTGTGTTAAGATTCAGCCATACTGTTTTACTCCCTGCTGAAAGCATAGCATAATGTCCGAAATACACCCTACCTATGGAAGCCTTTTCTGTTATTTTAGGCAGTCTCCGTTTATCATGAGTATCAAAAATAAGCAGACTGTCATTATTCTGATACACTTTCCTCAGCGTTACCCATCTTCCATCCTGAGAAACGGTTCCTCCTTCCACTGCATAAAACTTTGATATCCATGTATCCAGAGTGTCTCCAGACATCTTCTGGCCTGAAAACTGAGCTTTCATCAACCAGAAAATAAGAATAAAAAAAAGTTTCATCATCCATCTAGTACCCATTATTCTGTGGTTTAATATTGACATTCAGAAGAAGTTCTTTCTGTGGTAAAGGCCAAACCTTGTGATTCTCTTTCCAATTCGGTTTTACGGTGGTGAGTGTATTGAGGCGTCCTATCCTTTTAAGATCCATAAAGCGGTGTCCCGCTTCACAAAAAAACTCTTTACGGTATTCAGCAAGTATTTCACTCAGGGCCATTTCCTTTGAGGTCAGAACTGTTAATGGCGAAAGTCCTGCCCGTACTCTGGTAAAGTTGATATACGATGCTGCCTCTGTCAGTTTATTTTGCATCACCAATACTTCTGCCAGATTAAGGTAGACTTCCTCAATTCTGAATACGACAGAATACTCGGTTGGGTTCGTTGTCCTATTCTTGTACTTATCAGCTCTGTACCATGTATTCTGACCTACGGTTACCGGTACTGTCCAGTTCTGCTTTCTTTTGTCAAACGAAGCAAAAGAACTCACAAGGTCATTATTTAAAGCATACAATGTGGGAGCAGCACCAGAAAAGTAATAGGTTTGGACCTCACTGGTAGGATCATTATTATTTTTCGGTTTTAGCTGCCATAAGATATGAGTTCCAGACTTTTGAAAAACTTTGGTAATATCAGATTCAAAAGTATAAAGAGAACTTGAAGATATTGTCTTTAAGATATCCTCTGCCTGACTCCATTTTTCCTCAAGCATATAAGTTTTGGCCAGTATAAGCTGTGCCACCTTACGGTTAGGGAAAATCCTTTCTGCATTCCTGTAATCATCCGCCAACAGCCCTGATGCTGCCTCCAGATCAACCTCCAATTGGGAGAGCACCTGAGAAGCAGATGTTTTACCAAGAGACTGGTTAATTTTATAATCTGTAGTTAAGGGCATTGGTATATCACCGAATACCTGCTGAAGATAAAAAAAGAGGATGGACCTCACTAAAAGAGCTTCCCCTTTAATCCTATTTTTATCTGACTGTGGCAGTGATTTTGAATTTTCCAGTCCTTTTATAATGGCATTGGCCATATAGACCTGCTTATAGGCTGATGACCAGTACATATATATGGCGGCGTTCGATGCAATCTGGAGATTATTATAAACATCCAGTGCTCCGCTGCTTTCTCCTGATGTATAATAGCATACCAGATCATCCGTATAGCTTCCCAACAGAACTCCACTTCCCTGTGTCCCGCCTGATAATGGCGAGCTGTCCCATATATTGGCATAGAGCCCGGCCAATGCAGCATCTGCAGTCTGTACATTTTCAAATACCTGCGCTGCATCCAGCTGATCCGAAGGAGGATCTGCTTCGAGCATATTTTCGCAGGCTCCCAATATGCCTAGGAGTATCAGTAAAGCGGTGATATTTCTTATAGATATCATTATAATTGGTTTCATGATTTTTGTTTTAAAAGTTAATCTGTGTACCGAAAGAATAGGTTTTCAGTGGAGGAAGAAAACCTCCTACTGTAAACTCAGGATCCATTCCAAAATACTTCGTCCATGTCAGGAGATTCTGTCCCTGAAAATATATTTTAACCGTTTTAAGGACTGTACTTTTCAATGGTAAGGTATAGGTCAGCTGAATATTTTTAAGCCTTATAAATGAGGCATCTGAAACACTTGCCGTACTGCTTCGGAAATTATTCTGTGCCGTATTCTGATCTCCTACCGTACCGGTACTGTAAGGCATATAAGTTCCTGAAGGGTTCTGAGGCGACCATACATCCAGTACCCCTACAGGCTGGTTAAACATTCCTCCCGGCAAAGGCATTGTACTGTTATAATTAAGATTTCTCTGTTTTACAAACTGAAACAGAAAGGAAAAATCCCAGTTCCTGTACTGCAGGGTATTGCTCCAGCCTCCAAAATAACGGACACCTATATTTTCCACCACCTTATTATCTTCGGGAGCTGTTATCTTACCATCACCATTAAAATCCTTAAAACGGTAAAGCCCTGTGGCAGGATCAATACCTTCCAGCTGATATAACCTTACGATCGAAACAGGCTGCCCAACAATAAATGTGTTTTCATAGGGAGATCCTTCAAGCCCAGGAAATGAGAGCAGTTTATTTTTTGGAATGCTTATATTAAATCCTGATGACCATTTTAACAGCTCCCCGGAAATGGGTCTTGCATTCAGCTCTATTTCCCAGCCTTTATTTTCCACTACGGCATTCATATTGGCCAGTACAGAGGTAAACCCGGTAATTGCTGGAAGCTGATAGCCTACCAGCTGATTGGAACTCGTATTACGATACCATGAAACTGACATATTCAGGCGGTTCTTCAAGAATCCAAGCTCCAATGCCGTTTCCAGCTTACGGGTTTTCTCCCAGCTGAAGTCAGGATTATAAAGTCGTGAGGGAATCAGTCCTGTCACTGAATTATAAATATAAGTTGACACGGAGAAATTATCCAGATACTGATAATCTCCGATATTATCACTTCCTGTAATCCCATAGCTTCCTCTCAATTTCCCAAAGCTCAGCCATGAACTGTCTTTAAAAAAAGGTTCCTCAGAAAACAGCCATGCTCCTCCCAACGCTCCAAAGGATGCCACCTTACGGTTTTCCCCAAAGCGGCTGCTCCCGTCACGTCTTCCTGTAATATTGAGTATATACCTGTTTTTATACTGATAGTTCAGTCTTCCGAATACGGCTGCATACCTGTACTGGGTGGTCACCTGATCAGCAATGGTTTTGGTTTGTGCAGCTCCGATATTCTGTAATAAGGCATTGCTTGCAAAACCACTTCCCCGCATTGATTCCCTGCTATTTTCCTCCACCTGTATACTCGCTCCCAGCAATGCTGTCAGCTCATGTCCTCCTCTTTTCAGGGTCCACTCTAACTGTGGTTCTGCGATATAGGAAAAGCGGTTATTGTTACTTTTTGAAGAACTTGAATAAAAGCTTGACTGTCCTGTCACAAAGGAAGGATTATAAATGGTATTGGGTCGAAGTGACCATTCTTCAAAAGCGGTGTAATTAATACCTCCGTTTAACTTAACCACCGTATGGGGAAGCAGCTCATACTGAGCATTAAGGCTGCTTATGAATTGTATGTTCTTATTCTGATAAGAACTGTTGTATACGGCTACCGGATTGGTAAAAGTATTATTTTCCCAGTTCAGACTGCCATCAGGTTTATACAGCTCCGGAGCATTTGGTGCCAGCAGCAGTGATTTCTGGGTAATATCTTCATTGACCACATTATTTTTCTGAAAGGAAAACTGATTGGCAAACGTCATTTGGAATTTCCTGTCTTTAGAACGGTGTGACAGATTCCCAGAAAGGGTATGGCTCACATATTTAAAATCCTTTTCAAACACCGTAGCCTGTTCATTTCTTCCCAGACTGATCAGAAAACTGGTCGTCTCACTTCCCCCTTTCAGCGACAGCTGAGTGGATGAAGAAGCGGCCCAGTTTCCAATCAGCTTCTCAGACCAGTTTGTATACCGATCCTGAGACCATTTCCCATTGATATCATATGCATTGGCCGGATAGGCAGAGATTCCATCATTCGCATAGGCCTGTTTCCGCATTCCCAGATACTGTCCTGTATTCATCATAGTAAGCCCAATCATGGCCTTACTTATCCCGTAATTGGTGGTAAGGCTCAGCTCCGTTTTCCCGGATTTCCCACTTTTCGTCGTCACCAGTACGACTCCATTCGCTCCCCTTGAGCCGTATATCGCTGTAGCATCCGCATCCTTTAAGATCTCAATACTTTCAATATCATTAGGATTGATGGCATTTAACGGATTAATAACCCGCAAAGGAATAACGAGAGTTGAAAACTCAGACTTCATATCCCCTCCTACAGGCACCCCATCAATCACATATAAAGGCTGATTCCCATCAATCTCACTATTTGAAGAGGTTCTCAGGCTATTCCTTCCCCGGATCTGAATATCAAAACCACCTCCCGGCATTCCTCCACTCTGGGTAATGCTTACTCCGGCCATTCTCCCCTGCACTGCTCCCAGTACGTTTCCTACCGGCTGATTCCCAATATCCTTTGCTGAAACCTTCGCAATACTCCCCGTCCGTTCTTTATCCCGAACTTTATAATACCCCGCATTCAGCACAATCTCCCCAATTCCCGTTACCAAAGCCTTATCCGTACCCCTATCAGAACCTTTATCATCAATCTCAGAATCCCATTCAAGCGAAACATTGATCACGCTCCTGTCCACTTCATTATTTCCATTTCCCTTGCTCCATTCTTCTCCTTCCTCCTTACCTCTATCTCCCACCTTCACTCTCTTCACCAGGTACCCAGCATACCTGAACACCAGTACCGCACTCTTCCCTGAAACCTGTATCCGATAGGCTCCTGAACTTCCCGTTAATACTATCTGATCCTTTCCTTCCTGAAATACCGAAACCCCGCTTAAAGCACCTGATTTCCCTGTGACAGTACCTGAAATTTCACGTACCTGTCCTATTGCGGTGCAAGACACCAGCAATGCTAACGCAAAAGCCATTTGAACATGACCCAGGCTGCAAAAGTTTTTTTTCATACTTTTGAATAAGTTTAATTTATTAGACAATGCTCTTTCCTGCCAAGCGGTCAACTTACAGGGAAAGGGCTTTTCTTTTTATCTTCTCTATTTCTATGGTTATTATACCCTACATATCTATTACTTCGTATTTATTCTATTAATTATAATGATCCATCATTCCTTTCCTCTTCACACTCCTTCCATACAGCACCTAATCATCTTAAAAATGGACCAGGAACAAAAGCCCAACTGAGGTAACAGCAAAACCTACTGTCCCAGTCCATCAAAAAAAAATTAACTTGAAAATATGAATAAAATTTGTGTTCCCGTGAAAGCCCTAAAGCCGCAATGGATTGTACACCCCATTGTAAAGTATCAGTATACCTCTATTTTGTAAAGCGGGCTTAGAATAAAAAGATAATTGTAGAAAAGCAGAACTGCATAAAATAAAAAACGGCATGGGACTCTACAATATCCGCTTTTGAGGCACTGGTATACCTTACGTACGGATAAGAGAGCCCACGCCTAGGTCGTGAGCTTCCTGCTTATCTTCTCGTACGTTAAAAATTACCAGTTTCCAAAAGCGAGATTCTAAGCAATAGCTTCTAATATTTCGTTGAAGTATCGCAAAGTTACATTTATTGTAACTTATTGTACAAATATAATGATATTTTTCAATATTGGGATATATCCCAATAATATTATTATTTAAATATTGCATTTTGCTTTAAACATTAGCAAGTATGGATATTAATAAAGACCTGAGAATTCATATTGGAAAGCAAATTTCAGTATTACGCACGAAAAAGAAACTTACTCAACAAGATTTAGAATTTTTTACAGGAATTGATACGGCTGATATCAGTAAATATGAATCAGGAAAAATAAATTTAACGCTAAGAACAATTTTAAAATTCGCAACAGCCTTGCAAGTCCACCCAAAAGAATTATTTGATTTCGAATTTGACATTACACAATACAAAGTTGAGAATTAATTCTAAGAATAGTTAGAATTTTCAATTTATCAATTAAATAGGAAAATAGTCTTTAAAGATACAATACATTAATAATAAAACATTTAAACAAATATTGTATCTTCATCAATGATAAAATCTGAAGTCTTAACCAATAAAATAAGATTTTATTAATCTACAATATTATATTTAAATACAAATTTGTAAACTCCTTAGAATTAACCTAAAATCATGGGAACAGTATTGTTAATATTAGGAATTACATCAATATTATCAGGATTTGGAATACTCTATTGGATAAAACGCAGAAAGTTCAATAGACGGAATTCTGGTGGATTAGAAGGTTTTTCAAGTTATAACAAATCCATATTTGTCAGATTAATAGAATGGACAGGAAGATGGCTTGCTATTATTTTATTAGTTGTTGGAATATTATTCTTATGGCGGCATTATAGACATAAACAACAAAAAGAAAACAAATCATCTAATTATGTAGGATTGTACGTTAATATTTACGTATAACATTTGAGAAACAAATCTTATTAATATGTGGTCATTACATATAAATCTACTCTTTGTTTTCAATTATTATATCTCTTTTAGCTTATTTCTTTCATAAGCAATGAATATATTATTATTAAAAAGCTTATTGTCCCTGATTATCTTAATAACATCGTCTTGCAAAACTTCGGATGAAATTAATTTTTCAAGTTTTCGTATTGCGGAGCTTGGCATACCAAATTCATATAAAATAGTCAAATTTTCTCTTAAAAAATCATTTTCTATTAAACTCGCAAAGTAATTGTAATTGCCAGGACGAAGTCCTGTTTCTAAACAGACAAATTTTTGTAATGAATCAATTACTGCTAACCATTTGGGAACTTTATATTCAAACCAATGTTTTAATGTTTGAAAACTTTGTCTAATAGCTTCATCCCTTATTTCAGAATCAGGAAGATCCTTAAATTTTGACAATGTCTTGAAATATTCAAATGTGCTCTCTACTAAATTCCAAATACTCTGATTGAAACCATAGATTTGAGTAACAGTTATAAGTGCTTTCAAAGTCATGGGCCTTACTGTTTCAGCTGGCTTTAATAAATTTTCCCATGCTAATGTTAGTACGTATGTTAATTGTTCCTTAGTTGGATATCTATTCCAAGCTATTAAATGATATTGAGTATTTAAGTCATTTCTTAATTGATTAATGATATTCTTCTGTCCAAAAACTTGGACACCATTATCCCTGATAATGTTTCTTTCATTTTCAGGAATTTGTTTAATTGCTTTATATTGATCAGATAATTTGTCTATAACTTCTTCATCGTCCAAATTAATTAATATTTCATCGGAGATTGGGTTTTGCTCATAAAAAGGAATATCTATGGTAACCTGCTCATTCGGAGGAACTGGATTGAAATTATATACTGTTCCTGTATAATGCATCATTAAACGGCCTGCACGGCCTTTAATGTTGGAATAATCAAAGTAGTCTATCTTTGTGTTAGTTCCTTTGGTACTGTCAAAAAAAACTATATTTTTAGCACTGGTATTTACACCTTCAATAATTGTTGTTGTACAAAACAGATAGTTTAATAAACCAGTATTAAAATAGTCAATAATTGTTGTTGTAATATGTCTTTGCAGTGCACCATCATGGATTCCAACCCTGTATTTTAATAAATCAATCATACTCCAGTCAGTAGATATATTTTCTTCAATCCACTTAATAATATCTAGACCTTCATTTTCCTTTTGGATGTTTTTAGAAATCAGATAAGAATAAAATCTTTTTGAAAGGTATCTTACTCGTGATGGTGATGAACAATAAATAATTGATTGTTGATGTTGATTTTCTAATAACAAATCAAATAAAACTTGTTCTTTATATTCTTTATACTTTCTGGGCATGTCAAATTTTTCCTTATGTTCAGAATAAATGTCAACACTTTTAATATCAACCAAAGAAGATTTTGTTTTGTAAAATATTGCATTAAATTTCTCTTCAAAGCCTTTAGATATTCGATCAATATTAGGTCCAAGTAAATAAAATTTACTATTATAAGTTTTCAAAATAAAATGTAAAGCATTGTTTAATGAGTCTGCTCTTTCATCATCTCTTTTCGAACTCAACTTATAAAATTCATCCACTATTATTAAATCAATATGCTGGAAATCTTTATATTCGTTAACTCTTTCTGCTGTAAAAAGATAAATATTACCTTTTTCTATAGATGAATCTTGGGATGTCCTTACAATCAATTTATATTTTTGATCATATTTTTTTAATTTTCTCCTAGTTTCATCAAGTAGAGCTAATGTAGGTTGAATTATTATTATATTCTTAAATTTATGAGATGCTATAAATTCTTCAATTAACAAGCTCTTTCCAAAACTAGTTGGTGCACTAACAATTACATTTTTATCAGTATTTAATAACGATAGTAAATGTTTTTGATCTTCGTGCAAAAATTTGTTTAAATTATCTGAATAATGATACATTTCTCTAATAAGAGAGTCCGTAGAATCTAATTCAAAGTTCTCTTTTTTTATGTAAGGATAAAATCCAACAGCTTCAATTAAATCTACTAGTATTTGATTTAAGCTTGGGTCAAATTTCTCTTTAGACTCTAGAATATTAACTAATAATTTTTGAGCAACCTCTTCTTCTTCAATTATTAGCTCAGAACAAAGTTTGTATATCAAAAAAGTTTCTTCAAAATTAAATTGCTCTTTAGATGTTATGTCAGTAAGTAAATCTTCAATCATTCCCCTAATTGTTGCATTAACGAAAGTTTTGTATGTAAGCCCTTCACAAGCTCTATTTTATTTTGAACAGGAAATAGAACAAGTATGATGTTAAGTTTTGTTTTTAATGGATGATTATTATTCTCATCAAAATACTTTTTAAGTTCTCTCATTTCTTCTATATACTCATTAACAAAAGAATCGCTATTTTCATCATAATGTGATGTAAACAAATTACAAGTATATGTACAAAGTAATGGGATATTAATTGATTCCAATTGGTCAACTAGTTTTGTTGATTTATTCATTAAATCGACCCAATAATCTTTTTCAGGTATGTTATCAAAGTGTTTCAATTTTTTTGATATAATCAAAAATTCAGAATTTAAATAATCACTTTTAAAGTGTTCTTCTATATCTTTAATTAAAGCCCTAATACCAGCCTTACCATCTTTATAAAGTTTTGATTCTCCTAACCAAAGTGATTTTGTATTTGGGTCAATATGAACAGCATCAAATCCATGTACTGTATGACCAAATGAATCTTTAAAATAAACTTTTGACAATAATGGAAGCGTATTATAGAAATCCCTCAGTAATAAATGAAGAATCAATTCACCAAACTCACCTCTTCTCAAATACTTATCCTCAACATCATCACCAAGACCCTCTCCGTCTTGACACAGATCTTTTACTTTTTGAAATGCATCAATTTTATAAATTGATTGGGCTGCTTCAATTAATTTAGGTAAAATTTCAGTATTTTCAGTACTTTCGCCCTCATGAAATCCAAAAGCAAATTCGTGGATCACATGCGTCAATTTTTCAATTAATGGTTTAATCCTATACTGGATCTCTCCTGTATCATTAATGTCAAATCCGACAAAAAAAGTACTAAGCTCAGTTTCATTAATTTTGTGTGTAATTATTTTTTGTGAATTAAATGGAGTCACTGATTATTAAGTTTCTCTAAATATACAAAACTTTTAAATTAAATCTTTTACGGGAAACCATAAAGATGCTTTCATATACTACTATCTTAGAAAATGTCCCGAAACATCTTGATCATGAAAACCCATTTTATTTGAAACAACAGTAAAAGATTATTTGCTTTTAAAGATGAAGTTCGAAAACTTCGTTGTGGTAGTTTAGGTTAGCAATAATGCAATTAGCACGATTTATTTTACATTCCTTTTAGGAATGATTTTTATTTTAATAATACAAATATATAAAAAAGATTTAAGGCTGAAAAACGCAAAACCCTCTATTTTAGAAGGTTTTAATTATTTTTTTGAAGATTTTGATTTTACAATCGCATTCACTTTAATTCGACCATTATGTAATTTCTCAATTTCAAAATTGCCATTAAAGGTACTTATATTCGCTAACCTTAATAAATCTTCGTGAGAAAATTTATGATAAGGGTTAGAAATATCATTTCTTGTTTTAGAATTATATGTAATTTTCCTTAAGGACATTACCATGTATTATTCAAACAATCATACAACAAATCATATGCCTGTTTTTGAGTATCCAAAGTTAAACAATAATCTTTCTTTCTTCTATTATTTTTTAACGCAACAATAGTATATTTATTATTCGTGTCGTTATATGTACAGGTTACTAAATATTTTTGTTTCTCCCATTTTTCGATATTAGTGGTTTTTGAATATACCCAATCATCGCTATTATTGATTTTGCTTAAATCATTCAACATTTCTAAAACTGAATCATATCTTTCATTTGGATCAGCTTTAAGTGCTTTTCTAATCACTTGTATAATACCTTTTGGTATATGTGGTAAAAAATAATTTCTAATTGGAAATTTTTCACGAATTAAATTATTGATAAAGATGCCATCATTAGTAACGCCCTTAGATGTAAAAGATTCATCTAATTGTTGAAAAAAGATATCATCACCATTGCACATTCTAAATAAAGTTAATCCTGATTGATAAATATCAAATTTAATATTATGTGCTGGTTGTGAAAATAATTCTGGGGGTGCAAATTCTTTAGTTGTACCTCTGATATTAGCAAATCCATAAAAACCTAAGTATTCTGCTAATCCAAAATCAGATATAGATGCAGTATTGGTGTTGTCAATTAATATATTTTCAGGTTTGATATCATAATGTATCAATTGTTTTGAATGAATAAAGTTTAACCCTGAAAGGAATTGCAATGAATATCTAATTATTTCTCTGGATGTTAAGAATTTATTATCAATTATAGATTTCAGTGATCCTTTTGGATATAATGGCATAGCGAGATATATAAAATCATTATCTTGACAGCCATACATTACTTTTACAACATTATGATGAGATGATAAATATAATTTTTGTGATTCTTCAAAATACTTATCAATGTCAGTAAAATTACTTTTTGGAATCTTTTTAATTACAATTTCAGCATTTAATTGTGTGTCTATAGCTTTATACACAGTAGCTTCACCGCCAGATCCAATTCTGCTACCAAGTGTGAAGTTTAATAAGGTGTTTGTAAACATAATTAAAGATTTAGCGCAGCATTTGCAGTTAAAATAGTTTCTCTTTCTTCCAATGATAATTTATCCCAATTGATTTCTGTTGGGATATTTTCATAATCCAATTCTGCTTGCGCATATTTCTTAAACTCATCTCTTTTAATTCCTAAAAGTGATGTGAATTCAGCAATCTGTCCCGCTTTATATTTTTCTACATTAGAACTTGCAATGGTTTCTTGTAATACCCCCTCTATATAGACCCTCTCAATTATTGTACTATTGAAAGTAATACCGAATTCACAAATTCTTATTATTGCCTTCTTAATCTCATATTGAAGAAGAATATCCAATATTGTATTACGAACAAAGTTTAAAGCTTCTGGCCAATTAAGTGCTAATGGTATTTTTAGATGTGTAATATCAATATAGTTGAGTGAGCCATCTGGTAACTCTTCTAGAATGCAACAATAAATCCTACTATTGGATTTTACTCTTAAACCGATTACTGTCATGAAATATTTGTTATTAGTTTTTTCAATATACAAACATTCTTCACATCGGATTTACTGTTTTCCGTAATGATTATTTTTCTACTGTTTCTTTTTCTAAATTTATATTTTCTTGAACAGTTTTCTGATTTACATTTTCATCAATTTGTTTTTCAACATTTTCTTGAACAGTTGTAACAGTAGGATTTTCTAAATTTTCTACGATGAATTCTTTTAATGATTTCATAATGATTGAATTTTAGATATGTATGCAACTTCATCGGTTCGTAACAAACTATGTCTAAAGTTTAGGATATATGATTCATATTACATCCTGACAACTGAAAAATTATTATAATGCAATTTTAACTAATCCAATAATTCTATTTATGGTAATAAAAACGGTTTTTAAACCATAAAATATCATAAGTTACCAACATATATTAATAACTATTGTAAAACTGATTTTTAAATTCATTATCTTTGCTAAAGTTGATGATACAGATGTGGATGTATTCTACAGGCGATAACGCTGAGTTTGTAATCAGAACGACTCAGGTTGCAGCCTGAGTCGTTCGGTAATTGGTTTAATTCAAAAAATCCGGATCAATGGAAACTTTTGAAAAAAATGGAAAAACTTATAAAAAAGTTTTTACCAGATCAATTAAAAAGAATGGTAAAACTATTTACCATCCAAAAGGAGGATTATTTGTTTTCTATGTAGAAATTAAATAATTTCCTTTTATTTAGTACTCCTTGTTGATGCAAGGAGTATTTTATTTTAGATAACTTTCTAAGTATTCTGGTCAATCATGTTGTTGTGTAACAACAATGCAAATATATAACAAAATGTATTAAATATATCATTTTAGATATACAAAATGTATATTCAAAATGATAAAGATGATAAGGATAATAGGTTAGGTTATTGATAAAGATAATACCATTGATGGTTGAGCTTTATAAAATATTATATTTACTTATTAAAAACTAATACTTATGAATCGTATAATATTAATTGGGAATGGTTTTGACTTAGCTCATGGAATGAAAACAAGCTATGGAGATTTTATTAATGATTATTGGGCTGAGAAAAGAAAGGAAGTTTTAAATGACACACATCGAGGTACTAAATATGAAGACGATAGTATTATTATTGATCGAGTTCCTCATCTTATATATTCTGAAGCAGCTGCAGGTGAGTCTGAACATGAAATTCTATTAAAAAGTTTAAAATATAATAATAGTAAATTAAGATTCAAAAATGAATTTTTAGATACTTTGACACAAAAAAGATATTCACTTAATTGGGTTGATATTGAGAATGAATACTATAAATTACTTAAAAACACTTATAAAGTTAGTTCTCCTCCACGTTATAAAATAACTGATTTGAACAGAGATTTTAAAATTGTTGAGTTATTATTAGAAAAATATCTTACTAAAATACAAACTATATTTTCAAAAAGTTTTCCTATTACAGTTGAGGAAATGAGTTTTAAAAAATCAATATATGAAGTCATATATTCTGATTTTAATTTACGAGATTTTTCTGAATCATCTATTAATCATTTAACAGAAGAAATTTTTCAAAACATTTATTCAAATATTAAAGATTTAGAAGAGGGTAATATTCACATTCAAGATCTTAATTTGTCGGATAGAGAAACAAGATTATATAATGCATTAGGAGGTTTAAAGGACAAAAAAAGAAAAATAAAAGAATTATTAATATCTGGGGCTTCGCTCAATTATTTCCGTTATAGACCAAAAGAAGTATTATTTGTAAATTTTAATTATACATCAACTGAAACACATTATAGTAATCCTCCAAGTGATAGTGAGTTTGGCAATGATATATCAACAGATATTATTCATGTTCATGGAGTATTAAATAATAAAACTGGTAATAAAATAATTTTTGGTTTTGGAGATGAAATTGATAAAGATTATTTGGAAATTGAAAATCTTAATGATAATGAATATTTACAGAATATCAAATCAATGAAATATCTTGAAAGTGACTCTTATAAAAGATTATTGGAATTTATGAATTCCAATAACTATCAAGTAATTATATTTGGACATTCTTGTGGTATTTCTGATAGAACTTTACTCAATACTTTATTTGAGCATAAAAATTGCACCTCAATAAAACCATATTATCGACAAAAAGATGATGGGACTGATAATTATAGTGAAATGATAAAAAATATTTCAAGAAATTTCACTGATAAAGCTTCAATGCGAGACAAAGTTGTAAATAAGAAATATACAAATGCATTATTCAGATAGTAAAATGGAGAACATTTAGTTCTCCATTTTTTCCATAAAAATTGAAAGTGATATACTTAATTGTTTTTTTGCTGAAGTTTAATATTTTAAACTCTGCCCCTGTAAAGGAATAATCTTCTGTAGGAAATGCAGAAATGATGGCAATCCCATTTTTCTCTTTACTGAAAATCCTATCGTAAACTTCGTTTTTAAGTTTGCGCATATATACCTCCGAGAATCTTTTTGACCAAGAGTCAAGACTATCTTTTTCAGCAGCGGTAAGACTATTGATTTTAGCTTTTACATCAGCTATTTGTTTTTGTTTGCCTTTCATTACATAAAAAACATTTTCATTTTCCGAATTATCTTCCATGTAATACTTCTTCCCATCAAAATAGAAACCTATCATATCTTTTGTACTCGAATACCCTTTACACTCAGTAATATATGTTACAAAAAGCATATCCTGGGACTGATATTTTTTATCATAATAAACCAATAATTAATGAAATAATCACAGCAATAATAATCTTGGGTAACGATATACTTGAATGCACCATTGTATAGTGCGTTTTGGAATAGGTTTATTATATGATAATCCAATCTAAATTATAATATATCATATTTTGTATCGAAATTAAAGATTAGTTTATTTATAAAATTAATTTGATGATCATCTTTAATAAAGATTCAGGCGCTGGTACATTGAGGTATATCATTACCAAATATTATTGATCTGGTTTTAGGTCTAAGTAATAGAGGAATCATTAGGCTTATCCGATGGAGTAAATATTTCAACCTTTTTTATGATTAAAGAGGTAGCATTCTCAAAAGCGGGATCAATGTTCTTTCATTGAAGTTTTTACCTATATTTGCGTGGTTTAATTCTGCTGAATTTCAGGATAAAACCGCTGACTCCATCGTCAAATATCAGAAATTAGTTAAATAAATAATCATGAAATATCAAGCAATATTTATTGTTTTGTTATCATCTGCACACCTCTTTTTTGCCCAGGTACTTGATAATAATTTTGGAACCAATGGAAAAATGGTTTATGACATCAATGCAAACTCAAATATTGAGAAAATAGGGTCGATGGTTGCTGTGAGTAACAGTAAAATACTGGTTGGAGGTACTGACAATACCAGCGCTTATCTTGTGAGACACAATTCTGACGGTTCTTTTGACACTACTTTTCAGAGTAACGGAATCAAACAGCTTCCTTTTAAATCAATTGAAAAAATATTAAAGACAAGCAACAACGAGATGATCATTCTCGGAACTAAGCTTGCCACCGACGGCTATTTTAACATCATCATCTGTAAAGTTGATGAAAATGGAAATTATGTTACAAATTTCGGTACAAACGGTATTCTGGAAATCAATTTTGGCGCTCAGTCAGATGACAATGTCTTTAGCGGTGAACTGCAATCTGACGGAAAAATAATTGTGGTCGGTAACAAAAGAGGCACGAATGCATTGACAGAAGGTTACGTTTTGCGTTTATTACAGAACGGTCAATTTGATACTACGTTTAATAATACCGGACTATTTACTATTGCACCTGTTAATCACCGCCATTATTTGAATTCCGTAAATATTGCTCCAAATGGAACAATCGTTTGTTCAGGCTATCTTTTGCTGACGACAGGCTCCAACCAAGGTAGAATGTTTATATTAAGATTGTTACCAAACGGAACTTTGGATACTTCATTTGCCTCCGTAGGATACAGATATTTTAATGTTACGAATATAGGTAGCTCACTGTCAAATACCAATATTGTTTTAAGTGACGGAAGTATTTTATTGGGCGGAGAATCGTTCTCATCGAGCAATAACAATGTTTCAGATAACTTTACGATAATAAAATTCAATGTAGATGGTTCTTTTGAAAATTCTTTCGGAACGAACGGTGTTGTACAGACACTTCTTCCAAGTATCGGAGGTCAGCTGAGAAATATGAAATTAGATTCTTCAAATAATATTATCGCAGTTGGTTCTACGTACTCGGCGACCAATGGTAATGAAAATTTTGCGATGATGAAATTTAATCTATCTGGGATTTTAGATACACAATTCGGAAATTCCGGTGTTGTAATTACAGATTTTTCAGGATTTCAGGATATTCCGTATTCATCGTTGGTTTTTGATTCAAAAATAATTCTTGCAGGATTCGCTTCTTCTTCAGATTTTCCCAGCAACAGCAAATTTGCACTTGCACAATACACATACAATAACTTAGGAATTGTTGAGTCTAAAAAAGCAGATAACTTCAAGATTTTCCCGACAATTTTTTCAGACAATATTAATATAAAATGTGAAAAAGAGAGCAAAGTAAGCGTTCGTATTTTTGATTATTCTGGTAAACTTATTTATGGAAAAGAAAATTTCAGATGCTCTCAGACTCCGGAACAGCTGCAACTACCGATCTCAAAGCAAGGAGTATATTGGTCACAAATCAATTCAGGAAATAAAATTTCTGTTCAGAAATTGATAAAGAAGTAATATTGGAGTTGCTAACTTTGTTAGGACATAATTCTTATACTCTTTAACTTTAAGAGTATGAAAAAGATCAAAAAAAGTACCCTTATTTAAAATTAACAGCTCCCTAAAAGGCAGTGAAATATAAAGGATGAAACTGTAATCCCCTAAACACTTGCTTTCATCCCAACAGCAAAAGCCTTCCCACCAGAAGGCTTTCAAATCCCCCTCCCTCTCTTCCTACTCTTCCCCAGCTCCTGTTTCTGCTCCTCCTTCCACAATTCCTAAAAGAAAACTCAAACTTCCCTATCCTTTTATCAAACCTAAGATACCCCCTGATACTCCTTCCTATTCCTATCCACCAGCCCATCCACATACGCTACCTCTCCTTTATTCAACTTCTCCACCTGCCATTTCTTAAGCTTCTTCCCTCTGAACACCTCCGGAACCTGCGTGAAATCTCCTACTCCCAATCTCCTTACATTTTTATCCAGCAAAAACTCCACATACCTTTTATCTGCATTATACTGCACCGCAGCATTAAACAATGTTCCTCTGGCAGAAAGCATATTTTCAAGATACAACGGTTTTCCTTCTCTTAGTATTTTTCTCTGCTGTCCATCCAACGTCACTCCTTTAATCACCAGTGGAATCCTAACAAACTCAGTCTTAACCTGAATCAACTCATTAGTCAGCCTATCCCTGCTAATAAGTGAAGGCACCAACTCTCCTGTAATCCTATGGACCAAATCTACCACCCTTCCTATATTCCCATTATCCATAAGATTTCTTTTATCTTTTTCTGAAAATGTATGCCCAAAGAACGGTATAGAGAAATCAGGCACCCTTCTTACAGGATGAAACATAAGTTCCACTTCACCAAAATCATTAGCCTTTAAAGAAAGCCTTGCTTCCATGATTCCCTTTACTGTTCCCACATCAATATGTACCGGAACTAACTTATCCGTTTTATAACCTTTCAGCATAGATTCCAAAACCCCAAGTTCCTGTAATATCTCTTTACTGAGCCCCAGCTTCTCCATCATCTTCCAGTTCACCTGCTCAGGTTTATATAAGTAATTATTAGAAGCCTCCCCTCTTTCACCTTTTATTTCTCCTCCAGAACTCCTATAAGCCTCCACGCTCTCAATAGAAATTTCATAGTCTTTCAATTCCCTTTTTCCTCCATCAGAACTGTCATCAATATACCTCTGTAAGTGTAAAGCAGTCTGCCCGGCTTCATATTCCGATACCTTAAAAAATGAAAACTCCAGAGGCTCTTTAAGCTGATGATAAAATCCAGCATAAAACGCTGCAAAAGAATCTTCATTAGAACCAACACTTACTATTTCTGCATTGTTCAGCTCCCTGGGGTCCACCTTATGCAATTCGCCATCCTCACCCAATCCCTGAACGATACCCACAGTACCCGTTTTATGATGTAACACCAGCAAAGTATCAGCTTTCTTTTTAATTGATATCCGGCTGTTCATTTGTCTCTGTATTCATACCATTCTTAATTATGCGGATTTCAAATTACAAAACCGGGCAACTTTTTTATAATAACAGGAGATAAAAGACTTCAATTGTCTTTGAACAGCCTTACTGCATAAAAAAGCCTCCCGTGTCAATAGGAAGGCAAAAGTTCAAAATGAATGATAAGTAAAGATGTAGTGTTAACCAAGTTTTTTCTTAAAAACCTGCTTTAACATTAACAATGGGTATGTCATATATATCTGTACTTTTACACTGCCATCAAATGGTAAGTTTAAATTAAAATTTGATTCAATATACTTTTATAACACCCTAAAATAAACTCAGTATAGTATAACTGTGCATCTAATGCCTGGGTCTTATTATGAAGCTCTATTTGTTTGGAAAGTACGACTTCTCCTTTGTAACTGAATGAACAGAATGAATACACTTTGAATCCTGAATTTCTTACAGATTCAGCATAACCAGTAGAAGCGATACCCCATGCTGTTCCAAATGATTCAGCAACCTTTGTAGCCATTGTATCGGCCATTTTTTGGGTCTCAAAACCATTTTCCTGAACTTCAATTCTATTGATATCTAAAAATCTAGCTTTTTCTGGTAATGTAAAAGTTGTTATTCCTCCTTTGTAAAAAAGCTTTGCATAAGGCATCTGGGAAAAAGCCAGCTGTAATAATCCCGAAGTTACGCTTTCTGCTATAGAAACCGTTTCATTCATTGTTATGAGTGAAGTACTGATATAATCAAGTAAGTTTTGCTGAAATTTCATGGGTTTTACTATTTAATGTTGATTGAAAAAGCTTTGTACGCTGTTGAAATCAATGCTCAGATAACATCATAGTCATTCATTGTTGTTACAAAATAATGCTCAATCATTTCTTTTGCATTTCTGCATATTGACAAAAGATCTTCTCTGATCATATCTTCAAAAATAAACTAGTCCTGAACCTCAATAATGAACTCAGTCACTTTTTCGGTATTCATCAGATCAAAGGCCATTAAATCATTTAAAGTATCTAATCTACATTCTTCCCTAAAAAAAGGAAGTTTTCGGGTAATAGAATTTTTAAACTGAAAAAGATGTATTGTTTTCATGACTTCCTGTATTGAATTAATAAGAAGAACCGCCTGTTCTGTATGTGAAAAAATTTCTTACACATTTTTATTCAGACAAACTCTTTTTTGGGGCTCTGTTGATGGTATTTATTATACATGATCACATCAGCATGGATAAAAAGGACAGAAACCATAGGTTCCTATCCTTAATTAATTAAAACCTTTTGAAAACAGATCTACTATTTTATCTAGATTTTAATATGCTCATTATCAAAGTTGAGAATCCTTAAGTTTGTTAATTTATCATGGGTTATATTGGCTTTTCCAGTCTTAATTACTACTACGATGTTTTTAAATACCGGAGAACAGCATTTTGTATGATATATACCTTCAACTGTTCACTCTATTTTCCAATCTAAAAATTACACTTTTTATGGTGATAAAACTTTAATGGATTTGATAAATTCCTGATTATTATACTACAAAGATGGCCTTATCAGTATATACTAAGCTATATAAATCTGAAATATTCTTACATATATCCCACTTTTTATAAGTCTTCCAGATTTCCAAGAGGTCTTTGTTTCAACTGCTTGTAAAATGAGGGTGATAGTCAGGTGATCTTTTTAAACTGGTTATAGAGATGGCCTACACTGCTGTAATTAAGTTTATAAGGGATTTCTGTAAGATTGAGCCCGTCATATAACAGTAATTCTTTTACCTTTTCTACTTTATTAATGATGATAAAATGCTGAAGGGTCATTCCTTTCACTTCAGAAAAGGTATTCGAAAGGTTGGTTATGCTCAACATCTTTGGAAAGGTGCTTTGCCAATAAGACGACTATCCCCAGGGATAATATTAAGAATATACAATTGTTTTCGGGAAATCATTTCATGACTATTCTGTACAGACTGGTTTTCGGATAGCTTATTTTGTGGGGAAATGAAAAAGCTTCAATGCCTAAACGTTCTCTATATCTTAAAGAGCCTATTACAATACAGCTTCCGATAATTCCGGTAAGGATTATCATTACTGCGGCAAAAACTGTATCCCTGGCAAGAGTAATAGTTTCCAACCCTTTCGCCCCCATCATAATAGAAATAATAAGTCCTACTTCTATAACCGTAATGGCAAATGCGAGAAGTAAAGTCCCAAAAGGCTCCCCTAAACGATGGGCAATGACTTCGGAATGATACACCGCAGCTAAAACACTACCCATCAAAAATAAAGCAAGAACCACAGAGTAGAATCCTGAAGAAAAAACAGTATTTCCAACATAGAAGAGCCATGCCAGGATAGGAATCATAGACGGCCACATCCATAAATATTTTTTTATACTCATAAAAGCTTAATAATTTTTACAATTGAATTGCCCTCTGGAAAAATTAACAGGCTTATATTTTCTTTTCAAAACAGTCTTGTACATGGTTTGAATCAGACTAGAGATAAAAATATACCCGAGAATATTGAATAATGAAAAAAAGAGAATATACCGGAATCAAGAGCCCGGATTATCAGTTCAATGTAGTTACACCGCAAGATACAAATAATCAACCACTTATTCAGATTACATATCAGTATTTTAAGTTTGCAATGATTTCATAAAGTTTAATAACCACTATTACTTCATCAGTGGCAATAAGATGCATAAAATAAACTTCGATTTTGTAAAAGTGTGATATGTGCAAAATAAAAGAAACAATCTATAATACACTAGATTATTAAACCCCCAACTTTGTACTGTAGCAATGAAGTTACCCTAAAATCCACTTTATGGACACACACCACAACAAAGGCGACCAATTTTTCAAAACTCCGGGAGACTGGATTAAACATTCAAAACAATTGAAAGAAAAATTTTCAATATTAACGGATCAAGACCTGAAGCTTGAAAAAGGTAAAGAAAAGGAAATGCTAGAAAGAATCGGAAACAGATTAAGAAAAAACCGTGAAGAAGTTCTCAATATTATCAAAGAAATTAATGTTTCATAAATTGGTTTAAAGAACTGTTAAAATCTATTAAAAAGGTATAACTGGATAAAGGGATGGAATATTAGATAGTTCCATCCCCTTTTATTAAAAATCTCTTTTACTCTTTTTATGCGTAAACCAACCGTGATGAATCATAAAGAACTTGAGAAATCAAAAGTATATATAACAACTCAGATTGTAGAATACATTCCGAATTCTGTTGTCAGCAAAACAATACTGGAAAAACTCACAGGTAACATAAGTGCTTTGTCATTTAATGAAAAAGAGGGATTACCTGAAAAAACCTCTCCTTATGACGCTTTTGCCCAAATTATTGAAGGTGAAGCCGAGATTATTATAGACGGAGCTACTTATTTTATGGAAAAAGGTGAATGTATAATTATTCCAGCCCATAAATCTCATTCGATAAAAGGAAATAAACGCTTTAAGATGATATTAACAATTTAAACACTATATTTATTTTAGTGAAAAAGATATTTTAAAAATTTACTCATGATCTTCAGAACGTACCTTATCTAAAAAAGATCAACAGGAAAATAAAAGATAAGTTTCCTTAATAAAACCTCAAACTAAATTTTTTATCCTATTAAATATTTTTATAATGAAAACAATACATCTCTTTCGCTTTAACGATTCTATCTTCCGTAAAATTCCTTTTTTTGAAGAAAAACACAGGTTGAAAGACGATATAACAGAAATTGATTTATTGACTATCGAAATAGTAACTGAATATATCGTGAAAACCCAGGATGACTTCAATTTCGACAACACATCAGGAAATGATCTTTTATCAATGTGCAAAAAAGCTCAAAAAACAATTGAACATTACTTTTTAGTGGGAGTGAATGGCTATGACGTAATTTGACAAGTTTTAATCAAATTTCATGCAGATATAGAAATAAATATAATTAATACAATATACCGTCATTACTATTATTTTTTTCCAAAAAAGTGATATAGAAAGATAACGTTTCCCGTGTAAGTGGGTTTAATCTGATTTCTTATTAAAAGTTTGCTTCTACCTCTACTTTTATAGTCCCTCTTAGGTTTTCAACAGATTTTACAGTTGCCTGAAACTTTACATCACTACCTACAAATACAGCTTGACAAAATTTAAAATTCTCAATCCCATAATTGATTTCATTTTCACGTTCCTTACCTCAGCAATTTGCTTCCATAAATAAGGGATTAGCACCAGTAACAAATAGCCATGAGCAATGGTACACTTAAAAGGATCCTCATTTTTGGTCCTTTCTTCATTAACACGAATCCACTGATCATCTAAAGTCGCTTCTGCAAACCTATTGATTTGCTTCTGTTCTACTATGTGCCAGTCAGAAAATCCAACCCTTGTTCTTCTAAAGCCTTATAATCCATAATATTGTTAATGATAATCATGTTTGTCTGTATTTACATTTAAGCTGATTGGAATTCTTTCTTGAAAAACCTCTCACGCACTGTGAGAGGCAAACGAACATAGTGGAAGATAAACAGTAATTAAACTTACACCAATGTTCTTTCAAACAATATACTTCAAACTCCAAAGGTTACTGGACTTTGAATTTTAAAAAAATAAAATACTGAAATTGAAAATAATATTTATCTCAAACAGATGATATTAAGGATAATTAACACCAATATAGCATTGACAGCATTTAATCCTTTATCACTCTTTTGTATATCGAAGACGACTTTATCATTTTCACGAATTGCTCTGGTGTCTAATCCTGAAGAATGTACAAATATGTCCTTACTCCCATCTATACGATAAATAAATCCGAAACTTTTGGTTCATTAAAAAATTTTACTATGCCTTGTTGCATTGTAATTATTATTAAAAAATTATTTATTATTTTCTTTAAACTTTACAGATTTTATTTGTGAAACGATCTGAACTTTAGTACGGGTAAAAACCAGTGAATCCCTCGTATTTCCATTTTGCAATAAATCCAATTGGTAAGCCGTCATATTTTTCAAACAGCTGCGGAATAAGCGTTGCAAAGGCTGCCATTTTTCCCCGTCCCAGTATAGGCATTCTGATAAAGTACCATTTTTCAGAAAAACATTCTTTTCTTGTTTTTTCTTATTCTATTATTTCATTATGTACAGATATTCTGCCGTCGAAGAAATAAAAACTTATTTCTTCCAGTCTTTCAAAGTCAATATAATGTAATCTATGATGGATACTAATCGGTTTTTTTAGAGAAAGTACAGCTTCCAGCGGTACAAGTTGAAAAAAATTAATAAACCCTTGATATTTTTCCTTTCTCGAATATTTAACTTCAACTCTTTTTATTTCTTGAGGATCTGTTTTCAGATCATTAATAAGTACTTGTGTTATGGTCATATCTGTATTATTAAGTGGTGATTGAAACGTTAGTTTCTGCGATCAGAATTTAAACTTCATTTTACATTGCAAGAATACTGCCTATCTGTCTGAAAGATTATATTATAGATACCACATATTGATTTTTTATCTCATAGATGTTATAACCCTGAGAATGATTTCGTTCTTTTCCCCAAATAGGGTTTATTCTAACTCTAGCTAGCAACTTCCTTAATATAGGTGAGTAGATTTCTAATAAAAAATTAACAGATACTGTTCAAAATTTTAAGATTTCTTTAAGTACCACATCTTATCTGATATATTATTTAAGGCACAACAGTTGCAAAGCTTATAGTACCATTTTAAAAAATAAAAATATGAACAACGAAAAAACAGTATCAGTATTGAATGATCTACTGAACATTACAAACGACAGAATTAAAGGATTTTCTAAGGTCGAGGACAAAGTATGGGATCACTATCCTCAGCTGAGGTCAGAATATAATACAATGGTTTCACAATCTCATACTATGAAAAATGAACTCTCTGATCTTATTACTGCCAAAGGCGGGACGCCTGATCATTCAGGATCTGCAGCAGGAGCTATTCACAGGGCATGGATTGACGTAAAGAATTCTTTTGCGGGAGATACAGCCAGTTCTACCTTGGGAAATGTTGTATATGGTGAAAATGCTGCTATCGATGCGTATCAACAAGCATTAGAAGGTGGAGATTTATGTCCTGAAAGTTCACATCTGGTTCTCAATCAGCTTCATCAGCTAAGGGCCTCTCATGACAAATTTCAAAATCTTGAGGACTTAAAAAATTAACATTGATCTCCGTTTCATAAGGAAGCGGATTTTTCATAATGATCGTCTCCAGCTTTCTCTCAATGATAGATTCAGGAGGAAATGAGTATACCGCTTGTAGATGATCTATTTATAAAATTCCAACAAAAAACAAACTTATATGTCAAAGAAAATTGCAATACTTGCCACACATGGTTTTGAAGAGAGTGAACTAAGCGCTCCTAAAGAATACTTGGAACAACAGGGCTGGACCACTCATATTGTGAGTCCAGAAAGTGGAAGCATCAGATCTTGGGCAGAAAAAGACTGGGGTAAATCATATCCTGTAGATCAACCTTTGGAAAGTGCGAAAGCTTCTGATTACGATGCATTAGTTCTACCGGGAGGTGTTATAAACCCTGATCATTTAAGAACAAATAATCAGGCCATTTCTTTTGTGAAGGATTTTTTCGATCAGCATAAACCTGTAGGAGCAATTTGCCATGGACCTCAGGTGTTGATTAATGCTAATCTTTTACAGGGTAGAAAATTAACTTCTGTCCATTCGATCAGCCAGGATTTAAAAAATGCGGGAGCTCACTGGGAAGATCGTGAAGTGGTAGTAGATGGCGGACTCATTACCAGCAGAACGCCAGAGGATCTCCCCGCCTTTAATTCCAAGCTTGTAGAAGAGATCAGGGAAAGCAATCATTAGATGAAAAACTTCTAATCAATAATCAGGCCCGGTGATTTCGGGCTTGATTATTTTATAGATGATAAGAATACCCCTTGTGATCTATAATTTTTTATGTTAATATCAGCAAAACGAAGTAGTACTACATAATTTTTGCAATGATAAACCCAGCGATCAAAGCTATAATAGCTACAATAAAAATCTTACTATAATTTGTTTTACGGGTGTTGACTTCGTTTGTCAATCTTAGATTTTCCAGCTGCAAAGATTCTATTCCTACTTTTAAAGACGCTGTTTTTTCATTAATGGCTGACTGTATATTTTTTTCATGCAGAAAGGCCAGCTCTTTTTTATGGCTTTCCATTTCATCCTGTCTTTGTTTCTGCTGCTCTGAAAAATTCTTCTGCATTTCATGAATTTGCTTGGATGAAGATTCCTGAAACTTCTGGAATTCCTCTGTTCTTTTTGAAAGCTGTTCTGTCAGGGTCTTCACTTGCTCTGCATGTTTCTGCGAAAGATCTTTCTTTAACTTTTCCACCTCTTCATTACGTACTTTAAGCTGATCAGAAAAAGTTTTTATCTGATTTTCAGACTGTTCTTTAAATAGTTTCTGAGCTTCAGTAAATTCATCATTCTTTTTTTTCAACTGTTTCTCTAGTGTGGATACCTGTTCTGAAAACTGTTTACCCACATCTTTTTTAACTTCATCGATCAATAATGCTCTTGAATTTGATTTCTCATGGGATAATTTTTCCACAATAGAGTGGAGTCCTGCTCCATAATCATGGGGCAGATGAAATCTTTTATCGGCCAGCTTATCAAGCAGTGTTTCATCTACTGTATGTCCTATTGCAGTTACGGTGACAGCATCAATGGTAATAAACAATTGTGAAAGGGCAATATCATTAAAAGTTTCCATACTTTGTCTGTCTCCTCCTCCTCTTACCAGAGCAATAATATCATAACCTAATTCGGCGACCTGCTCAAGTTTTGCTGCAATAGAAGTCGATGAGGTAATGCTACAGGTATATTCTGAAATTTGAAAATATTTCTGAGATACATCCAGACCTTCTCCAAAATCTTTCTGAACAATTGCATTATTACCATAAATATTAGCAATTCTGATCTGCTCATCTTTTAGAATCTTATGTCTGATTATTGTTTCAAGATCTTTAGAACCCTGTTCCAGTTTTTTCTGAATAAGTTCATATTTTTGTAATTCTTCTTCAGAAATCGCCCGCTCTTCCTGCTGAATAATCTCATCAACGACAAACCTCAGTTCTATGGAGGAGTTTTTGATATTTTTCTCTATGTAACCTCTTAATGTATATATTTCGTTGTTTTCAATTTTACTTCTAAGGAGTGTCGATACTCTTACTCCAATTGACACGGCATCTGACTCTGAGAAAAGATTATCATAATAATAGTTTCCGTAGGCCTTACCACCACCAAAAGCATATCTTCCCTTTAAATAAATAAGATTAACTGTTGCATTAGCCTTTAATGCATTACTAAATAGCCCCAGTACTGACCCTGGAGAATATACCTGGTAAGTAAGTTCATTTCCCTGCATGCTCTATAACTCAAAAATTAAATGATGCCAAAGGTATTGCTATTTTACTGAATTAAGAGTAAATGGGCTATTTATTCATTTTGTGCACCTGTTATAAAAAAATACTGATACCACATTTTTATTCTTTATTAATTCGCTTTTGTATTTTTGTTAAGATACCATGAAAGTATCTATAAAATTTTCACTCATGAAATTGCCTCCAAACTTTGAAGATCTCTATGTACAAGAAGTTTTATATAATACTTCTTTAAAAGACCTCATTAATGAGCGTTGGAAACCTATTGAAAATTATGAAAACTATATGATTTCCAACTATGGCCGAGTCAAGAGCAGGGAAAGACTCATCTCTACACCCAGGGGTAAAGAATTGAAAATGCGCGCATTAATCATGAAACTGATTTTTGTACAGCGAACCAATAATTATTTGGAGAATAATACTTATAATGTTCACTGTAGCCTCTCCTCAGATGGAAAAAAGCATCGAAAATCTGTTATACGTCTGGTCTATTATCATTTTATTGAAAAGTTTGATTATCATGACCGATCTATTCTTATTACCACTAAAGATAGCAACAGCCTCCATCTTCATTACAGGAATTTAGAGAAGATGTCACCTCATGAAATTCGACTCAGAATGTTTGAGAAAAACCGTGCAAAAAATCGTAAAATCATTTATATGCAGGCCGTTAGTCAATACAGTACGAAAGGTAAATTATTGGTAAATTTCGAAAACATGTATGCTGCTGGAAAGGAGTTCAATATTACTCCTGAAAGCATCATGGATGTCATCCACAAAGAATTTTTAACAGCGGGTGGATTCCGATGGTTTTTAACATCTTCTCCTCCTTCACCAGAAGATTTTATAGTAGATAACCCTGCCATTATTCCAGGCCCGCTGCTCAATACCTCTCTATGGGAAAAGCTGAGCAGGCCTTCTGTTAATAAAAATAGTCCTCCCGCTTGTATGAATTTGTCCTTAAAAGATCTTCCTGGAGAAATTTGGAAAATAATTCCAGGCCTTGGTAAAAGATTTGTTATTTCTAATCAAGGAAGAGTGAAAAGACTGGCAGGATGGACCTCCGCAGGTAAAGCTGTTTTCCTTAAAGAGCAGGTTCTTTCTCAGATGATCTCTCAAAATAGCAATGGCTCCTACTCTCTTTACTGTTTAGTACGTCATGAAGGCATAAAGACCCGTATAAGCATTGCAAAATGGGTATATTTTTGCTTTATTGAAAAGTTTGATATCAAAAGCAGGGCATTCATTGTTGTTAATACAAATACTCCTGCTTGGAATATTGATTTATCAAAACTTTGTCTAAAGAATATCTATTCTGTGCTAAGAAAAATGTAACCTCTAAAAGGAGAAATCTTCTTCTCTGATCTGTCTATGGATATCATATTGTTTTTCTTTATCATAGGCGTACCTTGGATCAGGTATCATCGGCATTTTTGTCATTTTATGGATGAAAAAAAGAAACTTTTTATTTTTCCCTTTAATTTCAATAATTGTATTTATAATCTTTTTTTCTAATTATGAAAAAGGTTTTAGAGTAGGAACTTGGGGGAATAAATAGATCAATTAACTGGAAATAGAATTAAAGTATTAAATAATCTAAAAAACATTGGAAAGAAATTCCGGACCGTTATCGGTTCTTATGCGCTTGGGTTTAGGTCTGTGTATGATTAACTCCTTTAGCTTTTGCACTAACCTGATGCCTGAAATTGAATAGAACACTTCGTTGATCAATGATTCTCTATTATAATCATCAATGACATTCAGTACTCTAAACTTCCGCCCATTAGACAAAGCATCACTCATAAAATCAATTGACCATGCCTCATTGACTCTGCCCAGAACAATCAATTTCTCTTTTATACGACTTGGAATGCGAGCTTTACGTTAACCCTTAGTTTCAAGTTCATATTCCGATAAACACGAAGTACTCTTTTTCTGTTCCAAAGCAAACCTTCCAAATGCATCTTATCATAATAGGTTTCAAATCCCCTTGTGGGATATCTTTCTGCCAAATCCAGTAATTTTGAAATAACTGCCTGATCGTCTTTTTTATGCCCATAATAATACATACTACGGCTCATACACACGATCTTACAAGCCCTATGAACACTGATTCCTGTTTCACTAATTACCCCTTCAGCCAGCTCTTTTCGTTCACAGAGTTTTAAAGCTTTTTTTCTATGATATCTTTTAAGATGCGATGGTCCAGGCTCAGATCAGCAAACATCCGCTTTATATGGGCATTTTCCTCTTGTAGAGCTTTGAGCTCCTTAAGATACTGGGCATCCATTCCTCCATATTTCTGCTTCCATTGGTAGAAAGTAGGGGCTGAGATTCCATGTTCTCGACAAAGGATATTTGTCACTTTCCCAGATTATCAATATTCTTTCAGAATATTGATAATCTGGGGTTCTGAAAATTTACTCTTTTTCATAAGGTTTAACAAACTAAATTTAATAATTTTAATTTGTTTGAAAAACAGGGAAGTTTACCAAGATTTGAAACTTAACAAGAGTTATGTTTTTATTACCTTGAATGATGGGATTTCTTATAAAAGATTGACCTCTATCAATAAAAAAGTCTTAACAGTAACTGCTGATAATTCATTCTATCGCCCTTATAATATCCCTCTAGATGAAATTGTTGAAATATGGCAATATGCTTCGGGTATATTTCCTGAAGATTTTGAGCCTAAACTCATTGAAAACCAGAATTTACAGGAAATATTTCATGAAATCCAAAAAAGTATACAGGTACTTGATGAAAAGTTGTCAAAAATTCATTAAAAACTCTTATATTAATTCCTTTATCAGCATAACTTATGACCATCTCTTACTATGACTTCCAAAACTTAGCTGACCGTCAGGCTCAGTATGATTTTGTTCTTAATTACGGCCATCTTATCAGTGAAAGAACCGCTTCCCAATCAAAATATATGCTGTATAAAGTTTCAAATTTTTCCGTGGAGCTTATCTATAACACCCTGCATAACAAAATTATTGGCATGAATATTTTTGAAAACACTTCTCCCTTTTCAGGAAGCTATTAACAATATTTGACCTATAAAAACCCCTGTTTTATTGATTATAAAACAGGGTTAAAAACACAAATGATGAAAAAAAATATCTCTTGAAAGAGACATTTTAAATGTAGTTATTTTTCAGATAATAGATAACAAAAATCTATCAAAAAATTCACTTGATTTTTTAGTCACCCACTGGATAATATACGTTGACAGTTAAAGCCAAATCTTTCCAGTGGCTACCATTTTTAATTTCTTTTATTTTATCCGTTTACATTCGATGTTAAATAAACATTTAGCATCATGGAAAATATTACTAATACTCAAAATCCAGATCCTTCTTTAATCAATATTCTATTGGTTTTAAATCCCAAAACCAGCAAGATTGAAGCAGTCAAGACTGTTGATAATACAGGTAATTTAAAGACAGTACCCAATACAGAAAAGTATCAGAATCAATTTTTAAAAATTGATAAGCAAGGAGATTTATTCTCCAATTTTTTCTCCAACTTTTTGAGTCAGATCAAAAATCCGACTTTGTTCAACTTTTTTAAATCGCCGCTCAAAGAGTCCGAAAACATTGGAAAACAGATTCAGCACCACCTTAAAAACCCCAGTACTGAAGGGGAAGAATTTCTAAATACCTACAAAATATTAACCCCAAATACCAATACGATGAGTACAAACCCTTTATCAGAAAAAGAATATCAGTATTCCGCTGATCAAATCGACTGGAATATGATGTCAAAATTCGGCTTAAACCAGGAAAAACTAGAAAAGGTAAATGCCTTAGATCCCATGCTAAAAGGATTTAAAACCAATGGTCTTGTTCCTGTTACCATTAATCTGGGGACTGCTCTTACCAGAATGGATGCCCGTCTTTCACTAAACACTAATGATGTGGGAGACGTTGTCATCAACATCCATGGTATAAGAAAAGAGCCTAACTTCAACTTTAAATTTCTTGGGCATGAATTCAGTTCTGAGGATAAAAAAAACTTAATGGAGAATGGCAATATGGGTCGAGTTGTAGATCTTGTCAACCCGAAGACCGATGAAATCATCCCTTCCCTTATCAGCAGAGATCGATTAACCAATGAGCTTGTAGCTTACAAAGTTGAGAATATCAAAATTCCCAATGAAATTAAAGGTATAAAATTAGATGAAGAACAAAAGCAAACCCTGATAGAAGGCAAGACATTATATCTGGAAGGCATGATTTCCACTAAAGGCGAACCTTTTAATGCGCATGTTCAGTTTAATGCCGATAAGAAATATGTTGAATTTCTTTTTGATAACAACCAAAAGCAGCATCAAACCCAACATAATCTACCAATTGAGGTTCCAAGAACTTTCAGAGGAAAAGAGCTCAGTGAAGAACAGTACAGTCAATTTAAGTCAGGGCAAACAATCTATATTGACGGGCTGCTTGATAAAAAGGATCAGCCTTATCAAGGTTATATCACTCTTAATCAAGAAACAGGAAAAATTGATTTTTCCTTTCAAAATCCTAATAAATTGAAAGAGCAGGCACAACCTACAGAGACCCATAAAACACAAACTGCTGTCAACTCGGAAGGCAAGACCAATGAAGCCACTAAAAATCTTAAAACCCCTTTACAAAAAGCACAACAATCTCCAAAAGATAAAAAACAAAAAGATCTACAGGAGAAACCTCAACCTCGTTCTAAAGGGCGTAAAATGTAATACTAACTTCAAAAAATTATATCAAAATGAAAGTAGTATTAGCAGAAAAGCCCAGTGTTGCCCGAGAAATAGCGATGGTTTTGGGAGCAACTGAAAAGAACGAGGGATACTTAACAGGTAACGGCTATGCTGTTACCTGGTCTTTTGGTCATTTATTGGCATTGGGGATGCCTGAAGATTACGGCATTTCAAGTTTTAGTAAACAGTCTTTACCTATTTTACCGGCACCTTTCAAATTAACCGTTAAAAAAATAAAAAAGGGCAAGCAATATAGAGTGGATTCAGGAGCATCCCAACAACTGAAAATCATTGAAAAACTATTTGCTGCATGTGATCATATTATTGTGGCTACAGATGCAGGAAGAGAAGGAGAACTTATCTTTCGGTACATCTATGACTATCTAGATTGCAAAAAACCATTTGAAAGGTTATGGATCAGCTCGTTAACAGAAAAAGCAATTAGAAATGGTTTTCAAAATTTAAAGCCTGGCGTTCAATATGACGAATTATTTCAGGCGGGTCAATGCAGAAGCAGAGCTGACTGGTTATTAGGGATTAATGCTACTCAGGCATTAACTATAGCTGCAGGTAACGGATTATATTCATTGGGAAGGGTTCAGACTCCGACATTGGGTTTAATCTGCAAACTTTATCAGAAGAACAAAAACTTCATCACCCAGAAATACTGGCAGATTGAATTGATGCATCAAAAAGACTTTATTGAATTTAAAAGTCTTGGAAAACTAAAATTCACAGCAAGAAAACAAGCTGAAGATATTGTAAAATCATTGGAAAGAAACCCAACCACAGCAACAATTACTTCCATTGATGTAAAAACGCTAAAAGAGCAACCTCCTCTCCTTTTTGATTTGACAGGCCTGCAAAAAGAGGCAAACAAGAGATTAAATTTCAGTGCAGAGGAAACGCTGAATATTGCTCAGAGTCTCTATGAGAATAAATTTATTACCTATCCGCGAACGGGAAGTCAATACATCCCTGAAGATCTATGGCAGGAAATCCCTGATCTTATAAGAATTCTACAGGAAAAAGAACCCTATAAAAAGACAACGGGCGCAATTCCGTGGGGAAACCTTAATAAAGGAATTGTAAATGATGTGAAGGTTACCGATCATCATGGATTGCTCACTACTGATAAAATTCCTTCAGTACTAACGGCAAAAGAAAATGCCATCTATCAGTTGATTGCTTTCCGCTTACTGGAGGCTGTTTCACAGCCTTGTATCAAAGAAATTACAGATATCGATTTACAGGTGCTTCATCTTGATTTTGCAGCTCAGGGATTTAAAATCTTACAAAAAGGTTGGCGTAATATAACCGGTATTTTTTCAGATGATTTTGAACAGGTTGAGGAGCTGCCTGAGATTAGGGAAGCTGTAGAACTCAAAATTAAAGAGATTATGATCCTTGAAAAGAAAACCCAAGCTCCCAGTCTTTATACTGAAGGAAGCCTATTGTCTGCAATGGAAAATGCCGGAAAAGATATTGAAGAAACAGAACAGCGGAAAATATTAAAAAATATAGGCATTGGCACACCTGCAACAAGGGCATCTATTATTGAGACGTTAATTCATCGGGGTTACATCACAAGAGATAAAAAATCAATTATCCCAACTGATAAAGGTCTACATGTTCATAGCCTGATAAAAGATAAGAAAATAGCCGATGTTTCTTTAACTGCAGAATGGGAATTAGAAATGCAGCGTATAGAAAATAATGAATCCAAGGCAGCTGAATTTCAAAAACAAATTGAAAGCTTTACAAAATCTGTTACTGAGGAATTACTGCAGATCCACATTGAACAGCCTCATCTTCCCAGTATGATATGTCCAAAATGTAAAACGCAATATTTGCTTATTCATGACCATATTGTAAAGTGTCCTGATATTCATTGCAGTTGGTTGCAGTTTAGAAATATTTGCGGTATACAAATCTCATTGAATGATATAAAAAGTCTTGTTAACACCGGTAGAACTTCATTAATAAAGGGAATGAAAAGTAAGTCAGGAAAAACTTTTAATGCTCATATCATCCTAAATGACAAAATTGAAAGTTCATTTGAATTTGAAAGAAATTGATAGGTTAATTTTCCCCTTTAAACGAAGCAAACTTTATTTATAATACAACTCATAGATGATGTGAATCGGAAAAAAAACTTATTTACATAAATTTGCACCCGATTCTCATGTTTAATTTGAGTTTTCATGGTTATTAGTTTTTATCCCCGGTCTCCGGGGATTTTTACTTTATTCTTTTGGTATTAAATGCTGTAGCTCAGGGTGAGTTTTTATACGCTCAATTTCATTTTCAATGATCCTCATAACATCCTGCTTAACATTTCTGTAATTCTCTTCAATAATTGATGTGAATCGGTCTTTTCCTTTTTCATCTACAAATGATAAAATCTCTGGTATCCGCTGATAAGATTTAGTTTCTTCAATTACTTTTTCATGATCCACTACTATTTCTGCATGAAACATTTTCTGTTCAATCCTTTCATCAAAATTATCAGATACAGCCCCTACAAACATTCCCTGGCTTAATGTTGAAATTTTAGAAGCCGGTATCAAACTATCCAGTTGCGTAGATATAGAAGTGGATGTATCGTTTCTGTTGATGGTCATACTTTGTCTTTTCTGCAGGACTTTTCCGAAACGTTCTGAAAGATTTTTAGCAGTATCTCCCACAACCTGACCACTGAATATATTCCCCACTGTATTCTGAATCACTTTACTTTCTTTATCTCCATAATCTCTTGTCAACTGGGAGAAATCCTGAAACCCCAGACATACTGCTACTTTATTACTTCTTGCGGTTGCTATCAGATTATCCAATCCCCGAAAATAAATAGTGGGTAGTTCATCAATAATTACCGAACTTTTTAATTGTCCTTTTTTATTGATGAGTTTTACGATTCTGGAATTATAGAGTCCCAGTGCTGCTGAATAAATATTCTGCCGATCAGGGTTATTCCCTACACACAATATTTTCGGTTCTTTCGGATTGTTGATATCCAATGAAAAATCATCTCCGGTCATGACCCAATATAGCTGAGGAGATATCATTCGCGATAAAGGAATCTTAGCAGAGGCGATTTGCCCTTGAAGCTGGTCTTGTGCTCCACCTTGCCATGCGTCCATGAAAGGGGAAAGATAGTTCTCAAGATCAGTATAAGAAGTCAGAATCGTGAAAACCTCAGAGTATTTTTTATTGAGCAGTTCAATGGCATGAGGAAAAGTGCAGTATTTGCCATTTTCATATATTTTCAGAAACCAGATAATAGCAGCTAAAAGAATAATAGGTGATTCCACAAAGAAGTCTCCTTGTTTTTGAATCCAGGTTCTGTTTAAATTAAGCATAATGGTATAGGCTGCTTCATAGGCATCTGAAATATCCGTCATAAAATCAGGATTCAAAGGATTACAGCGATGACTTCTTCGGGGATCATCAAAATTGATGACATAAAATTTCGGTTTTACTTTGTATTTATCCTGGTGTTTCAATACATGATTATAGGCAATTGTTGAAAGATCATCAAACTTAAAATCATAGATGTACATGGAGAAACCCTTCTCAATCTGCTGTTTGATATAATTATTGACAATAGCATATGACTTTCCTGATCCCGGAGTTCCCAGTACAATGGTTGCTCTGAACGGATTGACAATATTGATCCAGCCCTGATTCCATTTTCCTTTGTAATAGAATTTAGTGGGAAGGTTCACAGAGTATTCATTTTCCATCAATTGGGTTTGCTGCATAAAACTTTCATTCTCATTATTGAATACATCATCCATCAGATTATGTTTTAACAAACGGCTCATCCATACCCCTGATACCATTAGGAGGATATATCCTACTGACATTGAAAGCATATATAAAACAATGCCTGTCCCGCCCCATCTCAGCAAAATAGTATTCAAGAAAAACAACACCGTTCCGACTGCCATGAAGCCGATAATCCGAGACCAGGTTATCTTCTCGTCTTTTACTCCTTTTGTTCCCAAACAGCTTAGAGAGAGTAATACAATGGTAAAAACTTTTGTATAGAGGCTGTGAGAGAACAACCCTGCTGTTCTTTGGAAATTCAGCAGTATTCTGTTAATGATTTCCAATTTCCATTCTTTTTCATGAAAAAATGGATAACAATACCAGTAATAATGCATCAGTACCATTAAAATACTGATGGCACGCATAAAAGCCATAATTTTAGCTAAGCCCCGTAGATCATCTTCACCCTGCATATCATTTATTTTTAGAGTTAGGATGATCAATTTATCGGGTAACAGAAGTCTGTTTGCTACACTGGCAGTGTCAGGCGTTATAAGGAAGGGTTTGGCACAGTGCTGAAACTTATTTTCTCATGAATCATGACAGTTGTTGACCAAGGAATTTTTTACATTTGTCTTATAACAAAATATCAATGAAACCTGTACAATCAAAATACACTGAATTACTGGACAGTATCGGATCCGCTATTGAGGTTGCAAGACAAAATGCGGTCAAGGCAGTTAATACTGAACTGGTGAAAGCCAACTGGGAAATTGGCAGGCATATCGTGGAATACGAGCAGCATGGTGAGGAACGTGCCGAATACGGAAGTAACTTACTGGCAACGCTTTCCAAAGATCTGAGGCAGCGTTACGGCAAAGGATTTGGCAGGCGTAATATTTTAGATATGCGCAGATTTTATCTGACCTATCAAAAATGGCAGGCAGTGCCTGCCAAATTAAGCTGGACTCATCTGGTTACTTTGCTCGGTATTTCTGATGATACGGCAAGGAAGTTCTATGAAAAGCAGGCCGTCTTGGAAAATTGGGGCTATCGCGAACTGGAAAGACAGATTGACTCTTCCCTTTTTGAAAGGCTTGCATTGAGCAAAGATAAAAAAGGCGTATTGCAGCTGGCGGAAAAAGGTCATATCATAAACGACTCCACAGAGGCTATAAAAGATCCTTATGTGCTGGACTTTCTTAAAATACCTCAAAGTCACCGTGTTACCGAAAAAGCATTGGAACAGAAGATTATTGACAATCTGCAGATGTTTCTTTTAGAACTGGGAAAGGGTTTTACATTTGTAGGAAGACAGTATAAAATATCACTTCGTAACAGGCATTTTTATATTGATCTCGTATTCTATCATCGTATCTTAAAATGTTTTGTGCTGATTGATTTAAAAATAAAACAGGTCGAGCACAATGATATAGGACAAATGAATTTATATCTGAACTACTTTAAATCTGAAGAAAATGTTGTGGATGATAATGAGCCTATAGGCATTATCCTTTCTGCGGAAAAAGATGAAGTATTGGTGGAATATGCAACAGGTGGTATTTCTAATAAAATATTTGTTTCCAAATACCAGTTGTATTTACCTGATAAAAAGGAATTACAGCAAAAAGTACAAGCGATCATGCAAAAAGAAGGTTAAGGGTAAGAAATCATCAGACTATCTTTTTCTTTTCTTTTTCCACTTTCGCATTTGTTGTGAAAAAATCCGTTCTTCATCGTCTTCTCCCTGCACTGTTGGCAACAATCCGGGAAATGAGTCCATTGATTCAGTGTCACGTAAACCATCATTATCATCATTTAAAAATCCAAATAAGGGATGTAGCTGACGAGGTAAAATTTGATTTGTTGGGAGTGATTCCGTTTCTGCCTGCTTTTCATTAGAGGGTCTTTTTAAATACTCCTGATCCTTCCATAAATCATTAAAAACAGCAGCAGAATATTCTTTTCCCAAATTTGAACCATTCCATACTGTTTTGGAATTATGATCGATAAATGTCACTCCATAAATACGTCCGGCCTCATTTCTACGGATTACCGTATTAATATCCACAGACCTTAATTTCTCAACAAAATCTTTTTCATGAATACTCACTTTGAGGGCATTATCAATCCAACCCTTTATTTCAGTTTTATTCGATTGAAGAATAGATTCTTTATTTTTTAAAAAATGAGATTCCAGTGTAGGTAAGAGTGCTGCTTTTCCAATCCTTGAAGCTTTTAATGAGTTTCCAATTTTATGTTTGTTTGTATCCAGTGCAAAATACACCAATCCCCGCTGTGGTTTTCCATGCAATTCACCTTCAATTTTTTCAACTGCTATATTGAAAAGTGAAAGCAGCGCATTGTACTCTCCAAGTGTTTTAAAGGAATACACATCAGCTATATTCCTGATGACGGAGGCGATCTGATGATTAATATTTCCAGTCTGATAATCAACCGGTTTGAAAACCAGGTTATTTTTCACATTCTGCCCTTCTGAAGCTCGCCATAAATCATAGGTATTTTCGAGTTGTCTGCACATATTCATCGACCGCCTTTTCTCAAATCGATCTGATATTTTCCTACCATTTTCATCAACACATACAGACACAATATGAATATGGGTACGGTCGATATCAGTGTGTTTAAAAACCATGTAAGGCTGTTCACCGTACCCCATTCCATTCATATACTCTTCTGCCATCTTCACAAAATCCTTATCACTGACCTTATCATTCGGATCTGGATTAAGCGATATATGTAAAGTATGTTTTTCCGTCTTTTGATTGGCAGTCAGATAAGGATCGAAAGATCTCATGAGTTGGGGTATAGTATATTTCCCATCTGTGGATTCCACCATTTTATTCATCAACAAAATTTGTCCCTGTCCCTTTTCCACCTTATGATGATTATAGGCTAAAGCACCATATAAATTACTGCTTCTGCCAATTTTTGCAATCATTGAACCATCATTTTTCTATATTCCCGTTAGTAAATTCATTAGCCAATTCGATAATTTTCCGGCATAACACTGAAAGTTCAACAGTATGTTTCTCCAGCTGATACAAAAATGCTGCGGCTTTTTTTTCGGTAAAATGGGTGTATAACAATTTAACTACCTGATTGTAATTCACACCCACTGCTCTAAACTGCGAATAAAAGGAAGTCAGTCTCATGTAAAAATCAACACTCCCCTTATCAATTTTTACTGTTTTTATCTCTTTCGAAAACAATACGGATGTTATAAATTTAGCTTTATTGTCTATTCCAGAGGCTTCAAATAAAGTCAGAAATTTGCTATTGTCTTCATCATCCAGCCGAAAAACATACCGGTGATTACAAGGGTTTATCTTTGGCTTTCGCCCACCTTTACTTCTCTTATTATTTTTCTGATCATTCATAGATATCCATTTAAAGTTTATAAACCTCGACTTCGGAGAGTGTTTTAAGGCTCCCGGCAGGGCAAGTTGTTTTGAGGCACAAAAAACAGTTATGAGGCACTCAAAACACAACTTGCCGTGTTCAGGTGAACACTCTATTTATCGTATTACAAAAACTATTGTAACAAGCGATCAACATCTTTCAGATGTTGTAATAAACACCCACCCTTCTTAAAAGTCAATACAACAAGTTAAGCAGAAGCAAGTAAATATCTACCCTATTACGCCCTTCCAATTACTGCCAAATAACACCATCAATTGCCTGAAAATCAGCACTGGTTTTGAAAACTCTTTCCTTTACAGCAACACATAAACTTGATGATGAAACGGGTAAATCATAAAATTGTAAAGTTTTAAAACTATAAAAGCGCAAAAGCAGAAAAGCAGTTACAGATATTCAAAAAAAAATATTCTCTCAACAAAGCAGTTGCAGATATGCCCTGTAAAAATGATGTAAATGTGTAAATCTCTAGAGTTTTAAAATAATAGAAGAGTACCCCTACATATACATCAACTTATACAGATTCTTATCATTCAGCATTATAAAACAACAATAAATACATGCATCATGAAAGCAACAAAAAAAACTTTAAAAGTAAGTTTCTCTACTCAAAAAGGAGGTGTGGGAAAATCGACGATTACCATATTACTTGCCAGCGTATTATATTATCGCTTGGGATATAATATTTTAGTAATGGATTGTGATTTTCCACAATACAGTCTAAGCAATATGAGGGAACGTGATAAAAAAGCAATTATGCTCAATGAGTACCATAAGAAAGCTGCTATGAAACAATTCCAACTGATCAATAAGAAAGCATATCCGATTATACGCTGTAAGGCAGAAAATGCAATAGAAGAATCTACCCGATACATTAAAAAAACTACCATAGTTCCGGATATTATCTTTTACGATCTGCCTGGTACCGCCAATACTAAAGGAGTTCTGACGACCTTGAAATCCATGGATTTTATTTTTGCCCCTATGACTGCTGACCGCTTGGTCGTAGAAAGTACGTTAGGATTTACCAAAGCTTTTATGGCTCTTCCTTCCGGTGAGCATGATCTTCAGCAACAAGCGCTGTGGCTATTCTGGAATCAGATTGATGGTCGGGAAAAGACAGGGTTATACGAAATCTACGAAAAAGCGATTGCAACTCTTCAGATGAATATAATGGATACGCGAATCATGGACAGTAAACGATTTCGCAAGGAATCCGACCATATCGGAAACAGTATCTTCAGATCAACACTGTTACCAGCAGACTATCCGCTTTTAAAAGCGACAAGAATGGATCTATTTGTTGAAGAATTTCAAAGAATCACAAATCTGTAAAACCCGAAAGATGGCTACAAACAATGACAACAAAGACTTAGAAAAGACTACCGTTGATGAAGAATTTTTAATGCAGGTCATCAGTGGTGAACAAAGCGCTCTTGATGAACAAAATCATGTAACCAAACAAGCCGTTCAAAAATCTAAAGAAAAAACCAAAACCAATTCTTCTAAAAAGCTGAACTATGAAGAGATCTTTTTAACGAATCGCTTTCCTTCAGGACGGAATGGTAAAGTGGTCTACATACGTCCAGAGTACCATGAAAGATTATTGCGAATTGTACAGCTTACCAGAGAAGAAAGGACAACCCTCTATTCCTACATCGACAATATTCTGGAACAGCATTTTTTGGAATACGGAAATGAAATTACTGATTACTTTAACAATCACTTTAAACCCATTTTATAACTATGGAAACTCTCATCATTATTTGTCTTCTGACCATAATTCTGTTATTATTTTATGACAAAATTATCGCAAAGCAATTCCCCTTTTATAAAACTGAAAAACATGCAAGTAATAAAAAACAACCCAATATTATGGGTGAAGCAAAAACGTCACTCCATTCTATGACAATAACTTCCTCTGCAAGACAAGAAAATGAACTTGGTTTTGATCCCTCTAATTTAGACATAGAATATGATATCAGCGAAAATTTCAACCTATTAAATCCGCAGGAAGACACAGATAATTTTAGTAACATCCCTGATTTTATTGAAGAGGAAGAAGAATGGAAAAAATATAGAATAATTAGTGAGGATAATAGTTTAGCCCAAGGGGTTACCTTTGAAGAACTAAGCACTGTGGAGATGTTTGTGAAACAAAATAGTTTTACCACATCTCAAAAGGAAACAGCAGCAGCGATCGTTCAGAAAACTTACGGAACCGAATTATATACCTTACTTGAGAACTCTATGGAAAATGATTCCCATAAAATAGCATTACTATTAGATAATTCTTTTAACAACGAAGAAATTTCCGGTTCTTCCGATATGCGGAAAAGCGATCTCAATGATTTTGAAATAGGGAAATTCATTTGAAGTTCCCTATTTTCTTTATGAAAGAACTAAATTATTTCATCAAAAACAGCTCTTTGTAAAAAATGAAGTTCACCTTTTTCTGCCACTATTCTATACAATTTTTCCATTTTTTCTAATTGTTCACGACTTTTACAAGCAACATATTTTTGTGATAGATGAAAAATGTTCAAATCTTTCCAAATATAGAATAACTCACGTTTTATTTCTTTTTTCGCATCTTTTTTACAAACCAAAGTCGCGCTGTCACTCAATGGAAATATAAAGTTTCCCATAGTCTTATAGTTTGCATTGTCTTCTTCAATAATAGGACAATCCCCTATCAGAGAGGGAAACTTATCATAAAAAGTGATAAAGCAATTCTTATGAATCTCATCTAAACTTTCTTCATTTGAAATGGGCTGTATTGAAAGAAGAATTCGTTTTGTTTCCTGAATTATCTCTTTCTTATTTAAATTATTTATAACTTCTTGTGTTATTTCCTTACTTGAATCAATTGGACGTATCGCTAAGCCCAATTGTTCGATAGGAATATCTTTAACAAGATTTTTAGCAATTTCATCAACTTTGGGAACTCTCCACTTTGTTAAATTAGCCAAATAAATCATCCATGTAAGTTCTCCACCACTCATCTGCTGACTTTTTAAAATTTTTGCTAAAGTTTTAGACAGTAAAGTATCCACTTCTTCATACATCCTTTCAATATTGTCCCCCTTACTCCCATTTATATCAAAAAGATTCCTGCCATCTTCAAAGAAAATAGCTTTAGGACTTTGCATCTTATTAATAATCCTTTCAGATTCTTTGTTGTATACCCACAACATATTGTTTTCATCACTAAAATTCTTACTTAGAAACTTGGGTATGTAATGATGTCTTTTTGATTGTTCTTTCATGGTTAAGTACTATTTTTTTGAAAGTAATAAAAATATTCTTTGCAAAGCATTATAGAGCCAAACAATTCCTGAAAACACCAAATTCCCAGGTGGTACTCCCATACCAAACACCTTTGTCTCAAAACCCATAAAGCATGTGTTTCAAAATCATAAAAATCTATTCATTATGAAAAGACAAAGAAAAAAAATCATGTTCACAGCATTTCTTATGCTTATTGGTTTGGGTATTAATGCCCAAGGAAACGGTTCTGCAGGAATCACTGAGGCTACACAGATGGTCACCTCCTATTTTGATCCTGCCACAAAACTAATCTATGCTATCGGAGCTGTTGTAGGATTGATTGGCGGGGTCAAGGTTTACAATAAGTTCAGCAGTGGTGATCCTGATACCAGTAAAACTGCTGCCAGCTGGTTTGGAGCGTGTATATTCTTAATTGTTGCCGCAACCATCCTTCGTTCATTCTTCCTTTAAAACATCGGTTATGGTTACGTATCATATCAACAAAGGAATAGGAAGAACGGTTGAGTTCAAAGGATTGAAAGCAAAGTACCTGTTCATATTTACAGGCGGATTGTTGGGAATACTCGTATTCATCATGATCATGTATATGGCTGGTGTCAATACCTATATCTGCTTACTTCTTGGAGGAACTACTGCTGGTCTTCTCATTTGGAAGACTTTTTCTCTCAATAGAAAGTATGGAGAACATGGATTAATGAAATTGGGAGCAAAAAAGAAGCATCCAAGGTACATCATCAGCCGAAAATCCATTTTCAGGTGTATCAAGATACACTCTAAAAAAACTGCATCATGAGAAATCAATCCAAAATAGCAACGCTGGAGAGCAGATTTCCGCTGTTGGCTGTCGAAGAGAACTGCATTATTTCAAAAGATGCTGATGTTACGGTTTGTTTTAAGATAAGGCTTCCAGAACTGTTTACGGTAGCTTCAGCCGAGTATGAAGCTATCCATTCGGCTTGGTTCAAAGCCATAAAGACATTACCTGATTACTGTATTGTTCATAAACAGGACTGGTTTATCAAAGAGAATTACTGTCCTGATTTATCCAATGACGATCAGAGCTTTTTATCAAAGTCTTTTGAGAGACACTTTAATGAAAGACCTTTCCTTAATCATTACTGCTACCTCTTTATTACGAAGACTACGAAGGAAAGAATGAGGATGCAGAGTAATTTCTCGTCACTTTGCAAAGGAGTCTTGATTCCAAAAGAAATCAGGGATAAGGAACTGATGAGTCGATTTATGGAAGCAGTTGATCAGTTTGAAAGAATTATGAACGACAGCGGATCTATTTTCTTAGAAAAAATGTCCGCTGATGAAATTACAGGAACTGAAAAACAATCAGGTCTTCTTGAACAATATCTGACCTTATCCCGAGAAATCAACCCTTCTCTTCAGGATTTGAATCTAGGGGCAGAAGAAATGCGTATTGGTAACAACCGTATCACTATGCACACCTTGTCAGATACCGATGATCTTCCTGGAACAGTCTCATCTCATAGTCGATATGAGAAACTGAGTACCGACCGAAGTGACTGCCTGCTTTCATTTGCTTCTCCGGTAGGGCTTTTGCTCAATTGTAATCATATCTACAATCAGTACTTGTTTATTGATAACAATGATGACAATCTGAACAAGTTTGAGAAATCCGCCAGAAATATGCATTCACTGGCAAGATACAGCAGAGCCAATCAAATCAATAAGGAATGGATTGAGAAATACCTCAATGAAGCGCATTCTTTTGGGTTACAATCCATCCGTGCTCATTTTAATGTGATGTCATGGTCTGACAATCCCCATGAATTGAAGCAACTTAAGAATGACACAGGAAGTGCTTTGGCACTCATGGAATGTAAGCCGCGGCATAATACAACAGATACTGCCACATTATATTGGGCTGGTATTCCCGGAAATGCCGGGGACTTTCCGAGTGAAGAAAGTTTTTATACGTTTATTGAACCAGCACTATGTTTTTTCACTGAGGAAACCAATTATCAGAATTCACCCTCTCCATTTGGGATCAAAATGGCAGATAGACTGACGGGAAAACCTATTCACCTGGATATTTCAGATCTTCCGATGAAACAGGGAATCATTACCAATCGAAACAAGTTCATTTTGGGACCTTCGGGGAGTGGGAAGTCTTTCTTCACCAACCATATGGTGAGACAGTATTATGAACAGGGAGCCCATGTACTACTGGTCGACACCGGAAATTCTTATCAGGGGCTATGCGAACTAATCAAAGGTAAAACTAAAGGTGAAGATGGGGTTTATTTTACGTACACTGAAGATAATCCTATTGCCTTCAATCCTTTCTACACCGACGACGGCATCTTTGACATTGAAAAGAGGGAAAGCATCAAAACACTTATTCTCACACTATGGAAAAGAGATGATGAACCGCCAACCCGCTCCGAAGAAGTGGCATTATCCAATGCAGTTAGCGGATATCTCGAGAAGATCAAAAACCATGATCAGCATCCCTCTTTTAATGGATTCTATGAATATGTCAAAGAAGATTATCAGAAAGTGCTGGAGCAGAAAAAGGTTAGGGAAAAGGATTTTGACCTTGCCAACTTTCTGAATGTTTTAGAGCCTTATTATAAAGGCGGAGAATATGATTACTTATTGAATTCAGAAAAGCAATTAGATCTTCTTTCTAAGCGATTTATCGTTTTTGAGATCGACGCCATTAAAGATCATAAAATCTTATTTCCAATTGTGACCATCATTATTATGGAGGTCTTCATTAACAAAATGCGAAGACTAAAGGGAATCAGAAAGTTGATCCTTATCGAAGAAGCCTGGAAGGCAATTGCTAAAGAAGGAATGGCTGAGTACATTAAATATCTCTTCAAGACTGTCAGAAAATTCCTTGGAGAAGCCATCGTCGTTACACAGGAGGTGGATGACATTATTCAATCTCCTATCGTTAAGGAAAGCATCATCAACAATTCAGACTGTAAGATCCTGTTGGATCAGCGGAAATACATGAACAAGTTTGATGACATTCAGGCAATGCTGGGTCTTACAGACAAAGAAAAAGCACAGGTTCTGTCCATCAATATGAATAATGATCCTAAAAGGCTTTATAAGGAAGTCTGGATCGGATTGGGAGGAACACACTCTGCAGTATATGCGACAGAAGTTTCCACAGAGGAATATCTGGCCTATACCACAGAAGAAACAGAGAAAATGGAAGTCATGCATCTTGCTTCTGAACTTTACGGCAATGTAGAGCATGCCATCAAGAGGATTTCTCTCAGGAGAATCAAATCGAACACAAAAGAAACTTAAATCATTTAAAATTTTATACCAATGAAAAATCTAATCATTACAAGCGTTATGGTTATTGTATTAGCTATAACATCATTTGCAAAAGCACAATTTGTGGTTACTGACCCGGCTAATCTGGCTTCAGGAATACTCAACTCTGCTAATGAAATTGTACAGACCTCATCGACCGTTTCGAATGTAGTTAAGAATTTCAATGAAGTTAAAAAGGTGTATGAGCAGGGGAAAGAATATTATGACCAATTAAAAGCAGTTAATAATCTGGTGAAAGATGCCCGCAAAGTTCAGCAGACTGTTTTACTGGTGGGTGACGTTTCCGAAATGTATGTCAATAATTTCGGAAAAATGTTGAATGATCCCAATTTCAATTCGCAGGAATTAACAGCAATAGCCAATGGTTACTCAACCCTCTTAAACGAAAGCACTGAACTGCTTAAAGAACTAAAGCAGATTGTCACTTCTACCAATCTATCATTGAATGATAAGGAAAGAATGGAAATTATTGACAGAGTATATAAAGAGGTGAAAGACTATCATAATTTGGTACGTTATTACACCAATAAGAATATCTCTGTCAGTTATCTGAGAGCCAAAAAGCAGAACAATACGCAAAGATTTCTCAACCTGTATGGTACCGTTAATCAAAAATACTGGTAAGATGGAACCTACTAATTTACATGAGGTGCTTCGTTCCGTGTATGAAGAGATGATGCCGATGTGTGCTGACATGGCAGCAGTGGCAAAAGGAGTTGCAGGACTAGGAGCATTATTTTATGTGGCTGTAAAGGTTTGGCAGGCATTAAGCCGTGCCGAACCTATCGATCTCTTTCCTATGCTAAGACCGTTTGCCATCGGAATCTGCATTATGTTCTTTTCAACAATTGTCTTGGGCAGTATCAACGGAGTATTAAGTCCGGTCGTTCAGGGCAGCCACTCGATGCTGGAGGGTCAGGTCTTGGATCTCAATGAGCTACAGCAGAAAAAAGATCTGCTGGAACGAGAAGCTATGCTACGAAATCCTGAAATGGCTTATCTCATTTCTGATGAAGAATTTGACAAAAAATTGGAAGAACTGGGATGGTCACCTTCTGATTTGGTGACGATGTCAGGAATGTATATCGAGAGGGAAATGTTTGCCATTAAAAAATATATCAGAGACGGTTTCAGAGAGTTTCTGGAAATACTCTTTCAGGCCGCTGCGTTGGTGATTGATACGATCAGGACTTTCTTTCTCATTGTACTTTCAATTCTTGGTCCCATCGCATTTGCCATATCGGTTTGGGATGGCTTCCAATCAACACTTACCCAATGGCTGACCAGATACATCAGTGTATATTTATGGCTTCCTGTTGCTGATATGTTCAGTGCTATCCTTGCCAAAATCCAATCCCTCATTATCGAAAGGGACATCGAAATGCTGGCAGACCCCAACTTTATTCCTGATACTTCCAATACGGTGTACATTATCTATATGATCATTGGAATCATTGGCTATTTCACTGTGCCTACCGTTACAGGCTGGATCATTCAGGCGGGCGGAGCAGGAAACTTTATGCGTAATGTTACCCAGATGGCACAAAAGTCAGGAAATGTTGCAGGTGCTACTACGGGTGCTGCTGCAGGTAATATATCAGGACAACTCCTTAAATAATCAAAAAACAAAAAAATGGAATTTAAAACCTTAAGAAATATAGAGAGCAGTTTTAAGCAAATCAGATTGTTCACTTTTGTTTTTGCAATCCTTTGTTTTGGAGTTGTCGGCATTGTTGTATACAAATCTTACACTTTTGCAGAAGAGCAAAGACAAAAGATATATGTCCTTGACAATGGTAAATCATTAATGGTAGCCTTATCCCAGGATATGTCGATCAACAGACCTGTAGAAGCCAGAGAACATGTAAGGCGTTTTCACGAACTCTTCTTCACTGTGGCTCCGGATAAAAATGCTATTGAGAGCAATGTGAAAAGAGCTTTTAATATGGCCGACCAATCCGCATTCAATTACTATAAGGATCTCTCTGAGAAAGGGTATTACAACAGGATAATCAGCGGAAATATTCAACAGCGAATTGAAATTGACAGTGTAGTAGCAGATTTTAACAACTACCCCTATGCTGTAAAGACTTATGGGAAGCAATTCATTATCCGCTCAAGTAATTTAACGATCCGAAATCTTGTTACGAACTGTCAACTGGTCAATTCTGTCAGATCAGACAGCAACCCTCAGGGGTTTACGATTGAAAAATTCAATGTCATTGAGAACAAAGATGTTGAAACTGTTAACCGATAAAAACAGTCATATGAAAAAATTAAGAATAAGAATTGAGGAATTTATTGAAAAAGCAGAAGAGAAATGGAAATCCTTACCTATCAAACAACAGCGCTCTTTGACCAAGATATTTTTTACAGCGTATGCCATGTTGACGATTTTAACGGTCATTCATCTATGGTTAAAAGGTTCAAAAAGTAGACCCATTCTTTCAGTTGGACATATCAATAACATTCCAAAGGAGATAAAGATGCAATATCAGCCACCTGAAAGCCCAGCTAATCATTCACCCTATAAAATATCACCATGAAAGATACAGGAACTATTAAAATCACAGAAGGAAGTGTCCATTCCTCAGACGAAAATGAACCTTTGGATCGTAAGCCAAGGTGGGAAAAATTAAAAAACCCGGTCATTTACTTTTTAATGTTCATCGCTTGTATCGGATGCCTTTACCTGATTTTTAAACCAAAAGAAGATAGAAAAACTGGTGAAGAGACTGGTTTAAATGCCGAAGTGCCACAAGCCGCAGATGATAAATTACAATCAGATAAGCAGAAGGCGTATGAGCTAGAGTTGTTGGAACAGAAAAATGAAGAAAAAAGAAATGCCATGACAAGCCTGTCAGATTATTGGAGTGAATCAAATGGTTCGAATCAACTGACTACTCTATCTCCAGAATCTTATAACAATGCCAAAGCACCTCAAACAGCAGATCAGAATGCTTTGAACAGCTACCGCAATGCACAACAAACATTAGGTTCATTTTACAGCATAGATGAGCATGAGGTTACCCAATTAAAAAGGGAAATTAACAGGCTTAAGAATGAAATTTCACAAAAGGATGCAGTTCCGAGTACGGGAGGAATTAATGATCAGTTAGAGTTGATGGAAAAGTCTTATCAAATGGCTGCAAAATATCTACCTGCAACCAAACAACAGGAAGAACCTGAGCCAAAGAAAACTTCTGAGGCAACGACTGAAGAAAACAAAATCAAAATAAAAGCAGTACAACTTCAAAAACGCAACGTCGTATCCAGTTTGTATCGAGAACTTTCAGACAGTACGTTTTTAGCATTCATCAGTCATAATCGATTTGTGGGATTACAGAATGAACAGGAAAATACTGTATCCAAAAATAACAGCAGTATCCATGCAGTAATACATGAAACCATGACATTGGTCAATGAAAGTATTGTGCCCTTACGACTAACACAAGGTTTGCTCCTTGGAAAGATAACCATTCCTTCAGGTACTGTGTTAAAAGCAGCAGGAAAGTTTCAGGGAGGAAGACTGTCACTAACAATTTCAAGCATCGAATATAAAGGTACTATTACCCCTGTCGAGATTAATATTCATGATAATGACGGTCAGTTGGGGCTTTACATTCCCTATTCTTCAGAACAGACCGCTATTAAAGATATAGCATCCAACATGAGCCAGAATTCCGGCACCAATATTATGATGACCCAATCGGCAGGACAACAGGTTGCTGCCGATCTCACTAGAGGTCTGGTTCAGGGAGTTTCGGGATACTTTCAAAAGAAGGTAAGACAGCCTAAAGTTATTGTTAAGGCAGGACATCAGGTACTTTTAGTTTCAAAAAAATAATTAACCTTTAAATTAAAATTAATGAAAATACGACTTAATATATTTTTCTTGGTTCTGTTGATACTCTTCGGTATCTGTAGATTAGCAGCTCAGGAAAATTCAGGTTTCACATCCCTTTCTCAGGCCAAACTGGAACCTTACAAGATGGAAGTTACATACAATAAAACAACACATTTATTATTTCCATCTACCATACGATACGTGGATCTGGGAAGCGAAAATTTGATTGCCAATAAAGCGGAAGATGTAGCGAATGTTCTCAGAATAAAATCCTCAGTCAGAGATTTCGAGGAAGAAACGAACTTTTCGGTCATTACTCAAGATGGTAAATTTTACAATTTTGATGTTTTTTACAGTTCTTATCCAGACACTCTGAATTATGACCTTTTGAAATTACAGCGAAATCAGGAAAAACAATACTCTACAGATGTCCTGTTTGAAGAACTTAAGGGAGAATCTTCATCGTTGACTGAACTTTTGATAAAAACCTTGTACCAACTTCCTAAAAGAACAGTAAAGCATATTGGTTCAAAAAGTTTTGGAGTTCAGTTTCTGTTAAAATCTCTCTATGTCCACGAAGGAAAGTTTTATTTTATTTTTCAAATTAAAAATAAGAGCAATGTTTCCTTTGACGTTGATCTTGTGACCTTTAAAATAACCGACAAAAAGAATCTAAAACGGACAGCTGTTCAGGATAAAGTATTGTCACCTCTTCGTACTTATTGTCCTAACCCTACCGTAAACTACCAATCCGACGGTGAATTTCTTTATCTCATGGATCAGTTTACACTTTTAGAAGATCAAATCGTAGCGATTGAATTAATGGAAAAAGATGGTGGACGACATCAGAAGATCCAGATCGAGAATTCAGATTTGATCAGTGCTAAAGTGGTCAATGATATTCAATTAAAATTAAACTAGCATGAAGAGTTTCTTATCATTTATAATAGTACTTTTTTGTGCTTATGCAGTCAAAGCACAAAGAATGTTACCTAAGCAAAAAAGCATTGGAATCAATACAGGATTGCTGTTAAAAAAATCATCCGAAAGCTATTTCGTCAATACCGATTTTGTTATCTATTCAAAAAAAGGGAATTATTCGATTTATTCCTTTGAATACAGCAGAGAGATTATTTTCTATAAAACGATTGACCTTCCTGTTGAAAACTACAGTCTTGAAGTTGGTTATAGTTTTAATTTGATTGCTGACCGGACAAAAAGCTTTTTAATCAATTCCACATTTTCTGCCACCGGAGGATATGAGAATATTAATAAAAGTGAGACACTACTCTATGACGGAGCTTTACTTATGAATGAATCATCCTTAGTGTATGGGGGAAGTGCAAAACTGAGTATTGAAACCTATCTGTCAGATCGGATTGTTTTGACAGGCTTTTATAAAGCCAAAATAGTATGGAATACTTCACTCGATAAAATAAGACCTACCGTTGGTCTTGGAATCAGAATTAACGTATAAACAAAAATTACTATGAAAAATTTAATCAATATCAACAAACATATTCTCGCTGTTGTTTATATAATGATAGCACTACTTAGTACAGAATTCTTTTTCTCTTCTTGCTCAGATCAAGAATTACAAATACAGAAAAATTTTCCGTTTGAAGTTCAGGTAATGCCTGTTTCAAAATATATAGCTAACGGAGAAACTTTGGAGATCAGATGTCGTATTATTCCTGTTGGAAACTATAGTGAAACTGAGTATTTCTTCAGGTATTTTCAATTTGATGGAAAGGGTACATTACGTTTTTTCAATGAACCTCCTTTTTTACCTAATGATTCATATCTCCTGGCTGAAAAAGAATTTAGGTTATATTATACTTCTGAATCAACAGTATCTCAAAGTTTTGATATTTGGATTTCAGACAATATGGGTAATGAAAAAAAGCTGACTATACAGTTTAGTCCTCAAAATGCAGGAACTGTGTAGATAGAATTCAATGTAAAATATAATGTAAAAGGCTATTTCTGATGAAATAGCCTTTTATTTTTCTTCCAATTTACAGGCTATAAGAAGTAGCCTCGCAAAATAATCGTAACCTTTTTGAAAAAATTTAAGTGAGAAAATTTTTATCAATGGGGATACTCCTAATGATGTGCGAAAAGACGTTTCCGACCCTAGGAAGGAATTGTCTTTTCGCCTGATTAAAAAATCAGGTGATTGGTAAGGAGCAAAGCTTTATAAGCTGTCGTTTCCGATAATATGCTCATTTGGGTATTTTTTAAGTTGCAGCAATTTGTTATAAATGTCAGTCCAATACGCTTTCTGTTTTTTATCATAGCTCAGAAAACTTTGATCTTCGTGGGCGTATTCTTTGAAATTTTCTGCCTGCCATATGGCTTTATCCAAATCGGTTACCTCAATACTTTTCCCGTGTAAATCTTTTATTTTCATAAGAATGATTTTTTATGTAACCGCTTGAAAAAGCGGTTACATTTTTAATTAATTTAAATTGAAAACCTCTTTACCACTTTTGGAAAATCCTGTACACAGTTCAAACGCTTTTTGAGACTTCATTTGAGCTGTTCCGCCCATAACAATGGATTGTAATTTGGCTTCGTCATCTTTGTAGGTTTTTACATTCTGGTAGAAACCTGTCACCGCATTGTAAGCACCGAATAAAGTTCCTTTCGTGGTTTCCATTTGCTGGGCATCACTCATCATCGCATAAGCAAATGCATCATCTACCGTATTTTTAAAAACCGTAGACAATTCTTTAAAATTTCCTTTCTGCAGATGGCTTAAAGTTTCCTTATTGGGACAGAGTGCCAATTGAATTAATTTTTTCATTTCAGTATCACCAATTTTAATTTTTGCCCAATAATTAAAAGTTTCTTCTAATTGATTGCTAAGCAAATTTGCTAACCCCATGACTTTGTGAGCATCTTCCAAACGTTGTTTTGCGCCTGCAGTATGTCGAATTCTCACCACGTTACTCATATTTTTGAGTGAAGCATTCAAGGTATTTTGGCAAACGATACGAATGGGAGTAAATGCAGCGGTAATACTACCACTTCCATCATGTGAGGTCGTCAGAAAAATATATTTTTCTGTAATATCATCTCCGTTTCCCACACGGATATAATCGGGAAGTTTAGCTGTGATAAAAATTCGCTCTCCATTTCCCAATGCTCCTGCAGTCTCGTACAAAATACCATTACCCCCACCTACAATGGCATCAAAAAAAGAAAATGCTTCACGATTTTGTACAATGTGATAATCCTTTCCAACTACTCCTAATACGGTATTGTTATCGGTACGGACATTGGCGAAGTAATTAGGAACTTCTAATTCTGAATCACTCATTATGAGTTCATCTTGCGATTCTGTTAGACCAATTCCTTTTGTAAATAATCGAGACTTTTCTACCTCGTAGTCAAGCCCTGCAAATCTAATAGCTTCTTCACTTGTAGGATTTTCTTCAACAATCTTTCCTAAATTGTGCCATGCTTTTTCTTTTACAGTGAAAAATGAGTATTTTCCTGTTCTGTCGTTGAAATTTAAATTATGTGCCATGATATTGTTATTAAAATATTATACAGTTGTTTTTGATTGATTTAAAATGGGAGGTCATCATCCTTATCCTTATCGCTTTCACTGGATTTAGGTTGACCAATTTCCTTGTCATTTGTTTTGTTGGAAGGTGTAGAATTACTTTCAGCTCTTTTATTACTACTATGTAATTTAATTTGTGATGTATGGAAGTTCAGATCTGCGTGTGCTTCTCCATCTTTTCCTATCCATGCTCTTGTGTAAACTCTTCCAATAAGCTTTACTAATGTCCCTTTAATAAGTAATCCCGCTACTTTTGAAGAAATCCAATAGGAGCAGCAATCAAAGAAAGTTGTCTGTTCCATTCGCTCGTTTTGTTTGTTGCGATAATTGTCATTGGTAGCAATAGAGAAATTGACTACTTGTTTTTTGTTTGACAGAGTACGAACTTCCACATCTCTTGTCAGTCTTCCGATAATGTTCATAACTGTTCTTTTCAAGATTGTACATTTTAATATGTTTTGAATCTCTTCTCCGTCCTTTCTCTGAAAGCCCTCGTGGGCTTCGCTGAATATTTTTCAAAAGAAAAACCGGAAAAAAGAAAGCAGATATAAAATGTTGGCAAAGAAAACAACCAAAAGGAAACGGAATAATTGGAGGGTACCTTAGGGAGGAAACCGTTTATGCCGTAGTCTTTTGGTGGGAGAAGCTGACGGTTGGCAACAATATCTTAGCTACCTTTTTACCAGTTTATTTATGAAAAATTTTTATCTTATTGAAATAAAGTATAGTAAAAACTTTTACAAGTATTTTGCAGTTAAAAAATTTATGAAACATAAGTCTCTTATCTCATCAGAAGTGTATCTTAATTATATACAATGTAAAAGGTTACAATCTCTAGGTTTCTTTTAAATTAGATAATAATGAAACTTAGAGATCGTAAGGAAAAACTGACTAATGTAAATTATCAAGACAAATTAGAATGGGAAAACTCTCCTACTGTAGATTGCAATATAGAAATTGAATATTAAATATTTATTGTTTGGTTTTAATAGAGCTAATGCTTTATTATAACTTTGAAATGACTCCTCCAGCAATGACATTCTTCCATATTATTCTCACTATAAAGTAAGAAATTTTGCCTGTAAAAACATATCTTTCTTTACTAGATCATTTTGAAAACCTAAATCAATATATTTTGAACTTTTTTCAAAGTCTCTAATAAACACCAAAGGATCGTGCAATATAGTAGTAAGATCCAACCTTTCTAAGAGGATCGTTTGCTTTTCAGTGAACCGTAAGGACTTTCCAACATTCTTGTTGATATAATTATCAGATAATGTAAGTAAGCTATCAATCTCAGCTATTGTATTCTTCTTTTGCTAAGAGCAATTAACACCTAACATAAATAATAGGAGTGGGAATTTTTTTTCAACATCGCCGCGAAAGAAATAATAATTTATTAATCGAAACCCTGTAATAGAAACAGTTTCCTACAATCGTAAATTCATTTATAAAAATATTCCAATTGGAAAATATTCTATTATAATTTAACTATTGATAATATTTTGATTAAATAAATACTGTCAATACCAAAAGATAACCTAAATATTTGTTTTGACTTTTCTATTTACATTAAAAATCATTTTATTTTAATACTTCTTTAGATAATTAAGATTTTAGATATCAACAAGATTAAATCAAGCTACATCATACATTATAAGTTTTATAAACATACCAGACTTTTGATAATTTTATAATAAAGATAAATACTAGTAATACAATAAAAAATTACCTCAAATTCAATAAAAAACATAAAATTTAACATTAAAAAAATAGTAATAATTCTATAAATATTTTAAACTATTATATATAAATTTGCATTGTATTAATCATATAAAACTTGCACACAATGAAAAAATCCACCTTTTGCTGACAACACTGTTGACTTCAGCAACTTTTTACTCCCAAGTAGGGGTCAATACAGCTACCCCAACCCAAACCCTTGATGTTAATGGCACGGCAAGAATCAGACAAACCCCGGTAGCATCGAACCTTGGAACCTCTAACCTGTTAATTTCTCAAGCCAATGGTGATATCTATCAAATTGCACCCAATACTGTAACTGCACAACTTAAGATCCCAACTACAGTATTAAGTGTTAGGCTTGCAACACCTGGTACTACCCTATTACCAGGAGGAAATGTAATAAATACTGTAAGCTATGATACTATTGATATCGCTCCACAAGCAAGTATAGGCAGCTGGAATGCAGCTACCAATACATTCACAGTTAACACTGCTGGAGTATATCAAATTTCAGGAAGTATCCAGCTATCTGATTTCAGTAACCCAAGTGCCAATTTTTCCATTGTAACAACTTCATTCACCCAAAATGCGGGAGGCCTTACATTAGCTGGTAACAGATATACTGTAAATCAGGTTTTATCCCTAAAGCTTAATCCTGGTGACACGGTTAAATGCAATATAAATACTGGAGGGACTGATACGTTTTACGAAGAAAATGCAATTATGTCCATTATCTATACTCCTTTATAATCAAACTTATTAAAAGAATGAGTGTACCTACTAATCTAAATATCTCATCCATGATAAAATTCTGCACCATTTGTTCTTTTAGATTTTTAGCACAAAAATTTTAAAAAGGTTTTGAGATTTTTTAGACTCAGAAAATCCATATAATGTTCCTGAATTATTTTAAGCTTAAAATAACCTAAAAGCCACTGATTATCACAGTGGCTTTTCTTTTGTTAATTCTTGTTCTTTCATAAATAAGTAGATTTATTGTCAACCTATTTTAGGACGACTCAATATATCGACATAAATAAACAAATCAATTACTTACACTGATCAACAATGAAACATCTTCATCATCTAATTTGATTTTAGTAGCATTAATTAATTCTGTTAATTGTATAACATTAGTTGCACTGGCAATGGGTGCTGTAATTCCAGGTTGATGAATAATCCAAGCTAGTGCAATGCTCCCAGGAACCGTCTCATGCTTTTCAGCAACAATATCAAGTGCTTTAAGGATATTGAGCCCGCGTTCAGTAAAATATTTTTCTAAAAAACTTACTCTTTTGCTATCCTTAATTGCAGCAAGATTCCGATATTTGCCTGTCAGAAATCCACTTGCAAGAGAAAAATAGCTGATCACACTTAAGTTATTCGCTGCCGTGATAGGTAGTATATCTTTCTCAAAATCAGCTCTATCAAATAGGTTATACTCTGGCTGAAATGTTTGGTATGTGGGAAGATTATTAGTTCTACTTACTTTTATGGATTCTTCAAGTCGTTCAGGACTGAAATTGGATGCGCCAATTATTCTTACCTTTCCAGCTTTTATCAAGCAATCGTATGCTTCTAAAGTTTCTTCAATAGATGTTTCAAAATCATCATAATGCGATTGATAAAGATCAATGTAATCTGTATTTAACCGCTTCAAAGAAGCTTCTGCAGCACTTATTATATACTTCTTACTTAGTCCTCTTTTATCTGGAGCCATTTCGGCCCCTACTTTTGTTGCCAATACAATTTGATCTCTTTTCCCGGACTTTTTCAACCATTTACCGATGGCTAGCTCTGATTCTCCCCCATTATGTCCATCAACCCATTTAGAGTATACATCTGCTGTATCTATAGCATTGAAACCTTGCTCTGTAAAAAAATCCAGTAACTTAAAAGTTGTAGCTTCATTCGCTGTCCATCCGAAAACATTGGTTCCGAATACCAGCGGTGCAATTGTAATATCGGATGCACCTAATTTTCTGTTTTTTAGCATAATCTACTATTTTTTAACAATTCAAAAGTACACTATAATCGATTTTATAGAAAACAATAAAATTAAAAAAGTAAATTTGTTCATCAATAATGAACTTATGATTCAATCCGTACAAAAAACCTTCCAAATTTTAGAATATATAGCTTCCAATGGGAATTTCACTAGAGTTAATGATGTTGCAAAAGCTCTTGATATGGAAAAGACAACCGTACATGGCTTTATAAAAAGTCTTAAAGAACTGGGATATCTTGAACAAGATGAATTAAGTCCAAGATATAGGATAACATCCAAACTTGAATGCTTGTACGCGCCAGCATTTTCTATCATTGATCTTAAAAAAGAGTTACGTCCCATTTTAGAAAATATAACTGCTGCTACTCACGAATCATCATATTTAGCTGTACAGATGGGATATTATTATAGACATGAATTGAAATGTGAACCCAATAGATCAGTAAAAATCACACTGAATATGGGTAAAGACTATGAAATGAGTACCACTGCTATTGGTAAAGCATTTCTTGCTTATTCTGAACATCTACAACGTGGATTAAAAGACTTATCTGATGAAAACCATCTTATTACACAAGAAATAAATAGTATTAAAGAAAACGGATATGCATTAGATCTCGGAGCTTATGATCCTGATCTGAACTGTGTCGCAATGCCTATATTCTTGAAAAATAAAGTAATTGCTGTACTTTGTGTATCAGGTCCCTCATACAGATTTATGCATGGACAATTCACAACAACACTAAAGACAATGCATCTTCTTTTAGAAAAACATGGAAAATATACAACTCGTTTAAAATTATAAATTACATAATTTTACTTTCTTTCACCTGCTTTAATCCATCAAAATCGGGCAAGGTCAACTTATATACCGGATTCTAAGAATTATAAAAGCAGTTCTCAATTTTTTCTTTCCTAAGCCAGTACCAAATAATGCTTCAACAAAATACATTTGTTTTTTTAATAACTGAATAGAGTAATATCATCTGTATTGCCCATTATGATTTTATATTCCTAAGTAGATCAATATATACTTCAGAAATAGCTGAACACAACTAGAGCCATACAGAAAGTAAAAAATGAGCTTTAAAGAAAGTTATCGTATCTTTTGTTTTCAGAAATTTGTACTATAAAATTGACATATGGACATCTTAAAAATAAGTACAGAATGGGCACGAGCAGAATTACTCTCAGCAAAAATTGTTGGTTTATTTAGTATTATAACTATTCTAAGTTCTGCAGGATTTGCTATATGGGGTAAATCAATTACTGCCAGAGCTTTTATAATTCCGATGATCATTTCAGGTATTTTTCTGGCAGTTGTCGGTGTTGGCTTGTATGCAGCTAATAAACCTCGTATAGAGCAATTCACAAAACTATACAAGATTGATAGTACAAAATTTACACAAAATGAAATTGCTAGAACAGCAAAATCTCAAGCTGATTTTAAAACAGTATTTAAGGTACTACCCGCCATTGTTATCGTAGCCGCTATCATATTTATGTTTTCTGCATCAGCTAACTGGAAGGCTATAACAATTACTGTTATTATAATGTCTTCGTTTCTAATGATTGTTGACAGCAATACAGAGACCAGAAATAATGACTATCGCGAAAAATTATTAAAATTTGCAAGATTATGACAAAGATTATTCCACAAAGCGAAAATTCATTCGTTTATTCTTGTACTTCACAAGATCAGTGGGGATATGAGCAATTTATTTCCGAACATATCTTAGCATTCCAGATATCTGGTGAAACTCATATCTTCCATCAGCAAGGCTTTTTTGTACTTAAAAAAAATCGCATCCTTTTAGCACATAAAAATCAATTAGCTAAAACATTGAAAATCCCGGGATCTGCAAAAGAATATAAAGCAGTCTCTATTATCCTCAAGGCTGAAGACTTAAAAAAAATAGCAGCAATTTATAATGTTGCTTGTGACAAAAAATACTCCGGGAAAAATAATATCATATTACCTTCGGATAATTTTCTAAAAAGTTATTTTCAGTCTCTTATCCCTTATTTGGAACAACCAGAGATTGGAAGTAATGGGATGATATTTTCTAAAATTTCGGAAGCAGTCGAATTATTACTCAATATTAACCCTGAATTCAAAAACTTTTTATTTGATTTCAGTGAACCTCACAAAATTAATCTTGAGAATTTCATGCTCAATAATTTTCAATACAATACCTCCATAGAAAACTTTGCCAGACTTTCAGGTAGAAGCTTAGCATCGTTTAAACGTGATTTTTCAGATGTGTTTACTATTCCTCCAGCAAAGTGGTTAAAAGAAAAAAGGCTGGAAGAGGCATATAGACTTATTCACCTTGAAAACAAAAAATCATCAGACATTTACTTAGAATTAGGATTTGAAAACCTATCTCATTTTTATACTGCATTTAAAAAAAAGTATGGTGTTACGCCCACTGAAAGTTTAACAATCAAAAAATAAGAAAATGAATTACGAACAAAAAATTACAGATGCGGAAGACCGCTTAGCTATTCGTCAATTAGTAGATAATTATGCTTTTTGCGCTGATACAAGAAATGCGCAGGGACAAATGGATTTGTTTACAGAAGACACCAATTTTGAGGTTTATTACGATCCGGAATCAGACACTCCATCGCAGGTTGTCAGCAGCAGAACTGATTTATTTCCCGTGTTTGATAATCTGAATACATATAAAAGAACCATGCATTTTAATGGACAAAATTCTCTGGAACTCAACGGTAACCATGCGAAGGGAATCGTTTATTGTCTAGCACATCATTTAACTATAGAAGATGGTAAACAAAAACTAATGGTGGCAGCTATTAAATACCACGATACTTACATAAAGCAAAATGGAAAATGGCTTTTTGCAGAACGTAAGTTACTTGTGGATTGGATTGAAAACCGATAAAACAACTCATTTCTTCTAAGAAATATAAAAATATTATGAGCAATACAATATTAATAACAGGGAGTAGTAGCGGAATTGGAAAAGCAACTGCAATATTATTTGCAGAACATGGCTGGAATGTAATTGCTACAATGCGTACACCGGAAAACATTGCAGAATTCAAAGATTTTAAAAACATTTGCGTTACATCGCTTGATGTATTAGATATAGCAAGCATTAATAATACTATACAAGATGGACTTAAGCGCTTCGGTAAAATTGATGTTTTAGTCAACAATGCTGGATACGGTGCATTTGGTCCTTTGGAAGTTTTTGACAGAGAAAGTATTATCCGTCAATTCAACACCAACGTTATTGGTCTATTAGATGTAACCCGATCAATTATCCCTCATTTCAGAGCAAATCATACTGGTATTATTATTAATGTTTCTTCGATGGGTGGTAGATTTGCATTTCCCTATGGAACTTTATATCATGGGACAAAATTTGCGGTAGAAGGTATTTCAGAATCTTTGAGCTTTGAAATGGCAACTATCGGTGTTAAAGTTAAAATTATTGAACCAGGTGCAACAAATACAAATTTTGCAGGTCGTTCCCTTGATTTTAAAAATGATGAAAATATTGAGGAATATCAGAAGCTAATAACCAAACTCATTAAAATGATAGAGGAAGTCAATGCAAATAGCGTCCCTTCAAGTGTAGTAGCAGAAAAAATTTATGAAGCGGCGACTGATGGTACAAATCGTTTGCGCTATCCGGCGACTCCTGATGCAGAAACATTACTTGAAAAACGCTCTAATGAAAGTGATGATATTTTTTTGGGTGGATTTAAAACACACTTTGGCCTATAATCACTATAGACAATAATTGAGTGTAAAGTATATAAACAACAATTTTTTTAAAAAGTTAGTTTTGATAAAAGTTTTTAAATCGTAAATGCATCTTGTTTTTTGAAATGTTCATTGTATTACCGAATATTCTTTAAATAGCTAGTTCTTAAATACTGTAAATATTGTTTTCATCATTTGTGACTTACTTTTATCAATACTATTTAAATTAATAAATGAAAGTTGATATACAAAATCCCATATACAATCTGATAATCAAATACATAAAACTTTCACATACCATAATATTGCTAGTTGAAATTTTATACTAAACATATTTTTCAATAAATAACTGGCAGTATTAGTAAATATCCTCCTTTTTTCTATTTCCTTTAAAATTAAAATCAATATTCTTGTTGAGACAGGCCTTTTATGAGTCCATCTGGTTTTCCGAGCCTTACAAAAATAAAATGTGAGTTAAACAACAAGTGTTTTGGGGTTTAGATTTGAGAATTTTGTAAAAAATTGTCATGAAAATATAGTACATATAGTTCTTTAAACAAAAAGAATATTCTCCTTTTGAAATCTAGAAATTAACACTTAAAGAAGGATTATATTCGGATGAAGTTCTCATCAAAATTGTAGCTACAGGAGTTGGCATACACACTGATATTATGGTTCCAAAGTTAATTGATTTATACAAAACAGGACTTTTCCTATCTGACGAACTTATTACTCAATACAAATTTGAGAAGATCCCTAAAGCTGTAGAAGATTTTAAAAATGGGAAAGTAACAAGGGCTGTAATAAAAATGGAAGACCAATAATAGTAATAACATTCAAAAACAAAATTTAAATGATAACAATAAACAAAATTTACGTAAATGGTGAATTTGTAACACCACACGGCGAGGAGGTAATGGACTTAATTAGTCCAACCACTAATGAGAAAGTAGGCGAAGTGACATTGGGTGATGAAATCGATACACAAAACGCCGCCTTAGTAGCAAAAGAAGCATTAAAATCCTTTAAAAATACAACTAAAGAAGAACGCATAAAATATTTAGAAAAGGTGCGTGATATTTTAATAAAACGTAAACAAGACTTTACTGATATAATGGTGAACGAATATGGTGGAACGGTTTACTTCTGCTCTTTTGTAGCTCAAAATGCTATTGATGACTTCAATGCGATGATTGATACCCTAAAAGAATTTGATCTAAATCCAAAAGAAGGGACTTCTCAAATTCAATTAGTTCCAGTGGGTGTAGTTGGAATCATTATTCCTTGGAATATGAGCAACGGCTTTATTTGTACTAAACTTTCAACGGCTATTGCAGCAGGCTGTACAGTTGTTGTAAAACCAAGTGAACTCAGTGTCCAACAAACCCAATTCATTTCCGAAGTTTTTCACGAGGCGGGATTACCAAAAGGTGTTATCAATTTTGTAAATGGGTATGGAAATACAGTTGGTGTGGAAATTACAAGAAATGCAGATATTGATAAAATTTCATTTACAGGATCTACAGCTGTTGGAAAACTAATTGCCAAAGGAGCTGTAGACACGATGAAACGAGTAACTTTAGAATTGGGTGGAAAATCGCCAAATATCATTTTGGATGATGCTAATTTTTCAGAAGCCCTCCCTACAGCAGTTTACTCAGCATTCTTAAATAGTGGTCAAGCTTGTGCTGCAGCGACGAGATTACTAGTCCCAAAATCCAGACTAGATGAAGCCAATGCCATTCTAAAAAACTTTATTGAGACCAATGTAAAAGTGGGAGACCCATCCAATCCGGATACATTGATAGGCCCCATGGTAAGCCAAAAACAATTTGATCGTGTAGAAGAATATATTAAAATAGGTATCGAAGAAGGCGCAACATTATTAGTGGGTGGCCACGGAAAACCTACAGGTTTAGAAGCCGGAAATTATGTAAAACCCACCATATTTACCAATGTTGATAATCATATGAGAATAGCACAAGAAGAGATTTTTGGACCAGTCCTAGTGGTCATTCCATATGAAGATGAAAATGATGCAATTAGAATTGCTAATGATAGTCCTTATGGATTGGCAGCATATATAAGTGCAGGAGATAAGGAAAGGGCATATCGCATCGCTTCTAAATTAGATGCTGGACGAGTTTGTGTTAATGGTTTATCACATGATTCCAAAGCTCCATTCGGAGGATTTAAACAAAGTGGTATCGGAAGAGAATATGGTCGATTTGGTTTGGAAGAATACTTGGAGGCTAGAGCAGTTTTGGGCTAAACAAAGTATTTGTTACAAATAAAGTTATTTGAAATAGTCAAGATTTGATATAACAATAGAAAAAAAAATTTAAGCAGCTGGTGTTAATCGTACAGCTGTTTATCTTTTCTTATCTATAAGATTTTCTTCAAAGCTTGCCAAAATATTTTTTCTATCATTAGAACTCTAGCTATCTCATTAACCCTATCATTAAGGTCAAAAGCTTCATAATGAGTATTCCCGTACTACATTCACATATTTACCTTAAAGAGTAGCAATACCTCTAATTTTAACAAAGTAATGAGTATATTACATTCTAAGATATCTTGGATTATATCAATCTTATCTTAAAATATTTTTCAAGAACTACGATAACCGTTTCAGGCCATAAGTCCTCAGGAATATACTTGCTGCCAGTTCTGGGATAGGTAATGAATTTCTTTTCATACAAGCTTTGGGCAATCTGTAAAACCTCATCGGCAGAAAGACCAAGCTTCCTGTTGGCTTCTTTCTGTAATTCCGTGAGATCGAAAAGTAACGGAGACTGTTCCTGCACTGTTGTAATGGATACATCTTCTACAATAGCTTTTCCCTCCCGCTCGATGGATTTTTGGATTTGTTCTGACTGCTTTTTTTCTTTCCATTGTAATAGTGAAAGACTGGTGAAGTCTGTATATTCTTTTCTGTGATTCAGCTCGATTTGAAAGTACTTTTGCTTGGTGAAGTTTTGATTTTGTAGGAATCTTTGACAGATTAAAGCAAGAGTTGGTGTTTGTACTCTGCCTAATGAATAAACATCTTGGTTTCCTGCGATGGTTAATGCCTGAGTAGCATTGATTCCTACCAGCCAGTCCGCTTCGCTTCTGGCTTTAGCAGCTTCATACAAACTGTCAAAGGTATCGCCTGGCTGAAGCTTGTTGAAGCCTTCCTGTATTGCTTTTTCAGTAAGGGAACTGATCCAGAGTCTTTCGAAATGTTTATTGCATTGTAGGTAGTGATAGATATAGCGGCAGATCAACTCTCCTTCCCTTCCAGCATCTGTGGCGACAATAATACTACTGCATTGGTTGATGACTTTTTTTATTGTGTTGAGTTGTTTTAAAGCGGAAGGATCTGGCTCATAGCCGTTGGGCTTCTTTAGTTTTTTGGGAGTCAGAATAAAAGGGTTCGGAAAGATAGGCAAAGAGGCTTTGTTAAAGCCTCTTATACCATAATCCTCTGGCATTCCTAATGCGATCAGATGTCCTAATGCCCAGGTGACACAATAGCCATTACCGGATAAATAACCATCTTTCTTTTCATGAGCTCCTAACAATTGTGCGATTTCTCTTGCGACACTCGGTTTTTCTGCGATGATTGCTTTCATATGATGGATTTAGATGATTATTATAGTTTTTGCCCTCTTGGTTTTCTAACCTTTTTTTGCTGATCCTCCTGCTGTTTATTGGCAGGCTGCTGCTGTTTTGATTCTAAAGGCTCCTTCACATTTTTAGTAGCCTCATTGGTTTTACCATGGGTGTTAACCGCAGTTTGCGTTTTATGATCTTCTGTAGGCTTTGCCTCTTCTTTGAGCTTATTAGGATGATTAAAGGAGAAATCGGTTTTAAAGGTTTCTTTATTGAAGGTAATATAGCCTTGATATGCTTTACCTCTAGCATCGGTAAGGCCATCAACGTACACGGTTTGCCCAGCTTTGAACTTTTCATATTGTGAATCGTCCAGCTCTTTTCCTCTGAATATTTTGGGTGCTTCTTTATCCGAAAGTGGATTTTGTTGTTGGTTATGATGATGTTGTTGACTTTGTTGCGGTGCCTGGTTATTGTTGAATAAAAATTCCACATACCGCTTATCCGCATTGAACTGTACGGTGGCATCGAAAAGTTCACCTTTTTTAGAGGTCATGCCTTCAAGATACAATGGACCTCCTTCCAATAGTGTTTGTTTCTGATGTTCATCAAGTTGTATTCCTTTGATTTCATCAGGAATTTTCATGTACTCTGCTCTATAGGCAACCAATTCATTGGTTAAACGATCACGGCTGATCACTGATGGAATGATTTCATCTGTTTTTAGGATTGACAAGGTCTACTACCCTGCCCATATTCCCGGTTTCTCTAAGGTTCTTTTTGTCTTCATCACTGAACTGATGCCCTAAGAATTTATTATTGAGACTGGGCTCTTTTCGGATTCCATGCAGATGAACGGCAACCTGTCCTGTATCTCCTGTTTGGAGAGATAATCGAACATCCATTTTGCTCACTGCCGTTCCCAAATTAATGGTAATGGGAATTAATGTATTGGTTTTAAAACCTCTGAGTAATGAATCCATAGCATTCATTTTTTCAAGCTTCTCCTGATTAAGTCCGAACTTCTCCATCGTTTTCCAGTCGATTTGCTCAGGCTGAAAACGATATTCCTGATTGTCTGTTTTGTTGTCCATTGTATTTTGATTTTGGGATTGTTATTGTTTTTAGGTAAAACTTCGTAGTCTTTCAGCTTTTCTTTTTCTTCGGGTGACGCCTGATCGACATGTTTTTGGAGATCGTTAGCGGTATTAACTGCATCGTATTCTGAAACTTTGAAAAAGTTGAAATGCGTGGGATTTTTAAGCTGCCGGTAAAAATTGGAAAAGAAGTTGGAGAATAAATCGCCGTGCTTATCAACTCTGATCAGCGGCTCATTATCCTTTTTTTCTTGTGGAGGAACCTTTTGCAGATTCCCATCTTGATCAATTCCTTTGACCATTTCAACCTGGTTGGTATGAATGTTCAGGACTATTAGAGTGTCTGTTGATGGTTTGAGTTCATAGGGTTCCTGAGGAGTTATCAATTCATTTTCCATTGTATTTCATTTAATGGAACCAAGGTATAGGTCAATTAAAAAAATCCTGAAGATTGGAATGGTGATGAATAGTTTGGCTGTAGATGTCTTGTTACGATCAAGAGTTTAAACATTCTCTAATCAATTGATGGACATCAGAAAGCTTATAATACAGCTTTCCGCTGATCGTATAGTAAGGCAGCTTTTTATCAGTCCGGTATCGCTGTAATGATCGGGAACTTATCTTTAAAAGTTGTAAAACATACTGGTTATCCAAAAGCTGCTCTCCGTCTACTTCTATAAATCTGGATTGGTTCTTAATCATTTGCTCTTTCAATAGGTCAAATCTTTCCATAATTCTCTCCATCCAGGCTATAAATTCTGTTCTCTCAATATTCATAACTGTGATTTTTATGATTGTTGGTGATGTAAAATTGGACAACAGAAATGATATAAAATCACTACTTTTTCGTAGTACCCAAAAGATTTTGGTTTTAATCAATAAAAAATACTGCAAGAATTTATTCTTTGCAGTATTTTTATGTGTTTTTAGAATCGCTGAACCTTGCTATTTAGGGGAAAAAAGCTACTCTATTAGTTTTGGAATTTTACAAAATCCAGATAAAAAGAAGGATTTCCTGCATTGAATGAAGCTGGTATAATTCCATTTGTTTTACCCCCAAAGACAGTATAAGTTCCGGGGGTCGCAAAATATAATACACGGTTTTGATCTCTTGGAAACATGAATGCAGCAGTGTTTGATCCACAGTAACTTCTCCAGACATCACCAATTCCATTAATATAGAAAAAGTAATCATTACAGTCAGAATTGATGGCGACTCCACATCTGAAAAAATACCAACCCTTAGCTGGAATTGTTACCTGAATTCCCGTATTCAATCCAGAGGCCCCGGTGCCCCCTGTAAAAGGATTTATCAATATTCCGGTATATGGTGTCCAATTATTCGCAAATGCCGTAGTAACAGTGGATGACCATGTTGCTAAACCATTAGTGTCACTTGTAAGTACATAACCCAGCTGCTGAGTACCGTCTTTAATCTGAAGGGCTCCATTAGTAGTTCCGTTGTCAATAACAACTTTTGCATTAGAAGCACCCAATGGTACGGTATTGGTTCCCATCAGTACTTTTCCTGTACCGTTGATACTCAAATTGTTTCCAGCCATTGCAATATTAGTAGCTTGCAAAAGAGTTCCTCCCAGTTTTACATCTGTAGCTGACAATGTAATACCGTTACTCGCAGTCACTTTTGAAAGTATTTCCCATGTCGAAGTAGGCCCTGTAAGTCCAGTACTAATAAGTTCTAAGCTTTGGTTTGCGGACACAATAACGCTGGGGTTGCCATTAATGGTCTCTGGAGATGTGGAATTTACCGTAATGCTAAAGTTTGTATTATTTTTAATTCTATAAATGCGTCCTTTATAATTTCCAATTCCACTTATAGCAGGAGGCAGGGTAAAAATAGCATCGGAAATTCCATTATAAGAGACATGGAAATCTGATGAGGTTAAATTATAAGAGTTTGTATTAACAAAGTTATAATTTGCTGCTAATGATCCGGAAATATCCATGGTGGAACCGGGATTTGCAGTATTAATACCAATATTTCCTACCTGAGAAAAGACAATAGCAGGGCTTAAAGCCAACATTGCAAAAAATAATTTTGTATAAATCTTACCCATTCTTTATTGTTTTATATATCTTATTTGATATTGTTATTACAGGAGTAAAGATATCTGAAGATTTATAGAGAAATTTATAAATATTGTGGAAATACATTGATAAGGTTGTGGAAAAATATCCACAAATATAAATTCAAAGAGTGAGTTTTTCAATACAATGAATTGTTACTAACCTAAGGGATTGGAAATTATGAAATAGAAGGAAGAAGACGATTTTTATGATAATTATTTATTAGTAATTTTTTAAACTTGTAAATGACAAACTTTATAAGTGATTATATGAACCAAACTCTAGATGAAATAAAGCTTATTGCTCCTTTTTTCATATGGAGCCGTTGGTAAATATAGTTCGTATATCCGTCTTTCTTTCTGAAATCAAAGTTTGTAGTTTGTCCAATAAAATCACTACTTTTTCGTAGTAACGAAAAAGTAGTGATTTTTTTAAATAGCATTTAAGAATGATCGACATCTTAATCCATAAGATAATAATGGAAGCGATAAAATTGTTTTAATTCGTAAATTCAATTCTAAGTATCTGATCAGATATTTTTTATTTTGAAACAAAAGCCATAATTTTATTAATGATTTAAATACATCAGCTCATATAGGAAATCTATCTGTTTAAATGTATTGAAGTAATTTTATTGTTCTCTTATTAATATCCATCATTAATGGCCAATAATCGCAAATCAATTTACAGTGCACTTGCCGCTAACCTACTGATCGCTCTTACAAAGTTTATTGCAGGGGCATTTACCAATAGTTCTTCCATGATATCCGAAGGAATTCATTCAACAGTAGATACCGCGAATCAGCTGCTGCTTTTATATGGAATCAAAAGGAGTAGGAAGCCCGCAGATGAGTCTCATCCATTTGGGTACGGCAAGGAGCTCTATTTCTGGTCCTTCGTGGTTTCAATTCTTATATTTGGTTTAGGGGGTGCTTTATCTATCTATCAGGGAATTTTACACATTATGGAACCCGAGGTGATGAAAGATCCATTCTGGAATTATGTCGTATTGATACTTTCCCTTATTTTCGAAGGTACCTCTTTGTTTATCGCTGTAAAAGAATTTAACAAGACCCGTAACGGGTTGAGATGGTGGGATGCAATCATCAAAAGCAAAGATCCGGGAAGCTTTCTTGTGGTTTTTGAAGATGGTGCCGCAGTGGCCGGTCTGCTTGTTGTTATGATATTAATGGGGATCAGCCACTGGTTACAAATTCCTGAATTGGATGGGCTGGCATCGGTAATCGTAGGCTTAATACTGGTTTTTGTCTCGCTTATTCTGGCCAGGGAAAGCAGGAGCCTTCTGATGGGTGAAGGCATAGCACCTGAAACAAGAGAAAAGATTGCTAAACTGGCTGAAAAAGATACTGCTGTCGTCAGAACAAAAAGTATACTCTCTACGTACCAGTCACCTGAAGAAGTGGTACTGATGCTGATCATCGATTTCGAAGATCATCTTGATACAGAAGAGATCACAGAGGCCATACATCGTATTCGTGACCATATTAAAAATGAATTCCCATTCGTAAGGTTCGTAATTATTCAACCGGAATAACTCATTATATTTTATGATCTTGGGAATTTTCAATTTTCGATACATAAGCAAAACAATGACTAAAAACTCCCTAAACTGACAATCGATCACAATTTATAGCAGAATGTTATGAATTTTTGAATGGATACTCTTCGTATACGGTATTGATAAGTTCATCAGAATGAATATTTCGTGAAAAAATGGGATAGTGAAAAGCATCAAGCTTGTTAAGAATACGAATGAGGTCCATCTTTTCTTTATGAGTAAGATTTCCTGCGACGATATTGGTAGCATGACGAATCTTCTCCATTTGCTTTTCCAAAACGATAAGTCCTATTTCGGAAATTCGAATCAATTTACTACGTTTATCGTTATTAGAATCAGTTTGCTCAATAAGTCCCTGGCGCAGCAGTCTTGTAATAATAAGCATGCCTACTGGTTTGTCCTGAATATTCTTTTTGATAAGGGCCATTTTAGTCATTTCACCAAAAGCTTTTAAATTAATCAGGTAGATAAAGTCTTCCTGAGTCGAAAATTCAGAATTTACAATAGCAGACTTTGAATAAGTCTTCGCATAGCGATTTAAATGAACAATTAATGTGCTTATTGCACTTTCAGCTGTTCTTCCGTTCTCTTTTCCTTCCCAATACGGTTCATCAGGAACACTCTTTACTTTCTCTCCACCTGAAACCCATAATTTAAAGCCTTCAATAGTAGGTGGATAAGAATTCGAAGATGTTTTATTATCTGACTCAAATTCCTCAAGAAGAGTCATAAATTCTTTAATAAGGGCAAAATTCATTTTAAAAAAATACTATACAAATATACCAGCTTTAGATTTAATATTAATTCTCTACTCAGGACATATTAAGTTTGTTCAAAAAATGATAAAAAAAAACTTACTATTTTATACACAATTTATCGTTCCTAAATAACAAGTATATAAATAAACTAAAAACAAAAAAAATTGTCCGAAACTTTATCAGCTTCGGACAATTTGTATATACGATCTTAAAATTAATTTGTTTTTTTTCTCCATTCAGCCTTAACATCTTCCGCTGCATCTTTTGTACTTCCCCATGCTTCATCGGCTTTATCTTTGATATCTTCCCATGCATCAGAAACATTTGATTTCACTCTATCTAACCAGTCCTCCTGTGTTGCTTCCTGATCATTATCTCTTTTTTCATTGATATAATCTTTCGCTTTATCCGCTAACTCATTAATCTTCCATTTCGCATTATCCGCTGCATTCTTTAAAGAGTTTTCGGTTTCATTAACTGCTTTTTCCGCTTTGTTATAATCTGAATTATTCATAATATAATATTTTAGTAATTGGTATATAAATAAACAATTTCTGTACCTAAAATATTATTCAAAACGTTAAAATTTCTTAAAATATCAAATTATCATTTATAACAATTACTGCATATTAACCTATTTACCTCATATTCAAAGCATAATTTATTCTATCATGGAAGTGTATGATGATGATGTTTTTGCGTCTGATGAAACCCTATTTACCTCTACCAAGGTTTTTAACCATTCCTTTAAAAATAATTCCATGAAACGGAAGGACCATAAACCAATATATTCTCCCCCACAGGCCTTTTGGGCGGAATACAGCTTTCTGCCATATCTTATTTTTATACACTTTAAACATGAGCCAGGCATCTCCAGGAAGCTTCATTTCTGCCAATAAAATCAGCTTTCCCTCTTTACGGTCTGCGTACAAAACCCTCCAGAAATCCAAAGCATCTCCCTCTTTAAGGTCTGAGGGATGCCTTCTCCCTCTTCTAAGTCCCGGTCCGCCAAACATTTTATCAATGAAACCTCTTATTTTCCACAGCCCCTGCCCATACCAGCCATTATTATCTCCTAACTGGAAAATCCTATTCACACAAGCTTCCCAACTGTCATACTCTTCACTCCTTAGATCTGTAAAACAACCAAATTTAGGTACATCCTGATATTCTTTTAAAGTTGAATCATTCCGGCTGCTGATAAAACTGTCTTTCCAGCTTGAGATGATTTCATTGGACTGAATTTTTACCAATGTTCTCTGGAGTGCAGTTTCATAAGAAAACGGCTGTATCTGTGTGATGGATTTAATCTTTAATAAGCTTTCAGGTCTGCACACAACTTCTACTTTCATACTTCCCACAAGTGCCTTTGCCAAATTATAAGAGGTTGAAGTAATAAAATACAGCCAATAGGAAGAAAGCTTTGGAGTCATTACCGGAAGGGTAAAAATAGTTCTTTTCAATCCTCTTACTTCGGCAAACTTCAGCAACATATCTTTATAAGTAAGAACGTCATCACACCCTATATCAAAGTCTTTGCGGTAAGCCTGTTCTTTAAACAAAACAAAAATCAGAAAATCCAAGACGTTGGCAATTCCTATGGGCTGACATTTCGTATAAAGCCATTTAGGAGCGATCATTACAGGTAATTTTTCCACAAGATCTCTTATAATTTCAAAAGAAGCACTTCCTGAGCCAATAATAATACCCGCCCGAAGAACAGTCACCGGAATCTTACACTCCATCAGAATTTTTTCAACCTGATAACGCGAGCTTAAATGCTTTGACAATTGTTTTTCATTCACCAGACCGGAAAGATACACGATATGTCTACATCGTGTTGTTTCTATATATTCAGAAAAATTACCAGCACATTTCTTTTCGGAATCTTCATAATCTTCAGCAGTATTCATAGAATGCATCAGATAATATGCTCCTGTGATATCCTTAGGGATATTCTTTAATGTTTCAGACTTCAGAAAGTCAACCTCAATAAGTTCAATGCGCTTGTCATCGATATCCATTTCAGTTTCAAACCGATTGACATCCCTGCAGCAGCATATCACTTTATACCCCTGTGCCGCAATAACACTGATCATTCTTTTTCCAATATATCCTGTAGCACCGGTAAGCAAAATTTTTTCCATGGCATCTGAATTTAAATGGATCATAAAAAACATTATCCTGCCGATACACTCTTATATCTTTTCCAAAAGATGGCCAAAGTATTTTTTCTTCTTAGCAAGATAGCTTTCATTCACTTCATTAGAATCAATTTCTAAAGGAATTCTACTGTTGAGGATGATTCCGCTATTCTCTATGGATTTGATCTTATCTGGGTTATTAGTCATAAGATTAATCTTCCTTATTTCCAAAATATTTAACATTTTAACGGCCACATCAAAGTTTCTTCCATCTGCTGGGAGTCCCAGTTTCAGATTGGCCTCAACGGTATCCAATCCTTTTTCCTGCAGTTCATAAGCCCTCAGCTTGTTGATGATCCCAATATTTCTTCCTTCCTGACGAAGATAGATAATCACTCCACCCTTTTCAGACATATATGCCATCGCAGCATCCAGCTGCTGTCCACATTCGCATTTTTTGGAATGAAAAACTTCTCCTGTAATACATTCTGAATGAAAACGTACATTTACGGTTGTATTAAAATCTGTATTATCTGCCACCCAAACCAAATGAGGATTCCAGTCTCCTTCATTTTCTGAAAATGCATATACTGTGAACACCCCATAATCTGTAGGTATTTTTGATTGTGCTTGTATTTTGAGCATTTTTTCCCTTTTTAAGTTTATATAATTATTTATCGAATGGGCTTTTTTTGTCCTGCTTTACCCAAATAAGTTTTGATGTATCATAACCAATCTCTTTAGCCTTAATGATAAAATCTTGTTTTACATTCTCAGGAATAGTCTTTTCACGGGACAAAATCCATAGATAATCTAAGTTTTTACCTGCAACCAATGCATATTTGTAATCTTCCAATGCAACTACGTTATATCCGGCATAAAAAGGTCCGAAAAAGCTCACTTTAAGAGCTGCAGCATCCTTATCTCCTCTGAATTTAGCAGTACCATTGACTGATACCCATTTGTTCTTATTAAGATTATAGCCGCTGTTCACTACATCTACACTTCCATCCGCATTAAGGCTATACTGAGCCATTGCATTATCAAGGTCTTTTTCAAAATAATAATCGAATCTTGCTATTTCATACCATGTACCTAAATACCGGTTGACATCAAATTGTTTGACAGGCTGAGCTTTTTCAGGCATAGAAGAACAGGAAGTCATACTATGCAACAGAACGAAGCATAGGAATAGTGTAAGAATTATTCTATTTTTCATTTTCAGTTATTTTTTTAAAGAAATAAATATTGAGTAAAAACTGGCTGTAACCATAGACGGCATCTTCAAGAGGAATTGTTCCCATTCTAATACCTAAAAAATCATCAGGATTATAATTAACAACCGGTGAAGGAATTAAAGAGCCTGTCAGAATTCCATTCACTGCAAAAAAACCAGGCATCAGAACCAGATATACAAAACTGGCTTTGCCTAACCATTCTTTTTTAGCGATAAAATGAAGGTAACAAAGTGTAAGTATCGTTACAATTACCGTCAGCAATGTATATATTCTTTCATAATAAAGAAGGCCTACTACAACAAGAACAATAAAAGAAGTAAATACAATGAGATTATTAAAAGCACTCGTCCAGTTCAGCGTAAAATACTTTTCAAGGCAATAATAAGTAAAAACACAAGCGAAAGGAATACAGTAGAAAAACAGCCATTCCTCTACAGGAAGTCCCGCTATTTTAACTCCTAAGGTATAATTGAGATCAAACCACCATACTCCCTTTGCAGTAAACCAAATATCCCAGGCAATAAAGGGAATGGCTACAATGGTGGAAGACAGCAAAAATTTCCCAAAAAGTTTATTAAACTGTATTCTTCTGTCAAAAGATGCTAAAAAGCAGATAATGACAGTGAAAAAGTTAATCAGTATGTAAGTATAAGGCATCATTTTTTATTGAAATATATTTTAAAATATTTAACAGGTACCCACAAAAAACCGAAACATTCTCCATCTTCTTTTCCCAAATGCTTGTGATGCTGCTTATGAGCACGTCTGATTGCAAGGAAGTACGGATTCTTTGTTTTAGTGAAAATCTTAGCCCTCTGATGGATAAAAATATCATGTACAAAGAAATAGGCCATGCCGTAAAGGCTTATTCCCAAACCGATAAAAAACCAATAACTAAAATCCTGTTTTACTCCCAGATACAGTAAGGCAATAGCCGGGCTCGCAAAAATGAAAAAGAACCAGTCATTTCTTTCTAATTGGCCGTCATGGCTGTGATCATGATGATCCCGGTGCAGGATCCACAGGAAACCGTGCATAATATACCGGTGAATAAGCCATGTTGCTCCTTCCATGGAAATAAAAACTCCAAAAACGATCAGAAAATTCATGATTCTTTATGTGTATCGTTAAAACGATCATTTAAAACCCTGTATCTGAAATCGAAAATACTTTTAAGCTTTTCTTTTACGAATAACTGATGGGCTATTTTACCAAAAATCCCCATTGGAAGTTCATAGTCTAACGTATCTTTCATCAGCACTCCATGCTCATTAGGAATAAATTCATGGAAATGATTCCAATACTTATAGGGACCTTCTTTCTGAAAGTCTGTAAAACTTTTATAATCTTCAACCTGGCTTATAATAGTTTTCCACCTTATGGGAATCCCCAATAAAGGAGAGACCGTATAATCTATTTCCATTCCTTTAAAAATAGCCTTATCCTGAACCTCTGAAAGAACCACAAAATCCATACTCTCAGGAGTTATTTCTGATAAATTATGAGGGGATGAAAAAAACTTCCATGCCGTTTCAATATTGCAGCTCAGCTGTTGTTCTCTGTATAATGTGTACATCATTTATTTTTTATTGATTGTTAAACACTTTAAAAAAATCATTTTAAAAGGGAATTCTACAATCAGAAATAAGCTGATTTGTAGCGAATATAGCTTTTAAAAGCAACCAACAGCTTTTGTGAGTTAGCAATTCTGATTCTTTGCTGTAATATATTCTGGGAACTTGTTTTTTTTATTTTTTCAAACAGAGAAAGGTAATATCTGTAAGCTAGGTATACTCCGAAAATGGAGGAGCCCGGGAGTTTTTTAATTCCCTGCAACGCTTCTTTGAATTCTTCTTCAATTTCCTTTTCAATCAGCGTTTTAACGTTATTATCAAAGACTGACATATTCAGGGAGGGAAAATAAGTTCTTCCTAAAATTTGATAATCATCTTTCAGATCCCGTAAAAAATTAACTTTCTGAAAAGCAGATCCTAATTTCATGGCAAAGGGTTTCAGTTTCTCATACTGCTGTTTATCACCTTCTGAAAATATCTGCAGACACATCAATCCTACAACTTCCGCAGATCCATAGATGTATTCTTTATACAATTCGGAGTTAAAATCAATTTTATGAAGATCCATTTCCATACTGTGCAGAAACTGATCAATCAGATGTCTATCAATCTCATACTGCCGAACTGTTTCCTGAAATGAATGTAAAATAGGATTGAGTGATATGCCATCTTCCAACGCCTCATAAGTTTCAGTCTTTAATCTCTTCAGGAGCTTTTCTTTATCATACCCATGAAAGCTATCTACAATTTCATCCGCCAGACGAACATACCCGTAAACAGCATAAACTGCAGGTCTGATGGAAGGCTTCAACGCCAGTATTCCCAATGAAAAACTCGTACTGTATTTTTGCGTAGTGTACTTACTGACTTCATAAGACAATTCATCAAACAATTTTTTCATATTATTTTATTTTTAGTTTACTGACTTCAGTCGCTACAATTTTTCCGGAAATTACCGATGGCGGAACGCCGGGACCGGGAACGGTTAACTGCCCTGTATAAAAAAGATTTTTGATCTTTCTGTTTCTTATTTTGGGTTTTAAGACAGCTGTCTGTGATAAAGTATTGGACAGTCCGTACGCATTACCTTCATAAGCATTATAATCGGAAATAAAATCACTTACACAATAGCTTCTTTTGTATTCTATTCTGGAAATAAGATCAGCATCACCGGTGTACTTTTCAATTCGTTTGAGCATCTCAATCAGGTATTTTTCTCTTATAGATTCTTCATCATGTATTCCAGGAGCAAGGGGTAACAGCAAAAAGAGATTTTCACAATCTTCAGGAGCTACCTCCGGATCTGTTTTAGATGGGCAACAGGTATAGAAAAGCGGCTCAGATGGCCATTGCTTATTTTCATAGATACAGCCTATATGGTTGTCAAGTTCGTTTTCAAAAAACAGAGTATGATGCTTTATATGAGGAATTTTTCCTTTGATTCCAAGATAATAGATAAGACATGAAGGAGCAAAGGTTTTCGTCTTCCAATATTTTTCGTTATAGTTTCTGAGAGATTCGGGGATTAACGTTTCTGTATGATGATAGTCTGAGGAAGCAATTATGGCATCAAACTCATATGTTTCATCATCAATTGTTATGGAAGATACCTTTCCGTTTTCTGTATTGATTTTCTGTACTTCGTGATTAAAATGAAAGGTCACCCCCTGCTTTTCTGCTACTTCCTTCATGGCGAGAACAAGCTGATAAAAACCTCCCATTGGGTATTTTGTTCCCAAAACATAGCCACCGTAATTCATAAGACTATATAAGGCTGGAATATTCTTTGGAGAAGCTCCAAGAAATATAACCGGAAATTCCATAAGAGATCTTAGTTTCGGATCAGTAAAATATCCTGAAACATATTTTCTAAAATTGCTTAAAAGATCAAGTTTCAGTGCACTTCCTGCTATTTTTAAAGAAGCAAATTCCATCCAGTTATAACAAGGTTTTGTTACAAAGTCTTTCATCCCCACCTCATATTTATATTGGGCAGACTTCATAAACTGATCATATTGCCTGCCTGCTCCGGATTCTATTTTTTCGAATAGCTCACGGATGTCTTCATTTTTCTTTGGAACTACAATCTTTTCTTCTGAAAAAACCATCTCAAACTGAGGATCCAAAGAAACAAGATTAAAAAAATCGGATGTTTTACAGCCAAAATCATTAAAAAACCCCTCTATAATATCTGGCATCCAATACCAGCTGGGACCCATATCAAACACATACCCTTCATCTGTTTTAAATTGTCTTGCACGACCCCCTGGCTGAGGGTGCTTTTCAAATACATGTACTTCATTACCTGATTTTGCTGCATAAGCTGCCGCTGATATTCCGGAAAACCCGGAACCTATCACCGCAATTTTCTTTCTTAAGTTTCCAGTATTCATTGTTGTTTATTTAATAGTTTTTAGCAGATTCTCATAATATTTTATCAGTTCAGTCTATTGTAGACAATATCCAGCAAGTCTGTGGCTTCGATATTCATACGGTAAAAAGAATCATGAAATTCATCTAATTTAGAAAGTATAGCAATAAGCAGCATTTGTTCAGAATGGTTCAGATTTCCCACTACCACCCTTGAAGCTTTACGGATCTCATCCATGTGCTCATCCAGCACAGAAAGTCCTTTTTCAGTTATTTGAATATATTTGATCCTTTTATCTTTATAGGAAGCGGTCTGTTCAGCCCAGCCATTACGGATCAAGCGGTTAATAATAAGTATCCCGGAAGATTTTTCACTAGCATTATATCTTATGAGTTCCATTTTTGTCATAGCTCCCATGGTTTTCAGACTTATCAGATAAATAAAATCATCTTGGCTTGAAAAAACGGAATTACCAATTGAACGGGAGTACGTTTTTGCATACCTTCCCATTCTTATCAATAAGGTATTGATAATACTATCAGAACTTCTTCCTAATTCCTTTCCTACCCAATTCGGATGTTCCTGTTCAGAATAAGATTTCGAAGAAGCATTGATCCATTCTGTAAATCCCTGAAGATCTTTACTATAATACACTTTATCTTCATTCTGTTCCATAAATTGCTGAACAAGTTCAACAACTTCTTTTATAAGATCAAAATTCATATCAACTAAATTAGTACACAAATATACTTATTATAGTGTATAAATATACTTTTTATTTTTTGTTTTTGTTCTATAATTATAACTAAGTGTTAAAAGCACTTTAAAAAAACACCTTATAATCAACAATATATAAACAAAACACCTTTAAAAGACAGGTGCATGGAGGATATGTAACACAATAAAAAATAGTATATTAATAAACTATATATTTTTTAAAATATGAAAAAAATGTCCTTTAATTAAACGATGTATTAAAAAATAGGTTGATAATGAAAGACTAATGAATCTGTATATTCTTTTTGTGAAGTTTTTATGCTGAAGAAACTGTTGACAGATTAAAGCAAGCGTTGGAGTCTGCACTCTGCTTAAAGATATACCTCTTGGTTTACTACGATGGTTAATGCCTGGATTACATTGATTTCTATCAGCTAGCTTTACTTCTGGGTACCTTCATACAATCCTTCAAAGACTGAAATTGATTGTAGCTTATTAAGCCTTGCCGTACTGCCTTTTCAATAAGAGAACTGATCAAAAGTCTTCCAAAGGGTTTGCTGCATTGTCTATAGTTATAGCGGAAGATCAGCTTCCTTTCCTCCATATGTTGTTATAATAAGACTATTACATTACAAGTTAAGGGCATCATGTTTATTTCTTCATTTAAATGATCAGCGACAAACCAACATACCTCAATTTTGATAAGGACAACTATGTCTGGAAGCCCGATATAGACTACCGTCTGTATCCTGAGAAATATAAAGTTGGTAAAGGTGAACAGGGCGTTTTGATCTGTGAACCTTATAAGTCAGAAATAGGAAAACACTGGCGTTTCAAAAATACAGAAATTGCCAAAGCAAGCTCAGAAATGATCTTTTCTATATTTTTGGATTATCTGGAACAGGATGACTTTGTCGGAGCAGATATGGCAAGAAAATATCTTCAAATGGGCTTTACAAGGGCAAGGCGGTACTTTAATTTTAAAGGAGGCAAAAAATACAATGCTGAAAAAGGATATCAACAGTTGAAAAAAGGAACGGGTGATCCAGAGAAAGCTAAAGCTGCGGATATTTTTTATAAAAAATGGAAAGAAGCAGAGAAAAACCAAAAATACACCCAATTAAAAAAAATATGGAAAGAGAAGTATGGATAAATTGTTTTGACAACTTTATTATATCCTCTTTTTTGAAACAGCAGGACTTTAACTGGGTTATAACTATTGTAATAATTTATAAATACTATTTTTCATACGCTGCGTTATTCTGAAATACATTTAAACCTTCTATCTTCTCATTGGTAACATTATAAACAATTTCAACTGAAAAGGATGATAATTTATACAGTATAAACTTTAATTTATTCTTATGAGTCTCACTGATTACAACTCCTTCAGTACTAACAAGTTTATATTGAGATTCCTTTGATAGATTTTTAAAATCGTAATATGTGATGGACATAGGGTTGGTTTTTAATTTTATATCTGCCGGAGAACATGAATTTTCTTTTTGCAAACAAGACGTTAAGTTGGAAGTTAATACATTTAAATATTATTGACCTAACATTCGGATGAATCGAAATGTGAGATTAATTCTTTCTTTCATTGGAACAGTAGACTTAGCGATCCGATGCTCCCAACTTTCCTGAAGATCACCTTTCATAATCAGTAATGAGCCATTAGGAAGTGGCAGACTGTATTTACTTTGATGATGGTCTTTTTTTCTGAAATCAAAGTTTCTGGTTTGTCCAAGACTTATTGATGCGATAACAGGTCGTTTCCCATAACGGCTTTCCTTATCCCGATGCCAGGCAACGGAGTCATTATGATCACGGTACAGATTTAACAGAACCCCATTGAATTGGCAGCCAAATTCCTTTTCAATTCTTTGTTTTAATGAAAACAATTCAGGAGTCCATGGATGGGTTGGCTTTTTATCTGCTTCAGAACCATTATATTTTGAATCCCCATACCAAGCGGTCAATCTTGGAGTAAGCACCATCTTATCATACATTTTTTGAGTACGCTGTTCCCAGGGAGCAGTTTCCAACAATTTGTTTTTAAGCAGATCGGCTTCTTCCCTACTCAGAAAACTCTCTCTGTATTCCAAAAGGTCTTTTGGAAACTCATACAACTCTTCTGCATCAAATAAACTAAGCTGACTCATTGTAATTTTTCTTTAAATCATTTAACTTTGTCTTATTCCGTTTTTACGGAATAATTTTTTTTCATCATTTGTGTTTTTACTTCCCTTCGGCGAAGTTTTTTAATTATGCCATGTACTCAAAATAAATTCAATTCTTATCTCCCATTTTTTCTTTGATATGTCTGATATCAGTTTTAATTTCTGTGATAAAATTTTGAATATGGTGTTCTGCAAATTCATCAGGCTCATATTCTTTGGTATTAATACTACAGGCAAATTCCCAGATCTCTTTAATTTCAGGCAATGGAATTTTATAAGGCTCATAAAATTGATTGTCAGCCTTCACCCATATACCATCTGCTTCATGAAACTGAAACCTTTTGTAACTGATACCATCATTGGTGGTAATGAAAACATACGTTCTATCGGTTTTTAAATCCGAAAGATTTTCTACATATTTTCCTACGATATAGGTTCCGTTCTTATAGGGGGGCATTGAATCTCCATCAGCTGGAAATGCCCTGAACTTACCACCTTTTAAAAAAGGTAATGATATGGTCTCCAGACTTTCTATGTATTCCGGATCTCCATAGCCATTCAAGTAGCCCATAGAAGCTTTTTGGGGGATAATCTCAATCTGATTGTTTCCATCTTGATCAACCTTTATAGGCAGAACAATCCTATTCTCAGGAAGCTCCATGATTTCATCGATAGAAAATTTTCTGACATCTACAGTCAACAATAAGTCGATGCTTATGTTATAAAATTTTGAAATTCTAAGCAATATTTCAATAGGAGGTTCTGTTCTGCCATATTCATAGGCGACATATCTGGATCGGGTAAGAATTAATAGATCTGCCAGCTCTTGCTGAGTCATATTTTTCTTTCCTCTCAAAAACACGATGTTATCAGAGAATTTTGACATTGTTACAATTTTAGACAACAAAAATACAAAATTTGTTTCAAAACGTGACTAATTTTGTCACATGGAAAGAGCAATTGTACATATGGATTTGGATACGTTCTTTGTTTCCTGTGAAAGGCTGAAAAACTCCGAATTGGAGAAAAAGCCTGTGATCATCGGAGGTGGAGACCGTGGTGTAGTGGCGTCCTGCTCTTATGAAACCCGTTTTTTCGGAGTAAGAAGCGCCATGCCGATTAAAATGGCTTTACGGTTGTGCCCCGAAGCTAAAGTAATTAAGGGAGATATGGAAATGTATTCCAATATGTCTCATATGGTAACGGAAATCATCCAGGAAAAAGTTCCTGTTGTGGAAAAGGCAAGTATCGATGAATTTTATTTGGATTTATCCGGAATGGATCAGTTTTTTGGATGCTATAAGTGGACATATGAAATCGCAGAAAGTGTACAGAAAAATACAGGATTACCTATAAGTTTTGCGTTGTCTGCCAATAAAACCGTATCCAAAATCGGAACCGGAGAATCAAAGCCAACCGGTAGATTTGAAGTCAAACAGCATGACATTCAATCATTCTTGAAACCCACTTTCGGTAAAGAAGATCCCTATGGTTGGCGATGTTACCTTTCAGCTGCTGTCAAGATTGGGGATCAGAACGATACAAACGCTTTCAGAAATGCCTGTTGACGTTCTTCAGCAGCTGATTGGTAAAAATGGAAATGAACTCTGGAAAAAAGCACACGGAATTGACGAAAATCCTGTGGTTCCTTATTCGGAAAGAAAATCTATTTCTACAGAAGATACTTTTGCCCAGGATAGCATCGATATTCAAGGTATCCAAAGTATACTCTCAGGAATGGTTGAAAAGCTCTGTTATCAGCTCCGCGCAGAGAAATGGCTGGTGTCAGTAGTGGTGGTAAAACTCCGCTATGCCAATTTTGATACGGAAACCAAACAATGCAGGATTCCTTACACCTCAGCTGATCATACCCTGCTCAGGTATGTTTTAGAACTCTTTAAAAAAGTATATACCAGACGTATGAGAATCAGGTTAGTTGGAGTAAAGTTTACCGGACTGGTTCACGGATGCCATCAAATGGATCTTTTTGAAGATACGGAAGAACTGATTTCCTTGTACCAAACGATGGATAAAATCAAGAACAGGTTTGGAACTTCAAGTGTGGGAAGAGCCTCAGGTTTATTAAAATAAGTACAAGATGTTTCTGAATTGTCATTCTTATCATAGCCTTCGGTATGGAACCATTTCTATTAAAGAACTGGTTAAGCAGGCTGTACATTTTAATATTAAAACCCTGGCTCTTACGGATATCAATACCATTACCGGGATCTATGATTTCTACAAACTTTGTCAGGATCATCATATCAAACCGATCGTCGGAGTGGAAATACGGGTTCAGGATGAACTGTATTATATCTGCCTGGCCAAAAATCAAAAAAGCATTGCAGAAGTCAACAGGCTTTTAACCACATATAACTGTGAAGACATTGAAATTCCTAAAGCAAATCCTGATTTTACAGATACTTTTGTTATTTACCCATTGGAGAATATTCCTGAAAAATTAGCAGATCATGAATTTATAGGCATCAGACAGAACCAGTTAAATCTTTTGATTAAACCGGAATTAAAACAGTTCATTCATAAAATGGTTATTCTTCATCCGGTTACTTTTACTACCCCTGAAGAATATGAGCTTCATAAAATAGTAAGGGCTATTGATCACAATACATTGATCAGTAAGCTTACAGAAGCTGATTACTGTAAAGACAACGAAATGTTTACTGATAAAAAAGAGCTTCTCACTCAATTTTACCATGAACCACGGATTATTGAAAACACAAAGTATATCGTAAATAGCTGTCATTTTGATTTTGATTTTTCAACACCTAAAAACAAAAAGCATTTCACAGACAGCAAAGAAAATGATTCTAAGCTTTTAAAAAAGTTAGCATATCAGGGACTTTCTAAGAGATATTCCGAGGATAATCTACAGGCGAAAGCAAGAGTGGATAAAGAATTGGGGGTTATTGACCAGCTTAACTTCTGTGCTTATTTTCTCATCACCTGGGATATTATACAATACAGCAACCGAATGGGGTTTATGCACGTAGGAAGAGGCAGCGGTGCCAATTCAATAGTCAGTTACTGCATCGGAATTACTGATATATGTCCTCTGGAGCTGGATCTATATTTTGAACGGTTTCTAAACCTCAACCGCAAAACGCCTCCGGATTTTGACATAGACTGGAGCTGGCAGACCAGGGATATTATCCTTGAATATATTTTTGATAAATATGGTAAGAACCATGTTGCCTTCTGTGGAACCAATGTTGAATTTAAATACCGTTCTATTTTCCGGGAAGTAGGAAAAGTATTTGGTCTTCCGAAAGAGGAACTCGATACACTGGCAACAAAACCCATCCAGGAACATGATATTAATTCGGTATCCAGACAGGTTCATTACTACGGAAAGCTTTTAGAAAAGTTTCCTAACCAGAGAAGCATGCACTCCTGTGGAATTCTGATATCAGAAGAACCTATCACTAATTATTCAGCACTCGAAATGCCTCCTAAAGGTTTTCCGATCGTACAGTTCGATATGTACACTGCTGAAGAGATTGGCCTTGAAAAATTTGATATTCTCTCACAAAGAGGATTAGGAACTATAGATGACACTGTAAAGCTGATTAAGGAAAAAAGAGGAATTGATATTGATATCCGGGACACTTCTCTGTCAAAAGACGAAGCCAAATGCAATGAATTCTTAAGTTCCGGAAAAACAATTGGCTGTTTTTATATTGAATCTCCTGCCATTAGGGGATTACTCCGAAGATTGAAATGCGACAACTATAAAGTACTGATCGCTGCCTCTTCCATTATTAGACCCGGCGTGGCTCAAAGCGGAATGATGCGGGAATATATTTTCAGGCATAACCATCCCACAAAATTTGAGTATTTCCATGAGGTTTTTGAAAAAGAACTGGGAGAAACCTATGGTATTATGGTTTACCAAGAGGATGTTATTAAAATTGCCCTGCATTTCGGAGGTTTATCCGCTCCTGATGGTGATGTGCTGAGAAGAGCAATGAGCGGTAAAGGCCGTTCTTTATCAGCTTTACAGAAAGTAAAAGATAACTTCTTTGAATCCTGTAAAAGATTAGGACACCCCGAAAAGTTATCCATGGAGGTATACCGGCAGATCGAATCCTTTGCTGGATACTCATTTTGTAAAGCCCATTCTGCTTCCTATGCTGTGGAAAGTTATCAAAGTTTATATCTCAAGGTCTACTATCCTATCGAATTTATGGTCTCTGCCATTAATAACGGCGGAGGGTTTTACAGAACTGAGGTATATATTCATGAAGCCAGAATGTCAGGAGCTTCTATTCATAATCCCTGTGTTAATTTAAGCCAGTACCAGACGACGGTTTATGGTTCGGATGTTTATTTAGGATTGATGCATATTAAAAGACTGGAAACGAGATTAGCACAGCTGATTCCTGAACAAAGAGCTCAAAATGGAAATTATACTTCTCTGGAAGATTTTATTAAGAGAATTCCTATTGGTATGGAAACTTTGCAAATTTTAATCTTTATCGGCGCATTCCGCTTTACCGGAAAACAAAAACATGAACTGCTCATTGAATCAAGATTTGTATTGGGAACTCATAAGATTGCTTTCAGGCATCTGACTTTATTGGAAGAGCCACAGAAAGATTATCAGCTTCCCACCATAGAAAGAAACCCATTTGAAGATGCTTTTGATGAAATAGAGATACTAGGTTTTCCTGTTTCTTTCAGTCCTTTTGATCTTTTGCAAACACGCTACAGAGGTTCTGTTTTGGTAAAAGATGTATTGAAATTTCATAAATGTCAGGTTAAAATGCTGGCGTATCTGATTTCAAGAAAGCATGTCCCTACCAAGAAAGGGACGATGTATTTCGGAACTTGGATTGATGCGGAAGGAGAATATTTTGATACCGCTCATTTTCCAAACTGCCTTGAAGAATATCCTTTTCAGGGGGGTGGCTGCTATCTCTTATTGGGAACAGTAGAGGTCGACTTTCACTTCCCTACCATTACCATTCATAAAATGGTGAAAATGCCTTTTATTCCGGATCCAAGATATTCTATGGATAAAGAAAAATCATTGGAAGCTCAGCGTAATCTGCATGAAGATATCAGTATGACCTGGCGGAAGCCTTATCCACAGGAACATGAAATAGGATTGCCAAGGCAAAAGATGTTTTGAAGAAATAATTATCAACTATTGTAATTTATGATTCAATTTTTTTCTTAAAACTAACCATTAAATATTCTCCATTTGAACAATACTTCTTACAACTCTCATCTTTGAATTTACCGGGCTGTTTCGAATACTCTTCAATATATTTAGTACTTTCTTCAGTATCAGCTGGAACAACAATAATATAATAGTTTTCCAGAACAGATTGATCCGCATTTTTTACAGCCTCATTTTTATATTGTATTGCCTCGTTATATTTCATATAAATTTATTTTATACAGTAAATTACTGACTAAAAATTATGACTTGAATCATTTCTAGCATCCACTATAATAAATGTGTAAATTATTAGATTGAACATTGAGGTAATGCTTTTTTATCTTTCGCTATTTACAATAAAGCATGATTTCTTATATTTCCTTAAGTTGATTTCTGTAAATTTAAAGATATGATTATTCAATACTTCTAACTTTTTTTATTAACAAAACCTTTTTTTAATCATATTACGGCAAAGCCGGCCACAATTCCAACTAATATAGCTACTTTAACGCTTTTGGAAGTATTCAAAGGGGGTGTACCGTATATTTTGTGTGGATCTTGAGAAGGCTCAAGTATATTCCCCGATACTTCAGGAACATTCTTTACTTTTATCATTAAACGTACACCAGCTGATGCTGTATTGATTACTAATTTGGGAAAAAGCCTGTAAATTGATGTAATTGCATAAGATCTGAAATCAGGAAATAAATCTTTTTTCGGTTTCCTGGCTAATTCAACCATTTTTGCAGCAGTATCCCTTGGATCTGAAGCAATGGGAGGTATACTCATCTTGAACCCCGAATATTTTGCAGAATGAAGATTCCCGGTAGATTTTTGAAGTTGAGGGTACAAATTACAGATATGAATGTCTGCATAATTTGAAATCTCACCTTGAAGACCATCCATCATCCCTTTGATACCTTACTTAGTTGCTGAGTACACAGAGCTGTAAGGTGCTGGCATATATCCGCCTATAGAAACATTATTTATCAATATCCCTTCATTTTGTTTTTTGAAAATTTTAATGGCATTGTAAGCACCATGCATATAGCCAAATAGATTAGTTTTAATAACCTGTTCGTGAATCTCCATTGGAATCTCTTCAAATTTTCCACTCGCCATTACCCCTGCATTATTTATCCAAAGATCAATCCTGCCAAATCGTGACAAGGTCTCTTCTGCTACTCGTTCTATATCTGCAGCAACGCATGTATCGGCGGAAATTCCCAGTACCTCTACTCCCATTCCTTTGCAAAGCTCAACCACTTCATCTATACCTTTCTGTCCTCTGGCTACGATAACTATATTGCACCCTTCCAATGCAAAAGCCTCTGCAGCAGCCCTTCCTACTCCACTGCTAGAACCTTTTATTACAACTGTTTTTCGTAATAAAGTCTGTTGAAATTGTTCTTCTTTTCTCATGTCTTTCTTTTTTTAGATTCAGTAACAAATAGAACATGTATTATGCCAGATGTACAATTTTTAAAACACATTACATTCATCCAAATTTTTACATCCAAGAATAATAGTGATTTTAGCAAAGGCGGCTATTTAGAATCAATCGGTTTATAAATTCTAAATTATGATTATCAATGTTTGTGTATCTCCGTTTTTATAAAAAGTACCACAAATCCACTTTTTAATGTAATTGGTCTTATTATTGGATACATTTTAGTACACCAATCACAAAAATATCCTTTTATGAAAAAACATATTGTCATCATAGGAGGAGGTTTTGCAGGTATTAATTTCATCAAAACTATTGCTAAATCTAATGATTTCATCATTACATTGGTTGACCGAAATAATTACCATTTCTTTCCTCCGTTAATTTATCAGGTAGCTACTGCATTTATTGAACCTTCACATATCAGCTATCCATTCAGAAAGTTATTCTCAGATTACACAAATGTTCAGTATCATATGGGAAGTTTTATATCCATTAATACAGAACTTCAGATCATTGAGACCGATACCGGTTCAATAGCATATGATCATGCGATTTTTGCGCTGGGAACCGAAACTAATTTTTTTGGGCTAGATCATGTACAAGAGTGTGCACTACCTATGAAAACTATTAATGAAGCCTTATATATTAAAAACCACTTACTGCTGAACCTTGAAAAAGCTTCAAGAAATCAAGATGAGAATAAAGCAGAAAGATTACAGAATATCGTGATTGCAGGGGGTGGACCTACCGGAGTTGAACTGGCAGGGATGATTGCAGAGATGGGTGCTTTTGTCGCAGAAAAGGAATATCCTGAAATTGAACTTAACCTCTCCCATCTTTATCTGATCGATGCGCTCCCCTCATTGTTGGCTCCTATGAGTGATGCTGCAAAAAAAACCGCATATGATAATTTAAAAAGACTCGGCGTCAATATTCTTCTGAACGTTTCAGTAAAAGATTACGTTGAGGGAAATGTTATACTATCCGACGGAAGAAAAATAAAAACAGAAACTCTCATCTGGACCTCCGGGGTAATCGGTCGTGAAGTATTGGGTATTCCCGAAACGAGTATAGGTAAAGGAAGAAGATTATTAGTTGATGAATACAACAGAGTTTTAGGGTTTAATAATGTCTGGGCATTAGGAGATATCTGTTTGCAGTTAACGGATAAAAATTATCCGAAAGGACATCCTCAGCTTGCTCAGGTTGCTATTCAACAAGCAAAATTAGCCGCTAAAAATTTTATAAAACTCCATAATCAGAAACCTTTACAGTCTTTTGTGTATAAAGACAAAGGAAGCATGGCCATTATTTCAAAATACAAAGCCGTGGTTGATTTGCCTAAATTTTCTTATACAGGTTTTTTCGCATGGCTTACCTGGCTTTTTATACATATCATTCCATTGACGGGTTTTAGAAACAGAGTAAGACTGGCTATGGAATGGTTCAGATTATTTATTACCAATAATCCTTCTATAAGAATGATTTTGCAACCTGGCAAAAATGGTCAGAATAATAAAAATTAACTTTTAAAATACATATTATGCTTAAGAAAATGTTAGCCGGTTTAGGCGGAGCCATCGCACTTAACCTACTCCACGAAATCGTCAGAAAAAATTTTGACAACGTACCCCATATCAATGAGGTGGGCGAAGAAGCGTTAAAAAAAGTAACCGATTCTACAGCACTTGAAATTTCTGATCCTGATAAATTGTATGCAGCAACTTTAGCTGGTGACATTGTGAGCAACGCTATTTACTATGGAACCACAGCAACAAATCATAATTTCGCAAGCGGAATTGCAGCCGGAATAGGAGCCATTGTTCTTCCTCAAAAAATGGGTTTGAATGATCATCCTGTAGCAGAGAATAATAAAAAGAAATTCATGACCGTCGGATACTATATTTTCGGTGCAATAGTTACCAAATTTATCTATGATAAAATTAAGTAAGACTCATTACCCCTGCTCGCGGGGGTAATTTTTATGCCATGTAAAATACAGGAATAAGACTTATAAAGACTTATTAATACTTCAGTATACAGCAAATGATTATTAACATTTTACTACTGTGTTTTAAAAATAACACTTTTTATGTATGATAATAATTAATGAACTGCTGTTCAAATAATTAAATCCCAGATCTAATGGATTCACACATTGTCCGTTTGCGAATTTTATAAAAATAAAGCCTTAAAATACCACAAAACAAATTACATAGGCATATTTATTGTTTAATCATTCAAAAATATTCAGTATGGAAAATAATAAAACAATTTCAGTACTTAATGAATTACTTCATATTACCAATGACAGAATTAAAGGTTTTGAAAGCGTAGAAGGAAAAGTTTGGGAGAGCTATTCTGATCTAAAGGGTGAATATGATAAAATGATCTCTCAGTCAAAAATAATGAAGAATGAAATTATTAATCTCATTACTGAAAGAGGTGGAAATCCAGATGAAGAAACATCATCACTGGCTGGTAGTCTACACCGGACCTGGATCGATATTAAAAATTCCATACCGACAAGTAATAGTGATAAAAAAACCTTGGAGAATGTAGTTTTTGGTGAAAAGCATGCCATTGAAGCATACGATAATGCATTGAAAAGCGGTGATCTTTGTAGCGAAAGTTCAAAGATAATTGCGGAACAGTTGAGACAGCTGCGCATTTCTTACCATCAGTTCAATAACATTGAACATTATAAAAAGAAAGATGATTAACCTGTTTCGTATCTAAGAAACTCTATCATAATTTTCACAGACTAAAGAATCGGAAGTGATCCAAGTAATAACGTTTTGATTCTGTTAGTTTCACAATATTAAGTAAAAATTATATACCTGATTTTTACCGGTAATACTATACATCATGAAAGCAATTAATAATTTTTGGGAAATACTTAAAGGGACATACAAGGACTGGAGTGCACGGGATCCGGGAACCGAGGCTGCCAGCTTAGCCTATACCGCCATTTTTTCGATTCCTGGGCTCTTAATCATAGTGATATGGCTCACGGGTATATTCTTTGGTGAAGAAGCGGTACGGGGAGAAATCACTAAACTTATCGGGAGCATGATGGGGAAAGATGTTGGTAAGAGTCTTGAAGAAATGGTCGTAGCCGGTATGTTGGATAAAAAGAACATTGTTATGAAAATCATTGGAATCGTTACGCTTGTTTTTGGGGCAACTTCACTTTTCTTCCAATTTCAAAAATCCCTCAATAAACTGTGGGATATCGTGGCAACTCCTAAAAAGGCTTGGGAAAAATATCTTCTCGACCGTGCGAATTCTCTGGGGATGATTATTGTCATTGCATTTCTTATGCTCATTACCTTGCTGCTGAGTTCTTTCATCGGTCTTGCTAACGATTGGGTTATCCATCGTTTCGGGTTGGAAACCCTGGTTTTGGTGAATACTATTAAATTGTTGTAGGCTTTCTGGTTACGCTATTTCTTTTCGCAGCTATGTTCAAAATTCTGCCGGATGTTGAGTTACAATGGAAATCAGTGTGGGTTGGAGCTGCAGTAACTGCTGCACTGTTTACACTTGGAAAGTATATCCTCACTTTTTATTTTGAAACGTTCAATCCCAGTTCAGCATTTGGTACTGCCGGGACTGTTATTTTACTGTTGTTGTGGATTAATTACACCTGTCAGATTATTTTCTTTGGTGCAGAATTCACTAAGGTCTACGCTAAAAAAATGGGGCATCAACTTAAACCTTCAAAACATGCAAAATGGAGCCCGCAAATAGTATCTAAAGAAGACTCGAAAAACATAGTAACTGCTGATAAAACGGTGAAAGATTCGACGATTTAGTTTCGAAAACTTAAAAGTAAAAACCATGAATAGTTTTTACTTTTTTTTAAAGTTAACGTTTAGTGTTGCATGCCTGCCAGCGGTGTGCCTTGCACAGCAAAAGCATCTGAACTATTCACTTTTTCATCCTGTACCAAAGGAGCATATGAGAGAAATGGAAACTGACCGTCCGGATGTTACCGAATCTCCCTAAACAATCGATGCAGGCCATATTCAATATGAAACGGATGTAATAAGGCTGATAAAAGAAAAGTCAGACATGTTGAAAACAAGCACATTACTAATCAATCAGGCCAACTTAAAAATTGGAATTACGGGAAGCACAGCCATACAGGTTGGTTTCCAAACCTACGGCCGGCAAAAGGAAACAGACCTAATTTCAAATTATGTAGTAAAAACTGACGGAATAGGTGATATAACATTCAGGATTAAACAGAATGTAATAGGAAACGACCATGGTGACTTTGCTCTGGCAATCCTTCCCTACGTCAAATTGCCTACTTCAAAATATGATGAACAGAGCTACCTGGAAGGTGGACTAATTGTACCTATGTCCTATAAGTTACCCGGAAAATGGAAATTGGGTCTACAGGTGGAAGTGGATAGACTCAAGGATCTGGATCAACCGGAAATGCATACTGAATTCCTGCAAACATTGACAATTAGTCATCCATTATCAAAAGGAATAGACTGGATAGCTGAAACTTATTACACTTATAATTTTAAAGCCCATGAGCTTTCCAATTTTATTAATGCTGCAATTCAAATGGAAGTTGTCAAAGACTTTAAACTAGATATCGGAATTAATTATGGAATACAAGATACCGCAGCGAAACATTATTTCATCGGTGCTTCTTACCGTCATTAAATTCTATTATTTTAAAGCATTTATAATTCTTTGAAAACGCAAACTTTCCGTTATAATTCGACTCATTTATGACCATAATCATAGTATAATAATTATTAATTTTCCGCTGCTGTTGATGGATCTAATTGGTATACATTTGGTTCTCTGCCTGCTAACACAAACCACATTACTATCACAAAAAAATATATTATGGGAATTTTAGCATGGATCCTTTTTGGATTAATAGTAGGGACAATCGCCAAGTTTTTAATACCTGGAAATCAAGGCGGAGGATGGATTATAACCATTATTCTTGGAATAGTGGGCGCATTGGTAGGAGGTTTTATTGCAGGGGTACTCGGCATTGGGGATGATGGAAATCCCTGGGATCTGGGAACTATAGGAATCTCTGTTTTAGGAGCCATTCTTGTTCTGATCATTTATGGAGCCTTTACTAAAAAAAGATAATTATTTACACGTGGGTGTCGGTTCATTAAAAGTATGCCGGCACTTTTCTTTTACACCAATCACTAAAAAAATTATTATGAACAGAGACGGTAATAATAAAAGCTTATGGCAGTATAACATAGAGCAAGAAGCGTTACAGACTTATACAGCAAATGACTTTGACACCATCATTGTTGGTGCAGGAATAACAGGAGTGACTTTAGCAAAGGAACTTCAAAATAGAGGTCGTAATTGTCTTCTCATTGAAAAAGAAAATCCTGGATTTGGAACAACCGGTGGAACCACTGCACATATCAATAATTTTTTTGATTCATCTTACGACGAAATCATTAAAAATTTTGGGGAAAGCTCAGCGGTATTACTGGCCAATTCCGCAAAAGAAACAGTGCGGTATATCAAACATAATATTCTGCAATACCATATCTCTTGTGATTTTAACGAATGTAATTATTATCTTTTCAGTACTGATGGAAAGCAATCAAAAAAATTGGATGATATCTTAGAAGCCCATCATCAAGTAGGAATAGATACTCAACAGGTTTACAGCATTCCATTTACCCTGAAATTTGAAAAAGCCATTGAAATTAAAGGTCAGGCACAATTTCACCCGCTCAGATATATCAATAAGTTACTCAAAGAATACATTAAACAAGGCGGAGCAATTGTCACAGGAGCACAAGTTACAGATTTAAAAAATAAAGACGGAATCGTTACGGTTACAACCAACGATCAAACAATATTCACGGCAAAAAATTTAGTTTGGGCTACCCATATTCCCCCAGGAAACAACCGTTTCAGTGTTCTTTTGGCTCCTTATAGAAGCTATGTAGTTACCCTGAAGCTTGCCAACCCTGTAAAATCCATGGCGCAGACTGCCGATCTTTATGATCCATATCACTATGCCCGTTATCATAAATCAGACAATAATTACTTCCTAATTGTGGGAGGTTTCGACCATAAAACCGGTGATGAAAATGATACCGAAAAACATTTTGAAGATCTCATGGAATATGTAGATAACAATTTTAAGTATAAAGAAGTTACGGCAAAATGGTCATCTCAATATTATCAGTCTGCAGATGGCTTACCCTATATTGGAAAAATGCCGGGCGAAGACAATATTTATATTTCTACAGGTTTCACAGGCAATGGAATGACTTTCGGATCGATGAGCTCACTGATTATTCCCGATTTAATGGAGAATAAAATAACAGAGTTAGCCAAACTCCTGTCTCCGGCACGTATCAAGCCTATAGCTAGCGCAGGAAATATTCTCGATGAAGTGGTCAATGCTTCTATGCATTTTGTAAAAGATAAATTTTCGGCAGATAAAATTACTGAACTCAATGAGATAAGCAGTGGTGAGGGAAGAATAATCAAGCATGACGGCAATACGTATGCGGCCTATCGCGATGATAAAAATGAATTACATCTGCTAAGCCCCATATGTCCCCATACGGGCTGTAATGTTGCATGGAATCCTTCCGAAGTTTCGTGGGACTATCCGTGCCACGGATCACGTTTTGATATTGAAGGCAAATTGCTCAACGGACCTGCAATGTCGGATTTAAAAAAAATTGATAATGAAATTCAATAGCTGACAATTACCTCAACATTAGTGAACATTTATTTCAGCCGTAATCAAATAAAAAACAGCACATGAAAGATCATAATATATCAGATTTTAAAGGCGGCGAGGGACAGGTATTAGAGCCGGAAACTTACAGGGATTCCATTGGTACAATGGAACAATCCGGTAAAAGAAAGTGGGTATTTCCCAAAAAGCCTAAAGGCAGATATACCAATTACAGAAATTTAGTAGCCTATTGTTTACTGCTATTTTATTTTGCACTCCCATTTATCACGATAAATGGTAATCCCTCATTACAATTTGATGTTTTTAACCGTCAGATTTTTATTGCCGGTCAGCCCTTTTACCCTCAAGATTTTTTCATACTCACTTTGGGCGCAATCGTATCATTAATATGCATTATTATATTTACAATTGCATTTGGGAGAATATTCTGTGGATGGATCTGTCCTCAGACGATCTTTCTGGAAAACGTTTTCAGAAAAATTGAATATGCTATAGAAGGTGATAGAAACAGACAGATGAAGCTTGACCGTCAGGAGTGGAATGCTGAAAAAATAGGGAAAAGAAGCTTGAAATGGTCTATCTTTATTTTACTTTCTTTGATTTTTACCCATTTTATGTTTATGTATATTGTGGGATATAAGGAGGTTTTCAGGATTGTTCAGGAAGGGCCTTTTGAACATCCGACCAATTTCATAGTTATGATTCTCCTATCGGCTGCATTTTATTTTGTTTTTGCATGGTTTAGGGAACAGGTATGCACATTGGTTTGCCCTTACGGAAGATTACAGGCAGTACTGATAGATAAAGAAACGATCAATGTTTTCTATGATTTTAACAGAGGGGAGAACAGAGCAAAATGGAGAAAGGGTGAAGACAGGAGAGCTGCGGGAAAAGGCGACTGTATTGATTGTTATCAATGTGTTGTGGTCTGCCCCACAGGGATTGATATCAGAGATGGTCAGCAGCTTGAATGCGTCAATTGTACAGCTTGCATTGATGCGTGTGACGAAGTAATGGATAAGGTAGGATTACCAAGAGGACTAATACGGTATGCTTCAGAAAAGGAAATAGAGACCGGTAAGCCTGTTAAATTTAATGCACGAATGAAAGGTTTTGTTATTCTTTTAGTTGCTTTACAATTTTTATTGGGATATCTTCTTTACAACCGTGCCGATATGGAAGCCAAATTTATTAAACCCGCAGGAAGTACCTTTTTCGTGCGCGACGGAAAAATTACCAATACTTATAACTTTACTTTTCTAAATAAAACAAATGACAAAAAAGTAGTCAGTATTCGAATATTAGAACCAGCAAATGGTGAAATTACCTTCAGCGCTTCCAGTAAAATAATAGTCGAACGTGACAAAATTGTGAAAGGAACCATTAACATAAGCTTTCCCGAAAAACAGATAACACTGTCAAAACAAAATCTAAAACTTGGAGTTTATGATCAGGAAGGAAACCTCCTGGATACGTATGAAACCTATTTTGAAGGTCCATTTAAAATACAATTTTAAAATAAATTGATAGGGATTGAACTTTCTAAGACCATATTCTTTAAAATTGAAGACTGTCTTGCAAAGCGCGTAAGTTAAAAGTCAGGCTTAGATCTTATACTTATTTCTTCTTTTTATAATGTTGATCTGTCGTTAGTTTCTTTACTGTTTAGGATAAGGGTCAGTTTCAACTGGCTTAGAAATTTTCGTAAAATCTCTTCCGTGTAATATAACTTTACAGAAAGAGGGCTAAGTTTATTTTTATAATTATTGAACTCTATTTTATCTGAAAAAACAACCTGTCTTTTATACAGAATCGAGTAATAGACATAAATTTCAAATACCGAATGTCTTTCCGGTGTACAGTATCCGGATGTAGCAATACACCAATCACTTTCAAACATTGTGGATGCATACAGTCCCAACTTGTCAGCAATAAGGCTGGATACACAATTAGAATTTTTGATCTCAGAAGCCTCGACCTTCAATAGCTTCACTATTTTATCAGGAGTATGTACCGTGATACCGCCTTTATAAAATAATTTTGAATTAGTCATTTCCGAAAACGCAAGCTGCATCGCACCAGCGGTAACACTTTCTGCAATGGAAATGGTTTGATCACAACCCATAAATTCTTCATTGATTTGTTCCAAAAGGATCTTGTTACATTCCATGATACTCTATAATATAAATTTTACGAACTTAAAATTGATCTGTATTTCATTAATGTATTAACGAACTTAGGGTAGTGTTTATTCTTTAAATGAAGGCTACTTTATATTATTGAAAACAAGCCATACAGCTGATAGTGTATGGCTTGTTTAAATTTTATATATTTAATCTTCCTGCTGGGCATCAAAATTAATGTTAGTCTCTGCAATCTCCGTAAGGTTATAGTCTGTATCTTCTTCCTCCTGCAGTGTTTTTTCTAACAGCTCAGCAGCCTTATCATGTCCCATAGTAATAGCAAGTTGCGTTAGTCCTCCATAGCTTGCGATCTCGTAATGTTCTACCTTCTGCGCCGCGATTATCAGAGCTGCATCTCTTGTCATCGTGCCTTCTTCCGTAGATTTAATGATTTCTTCGCCTTCCTTAATCAATCCATCCATTGCTTCACATTTTTTCTGCTCTGGACTCTCATTAATGAGTTTAAAAACTTTCTCCAAGCGGCTTATATGCTTTTTAGTCTGTAACTGATGATCCTCAAAAGCATCTTTAAGCTCTTCGGTTGTTGCTGCGTCATGCATAGTCTGCAACGCATCTACTAATTTATGCTCAGCGTAATAAATGTCTTTTAGTGCATCTACAAAAAATTTATGCAGCGGAGCATTTTTCATCTCACTTTCTTTTACTGTAGCATTCTCTACTGTCATTTTTTTGTCAGCAGCACCGGTTGTCGTATTTTCTGTTGTTTTAGTTGCCATAAGATAATGGATTTAAAAGGTTAAAAGGCTGCCCCTATTTCACAGAGACAGCCTAAAAAGAATTATGAATTACGTCTGCCTCCGAATCCTGATCTGCCGGATCCTGAAGATCTTCCACCTCCATGAGAAGCCTGACCTCCCATTCTGGCTATTCTTGTACGTTCAGATTTACTCATTGAAGCAAAACCTCTTTTTGATGTTCCCCCTCCTGAATTAGAACCTCTGTTGCTACCTCCTGACCCGGAGTTAGAATTAGAGCCACGACCGCTTCCTGAACCGGAGTTTGATCCACGGCTATTTCCTGAACCGGAGCTTGAACTACGTCCTCTTCCTGAACCACTGTTTCCGCCCGATCTTGAATTGGAGTTTCTTGAGCTTCCTCCACTGTTTGATCTTGATCTTCCTGATCCTGAATTTGATCTTGATCCTGACCCAGATCCGGATCCTGAAGATCTTCCGCTTCCTCCTGACCTTGATCCAGAACCTGAACGGGATCCTCCACGAGAGCTACTGCCAGAACTTCCTCTGCTACCAGAACTAAATCTTCCCTGACTATCCCTGTTTTGACCACCTCCTCTATTTCCTCTGCTTCCGCCTCTTGAACCTCTGCCCCTATTATCGTCGTCGTCATCGTCGTCATCATCATAATCTTCGTCGTCGTCATCATAATCTTCGTCATCATAATCTTCGTCATCATAATCTTCGTCATCATACCCTCCTTCCTCGTCGAAATAGTCTTCAAAATCTGAGAAATCATCATCGTACTCCTCATCCTCACTTCCGTCGTTATAACCATGCTCATAACCTAATTGGTACGCTTCCTCAAGCATTGATTGGTCATCATCTGATGAATTTCTGCCTGAACTTCTGTTGTTTGAATTTCTAGTGTTCATAAATTTTACTTTTTGAAATTAATATTTAGTGATGTACCGCAGTCCTTGACTAGTATCAGACTACAGTCGGTTTATTTTTAATGTTTAGACAATACAATACCCGCACACCGTAGAAACAGTGTGAAACATAATTGAATAATACTTTTAGTTATTCTATTATTCTGTAATAAGTTAAATGATACGTGTCCCTATTTAGAGCTCACGCCAGCTGAATCCTTCATCTTGATATTGGCAACACTATCATTTGGATTTCTTGATGTAGTACCCGTTGTGTCTGGCCGAGTGGAATTTATATTCATTGAATCTGTAGCAGATGAATCAGCAGTAATTGGTGGTGCTGTTTGTACTTCTTTTTTACAACTGATTGTCAAAAGCCCGAGAAGAAGAGCTAAAGAGATTATTGCTTTCATATAACAACATATTTTAATTTGGTATATCAAAGCTACAAGCCCAGGAAGGCAAATCCTATGACAATGATCATAATCGATTCATAAATTTTATTAAATTTTACTCTTTAGTTATTTATATGGTAAGAAAGAATAGAATCCCTCTAACATTTTTTTTAGATAGTAATTATTCCTTTCTTTAAAAGAATTAATCTGATTTCAAAATCTATATATCACCAGGATCAAAACTCAACTAATCCATCTGTCAAAATTTTCCATTGAATTTTTGAAATTCCCACCATCCCTCCAAGGGCAATAGCTAAATTCCTTGCTTTGTCTGCGATCTGAGCATCCATATTCGGTGTCTCGTTACGTCCGTAAATACCTGCTTTTATAAAGTCTTTCCCTCGTGATACAATAAAGGTAGAGCTTGCATCTCCCGTATAAAAGTGTGCAGTGTGCGTATTTATTTCACCCGGTATCCCCGATGGTTTACACTCAATAAGCAGTTGCTCCAAAATTTCATCATTAGCAGATAAATTTTCATACATATCTGTTATCTCGACCCAATCAAATCCTCTTGCTTCAAAATTGCCCGGCCCTGGAATATCAATCCTAATGAAATCTCCTTTTTCAGGTAACCTCTTTTTTAAATTCCCGTTTTTATCGTGCAGTTTAAAATCCGCACCAACTCCACTAGCATAATAATTCCAGTAATTTACCGACAAAAGACGATCTTTTAAAGTCTGATACAAATCAACTATATCTTCAAAATCTTTAGCTAAACGAATACTTTCCGTATCGTGAAAACTTCCTTTTTCTTGCAGGGGTACCCCTGTGATCAATTGTGGCTTCATTTCGTATTTTTTTTGTGTAACTAAACATTTAATTTTCATTATGCGGCATATCAACTGGCTTTGATTCCGGAGAACCTTTTTCTCTGAGCCAAATTGAAAGGATAACCAGCGAAGCAACTGCTAAAAACTCACTCTGCCAGTTTTGAAACGACTCAAACCAAAAACGGGCATCATACAAATATTCCTGAATTGGCATCACAGGCAGTTCTTTAGCAATCTGCTCACCACTGTATTCTTCATAGCTTCCATAAAAATGACAGGTAAAACTGATAAGAAAAAGAATACCAAAAGCAATTGATAGTGAATGTTTATAGAGAATAAGCCATACACCACCCTGTTTAACAGGCCATGGTGCATTGGAATGAGGTCGAGGTTCTTTATCAACATCTTCTTTTTCATCCAAAGACTTTGATTCACTTGACCCCTTCTGCCTAAGAAAAACAGTCAGAACAACATACAGCATCATTTGTAAAAATTCACTTTCCCAGTTTTCAAAAGTGGCCTGAACAAAATGGCCGCTGTGTAGATATTCTCCGATACTTAAAAGATGCTGCCCTTCTTCAGCCAATTCTTTGTTTTCAGTTTTCCAACCCGTCATGACCTGCCCGTATAGGCAGACAAACATCAATATAAAAAGAACAATACTTAAACTGTTGCGGTAAAAGAAATTATGTTTATTCATTGATACCTGATTTTATTTGATTGAATTTATTTTTAAAATAGGGTTTGCATCAGTGAAGATTTATTTTTTAACCCAAACGCTTACTGACCTTACATTTACTTTAAAGACTCCTTTACCATTGTTATCCACCACAATTTCTTCTTGTCTTTGTTGCAAAAAATCATAGAATACAGCATTTGAATATTCTTCACCCCACATTATTTCTTTGCAGGCTTTTCCATTATTTGAAATAATGACCAGACAGCCTTTATTCTTTTTATCACCCATACGCATGAATGCAATACAATTGGGATCATCAAAAAAATTGACTTGTGAACCGTATCCAAATTGTTGTCTTGCCTCCATTAATTTTGGTAGGGTCTCAACTTTACGGATTTCAACATGTATTTCTTTACCGTCTTTCATATCCGAATACTTAGCTCCGAAAAGGTCAGGATAAAAGACACATGGATAGGCTTTTTCAGATAACAAAATGATGGAATAAGCTATTGGTTTAAACCATTCTTTAACAGTGGACTCCAATGCCTGAAGCTTTTGTGTATCATGATTTTCAACAAAAGAAACGGTAAAAACTGGCATCTGTTGTAACAAAGAATTATCAAGAATCTGACGCAGGTCGTACTGATCTCCTTCTTCAGATGCTTTGCAAAAATTATAGTGTAGGGGCACATCGAAACATGAAATTAAATTACTCATTTCATCAGAGAAATAATTTATTTTTCCTGCCTCTTCTTTCCAAAACTCCCCCAAAATATAATAGTCAGAATTAATTTCTGTTTTAATATAAGTAATCCACTCTTTTAAAAATTCTGAAGAAATATGCTTTAAGGCATCCAACCTTACCCCGTCGACTTTGGTACTTTCAAGATACCATTTGATCCAGCTTTTCATCTCCTGAACAACATCTGGGTTTCTGTATTCTACATCGGCGCCCATGAGATAATCATAATTTCCGAGCTGATGACTCACTGAAGGGTTCCATTCCGTGCCGTATTCATTTATAATCTTAAAGATACCCAGTACCTCTTCTCCATTTCTCTTAATGCAGTCTATTCCACTAAAACAACGATGATCCCAGTTAAAATCTGAATACATTCCGTTCCGGGCAGAAAAAGTAAATTTTGTCATTGCTGATGCTTCAAAAGGTTGTTCTATAGTCTTAATACGATTATCCTCCTCAACCTGTTGTACAAAGATATTTTCTGGTTCGTCTCCACCCATTCTGTGATTAAGAACAATATCGGCATATACACTCATACCTTCCTCATGTGCTGCTTCAATTGCTTTAAGATATTCTTCCTTAGTTCCGTATCTGGTTGCAATATTACCTTTCTGGTCAAATTCCCCTAAATCATATAGATCATATACGTCATAACCCCGGCCTTCCTTACCGAGAAAGCACTTTGTTGCAGGAGGAAACCATACCGCAGTAAAACCAAGCTGTTTTAAATAACCCGCCTTTTCTGAAAACTCATTCCATAAATTCCCGGAATGGTACCAATGAAAAAACTGAATCATTACTCCGTTCATAACCCATAATTTAACCATTGACAATGAGTCCACCGTTCGGATGGAGAACCTGCCCCGTCATCTGTGCTGAAGCATCGGTAGCTAAAAACAGATAACTTGAAGCAATCTCATCCGTATTAGCATTTCTTTCCAGTGGAGGCTTGCTTTGATCGTCTTCTTCTTCACCAAAAGTTTTCTTAGTAAGGGGTGTCGCTACCGGTCCAGGTGCTACTGCATTGACCCGAATTCCTTTAGGTTTCGCCTGTAATGCCAGCGATCTCGTAAAAGAAACAATTGCCCCTTTTGTAGCTGAATAATCTAATAATTCTTCATGCCCCATATAAGCCACTGCGGAGGTCGTATTAACAATGGAACTCCCTTGTTTTAAATGGGGAAAAACTTCCTTGGTAAGTAAAATCATTCCAATGATATTGGAATTAAATATCTTTCTGATGTTTTCTTCTGTAAGGTCAATAATATTATCTGCAGGAATTTGTGTTCCTGCATTATTTACCAAAATATCAATTTTCCCAAACTCAGCAACTGTTTTTGAGACGGTTACTTTACAAAAATCTATATCATTGATATCTCCGCCAAAACATATAGCACGCCTTCCTAGAGCTTCAATTTCCAATTTTGTTTTCTCTGCATCTTTGTCGTCTTTATAATAGATAAACGAAATATCCGCACCTTCTTTGGCAAATAATAAGGCAATTGCTTTACCTATTCCGCTGTCTGCTCCTGTAATGAGCACTGATTTATTCTCCAATTGCAGCCTCTCCATACTATTAAAATTTATACATCCTGTGGTTCCTGCATTTTTCCCATACGATATGCTGCCATGCTATCGCTTGCCAGATTAGACATGGCTACCGTTAATTTATTTTTCAACCCCGAGATTATTTTATCCTCTCCATTCATCAGAGCATCATAGCCATCCTTAGCCACTTCTTCCGGAGTGCTGAAACTCTCTTTATCTTCCATAATCTTACTTCTGTTCATCTGGGCTTTGTTGAAGAAATCTGTATCGGTCGGTCCTGGAAGAAGTGCCGTAACCGTAATTCCGGTATCTTTTAACTCTTCACGAATCGCCTCAGACCATGATAAGATAAAAGCTTTACTTCCATGATAAACTGATTGCCATGGACCGGGTGCTTTACTAGCGATTGAAGCCAGATTCAGTATTTTTCCTGATCCTTTGCTGATACGATCCTTTAGGAAAAGTTTAGTTAAAATCAGAACTGCATTTATATTGAGGCTGACAATATCCAATTCCCTATGTATATCTGTATCTTCAAATTTTCCATAGAAGCCCTGTCCTGCATCATTCACCAATATTTCCGGGCTAATATCGTTGAGTCTAAGTTCGGCATACATAGAAAAAACATCATCTTCTTTAAAGAGATTTTTTGCCTGGGTTACCACCTTAACACCATATTTTTTAAATTCATTGGCTTTTTCAATCAGTTGATCATGACTGCGCGATACAATAACCAGATGGTAGCCATTTTTTGCGAATAATTTCGCCAGTTCATATCCGATTCCACTGGTTGCGCCGGTGATTAGTACATATTGATTTTTGATTTCCATATTGTTTATTTTAAAATAATCATTTGATTGAGTTCACATTTAAAGCATCCGAGAATAAATTCCGCGTAATACAGCTGGGCTGTTGAAGCATTTGTTTTATGGTGCAGTTCCAGTTTTTTGGATAAAATGATTTCATTTTTGTAGGCGAATGAAAAATGCGCGAAAATTTTTTGATCAGATTCTTTCACAGGAGTTGCATATCCGGTGACAGATATTCCCCAGTCCGTATTGAATAATGAACTAACATTCAACGCCATTTCATCGGCAACTTCCTTAGAAACACAATCACACTTTATCGCTTCCTGCTCATCAACTTTCAAAAGTTTTACTTTTTCCTCAAGAGTATAGGCGGTTACCCCGCCTTTAAAAAATTCAGAGGCATCTTTGATCTGCGAAAATGAAAACTGTAGGCAGCCAGCAGTAACACTTTCTGCCACAGAAACTGATTCATGGGCAGATTTCAGTGCCCCGCCGATATAATCCAACAAAGACTGTTTAAATTCCATGAGAATACATTTTAATTAATTAAGAATACGTCGCTCCTAATACTATAGAGATTTACTTATCTCCAGGGATCAAGCACGACTTTTACACATCCGTCCTGCTTTTTATCAAATATTTCATATCCTTTTGCCACCTCATCAAGGGAAAGGCGGTGCGTTATGATATCATCGAGTTTTACCTGCCCGGTTTCCACATATTTCATTAATTTATCAATGATCGCATGAACCGGAGATTGCCCCGCTTTAAGCGTAATGCCTTTATCAAAAAGCTGACCTACCCTAAAATTGTCATAATTCATGGGATAGACTCCTAATATGGAAACAAAACCTCCGCGTCTTACTCCACTCATACACGCCTCCAGCACTTTGATAGAACCTTTTTCAAAATTGACAACTGCCTTTGCTCTGTCCATCAGATTTCTGTCTGGTTCAAAGCCTACAGCATCTATACATAAATCGGCACCTCTGCCATTGGTCATGCTTCTGATTTCGTCAACAGTCTGTTTAGCGTCTTCCCAAAGAATGGTTTCGCATCCTGTAAGATTTTTTATCTGATCCAGTCTATATTGAAGGGTATCAATAACAATTACTTTTTTTGCGTGATGAAGAATAGCACTTTTTACGGCCATTGATCCCACAGGACCCGCACCGAAAATGACTACCGTTTCTCCACCTTTAAGGTCCGCCCACATTACGCCGGTATACCCTGTAGGAAAAATATCGGTAAGAAAAAGCACCTGTTCATCGGTCAATGAATCAGAAACCTTTCTAGGCCCGAAATTAGCATAAGGAACTCTTACATATTGTGCCTGCCCGCCATTATACCCACCATACAGATCGGTATAACCAAACATTCCACCTCCTTTTTCAGTAACCAAGCCTCCTTCGGGACCATAATTTTCTATATTGGAGTTTTCACAGCCTGATGGTAAATCATGCTGGCAGAAATAACACCCTCCGCATGCAATCGGAAATGGCACAACAACTCTGTCACCCGCTTGTAGATGATTGATGTTTTTTCCTACTTCCTCCACAATTCCCATAAACTCATGTCCCATTACCATAGGACGTGGCTGAGGAATTCCTCCCGAATACATGTGAAGGTCACTGCCACAGATTGCGGTAGAGGTTACACGAAGAATAATATCATTTTGATCTTCAATCTTTGGATCATCGACGGTATCGCAGGTAATGTTACCCGGCGAATGAAAAACTGCTGCTTTCATATTGTTATATTATGGTTTGGTGTTTATTCGTTATCATGTGGTCATTAGACCCTAAAAAGCTGATACGTTGGCCATTTCAAATTGTAAGCTGATTAAAATGGCTGACGCAAGATCTGGGTAAAGTTTTTTATACCTCAGCAATGGTAGAGGATATCCCCCTCCCTGAACAACTAAAGATAGTGTACCAACAATAAATAAATGAGGCAAAGGGAACTTAGACTCATCCCAAGAATGCTTAGCATTCTTCCTGTTTTTAAATTGTCGAAATTGGAGTAACCTCCTTTATTTTTATCGTATACTTTTTTATCTTTTCTGTAAAGAAAAAGAGCGATGCCTCCGGTAAGTATTCCCGGGATTCCGTAACAACAGCATAAGGCTACAGAAGAAATTCCGAGCACTAGCACTGCTGTAGCATTGGGTAATTTGGAATTTCTCATGATGATAGGTTTTGAAGCCAGTAGATTATTCCAGTAATAAAATGCAGCCGGCATTAATGATTAAACACTGTCTTTATAAACATTAATTTTCTGGGCTATAAATAAATAATTTAAACCATCGAACCGTCAGTATCAGATTTTCAGAAACAAGATAACGTCCTTCGAATAATATCCGATAACCCTTTCAAGGCAGATTACCGGATATTTATTCTACATTATTTTACAGCATCTTTTGCTTTTTTAGATTCCATTAAATGATGATCTAAAGTGGGAAGCGTTTTAGTGGCAAAATTTTTCAGAGAGGATTCGGAACCTTCAGCAGCTTCTTTCTTGAAATCAGCTATTGTTTTTTCATGATCCTTAACCATCATATCGGTATACATACGATCAAAATCAGCTCCTTTTTTTGCCTTCAGATCATCGTATGTCTTTTGTTGGTCTGCATCTAAACCGGTAGGCAGAGTGTAAACAGTTTTAGAGGCCCATTGTTGTAATTCTGCGTTGGCTTTAGTGTGATCCTTTACCATCATTTCACCTAGTTTTTTAACCGCTGAGTTGGTTGCATTTTGAGATGCAAGTTTTCCCGCCATCACTTCCATCATTCCTCCTTTTGCTGCTGCATCAGCAAATTTTCGATCCTGATCATTTAATGATGTTGCTTCAGAAGACGTTTGGGAAGTCGAAAGAGAATCTCCAGGCATTGCACCCGAATCCACGGGAGCAGACATTTCGCTGTGATCAGCTGAATGATCAACAGTAGTGGTTTCTTTTTTGTTACACGCCGTTATTGCAGCAATGGCTACAATGATTAGAATTGTCTTTTTCATAATATTTTAATTTGTTGGTGTTGATATGAATGTCAAGTAGTTTCTACTCATTTTTTATACTAATCCGTTTCTTTCTTTTTCAAACTGCCATACCCTGTGATTAGCTATCGCCTCAACAAATAAGTCATCAGAATCAGTATCCTTAGCAGAAATTACTCCAGGATCATCATGTTTGATCGATGTCATATCTGTAAGGTTTTTGATTACTTCAGTATCATATCCAAAGTAAATGGCTTTACAGTGACGGAATGCTTCATTAATAAAATCAACCGTCATATTTTTATTTCCAGGCTTTACAAAGCCTTCTGCAGATTTTGCGCCTCCACAGATATACAGGGCATCAAAACAAACACTTGAAGTCGTAGATAATGAATGATCCGGAATGTACGTCTGGCCGTCCGAAGATTTTACCGGCGCTACGGAATCAGCAATATATTGTACAACTGCACCCTGCCCTTCTAATTTTTCTATTAAATGATCGGTAGAAGCAGCATCAAACCCATCAGTCATCATAAAGCCAATTACACGGCTCTCAATGGTATCTTTAACGGTATTGGCCATACTCAACGCTTCTGAAAATTTTAAGGAAGGTTCAATTTCCGCACTTTGGAGACTTGCTGGATCGGCATCTGCAGGAATACTTTGATTGGGCTGATCGAGAATTTTAACCTCAACACCTAATCTGGATGCCACTTCCTGTGCCAAATCTTTGTTTACAAAAGCTAACTGACCAACTATTCGTTCTCTGATGACAGGAAGCGTTACTTTTGAAAGCTCAAAAACCAATGCGTTTTGCAGATGCGTTTTTTCAAAAGCAGACTGACTGTTGTAAAATAATTTTGCTTGAGAATAATGGTCTACAAAGCTGGAGCTTCTTGCCCTTACTTTATGTCCTTCTACCCGCTCCTCCTGGGAGACAAAACCTCCTTCTTTCATCATAGCCTGAAACGGACACCCCCCACCCATTGAATTGGGTTCGTAACTTACTTTTCCTTTAACAATCTGCTGGCGCATGTGTCCGTCACGCTGATTATTGTGAATGGTTGTAATGGACCTGTTGATCGGAATTTCATGAAAATTCGGAGAGCCTAATCTGGTAAGCTGAGTATCGGTGTACGAGAAAAGTCTTCCCTGTAAAAGAGGATCATTGGTAAAATCTATGCCGGGAACAATATGACCGGGATGAAATGCTACCTGTTCTGTTTCTGCAAAGAAATTATCCGGATTTCGGTTTAATGTTAGAGTCCCTACAAGTTCCACAGGAACAAGCTCTTCCGGGATAATTTTTGTAGGATCAAGGAGATCAAAATCAAATTTGTGTTCATCTTTTTCAGGAACTACCTGCACCCCTAAATCCCACTCAGGGAAAGTTCCGTTCTCAATGGCCTCCCAAAGGTCACGTCGATGAAAGTCAGGGTCATTTCCTGAAATCTTCTGTGCTTCGGGCCACGCCACCGAATGGACACCCAATTTGGGTTTAAAATGAAATTTCACAAAGTGTACATCTCCCTGTTCATTGATAAATTTAAATGAATGCACGCCAAAACCTTCCATCATACGGAAGCTTCTCGGAATCGCACGGTCACTCATCAACCACATGATCATATGGGTACTCTCTGGCATTAATGAAATGAAATCCCAAAAAGTGTTGTGAGCCGAAGCAGCTTGTGGGATCTCATTATCAGGCTCAGGTTTTACCGCATGAACCAGATCTGGAAATTTTATAGCGTCCTGAATAAAAAATACAGGCATATTATTACCTACCAAGTCATAAACGCCTTCTTCCGTATAAAATTTTACAGCAAACCCTCTTACATCACGAGCCAGATCTGTACTTCCTCTACTTCCGGCAACGGTAGAAAAACGCACAAATACAGGAGTATCTTCCTCTATATTGTTTAAAAATTTAGCTTTTGTATATTTTGCCAGACTTTTATTTAATTTAAAAACACCGTGAGCACCGGAACCTCTTGCATGAACTACTCTTTCTGGAATTCGTTCGTGATCAAAATGAGTAATTTTTTCTCTGAGAATAAAATCTTCAAGAAGAGAAGGTCCTCTTTCGCCTGCTTTCAGAGAGTCCTGATTGTTATTGATCTTTAATCCCTGATTACTGGTCAGTTTTTCGTTGCTGTTATCCGTTGTATGGTCTTGAAGTTGATCACGCTTCGAGTTTGATCCTAAATTTTCATTTTCCATATTTCTTGTTTTACGATTTGATGTAGGTGATGTTGACTTAGTATTTAATTTGCTGTATCAGATAATGCGGTACAGCAGATTGTCTTAGATGATTATCCAACCCATTAATATATTCTGAATAAAATTTCTTTTGTAAAAAAAGAGAGAATCAACTAACTGGGCAGCGCCTATTAGAAAATAGAATGCATTACCTCAACTTTCTATAACATATTATAAAAAAGTAAGCAGCACAGGTTAATCTGTGTCAGTATTTTTGTAATTGGTGTTCATATAATCTTTATTTTTATGGTGTATTTCAAAATTACAAATCCATAAAAATCTACCCTATGACTTAAGTCATATAGCAATAATTTATTGTAGTAATACCTATGAAAAAATTATAAATATTAATTGTCGAATTATCTATTCTAGGTATAAAAGAATATGCTTTTTAAACTCTTTGGTTTAAATTTATTCCAATCATCAGATAGCATCTAATGATAAAATAACAGGCAAACCAGCAATAGGATAAATAGGTATTACTGAAAGGACTAATAAAATATTTTTCCACCAATATTTTTTACAATATTTTCACGTTCCATCTTTTTTAATACTCTTATCACGGTTTCTATTCTCAATCCTGTAAGTGAGGCAATTTCAAGACGGGTGTAGGGAATTTGATAACCGTATTGTTCTGTCACATTATGATATTGCTTCAAACAGTCCATCACACAGATTATTTTACTGAAGGTATTTGTGGATGATAAATTATTTAACATCACATAACGGTAGTGCATTCTTTCAGAGGTATATTGATAAAGTTTAAATAATATGCTTTTATCACTGTGAATCAGATCAAAGAATTTGTCTATTCCAACTTTAATAACGGCTACATCATTCATCGCTACTGCATTGACGGGATAAGGTCTTTCGGAAAATATAAAAGTTTCTCCAAGACAGTGCCCGGTTGAAGGTAAACTATGGATAAATTCTTTTCCTTCCTGATGATAATTGTTGATTTTTACATTGCCATATTTTATCTGATAATAAAATTTTGGTATTTCTGATTCTCTAAATATCATATCATTTTTGGTGAATTTCACTAATTGTCCTCCATAATGAAAGAGTAAATCTTCATCAACCAGCATATTGAAAAATTATTAGGGGGTATTAAACTTGTACCAATTAAATTGCAGAATTAAAAAAAAGCGACATATATCACTGATAAGTGTGCAACTAACTAGCATCCAAAGGTAATGGTAAAGGACACTTCACATGTATGACCTAAATCATACTTACAAAATATGAGTACAAAATGTCAATCTGTCAAACGAACAATTTTACTTATATGTATTTAAAAATTTAGGTAACCAGTACAATCAATAGATTTTTGATTGCTGGTTTTTGTATTATCTTTAGATAAGAATTGTACTATTTACTATTAAAAGATCTAGTATAATCAGGAATATTTAATTTTTGATATTCTATTAACTTCAACACCACATTACTATGATTATCGATCAAAATCTTTTGCAGTTATACGGCGCAGAAACAACACAGTTTAAAGCCCATGATACAATATTTCAGGAAGGTGATACTCCAAAACGCTACTATCAAATAACAGAGGGCAGAGTTAAATTAAATCATTACGATGAAGACGGGAAAGAGATTATTCAAAGTATTTTGTTTTCAGGACAGAGCGTCTGTGAATTACTTCTTTTTATTACCAAAAAATATCCTGTCAACGCAATAACATTAACTCCTTGTGAAATCATTACCATTCCAAAAGACAACTTCTTTAAATTACTTGCTGATCATCCGAATGTATCTTTAGATATCAACAAGTTTATATCCGAACGATTGTACCAAAAATTTGTAATGATGCAGCATAATTTATCATTGAGGCCAGAGGTGAGGCTTTTGGGAATTCTTGACTACTTTAAAAGCTACAGCAATAACAAAGAAAAATATTCATTTGAGGTTTATTTGACGAGAAAACAGATGGCTGCCATCACAGGTTTACGAATTGAAACTGTAATTAGAACTATTAAGAAAATGGAAAGTGATCATGTATTAAAATTGATTAACAGTAAAATATTTTACTAAAACCTATTCGTGATAATTCGTATTGAGAGAGCTATCTCTACCTCAAATTATGTAGAGGTAACTTAATTCCATATTTAAATCGTATATAGGATTAAGATAAAATAATTATGATTTAATTAACATATTTAAATTATAAAGCTCAAAATATATTTTCGACTACCTCTACCATTGTATTTTATATTTTATAATAAATTAACTTTATAATCATAAATAATAGTAAATATCCCACTATATGATTCAAAGCATATCATTTATATAGCACTTGCATTATATTTGCTGCATATAATTTAACGATTAATTATATTTTCTCTTAACCAATGATGGAGCCTTAGCAATTTTCATCCAGAAGTCGCTGATAAATATTTAATTAAATGACACTATCCACTTTGTGGGTTTTAGTCAACTCTAATTTAGATTGTTTATAAAAAAATATATTGTAACATGAAGTAAAATTACGATTCCCCATGGTACTTTAACGATCCTTATATTGGGAATTTAAATCCACCTTTATCACTAACCACAAAATTATTATTATGTTTTTTAAAGAAGAACTTTTACGCGCTATTGGAGCTGTAGAACAATATTACAATCCGGGAGATTATATATTCAGAGAAGGCGCAAGTCCCCAGTTTTATTTTCAGATTATTGACGGTGATGTTAAACTAAATAACTATAATAGTTCAGGTAAAGAATTTATTCAAAGTATACTAAGTTCAAAAGATCCCGTAGGAGATTACATGTTATATCTAGAGCAGACATATCCCGTAAATGCCGTAGCTCTTTCGAATTGTACTATTCTCAAATTATGTGCAGATAAATTAACGCATTACTTAGATCAACACCCTAATCATTATTTGGAACTCTGTAAATCCTTATCAAAGCACCTGTACCGTAAATTTATTCTCATGCAAAAAATTTCTTCTCCCAGTGCCGTTGAAAGAATTAAAGAAGTATTGGAACTTATGAAGCATGACCACGAAAATAAAACTCCATTTACTTATGAAGTTCCCATCACAAGGCAACAATTAGCTTCTTTAACAGGATTATGCGTTGAAACAACTATAAGAGCTATAAAAAAGATGGAGCGAGAGAAAATAGTCCGAATTACAAACCGAAAAATTATGTATTAATCTTTATGTAGGCATCATTATACAATGGCGACAATTATATTACAGTTTAATTCTATAGATAAAAAGGAATGTTCTTTCGAGCATTCCTTCATTATTCATTTCTTCAAAAAAGATAATGACTTTCGAGGTTCTTAATTAAAATTAGTCCAATCTTAAATTCCAACTACTTTCTGTTTTCGTGATTTTTAGGGAACTTGCCAAACTTCTCATATAGTTTGTGAAGTTCATCCAGTTCATCTTCTGTTAAATCTTCAATATCTACAATTCGATTGTTGGCTTTTTCATGAGCTGAAATCAATTCGTTAAGCTTTATCTGTATGGCTTTAGAATCTTTATTCTGTGCTTTTTGGATAAGAAAAACCATGAGAAATGTAACGATGGTGGTTCCTGTATTAATAACCATTTGCCATACTTCAGAAAATTTAAATACCGGTCCTGTAGCTGCCCAGATAATAACCAAAATACTTGCCCCGATAAAAGCACCCGGACTTCCTGCAAAACAGGCAGCCCAATCTGCAAATCTGTCAAAAAAATTCTTTTTCATTTTATAAACTATAGGTGAAAATTATTATTAATATTGAAGCATACTTAATAAAGATTATGTCTTAATGATCGTTTTTTGAATTACTTCTCAAAATATTTGGCTAGTGACCGAACTTTTAGAGTTAGATAGTTTAGATAAATAAAATTCTTACTGCCCAATCAAAGTTTTTATGTGAGTTGCCAATTTCGAAAAAATTAGTTCAGTTTAATATGATCATGATCACATCGATATCTATTTTTATAAGGGGTTTGTGTCGCATGTACTACAAAAGATGCATTTCTTCTGTGACATGGAGATAAGTATAACTATAGTGATGAAAAAGAAAATTCTCTAAAAATAATTAATGTAACTATATATTTGACAATAGAAAGTGCTCCTTTAACCACTTTCTATTGTCTAAATACATTTATTTTTTATGGTTGCCCATTACCACCTGCTGCACCATATATATGCCCAGTTGTAAAGCTGGCACTGTTATCAGCAAGCTGAACAAAGATCGAAGCAAGCTCAGCTGGCTGTCCCGGTCTGCCGAATGCCGTATCTTCACCAAATTTTTCAATTTTCTCTTGTGTTTGTCCTCCGCTGATCTCAAGAGCAGTCCAAACGGGTCCTGGAGCGACACCATTCACACGGATTCCTTTTGATCCCAATTGCTTGGCCAATGATTTGATATAGCTTGTGGTCGCTGCCTTTGTTTGTGCATAATCATATAGATCCTCAGAAGGATCATAGGCCTGTACTGATGAAAGACCAATGATACATGATCCTGCTTTGAGATGTGGTAATGCGGCCTTTATGATCCAAAACGGTGCATAAAGATTGGTTTTCATAGTCCTGTCAAATTCTTCAGTACTTATATCCATTATGGATTCATGAGTTTTTTGATGACCAGCATTATTTACCAAGATATCAATACCGTTCAATTCCTTAACCGCCTTAGATACTAATGTTTTACAGAAACTTTCATCTCTTATATCTCCCGGAATAGCAATAGCTTTGCAGCCTGCTTTTTTTATGAGAGCGATTACCTCCTTAGCATCAGCTTCTTCTTCAGGAAGATAGTTTATTGCTACATCAGCTCCTTCCCTAGCATATGCTATAGCAGTTGCTCTTCCGATACCCGAATCTCCACCAGTAATTAAAGCTTTTCTTCCTTTCAACCTGCCAGAGCCTATATAACTTTTTTCACCATGATCAGGAACTGGATCCATCTTACCTGCTAATCCTGGAAATGGCTGAAACTGCCTTTTAAAAGGTGGTTTAGGATATTTTGTTACTGGATCTGTCAATACTGAATCCCTTTGATTTTCTTTTTGTTGTAATGAAGATTCTCTTGAATTGATATGGGCCTTTGACACATCCTTACCCATTTCATTACTTTTTGTAGTCTGCTTTTTCATTAATAAAGTATTTGGTGTGATAAATTGATAATGAAAGTTCAGCAACTATAAGACCATTAAATAAAGTATTATAAAAATATGGTACATGAAAATTAGATTCTAGCTGCAGACAACACTCACTAATTAAATTATTTAAGTGTAAAATCCTTATTATCTCGAACCTCAGAAAAATGGGGAAAATGCTTACAGACTTTTGCTCAATGCTCTGGCAAAGACAAAAATGGTCGAGAACATTATAAAAGTCTCAGTACAGATCCCAATAAGCCTGTAGGAATAGACCACAACAGCCAGCATATGATGCCTGATTAACAACAGACTGAACCTGATCAAATAACGATTTCGATATTAAGGGTTCGTGTAAACCCTGTACAATTTGTTCTTCATTATTATTAATCTTAATAGATATTAATCCACAATAAATTGGATTACGCATAACCCTAAAAAAGTGTGACCTTGAACATATCACTCCTTTATCATTAGCTATTTTTCTAATCTCGGATATTCTATGATCATTCTGGATAACTTGATTAAAAGCCCATTTTATAATTTCGGCTTCAGGTTCTTTAGGAACGATAGCTTTTTTACCATCCATCAATGTCACATTGATAAATCCTATTGGCGCTTTATTTGGATATCTTCCCATCAGTTTTGCACGTCGAATACCATTCGCCGTATTTTGAGCTCTTCGAGTATTTTCTGCTTCTGGAACTGCTAAATATACAGCCAACATAGCAGTACTTTCAGGCACAGAGAAATCAATTGGCTGATCAGTAGCCATTGCCGTTGTTTTGTATTTCCTAAGCTTTCCTATCATTTCGTAAGCATACTCAACATTACGGCTGAAACGATCCCATTTAATGAATAATATATTCTTATCCTCTCCTTCTGATTTCTTTTTAATTTCGGAGAATAATTCTTTCCACTCAGGTCTATTAAAGCTTTTTGCAGAGTAATCTTCTCGATAAATTCCTTTGACTTCAATATTGTTGTATTTACAATACTTTAATAATCTATCCTCTTGTTCAGGTAAGGAGTATCCTTTTCTTTTCTTTTTTGTTCGTCTGTACTTACACGAACATATAAGTAAGCTGATTTCATTTATTTTTATATTTTTGATGATCTTAAAGTTAATAATTAAAAAAACCTTATTTTCAGAGAATTATAAATTTATGGGGATGTGACCAATATGTAAATTATAATGGGTATTATTTCAGATTAATCTCTTGTGATTAAATCTTTTTGTTATTTTGTTAAGAAGCAAATTTATCTTTAATGCCTATTTAGTTTTACAATAATCTTTCTAATTATGTCAAAAATTGTAGACTTAGGAGTTGAGAAGGATCATATTGATTCTTTGACACGTGCCAACGGATTAACCGCCATTTCAGAACTAATTTGGAATGCATTGGATGCTGACGCAACCATTATTAATATAGAAATTACTCCTAATCATTTAGGAGGCTATGAGTCGATTCAAATAATTGATAATGGTCATGGTTTGCAATACGAAAAAGGACAGCAGGTTTTTGGAAAGTTAGGTGGATCCGAAAAAAAAATTTCTAGCACCAGTCCTAGTGGCAGAGCTTATCATGGGAAAGAAGGCAGAGGTAGATACAAATCTTTAGCACTAGGTGACTTGGTAATCTATAACAGTACTTATAAAAACTCACATAGCCATAAACATTTTACAATTACTTTAGATCGAAACAAAATCTCACATTCTGAATTTAGTGATTTAAATGTTATTGCCGATTCTAAAGTACAATCTGGAGTGAGTGTATTGATTCAAAATACCAATGTTGAAAATATTCATCAAATTTTTGAAGAAAAAAACAGAAAGGAATTAGCACAAAAGTTTGCATCTTACTGGATTAATTACCCTAATTTCTCAATCTTTATAAATGGTAAAATGCTGGAATTTGAATCATTAATAAGATGTACCGATGAAACTGAAGTTTTGGTTCACAGGGAAAAACTTTCGCACCGTTTTAAAATTAAAGTTATTGAATGGAATTTTGATATCAAGAAAAAAACATATTTGTGTAGTATGCAAGGTATTCCATTCAGGGAAACTAACTTAGGTATTAGATCAACTATTCCTATTTCTATCTTTTTACAATCAATTTACATTGAAACGTTACAACGAGAAAATAAAATTGATATACAGGAGTTTGATGATGTGATGCTTGAAGCGATCAATGAATCTAAAAAGTTTGCAAGATCCTATACGAAAAAGAGACTGCACTTCTACTCTTCTGAATTTATTGAGGAACTTAAAACAAAAGGAATTTATCCTTACACGGGGAATGCTGAAAATATTGTTGAAGAAAGTAAAAGGCAGGTTTTTGATATTGTGGCCTTGCAGGTAAATGAATTTCTACCAGATTTTGAAGCTCAGGATAACAAGAGTAAAAAATTGACTTTATCATTGATAAAAGAAGCACTCGAAAATGATTCTCATTCACTGCAAAGGATATTAACTGAAGTGATTGAATTACCAAAAGATAAAAGAGAGGAACTAGTAGAAATTTTAGAAGAGTCATCTTTATCGACAGTCATTGATACAATGACGGAAATCAAAAACAGATTGAAATTTATAAATGCATTAGAAGAACTAATTTATAATAAGGACTTTAATAAAAATGTTCTTGAAAGAAAACATTTACATAAGATTATTATCAATGAAACCTGGATTTTTGGTGATGAGTATACATATGGTGTAGATGATCTCACTTTAAAAAATGTACTCAAATCTTATTTGAAAGATAACTTAAATAGAGATGATTTTGAAGACGTCATCAATTCGGAAGATAATTCTGATCTTGAGACTATTCCTGATGTATGTCTATGGCAACAATTTAGTTTAGGAAGTGTTGGTAAAGAAAATTTAGTTATTGAACTTAAGAGACCGAGTCTTAATGCAGGATTTACTGAGAAGTCACAGATAGAAGCATACGCAACCGCAGTTTCAAATGATAATAGATTTCCAAAAGAAAAAACTAAATGGAAATTTTTGTTGATTACCAAAGATGTTAAAAAGGAAATGAAGCCACTCTTATCCCAAAAGAATAGAAAATACGGGCATATACATGAAGGTGAAAATTTTGATGTCTTTATACTATCCTGGGGAGATATTATTAGTGAGGCTAAACAACGTTTGGAATTTATAAAAGAAAAATTAAATATTAATCTAATGGATAACGATAAAAATCTTGAATATCTTAGATCTAAATATAGTGAGTACCTACCGAAAAATTTCAACCAAACATTATTACCATAGTTCAAGCGATTATAATTGAGGACTTGTAAAGAATTACTATTTGATTTTAAATTTACATTAAGATGATAGATGAAGGTTTAAAAATTGATCTATATAAGGAGCAGGATGGCAAGTGTATTTATTGTAATAAGGATTATCCTATAAAGGATTTAATTTTCGACCATATCTTCCCAAGAAGTTTCAGCGACACATCTGATAATTACATTGTATTAACATGCTATAAATGTAACGATTACAAATCAAATAAAAACCTTTTAATGAATTTGAATTCGTCAGCTTTTTAAAAGAGCTTATTGAGAACAGTGATGATTATAATTCTGTTAGTAGTGAATCGGTATTAGATGGTAATTCCTTGTTTAAGGCCGATTTATTAGTGGAAAAAGTTGATGGTACAAAATTACTCTTAGAAGTAAAGTCATTTCCTACATACACTAATAACCGCTTACAAGATATTATTAATCAAATTAAAACCTACGTGGAGATTTCTAAAAATTATAAAGGGGTTTTTGTATTTCCAGGAAAACTTTCGGAAAATAGTAATAAGCTACTGAAAGATCAAGATATAGAAATTTGGGATATTGACTTTATAATTCAGAATTTTTCAAAACAGATTGAAAACTCATCCTTTAAGCTTCTTAAAAAAATATTCGGTTTTCATAACAATATTGATGAGTTACCGAAAAAAAGATGATTATAATTCTTAGTGATATTGATATTGATATTGATATTGAAAATATGATTCTTGCTAAAGCTAATAGTAATAAACCTGATGAAATAATTAAACAAAAAATTGAACAGTTTAGATTAGAAATGTAATATTAAATTTTGCTTCAATAAATGATGATTCTATTCCCTAAAAAATTATAATAGATAATGTATAATTTTTTGCCATAGAAAATAGAAGTCCTATATTAGGTTTAATAAACTAAAGCAACATCTCTATCCAGAGGCACTTCCAAAAAGTTGAATTTTTTATTAAATGCGAAAAGATCTTTAGGAAAGTCATATTGATCAGAAAAAAACTTGTTATAAATAATTTCCCTAAAAAATAAATTCAGTGCTTTTCTTGCAGCTCCCCACGATTTACCATTTTCTGGAAAACTAGAAATCAAACTTTCTGTATGTTCATTCAGAAAGAGATTATAAGAGGTTTCGGTTTCCAATGCATTTACAAACTCATTAATATTTATTTGGTAAAAATAATCTCTTGCAATTTTTATAATACCAGATGCACCCTGATTTCTAAGTGCTGAAGCACCTACTAAAATAATAAAAATCCTTGTTGTTTAATAATTCTTCTTTGTCCATCATAAACTATGTAGGTTTAAAATTAATAAAAAGTGAGTTCCGTAAAATTTTTAAGCTCTAAGGGTTCAAAATTTTCCAGAATAACTTTTTAACTTACACAGTTAGTGAAACACTACCTTTTTTTGATAAAATGAGCTTTGTAATTCTTTTTTTATTTGGCTTAATCTAACCAAATCATCTATAAAAGTGTTTGAAGATACGCTCGTTGAGGTCACTTGACAGGATTAATACTTTTCACAAAAAACATTTGTTCTAAAGTTCTAAATTCAAAAAATACTTCAATAGTATATTTTGGTATATTTGTATATTAAACTAAAGTGTTCTTTGGATTATAGTTAAAGACTTTTGCAGATTATAAAGTAGTCTGGAAAGGTAGGGGATCGAACCGCAAGTAGCGCGATAGATTGTGGCTAATTCAATGGCAATAAAAATACTAAACCTATTTTAAAACCACAAAATCAATCACTTATTATTACAAACCTCGAATCCCTTCCTTTCCGCAAATGCGCTTTGAAGACGTTTAAATGAAGGTTTTTTATAAAGTGTGGCAAAATCGTGGCAAACAAAACCTCAACCACTGAAAAACCTGATAAATATACAGAAGAAACGGAAAAGTTCGAATCCCGTATTCTCCACAAGGTGTAATTCGAAAAGCGCTAAAAGCTGATTAATCCTGCAAAATTCAATTTTTGCAGGATTTTTTTTATTATGCAAAATCGCGGCAATTTTCAAAATTGAAAAAGAGAATAACGAAAGCACGCAATTATCTGATTACCATCACACAAAACTCTTCAACAGCCTGATTCAAAATATCATTATTTCGACTTTTATAAACATTATTGAATACAGGTTGACGAGGTTTTGAAACAAAAAAATAATTCGCTGATTATTAAGATCGAGACATCATTTATTGCAATCGGCATCATCCATTTGATTCTGGAATCATCTGATAACTTTTCCACTTCACTTTCTTACATAAAAATTGGTAAAGGCAAAATAAGAGATTCAATGAAATACCAAACGAAAATTTAGTAATCATTCCATAATACATTACTTCAAAATTAGGTATTACTACTGAATTATTTTCAAAAAAATTACACTAACATTGTATATATGATAAAGTTACAGGATGTAAAATGGAATTTGTAGAATAATGTAATATTTTTTTAACCACCCTAGTTATCATTAAAGAGTAGTATTGCAATTTTAAAAATATAATTAACTAAAACTAATAATCATGAAACTAAAATTCAAAAAACTAATGCTTTTGAGCATTACAACAGCTACTTTACTGGGGCTTACATCTTGTAAAAAAAATACTTACTCTAATACTAAAACAAGCTTAGTAAGTATTTTTGAAGATTACAATAAGAATAACGAGATTAAAAATACAGTTGATACCATAGTTCTTAACAATGATCAAATGTTTGTTGACTGGTCTTGGCAAAAATTTTTATGGTTAACGTCAAATACCAAAGATAATGTTCCTGTATTTATGAAAGAATTAAAACAGGTTAATGATTTTGGTGAAGAAATAACAATAAATTCTTTAAAAAAGAAAGGATTACCATCTTCATATATAAAAGACGGTAAATTACCATTAATCTTAGATTTGTATCAACAAGCAGACGGAACAAAATTGAGCAGCAAGAGCAATTCTCTCGTAAGATATTCGATATATGCTAATGACGGAATATTAGAGATGTTTCATTCAGCCGATGCATCATCAATTATTAACCAAGCAGCTGAAATACTAAAAAATGATAGCTTAAAGCGTTCTATTCGTGAGAGTAAAAATCAATATCCAGTTGGTGCTACCGAAATTAAAATAGCTTGGATAGAAACATCTCAAGTAGTAGATTCTACTAAAACTTTTAATATAACTGCAATTGTTAATCAACCTAATAAAAATTTCTACGAAAATTATAATAACGCTGAGCTAAAAAGAATGTCTATGATTGGCTTTCATATATTTACAGTTACAGCAGAGCACCCTGAAGGCGTATGGTCAACTTTTGATCAACGAGATTTAGCACCAGATAGAACAAGTTTTCATGGAGACCCTGTAAATTCTAAATCAGATAAATACACATTATTCGATGGAGCCTCTGTTGGAAATACAGAAGATGGAATTATTCAAGATACAACCACTCTTACTCCAAAAGTTAAAAATAAAGTATTTCAATCCTATCCTGAAGGAGTTAGATACAATCAGGCATCTCAAGGAATGGACGTTATTAAAGAAGACAAAGAGTTTGCTACAATGATTAAATCCAGTAACGAATTAGCTAAAAAAACCCTTACGAATGATAAAGTTAAAATATGGGCAAACTATAAATTTGTCGGCTCTATATGGTCAAAAACTAATGCTCCAATTAATGAGTTGCTAGATGGAAATTTATCTAAACCATATGGTACTGGTAATGGGCAAAGTTTTGGTAGTTTAGATTTAGCAAATGTCACTATGGAAACCACATTCCAAACAGGAGGAATGAATTGCTTTACTTGTCACTCTATGAATAATAATTTATATAGAACAAATGCATCAAAAAAAATAAATGTTAAGTCTCCGTTGATTAACTCACATTTATTTGAAAAATATGCAGAATTAAAAGCAGCATTATTAGCAATTCAAGGAACAGCCACAACAGACATTCATAAAGAATTGAATATTGATAAAAGAAAATCTTCTAATAATATAGATGAGATTAATATGTTAAAAAACAGCATAAGGGAATCATCTCGTGAAGAAGCTAGAGAATTACTTAAAAAGTAGTTATAATACCCTTAAAATACTGGATTGGTATTTAATTTAAAAAATATTTACTTTAAATAAGAAAAAAAAAGGGTACAAATCTGATCCAGTATTTAAGACAAAAGTAGCTCTACAAAAACCATTATGAGTTAAATAACAAATTAATTAAAAACTAAAAAAATGGAAAAGAAATACATATCCGATCTTAAAGCTCAGTTCATAGATACATACCAAAAAGTTATGATAGAAAATGGTGCAAATCCAGCACCAAGAGCTGTATTCAGAAAACAACATGGTGTAGTACATGGTGAATTAATTTTAACCAATAATTTACCGATTGAAAAATTAGTAGGTGATCTCGGTTTCTTTGGAATTAAAGATAAATTTAAGTGTGTAATGCGTTTTTCAAGTGATACAGACCCTAAAAAAACAGATGTAAAGTCTACCATTGGTTTGGGCTTAAAGATTTTTGATTTACCCAATAATGCTGAAGGGTTTGAAGGACCAAATACAGATTTTATATTTCAAAATATTGATGTGTTTTTTGCTCAAAACGCACAACAAATGGTAGAATTCACTCAAATTTCTACTTCTGGTGACATCAACCAATTAAATGAATATTATAGAGAAAACAAGGAATTGAAACGTATTTTAGACCAAATGGAAAAATACGAAGACAGTTGTTTAACCACTGCCTACTACCCTATCATACCATTCCGATTAGGCGAAAAACATATGATAAAACTACGGCTTAAACCAGCTGTTATAGAGAATTTCCCTGTCATTATGAAGCAGCAAGATTATCTCGCTAAAGATTTACATCAAAAATTATTTAATAATTCTTACCAATTTATTCTTGAAGGACAAATCAAAGAGATTGATGAAAAAATAGCAGATAATCTACAATTAAAATGGGATGAAAGTTTTATTGAAATTGGTAGATTAAACCTTCCCCAACAAGATTTACATCTGATTGGAGTGAAAGAACTGGGTGATCATATTAATTTTAACTGCTGGCGTATAAATTCATTAAACCAGCCTTTGGGCAGTATTGCTGAAGCGAGAAGAGATGTTTACAAATATGGTGCGGAAACGAGATACAGTGCTAATGCTTTAGAGTTCAGAGAACCTCAAGGAGAAATTTGTCCTTTTCATGCACAAAATAAAGATGAAGAAATAGTTGACCATGAAATTGTGAGTGCAGCAATATATCCTTCAATAGGTATTATGCGTGTAGGAAACAGTGATCAGTATTATATAGGCCCACAAGTTCCGGAACCCATAATGTCAAATGATCTTTCTTTTTACAGGGATAGAGAAGGCAAAATTAAAAGACAGGCAGCAGAGTTTAGAATATATGGTCTGAATATTAAAGGAGAAGTTGTAAAAGAACTTACCCATCCTGATAGTAAAGACAATGTTGAAATTAATTGGTCGTGCCATTTAGCCAACCAAAAAGCGGCTTGGTATCAATTTAATCTTGCGTTAGATATTCCGGAAGCAAATGAAGATGAATATAAATATTCTTTTAAAAGAAATTCAGATATCCTGGATCGTATGAGCCTTGTTATTGATGGAGGTGTAAAAAGTATAAATAGCAAATCGATTAACAATTCAGCAAAATTTAAAGGGAAATTTTTAAAAAACACAGACGTTTATCTTGGAGAAATATTTTTCGATAAGAGTTCACCAAATTCCAAAAGGTTACATGTGCTCGGGGGTAAAGGTATATCCAAAAGTTTTAAAAATGAAATTGCTTTAGATTTTGCAAATAATGATGGTTGGTATGATGACACTTCTGACGGACCGGTAACAGCCACTGTAAAAATCAATAATAAGGAACTTAATGTAAAATCGGCCTGGGTAATTTGTGCCCCTCCAGATTATGCTCCTATGCAACAATCGGTAAGAACAATGTGGGATTTAATGAGAGATCTATCTGTAAGAAAACTTAAATTGCCACCTCCAATCAGTCCTTCATTCTCTTATGATATATTTCCCATCTTTAAGAGAATGACAGAACTGCAGTGGGTAAACAAAGGTTTTTTAACCACTTTTGGATTCGATGGGGCTTATAATTTCAATGAAAATATATGGATTGAAAAATTAAGAGACGGAACTATGAATAACTTAGAATTCAGAAGACAAATGTTTAATCAGTTTAGGCAGTTTGATCTCCCAGGTTCTCAATCTCCGGCTTTATGGCCTTGGCTATATGGAGATGCTACGGAAAGAACAGGAACCGGAAGCCCTAGACAGCATAGTACGCTTACAGATTTACAAATCAAAATGTTGCAGCAATGGGTAGATGGGAATTTTATTGATGATTGGGATCAATATAAAGCCAATTATATTTTTCCTAAACCTTTAGATGAATACCCTGTAGAAGAGCAAGCGGACTTACTTACAAGAGCTGCTTTAGATTTTTGTTTGGCAGATGCTTTTCATCCTGGTTGCGAAATGACATGGCCGGTAAGAATATCTTCCATGTATGATTCTCCTTTTAGATTTAAATTTGATAGAGATAATCTGATTCAAGACAACCTTGATTACGGTCCTTTTATAGATCAAACATTACTTAATAAAATAGTTAACCCTTTCGAATCTCAAGTTGCAGGAGGCATAACACGTTGGATGGCTATTCCCTGGCAGACAGATACAGCCTCTTGTAAAGACGGATACGACAGTTCATATGACTCCTATATTCCAACATTCTGGCCAGCGCGAGTGCCTAATGAAATTATTACATACAAACAATTTAAAGCTTTACAGGAAAAACAAGGAAATCCAGCAGAGCAATTAGAAATATTTAATCAACGTTTTGAGTGGTTAGAAGATTTGCCGGGTAACCCAACCATTTATTCCCCGTATGAAGAAATTATTAATAAAATGATTACTCATTTTGATGCTGTAGGCACAGTGCTGCCTATGAAATTAGACGAAAAAACCACGAGCAACAACACTAAAGTCCCAGATACGGTGCAAGTTGCTTTAACCAGCTCATACACTAAAATTATAAATATTATTTTAAAAGAGACCAGACAAAAGTTAATGGATAATGTCGCAAAAGATAAGGTGATGGAAATAATATCAGATAATGTATTAAATACTTCTCAATTACAAATTGATGAAAATATAAAAAAAGAAGCGGAGCATATATTAAATAACTCAGAAGAATTAGAAAATCTATTGTCAAAAGTTCAACAAACAAATAAAGATTTACAAATTGAATATGTTAAACCCAATCAAAAAATAGTAACTATTCATGAAAGATTTAGAAGACGTTTTAATTCTTAATAATGAATAACGATTTCGACATTATAATTATTGGAGGAGGCATAGCAGGGTGTATCGCTGCTATGCACCTCCATTCGTTTTATAAAATTTTAGTCATTGAAAAACCAGAAAATACAGATGTTTTACATGGGGAAACTTTAGTTGCTTCCAGTCAACGTATTTTTAATGAATTAGGAATTGATATTGATGCAATCATGCAAAATCCATTGGTGGGCAAGCCTACCATTGGTATGCAGTCATACTGGGGAACCTCTCATCCTATCGTGCAAGATAGCCTACAGAATCCTGAAGGTCACGGCTGGTCTATCAATAAGAATAATTTTGTAAACGAATTACAAAAAATAACAAGCGCGAGAGGTATTAAAATCATTAGAGAAAATATTATCAGTGTTTCAGAAGAGTCTCAACAATGGGCTTTGATTACCAAGACAAAGGAAGGTTTTGAAAATAATTATCAAGCTAAATTTATTATAGATGCTTCAGGACGCAGAAGTTTGATGGCTCAAAAAATGAACATTCAGCGTCTCAAAAAAGATCAACTTATTGGGATTCACGGAAGTATATACATTCCAACTATAAAAGAACTTTCTACAATCTATACTGTTGAAAACGGATGGTGGTATATTAGCAAACTCCCTAATAATAAACACTTGATTAGTTTTTTTACAGATTCCGATTTATGCGATAAAAAGTTGACAAAAGATGGAGAATTTTTTAAAAATTATTTTTTAGCTGAAAAAGATTTAATGAAAATTTTAGAAATTAAAGAAGAAATATTACACTATGAATTTTTAGGTACAAAAGCATCACATTCGTCTTGTCTTACATTCCCAATACAATCGAATTGGATAGCAATTGGAGATGCGTGTTTAACCTTTGATCCTTTATCCTCTCAAGGAATGTTTAATGCTTTAGCAATGGCTGCTCAATACTCCAAATTGATCATTAAATCGAATATAGTTCATACCTTATCAGGAGATATTAAAAATGCATTTATAGCAAAATACCATCGTATTGCGGAAAATATTTGGTCTCGTTATGAATACCATCATTACATCTATTACAGGATGGAAAAAAGATGGACAAACCAATTATTTTGGAATAGACGTCACCATATTAAATAAGCACTATTGATGAAATTAAGTTATAAGATTTACTTAAAATTATTTCTAATTATCATAAATAAATCAGTAATATAATAACCTGACTTCATATTTCCTCAATAATCGTTTAAAACAAAATCCCCGGATCACTCCGAGGATAAGCTAATTATTAACTCTTATAAAAAGAGATTGATAAAGGCAAATATAAACAAAATCCCCGGAAAACCGAGGATAAAAACTAATAACCATGAAAACTCAAAAAGTATGAGTTGTTATTTTATATACGACATCTATTAAAATATAGTTTTATAAGGACCAAATAAAAACCTCCCAGGGCATAGGAGGTTGAATACATATAATCCGAAATTTAAATCATTCGAACATGTAAAGATAGACATAAAACATTTCACAAAATAGTGATGTGGTATGCGTTTTTTTTTCTCCTTACTGTTCTAATACGCTCCAACTTCTCTTATTAGTTTATTAACAGGTTGGCCAGTTATAGGTTCAACTATCCATTTGGTAATCCTTATATCTGTAGACATTACCTCACACTCATATATCTTATCTAGATATGGCATCCATAAATAGTGGTCATTAAATTTAGGATCATAATTCAAACAAAATTTCCCAAAAACTCGAACCTTAAATTTAGTCCTATATGAAGGATTTTTAATTTTAGAAAGCTGTTCTCCTTTAGAGATTTTGAATTCCATTTCTGTTTCTTCTGAATAAACTTTAGTGATCTGATTGGTTGTCTTTAATGAAAAAGAAGCAGAAAAATTCAACGATTGAGAATACACTGCCAATGTAGTTGACTTGTTAAATTCTAAAGATGTTGAAATGTCAGCAACTGACTCCTAAAATTGCGTTGTACTTGTGGAATTTTTTTTCCTGTAATTCATAGTTTCTTGGCCATCATTCTGGATAAGAATAGTTTTGCCTACATCACTTTCATCCAGAATTACATCATAAATTACTTCTACCTGAGGTCTTTCAGATTTATTATAATATCTGCGGTCTTCAGAAGCCATAGGAATACCCCAGTATTTTAAACGAGCATTTTCAAAACCTCTTAAGACATCTCTTTCAACGTTGTTGTAGATACCTAATGCTTTAAAGAACTGCAAATTATCGCAATAACAGCTATATCCATTTTTGAAACTAAATCTTACCGGGAAGTTTGGATCTCACGGTCCAATATCCTTTTGCCAATCGCTCATATTTATTTAAATTGTTAATAGGTTAGATTTCTTGAGTATTAGGTCCAGTTGGTACCCCCTGCCCGCTTTGGAAACGTCCTTTCTCAATCGTATTTGCTGGTACTTGGTATTTCTTTGAATAATTATTAATTGCATCCTGTGTGAATTTGCCAGTTTCATCGTGAGATGGATGGGCAGAGGATTTTCTGTAATAATTAATTTTAGGATTTTTTCCACTCTGCATTGTTTGTGTCATGTAAGTTGCCATTTTAATTTTGTTTTATGGTTATCATTATGTTATTTGATTACTATCAATCTAGTAATCAGATACAAATTTAATATATTAATTCAACAAATAATGAATTAATAGTAAAATCAGTATTTATACGTAACTTATGTAGTAATAACTCTACAGTAGCCCGTAAGGCTGCAGTTTGGATTGTTTGTATATTCGGTACTTACTACAGATTCATTTCAAGCCTTTGAAAATGGATTTAATGAAAAGATTGTCAGAATTGAGAACTTACTGACTGATCTTGAAAATATATTATCAAAAGAACAATAAGCAAAACTCCCCACTCCTTGGTGGGGGTTGTTTATTTAATTGGTCTGCAAATTCTTTGGTGTCTCCGTATTTGTTTTTTTTCCTTCCTATATAATAAGATCACTGATTGCATCAATATCATCAAATTCTCCCATAAAAAAAATCCAGTAAGTACTGGATTTACATTTTTACATTGTATAGATTACTTTCAAACTATTTGAAATAGTGAGTAATTTTTTCGCTTTCTGGAACTACTTTAGAATCGAAATGTTCTAATAATTTTCCTTCAGGGCTGATTAGGAATTTGTTGAAGTTCCAGCTTATTGTCGCGTCCAATACTCCATTTTTAGATTTGTGAGTAAGGAAATCAAATACTGGGGTTACTTTTGCTCCTTTTACGTTAACAGAAGTTGTAAGGGGAAAAGTTACTCCATAGTTTTTTTCACAGAAAGACTTAATTTCTACATTGTCATGAAATTCCTGATCCGCAAAGTTGTCGGATGGAAAGCCTACCACAACCAGTTTATCACCATAGTCCTTATACAACTGCTCCAATCCTTTGTACTGAGGCGTATATCCGCACTTTGATGCTGTATTTACGATAAGGATATATTTTCCCTTGTAATTTGAAAAATCTATTTTTCCTCCATCGATGGATTCAATCTTAAAATCATAAATTGATTTCGGAGGTTTTGAATCTGTAGAGGCCTCTGATTTTATAAATGATGAAAGGCTTATAATTCCTACAAGCACCATTCCGATAAAAAGTATTTTTTTCATTTGAAAAAGATTTTAATATTAATTTATATAAGTATTATTTATTTGTTTGATGACATCATTACCTGATCTGCAGCAAATATTCTGCCTTCTTCATCTTTAAGAATTTTTCCTTCGTTTTCAAGTTTTTTCAGCACCCTGCTGATCACTTCCCGCGATGATCCCAAGCTTCCCGCTATTTCTCTGTGTTTACATTTTATAGGCTGATTTCCCGCTATTGTTACCTTCCTTTTAATATAATTCAGAACCCGTGTATCCAAATGATGGAACATGGCTTCGTTGATCATATCCATCACCGCAGAAAATCTTCTTTCATATTCATGAAAAAACATTTTATTAATTCCCGGAAAGGCAACCAGCCATCTGCTCATTACTGATAAGGGAATCAGAAACACTTCAGAATCTTCTTCTGTCACAGCATATACTTTACTTATATTATTATTGAAAATTGATGAAAAAGTCATAAGACAGTTCTCATCATTACCGATATAATAATACACAAGTTCCCGGCCATCATTAAGAGAATAGACCTTAATGGCTCCTTTTATCAGAAATAAAACATATTTCACACGGTCACCTTCCTGAATAATTTCCTGCCTAGCTTCCATACACTCATAGATCCCATGAGTTCTCATCTCCTCCATAAATTCTTCGCCCAGAAAGCCAAATTTACGGCTAATAAACTCGTCTACGTTATTATTTTTTTGATTCATTTTTATTGGTTCCTTATTTCAGCAAGGTTTCTGTATTTTATCTTCTGACGACACAAAACATCTTTCCCCTCCAATTACAACCGGAGGTTTTTTTTATATAGTACGTTTTTAATGGATACTTTCCTTTTACCGCTCTTCAAGCCACTGAAGAAAACGGGAAGATTTATCTTTGGTAACAAGAGGTTTCTCCGGAGTAGTCACCTTCAAAGTAATAAGAAGCTTGCGTGAAAAATAATGCTCTACCTCAACAATAGCTGTAAAATTGATTAAATACTGTCTGTTGATTCTAAAGAATTGAGTCCCTGAAACCAACTGCCCCAAATCGTCCAATGACTGTGGAATGGTATATTCTTTCTGATCAAAGGTGATCAGTACTGTACTTCCAAACTGGCTATAAAAACAGGCAATTCTATCGACATGAATGTTGTTATATTTATTATTGGAAAACACCAGAAAATTGGTTTTTCCTCTTCCTGTGGTAAGATTATTCAGAATATCTTCCAGTTTCCTGTCGGGGGAAGAAGAGCTCTGAAAGAAGTTCTTTAGATTGTTGATTTTTTCAAAAGCACTCTGGATATCCTTTTTTTCAAATGGTTTCAGAATATAATCTACTCCGTTACTTTTGAATGCTTCAACAGCATATTCATCAAATGCTGTACAGAAAATAACGGGTACTTTTACCTTTACCTGACTGAAAATCTCAAAACAGTTTCCGTCTGCCAGCTGAATATCCATGAATATAACATCTGGAATTTCATCACCGGAAAGATATTCCACTGCCATAGCAACACTTTCAATATACCGCACAATGGTAGCTTCCGGCTGTACAGTAGTAATCATCCGCCCGAGAGCCTTAGCGGTTTTTATTTCATCTTCTATTACTAAAACTTTCATCTATTATGGGTAATTTGACAGTGAAATTAGCATCATTATGCAAGATCGTCATTTCTTTTTCTGCAAAGTGCTTATAACGTTCTCTGATATTTTCTATTCCTATTCCTGCGGATTCCTGGGGAATATTTTTGGGTTGAAAATTGTTTTCAATGATAATATATTCTTGATCGCTGTATAATCTTATAATTAAAGGATTAGCCAACGATACCACATTATGCTTAATACAGTTTTCACAAAGCAACTGCAATGTAAACGGAGGGATATAGGAGTTTAATATCTCTTCCTGAATGTCTATTTTGAATTCTATACCATCTTCAAATCTCGATGTCAAAAGAAAAACATAGGCTTCCAAGATAGCAAGTTCCTTTTTTAAAGGAATAAGATCCATTTTTCTGTTATCCAGGGTAAAACGATAAAAATCGGCTAGCCTTACTACAAAATCGCCTGAGCTTTCATCCTTTATATCAATCATAGACTTCAATGTATTGAGGCTATTGAACAAAAAATGAGGATTAATCTGCTGTTTTAGCAGCTCATACTGGGCATTGAGATTATCTGTGCGGATCTGCTCAAGTTCAAACTTAATCTGCTGAGAGTTATACGTCTGATACAGGAGATACAGAAACATATAAATAGTCAGATTAATCAGTATTCCACGGAATTCATACATCAAAACCATGGTATTAAATCCATATTTTGGAAACATAATATGATGAATCAGTACAATTGCAGCCATCACTACAATGCCAATGGATAAACTGATCCCAAGTTTTTTATTGAAAAACCGGGTTGAGATATTCTGAATAGAAAACTTAGGTAAGCTATAGATATTAAAGTACCATACAAACAGTGAAAATAAGAAAGATATAGAAAAATCGATCATCAGTTCTCCCAAAGTAATATGCATACGGAGTATTTTGGGTACTGAAGCCAAAATCCCCATAAAAAGAGCACTGAAGAGAATGATTCTCGGGTCTATCCTGAAAACTTTTCTTCCGTTCGTATTGATATATTTCGCATAGATCATAGGTAAAAATCAAGCCGTTAAGCAACTGCAAATATACAAAAGCTAAATAACGGCACGGCAGCACATCCGTTATTTAGCACTGAGATTTCTATAAAAACACAAATTAAGGCATAGCTGCTGCCATATTTTTCACAGGGACAGGCCAGATACCACCAGGCGCAGGAAAAGATACCCCTTTATTGGAGCCCATCACCATATTGTCCTGACCAAAGTGATAAAGAGGCCATCCTTTATAAGTAAGCTGCTTTTTACCAAATACAGTAATAGATCCGAAAAGCGATTTATCCAAACCGGAAGGAACTACGATTTTATCCGTTTCATAGATAGGCCATACTCCATTATTTGAAAAATCAGCAGCTGTAAAGTTGTTTTTATTTTGTCTGTCATTCTTAAAGGTATATAACGTTACCCCCCGGTCATCAGTTAAATACAATGTTTTACCCGTTCCTTCTGTATAGGCAGATGTATAATTTTTACCATCATGTCCTACAAGCTGAGCATTGGTCAGCATAATGGTATAGTCCGGTTTAGCGACGAACCATACCCCTCCAATATTTTCGCCTCCTGTTTTTCCTGCGTCTTCTTTTATATTGATTCCGTTTACCAGTGGTGCATAGTAATACAGAGGCCTTCCTTTATAAGTAAGTTGCTTTTTTCCTGATCCGGTCGTTATAGATTTAAAATCAGACAGTTCAAGCCCAGATCCTAATTTTTCGGAAGAAAGATTATCTACATTGAATATAGGCCATACAGGCTCACATCCTCCAGTACAGTTGTTGGATGCTGTTGCATCATTAGCAAAAGAATAAAGCGTACGACCGTCTTTATCGATAAGAACACTTCCAAGACTTGCATCATTCCTTAACTGAACTTCTTTGGGGCTGGCATCTGCCCCTTCATCCTGATTATCTTTAGAACATGCTACAGAAGTGAGAAGCAATAATGCTGCAGCGAAGCATCCTGCCACTAGTTTTGAACTGAACTTCATTTTTTTCATTTCTTACCAATTTTAATGAGTATTATTTTTTTAATATTTATTTTTGAAAATGTTTTATACTAAGGCATAATTGAAGGTTTCATACTGAGTATTGTATGTACTCTGTCCGTGCTTTCTGCGTCAACTTTTTTCAGGTCTTTCCCCTCATACTTCTGATACTGTATTTCTGACTTTTCCGCAAAAGGCTTCTCACTTTTGATCACCTCAACGGACAGAAGATGATCCGGAATTTTTGCTCCATACCAATAAGGATCACCTTTCTGAGACCAGGTTATCAGGGTCAGGATTCTTTCTTTACTTTCATCTTTTCCGGAGTTTCCTTTTAACTCATTAAGGGCTGAAGGATTTCCGTAAAGAGTCATCATCGTCTGCTTTTTATGATTAATGGAAGAGGTAACAACCTTTAGATTCATCGCATTGAAATCAAATTTTTCAGGTAGCGAAGCGTTTTCGTTTACCGCTTCATATTCTTTTTTAGGGCTGCAGCTTACAATAAAAGCGGACAGCATTAGGCAACTCATAAGATTCTTCATGGCTTAGTGATTAAGAGGTGAGGTAAATACATAGTCATTATCGTTCATAGGAAGGTGGCATCTGATGCATTCATTGGTAAATTCTGCAGTTTTGCCATAAGGTTCCAGCTTAGGCGATAAAAATCTTGCCCAACCCCACCCTTTTGTTGAGGCAAACTTCTTGCTGTCTTTAATCATATATTCGATCTGCTTGAAAGCTCCTGTAGTGACATTCCCGTCACTGTCGATGATCTGGTCCCATGCTACTTTTGCCAATACGGTTCCATCCGGCCATGGATTTGTCTTGCGTTCTTTTGCTGCTTTTACAGCGATATCATTACCGAAAATAATTCTCATAGTTCCGTTATCAAATCTTTCGGTAGAGCTGATCGGTTTCCAGTTTTTATAATCCGGAATATAGCTGATGCCATTCGGTGCTTTGGGTACAGAAGCACTAGATGGTACAGTATTCATGCTATTCACCTGCTGATATTGCTTTTGGTAAGCAGAAACTTTTGCAGTGTCCGGCTTTTGTTTAGGAGCCAGAGAAGTCACGTATTTTTTCAACAGATTAATATCTTTTTCAGAGAGTTTGGCTTCAGGATGCAGTAATTCATAGCTTTTCAGCGGCATCGCTCCCAAATGAATCTGATTGAAAGCTTCCCAAAGTTTTGCATTTTGAGCAGGTGCCGGTAATTGAGCCCATTCTGAAAAATTGAGACCTTCTTTTCCTTTTTTGATGTGATCTGCTACGAGCCAATAAGCGGGAGCAATCTGATCAAACCATTTCAGATTCGTCTGATTAGAATGGCAGTCGAAACACGATCGTTCCAGAACTGCTCTAACATCACTTGGAACATGAATTTCACCGGTTATCGGTTCATGGGTAATAGTGGGTCTGTAGAACTGAATTCCTACAAAAGCAATGAGAACAAGTACCAGAATGTTTTTCCCTTTGATCTTTTTCAAAAAATTCTTCATATCTGTTTCTTTTTTTATCAAATTTCCTAACTTTTTGGAATAGTTGAGCAAATAATTTTAACCAATCGGACAAATTTTACTTTGAATCTGACATTCGTAATTATGAATTTTTCACAACATGGAAAAATACGATTGGAATACCGAAATATAGGAAGATCATACAATCCGCGTGAAAACGCTATCATCAAGTCTGAGTCTCTTTTTAATCAATAAAAAATTTTCATAATAATGAACGAAATTAAACTAGATTAATTTCTATAAACCTCAACTGTTCTACATTTGCTAAAGAATTAAGACAATAAACAATAACAACATTAAAAATTAAAAACAATGAGCACACTACAATTAAAAGACGGAACTGAGATTTTTTATAAAGACCAAGGAGAAGGGCCAGTATTAATGTTTCACCACGGATGGCCTTTATCATCTGATGACTGGGATGCCCAGGTTATCTTTTTCCTACAGAGAGGATACAGAGTCATTTCGCACGACAGGAGAGGTCACGGACGCTCAAGCCAGAATATCTATAACCATACGATTGAACAATATGCTTCTGATGCTGCAGAACTTGTAGATTTTCTTGATCTGAAAGATGTGGTGCATATAGGACACTCTACAGGTGGTGGCGAAGTTATCCGTTATGTACACAAATATGCGAAGGGCCGTGCGAAAAAAGCAGTATTAATAAGTGCGGTTCCACCAATAATGGTAAAAAGCGAAACCAATCCGGATGGAGTTCCAATAGAAGTTTTTGATAATATCAGAGAACAGACACTCCATAACAGACAACAATTTTATTTTGATCTTACATTTCCTTTCTATGGTTACAACAGAGAGGGTGCAGATGTAAAAGAAGGCATTCAGAGAAACTGGTGGAGACAGGGAATGATGGGCGGAATTGTTGCACATTATGACGGTATTAAAGCATTTTCTGAAACCGATTTTACAGAAGATTTGAAAGCCGTTGATATTCCTGTGCTTGTATTACACGGAGATGATGATCAGATTGTTCCTATTGAAAACTCTGCTATAAAATCTGCAAAACTACTAAAGAACGGTAAGCTGATTACCTACCCTGGTTTCCCTCACGGAATGCCAACAACAGAGCACGAAACAATCAATAAGGATCTATTGGAGTTTATCCAATCTTAACAGAACCCCAATTGTATAAAAGGTGAACTATTTCGGTTCACCTTTTTTAATAAAACCTTTTAAAGGCAGGCCTTTAAAATTTCAATAGCCATTGTCTGTTCAGTTTCATTCAAACTGGCAAAACCCAGACGCAGAGCATCACAGGGATTTCCCACACTATCATACTTTGATCCGTCACTGATTTCAAGTCCTTTGGAACGCGCTTTTTCTGATAATTTTTTCAGATCTATATTTTCGAATTTCACCCATACGGACATCCCTCCATTAGGAACTGTAAATTGTACTTTTTCTCCCAATTCTTTTTTGAGAAGCTCACAAAAGTGATCTCTTCTTTCCCTGTAAGTTTTTACGGATTTTTTAATATGTCTTACCATAGTTCCGTCACGATACAGTTCTGCTATAGCTACTTCCAGAAAACCGTCTCCCTGAAAATCAATCAGATGTCTGTAAGAAGCAGCGTGTTCAACAAAATTCTCATGGGCGGATAAAAATCCGATTCTAACCGATGGAACCAACGTTTTTGTTAAAGTCCCGATATAAACTACTTTCCCATGAGTATCTATGCTTGCCATAGGCATTATAGGATTGCTGGCATAATGAAAATCGTAGTCATAATCATCTTCAATGATCACAAAATTGTACAGATGCGAGAGCTCTAACAACCTGATTCTCCTCTCCAGTGAAAGTGTAACGGTAGTTGGAAAGTGATGATGAGGTACAACATATACAAAAGCAATCTTTTTTGTTTTGCAGATCTTTTCGATACATTCTACGTCTATTCCATTTTCATCTACAGGAATTTTATGGATGTTGAGTTCCAGTTGTTCAAATATTTTCCGGGCCAGATGAAAACCGGGTTCACTCATGATCACCTCATCGCCGGGTTTCGCGATTATTCTTGCTGTAAGATAAATTCCCATGGTTGCTCCGCGGGTTACCAACACGTTATTTTCTGTTACCGGTAGTCCTCTTGTATCATTCAAATAAGCGGCAAGCGATCTTCTTAAAACATCACTGCCTTTTGTGGAACCGTAATTAAGGTACTTGATATATCCCGGTCTCTTAAAGATCATCTTCATTGATCGGGTTAGCTCTTCAATGGGTGCCAAACGTGGATCGGGAAAACCATCATCAATGACCAATTGTCCGGTTTTAATTTCACCATCGTGATAGGATTCCACCAAATTATTGTTAAAAGAAAAAATGTTTGCTTCTGAGGAAATATGGATTTCATCTGCTTCAGTAATCATTTTGGGTTGCAACACGGGCACATCGTTATGTACAAAGCTGCCTTTTCTGGAATGCTGTATCATCCAGCCCTGAGCTTCAAGCTCATTATAAGCAGCCACAACAGTCATTCTATTAACAGCTAAAAGATCTGCTAATTGGCGTGATCCCGGCATTTTTCTTCCTTCCCGTAATCTTCCCAGCTTTATCTGTTGAATAACTGCATCAGTAATCTGCAGATAAACAGGTTTATCTGACGATTTATCTATAGTAATGAAATCTTGAAAGTCTTGCATCTGGATTAGTAATTGTATTTAAACTGGATTACATTGGTCATCCAGCAAAGGTATACATTTACAGAAAATTTTAAATAATGGATTCAAAATTAGGATTAGCTCCTTTCCTACTGAGATTAGGACTTGGTTTTACATTTTTATCAGCAGTTGCCGGAAGGCTTGGCTTATGGAATGATGGCTCCGGATGGAATGATTTTCTCGAATATACAGCCACTGTCAATTCTTTTGCTGATAAAGGAATAATTCCCTTTTTAGCAATCACTGCAACTGTAATTGAAATCGGGATCGGTATTCTGTTGATTATAGGATTCAAGACCAGACTGGTTGCTTTGGCTGCTTCTTTATTAACTTTATTATTTGCTTTATCTATGGCGTATTCTTTTGGATTGAAGAGTCCTTTTGACTACAGTGTATTTGTAGACAGCACAGCGGCATTTTTACTGGCGGCCATTTCAAACCATCAATGGAGTCTGGATGATTTTTTCACCAGAAACAAAGCTTAAACTGTGTATTTCAATCCATCCCTATAACATGACTCACGTCTCTTCTATTTTAAAAAAGATGAATACAATTTCAATACAAAGTTTTTCTACCTATCGTAGTCCGGGCAATCTTCTACAGGAGCCATTGAATGTTTATAAAAAAGAAAATCCTGGATCTGAATCCGTTACCGTTTTCAATGATTCTGAATGTGACTTCTATAAGATCATATTTATTATGAATGGTGAAGGCGTTCTTTCCTTTCCCAACAAAGAAATTCCTATACACGGAAATGTTCTGATATTCATCAACCCGAAAATGGAATGTATATGGCATCCTTTATCGAAAAACAATTTAGTATATTACTGTTCATTTAACAGAGAATTTATTGAGTTTTCCTTAAAAAACCATCGATTAACGCCCAGTCCTTTTCTTGAGATTGGAAACAGTCGGGTCTTTGATGTCTCGGAAGAACAAATATCTTATTTGCAAGCTATTTTCGACCATATGCATCGGGAAATACAATCAGACTATGTGAAAAAATATGATGTATTGAGAAATTACATTGAAATTATACTTCATGAAACATTGAAAATCAACCCGCAGCCCCAACCTTTAAAATGGTCTAATTCGGCAGAAAGAATCTGTGCTTCATTCCATAATTTACTGGAACAGCAATACAAAATTGATCTTCCAGATCATATATTAACACTGAGATGCCCCCAGGACTACGCCGACCGATTGATGATACATGTTAATCATCTTAATAAAACCCTGAAAAAAGCATTGGGAAAAAATACAACGGCTTTAATAGCAGACCGTACAGCAATAGAAGCCAAATTTCTTTTACTGTCAACCCATTGGGACATCAGCCAGATCGCTTATTGCCTGGGGTTTGAACATCTTTCTAACTTTAACCGATTTTTCAAGAAATACTATAATATGCCACCGTGTGAGCTGCGCTCAAGAAACTTTCATCATATTAAATAATGTATTTCCTATAGTTCAAAACATTTTTTATTGCACTGTAGATCTCATAAGCATATCTTCCCAAACAACAATCATATGATTATCAGCAATCTATAATAAAAAAAACATATTATAACACAATGTGAGACTATAATTAGGAAAAAGAACGTACATTTGCAATTCATCAGATGATATGACGAAATTGATACAAAAAGAGTCGCTTGCCGAGCGTCTTTCTAATCTTCTTAAACAAGAAATTAATGAAGGGAAATATAGCGTTGGGCAAAAGCTACCTACTGAACCGGAATTGGTAAGTATATATGGAGTTGGGCGCTCAACGGTGAGGGAGGCTGTTAAAATTCTTTCCAACATAGGTCTTCTCAACGTGCAGCAAGGAAGAGGTACTTATGTCCAGAAACAGTTTATTAATGATGAAAGCATTGAGCATCGTATGGCACGTGCTACAATTAACGAGCTCAATGAGGTAAGAGAGATTATTGAATTGAAAATCGCGGAAAAAGCTGCTTTAAACAGAACACCGGATGATCTTGAAACGATTAGAAAAAGTCTTGAACAAAGGCTACATTTCGCGCAATCTGGTGATCTCCCTCATTGTATTGAAGCTGATATACGGTTTCATTTAGCAGTAGCAAAAGCATCACACAATGAAATGCTGTATGATATTTATAAAGCGGCATCAGAGCATTTGAAAAAATGGTTTCAGGATACCTATAAAGATACCTCTTCTCTGGCCGAATCTCATGAAAGACATGTCAATCTTTTTAAATGTATTGAAGCAAAAGACCCTCTGAATGCCTGGAAAGCAACAGAATTAATAATAAGTTTAGTGTAAACTTATTATTTATCAAAATTCATCTGATGATATGATGAATATTTTTACAATATTATGGAAATAACAAAAAAAACAGGTGATCTATCACCACAGAATATTGCTCAGAAAACAGTGTATCCTATATTATTGATGATCTGTTTTTCACATCTGCTCAATGATCTTATGCAGTCTGTTATCCCCTCTGTATATCCGCTTATTAAAGATAAATACAATTTCAGTTTCTCTCAAATTGGGATCATTACTTTTACATATCAGATTACGGCCTCCCTTTTACAACCTTTGATAGGGTTCTATACAGACCGCAAGCCACAACCCTATTCACTTCCTTTGGCCATGATCTTTACGATGGCAGGAATTATTGCATTATCTTTTGCTGACAATTTTTATTTCTTTCTCGGGTCGGTAGCTCTAATCGGGCTCGGGTCCTCAATATTCCATCCTGAATCGTCACGAGTAGCTTATTTGGCATCAGGAGGAAGAAAAGGTTTAGCACAGTCTATATTCCAACTAGGGGGCCATGCGGGAACAGCCATTGGGCCATTGTTAGCAGCATTGATTGTTATTCCTTTTGGACAGTTTTCTCTCATTTACTTTTGTATTGCAGCCTGTATAGGAATGGTAATCTTAAGCCGTATCGGAAAATGGTATCAGGAACATCTTCAATTCCGTAAAAAGTATTCCATTGATAATAGCAAAGCATACGTTGAGGGAATTTCTAAAAATCGGGTGATAATCTCTATGGCAATTTTGTTAATACTGCTTTTTTCCAAATATATCTACATGGCGTCTATGACGAGTTATTTTACCTTTTATTTGATTGATAAATTTAACATTAGCGTTGAGAATTCTCAGTATTATTTATTTGCCTTTCTCGCCTCAGTAGCAGTAGGAACGATGATAGGAGGCCCTGTGGGTGACTTTATAGGGAGAAAATATGTCATCTGGATTTCTATTTTGGGCGTTGCTCCCTTTACATGGTTATTACCTCATATGAATTTGACATGGACAGTAATTTTTGCAATACTGATTGGGCTCATCCTTTCCTCTGCATTTTCAGCGATTATGTTGTATGCAACAGATCTTGTCCCGGGTAAAATTGGTACTATTGCAGGTTTATTTTATGGTTTAATGTTCGGGATAGCCGGAATTGGTTCTGCTGCTTTGGGTTGGATTGCCGACAGAACCAGTATAGAATATGTATTTACCATTTGTTCCTATCTTCCTTTTATAGGCATTATCGCTATATTCTTACCCAACATCAGAAATCCACAGTCAGAATCCTCTGAAAAATAATAGTCTCTGCTTATTTTGAAGGACTAAAAAGGACAACTAACTAGAAATAATATAATTAACAGTAGAAATATCAATCTCAAACAAAAATTTATCTATTATGATTCCTATTCATGAAATCTTATTTTTTGCATTGGCTGCACTTGTATTGGTTATAAGTCCAGGACCGAATATGATTTATCTGATATCCAGAACTATAACACAAGGCAGAAAAGCAGGAATGACTTCTCTTGCCGGTGTCATTTGTGGATTCTTGTTTCATATTATTATGGTATCCTTTGGACTGACTGCTGTATTATTTGCTGTGCCGTTTGCCTACATCGTCTTAAAAACTTTAGGAACTGCATATCTTTTATATCTGGCATTCCAGGCCATCAAACCGAATAGTAAGAATATTTTTGAAGTAGAAAAAAACAGTCAAGTGGATGGACCCAAAAAGTTATTTACAGTTGGGTTTCTTACAAATGTTCTTAATCCCAAAGTTGCTGTTTTTTATTTATCATTTTTTCCTCAGTTTATAAAACCTGAATATGGATCCATCTTTACCCAAAGTTTGGAACTTGGAGTGATTCAAGTCTGTGTAAGTCTAACGGTTAACTTTGTGATTGTGTTATCAGCCGCAAAAGCAGCAGTTTTTTTTGCAGCGAATCCTACATGGATCAAAATTCAGAAATGGTTTATGGCCAGTGTTTTAACGTTTCTTGCCGTAAAAATGGCCATTTCAAGGGCAAAATAAAAAAACCATCGGAATTTCCGATGGTTTTTTTAATAATAGGATCATTTATTCCCGATATCATTGTTATGTATTAATAAGGAATCTGTCCTTTCCTCAGTTTAAGTACTACTCCCTGAATATGGGGCAATATCAGAAGAAGCACAATTACGCAAAGAACCCCGGTAAGCATCAAATCATAATAATCACGGGTTGCCCGTGCCAGTATCTGTTCTTTCACGAGATTGTTCATATATCCGGAAGAAGAATTCTTGGCTGTATACATATCATTTCCTGCATTCATATAGGTAAGGTAGGCATCCTGTAGTCTAAGAGAAAGCTGAGGATTGGTGTCATCCATTGACTCTCGTATTTTCTCTCTCACCACTGCTTTTGTATAAAGCTGAACTTCATTATTAAAAGCCATACTTGCTGTAAAACCTGTAAACCTTGCAAAGATCCCAAGCAATGAGGCGTTCACCGCAATCTGCGGAGGTGCTGCAGAAGTGGTAAAAGATACAATAGGAACAAACAATATACCTGTTGCAAAACCATAAATAAACAAAGCAGGAATAAAATCCATGGTTTCTCCCTGAACTGATACAAACAGGAGCATATAGACATAGAATAAAGCCATAACCCCAAAGCCTGTAATAATTATTCTTATCAAATTATATCCCATTAAAACAAACCGGGAAATGACAAACATGCCTGTAACAGTTCCTGCAACAACAGCGATCCATACGGGAATCGTGTTGAGTGGATCGTTTCCGAGAATAGCTTCAAGATATCCATAAGCAAGACCTGTGCTTCCTTTAAAGATGTAAAAAGTAAAAAGCAGCAGCAATCCGATAACAAAATTCTTTGCTTTTAGAATATGAAGGTTAATCAAAGGGCGTTTTAATTTCAGTTCTCTGTTTACAAAAACACATAGAATCAATGCATTGAAGATCGTTAAACAAAAAATTAAAGAACTGTCAAACCACCCCAATTGTCTTCCGTACACCAAAATATATCCTAATACGAGAATAAAAGTGATATAAAAAAGATAACCGACCCAGTCTATTTGATAAAGTGGAATTTTTTTATGAAACCTTGCTTTCCCGTTCATGGTGGCAAGCACCGTTACTATTAAAACAAGCAATAAAATAAGCAGCCCATAAAATAACCAATTGAAATCGAAGAAATACATCATGACGCTATAATAAATCGAATATAAAGGAACTGATATCTGTATTCCACCATACAAAATAGTATAGCCTATGACTCTTGCCCGTGTAGATTCCAGACGGGGAAATATCATATTCAAAACAATTCCTGACATCAGGGCACAGACAATACCCTGAATGAACTGTACGATCATAAAAATAGTCCAGTTTCTCGTATAAAAACATATTAGTGAACATCCTACATTTACAGCAATAGCGCTCAGAAGATATTTACGCGGTGTAAAATACTTTACAATACGAAAGTCTAATGCCAAAAAAGCAACCGTAGAACCATAAATCACAACCATTCCATATTGAATATCCGTGGATTCCACTCCATAGAATCCCATGATGGTTACAGGACTGGAGTAAAAAGCAAAACTGTAGAGACAAGCCATCAGGATAAAAAATATAACGGTTCGGGCCATCCATTCTGTTACCCATGCTTTAAAAACTGGAATTTTATGTGCTTGCATCATTAGTCATTTATAATATTAACATTGGCATTCATTCCTGCAGAAAGATGGATTAATTTCTTAGGATTGTCAGTCAGTTTTATCCGAACCGGAATTCGCTGCGTAATTTTCACAAAATTACCTGTAGCATTATCAGGAGGTAAAATAGAATATCTGGAACCGGTAGTTGGAGATAAAGATTCTATGGCTCCTGTAAATTTTTCACCTGGAAAAGCATCAACTTCCACAACTACTTTCTGGCCCGGTTTACAATCGCTGATTTGGGTTTCTTTGAAATTAGCAATCACCCACTTCTCTTCAGAATCATTGACCATGAAAGCCAGAGTTTGACCAGGTTGTACCAATTGTCCTTCTTGGATAGTCTTCTTTCCGATCTGTCCGTCAAAAGGAGCGGTAATTACCGTATATTTAATATCCAGCTGCTGTCTTCCCAATAAAGCTTCTTTAATTTTTATTTCAGCGTTGATTGCAGCGCGCTGTGCTTTGATATCATTCAGCTTAGATACAGCCACCTGCAATGAGGCCTTCGTCTGCTGGTAATCAGACTGATTGATAGCCAGAGAAGCTGTCACATTATCAAACTTCTGCTGGGTTGTAGATTCATCAGACAGCAGGTTTTTATACCGTTGATATTCCCTTTGCTGTTGCTCAAGTTTTGCCTGCGCTCCGGACAGTTGTGCTTTAATAACTTCTATGCTTTTGGTATGAGTTTCTTCATTAGCTGCAAGAATGGGTAATTTTGCTTTGGAACTCATCAATTCTGCCATGGCGGCATCTTTCTTTAGGCTATATTCGTCTCTCTCGATAAGAACTAGGGTGTCGCCTTTTCGGACATACTGATTATCTTTATAATAAATTTTACTTATATACCCTCCTACTTTTACGTTTACAGGGGATAAGTAGGCATCAATCTGCGCATCGTTGGTATGCTGATAATGGCACATTTTCCAAAAGTAAATACCTCCCCATACCGTTAATGCTAGTAATAAAACAATTCCCAACCACTGGGTTACGAGTACAATTATTTTATCGGTTCTATTTTTGTTCATATTTTTAAGTATATTAAAGAATTCCTGTAATAGCCAGTAATCTGATATGACTTAGTTTCAGATTGGCTTGCGCTGTGGTTAAATTAAATTTTGCTTCAAGAAGAACGCTTTCTGCATCGAGCAGATCGGTTAAAAGTGATTCCTGATTCATATAGCTGCTTCGGATAACCCGAACGGTTTCAGTACTTTTTACGATATTTTTCTCTGCCATTTCAACGCTTTCAGAGGCCTGTTGTTCTTGTAGGTATGCCTCATTAACCTGAATGGTAATTTCATCTTTTTTGATCCTCGCTTTCTCCTTTTGCTGTTCAGATATATTGTGTGCACGGGCGATAGATTTTTTGCTTTTATACAAATTATCTATAGACAACTGCACCTTGATTCCCGTTTGCCCAAATCCCCACAAATCATTAGAATAAGGATAGAAAGAAATCTGAGGAAAGGTATAATTGTAGTTGGAATACAAAGACACTTTTGGCAACAAAGTAGACTGTATCTGCTTCGTATTCATATCACTCAGCGCAATCTGGCTATAGGCGATCTTGAATTGAGGAGATTTCTTTAAGGCAATATTAATATAATCAGCAGATTGCGGTTCTGTTATTGCTTCAGGCCCTGAACTGTTTTCACAAGCTATATCAAAAGGTGCCGAATGGTTCCGACCCATCAAAATATTAATCCTTTGCTTGGTAACGTCTATTTTCTTTTCAATATCTGACAGACTTAGTTCTAGCTGTGAGAGTTTTACTGAAATTCTCAATACATCACTTTTCATCACTACCCCATTCTTAAACAGATTTTCTATAAGGGAAAGCTGTTTTTTCTGTGTAGAAATTTCAGCCGATATAAACTCCCGAAACTGTAAAAATTTATACAGATCATAGTAAGCAACTGCTGCACTGTATTTTATATTGTTCCTTTCCAGTTCAAATTCATATTGCTTTACAGTCTCCTCTTCCTTCTTTATTTTAATGTTTCTTTTTTCTCTTCCACCACTGTACAGATTAAAATTTACATTATACCCCACAGCGTATCCATAGCTGGAAACAGGGACGTCTTGAGGCGATGAAAACAGACCATTATCATAAATAAGAAATTTTGAATTGAGTCTCACATCTCCCCCAACAGAAACTTCCGGCAAAATTCGGTTTCGGGCTTCATCAACGCTTAGCTGACTTTCTTTTCGGTATAAATCTGATAATTTCAACTGTCTGCTATTGAGCTCCGAAAGACTCCAGATATTTTCAAGGGTCAAAACTTTTACAGAGTCGGAATTTTGTGCTTTTAGCTGTTGGGAAATTAAAAGAATAATTACCATTACTGACCAAACAATCAACTTATACTGTTTCATATTATCTTTTATTTAGCTGTTTTTGACTGATTTTTCTTTGCTTTCAATGTGTTATAAGGATTTTCAGTTCGTCTACAATAAATGATAAATCGGTTATAGGGTTGAAAGCATTGAGATAGGCAGAATACATCAGAAATTCAAATTGATTTCCTCCTTTTTCAGTAGATTCCTTTTCAGTACTGGTTCTTTTTATGATATAGTTATTCAGCTTTTTCATCTTAATTCTGATATTTTTTTTCATAACTGATTTTATTAATAAAACTTTGATACAAAATTATTGGAAGCACACCCACGTCTTTTTATATAATTAGCCTAATTTTTGTTTATTTTAGCCAAATGAGTTTTTTAGAAGAGCTTAACAGGATTGTAGATCAGTACCATGATTCAATTTTAGTCGTGCGACAACAGACTGAGCAGCGGCTGCCCGCGCACCAGCATAAAAAAGGACAGCTGCTTTTAGTATTGGGAGGAATTGCGTACCTGCAAACCGCTGAGAAAGAGTACTATATTCCTTCCAATCATTATATATGGATTCCTCAGAATTATCCACACAACCTGATGTATAATGCTCAGGACCTGCATATCATCAATATCTATTTCCCAGAAAGCACACGGGACGATTTTTATGACGAATTGGGAATCTACCCTGTGAGCAAACTCCTTTCTGAAATGCTTTCTTTCAGTGAAAAATGGCAGGGAGATTTTTTCCCTGGAGACTGGGAATATGAATTCCTATATACTTTATGGAGTCTTCTGTCAAAAGAAAATTTAAAAAAATTCTCGATCCAGCTTCCTACGACAGATGATGTACGTCTTAATGATATCACATCTGATCTGCGGAAAAGAATCAGTGAACCTATTACCCTGGAAGAAACCGCCAGTACATTTGGGATCAGTGTAAGAAGTCTGACAAGATTATTTCAAACAAAGCTGAATATATCATTCATCCAATATGTTAAAATGCTTCGTGTTATCAGGGCAATGGAACTTATCAAAAATACCAACTTAACGGTTACAGAACTCGCCTATGAGGTGGGGTATTCCAATATCTCTGCATTTAGCAATACTTTTTTCCAGCTTACCAATATGCGGCCTACGGAATTTAAAGCAATGTTATAAATTATAATGCCTCTTTTACTTATTAAGCAGAAAATTTAGAAATAAACACCATTTATAAGTACCATGAAAATCAACAATATAAAAAATAAATTTAATTTACAATACTACTTATAGACGCTGTGAATAGGAAATTAGTATTAATTGTTTTAAATTTGCAAATGATTCTCATAGTTAATTTGAGTTTTCATGGTTATTAGTTTTTTATCCCCGTTCATTCGGGGATTTTGTATTTCTATACTATTTGGCTGGAAATAAACTCCTTAAAAAAAAATCAATCTTCCACTTTCTTTGTGAATCTTATACCATTTAATAAGAGTGATTTTAGTTAAAAATAATGTTTGAATCACTTTATTGAAAAGCTCAATTCGTTTGATATTCTGGCTCAATGTGCTTTTATATATTTACCTTTGTAGGTCTCAATTTCACGTTTATGAAAGCTACTGTTGTTCCGGAAGAGCTTATTGGTGCTCCTTATTATAGAAATTATCTTTCTATAGATTCCATCAATCTGGTTGAATCCTGTTCTCATGATATCGCTGAACAGAGAGGAGGTATGTTTTTGAAAGACCATATGCTTCTTTTTGTGCTGCAAGGCACCAACAGCATTACCCATGGAAAGCAGAAATATATTGTTAATAAGAATGAGATGGTTCTTTTGAAGAAAAACATCAGCATTACCTATGATAAAACAGGTTCTTCAGAAAAGGGAGAAATATACGACAGCATCATGTTTTTTCTGAAAGAAGAGTTTATTTCTGATTTTATTAAAATGGCGGGAATAAAGACCATGAAAACAGAAAGACTCGCCAATGTAAGTGTAAAGCCTGTACACGAACCCCTATTATCTTTTGTTGCTTCTATAAAAGCCCATTTTAATGCGCCTGAAAAAGTCGATAAACGATTGGTAAAGATGAAAATAATGGAGCTCCTTTTTGATTTGGCGCAGGTAGATCATAATTTGCTGTTACAGCTTATTCAGCTTAAAAAGCAATTTACAACAGACATTACTTCTGTTGTAGAAGAAAATTTCATGAGCCCTTTGAAATTAGAAGATCTGGCTTATCTATCCGGTAGAAGCCTCGCCAGCTTTAAAAGAGATTTCAGTACCATATACAAAGTTTCTCCCGCTCAATATATAAAAGAAAAAAGACTTAGTAAAGCTAAAGAACTGCTTGTTTCAACCGATTGGCCCATCACTGAAATATGCTACTCTACTGGTTTTGAAAACATTTCTCATTTTTCAAGAGCATTCAAAGTTTTTTCAGGAAAATCTCCTGTTGATTTTCGAAAAGAACAAATAAAATAAAGATACAGTTCTTGTACAACTGTATCCTTATCTCAAAAAAATTATCTGAATGACTGAAATACCTTCCACATTTCCTCCGCGAAAATATCAGGTTCTTCAAATGCGGCGAAGTGTCCGCCTTTATCAACATGATTCCAGTAAAATATATCAGACCATGCTGCCTCTGCCCATTTCTTTGGAGGTGTAAAAGTTTCGGAAGGGAATAATGTAGCGGCCATCGGCAGGTTGATAATACCGGTAGCAGCTCTTGATGCAGCAAAGAAAAGATGCGTTCGTATCGTACTTCCTACTCCTTCCCAATAGAGACGTGCTGCAGAAGTTCCGGTACCTGTAAACCAATACAAAGAAATATCATTAAGCATTTGTTCCATTGAAAGAGCATCTTCAGGTTTCCCGTTATTATCGGTCCATTCCCAGAATTTTTCATAGATAAAAGTAGCAAGTGCCAATGGCGAATCGTCTAATGCATAGCCAATAGTTTGGGGACGCGTATTCATCATATCTGCATATCCCGATTTTTTATTCAGATAGGCTTCAATTCCATCTATTGCTTTTTGTTCTTCAGCAGTCGGATTTTTAGGATATTTATCAGGGACCACAAAAAGTAAATTAACGTGTGCTGCAAGCAGTCCTTCAGGCTGCATATCTGCCAAAGAATGGGTTACCGCAGATCCAAAGTCTCCTCCCTGCGCTACCCATTTTTTATATCCCAGCTTTTCTGTCATAAGTTGAGCGTAAGCCTTTGCAATGCGTCCGGGGTTCCAGCCTAATTCTCTTGGCTTATCTGAAAAGCCAAAACCAGGCATCGCAGGAATTACTACATGAAATGCATCTTCTGCTTTTCCCCCAAACTTAGTAGGATCTATCAGACGTTCAATAACATCCATAAATTCAATAATAGAACCTGGCCAACCGTGGCTCAACAACAACGGCAAGGCATTTGCATGAGGTGATTGGGCATGAATAAAATAAATTCCGACTCCATCGATCAGGGTTCTGTATTGTGGAAACTGATTGAGACGGGTTTCAAATTTTCTCCAGTCGTATTCGTTTCCCCAATAGTTTGCCAGCTTTTTAGCAGCGGCCAGCGGGACTCCCTGAGACCAGTCAGTTACAAGTTCCTGATCTGGCCATCGGATTTGTTTTAGGCGCTGTTTAAGATCAGTAATAGCATCTTCCGGAATATGTACGGTAAATGGTGTAATTTCCTCGGTTGCTTCCGGCAACACAAAATATGATTGAGTTTGTTGTGACATTTTTTGTTGTATTGTTTTTAAATTTTATTGAAACCTCTTCATCAGAATAAGCGTTGGAGGATTTCAAATGGTAAGATTATTCTGCAACCCGAACCATTTTACGATTGATGAATTCACCAATACCCAGTTCTGAAAGTTCTCTTCCAAAACCAGAGTTTTTAATACCGCCAAATGGCAGATAGGGAGCATCTGAAAAACAGGAATTGATGTACACCATCCCAGACTCAATTTTGGTTGCCATGTGTTTGGCGTGTTCTGTATCTTCGTCAAATATATAGGACCCCAGTCCATAATCTATATCATTGGCAAGATTGATCGCCTGCTCTTCTGTATCTACGACATAAAATGACAGTACCGGCCCGAATGCTTCCTGTTTGTAGAGTGGATTGTCTTTAGATATATTGGTAAAAATTGTAGGTTCCAGATAAAATCCTGGTCGGTTTATCCTCTTGCCGCCGATCACCAGACTTCCGCCGGCCAATTCAGCATCTTCTATTTGTTTTAATAAACCATTCAGAGCTCTTTCGCTGGCTAACGGACCAAGAGCGGTTGATTCGTCATTGGGGTCACCTACTTTAATTTTGGCAAAACGCTCCTTCAGAAGTTCAAGCATTTTTTGACCACGTTCCTGCCCTACAACAATTACCCGTTTTATATTAACACAGCCTTGCCCTGAATTGTATGTTCTTCCCATGACAATCTGCTCTGCGGCATAGTCCAGAGAGGCCCCTTTTAGAATGAGTGCCGGATCGCTGCCACCTAATTCCAGGATCACTTTTTTTAGATTTCTCCCTGCACGTTCCCCTACAGAGATTCCTGCGCGTTCGCTTCCTGTAAGGGCTACTCCTCTCACTCTGAAATCGTCAATGAGCTGACCTACCTGCTCTATGCTGCAAAACAAATTGGTGTATACTCCATCGGGAATTCCTGCTTCTTTAAACAGTTCAGCGAAGGCCAAAGCGCATTGAGGAACATTTTCAGCATGCTTTATCAAGACTACATTTCCTGCAATGATTTGTGGTATTGCAACTCTAGCTAACTGATAGTAAGGGAAATTCCAAGGTTCAATTGCGAGAATGACACCCAATGGTTCGGAAAGAATAGCAGCATCTTTTTCTTCTTCAATCTTCTTGGGAGCAAGCATTTTTTCTGCATTGGCTATGTAATAATCAAATATTCCGACAACCAGATCAACTTCAAGATAACTGAAGCGAGAAATTTTCCCCATTTCCAACGTGGCAAGTTGAGCAAAATAGTCTCTTTTTTCTTTTAAAATTGCTCCTGCTTTTTTTACCATGGAGATTCTTTCGGAAATCGGACGCCATTTCCAATCCTGTTGAAAACTGGTATGCGCGGTGTGTAAAAGTTCGGATACTTCAGTATCTGTCTGATTTGGGAATTCTTTTATAAATTCGCCCGTTGCGGGATTAATTGTATGAAATTTCATTGTAAAATTTTGAGTGTTTAGATATATAAATTGTTTATCTGAAAGAGAATCTAGCCTTGTGCCGCCACTGCTATATCATTCCATTCTTCCCAGATTCTGATCTTCTCAGCATATTCTTTTTTTGTTTTTTGAAACCCTATTTTTCCGAGAAACAGACGAAGAGGTGGCGCAGCAGAGTCTATTAACTGCAGAATGGCAGGAATTGTTGCTTCAGGATCTCCATAATCATGTGGTGGTACTCCAGCAATCTCATGAAGTTTGGATTTCACATGGTCATACGCTGAAATATTTTCACCAATAACCGCTGACTGGCCTCCAAATTCTGTGTTGTATCCGTTAGGTTCTACCAGAGTCAGGTTAATTCCAAGCTCTTTCACTTCCCCTGCCAATGCTTCGCTAAATCCTTCAACAGCGTACTTTGTTGCATTGTAAATTCCTAATGTTGGGATACTGTAGATCCCCAGCACACTGGATAATTGTATGATATGGCCGTACCCCTGTTCTCTAAGTATGGGCAATGCTGCCTGCGTTACCCACAATGTTCCAAAAACATTGGCTTCAAATATGTCTTTAATTACTTTTTCAGGGATTTCTTCTACCGCGCCAAAAACACCATATCCTGCATTGTTGATAAACACATCGATATGACCAAAATGATTTTTTGCATCCTGTACTGCCTGGAAGACAGCATTTCTATCAGTAATATCAAGAGTAATAGCCAACAGCTGATCTTTGTACTGTTGTACTAAATCACCTAAGTTTTGCGCATCTCTGGAGGTTGCTATTACATTGTCGCCTCTTTTAAGAAAGGCTTCTGTCCATAGTTTCCCAAAGCCTTTGGAAACACCGGTTATAAATATTGTTTTACTCATTTTTTATCAATTTTAAGCACTACAAATGTATAAGGTGTTTACGTTTAAGTCTTTTTTAATCGGCTCATATATTTTGATATAACGGCTCATTTTACACATAAAAAAATACGGCTTCCATGATGTCATAGAAACCGTATATTTTCAATATTTAAATCTTTAGAAAAATTTAGAAGGTAAAAAAAGAACAGATTAAAAAATTGAAATATAAAACTTTACACAATATTTATTCATTGTATTTATTCTGATATAATGATGGGGTACCTTCATTTAGCGACTCCTTTTTTTGATTAATCTGATGATATTTTCCCAACCAAAAAACACAACCAAGATGATGATCCCCACCCACCAATAGGATGTTTTATTGGTTTCACCGGTATTGGCAAGCGTAAACATCCGGTCCCATCGGATTTTCAAGGGAGCCTGATATGTAGAGCTATCATTTTTGAAAAGTCCCTGAATGCTTAGCCAGGTTAGTATCGGTTTTCCTACAATATTTTCTTCAGGAACAAATCCAAAAAACCTTCCATCTAAAGAAGCATCTCTATTGTCTCCGATCATCATATAATAATCTTGCTGAATGGTGTAGTGTGTGGTTTCCTTTCCATTGACAAAGATTTTTCCATTTTTGCGTTCTAGCCTGTTATGTTCATAATCTTTAATAATCCATTCGTACATAGGTAATGACTCCTGATTCAGTGTCACTCTATCATTTTTTTTAGGAATTCTTACCGGACCGTACCAATGAGGATTCCATTTTTTATTGATAGGGAAAATAGATTGTGCTGTATCTATGCTTTTGGTGTAAGCAGAGCGATCGGAATTTAATTGATAGGCAATGGCTGCAGAATCTTTAGGCCATGCCGTCTGTAATACACGTTGCACTTCTTCATCCTTCTTGAGTTCGGATGCAACTTTATCCGTTAACCCCTGAAATGCATAGGTAAAACCCATATTAGTCTGATATTCAGTCAAAGGTAAATAGCCATATGCTTTATACAGTGAGGAAATATTCATCGGGGTTAACGTTCTGATGGTAAATGAATGCTGTAAAAACTGATCTCCCATCATATGTTCGGGCTTACCATTAATGAAAAACTTACCGTTTCTAATTTCAAAAATATCTCCTGCCACGGCCACATTTCTTTTAACATACGGATCCATCCGGTCAATAGCTTTATGTACTGAGTCTCTCGGATAATTGATCACTACCAGCTCATTCCTTTTGGGTTTCTGAAACTGAAAAATTCTTTCATACGGGAGCTTTACAGATTCTATATAGGATTTAGGGTCGTCTTTTGGATTTCCTTTTTTTCCTGTATCCATAATCGTTCCCTGCAAAAATGGTATTGACAGAGGACGCATGGGTAATCGGTATCCGTAGCTCCATTTGTTAACAAACAAAAAATCACCCACCAGCATTGTATTTTCCATGGATCCTGTTGGAATTCCGAAAGGCTGAGCTACAAAAACATGAATAACCGTAGCAAAAACGACTGCAAATGTAAGAGAACCTGCAAAAGAATCTTTTTTTGTGCTGCTTTCACTGAAAATATCTTCATCTGAAGACTCTTCCTGAAGTATTTTGTTTTTCGAATAGTTAACAATTCCTATATAAATAAAAGGAAGCAAAAGAGTAAGAACCTGATCTTTTAATGCCCCTTTTCCAAACTTTTTCATAAGATAAAGATGGAAAACAGATAACATAATTGGGCCTACCACAGGTAAGTAGGCCAGAATGACCCACCACTTTGGATGTTGGGTTTCCTTTTGGATGATATAATAATTGTAAAAAGGAATGCAGCTAAACAGCGGATGATACCCCATGATTTTATACAATCTCCAGCTAGAAACTCCCATTAATAGGGATAGGATGAGCACATACCCGGTGTAAATTAAAAAATAGTCCATATAACGGCAGAGTTAATATTAAATTTGATTCGATCTCATCAGATAAAAGATCTATTGTTTTTTGACAAAAAAAGAGAAACTATTACCCATAATCTGCTTAAACACAGTATTGCAGCAAATTGTTGGGTAATAAATTTCTCTTCGAAGCATAAAATAGAAATAATGATTAGTTATGATTGTTGAATAATCCCTTAGTCATATTGTGTTTTTGTCGTTACAGCATACTTTCCTCCTCCCGTGATGATGAGCAGCACCGCTCCTGAAAAGTATAGGAAAATCAGTTCTATTTGCCATCCTCCATTGGTTGGATTGGTGGAAAAGAAATCTGAAGTATGCATCAATAGAAAAGCATTGAGCAAAGTTGCTGCTAAAACTGCCGATGCTATACGTGTTTTAATACCCAGAATAATCATGATAGGAGCCACAATTTCCCCTATATAAGAGCCATAGGCAATAAAACCGGGAAGTCCTTTTGAGGCTAATATTTCTATGATCCAGTTCACGCCGTTTGAGAGTTTGTAAAAGCCGTGAAATAACATCAAAACGCCTATAGATACACGATGGATAAGTATAGCTAAACTATGTTTGTTTATACTATGTAAAGAAGTAATTGTATTCATTTTGTCAACGAAGTTTTATGTATTTTTATTGAAAACATTTATGATGACGGATGCAGAAAAACAGTGCTGATCAGAGCCTTCTGTATTGTAGAAGTTCTGATTTTTTTCAATCCCACATTCTAATCATTCTTATTGTTTTTGTTGATGACAAAGTTACAGTAGCTTGTTCATGCAGAAGTTATCCCGATCAAACCAAGATTTGGCCAATCCAATCCATTGTATTGAATCATTTAAAAAAGTGGCTCTGTATTGAACTGATGGATGAAATCTGTACAGAAATATAGTCCTTATACCAACAGGAAAGACTGCTCATAAGAACAGCCTTTCTTTATAAAAATATAATAGTAAAAATAAATTATTGCAAATATTAATTTCTTTGATACTCGTTTTTTTAATAAACTTATTTCAATTGAAAATAATTAATGATCAGAAACAGGAATTACAGTATTCGTATTTCGCTTCTTTCTTAGAAATATAAGGAGTAAGGGCAACGAAAATGTAAATGCAAACCCAATAAAGATATAAGAATCCAGGTAGCTTAAAAGTGCGGTTTGCTTTACAACAGTTTTTTCGAGTACTCCAAAAGCCTTTTGCTGGGCATCATACAACGCAAATCCTTTACTTTGAAACAACGCTGTATAACTTTGTAATCGCTGCGAAACATTGAGATTTTCGGGAGTAAGGTGGGAAAGTAAATCCATCCTGTGCTGGGCCATTTGTCTCGCAATATAAGTATTGATAATAGATATTCCGAATGATCCTCCAAGCTGTCTCATCATATTGTTTATGGCCGTTCCCTGAGCCATATCTTTTGCTTCCAGGGATGATATCGCAAGTGTTGATAAAGGTACCGTAAGCAATGCCATTCCAATTGCTCTATAGATCAGATTGATGGAAATAGCGGTGAAAGAAACATCCAGATCTACCCGCGACATACTGTAATTAAAGAAAATAAAACTGGCAAATCCCAATAAGACGATGAGTGCAGGAGGAACCCCTTTCTGCAGCAATTTTCCGGTAATGATTAACGCGAATACCGCAACAATAGAACCCGGTAACAGCATCTGCCCCGCAAGAGAAGGGGTAAAACCCAACAACCGCTGTACAAAGACAGGTGTAAGATATATGGAAGTGAACATCCCTACCCCTGTAATAAATGTTAGAATCGCAGAGATACTTAATGAAGGATTTTTCAGCAATGAAATTTTTACAACAGGATAAGGTGTCGTTAGTTCCCGATACACAAACAGCACAAGAGAAATAACTGCTGCAACGGTAAGCCAGATAATATATCTTGTTGCAAACCAATCTTCTGTTTCACCCCGCTCAAGCAAGGTTTGTAATGAACCTACTCCGATGATCAGCAAGATAATTCCAGGCCAATCTATCTGTTTCACTTTTTGTCTGGTGGGAGACTCCGGCAGTAACCTAAAACATGAAATTGCCGCCAGAATACCTACCGGAATATTAATATAAAAAATCCAGTTCCAGGAATAGTTATCTGTAATATAGCCTCCTAAAGTTGGGCCTATGGTAGGCCCAATAAAAACCCCTATTCCAAACAATGCGCTTGCAATATTCTGTTTTTCCTTAGGAAAACATTCATAAACTACCATTGCAGAAACGGACAGCAAGGCTCCTCCTCCTATTCCCTGTAAGAAGCGGAAAGCTACCAGCTCCCAGATATTGGTGGCATTTCCGCACATAAAAGAGCACAACGTAAACAGAATGATAGAACCGATATAATAATTCCTTCGCCCCAAATTATTGGTAAGGAAACTTGTCATAGGAATGATAATTACATTGGCAATCCCATAAGAGGTGATCACCCACGATGTGTCCTCCAAAGTAGCACCTAGATTACCACTCATGTGGTTCAGGGCAACATTTACAATTGAAGTATCTATTAACTCCATTATAGCGGCAGAAATAACCGTTATAATCAGTATGAGTCTTTTCCAGCTGTTTTCTGTCTCAGATTTCATTATATTGATTTTAAAATATACCGATTGGTATTATATTGTTTAAAAAATTTTCTTCCTTTAAATTATAAATCTTCAGCCATAAGAAATGATTGATGCAAGCTCAAACCTATTTCAGCAGTAATCTCAAAAGCTCTATATTTCTGGTAAGAAAATATTGCTTTAAAATCATCAATTTTCATACTGCATATTCTATTCTTTCTGTCTCGTTATATGGTTGATGGATTTAATTATTTCATTTTATACCGATCGGTATTTTAATAAGTAAAAAAAACCGGAGTGGTCTATTTCTTTAACCCGATATAAAATTTAAAATTTTCAGGATACAAAAATATAAAAAATATACCGTTTAGTATATTTTTAAATTAAAAAAATTGATCATCCCACTTTCTCGTCAAATTTATAATGTGAAAAATACGTTCAAGAGGGCCGGAAAAATAGTCATTGAAATTTTGTCTGATAAGAGCCACTCTATGATCAGGATGATTGGATATAGTAAATTTTGATTTGATCGGGATAACTACAGAATTTATGGCCCACTGTACATTTGCTAAAGAAGATCGGGTAAAAATGACGATAGATCTTCAGTTCGAAAAATAGCTAACATAAATTCCAAACAAAAAATGAAAAAGTCAATCATCAAAAAAGTATTGTTTTTAGGTTTATTAGTATTGAGCATCACTTATTATGCTCAAAACAGTAAAAAGAATGAGGCCGAAAAAGCCCTGAAAAAGATTAAAGAATTAGCTGCTGCTGATCAGATTGTTTCCAAAAATTTAGAAACCTTTCAGACCTTAGATTTTGTAGTTTTCAGTAACAAAGAATGGTCAAGACTTCATGAAAGTCATTCTAAAGATATTGTGGTTCATTTTCCGGACGGGCACATTGAAAAAGGAATAGACCAGCACATCAATACTTTAAAAGCAATGTTTGTGTATGCTCCAGACACAAAAATTAAAGAACAGCCCTTCAGATTGGGTAAAGACAGCATTACCGCTGTGATGGGTTTCATGGAAGGAACATTTACAAAACCAATGCCTATGCCTGATGGAACATTTATTCAACCTACCGGTAAAACTTTCAAACTGCCAATGGCAACCATTGCGGTCTGGAATAAAAAAGGCACCATGAGTGAGGAATATCTGTTCTGGGACAACCAGGCATTTATGAATCAGATTATGGATCGCAAAAGCAAATGATAAATAATCCAAAATGGGAAGCCTGACAGGCTTCCCGTTGTATTATGAGCTTATAATGGCACTACCAATCATTACTTGTTTCATGGTTTTTTGTCATCGCTTGTCTAAGATCCGAAATGATGGCTACTATTTTTTCATCTGACTTTACTTTAATATCTCTCCATACTTTGTCATTAGCTCCTCCTCTGCTTGGTTGTGGGGCGTTTTCATCTACTGTAAGAAGTCCGTAACTTATGGGTCTGTTCCCATCAAAATATGAACCTTCATGGGTCAGTGAATGAATCGTATATTTATACTTTCCGTCTTTAAGATAAATATTAATTTTAAAATGGATATTTCCTACAATACACCATAATCCAAAAAACATTTTTTTAGTCCTATATCTAAAAGATCCATTTCCAGAAATTTCTCCCGTATCTTTATCCTGAATGGTTAGAACTTCCCCTTCATCTTTAAAACTTTTTGCAAACCATGTTCTTGCTCTATTATAAAGTTCTTCTTTCGTTACAGAAGAATCTACCGGAATAACTTCTTCATAGGTTAGCTCCTGGCAAAATAATAAAGAATTCAATAATAAAAATGTTAACAGAATTATCTTTCTCATGTGCTGTTTCTCTTGTGTAATTTGTTGAACAAATATAGAAATACAAGGCATTTGCAGAATACGGATATCCGTAAAGCCAATACTATAATATCTTCAAATATTTTTTATATTATATTTATTCATTGAACTTTTTGATTACGGGTTCAAACCTTATAGGTTTTTGAGACCTATAAGGTTTCGATAAACTGATTAAAAGAACAATCCCTTTAAAAGAGCAGGTAGCCGTAACCATATTTTCAGTTTATCACCAGCCTGAATTGCTAATCTTCTGAAAATTATGTTCTGTAAAAACTATAAACAGGACCAAACCCCAATATTATAACCATTAGATCTTTTTTTATACTATATTTATCCCTTAAACTTTTAGCCCTATCATGATAAAGAATAAAGGATTGCTGACTGATAAAACCGCTGCGACCATTCGTAAAATTTTCACCCTCAGCTTTATTACAAAGTCAATATTCCTTTTTTCCCAAAATCTGAATGAAGATTTGGCCCACGCTATACAAGACGCAGACAGTATTGTATTGACAAGTCATGCAGACCTCATATCAGACACTGAAAGACCAGGAAAAAGTACAATAAGAGTAACGCGACCTTTGCTAAAAGATGGAATTCCGAACAGTGAAATCATAAGAAAAAAAGCGATACTCACTTCGGAGGCAAAACAGGAACTCATCAACATTATAAAAGGGCAGAAAAAAGATAAGCCATGGGATGGGAACTATTGTTTTGAACCCCATAATACGCTGTTTATTTATAAGGCAAAACAGTGGTCATATATTGATTTCTGCTTCGGATGCGATCATTACTATTTCTCAAAAGGACTTCCGGTAAACAAGGAAGAATTTCTGATGACTTATGACGATTGGAGAACCCTGGATGCATTTTTCCGGAAACAGGGAGCACATTGGGAAGGTCCCATGAAAGACATCAGAATTGATCGCTCCGGAAAGTAATCAATTCTGATTGCAGTTGTTAAAAATTATTCTGCTTTATTTTTCAGCATCATCAAAAGGCTATACGCTCCTTTCTGTACAATTTTCTTATCCTTTAAAAAATCAGCTTTTGTAATCTCAGTAAACTGACCATCAGAAATTCCGGTTATCACTGGAATCATTTTATAACCTGACTTCCCGAGGTCTTCGAAAACATAATTTCTATTTTCATAGGAAACAACGGCTTCATTGGGAAGCCCCAGCGTATAACGGCTGCTGATATTTACTTCAGCATTTACATACATTCCTTTTACAAAATCTGTATTTACAGATGAGAGTTTGGCTACAGCGGTTGCAGAACCTCCATTTTCAATACTTGGAACCACGCTTACAATTTTAGCATGGGATTTTACATCAGGTTTCTGGTTATTGTACACCATAATTTCTTCACCCACCTTTACATCATTCACATCGTTTTCAAAAACCTTCAATTCCAAAAGTAATCCGGCAGGATTAATCAGTTCAAACAAAGTATCGGCAGGGTTAATATACTGCCCGTTATTCACCAGAATCTTACTTACAAACCCTGCAAATGGAGCGTAAATATTAATTCTGCTTCGGATATTTCCTGTTGTCAAAACTTTCGCATTAATCCCAATGATACGAAGCTTTTCTTCAAGTCCTTTTAAAGTTGCATTTAGGGTTGAATAATCTGCCTGAGCGGTCTGCATGGTTTTGTCACTGCTGGCTTTGCTTGTATTAAGGTCTTTCTGACGGTTGAAATTCAATCTTGCGGCTTCCAGTTGGGCTTTTGTCACCAGGTAATCCTGCTGAAGCTGTATAAACTGAGGATCTTCAACAACAGCCAGTACCTGACCTTTGTTGAAATGGCTTCCATTGATGATATTGATAGATTTGATATGGCCTCCCATAATACTTGAAAGAGAGCTGATATGTGAAGGCGCAATCTCTGCTTTACCATTAAGACGAACCAGTTTCTCCATATTTCTGTTCTGAATGAAAGTCGTCGTTATGCCGGTCGACTGAAGCTGCTGTTCCGTAAGATGAACCGTATTTTCGGTGCTTTTACTGAATTTTTTGTTTTCATAAACGGTTTTCTCTTCTTCTTTTTTTCCTGAACAAGAAGATAAAACAAGAACTAAAGCAAGGCTGTATATTGATATTTTTTTAAAGTGCATCACGCTGTTATTTTGAAATTAAGAAATTAAGTTCGGCTCCAATCTGATTCAGTTTTTCCAGTTGATCGATGTAGTCTGCTTTTGTTTTTACAGCCTGATTCACCAATATTACCCAGTTCAGATAATCTATCTCCCCGACTTCCATTTGTTTTTGAGCTGTTTTTAAAATGGTTTCAGACTTTGGAAGCTGTTTTTGCTCATAGTTTTCAATGATTTTCTGCTGATTCATATAATTGCTGATCTGCTGATTCAATCTGTTTCTGAGTTCAATCTCTTTTCTCTGATACTGATTTTCTGTAATGGCAATCTTCGCCTGTGCCGCTTTTGCCAATGCTCTCTGCCCTTTTGTAAACAAAGGAATTCCAACACCCACCTGAACCGAATTGAACCGATTATTATTAATGTTTTTCATACTTTGATTGGTGTATCCTACCAAAAGATCGGGAAGCAGTCTGCTTTTTTCTAATTGTACTTCTGCCTCTCCCACTTTAATCTGCTGTTGAAGGTATTGAAGTTCCGGGTGTTGTTTCACACGGTCTTCAGAAATCTGAAGAGCAATATCCATAATCGGTTTTTCTGCTACAGGCTGATAGGCTTGGTCCGACTGAAGGAGCAGCTGAAGCTGTAATTTTGAAATAGTAAGATCATTTTCAAGGCTGGTCAGCTGTACTTTTATCTGTTCATTCTGAATTTCTGCAGTAGATTCTTCCAGAATATTGGCTTCTCCTTTTTTTAATCTTAAAGAGGCTTTCTCCGCAAAATTGTGATACAGCCTGCTGATGTATTCCAATACTTTTTTCTTTTCCTGAAGTACTATAATTTTATAGAAAACATCTGTCACTTCTTTGGTAAGCTGAGATTTTGTGAGATTTTGGTTGATTACACTCGCCGTCCATTCAGCATTCAGCATCTGCTTTCTTTTAGAATAAACTGTGGGAAAACTGAATCTTTGAGATATTCCGAATGAATTATCTGTTTCCTCCCCCTGAATCTGCCCAAAACCTCCGGTCAATTCCAACTGAGGAATATCCAGATAACTTGCTTTTAATTTCTCCTGATATTCAGAAATTAATTTTGAGTTTCTAAATGTTCCGTTCTGCTGGAAAGCTTTTTCCAAAGCCTGATCATACGTAATGTTTTCCTGGGCACTGATACTTCCGAAAGAAATCAGCAACAAGAAAACAGACAGTTTTTTATAATTATTTTTTTTAGAAAATTTCATTTTATCTTTATTAATATGTTCAAACAAAACGTAGAGAATAGGAAGTACGAATAAGGTTAAAAGAGTGGCCAACATCAGACCACCAATCACAACGGTAGCCAATGGCCTCTGAACTTCTGCGCCCGCTCCGCTGCTTATCGCCATAGGAAGAAATCCGAGAGATGCCACAAAAGCCGTCATCAAAACCGGACGAAGCCTGATTCTTGTTCCCATCAGTACAATTCTGCTGGTATTGTTGAGTCCGTTCTTTTTCAATCGGTTAAATTCTGATATCAAAACAATTCCATTAAGTACTGCAACCCCGAATAATGCTATAAATCCTACTCCCGCACTGATACTGAAAGGCATTCCTCTTAAAGCAAGAAAATATACTCCTCCAATTGCAGATAAAGGAATGGCGGTGTAGATCAAAAGGCTGTGTTTTACGGATCCGAAAGCAAAGAATAACAATAGGAAAATCATCACTAGAGAAATAGGAACGGCAACTCCCAGTCTTGCTTTTGCTTCATTCAGGTTTTCAAATGTTCCTCCATAAGAAATGGTATATCCCGGAGAAAACTTAAGATTTTTGCCTGCTTTCTGCTGAAGTTCTTCCACAATGCTCTGTACATCTTTTCCTCTTGCATTAAACCCAACAATGATTCTTCTTTTGGTATCTTCTCTCTGAATCTGGTTTGGGCTGTTTTTAAGTTCTACTGTAGCCAGCTGAGACAAAGGAACCTGCTCTCCTGAAGCCGTAGGAACCAATAAATTCTGAATGCTTGTAAGGTCTTTTTTATATTCATTATCCATTCTGACAACGATATCAAATTTTTTCTCACCCTCATACAACGCTCCCGCTGTCTGCCCGGCAAAAGCCATATTGATTACTCTATTGATTTCTGCTACGGAAATACTGTGGCGGGAAAGTTCAGAACGATTATAGTCGATCACTACCTGTGGTGCACCTACAACCGGCTCTATATAAAGATCCTGCGCTCCTTTTACAGTATTGATGATGCTTCCCAGCTTTTTGGCATACACCGTAAGGCTGTCCAGGTTTTCACCATAAATTTTACAGACTACGTCCTGTCTGGCTCCTGTCATCAGCTCATTAAAACGCATTTGCACAGGAAACTGGAAACTGGTCGTTAACCCGGGAATAATCTTCAAAGCCTTGCTCATTTTATCAGACAGTTCCGGGAATGATTTCGCAGAGGTCCATTCTTTTTTAGGTTTCAAAACAATGATCATATCTCCTGCATCCATAGGCATTGGTTCTGTAGGGATTTCTGCACTACCGATCTTCACGACAATTTTCTGTATTTCAGGAAACTGTTTCAAAAGAATACGGGAAGCCTGTGTCGTTACTTTTTTGGTTTCGTTGATGTTGCTTCCCTGTAGAATTCTCATTTCCACTGCAAAATCTCCTTCTTCCAGGGATGGAATAAATTCACCCCCCATTTTCGATAAGGTATAAACAGCTCCGACGAAAAGTACCAGCACCGTAATGATGATGGTTTTTCTGAATTTAAGAGCTTTCATCAGAAGTTTTTGATGTCCCGTTTCCACTTTTGCCATCACCCTGTCTGAAATATTCTCTTTTTCTTTTTTCTTCCTGCTCAATACCAGAGAACTCATCATCGGAATATAGGTAAGTGAAAGGATAAAAGCCCCTATTAAAGCAAATGCAACGGTCTGTGCCATAGGTTTAAACATTTTACCTTCAATTCCCTGAAGGGTAAAAATCGGAAGGTAAACAATCAAAATAATAATCTGCCCGAAAACAGCACTGTTTACCATTTTTGTTGCCGAGCTGGAAACCTGCTCATCCATTTCGTTTTTGCTGAGCATATTATCTTTTCCGAAATGTTTTTTATGGGCTAGCTGATGCAGTACTGCTTCTACAATAATAACAGCACCATCTACAATAAGACCAAAATCTAAAGCACCCAGACTCATCAGATTTCCTCCTACGCCAAAGATGTTCATCATAATAATGGCAAAAAGCATTGCCAAAGGAATAACAGAAGCAACCAATAAACCTGCTCTGAAGTTGCCTAAGAAGAGTACAAGAATAAAAACAACAATCAGAGCTCCTTCCATCAGGTTGGTCTTTACAGTACTGATTGTATTGTTCACCATTTTGGCGCGGTCCAGGAAAGGCTCAATAACGACTCCTTCCGGTAAGGATTCCTGTATTTTTTCAAGTCTCTGCTTGATATTTCCAATAACCTCATTCGCATTTTCTCCTTTAAGCATCAGAACAATAGCGCCTGAAACTTCCCCTGTATCATTAAAAGTCATCGCCCCATATCTTGTGGCATATCCTATCTTTACAGATGCTACATCTTTGATATGAACAGGAATTCCTTCTTTGGTTTCTGCAACCTGAATGTTTCCGATATCTTCTGTATTGCCCAAAAGCCCTTCGCTTCGGATAAAAAGAACAGTTTCTTTTTTCTCAATATAAGCCCCACCTGTATTTTGGTTATTCTTTTCAAGCGCCGCAAAAACATCGTTGATATTGATATTGAATGCCTGAAGTCTGTTAGGATTAATGGCTATTTCGTACTGTTTCAGCTTACCTCCAAAGCTGCTGACATCTGCTACTCCTTTTGTTCCCAGAAGCTGACGTCTTACCACCCAATCCTGAATGGTTCTCAGCTCTGTTTCATCATATACATTTTCGTATCCTTTTTTGGCTCTTACCACATACTGAAAAATTTCTCCCAGTCCTGTTGATATAGGCCCCAGTTCTGGTTTTCCGATACCTTCGGGAATGTTATCCTGAACAAGTTGCAGACGTTCCTGAACCTGCTGACGGGCCCAGTAGACATCTGTTTTATCATCGAAAACAACCGTTACCAGGGAAAGTCCGAAGCGTGAAAGACTTCTAAGCTCGGTAATCCCGCTGATATTACTGGTGGCCTGCTCAATAGGAAAGGTAACCAGTCGTTCTATATCTGCAGCTCCATAGGAAGGTGCTGTGGTAATGATCTGAACCTGGTTATTGGTAATATCAGGTTGTGCATCAATAGGAAGTCTGGTGGTTTCGTACACTCCAAAAAGGATGAGAGCTGCTGTAAACAGAGCAATGATGAGTTTATTCTTTACAGAAAACTCAATAATTTTATTTAACATGAAAAAACTATTAATTAATCATTCGGAATGCCTATGATTGCAGAACATTTTACAGAAGTATACTATACTCCACCCCATTTATACCTCAATTAATATTTCCCAAGATGAGAAATTGTAGACCCTTTGGTTTTGTAATTCAGAAGATGGGAGTTTTCTAAAAACTTAAGTATTAAAAACAAAGTTTTTATACCTTCTGTAATAATGTAAAAGCATGATTACAGTGCATGACGAATTGATTGATATGTAACAAGAATTGATTACTTTAAGTACACAACATAAAGTATTAATTTTCAGTTCGAAATCAACTACGAAAGCCGCGGTGGCTGGAAAATTCGGGAAAGGTAAAGGTTTGAGAAATCTTTTTCCTGATAGATACTGTTTTTCTGAGGAACAGGCTCTTCTTTAGGTTTTTTGATCTCGAAAGTAAGTTCGGGAAGTTGTGCGTGTACAGTAAGTACAATAGGTGGATTGATGAAAGGCAGCTTTTGATCGGCATCCCAGTCAGCATCCTTTTGGTGATTATCATAATGTTCCATGACAAATTCTGAAAGACTTCCCTGGTATTCTATAAAATGCTGTACGAACATAGGCACTTTGAGTACTTCCCCCGCATTGGTGGTAGCCAGCACATACATCATCGAGCATAATATGGAGAACCATTTTATCATTCCTGCAAATATAGGGCTTAAATTTTTGTCTGAAAAGCCCTTCAGTATTAATTTTCTTTTAATTACTATAGCCCAGAACAGGCTCATACATCATTTGATCATTAAGAATTTTCAGGAAAAGGCTCATTGCCGGACTGATCCATTTATTGGAATGATAAGCCGTGATCATCGTCACTGTACACTGAAATCCTTTGATGGTAATTTCCTTGATCTCTCCTTTTTTAATCTCTTCATCTACTACAAAATGTGGCAAACAGGCTATTCCCAGATTATTTATAATGCTTTTTTTGATTGCTTCTATGCTCCAGAGTTCAATACTTTGCCCTGTCCTGATATTTTTTTTCTTAAGATATTCTTCAAAACGCTGTTGATAAACCCCATTCACGTCATTGTTGATGATAGAACATGATTTTATCTGATCTTTCTTATCAAAGTTTTTTTCCTGTTCAGAAAATTGTGGTGAAGCCATCACCCCTACGGTAAAAGAGCTCAGTTCCGTTACTTTGATCTGATCATCATACCCATGTACCTGGTAGTGAATTCCCAGGTCAATATCATTCCGGATAATCTCTTTCTGTACTTCGTAGCAGTTTCTTACCTTTAATTTCAATCTTACATCGGGAGCCATTTCCACAAACTTTTTAAGCACAGGCTGTAAAATATAGGTTAAAAGACTGTCCGAAACCGACATGGTAAGACTTCCTTCTACTTTCTGATCCTTTGAATTCAGCTGTTTGATCTGCTCTATTTCCTCTTCTATTTTTTTAATGTGCGGGATCAGCTTTAAAGATTGGGCAGTAGGCAGCATTCTTCTTCCTATTTTTTCAAACAGGGGAAATTTAACCTCATTCTCAAGCTGCTGAATCTGGTAACTGATGGCAGATAGAGAATAGTTGAGTTCTTTGGCAGCATCCTGAAAATTTCCTTTTTCTACAATTGTTTTAAAACTTTTGAGCTGATGAAAGTCCATACTTCAATTTTTTCGAAGTAAAAGTATGAATAATTCCGATTGACTGAAGTATATAAGCTGATTAATTTTGCTAAAAAAAGATATGTGGTTTTCATTTTTCATTTACACTGTTCTCACAGCACTTCTTCCCGGTCCCAATAATATTCTGGCCTTAAACAGTACCATGAAATCAGGATATAAGAACAGTAAAGCACTTCTGTTTGGGATATATTCAGGATTTACCGTTGTAATGATATTGGCTGCTGTTTTTACCAGTCTCCTTCTCAACTCTTATGGTTTTCTGCTTAATTATCTGAAATATATAGGAGCAGCCTATCTTATTTACCTTGCCTGGTCGGTAATTTCAGGAAAACCGGCAGAACTGGATCAGAACAAAGAAGAATATACTTCTAAAAAAACAGAAGATTTTTGGAAAGGATTTCTATTGCAGTTGGTGAATGTTAAAATTATTATTTACGGAATCACGGCATTCAGCAGTTTTATTTTTCCTCAGTTCAATGAACAGTGGATCATCCTTATTTTTGCTTTCCTGCTTTCTTTTATTGGAAATTCAGCCACCTGGATCTGGGCAGTAGCCGGGCAAAGGCTTCATCAGTTCTTAAACCGTCATTATAAAATCGTCAATACGGTGATGGGAGTCCTTTTGTTATACTGTGCGGTTAGCTTATTCTTATAAAAACAAAAAATACATTCAACATCATGAGTAAAAGAAAATTAAAGATAGGAGTTATAGGTACAGGAGCCATCGGTTCCTATTACGGCATCATGTTATCCCAGATGGGTCATGAGATCCACTTTCTGTTGCACAGCAGTTATCAGGAAGTAAAAGAAAACGGATTATTGTTAAAATCGGAAATTCACGGTGACATTCTGCTTTCTTCTCCTCAAATCTACCAATCTGCTGAGGATATGCCGATATGCGAAGTTGTGATTGTTGCTTTGAAAACAATACAGAACGAAACTGTTTTAACGGAAGTTTTGCCTTATGTAACTGATGATAAGACAACCGTTATACTGATTCAAAATGGTATGGGTATGGAACAGGATATGGCCTCTTTATTTACCGAACTGCAATTTGCCGGAGCTGCGGCTTTAATAGGCTGCCACAAAGAAAAAAACGGTATCATCGTACATGAAGGATATGGGGCTATAGATTTTGGAAGTTTTAATCTAAAAAACACAGAGATTCTTCATCAACTGTCGGAGGAATTTACCGATTTTGGAATTCCTTCTTCGGTGCAGGATCTTACCATTTTAAGATGGAAAAAGCTCGTTTGGAATATGACCTTTAATGGTCTTTCTGTAGCGCTGAATTCTACAACGGATATTTTATTGGAAAAATATGAAGAAAAATGTAGAATCATCATGGATGAAGTGGCAAAAGCCGCAGGATCTCAAGGAGTCATCATTCCTGAATCTTTTATCAATGGATTGATTCCGTTTACCCGAGAAATGGGCAGCTATTCTCCAAGTATGAAGCTCGATTTTGAAAATTACCGCCCGATGGAACTCGAATATATTTATGAACGACCCATAGCTGCTGCAAAGAAATCAGGGATTGAAATGCCGCAGACTTCTCTTCTTTATCATGAACTTTGGCTGCTTCAAAAAAAGCATATTGCAGAGAAAAAACTACAGCAGAAATAAGTTTTCAGAGTCTTGATTTTAACCTGCTTAACGTTTCCTGAGAAATATTAAGGTATGAAGCAACCATTTTATTAGAAAGTCTTCTTACAATAATGGGATTTTCATCCAGGAGCTGGCGGTATTTTTCAAGAGCATCCTGAACAAGAAAAGACATTAGTCTCTTTGTATTGTTCACGTAAGCCGTTTCCAAATATATCCTGTAGAATTTTTCCCATTGAGGAATAATATTCAAAAGATGATAGAAATTTTTATGGGTAATATAATACACTTCTGAATCTTCCACCGCCTGAATACATTCGTCAGAAGGTTCAGAAGTGATAAAACTGGTTAAAGCCGTAGCAAATTGGTTTTCAAAAGCAAAATATCGTGTAGAATCCTGACCTTCTTCGTTGATGAAAAATATACGGAGACAGCCGGAGACTACAAAAAAAGTTCTCTGGCTGTTCTGTCCGCTGTTAAGGAGCATTTCATTCTTTTTTAACTGAATAGGTTTAAAATAAGAAAGAATCGTTTTCAGTTCTTCATCTGTGATAGATATTCTCTTATTAATGTATGTAGTTAAAAGTTCGTGCATGTAAGCAAAAGTAGTGATAAATGACTTTGCTTACAATTTCCTTACCTTTTTTCACTAGCTCTCTGCCTGTCCGGATCTCCAATACGAACAGGCGTAAAGTCCGTGAGAATCCCATTCCAATGTTTTTTTGAAATAGTCGCGCAGGTCATGAACCGTTTGATATTCAGCAGCGATAAACACGTATTTTTTGGAGATCCCGACTGGAAATTGAACTTGTCTGGTCATATCAGCCAACGTACTTCCATTTTCGGGAGATGAATTATGAAGCCAGTCCACAGAGATATCTGCCGCAGAACATAGAATGAGTTCATCTTCTTTACCATGCACTTCTAAAAGTACTTTTGCTGTTACATATGATGGCAATTGTTCTACAATAGCGCAGATTACCGGCAATGCAGTAGCATCTCCTACAAAAAGATAAAAATCCGCCTCTGGTACCAACACCTTTGAGCTTTCTTTCATTCCTATTTCCAATGAATCTCCGATTTTTGCTTTTGATGCCCATGCAGAAGCAGGTCCATTATCTCCGTGAGATACAAAATCGATTATTAGTTCTCTTTTTATAAGATCAATTTTACGATTGGTATAAGTACGGATCAATGGTTCTCCATTTTCCGTGGATGGAATAAAGATTTTATTATTAGTTCCCGATTGCACATGAGCCAACAGTTCAGCCTGAGCATCATCAATATTGAACACCACACGGATAAGATGCGGAGTAAAAAACGCCTTGCTTTTAACCTTGAATACAGACCGTACCTTCTTTGTTGTCATTACATTTGTTGTCATCAATTTTTTGTATTTATTTTTTGTTAAATAATAGAATAATAAGAGACAGAATACAGCTTATTCCTCCAAATAAATAGACCGACTGATAATCCAGCCAACCAGCTACCAATCCTGCAATAGGCCCGGCAAGCCCTAATGAAAGGTCAACAAATGCAACATAAGCTCCTAAAGCCGTTCCTCTCATTTGAGGTTTTACTTTCTGAATCGCCATCACTCCCAGAGCAGGAAAAACGAGTGAAAAACCAACACCTGTTAATCCACAACCCACAATGGCCATTGCTTTGGAAGCAGAAGTCCAGATCAGTACCTGCCCGATTACCTCAATGATTAAAGAAATAGATGCAATTCTGAACCCTCCGTACTTATCGGGAAAAGAAGCAAAGAAAATTCTTGTCAAGACATAACATACCCCAAAAGTCATAAATGCCAGTGAAGCGTCTCCCCAATTTTTTTCATTGAAAAATAGAGAGATAAAGGAAGCAATACAACCAAAAGCCATGGAAGAAAATGCAAGACTGAGTCCCTGTCCCGATATGGCACCAATAACCTTATAAAAAGGAGTTCTGACATGTTCTTTATCTACCGGAATGGAAGGTAATTTTGCTGTAGACAGCCAACTTACAAGTGGAAGTAATGCCATAAGAACAAAAGCAGGTAATATTCCGTAATCTTTGCTCAGCCAGATGCTTAGAGGGGCTCCAATGGCAATTCCTGCATACATGGCAATTCCATTCCATGTCATTACTTTACCTGAACTGGAAGGGCCTACAAGACCTATTCCCCAGGTTAATGCTCCTGTTACAAGAAAACTTTCTCCCACTCCATGAATGATTCTTGCCATCAGTAAAAAGCCAAGGGCCCAGAATCGATCTGCCTGTAATAATATGGCTAAAATATAGCCTAACCCTGCAATTACTGCCAGAATAATCCCTAGCATTTTACTCTTCTTTGCCCCTTTGATATCTGTCATCTTTCCGGAATAAGCACGGGTAAGGAGGGTTGCAAGAGATTGAAGTCCAATAACCAAACCTATCATAACACTGTCAAATCCCAAATTTCCCTGAACAAACGTTGGAAGCACTCCCAGCGCAATCCCTATCGTAAGATACACTGCAAATACCGAAATGATAATAGGAGCAGTTGCTTTATAGAAGTTGATGGTTTGTCCTCTTTCTAATGTAATACTCATAATTCTTTTATTTTTAATGATCGGGTGCAAAGGTCTTTCTAAGTAGGGTACGAAACTTTGACTTAGATCAAAAAAGGAAAAATATTCACTATGAGACACAAAAGACCTTTTTGTTGTAAAAAATCAATGAAAATCTAAAAATAAAAGAATGTAGTGATTTAATATGTTTGTTTAAACTTAACCACATAAAAGAAGGATAATTTCTAAGGCTGGATTCCTTCGGAATGACAAACAGGACGTTGAGTGTATCCGTACACTTTGTCATTCCGTAGGAATCTAAACATTATATAGTTTTCAAACACTTTAAAAAGGATAAGGAATACCGCACAATGAATTTCATAGAGGATGAAAATCCTTGATTTTCAACAAAACTTCAGTGTACTTCTTATACCCAAAGTAGATAGCTTAAGTGTTTAAAAAAGCTTTTGTGACTTTTAACTTCGTTGAATCTTCGATTTGCGGTTTAATAAAAAGTTTAAACAGCTTTACTACAAAAATTTTAAATTATATAATCGGCAAAACTAAATATCTCAAATTTTTAAACAAAATATCCAAAAAATCTTGACAAATGTACACAAAAAAGGCATCCTTTTTGGATGCCTTAGCTCTATTTATTCTTATCATATAAGCCAGAAGCAAAGCCGCTAAAATCTTTCTCATCAATCCATGAATCAAGACAGAAGACATTCGTTTTTATTACTTCTTTAGATATAATAACTTGACTGTTATTTTTCATTGAAACACCTTGTAAAGCCTTTCCACAAATAGTTTTAGGATTACCTTTTACTTTGACAGTATCTCCAATTATAATAATTGACGCCTGTACACCTATAGCAGGATATTCATATTTCCTTAATTTATTTTCATACCTGACAAAATAACAAGGGGGTGCTATTTTTATTTTACCTTCAACATTAATGCTATCTGATATTATGCGTAGCTCGGCAATCCCGTTATTATCAATCAATTCAAAAACAACTCCACTCACATTAACTGTATCCGTTACAATTGGTTTGATGAAGGTATTTGCTATTTTGGAATCAGCCTGTTTAGGCTTTTGTTCATTTTTAATACAGGAGTATGCACTAAAAAATAATACTAAATATATTATTATCCTATTCATAGCTAAGATATTACATTCCAAAACCAAATTTCTGTACCTAACGACATGTATTTTTGTCCTCCATCTAAAACACCCCTCATTTCAAGACCATTCCATAAATCAATGTGATCAACACCTCCATACCATCCATCTTTAATAAAAATAATTCCTTTATGTTTGAAACTTTTGTGATTCATTTTAGGATATTTCTTTCTTGAAAGCTTAACGGCATTTCCAAAAATTTCTGGATGCATATCCATCAATTTTGCTAATTCTTCAGCCCTTAAAAAGTGTTTAAAACCATCTTCGTGCTTTTCCCAGCATTTAACCCCATGAAAAGAAAGCAAATCCACTTTAGACTTATGGAGAGCTTCACTCATTCTTATTGCGCATTGATTTGGGATAATGCAACATTACAAGGATGGGACCCTTTTCCTGGATGATCTTTCCAAAGTTCTTCAAATCTTACCATAATAGAAAATTTTTTTGAAACAATATAACAATTATTTTCTATTCAAATTGAGGTGATTTAAATAATAATACCACTGTCTTTTATTTTCTTTCTAAGCATGGTATTTTCTTCCTTTAATTGTGCATTTATACGTTTATGTAGATTGATTTCATCTTCCAGTAACTTCACTTTTCTGTCAGTAAGCTCTGAAAACTCTTTAAATTTCTCCTCATATCTGGGCTTGAGATCATCCAAAGCTGATAAACGTAAGCCCGAATTTCGAAATCCTAAAGAAAACCCCCATCAATTGAAGGATAATTATTTTTACTTAAAATAAATAATATTTAAAAAAAATCCCCATATAATGCACTACATAATATAATTTTTACTTATATTTGTGAATCGAAATAATTTTTTTTCATCATTTGTGTTTTTTTAAGGTCTCCACTCTTGGGGACCTTTTTATCTTTATCGAGTCTATAATGAAGAATTTGATGCTTATCTGAAAAAATAACAAAATGTGAAATAAGGAAGTTACTGAAACACTGGAAACACCTTTATGAAGGCTATTGCGTAAAGTTCAACATTCATATAAGTCCCTTTTACAGGTTTAAATTTTACCCTTTATTTTTTATATTAATTTATATTTTTCACAAAGTCCGTTGGGCGAAACTGCATTACCGACTGAAAACTTCTTGTATAAGCCTGTATGCTCTTATATCCTACTTCATAGGCGGTTTCAGAAATGGTGAAATTTCCTGAACTTAGAAGTTCAAGACTCTTGATAATACGAAGCATTTGCTGATATTTGATCAACGTCAACCCTGTTTCTTTTTTAAAAATACGTTCCAGAGTACGCAATGATAGCAAAGCGGTATCTCCCAGTTCTTCAATTCTGATCTCATGACGGTAATGATGATGAAGATATTCAATGACTTTGGTGAGACGTTTATCTTTGGGAAGACAGATATGGAGTTTGAACGAATGTTCCACAAACTGAGGAAGTTCATTAAAAAGAGCCTTTAGAAAAAGAGTTTCATTATCATCTTTAATAAATAGTTTTGACCATTTTTCAGCATATTTTATCATTTCTTTCAGAACCGGCGGAACAGAAAATACATTCACTTCGTTGTAGAAAGGAGTTTTTCCGTCTGTATCAGCAAACATGATCATCAGTTTGATCTTTTCAGAGTGAGAATTGGTTTTATGAACAGCATTGGGCGGAATCCATACGGCATGATTCTGTGGGAGAAGATAAATTCTTTCCTCAATGGTAATATACTGAAAACCACTTTCCACATATACAAGCTGGCCTTTTTGATGATGATGAAGAACATCATCGTGAACCCAGTTTTCTTCAAACCAGACAAAATAAGGTTTATTCAATTCATCAACTTCGATATTGCTGTGGGTACTCATGTCGTTTTAGGTTAAAACTTTGGCAAAATTAAACAAAATTACTGTGCTAATTTTGCACAAAAGTTTTTATCATGATGAAGAATGAAGTAAAAAAAGATGCTTCTTATGTTTTATTAATCATTAATGTTCTGGTTGTTATCCTTATTTCAAGCAACCTCCGCTCTCCTATTGTTGCTGTAGCACCCGTACTTGGAGAAGTAAGGGATACATTGAAACTGGATAATTTTCAGGTCAGTTTGCTTACCTCTATTCCACTTTTTATGTTTGCTGTATGTTCTGTTCTGGTAAGCAGATTTTCAAGTAAATTGGGGATCAGTAAGCTATTGTTGTACTCTTTGATCATTTTAAGTTTTGGTCTGTTTCTGAGAATTACCGGTTCTCTTTGGCTATTATTTTTAGGTTCTATCTTTATTGGTTTAGGAATATGCATCGGAAACGTTGTCACTCCGGGATATGTTAAGAATAACTTTCCCAAACAGATAGGAATTATGACCGGTATTTTTGCTGTATCGATGAACCTTACAGCAGCTTTAGCATCGGGTTTCAGCGTAAAAATTGGAGAATGGACAGGGTTTGGATGGCGTGGATCTTTAGGAATCTGGCTGGTAATTGCCGCTTTGGCATTTCTGGTTCTGATTCTGGAATTTATTTTCAACAAAAAGAACGCGGATCAGCCTAAAGCTGCAATCAGTACATCAGATTTTAATATGTTCAAATCTTCCCAGGCATGGAATATCAGTATATTTATGGGGCTACAGTCTTTATTTTATTATTGCCTGGTTGCCTGGCTTCCTTCATTTCTTGCAGATTATCATATGCCGAGTGAGAGCTCAGGATGGGTTTTCTTTGTGATTCAGATTACCATGATCCCGGTAACATTCTGCTGTCCTATTATTGCCAGTAAAATGAAAGATCAGCGACTGATGATCGTTTTTGTCTGCACTCTAATGTTTGCCAGTACGATGATGTTTGTATTTATGAAATCTAACTGGATCTATGTAAATGCTGTTATTATAGGCATTGCCAACGGATTATCTTTCAGTCTTTCTATCCTGTTTTTTTCGACGAGAACCAAAAGCAGCATCAATGCCGTGAAGATCTCCGGAATGGCACAATCTGTAGGTTATCTGATTGCAGCGTTTGGTCCGCCGGTATTTGGAAAACTGCATGATTGGGATGCTTCCTGGAACACCTCATTTTATTTTATGAGTACTGCAGTATTAATTATGTTCTTTTTTGGAATAAAAGCTGCCAAAAACAAATTTGTAGAGGATTAAAAAAATAAGCCCCGAATACTTTTTGTAAATCTAAAGGTATTCGGGGCTTTTTTATTGTATGTAAAAGATGTAGAATCTTATTTTGAGCCTTTCAGAGATTTTAATTTTGCAGCCAGCAAACTGCTCACTTCTACTGCAATATTTCTTTTCCCTGCTTCTACCGATGCAGAAGAAATACTGGCATTAATTTCCGGGATATAAATAGCGTCGGTTCCCAAACCACCACCATGGTTATAAGCCATCATTCCTCCACTTTTAATCTTTCTGATTCCCAGGCAATAATTGATCTCCAAATTGGGTGGAACGTCCGTATACATCAATTGTAATACTTTCGGATCTTTAATCACTTTTCCGGTAAACAGCATTTGGAAAAACTGAGCCATTTCTTTCACGTTGGAAGCTATTCCGCCACCACCATAGAGATCCCATGATGGGTTTAGATCTTTGATCTGCCAATCAAACTGTCTCCAATACTGATTGACCAGTGGCAGTGAAGTTTCCGGCTTTTTTTCCAACTGAATAAACCATGTATTTTTAATTCCCAGTTTTTTATAGTTCAAAAGGTTTCTTAAGGCTTCATAGAATGGCTTTCCTGTTTTCTGTTCGATAATTTCAGAGATCAGAACATAATTGATGTCAGCATACCTAAAAACAGTTCCGGGCTCCCCCACTTTTTTCTCTTTTCCGGCCAAAGCAATCTGTTCATCTCTTGTCCAGTTATAGGTTTTATGCGTAGTGATAAAGCTGAAATAATTTTCCGTCACATAATCATTGATGCCTGCAGTATGTGATAAAAGGTGGCGCAGATTTATCTTTTCTACATCATACCCATCATCAGAAAGAACTTTTAAAGTCTTTGCGCTGAGAAGATTCTTGATGGGAGTATCAATGCTCAGTGTACCGTTTTCTACCAATCTAAGAATCGCCGCAGCCATGTAAGGCTTTGTTGTACTGGCAATCAGAAGAGGTTGAGCGGGATCGATAGGTTGTTGATTATCTTTTCCGTTTTTTCCTACAGCATAGCTCCATGAGATTTTATGGTCCGGAGATTCTACGTCAACAATCAACCCAATCATTTCAGGATGGGCATTGTATGTGGAATCTACTATTTTTTTGAACAGGGCCTCTGTGTTTTGTGCAAAAACATGAGCACTGAAAGCTACTGAAGCAGTGATTGAAAGGATGAGTTTCATAAGAATCGATTAGACGCAAAAATATTAAATCTTTTCTTTAAAAAAGTGCGTCAGGCTAGGAAAGAACAACTTGTTCATCATCATTTAATACAAAACATCTTTTTTCAAATCCTTTTTCATTAATTTTTTTCTGAATAAAGTTTCTATCTTCTTTACAATGGCTCACAGCTTCAAGGTGAGTAATCCATACTGAAGCCTCCGGGGCATATTCGCAGACTTTAATAATATCTTCACTTGTCATAATAATAGGATCTCCCATGGAAAAAGCCGCCGCCCCGCCGGCTACAATAATATGCTGAGGTTGATACCTACTGATCTCTGCTGCAATATCATCATACCAAATACTATCTCCAACGATGTAGACGGATTCTTTTTCTGTCTTCAATACAAAACCGTTTACCAGTCCCATTTTCTCACCGATCTCCCCGGTTCCGTGCTGTCCTTTCGTGATAAAAATTTCAATATTGTTCCAAAGGATGGAAGTATTGATTGGAATAATATGTAAAAAACCCTGTTGAGCAATTTGGTCTGCAATAATTTCAGAACACAGGATAGGTGTATTCTTATCAATAAGCTCTATTGCCCTGGCATCCCAGTGATCCGGATGAAGATGGGTAACTGCAACGGCATCTACTGTTTGTAATTTTTCTATCAGCTCTTTTTCACTGAAAGGAAGATCTACCAAAGGATTCAACATTTCGTTATCTGTCATGGGAAATACTCCTAGAGATCCTTTTTCTCCAAGCATAGGGTCTATCAGTATAGAAGTTCCGTTAATATTCAGTTCTAATGTGGCGTTACGCCAAAGGTGTAATTTCATTTTGTTTACATTTGTATTACAAAATTATGGTGAGATCCGGGTAGAACAATCGAGGGTTACCAAAAGGTTAACCATATACATTCAAGTAATTTATGAATTTTGAAGAATTTAAAAACTGTGGTTTGAGAAAAAGCCTGGATATTCTCTCAGGAAAGTGGAAACCATTGATTTTGCACAGTCTTTTCGAGGAAGAAAAGGTACGTTTTGTGGAGCTATGGAGAAAAATGCCTAGAGTGTCCAAAAAAGTACTTTCCGAACAGCTGAAACAGCTGGAAGACGACCATATCATTCAACGGATTGAAGTATATAATTTTCCTCCCGAAGTGTATTACAAACTGACCGAAAAAGGAGAAAAACTAGGTCCTATATTAACTGAACTGCATACATGGGGCAGTGAATTGAATTCATAACAGCGTATTTTACACTCAGACAAAGACTTTTAAAAAGACTGTCTAGGTGATATTTTGAATGATTCCAAGAAGATTTTATATATTAGCCCAAAATACAAAAGTTGCTTCTATTTTAATAAAAACTATAACCTTACCATTTTACAAATGAAAAGAATTATTATTTCAATTTGCTGTGCATGTTGTACCTCGGTTATTGCACAGATTTCTCCACCAACTCTTCAAAGATCGATTACTCCTTCCCGCGGATTGACGATCAATACAAAAAAAAGTACGTTAATTGAAAAGCGGACTACCCATTTAAGTAAGTTCAAAAATTTAAATATTCAGAAAATTGTTACGAAAGATGTGGCGGATAATTCATCAGAAAGCCTTTTGGGAATTATGTATGAATATGAAACGTTTGATGAGATCTCAAGAAAAACACTGACTATTGATAAGAATGAACTTGGTAAATTAATTCAGGCTCTTCAAACCATGGAACAGAAAGAGAATGAAAAAAACAGTCAGGAAGCAAAGTATAAATTTGTAACGACCAATAATATTGAATTTGGAAGTGTTTATCGTGAAAAATCTTCCAGCTGGGCTCATTATATAAAGATTCCTTCTTCTTATTACCATCAGAATTTAACTGAATTTTCTAAAGAAGAATTGAAGGAACTCATAAAGATGCTAAAGAATGCTGAACAGGAACTGTAAAGCTTTGTTGTAATCTATTTTACAACCTTATGGACTTCAAAAGTCTATAAGGTTGTATAAAATTAATCTCCGAACTGATTCAGAACTTCCAGAATATTCTGATAAACAGATTCCAGCTCTTCAGCTGTGATACAATATGGCGGCACCAAATACAGTACATTTCCTAGTGGACGCATAATGATTCCTCGCTGTAAAAACTCCTGGTAAAGCTTTTTCCCTATTTCATTAAAATAGGAAGTTCCATCCCCTGTTTTAAAATCAAAAGCTAAGATTGTTCCGATCTGGCGGGCATTTTCTACCTTAGAATGATTGGAAAGCTCTTTTAAAAATGCTGAATGCTGATGGGTGATCCGTTTGATGTTCATTTGAGTCTCTTCTTGAAGCAGCAGTTCCATACTGGCCAAAGCGGCAGTACAGGCTAGAGGGTTAGCAGTAAAAGAATGGCCATGGAATAACGTTTTATGATGATCTTCCGATAAAAAGGCATTATAGATATCATCTGAACAGGAGGTAACACCCATAGGCATCGTTCCGCCTGTTAAACCTTTTGAAAAACACATAATATCTGGTTTTTCCGTCAGATAATTGGCCGCAAAAAAGTTCCCGGTTCTTCCGAATCCTGTAAAAACTTCATCCTGAATCATCAGAATCCCCTGCTCTCTGCAGATCTTCATAAGGTTATCCAGATCTTCTGCTTTGTACATCAGCATTCCGGCAGCTCCCTGAACCAAAGGCTCGTAGATAATACAAGCTACTTCATCAGCAAGCTCTTGCAGCTGGATCCTTAATTCATTTATATTTTCAGCATTGGGCGTATCTATAAAAATAACTTCAAACAACATACTTTCAAAAGGTTGTGTCCAATAGCTTTTTCCGCTTACCGACATCGCTCCGAAAGTATCTCCATGATAAGCATTTTTGAAGGCCAGGATCTTAGTTTTCTTTTTGTCCTGATTATGAGCATATTGAATACACATCTTCAAAGCAACTTCCACAGCTGTAGATCCATTATCCGAATAAAAAATTTTTTTCTGATTAGAGGGAAGCAACTTCAGCAAGTTTTCTGAAAGCTGAACAGCCGGCTCATGGGTAAAACCTGCAAAAATAATCTGTTCTGCGGTATTTAATTGTTCAAAAACGCGTTGCGCAATATAAGGATGTGAATGCCCATGCAGGGTAACCCACCATGAAGAAACCACATCCATATATTCTTTTCCGTCTTCATCATAAAGATAAAGTCCTTTCCCTTTTACAATAGGAATAATGCTGTCGGCAGTCTTCATTTGTGTATAAGGATGCCAGTTGACAGCTTTATCTCTTTCCTGAAGGCTGGTTGATGTTATTGTATCCATGTATTGATATCGTATGTATGAAGAATGATGAGTTTGGGAATATTAATCTGAAGATAAAAAAACAGTTATTCCTATCTCCCATATTACATATAACCATCATACTATCAGTGTAATAATTCAGAAAGCAATGTTACAACACAGGTAAGAATGCTCGTTATTAAAATTCCTAAACTCATAACTCATTATTTATAATTATTTAGCAGCAGGTTTCTTTTTTCATCATTGGCTTAAGACCTAGAGTTTGCAGCATCTGCATATCTTCGGATACCCCCGGATTAGGAGTTACCAGAAGGGTTTCTCTTTCACCGGTAAAAATAGAATTGGCTCCTGCCATAAAGCACCATGCCTGCTCCGTTTCATCCATTTCTATACGTCCTGCACTTAATCTCACCATTGAAGACGGCATTACAATTCTTGCCGTAGCAATCATTCTTACCATTTCCCACGTATCTACTTTTTCATTGTTTTCCAAAGGTGTTCCTTCTACCCTTGCCAATGCGTTGATGGGAACGGATTCCGGATGTTTAGGCATTGTTGCCAGTGTTAAAAGCATTGAAATTCTATCTCTATGGGTTTCTCCAAGCCCGATAATTCCACCGGAGCACACTGTAATTCCCGCTTTACGAACATTATTGATCGTATTGATTCTATTGTCAAACGTTCTGGTAGAGATAATTTCTTCATAATACTGTTCTGAGGTATCAAGATTATGGTTATAAGCGTATAAACCTGCTTCCTGAAGTCTTACAGCCTGTTCTTCCGTAAGCATTCCCAACGTACAGCAAACTTCCAGTCCAAGATCATTTACTCCTTTTACCATCTCAATCACTCGGTCGAAATCACGGTTATTACGAACCTCTCTCCATGCTGCAGCCATACAGAAACGGGATGATCCGCTGTCTTTAGCTTTCTGTGCATGGGCAATAACTGTTTCTGTAGGCAGTAAAGCCTGTACTTTGATATTGGTATGATATCTGGCTGCCTGTCCGCAATAAGAACAATCTTCCGGGCAACCTCCTGTTTTGATGGATAATAATGTGGAGATCTGTACCTCGGAAGGATCGTGCCATTCTCTGTGTACAGTTGCTGCTTTATAAATCAGTTCCATGAGAGGTAAATGGTAGATTTCCTCAATCTCTTCTTTAGTCCAGTTGTATCTAATTTCTGTTTTTTGATCCATTATCATAATTTTGTTATTGTTAATTGTTTTGCCGCAGTTTTTATCTGCTCTTTTTCAGGATTTTCGATTTCCGGAATCCTGATAATTTTTGTTTTTTCACCCACAAATCCGCAAATCACACGTTCTGTATCTTCCGGAAAAAAACCATTAAGGATTAAAAAATCCAATTGGATATTTCTTTGTTGTAAAGCCATGATTGATAATAAGCTGTGATTGATACACCCTAAATAATTCCTCACAACAAGTGCTGCCGGCAGGTGTAGTTTTTCAATCAGATCAATCATAAATGTGTGGTCAGAAAGTGGTACCATTAAACCTCCCGCTCCCTCTATAATCAAAGGATGATCGGTTTCCGGAAGATGAAATTCATCAAGACTGATCTTTATGTTTTCTTCCCGCGCCGACTGATGAGGTGATGCCGCTAATTGTAAACGATAGGTTTCCGGGTAGCAGTTCTCGCAATCTGTCCAGGCTTCAATCTTATGACTATCTGTATGATGAAGATCTCCGGATTGTACCGGCTTCCAATATTCCGCTTTAAAATATTGAACCAAAATGGCCGAACAAACGGTTTTTCCTATTTCGGTTCCTATTCCTGTAATAAATAATTTCATAATGTTGCCATGAAAAAGCTAATCGAAAAAGACAATCTGATATTTTATTCTTTTGCCTTTATCTTTTGCTTTATATAAATTCTCTGATGATTTCTGTAAGTTTTACAATTTCTTTTTCCGTATTAAAGCTGTGAAGACAGATTCTGAGCCTTTCACTTCCCTCTTTCACGGTAGGACTATAGATAGCATAGGTTAAAAAACCTTCTTCACACAAAGTCTGCTGCATTTGTTTAAGTCTTTGATTATTTGGAATAATAATCGCCTGAACAGGGCTCTTTTCCGAGGAAGGAGACTTCAGGTTTTGGCTTCGAAATAGTTTAATATTCTCATGGAGTTCCTCAGATAAATGTTTATGAGATTTCAAAAACTCATATCCGGTTTTAATTCCCTCCCATTGAAAATCCTGTGCGGAAGTGGTATAAATAAACGGCGATGCAAAATTGATCAGATAAGATTTTACCGTTTTATTACAAAGTATGGCAGCACCGTGCGATCCTAGTGCTTTTCCATAGGTCACAACGGTTGCCAAAACATTTTCCTGCATCTGAAACTTATCGATCAAACCATAACCAAAAACGCCAAAAGCATGTGCTTCATCCACGATCAGGTCAGCATTATACTGACTGGCGATTTCCGCGATTTCTGGAATAGGAGCAAAATCTCCTTCCATTGAGTACAGACTTTCTACAGCAATATAGCAATGACCATTCTGCCTTCGTAATATATCTTCTAAATCCTCCAGGTTATTATGTAAGAATTTCAACTTTCGGGCATTTGACAATCTACAGCCATCATGTACAGATCGATGAATCTGCTCATCTACAATAATGGTGTCATGACGATTGGGAAGTGTCGAAAACAAAGCCAGATTAGCATTATATCCTGACGGAAAAAGCAATGCAGCCGGAAAATGATGCTGTTCAGCAATAAATTCTTCACTCAAAGTTACAGTACTACTATTTCCGCTAATCAGCCTTGATCCGGTACTTCCTGAAAGCCATTGAGGATTTTCAGTTACTTTCTGAAGCAAAATATTCTGAAGTTCTTTATTTCTTGCTAATCCCAGATAATCATTCGAATAAAAATCCACCCCTTCAGATTCAAGCCTTACACTTCGTAATGTACCTTCCTCTCTCCTTTTCTCAAGAGCTTGTTGGAAATACTCGGAATGATTATGCATAATTCAACTGAGCTACTTCCTCTGTAATAGCATTCATCCATTGTTCATGTAATTCTTTCTCAATCGTCAGAACATGATCTGCATGTTTTTTCCAATCTGCAGAAAAATCATTAAGCTGATTAATCATCTCTTCAAGGTGTCCTTCTTCTTCCAGAATAATAGATTTTACCATAATTTTAGAAGACACTTTCGTTAAAACATCCTGATAAACGGGGTATAAATCATCTGCCCGAACTTCTATGGCATATGTCACAAAAAGATAAGCGGCATATTTTAAATCTTCTTTATTCAATTGAAAAGCCTCCTGAAGGTACCTACAGGCTTTTATATCCAGAGAATGAAGATATTGCCTTGTTGCAACGGGCGCCAGAAGTTCCTGGCTTTCGTATGTTTTGCAAAGCTCAGGATTTATCTTTCCTATCTGTTTTTTCAGATAATAGGCATGACGATGCTCTTCAGCCGCATGCTTCAACTGAATCTGAGTTACCAGTACAGGATGTTCACATTTCGAAATTTTTCTTGCTCCGGCATTTTCCATGAAAGAAAGCGTGTTCAGCCATTTGGCATGAGTAAAGCCATCCTGAACAATCTTTTCTAAAAGATGATGAAATTCCATAGATTTTTATTTTGATGTCAAAAGTAGTATATTGCCGGATGGTTACATGGTGCCAGTTTTGATATTATGGATAGTCCGGTTAAAATTCCTTATGAAAGTTTTATAAAAATTGACAGAAAGTCTGAAACTTCAATCTATTTGCAGATTGCCAACCAGCTCGTGAATGCCATACAGAGAGGCGTTTTACCTTTTGGAACCAAGCTTCCCGGAACGCGTACATTCAGCGAAATGCTCGATATCCACAGAAATACTGCTGTAGCGGTGTATGATGAACTCTCTGCACAGGGCTGGACAGAAAGTTTACCTAATAAAGGAACATTCATTATTGGAAAAGAGCAGGAAAAACCTGTAAAAATGAATGCATTTGAACAAAAAAACCTTCAAAACTACCCAAAAACGACTGGTTTCGCATTCAAAACTTCAAACATTCTGGATAATCCGTTTGAGCATTCCGATTGCGAATATGTATTCAATGATGGAGTTCCTGATATCAGACTTACCCAAATCGGCCAACATTCCAGGTTTTACAGCTCTATTCTGAAGCGTAAATCCCATCAAAAGTTATCCGGGCATTATAATCATGATGGAAGTGAATTTTTTAAAGAACATTTATCCCGATATCTCAATCTGTCCCGTGGCCTTCCTATTTCCAAGAATAATCTTCTCATCACAAGAAGTACGGAAATGAGTATTTACATTGTTTCTGAAATTTTACTTTCCCCTGGTGATGTAGTGCTGGTAGGTGCATTAAGTTACTTCTCCGTCAATATGATCTTCATGAAATCAGGTGTGAATATGGTTTCCATACCCATTGATGAGGAAGGAATTATTGTGGAAAGTGTTCGGGAAGCCTGCAAAAAACAGAAGATCCGGATGCTTTACCTTACTCCCCACCACCATTATCCTACTACTGTTGCCTTAAGTGCTCAAAGAAGGCTGGAACTTTTAGAACTTGCCCAGGAATATGGGTTTATCATTCTTGAAGACGATTATGATTATGAATTTCATTATGATAAAAGCCCAATTTTGCCTTTAGCAAGCGCAGATACAAACGGTATGGTGATCTATATCGGGTCATTCGGTAAATCGCTGGCTCCTGGTTTCAGGACCGGATTTATTGTGGCTCCCGAAAATCTGATGGCCGAAATGAGGAAATATCTCGGAATTATTGACAGACAAGGTGATATTCTAATGGAAAGAGCCCTTGGAGAAATGATTGCAGAAGGGGAAATTAACCGCTATCTGAAGAAATCTTTAAAAATCTATCAGGAAAGAAGAGATTATCTCAGTACTTTACTGCAGGAAAATCTTGGAGATCTTATTCGTTTCCAGAAACCTTCCGGTGGATTGGCGATATGGCTGGAGTGGAATATCCCGGTCAATCTGATGCAGCTCAGCCGTAACTGCGCCCGTGAAAATCTTTTTATTCCCAAAACGCTTCTTTATCAAAATAAATCCCTTACTGCCATCCGATTAGGATTTGGAGATCTTGATGATAATGAAATGGAAAAAAGTATTGAAATTTTTTCAAAAAACTCAAAATTGTTCACCTAGCTTATCATTTTGGGGATTTTCCAACGCTTAATTTTGATGGATTTTTTATCTTTTTTATCCTTTTTCATGTTACATTTTCGTTAATTTTCAAGATTATTGTTATTATTTTTGTCTCACTTTGAGACTGTGAAAAAATTAATTATACCGCGTAAATCATCATAAAAGGTTCCTCTCTTTGTGATTTATTCTGATCGTACTCACGTTGGTTTGAAATATGTGACAAAAATCATTTTGATTTTTTGCTCAATAATATTTTATATTTACTCCATTATTTTTAATTGTTCTAAATAAATGAAACGACAATATGCGCTTTCAGTCATTTTATTGGCTGCCTTTACTGCACATACTTCTGCGCAAACCAAGCAGGATAGTATTACCACAAAAGATATCAATGAAGTTATTCTGGTATCTTCACGTTCTCCGAAGCAAATCAGCGACATTCCGGGAACAGTCTGGATCATTGGGGAAAAAGAACTCCAGACACAAATAAGAGGCGGCGCCGGGTTGAAAGAGGTATTGGGAAATATGATTCCCGGTTTTGATTTTGGAAATCAGGGAAGAACCAATTATGCTCAAAACATGAGAGGAAGAAATGTTCTGGTAATGCTCAATGGTGTTTCTCTGAACAGCACAAGAGCGGCCAGCAGACAATTTGATGCAATAGATCCTTTTAACATCGAAAGAATTGAAGTCCTTTCTGGTGCATCGGCCATTTATGGAGGAGATTCTACAGGCGGGATTATCAACATTATTACTAAAAAGCCAACGTCTGACCAACTTGCTTTTGAAACTTCTGTAGGACTTAAAACAGGTTTCCACAAAGATGATCTGGATAAAAGAATTGCACAGTCGATAGCAGGAGGTAACGATAAGGTGAAATTCAGATTAGGAGCTGCTTTTACACAAAACGAAGGCGCTTTTGATGCGAATGGAAACCAGATTATTACAGACGTGAAACAGGCAGACTACCAGTATAACAGGTCTATTGATCTTTTGGGAGGTCTAAGCGTAAAACTGAGTCCTGATCAGGACTTAAGTCTGGATCTTCAATACTACAATTCTAAGGTCAGAAATAAAAAATGGCTTTCTTTTGGTCCGGGATTTACCGGGTTTACCACTAAAAATCCTGATCTGATTAATGTTCTTGGAGGTGCAGATTCTGATGTGGTTCCCCGTACAGAGCGTTTTATGGCCAATCTTCAATATAATTTACGCAATATTCTGGGAGGTCACAATTTGCTTGTTCAGGCTTACGGAAGACGTGAGGAGGCTGATTTTGGAGCTTCTTTTGCAGAAATTCCTAAACCTCCTGCGGGAGTAGTTTTACCGGTTTTTCTTTCTTCAGGAAGAGGAAATACTGATGTGTACGGAGCAAAAGCTGTTTTATCAAAAAAATGGAACGCTTTTAACTTCACTTATGGGACAGACCTGGATTATGAAAAGTTCAATGGAGATCAGGCTATTTTCAATCCTCAAATAAGTAGTGAATCCGGAGGATTAATCAATAAAGCAGATGCTTTTGTAGGAAGATATCCGGACACTAAAATATTTACACTGGCGGGCTTTATTCAGGCTGACTGGAATATTACCAAGCAGCTTACCCTATCCGGAGGAGTAAGACAGCAGTTTATCAATGTGAAACTGGATGATTTTGTGGGGTTTAAAGAGCAGGTGTATATGCACTTTGGATATGGTAATTCCGCAGATGTTGTAAAAGGCGGAAAGAACAACTACGACGTAACATTACTGAACGGAAGTTTACTGTATAAATTTACCCCAGCCTGGCAGACATGGTTCAGTTTCTCTCAGGGATTTGCTGTTCCGGATGCTGCAAAATCTTATGGTTTCGGAAAGTATCAGCTGGATAACAACCGCTGGAAGCTTTTAAACAGTATGAATATTGCTGAGCAGCCGTTAAGCGGCATCAAAACTGATCAGATCGAACTGGGTTTCAGACATAACAGAACTTCAGAAGCAGGGTTATATGCTCAGGGTTCATTTTTCTACGCATTATCAAGCAAAACATTGAAAATTGACAACGCAGCATTCACGGTTTCTCTTCTTGATCAAAAACTGAGAAATTACGGTTTTGAAGGAGCTTTGGGATATCGTTTTGCAGAAGGGCTTGAATTGGGAGGAAATGTTCTCCTGATGCAGTCTGAAACAAAAACGGTAGATAAAGGCTGGCAAAATCAGTCGGTATATACAACCAACCCTTCCAAGTTTATGGTTTTCACAGGCTGGAATGCAAAAAGATTCTCATTAAGACTGCAAATGCAGAACTCAATGAACTATACCGATTTGGCGGATATGAAGATTAATGGCTATACTCTATTCGATTTTGTAGGAGATATAAAACTGAACAAGGGAGTCATCAATTTTGGAATCCAGAATATATTCAATAAGCAATATACAACCATCTGGGGGCAGCGCTCCGAATTTTTCTATGGAGCGCCTCAGAAAGCATTTGCTTATCAGGGCCGAGGAACAACGTTTTCTGTAGGCTACACGATTACTTATTAATTTCTTAATCTATTATTTTACTGATATATTTTAAACCAAAAGAATAACACCAAAAATTGAATAACTGTTGATTTCCTATCCTGAAAAGGCGGTTTAAAATATATCAGTTTCCTTAATGCTTACATCAAAAAATTACTTGTAGAGAGTAAAATCACACTAACTCACATATCTATGAATACATCAATTACCGAGCAGATTGTATCGGAGAAGGAAAGTCTTTTCCCAAATCTGGAAAATTTATTCTGTGATATCAACATTCACGAATATCAGAATGCAATGCACAGAGCGCAACAGAGTGTTATTGCTTTTTTAGAAGATACCCGCCAGCCTTTCAGCGGGGTTTCCCCAAAAGAGCTGAGGAAACAATTTGAATATATAGATCTGAACGCCCCTCCCATCAGCTATGAAGAGCTTTTTGACGAAGTAAACGATCTTTATACACAACACGCCATCGCCTTCCATCATCCTAAATATGTTGCCCATCTCAATTGTCCTGTAGTTATTCCTGCTGTGGCAGCAGAAGCGATGATCAGTTCTATCAATTCTTCATTGGACACCTGGGATCAGAGTGCCGGAGGAACTTTAATGGAACAGAAGCTTATAGAATGGACATGCCGGGAAATTGGTTTTAACAAAACATCCGACGGAATTTTCACCAGCGGAGGTTCTCAAAGCAATTTGATGGGTATGCTATTGGCAAGAGATCATTATTCTGCTAAATTCCTTAATCATAATATTAAAAAAGACGGACTTCCTAAAGAAGCTCACCGTTTCAGGATCTTTGTTTCTGAAGCTGCTCATTTCAGCATTCAGAAAAGTGCTTCTATGCTGGGTCTTGGGGAACAGGCTGTTATTAAGATCAAAACAGACCGTTCTTTCAGAATGAACAGTGTATTGCTGGAAGATGCTGTAAGAAAAGAAATTGAAAGCGGGAATATACCGATTGCTGTTGTAGCCACCGCCGGAACCACAGATTTTGGGAACGTAGATCCTCTTATCAATATCTCCGGAATTGCTAAGAAATACAATCTTTGGTTTCACGTAGATGCCGCTTATGGTTGTGCTTTACTTTTAACTGACAAACACCGCCATCTCATCAACGGAATTGAGGAAGCAGATTCTGTAACGGTAGATTATCATAAAGCATTCTTCCAGCCCGTGAGCAGCAGCGGATTTTTGGTGAAGGATAAAAATTATTTCAGACTCATCACACATTATGCGGATTACCTGAATCCTAAAGATCATGATGAAGATGAAATTCCCAACCAGGTTAATAAATCTATACAGACCACAAGACGTTTTGATGCCTTAAAACTTTGGTTTACCCTTAGAATTATCGGAAAAAAAGGTCTGGGGAACTATATTGACAGAATTATTACAACCGCCAGAGAAGCTGTGGAAGCTTTAGAGAACGATCCTCATTTTGAGCTTTTAAATTCTTCGGATATTTCAGCTCTTGTTTTCCGCTATTCGGCCGATCCTTTTAAAACATTTGATCTGAACAGAATCAATACATACATCAAATCACAACTCTATAAACAAGGAAATGCCCTTACCGCAGGAACTAAAGTAAATGGACAGTTCTATCTGAAATTTACCATCCTCAATCCTCTTACCACCATCGAAGACATTAAATCTATACTTAACATCATTAAAAAATACGGAAATGAATACATTGAAGTCAACTAATATATCTGAATACGCAGAAAAGATCAATTACACCTCCCTGATCAACTGCTACCTTAAAGAATTTACCAACTGGAGCCGCTATCTGGGCATTCCCAAATATGACGAAGCCATTGCTGCTTACCTTAAAGAAACTCCGACCAATCTGCACATAAGAATAGATTTTTCATCTATAGGATGTGATGTTTATGTACCTGTTGCCTATTTTTCTGAAAGTGGAAGACACCTTTTCGATTTCCCTGTTCTGATGAGAGTTCTTGCTACTGATGAAGTTTCAGAGCTTGATGTTTATGGTTTTATGACCCTTACAGCAGAATATTCAAAAGAAATTCATCCGGGGATTGATGCTTCCAATGTTTTGGAAAGATTAAACAACAGCATCGACAATCTGACAGAATATCTCTATCATTCGGTACATACGAAGAAACCGATTAACGATCTGGAAATGTCTTTCATTGAAGCGGAACAGTCTCTTATTCTTGGGCATATTCTGCATCCGGTTCCAAAATCAAAACAAGGTTTCAATGGTGAAGATCTATTGAAATATTCTCCTGAAACTTCCGGAAGATTCCAACTGTTTTATTTCCTTGTGAATCCTGAGAATATGATTGAAAAAAATGCTGACGGAGAACTTGTAAGTAAAGAATTGGCTGAGAAAATCTATCCCATCCTTAATGAGGAACATAAAAAACTTTGGGATCAGCATCCTGAATATCACATTCTTCCGATGCACCCATGGGAGGCAGACTATCTATTAAGTCAGGAAAATGTACAGATTATGGAAGAGCAGGGAATTCTTTTTGCTCTGGGACATTACGGAGAATACTTCACTCCTACTTCATCGGTAAGAACGGTATACAGCGAAGACAACAAGTGGATGTTCAAATTTTCGCTGCATGTAAAAATCACCAATTCCGAAAGAATTAATTTATATCCGGAGCTTCACCGTGGGTATGATATCAGTATGCTTCTAAAAACAGATTGGGGAAAAAACCTTCAGAGAGATTTCCCTGAGATCGATTTTATGGTTGACCCTGCTTTTATGGCTGTTACCTTTGATGGCAAAGTGATTAACGGGTTCAATATCAGCATCAGACGAAATCCTTTCCAGGGCGAGAATAAAAATAAAAATGTAACCCTTTTGGCGGCTTTATGTCAGGATGGTATTCTTGGAAAACCCTCAAGATTACAGAATATCATTACCACAACTGCTGAAAAACTGGGACAATCTACCGAAAAAATTGCCGTAGAATGGTTCAAACAATATCTACATCTTTGTGTAAGGCCTATCGTAAGAATCCTGAATACTTACGGACTTGCCTGTGAATTCCACCAACAGAATGTAATGATAGAGCTTGATAAAAATGGATTCCCCGCAAAAATCTATTTCAGAGACAATCAGGGATTCTTTTTTAGAGAAGGACGAAAAGATCTGGTTTCTGCAGCACTTCCGGGAATTGCCGATGAAAGCCAGTCTATTATTGATGAAGAATCTCTTGCTCCAAAATACACGTATTATCTGGTAACGAATAATATCCTGGGAGTAGTTAATGCTTTAGGATGCAACAGATTAGTTGAAGAGAAAAAATTAATCAATCTGGTATACAAGGCATTCAAAGAACTTGAAAATGAGGACGAAACAGGTCTTGTTAACTATATTACCAACAAAAGAAACTGGTACACAAAAGGAAACCTGATTACCAGCTTACAGAACATCAATGAGGCAGACGAATCCCTGGAATATCCAGCTGTTTTCCTGGACACTCCTAATCCTCTTACCAAATATTTCTACAGTCACAAGCTGATCAAACCCAATACCACAGAAACCGTATATTCCCGTCATTTTGAAAACGAGAATATAACCATCAGCATCAGACCTTTTGATATTGAAAATGATTTTGAGATGATCCACGAATGGTTCAATATGGAACACGCCAAACCTTACTGGAAAATGGACGGGCCGAAAAGAGATCTTGAACTTTGGTTCAGAACGATTCTTCCAAGTGATGAACAGCATAGCTTTATTGGAGAAATTAATGGCATTCCGCAATTCAGCTTTGAACCGTACTGGCCTATGAGAGACATTGTGGGAGCGTATTACGATTCTCTTCCTACAGACTACGGAACTCATTTCTTTGTTGCAGAAACCCGTAAAGACAAAAAATATTCTTTCGAATCTTTCCAGGTAGCGTTAGATTATATTTTCTCTCTTCCTGAAGTAGGAAAATGTATTGGAGAAGCTTCTGTAGAGGCGGTTCCTACAGACAGACTGATCACAAAACTGGGTTATACAAGAGAAGGAGTGATTACGATGCCTCACAAAACAGCTTATCTTACTTTCTGTACCCGTGAAAATTACTGGGAAAAGTGCCCGGAAAGCAAATTGGAAATCAATAATGCTTAGATAAACAAATCTCTTACAGATTAAATAATTAAAGCTTCGGCTCTACTCACGGAGCTATACCTGATGAATGGAGCTGAAGCATTTCAACATGACCTTTTAAAATACAAAACATTGGAAAACAACACAATACATGATATTATCGGGATCGGAATTGGTCCCTTCAACCTTGGTTTAGCAGCCCTTCTTGAGCCTGTGGATACTGTTTCCGCATTATTCCTTGATCAGGCTGAAGGATTCGACTGGCATCCGGGACTGATGCTGGATAATGCTACTTTACAGGTTCCTTTCATGGCCGATCTGGTAACAATGGCGGATCCAAAAAGTAAATATAGCTTTCTCAACTTTTTAAAGGAAACGGACCGTCTTTATAAATTTTATATCAGAGAAGATTTCTTTATTTTAAGAAAAGAATACAATCTGTACTGTCAATGGGCAGCAAATCAACTACAAAGCTGCTTATTTGGGAAAAAAGTAGAGAATATCACATTTAATGAGACTGAAAATATTTTTGTCATTGATGTTCTGGATCTTAAAAACAATGACGTAAAGAAATATTACGCTAAAAAGATCGTATTGGGAACAGGTACACAGCCTAATTTACCTTCATTCATGCAGGATAAAGATTTCCCAAATGTCATCCACACTTCTGAATATCTGAACAATAAAGAAAATATCCTCAATGCCCAATCTGTTTCCATCATTGGTTCCGGACAAAGCGCAGCAGAAATTTTCCAGGATCTTCTTCCGGAAACTGAAGAAGGAGTATTCATGAGCTGGTTTACAAGACCGGACCGCTTCTTCCCTATGGAATATTCAAAATTAACTCTTGAACTTACTTCCCCGGAATATGTTGATCATTTTTACAATATGCCGGCTTCACAGCGAAAAGCAATCCTTGCCAAGCAGCCTCCTCTTTATAAAGGAATCAATTTTGAGTTGATCAACGATATCTTTGATACATTATACGGAATGAGTGTAGGCAATGCACCCCTGAATGTTGCATTAAGACCAAGCTGTCAGCTGGACAGTATTTCTCCTGAAGGAAACTCTTATGCCATGAATTTCACGCATATGCAGGACAATACAACGTTCACTCATATTTCAGATTATATTATTCTGGCAACAGGCTACAAATATAAAGAACCCAAGTTCTTAAAAGGAATAGAAAGTCTTATTCAGAGAACCGAAGAAGGATTGTTTGAAGTAAGCAGATATTACACGATAGATCAGGCAGAGAATATTTTTGTTCAGAATGCCGAGCTTCATACGCATGGTTTCGTAACCCCGGACCTTGGAATGGGAGCTTACCGAAACGCACTGATCATTAATGCTATTGCCGGAAAAGAGATCTATAAAGTAGAAAAAAGAATCGCTTTCCAGGAGTTTAATACCCAAAAGACATGGACCGCAAAACATTCATCTTAGAAGGTGATATGAAAAAGGTCATGTGGGAAACTTCATGGCCTGCCGTTGCGGCTATCGTACTCTATGGGATCAATAACTTTCTGGATGCTATCTTCGTAGGATATCTCATTAATACACAGGCTTTGGCGGCCGTAGGAATGGCCTATCCTCTCTCTCAAATCGTATTGGGACTGGGAAGATTAGCCGGAACAGGTGCCGGAGCTGCTGTAAGCATTTGGATTGGAGAAGATAACAAGGATAAACTCTACAGATTATTCGGGAGTTTCAACGTTCTTTGTGTATGCTTTTCTATTCTGTGTGCTGTTCCCGCTTATATCTATGCTCATGAACTCATGGCCATGATGGGGGCAAAAGGTAATCTGCAAACCATTGCTGTGGAATATTTCCGGGTAACCTTGATAGGAACTATTTTCTGGATCTACGGTTTAGCCTTAAACATGCTTGTAAGGGCCGAAGGAAAAATGAAAACCGCCGCTTTAATGATCACTGTAGGACTTGTGATTGACATCATCCTGAAACCTGTTTTTATCTCTGTATTAGGATGGGGAGTGGCTGGAGCTGCGTGGGCAACCAACTGCGGAATGCTCATCTATTCTTTATTAGGTTTTTATTATTATGCAAAAGGGAAAAGTTCTTTTTCTACCAACTGGAAATCCTTTGCTTATGATAAAGCCATTGGAAAAAGAATAATAAAACTCGGTCTTCCCGAAATGATTTTGTCTGTGATGGGCGTTATTCAGAGTATTATTATCTTCAATGCGATTGCAGCTTATGGTACCGAAAGAGATATTTCTTTCTTTACCGTTCTGAATAGATTTTTCCTCTTCCTACTGACACCACTATTTGGATTGATGAGAGGGTTGCAGCCTGTAGTAGGTATTAATTTTGGTGCCGGACAGTTTAGCAGAGCCGGAGGATTCCTTAAAACCTATATTCTGGCCGGTGTAGGTATACTTTTGCCTTTCTTTCTGGTTGCTTTGGTTTTCCCGGAACAACTGATTGGTCTGATGCTTCCGGGATATTCGGCAGAACATCATCAGATCATTGATTTCAGATTGTTCTTTTCGGTACTACCTCTGCTTCCCGTTACGGTATTGGCGCTTTCCTACTATCCTGCCGTGAATCAGAGCAAAAAAGCGAGCTTTCTGGTTTTCTTCCGACAGATCATTCTTTACATTCCTTTGATGCTGATTTTGCCCCATTATTTTGGAATTAAAAGTATCTACTGGGGAAGCGCATTGATAGAATTGGTCGTAGGAATTGTCACGTTATTATTGCTTAAAAATTATAAATTCAAGTTAAACAAATTTAGAAATAACTACACTTAAAACACTATATTACAACAATATAAAATCCAACATATCAATCTTTTGTTTTATTGTAACTCTGAGGACCTTTCCTCAGGGTTTTTTATTTTCACGATATTTCAATAAAAAAAATAATTAAGTGAAACATATCTCAGCAAAATACGACATATACTTTTGAATATTCACTGAAAGCACATATTTAATGTAAAAACTAGCCATCATGACAAAACAAAAAATCACACATGTTACAAAAAAACTAATCGCCCTCCCAATGGTGCTTTTTACCGTAGGGATCTACGCACAGAATCAAACTAAAACACTGGACAGTCTTTTCACAACTTTACACAACCAGAAAAAATTTAACGGAAATGTGCTGGTTGCTGATAAAGGCCAGCCTATTTTCGAAAAAAGCTATGGACTGGCTGATGAGAAAACCGGACGTAAGCTTGATGTCAAAAGTACTTTTGAACTGGCTTCTGTATCCAAACAATTTACAGCAGCGGGAATTGTTCTGTTACAAAAAGCAGGAAAGCTGAATTATGATGACAAAATATCAAAATACATTCCTGAACTGTCGTTTTATGATAAAATTACCGTAAGAAATCTTCTTAATCATACCAGCGGTCTTCCTGATTATATGGAATTGCTCGAAAAAAACTGGGACAAAACCCAATTTGCCACCAACGATGATATTATCCGTGAGTTTGCAAAATACAAACCTACTCTTGAATTTGAGCCTAATCAACAATTTGAATACAGCAATACAGGGTATGCGCTTTTGGCAAGTATTATAGAGCGCGTTTCTAAAAAAAACTTCGGCGAATTTCTAAGCCAGAATATTTTCAAACCTTTAGGAATGGATCATACCCTGATATACAGAAGCCGCTATCAGCCCATGACTATTGCCAATTATGCATTAGGATATGAAGCGGATCAATCAGGAGACAAATTTCTTCCGGACAGCAAAGGAAAAGAATATTACAGTTATTATCTGGATGGTATTGTAGGGGACGGAATGGTGAACTCTACCCTGGAAGATCTTCTGAAATGGGACAGAGCATTATATACAGACAAATTGGTCAACGAGAATGATAAAAAACTGATTTTTAATGGGATCACTACCGCTAACGGCAAAGAAACCAATTATGGTTTTGGATGGCTCATTAAAGACAAAACCCCATATGGCAAAATTGTCAACCATTCCGGAGGTTGGGCTGGCTACTCTACTTTTATAGAGCGACATATAGATAACGATAAAACTTTCATTATTCTTCAAAATAATATGACACCTTTTACCAAGATTCCCATCGAAAGCGTTCGAAAAATCCTGTATAATGAAAAGTTAGCCACCGAAAATCTGAAAACGGTTCAATTAACTGCCGACCAACTTCAGAAGTATGCAGGAACTTACTCTTCCATAGATTTTCCAATGAAGCTGAAGATATTTGTAAAAGAGGGTGCTTTGTATGGTCAGGCTTTAGCAGAAGGACAAAACGCTTTCCCTATGGTTGCTTATGAAAATCATGTTTTCATATTCGACAATGCTGATATCCGAATGGCTTTTGATCCCAACAAACACACCATGGATTTTAAACAGGGAGGCGCTTCAAATTATCTGTTTTCCAAAGAAGAATAGCTACTATTAGAAAAGAAAAGCACCATTTCTGGCTCTATTCTAAAAAACAAGCCCCTCATTCATAATGAGAGGCTTACATTTATTGTTTAAAAAATCGGTCAAATAACGCCAATTGTTCGGATAATGATCTGCTCCAGTATTCGGTAACATGTCCTCCAAGAGATTCTGTGTACAGATGCTGTATCTTTTGCTCAGTAAGTTTTTTATGAAAATTTCTGTTCATACCAATCATTTGAGTATCATCCGTTCCACAGTCAAAAATATACTGCTGACCTGCTCCGGCCATGAGTTTTATTTTATTGTCAGTTAGAAAACCTGGGTTTATAGATTCTATTGGACCTACAACTTTATTCACCATATACTTCTGATATCCTTCACCAAACACTGTAAAATCTAAAGCACCACATGAACTTCCTACAATCCCAAATGTTTTGCTGTAAGTAACTCCGATGTTAGTTGCTCCATAGCCTCCCATACTCCATCCTAAAATACCTCGGTACTTCTTTTCGGCTTTTACGGGATAATTTTTATCGATAAATTCCACAAGTTCCTTCCCTATAAAAGTCTGGTATTGAGAATCCTTAACAATAGGGCTATCCACATACCATGAGCTGTAGTTTCCGTCTGGTAAAACATAAATGGTTTTATTTTGCTGAGCTTTCTGAACAAGATCTGGAATATCCTGTTTGATGATTCTGTCCGGATTTCCGCTGAAACCATGAAGAATATAAACAGATGGATAGGTCGTATTGGGCTGTATATTGGGAGTAATAATAATGGTTTTAATCTTTTTATTCATTTTCGGACTGAAAACTTCCTGGTGAATGATTTTTTGTGCCGACAACTGTACAAAAGCCGTCAGAACCAATACAATGTTGAATAACTTTTTCATGCTGAGAAATATTTAATTAATAATACGCATAACATCAGAGTGTATCTTGTATAAATTTAAATCGTTTTTTATTTTAAATAAAATATTTAACAGATTTAGCTTCTAAAAATGGGTGTTTTTGTCCAAAAAGACAAAATAAGATTAAAACAACAGGAGAAAACCGGTTTTACACATTCATTTTTTGCTTTTCTACAGATGCAGTCTGATCGTATGATGATACAAAGATCTCCTGAAAAAAACGAAAAAGCCTCAACATATGTTGAAGCCTTTGTTAATTTATTTCCTTTTTTATTCGGCTGAGTTGTGTAGGAGTAATACCAAGATAAGAAGCGATATGATGCTGCTTTAATCTTTTGTAAAGGGATTCGTTTTCAAGGAGCTGTAGATAGCGCTGTTTGGCGGTCTCATATTTTAAAGACACTTCCAAAGGTTCTTTTTTTACTACCCAGTTTTTCTCCAGATAGTGCATCTGAAAAAGAGCCAGATCATGATGTTTTGTCAACAGATCTCTGTAGGCCTTCACCGGATATTGTATGACCGAGCAGTCTTCCAAAGCGATAATATTGAAATCACTGGGTTCATTTTTTATAATGGCGGCAGTGGAAGCTACAAAGCTGTTTTCTTCAAAGAAAATCTTATAAATGGTATCTCCCTGCTGATCTGTTGTATAATATCCTACCAATCCGGATTTGATAAAATAGTAATACCTCGCCATATTTCCAGCCTCCAAAAGAAGATCATTTTTGCTGTATTTATCTTCTGTACAGATATTTAGCAACGCAGTCATAGTCTCATCAGATAGTAGATAATACTGATTGATCTGATTTAAAAATTCCGTGGTATTCATATTGAAAAATCGGTGTATCGGCCGAATGTTTGTTTACCTGATAATAATTGAGATCATACCTTTCCGATTTTAAGAGAATAATATTCTCTTAAATGCTTCAGAAGCTAAATGCACCTGTACACTCCATTCATCAGCGGCATCACTTCCGGCATCATCTGAAATATATTTAAGACATAAAAAGGGGATATTTTCTTTTTGAGCAATCAATGCTAACGGATACGCTTCCATATCTACAATATTATAATCTGTTTCGGTGTGGTTCATTTCAAAACTGTCTCCGCTTCCACAGATTCCCTCTTTTAAAGTATCCATTTTTAGACCATATTCCAGCACAGGCGGCACTCCGGATAATGGAGTTTCATATAGTTTGAATCCAAGCCCTCTGACATCCATATCTCTTTGAATAAATTTGGTACAGCACACCACTTCTCCTTTATGGAATCCTTTACTTCCTGCAGAACCTAAATTGACAATTAACTTCGGCTTTTTCTGGTGAATTTCTCTGGTAAGCTCTATCGCTGCATTTACTTTACCTATTCCCGTTATCAGTTTATTTTTCCCGTCAAAAACAGTCCCAGCTTCCGAATCCAGTGCGAATACAAAAAGAGTATCTGCAATCGAATAATGAAGTTCATTATTAATTTTAATCATTGAAATATTGGATTTTGTACAGTATTCTTACTGCTTCACAAAGATACAACAGTTATGATGAAGAATCAATCTTTAATAAAAATTACCCCCAAAACAATTGAAACTGTTTGGGGGTATATATTTAAATGCTGCATCCGTCGGCATCACAGGAAGCTCCGCTTTCTCCGGAAAGATCTTTAAAAGGACTCACCGTTTCTTTATACGTTTGCTGGAGAGCGTTTTCAAAAACCTCTACCGGCTGAGCTCCGGAAACTGCATATTTGCCGTTCAAAACAAAGAAAGGAACTCCGGAAACCCCATTGTTTCTTGCTTCCATAATATCCTGATTCACTTCGTAATCCAACTGCTCAGAGGTAACTGCCTGTATTGCTTCTTCTCTGTCAATTCCCAAATTTTCAGCTAAAGAAACCAACACGTCTGTATCCCCTACATTTTTTCCATCGATAAAATGAGCGATAAATAAAGCTTCTTCCATCTCATTAGACTTTTGGTGCTTTTTTGCCAGATGAAGCAGCCTGTGGGCACTAAAAGTATTGGTGATTAAGGCTTTCTCGAAGTTAAAATCAATACCAGCCCCTTTTCCCATTTGTGTTACCTGGCTCAACATTTGTGTAGCCTGCGCTTCCGGGAAACCTTTTTTCTCTCTAAAGTACTCAATGGTATTCTTCGTCTCTTTAGGATCTAGAGTTGGATCCAGCTGAAAACTCTTCCACTCTACTTCTACTTCTCCTTTGAATGGCAGTTTTTCCAAAGCCTGTTCAAAATTATTTTTTCCGATATAGCAAAACGGACACATTACATCCGACCATATTTCTATTTTCATTGTATTTTATATTAAATTGAATACTACAAATTTAACAAATTTCATTAATGTAACAAAATTTATTACAATTTAATTTTAACAGGCAGATAGCTCACGGGTACGTTTTTCAATCAGGCCTCTTAGCATCATCATTAAAAATGCAAGCAGCCCAAAAACCAATCCAATCCATGGAATGTATTGTGCTCCTTGTGTAACGATGATCCATCCACCAAGTGTTGTTCCTAAGGTAACTCCAAGGTTTCCGAATGAGGTGGCAAGACTATTGGCAAATTCTAATGCATGGGGTGCGGATGAGATCATATAGGTTGAAGCATTCAAAAAGCTTGGTGAATAAAGAAATCCCCAAATACCAATTACCACAATCGTGGCCCAGAGATTGCCATCCGAAACATAAAAGAGAATCGGAATAAGAACCGTTCCCGAAAGGAAAAAAGCAGTTGTTCCCGCCACATTTTTGTTCAGCATTTTACCTGCGATCCAATTGGCCAGAATTCCTATAATACCGAATAAGAGAAGCATATAGCTAATCATTGAAGTATTCATTCCTTTTGCTTTACTCAGATAATCGGCAAAGTAACTATAAGTAGAAAACCAGGCAGTAATCATGAAAAAATTAGTCAAAGTACTTAGGATAAACAGTGGCTTTTTTAAAATAGTAAGCTGACTCCCATAAGATTTCTTTTCTTTCACCGGAATGGAAGGCAGCATCAACTGAATCACCACCAAGGCAATGAGACTTACCACAGTCTGTATCATAAAAGAATATTCCCATGAAAAAAGGCCTGATATCCATGTAGCAAAAGGAACGGTTGTCACCATAGCAATAGTTACCCCATTAAATACGATGCTCATCAGTTCATTTTTCTTATCTTCACCTGCCTGAGATACAGCAACAGACAACGCAGTTGCAATGTAAACTGGCTGTAAAAAAGCAGGAAGTACTCTTACAATCATTAATAGCCAGAAAGGAGGAGAAAAGGAGGAAACCATTCCGGTGATCAGAAACATAAAAATAGAGGCTATCATTATTTTCTTCCGGTCAATTCCTGAGGTAAGCAGAGTCATGAAAGGTCCCGTTAATGCAATAACCAACGCAAAAGCACTTAGTAAATACCCGGCTTTATCTATACTGATTTTATAATGTTCTGCAACTTGTGGAAGAATTCCGATAATCCCAAATTCAGTGGTAATAACCGCAATTAATCCCAGAGATCCAATGTAAGCGTATTTTTTCATTACAGGCCTTCTTGAATATTTCCCAAATTCTGATGTGCAAAAGAAGCCATCTCATCTATTGCCATCTGTGTTTCATCCAGTATTTCACCCATATGCATAAATCCATGGATCATATCTTTATAAAAGCTTATCTGCAATGGCACACCTGCATTTTTCATATTCTCAGAAAGCTTTTTTCCGTCATCTATCAAAGGATCATGCTCCGCCAGAATAATCAAAGTAGCCGGAGTTTCTTTAAAATCTTTTATTAAAACGGGGATCGCAAGAGGATTATCAGCTTCATGTTCAGGAAGGTAATAATTCCAGGCTTCTACTCCACCCGGTTTGTTGAGAACCGGCCCGTTTTCATAGGTTTTCCAGGATTCTGAATTCAGGTTATTATCAGCAGCCGGATAAATCAATACCTGAAATTGAAAATACTTTCCTAGCTGCGTAGAAACAGCTGTTGCAAGAGCTCCTCCTGCGCTGTCTCCTATAATTCCTATCTGGCTTCTGTCAATCCCTAAGGTTTCTGCATTTTCTACAACCCATTCAACAGTATCGATACAGTCATTAAAACCTGCCGGGAAAGGATGTTCCGGAGCTAAGCGATAATCTACAAAAATAACTGCAGATCCTGTTTTATTGGCCAGTTTTCGGGCTACAGCATCGTGGGTTTCATATCCTCCTGCAATAAACCAACCGCCGTGGATATAAATAATCGCAGATGAGTTTTGAGCATTCTTCCCTTTTGGACGATAAATACGAAGCGGAATTGAATGATTTTCTTTTGAAATACTTAATTCTTCGATCACAGCCACAGACTCTTTTTTTCCACTAAGCTGGAGAGACATTGTCTCAAGATATTTTCGGGTTCCATCTAATGGATCTTTTGCATTAAATGGCTGTATCTTTTCTAAATGATCTAATATTTGGATAACTTTATGTGTTAATTGCATTACTGTTTTTAAATTGAGGTTACTACTTTTTGCAGTGAACATAAGCGCCATTGTTCTTTACTGCTGTATATTTTCGTTTTCTGTTGGCAAAATTAAAACCTAAGCCTTACATTTGCACGGTATACAGCGAATTGTATGGTACTAACAAATTTGTAAGTAATGGGAAAAATAAAAGAAACTTCAACCAACAGCATCAACAGACAGTATATGCATGAATGTGATCTCACCTATGCGGTGTGTAAAATTGGCGGAAGATGGAAACTCCTGATTTTAGATAAATTAAAGGATGAAAAAATGCGTTTCAGCGAGCTCAGGAAAGCGATTTCAGGAATCACGGAAAGAATGCTGACTCTTCAGTTGAGAGAGCTCGAAAAGGAAGGATTGTTAAAAAGAACCGTATATGCTCAGGTACCTCCAAGAGTAGATTATGAACTTACAGCTATAGCCAAAGAACTAGTTCCTATCTGGAATTCTTTGAGCGAATGGGGCGGAAAACACAGAAATCTCGTTCAGAAAGAGGAAATACTTGAAGAACAGCCCTAATCGGGATTTTTCATCCACCTATTTAATTGATATAAAAAACGTAAAGGTTTAAAATTTTTAAGCCTTTACGTTTTTTATTTATTAATTTTCTGCTTTATTCACTTTTTGGCTAAAAAGAATATGAGCAATAAGCGCCAATACTCCAAATGTGGCTCCAACAAAGCAAACACCACCCCATTGCGCCTTCTGCCACGCCACTGAAGCCAGCCATGTCCCCAAAGAACCTCCAATGAAATAAGAAACCATATACACAGTATTCAGACGGTTAACTGCATTAGATTTTATCAGGAAATAATTGGTCTGATTCATGATGTGGCTGGACTGCACACCAAGATCCACCAATATTACCCCTACAATCAGCCCCCAATACGTTTCTCCTGCAAAATAAGTGAAACCCCAGCTTCCTATCACAATAAGAAGTGAATACAATATAATTCTATTGATATCCATATATTTCTGTAATTTACCCACTTTAGCCGCAGCCAGAGCTCCTACCGCACCTGCCAGTCCAAAACTACCTACCACAGAAGACCCGGCATTAAAAGGCGGTTTCTCCATGTGAAAAACCAACGTGGTAAACAGTGCACACATAGATCCAAAGGCCATCGCTCCACGGAAGGATGCCAGCTGAAGAATAGGTTGTGTCTTCGCAAGATGAGCTACGGAACGCATTAACTCTTTATAGGTTCCTTTAAAATTAGGATGGAGTTCCGGAAGCATTTTGTAAACCGCTATCCAGACTACTATCATCAATCCTGCTGCAATACCAAACATTGCTCTCCATCCCCAAACTTCACCTACAATACCACCCACAAAACGGGAGAGAAGAATACCCAGCAAAAGTCCCGACATTACAAGCCCGATATTAGAAGATTTCTCTTTATCTGATGAAAGCTCTGCCGCGATCGGAACAAAAAGCTGTGGAATAACAGAGGTTGCCCCAATCAGTAAGCTTGCAGCATACAACATCCAGAGCTCATTGGCAAAAGTCATCCACAATAAAGATCCAAATACAAGAAAAAGATCAATAAGAATCAATTTTTTACGGAAAAATTTATCTCCAAGTGGTACAATCAGTAATAATCCCAGTGCATATCCGATCTGAGTGAGTACAGAGATCCTGCTCGCTGCACTTTCCGAAACATGAAGATCATCAGAAATAAGAGCCAGTAAAGGCTGGTTATAATAATTATTGGCGACTACAAGCCCTGAAATAACAGCCATTAGCCATATCACTGTACGGGAAATACCGTTAGTAGAATTCTCCTGCATATTACAAATAAAATTTTTATGAATAGAAAGCCAGTCCGGATAATCAGAATCTTATTAAACAAAAAAACAGCATCTGATATCTATTGCTTTTAAGAGGTCAAAGGTAGTTATTTTAATAAAAACAAATTATTAATTTAATCTGTCATAGTAAGAGATTGTTTAAATTCTTAAGCCATTTCTTTATGTACCATTCAAATTTTTATATAAATCAATATTCTTTGAGGATTTTTTTGATTAAAAAAATAATGTATTGATGATCTGTTTTTTTGTCGCAAAGCTTCATTCTTAAAACTGTTAATTGTAAGAGAGCAAAGAATAGAATCAACGTTGTTGATTCGTCGAAGCTGACCTATAAGCATACCGCTTCATCAGCGACAAAGTCGCATTACTTTGCTCTTTAAAAATAAAACGCAATCATTAATAAACTTTGCGTTAATATTTCCAATCAAAAGTAACTTCAAACAATAGACTTTTCACTTAAAAACAGCAGTAATAAAGGATTTTTTCAACATATTAAACTTTTTTCCTTATATTTATGATATACAACAAATTATGAATGAAATCGACTCTAGAAAACAGTTCATCAATAAGTCTGTTGAAGCTAAAGAAATTTATCTCCCTCACCTTTCTGCCGATCCTGTAATTTTTGGCTTTGATGAGAATGAATTGAAGGTTTTATTAACTAAAATGAATTACAGAAAGCAATGGCTTCTCCCTGGAGGCTATATAAAAAAGGAGGAGGATCTGGATGAAGCTGTAGTGAGAATTTTAGAGTCCCGGACCGGAATTAAAGACATTTATCTCGAAGAGTTCGGAGTTTTTGGCAGGAAAAACAGAAATGATTTTTATTTTGAAGACTTTGAAGACTCTCTTTTTCAGAAACAGCGTTTTATTACTGTGGGATATTATGCCCTTTACAATTCTCATGAAAGCAATCCCCGAGCGGACGAAATAAGTGAAACCTGTGAATGGATCCGCCTTACACAGCTTCCGGAAATACAACTCGCTATGGATCATCGGGAAATTATAGAAAAAGCACTCCTTACACTTAGGGAAAAAATTTCCTCCAAACCTATTGGATATAATCTTCTTCCAATAAAATTCACCCTTCCGGATCTACAGAAACTCTATGAAGTCATCTTAGGAAAAACACTGAACCGTGGTAATTTTTACAGAAAAATTCAAAATTCAGGAATAGTCAAAAAACTGAAAGAACAACGTCGCGGTGGGGCTCATAAATCTCCGGACCTCTATTCTTTTGATTATGAAAACTATACAAAAGCTCTGCAAAAAGGTTTAAATCACTGGTAATATTCTTTCTTTTACAATTGCTTTTGTTGATCATGCTGATTGATGGAAATCCTTTGAAATTTTAGAAATATTAAAGAAATTTGCATCATGAAAATCATCCCACTCAAAGAAGGCAATTTCTCTGCGAGCAAAACCAAAGACTTTACCCTTTTAACGGAAGAAAACTTTGATACCGTTAAAGGCATCAAAATGTCTGTACAACCTTTCCTCATCATTACCGAAAATGACTATATCCTTTTAGATGCTGGAATAGGTTGGAAAAATGACCAGGGAACTTCAGTTCTTTCTACAATCCTTCACAAAAACGGGATCAGCCCAGGTCAGATTACCAAACTGCTGTTTTCACACCTTCATAAAGATCATATTGACGGTACGGTTAGATTAAATGATGAAGGTAGTTTTGAAGCTGTATTTCCCAATGCCGAAATTTATATTCAAAAACGGGAACTGGATTTTGCTTTGGAAAATAAAGAAAATCCTTCTTTCGATTTTGAAAGGCTGGAACAACTGATCGCTCTACCCAATATTGTCTGGATGGAAGAGAATGAAGGGCAAATCACAGAAGAAATTTTTTACGAAGTAGTTGGTGGTCACACTCCTTTTATGCAGGTTTTTTGGATCAAAGAAAATGGAGAAACCGCATTTTATGGTGCTGATGATCTGCCGCAAGCCTCTTATTTGAAATATCATTTGGCCTATAAAAGTGATTTTGACGGCAGAAAAGCAATGGAACTGAGATTGAAATGGGAAAAAGAAGCCCGGGAAGAGAACTGGAAAATACTTCTTTACCACGATTTGGAACAATCCGTTATTGAACTGTAAGTCTAAAAAATGGTTTAAATTTCATTAAACCATTTATAGATATCAAATTCGGAAGGGATGTTAAGTTTTTTTCTGATCCGGTTTTTACGGTTTTGGATGGCTTTTGGCGTCACAAAGATATAAGTAGCAATCTCTTTCGTGGTCATGTTAAGCTTAAGGTAAATACAGAATATAAGTTCAGAATTTTTTAAAGCGGGCTGAATGGCAGATAGCTTGTTGAAAAAATCAGGATATACCAATCTAAATTTATTCAGCAAACGAGGAGAATTTGCTTTGGCTAATGCCATAATTTCATCTTGTACAAGAATTCTCTGATTCAAATCCTCTACATTGGATTTAGTTGTTTTGTTTTTCATAATTTTTCTCATCGCTAAAAATTACTGATGCGGTAACTTTTTTGCATCAGTACAGGCTCTTTTCTATTATCAAAGTGGCTATTGATAATACTGCACAAATAATAAAATGATTTTCATGTATCCGAAATTCAAGTATTTTCAAAATGATTGGATGCTCCATAGGATATGGATATCAAATACATGATGACATCAGAATATTATTTCATTTTTATGTAAAGCAAAGAAAAAGAAAATCATTAAAATTTTGTTAAAACTGCATACCACATACATACCACGTTCTATTTTTATGCAAAATCTCATAATTCCTTTCTTAAAAGAGCTTTTCTATTGTTTACAGTCGTTTTTTTAACGGTGGATAAATGTAACGGGTTCTTTAGATACTTTTTTATGATCTCGATCAATACTTTGCACTATTTTCCGGAAAGGTGTACAGAAAAATAAGGTGATTTAGTCATAAAAGATGCTTGAAAATAAAGTCTTTTCAAGCATCTTAGGATTTATAAATTATTTTCTACCATAATTAAATGCTGAAGATAAGTATCACAGCCCTCAAAATCGAAATATTTTTCAGCTAAAAGCGCCGCCTGATATTGCAGAGGAAGATATTTACCCCATTTTGAAAAGTCTATTACACCCGGTGATTCTTCTAATAATTCTACAAGAAGTATATTCACATCCTTATTCAATACTCTATTTTTTAAAATACTGATAAACTCTGAAGAAGTACGGTCTTCAATTTCAAATGAACTGTCGGTGTCACTGAGTACATTCTTTACGTCAAGAGTGTTTAAAAGAAAATGAAGCGTTCTGTTAATTTTTGAGCCTGTAAAAGAATAGAATGTAAGATTTTTATTGCTGCCTAACAAAGGTCTTTCTGTTCTGAAATCATTAATTGTAAAAATAGAAAACTCTTTTCTGAGTAAGTCTATAATATCCTGTGCAGCCTCTTCTAAAAAATCATATTTTTCTTTTGAAATGAGGATTTCCAGCATTTTCTCCCTGATTTTATAGGCTGTATCGGCAGGATCTCCCAAAAACATCGGTTTTTTTCCATCCATGGCGGGAACCACTTCTATTTTCTTAGTTTGATAATCGATATCGATGATGCTCCAGATCTTTGCAGAAAGATAAATATTTTCATGGGGTCTGATTTGTGGAGAAAGAGGAAGTTCACCAATTTTCACTCCATTTCCGGATACTTTGAAAAATACCGGGGTCTCAAAAAGGCTGTAAAAATCTTTAGTGTTCACTACAATTTCACCTTCAATCCCAATAACTACCTCGTTGCCAATTTTTTCCAGAAAATCAATCCCAATAAGATGGGTAATAACTTCTTCTACTGCTTCTGTTTCAATATTGGAAAAAGTTAAATTCGCTTGTATTTCATTTAATAATTGAGGTATTGCAATCCCGGAAGAGCCTTTAACCATTGATAAAATCTGATGAACCAGTACGTCATAAGGTTTATTATTAACAGGAATAGGTTCTATATAATTTTCCTTGTATAATAACCAGCACGCCAAAGATTGTAACAGGCTCCATTTTCCTGTAGCATATAGAAACAGATTACTTGTTTTACCTTCCCGCCTTCCGCTTCGGCCAACCCGCTGAATCAGAGAGGCGATGCTGTGAGTAGCATCAATCTGTACCACCTCATCAACATTACCAATATCAATACCTAGCTCGAGGGTTGAAGTACAGGAAATACAGAAGTTTTGTAAGGTGGAATTTTTTGCAAAAAACTCGACATATTCACGCACCTCTTTATCCACAGAGGAATGATGCGAAAAGTAGTTTTTGTGACCACCCACTCTTTCTGAAATCTGTTTCAGTTTTACGGCTACTTCTTCTACTCTTCCTCTTGCATTGGGAAAGATCAGAACTTTGCTGTCTCTGGTCTTAATATACAGATCCTTCAGCAGAGGTAACGGAAGTTCGTCAACAGCTCCTCCAAAATATTTAAAAACTGTATTAATGGGTTTGGGCGTTGTATCTCTGATGATTTTTGTACGGTCAGGATCTCCCAGAAAAACTTTGAGTTCTTTATACTGATTAGCATCACTTACGGTTGCAGAAAGCCCAACAACACAGAATTTCTTGATATTAATTCGTTGCAGTCGGTTCAATAAAGACTGCAGATGAGTTCCACGATCGGAGCCCAGAAAAGAATGGATCTCGTCGATAACAATATAATCTAAGCTGGAAAACAGATGGTGTATGTTATACGGCTTATTGGTAAACATCGCTTCCAGGGATTCCGGGGTAATGAGAACAATCCCTTCAGGATTTTTCAGAAGCCTGTCTTTCGCACTTTTGGAGGCTTCTCCGTGCCATTTTGTGACCGGAACATCAAGATATTCGCAGAGGCTTTCCACCCTTATAAACTGATCGTTGATCAAAGCGATCAATGGGGAAATATACAAAACTTTCACCCCAGTTTCTTTAAAATTGACTTTGGATAAGATAGGGAGAAAAGCAGCCTCAGTTTTACCTGAAGCTGTTCTTGATATTAGTATATAGTTATTGTCTGTTGGGATAATCCTTTGAATAGCTGCTTCCTGAATAGGTCTTAAACTTTCCCATTTTTTATCCCGAATGTATTTTCTGATAGGTTCAGAAAGTTGGTCGAATGCTGTCATAATTCCTCAATACTGTCTAAAAGGATCAGGTCATTCGGTCGTTCATCTGCAATTTCAATTTCTCCGAACAGTCTTCTTTTATCAACATCAGGATTTTGTCTGATGATGTTCAGAATATTTAAAAAGTCACGAATTACCTCTCTTGGTGTAAGAAACTCTGAAGCTCCGGGTTTGTTGAACATTTCTTCCATAAAAGAAGAGATTTCCTCATCCGTGATATTGAGTTCTGTTTTATAATTGAAATCAAAGATCAGCTTCAGCTTTTTAAGCAAAACAAATATTTCATTGTGGTTCAAAGGCATCAGTTTGATTACGGGTTGGGCAAAATCCCGCAGTTCGGCAGTTTCAAATTTATTAGCTTCGAGTCTTGATTTAAGAGCCTGATAGCTGAAAAGTCCTCTTCTTTCATTTTCCATAAAATCTTTTGTTCCGGCAAAATTGATGAAGAGATTGGAAACTTTTCCCTGAAAACAATCGTTGTAAATGGATAAGATCTTTTCGTAATTTTTATCTCGGGAAGCCATCACAGAGATTTTATAGAGGTTAATAGCTTCATCCAGGTTGATCATAAAGCCACTGTATCCCATACTTACGAATAACTTACAGAAATTTTTAAGCATATCATAATAGTTGGAATCATTGATGATCTCTCGTATTCCCAGATCCTGTCTGGCTTCTGTTTTTGTTGTATACTCACCTTTCAGCCATTTCAGGGCATTTCTGCGTAAAAGTTCATCTCCTTTAATGTAGCCTTCGTAGTATTTTACAATGGCAGAACCAAAATCAAATCCGCCAACTTCTGTAATTTCGTTTACGGTTTTCATAATGGAGTTTTGAATCAGTCCCAAATACTGGTCATTTCTTATTTCCATCAGAGAAATATGATTTTCTTCTGCTGTTTTTGTAATTACCTGCTCAATCCATTTTTCCAGCAAAGTCTGTAGCGCCCCTCCTTCCGGCTTGGTCTGGATAGCAATATTATCCATTATGGCAGAATACAGAATAACACTCTTTCCGTCGTTGGCGTATAGCCTGTTGTCTGGAGTGAAATCTGCATTGGCAACAACAAACTTTTGTTTTAGGGCAACTGTGTTGAGAAGATGAAGCATGAAAGATTTTCCGCTTCCAAAGTCTCCGATCCAGAATTTAACAAGACTCAATCCGTTTTTCACATCTTCTAAAGAACCGATAACGGCATTAATTTCTTCGGAGCGTCCTACAGTAATATGCTGCACCCCAATTTTAGGCACTACACCGCTTACCAGAGAGTTGATAATGGAAGTTGCTTCTTTGGGTTTAATATTGTCAATCATTGTTTAATAGTTTTTGGTAATAATGTGTGTTAATAATAAAATATTCATCTTCCTCTTCAATAAGAATATCATCAAGAATTTCAAAGCAGCATTCGTTGATAGAATCTATGGTAGACCCCATGAATAATCCCTTTGTTTTAATAAATTCTCCAAGATCAGACTGAAGCATATTGAAGCTGTTTTTTTCAAATACTTCAAGAATTTCTTTTTGAATGGCTGTTAAATTCAGTTTATCAAGATATTTAGAAATCTGATTTTCTGAAGTCTGAGAATGTATGGTAATCGTCAGTTCTTCTTTATCATTACTAGCTGTTGGTTCTGTAAAATTTTCCTCCTCTTCACTATTAAGGATCTGTCCCAGGATATCTGCGGTTTCAGAATGCTGGGCCTGAATATCTTTAATGGCTTGGGGATCAATGGTAATCCTTTTTCTTTTGGGTTGGTAAAGCTGATTGGCCTGTTCAATAGCGGCTTCCAGATTTCTGTCGGCAATAAAGTCATTAAGAATTTTTTCAAAATCTGCCAATTGCTCCTGGCTTGAAAATAAGCTCTTCTGAATCGTTTTGTTGAGTTTTCGCTGGTCGAATTTTGAAGAATTCAGATCTTTTTCCAGATAGTGAATGTAGAGCCGTAATGCACAGGTACGATCAAAATCTGCTACGAATTTGGATGCCTCAAAAAAGATAATATCCAAAGAAGGGTTTTTAATATTCACATCCGCAAGCCTGAAAATTTCCCTTTCAAAAGCAACCGGATTGGAATAATCTTCCCTGATCTGCTCAAACTTAGCCTTCCATCGGTTCGTATTATTTTCATTCAGAATAATATTGGTCTTATAATCTGCATCCAGCACCAAATGCTGATTATCTGAGAGAAAGATCTCAAGTTTAGAAACAATCTTTTTGTTGTACAGATGAAGAATATCCTGTTCATTGTAGTTAAAATCAGTATTGATTTTTCTTTTAATACCATAGATTTCCCGGACATTGTTTTCACATAATTTGAGAATATGGTTGAAAATTTCTGTCTGTACAGAATCATAGGTATAGCTGTAATTCAGGCTTTCTTTTCTGTAATTATAGCGGAGACATACAATAATTTCCGACAGCTCTTCAATGACCGTTGAATACGATTTATTAACAGGAATACAGTGTTTGTCAAGATAGTTAAGTGCTCTGAGAAACTGCTTTAAGATTTGAATTTTACAATACTCAATTTCATTAAAAACATTCCCGGAGAAGGACATTTTATTTAGCAATGTAACCTGATCCTCATTGAGATTTAGTTTTCTGCTGTATTTTTTTCCTATTTTCCAGATATCAGGATCATAAGAAGGGGGTTCTGTTTTTTGTTCATTTTCGGAAAAAGAATGGGTATTCCCCAAATAGATGGGGACATTGGCATTTCCGGAAACATCAATAATAGAATCGTCTGTATATAATGGAGAGTTATCGCTCTGCATAACGGCATCTGGCATTTTCGGTTATTCTGTTCCTTTTTTAAAGAATTGATCACCTTTCTACGCTGTTACCATACCTTTAGACCTCTGTAAATCCGAATTTGCAAAACGGGGCATTCTTATACAATTGAGTGATAGGTTAATTAGCTTCATTAAAAGGAGAATCAAGTCTCTAATATAGCAATATATTCTCTCAAAAGTATTGAAAACAGGGAAATATTATTTACGGTTTCCCGTAATAGAAACAAAAAATTGAAAATGAATGAAGTATCTGTTTACCCATAATCACTATTACGCAAACACCTTATCTCTTTTACTCTCAAACCCTAGTACACCGAATTTCCCACGGCTCACTCCAGAAGTCAAAAACCCTCCAACTCTTCTCCCCTAAACCCTTATTCCGCATCAAGCTGCTTCTGAAACTCTTCCAGATATTGGGCAATGTGAATTCCATCTGCCAATCCATGATGTGCCTCAATAGAAACGGGAAGATATTTTCTGCCGTCACGGATATTGAATTTTCCAAAAGAGATCTTCGGTATAGATTCTCCTGTATTAAAATCCGTAGGATGTAAAATGGCACTGAAGGAGTTCCATGGAATCGTTGTGTGTCTTATATGATCTTTTCCGAGTCTTTCATTTCTGATGCGAAGTCCTGAAGTTTCATGTACGCCTTTTATTTCTTCCTGCAAAGCTGCATTAAAGGTTTCAAAATCTTCCGAAAAATGGGTGAATGAAAAACCAAAGGTTCCATCCGGTCTTCCAATAGTGCTTCCTGCATGAAGGATATCAAACTGAACAACCTGTCCGTCAACAATCCTTAATTTCAGCTCCTCTACGGTATTCACAGCAACCATCGATTTATGAAAATAGTAGGCAAAAAACGAATAGCCCTTCTTTTTTGCAATATCATAAGCTTTGGTGCAGTCTACCTCTGTAGTAAAACCGAAATAAGGGCTTGCCATGCCGGAAAAAAATTCAAAATGCTCCTTTCTGTTCCATTTTTCAAGGTCTACGATCTTCATTGATTTTTTATTTGGGTGCAAATTTCAGGATTATTTATCGGTTTTTTAGAATGATCGTCAGAAAATTTTCAGAACAGGTAAGGTCTTTTTTATTCTTCTTTTTTCTTAAGCATAATTCTTGCATTGAAATACAGAATGATATTCATAGAGGATTGACATTATTTATTAAAAAAAACATTTAAATCATACGTATGGAAATACAGAATTATAAAGGTAAAAATTGGTCAGCAAGAAAAGCAGGTTCTATTTATATAGTAAGTCTTAGCAACCATTGCAATATTGTGGAGGGATTAACAGATTTTGTACAGGATCAAAATATACAGGCAGGAGAAGTCACCGGAATAGGTGCAGTAAGTGAAGCTACCCTGCGTTTTTTTAATCCTTCAACCAAAAAATATGTTGATAAAACTTTTAAAGAACAGATGGAGGTCACCAATATTTCCGGAAATGTTTCCGAAATTGAGGGAAAGGCACTGCTTCATCTCCACATTACTTTAGGCAGAGAAGATTATACGGCATTGGCAGGACATCTTTTAGAGGCAAGAATTCAGGGAGCGGCAGAGTTTGTTTTCTACCCTTTATCTACAAGAGTAGTAAAAATTAAAAATAACGAAATCGGGATTAATCTTTATGATTTTGAACAATAGCCTTCAAAACCTTATTTTTGATGAAATATTTATCTAATGTTTGATGTCCTGCTTTCCCATATTCAGAACAAGGTTGCTATAACCGATAATCAGAAGAAACAGCTACAGTCTTTTTTCACTCTTAAGAAACTTAAAAAAAAACAATATCTGCTTCAGGAAGGTGATATCTGCAAATGTCTGTCTTTTGTAAGCAAAGGATTACTGAAATCTTATTTTCCGGATGAAAAAGGGAATGAACATATCAATATGTTTGCATTTGAAGGTTGGTGGATTTCCGACTTCAACAGCTTCATTCATCAGGAAAAAGCAGTTCTTACGATTGATGCCATAGAAGAAACGGAAGTTCTGATGATCACTCTGGAAGATTATAATCAAATGCTGCTGGAAATTCCTGTAATGGACCGTTATTTCAGAATTCTCTATCAAAACAGCCTTGTAACAAAAGACTATAGGCTTATTGTTTCTAATGGATATACTGCCGAAGAGAAATATCTGCAGCTTGCCCAACGAAATCCTGAAATGATCAAAAGAGTTCCTCATAACCTGATAGCGTCTTATCTGGGGCTTGCTCCTGAAACCATAAGCAGAATACGTAAGAAGATTTCTCAGAATAATACTTGATCCAGATCAATCAAAACACATGATTCAGATCAAGTGTACAAAATTGCTCACCGCCATAAATTTGTGAAGAAATTTTACAATACTTATGGAAAATATTGCATTGGTAGTAGGTGCTACCGGAATTACAGGAAGCAATCTTGCAGAAGAGCTTATTTCACAGGGCTGGACAACCTATGGACTGTCCAGAAATCCGAATAACAGCATTGCTAATCTTATCCCGATTAAGGCTGACCTTATGGATGAGCAAAACCTTGCAGAAGCACTGGAAGGGATTTCTCCTACTCACATTTACTTTACCACCTGGATGCGAAATGATACGGAGGAAGAAAATATTCGCGTCAATAGTGCATTGGTAAGAAACCTGCTGAACGTTTTATCTGCAAAAAAATCGGTGCAGCACGTTGCATTAGTAACAGGGCTTAAACATTATCTGGGACCTTTTGAAGCATATGCTAAACAGGGAATACTTCCTGAAACCCCTGTACGGGAAGAACATCCCAGACTTCCACTACCCAATTTCTATTATGCACAGGAAGATGAAGTTTATAAAGCTTCCGAAAGAGATGGTTTTACATGGAGCATTCACAGGCCTCATACCGTTGTAGGCTACGCAGTGGGCAATCTGATGAATATTGGAGCAACATTAGCTGTATACGCCAGCATTTGTAAAGAAACGGGACGAAAATTTATCTGGCCGGGATCTGAAGCTCAATGGAATGGAGTATCTGATGTTACGGATGCAAAAGTACTGGCTCAGCAATTGGTATGGGCCTCTACTACAGAATCTGCAAAAAATCAGGCATTTAATATCACCAATGGAGACGTTTTCAGATGGAAATGGCTTTGGAAAAGACTTGCAGACTGGTTTGGCGTTGAATATGAAGGTTTTGAAGATTCAATAAAACCTCTGGAAAAAGAGCTTGAAAACGATAAACAAATCTGGAAAGAAATTGCCGAAAAATATAATCTGAACGAAACTCGTCTTGACCGCCTGTCTTCTGCATGGCATACCGATCTGGATCTCGGAAGACCTCTGGAAGTGATGTGTGATATGTCCGGAAGCCGAAAATTAGGATTCTCAGCGTTCAAAAGCACAGAAGATTCTTTCATTGAAGTATTTGAAAGATTGAGAGCTGAAAAAATGATTCCTTAATAACTTGTAGGAAAACGCAAAGATTCAGGAAAATTACTTTAGAGTACTCACATTGTAAACCTTTCTTGTGTCTTTGTGTTTTTCCAACAGTTAAATTATAATATAGTTATGTTTTTTAATGGTTAAAAAGTTATACCTCCGTAGTCGTCACCCCGAATTTCTTTTTGAAAGAAGAATAAAAGTGAGATAAATTCTCAAAACCCAGATCAAGATAAATATCTGAAGCCTTTTTATCTTTACTCTTAATCAAATAATATGCTTCCTTTAATCTTTTTTCTTTCAGCCATTGTTTGGGTGTCATTTCAAAGATTTTGCTGAAATCTCTTTTAAATCCCGAGAGACTGCGTCCTGTAAGCCTTGCAAAAGCATCTACAGAAACATTAAACATATAGTTTTTATTCATAAACTCTTTAAGATCAATTTTATGAGGTTCAGAAAAGTCAAAAAGAAGGTTTCTAACATCCGGATTGCTTAGTAAAAGTAATTCTATGGCTTCTTTTACCTTTAAATCCGCTAAGTTGGCAGATATTCCCTGCGTTTTATTAATGTAAGGAGTAAGAGATGCAAAATAGTTCTTAAAAAAATCATCAGGTTCAAAAAATAACCGTTGATTTCCTGGGAAATTGGCATTTACAACTATTTTATTTTCAGCGGCATACTGTCTCAGTGTTTCATCATCCAGTGTGATGGAAACAAACTGATACTTTTCATGAGCGGAAGGATATTTAATAGTTCTGATCAGTTGATTTTTTCTAACCAGAACTACTGTATTTTCTTTGATTACCGTTTTACCGTGTTCATGAAAGGCATGAGTCTCTCCGGATATCTGAAATCCCAGAAAGTGATCAGGAATAAACTCCTCATGCCCTCTGTAAGATTCAAAAGCACATGAATAAACCAGTTTATCAAATATGATTTCAGAAGTATTTTCCATGATACAAATATCTGAAATTTAAGCAATAGTATGAGCTCCTGCCTCCGCAATCTCTTTATCCTGCTCAGGAGTTCCCCCTGAAGAACCTATTGCACCTATAATTTTTCCTTCTGTATTTTGAAGGACAACGCCACCTGCAATAGTTAAAATTCCGTTATTAGAATTCAGCATTCCATATCCGTGAATACCGGTTTCTGAAATAATGCCTCCCATTACATCGCTGTTTACTCCAAACATAGCCGCAGTTCTTGCTTTTTTGACAGCAAAATCAATTAGGCCATAAACACTATCGAGTCTTGCCAATGCAACAGGATGCCCTCCGGCATCTACCACAGCAATACTCACAGGAATATTCATAGATAATGCCTTTTCCTTTGCTGCCTGTAAAACCTTTTCGGCAGTTTTGTAATTTAATTCCATGATATTAGCTTTTTGCTGTCCATGCATCTGCCTGAAGCTGTTTTACAAAATCTTCGGTATCTTTTGGATGTACATTTCTGAAGTTACTGTTATCATCAAGAGCTACATTCACAGTCACATCTGCCATAGATTGCGGATCAAGCTGGTGTGATAAAGATTCAGCAGCTCCGTCAAAAGCAGATTCCGGAGTGAAGTTGGTTTTCGGATCATACCAATGGAAAATAGAATCTACTCCCCTGTCATTGAAACCTGTTCCAAATACCCCCGGATTACAAGTTGCAATCTTGATATTAAATGGTGCAAGTTCAGTTCTCAAACCTTCTGCAATAGACTCCAAGGCATGTTTTGAAGAGCAATAAGCAGCAACATAAGGAACGGTCCATAAACCTCCCATTGAAGAGGTGAACACAATCTTACCTTCCTTCTTTTCCACAAACTTTTTGATATAGCCCTGTGCAAGATTCAGAGCAGCAAATACATTCACTTCAAACATAGAACGAATAATATCTACGGGCTGTTCGGCAATTGGTCCCCCTTCCATAATCCCGGCATTACTGATGAGAATATCAATATCTGCATATTTCTTTAAGATATAATCTACATCTCTTTGGTTCGTTACATCCAGTTTGTCAACAGTCAGATCAACTCTCTGTTCTTTAGCTTCACGGATTAAATCACTCATTTGAGGATAAACCTGAGCTGTAGCAATTACTTTATGTCCTTTTTTAGCAAGATCAAAAGCGGCAATCTTTCCAAATCCGCTTGCTGCACCTGTAATTAAAATTGTTTTACTCATTGTATTCTTATTTAATGTTAGTACAAAGTTCATAGATTTTCAGAAGGTTGATATTGGCGTAGCGTTCATTTTTGTATTGCTGAAAAGTTCAAAAAATCATTTAAATAAATGATTTCAACGAATAAATATCATTTTAAATCATAAAAAAATAGATTTATCGTTAGATTTGTATATTCAGAATATAAAACTAAACCATGATTAAGATTAAAGCACTCATTGCAGTTTTCATCACGTCTTCTACTCTTGGCTTTGCCCAAAACTGTACGTGTGAAACCAATTTCCAATGGGTAAAAAAAACGTTCGAAGAAAATGATGCCGGATTTCAATACGTTATTGACAAAAAAGGAATGCCCGCTTATCAGGCTCATAATACAGACTTTTTAAGTAAAATAAAAAACTCAAAATCGGATACTGAATGTTTACAAAACATTTATGATTGGATGAAGTTCTTCAGATCCGGACATTTTTCTATTTCAAAAATTGAAAATAAAAATCAACAATCTCAACCAGCTGCCGCTAAAGAACAGCCCAAAAGTGAAATTGTTACAGTAGACCTTGAAAAGTTCAAAAAGGAAGTTCTTTCCAAAAAAGAATCCGATATTGAAGGAATTTGGGAAGCAGAACCATATGTGATTGGAATTAAAAAAATCGGAAATGCATACAAAGGATTTATCATTCAGTCAGGAGCAGAAAACTGGAAGCCTTATGAATTGAAACTGACGATCAATACAGATCAATCAAAAGGTGTCTTTTATCTGAGAGACAAGTCTGGTCAGGAAGTAAATCAGATCCGTTTTATGGGTAAAAACTACCTTCAAATGGGTAGCTTTGTCCTAAAAAGACTTTCTCCAAAATTTGAAAAGGAAGAAAACATTGAAACCTATCTTCAGGCTATGCAAACTCCGAAACCTTTTTTAAAAGAGTTGAATAAGAATACTCTTCTTTTGCGTATCCCAACATTTAACGGTGCGATGAAAAAAGTCATCGACAGTGTGATTACAGCCAACAAATCAAAAATTGAAAGTACAGAAAACCTTATCATAGACATCCGAAACAATGGTGGCGGAAGTGATAACAGCTTCTCAGAGATCATTCCTTACCTTTATACCAATCCTATCAGAAGTATCAGAGCACAGATGTATTCTACGAAACTGAACAACCAAAGAATGCTGGATCTGTATGATAATTACGAAAAATACGGAATCCCGAAAGAAGAAAGAGAATTTCTGAAAAAAGCCTATGATAAACTGAATGCCAATTTAGGCAAATTTGTTTCTTTACAGGATGACAACAGTATTCTAAGCATTAATAAATCAGAGAAGATCTTCCCTTTTCCAAAAAATGTAGGAATTATTATCAATAAAGGAAACGGAAGTACTGCCGAAGAATTTTTACTGGCAGCAAAACAAAGTAAAAAAGTAAAGCTTTTCGGAACCACAACTGCCGGAGTTCTTGATATTTCCAATATGTATTTCCTCAACTCTCCCTGCAACGAATTTAAATTGGGTTACAGCCTTTCAAAAAGCTTCCGAATTCCAGATATGGCGATTGACGAAAAAGGAATTCAGCCGGATTACTTTATAGACAGCACCATCCCGGAACATCAATGGATTGATTTCGTGAATGATGTCCTTAACGCAAAATAAAATAACAGGTTGTTTCATAAAGAGACAACCTGTTTTATTCTATATATTTTCGCTTTAATCATTTCTAATAGACCATCGTTTTTATAAATTCTACCACAGTTTAATAAAATGTCAGTACTTTATTATAATTTGGTTAAGTTTTTGAAGCCTGTTCTATAAACCAGTCACACCATTGAAATTAATCACATTTACCAAAAAAGGAATATACTGTCCTCAGGGAAAATTCTACATCGATCCCTGGAGACCTGTTGATATGGCGGTCATCACCCATGGACACGCCGATCATGCCCGTTGGGGAATGAAAAAATACCTTTGTCATCACTTTACCAAACCTATTCTTCATCAAAGAATCAGTACAGATATAGAATGTCAGAGTGTAGGATATGGAGAAACAGTGACCATCAATGGAGTAAAACTTTCCCTTCATCCCGCGGGGCATATCATTGGGTCTGCTCAGATAAGACTGGAATATAAAGGATATATAACCGTTATTTCAGGAGATTACAAAGTTCAGGAAGATGGCTTGAGCACTCCTTTTGAACTGGTAAAATGCAATGAATTTGTAACAGAAAGTACCTTTGGACTTCCTATATACAATTGGCTCGAAGTTCAGGATCTTAATAAAAAACTGCAGAACTGGGTACTGAAAAACCAGGAAAACCATAAGACTTCAGTATTTATAGGTTATTCGTTGGGCAAAGCTCAGCGTATTATGAAAGCAGTTGAAGGTTTAGGAAAAATATACGTTCATTATTCTATTGGCAAGCTAAATGAAGCTTTTGAAACCGTGGGAATTCATCTTCCAGAGTACACCGTTGCAGATTTCAGAGAACGCCCCAAAGAAATGGAACATGAGATCGTGATTGTACCACCTGCTTTATTAGACAGCAGTATCATTAAGAAAATTCCGGATCCCGCAACGGCAATATGTTCCGGATGGATGCAGGTTCGGGGAGCCAGAAGATGGCGAAGCGCCGATGCAGGATTTGCCATGAGCGATCATGCAGACTGGAAGGGCTTATTACAGACCGTAAAGGCCACTGAAGCAGAAATTGTTCACGTTACCCACGGGCAGACAGAAGTCTTTTCAAAATATCTTAATGAAATCGGAGTTTATGCAGATGTTGTAGAAACCTTATTTGGTGACGATGATGATGAAAAGGAAAACCTTGAAAATCAAAAGCCATGAGACATTTTGCAGACCTGATCAATGCATTGGAAACCACCAATAAAACCAATGCCAAAATTGATGCAATCATCGATTATCTGGAACGTGCTCCCGATGAAGATAAAGTTTGGTTTATTGCCTTATTTACAGGAAAAAGACCTAAAAGAAATGTCAATACCAACTATATGAAAGAATGGGCTCTGGAAATTACCCGACTTCCTTTGTGGCTCTTTCAGGAAAGCTATTCTTCCGTGGGAGATCTCGGAGAAACTCTGTCTTTACTACTTCCACCTCCACAAACAAAAATTGAGCGTACATTATCTCAATGGATGAATGACATTGTTCATTTAAAAGATAAAACCGATCAGGAAAAAAAAGAGTTTGTACTGAGCTCCTGGAACGGACTTGATTATACGGAAAGACTCATTTTCAACAAATTGATTGGCGGGAGTTTCCGGATCGGAGTTTCTGATAAAACACTCATCAATGCCCTCACCAAATTTTCCGGGCAGGAATCCAGCGCATTAATGCATAGCCTAATGGGAAAATGGCAACCTGAAGAAGCTTCCTTTCACGAACTGATTTCAGCAGAAAATATAAACCCTGACAATTCAAAACCTTATCCATTCTGCCTTGCTTATCCTTTAGAAAAAGAACTCTCCGAACTTGGTGAACCTTCAGAATGGCTCGCAGAGTACAAATGGGACGGAATTCGCGGTCAAATCATCCGTAGAAATGATGAGGTTTTCATTTGGTCAAGAGGAGAAGAACTTGTTACCGAACAGTTTCCGGAAATCGCAGAAACCGTTCTGGCCATGAAAGGGAACTTTGTATTGGATGGAGAAATACTGGCGGTAAAAGAAGGAAAAGTTTTAAATTTTAATGAATTACAAAAAAGACTCAACAGAAAATCCTTACCCAAGAAAATGCTCTCAGAAATTCCCATCGAAGTATTTGCCTATGATCTTCTGGAACTTGAAAATAACGACCTGAGAGAAAAGCCCATCTCAGGAAGAAGAGCAATGCTTGAAGAATTATTATTAAATGAAGCTCCACAAAATATAAGCCTTTCCCAAAGTATAGATTTTGAAAAATGGGAAGATCTCAGCAGCATCAGAGAACATTCCAGAGAGGTCAACAGTGAGGGGCTGATGCTGAAACAGAAATACTCACCCTATCATTCCGGCCGGAAAAAAGGAGACTGGTGGAAGTGGAAAATAAACCCGTTTACGATAGATGCGGTTCTCATTTATGCTCAAAAAGGAAGCGGCAGACGCAGTGCCTATTATACCGATTATACTTTTGCCGTAAAAAACGGAGATGCTTTAGTAACAATAGCAAAAGCCTATTCGGGATTAACTGATAAGGAAATTATGGAAGTCAGCAAGTTTGTAACGAAAAACGCCATCGAAAAGTTTGGTCCGGTACGAACCGTAAAAGCAGAACTCGTTTTTGAAATCGCTTTTGAAGGAATAGGTTTCAGCAACCGTCACAAAAGCGGTGTAGCATTAAGATTTCCCAGAATTGTAAGATGGCGGAAAGATAAAACCGTAGATGAGATTGACACTCTTGAAGAAATAAAAAAATTAATACAATAAATTGGCAGCCTTTGAACATACCGATGGATTTAAGATCATTCAGCAATGGATGACCGATAAAGGCATATCTCCATTTAAATTTCAGATCGAAACCTGGAAAAAACTGGGAAGCGGTTACAGCGGAATAGTTGTGGCACCCACGGGTTTTGGGAAAACATTTTCTGTATTTCTGGGATTGGTCTCTGATTTTCTGAATTACCCTGATCAATATAAAAAAGGATTGAAAATGATCTGGATCACTCCTCTCCGATCTTTATCCAAAGACATTGCAAAAGCCATGCAGGAGGCTATTGATGAAATCGGGCTGGATTGGGCGGTTGGGGTAAGAAACGGAGATACTGACCCAAAAGTAAGACAGCAACAGATCAAAAAAATGCCAGAAATTCTTGTGGTAACTCCGGAAAGCCTTCACTTGCTGCTGGCACAGAAAAACCATGAAACATTCTTCCGAGATATGAAATGTCTGGCAGTAGATGAATGGCATGAGTTGCTAGGCTCAAAACGAGGTGTAATGGTAGAGCTGGGAATATCACAGCTGAGAAAATATGTTCCCAAGCTTACAATATGGGGAATAACCGCTACCATCGGTAATCTGGATGAAGCCATGGAAGTTCTGATTCCCTATGATATTAAAAAAGTAAAAATTACAGCCAAAGAGCAGAAAAAAATAGACATTCTCCCCGTTTTCCCTGATGAAATTGAAATATTACCGTGGGCAGGACATTTAGGAAATAAACTGGCTGATAAGGTGGTACCCATCATTCTCAATTCTCAATCAACCATCGTTTTTACCAATACCAGAAGCCAGAGTGAAATGTGGTATCAGTTGCTGCTTGATGCTCATCCCGATTTTGCGGGACAAATTGCCATCCATCACAGTTCTATTGATGCTCATTTAAGAATCTGGATTGAAGAAAATTTAAGTTCAGGAAAATTAAAAGCCGTAGTTTCTACTTCTTCATTGGATCTCGGAATTGATTTTAAGCCTGTTGATACTGTTATTCAGATTGGTTCAGCCAAAGGAGTTGCCAGATTTCTTCAGCGGGCCGGCCGGAGTGGGCACTCTCCTTTTGAAACATCAAAAATTTATTGTGTTCCGACTCATTCTCTGGAACTTATTGAAGTTTCTGCCTTAAAAGAAGCTGTAAAACAAAAAGTTGTAGAACCCCGGGAACCTCAGGTTTTATGTTTCGATGTATTGGTTCAGTTTCTGATGACTCTTGCTGTAGGTGATGGCTTTTATCCTGAGGAAACCTATGAAAGAATAAAAAAAGTATATGCTTTTCAGGAAATTATGGATGAAGAATGGAAAAGTATTCTTGAATTTCTAACTATTGGCGGCAGTGTTTTAAAGAACTATGAAGAGTTCCACAAAATAGTGATTATGGAAGATGGCCTTTACAAAGTCACTTCACGAAAAATCGCTATGCTTCACCGGATGAATATGGGGGTGATTGTAAGTGATGCCATGCTGAAAGTTAAATTTATTTCCGGGGGTTACATCGGAATGATTGAAGAATATTTTATCTCAAAACTGAAAAAAGAAGAAAAATTTATTCTGGCAGGACGCACCCTTGAAGTGGCTATGATTAAAGATATGACCGTTTATGTAAGATCAGCAAAAGGAAAAGCGCTGGTTCCGAGTTATCTGGGTGGAAGGTTACCTTTAAGCTCCAATTTGGGACATTTCTTAAGAGAAAAACTGTCACATGCTTTAAATCCTAAAGCATCAGAAAAAGAACTGAAGTTCCTTCATCCCCTGTTAGTCAATCAGGAAGAAAATTCCCACATCCCAAAAGAGGACGAATTTTTGGTGGAAATGATTAAAAACCGGGAAGGATTTCACCTGTTTATGTATCCTTTCGAAGGACGGCTTGTGCATGAAGTAATGGCTGCATTGGTGGCCTACCGTATTTCGAAGCTTGCCCCTATTTCTTTTTCTATGGCTATGAATGATTATGGATTTGAGCTTTTCAGCGATAAAGAAATTCCACTGAATGAAGATAACTTACAACAGATTTTAACCCGCGAAAACCTGATGAATGATGTAATTGCCAGTATCAACTCTGCAGAAATGGCAAGAAGAAAATTTCGTGATATTGCGGTAATCTCAGGGATGGTGATTCAAAATTATGCAGGGAAGCAAAGATCCAATAAATCTTTACAGAGCTCTGCAGGACTTATCTTTAAAGTACTTGAAGATTATGATCCCAATCATTTCCTTATCAAACAAGCCTATACTGAAGTCTTTAATATGCAGCTTCAGGAACAACGTCTGGTGGAAGCTTTTAAAAGAATTGAAAAATCTGAAATTATTGTGAAATATTCCCGCTCTTTTACCCCTTTAAGCTTTCCGATAAAAGTAGATAGTCTGAGACAGACACTTTCCAGTGAAGGACTGGATGCCAGAATTAGGAGAATGCTGAAAATGTAAAGAAAACGCCAAAATTTCTTTGATTGTTGTGAAAAATGAAATGAAAATTCATCCTGTAAAAAGCCTCTTATCTTTTGTAAAAATGTAAATAAACTTATCGTTAAAATCCTTTGAAAAGTTTAATAATCGCCGTAACTTAGAGTATCTTCTTTGAAGATTAAAATAAAGTGTACAAATGACAAAATTATTCTTAGTCCGTCACGGACAGTCGCTCTGGAACCTTGAAAACCGGTTTACAGGATGGCAGGATATAGATATCACAGAAACAGGTATTGAGGAAGCTAAAAAAGCAGGTATCGCTTTGAAAGGTCAGAAAATAAATATTGCATTTACTTCCGCTTTGATCCGTGCTCAGCACACCCTTACCATTATACTTAACGAAATGGGAGAAAAAAACGTCCCGATTGTTATTGATAAAGCCCTAAATGAACGTTCCTATGGAAATCTTGAAGGACTCAACAAAGCTGAAACAGCATTAAAATACGGTGATGAGCAGGTTCATATCTGGCGCAGATCCTACGATGTAGAACCTCCCGGAGGAGAAAGCCTGAAAGATACCTACAACCGGGTTATCCCTTACTACGAAAGTAAAATTGCTCCTCTGCTGAAACAGGGAGAAGACGTTTTGATTGTAGCCCACGGAAATAGCCTTCGCGCTCTCATCATGTATCTGGAACACCTGTCTCCTGAAGAAATTCTGGAAAGAGAAATTGCTACCGGAATTCCTCTGACCTATACTTTTGATGAAAACTTCCATGTAAGCAGAAAACAAGCCTGATCTACGTAACAAAAAACAATTTAGCACCCGTGTTTATAGCCACCAAAAACATTTCTATACAAAACGAAACCTTCATTCTTACCAATCAGCGTGCTGTATTCTGGGAAAAAGAAAAAGCATTGATTCTTTCTGATCTTCATATTGGAAAAACGGCCCACTTTCGCAAAAATGGAATTGCATTGGCTAATCATATCATGAAAAGTGATCTGGAAAGATTATCTGCATTGATTGAGTATTTCGAGCCCAACAAATTTATTATCGTTGGTGATCTTCTTCATGCAGGGGATAATTCTGACGTGGATGAGTTCTGCACCTGGAGAAATCAATATCCTGAAATAGAATTTCATCTTATAGAAGGCAATCATGACCGCATCTCAAAAGCTTTGGAAAAAAAACTGTGCCTCCATCATAAATCTGCTATGGTGGAGATAAATGAATTCACCTTCATTCATGAGTACGAAAAGAAAAGACCGGGATTTCAGATTACAGGGCACATTCATCCGGGAATCGTTTTAAATTCCTCTGTGAAAAACATTCGGCTGCCGTGCTTTGCAATCAGTGAAAATCAGTTACTATTACCTGCTTTTAGTGAATTTACCGGGTTGGATACTAAAAATCTTCCTAAAAAGAGTAAATTTTTTGTATTTACCGATGCTGAGATCTACGAAATATAACCTTCCTGAAAACCAAGGAAGACCTTTACTATAGTTTCTCACTATTCATAATTCGGTTTACTGAAACTGCTTAGGTTTCTTTTTCTGGGCGGCGTGAATTGCTATTTCATCAATACGCTTTTGCCTTGTTTCCGGTCTCTTCGCCAGAACAATCCACTGTAACAGCATTTTTTTAACAGACTTACTTAAACTTTCGAAATACGCTTGTGAACCGCTGTACATTTTAAATGCTTCATTCAGGTCTTTCGGAATTTCAAGCCCTTCCACACTGTCTAAAATATTCCATGAGCCGTTTTCCTGGGCAATTCGTATGCAGTCCAGCCCAGCCTTTCTCATCAGATTATTTTCTATCAGTTTTTCAACTTTTTCTTTATTGATTCTCGACCAGGTGCTGTTAGGTTTTCGTCTGCTGAATAACTGCATAAATGAGTTTTCATCAATTGTTTTCCTTGTACTGTCAATCCACCCAAAGCAAAGGGCTTCATCTACAAGTTCTGTCCAGTAAATCATAGGCAGATTCGATTTTTTAGTATTACAGACAAGCCATATAGACTGCTCTGACTGATGATTTTTCTCCAGCCATTCTCTCCATTCAGCTTTTGTATTGACATACACAGTTAATCTTTGCGGAGCAGCTCCCATACCTTATATATTTATTGTTCCTGTAAAGTTAGAAAACATCAGTGACAGCAGTTTGTCAGTATTAAGATAAAGACAGACTTTTCAATACAATGAAATTACAATAAAAAATAATGCATCCGAATTTCCAGTCTGTTATTATTCTTTGAACCAATCTATTATGTTAAAATACTGCAATTTTTTCTTCGTTAACAAATTATAAACTAAAGATCTGAAATAATTAATACAGTCCAAAAAACGAGTACCAGTGCATGATCTATACTATGAATAAAATCACTTCCTGAAGATTTAATACTCAATTTAAAAATAAATAATCATCTTTGCAGCCTTAAAATCAAACACGCTAGTTTATTTCATGAGCATTATTTTTAAAAAGCGACTTATTATAGCGCTTGTATTACCTACTGCAGCCTTGTATTATGGGCAGAGTACGAAAGATTCATTAGAAAAGTCAAAATCTATTGATGAGGTGATGTTGGTAGGTAGAAACCTTTCCCAAACGGCCAAAGAAAGAAAAACTCCTGTTGCAGTTTCCACCATTAAAGCGGCAGAAATTCAGGAGAAATTAGGAAATAGAGAATTTCCTGAAATTATGAAGTCTACCCCATCCGTTTACGTTACTAAAGTAGGTGGAGGATTTGGAGACAGCAGAATCAACATGAGAGGTTTTGACGGAGCCAATATTGCCGTTATTATCAACGGGCAGCCTGTTAATGACATGCAGGGAGGTACTGTTTATTGGTCTAACTGGACTGGATTGGCGGATATTGCAAGCACGATTCAGATTCAGAGAGGTCTGGGAGCCTCTAAATTTGTCGTTCCGTCCGTAGGTGGAACCATCAACATCGTAACGAAAGCTACCGATGCTGAACAAAAAGCAATGATAAAAGGAGAAGTGGGTAACGACAATTACTCCAGAATATCAGCGATGTATTCTTCCGGGCTAAAAAACAAATGGGGAACAACAGTATTACTTTCCCGCTGGCAAGGTGATGGCTATATCAACGGAACAAAAGGAGAAGGTTACTCATGGTTTTTCTCAACAGGGTTTAAGCCTAACGAAAAACATGCTTTCAACTTTATTGCTACCGGAGCGCCACAAGTGCACGATACAAGAAGGTCTTCTGCAACCGGAGCCAATGTAGCAACCCTTCAACAGTTTGAAACGTACGGAAGAAGATACAACCCACAAACAGGAATGCTGAACGGATCTCAATTTAATTTAGCACCCAACTTCTATCATAAACCTATTGCTTCATTAAACTGGGACTGGAATATGAACGATAACCTGAAGCTGTCTACTGTTCTTTATGGTTCATGGGGACGCGGTGGTGGTGGTACCGGGCTTAACGGTTCTATTAAAAATGCCAGCGGACAAACTATGAATTTCATGAATTATGGAGCAGGCGGAGATGGTACAATCAACTGGGATATGATCTACCGTTATAACAGAGGCGGTATGGTAACTGATTATAATGGAAATACTTTCCAAAAGCCAACCTTTACAGCACCTGCAGGTTCTCCTGGTGATTACAACGGACAATATGTAGCTACTTTAAACGGTTCAAACGGAATTGTAAGAAAGCAAAGTATTAATGCTCACGACTGGTACGGAGTAATTGCCGACCTTAATTACAAAAAGAACAACTGGACTTTTAACGGGGGTCTTGATCTTAAAACTTACAAAGGAGCATTGTATGACATTGTGACTGATATGTTAGGATCTGATGCATTATTTGTACCTAATACGGCAAATGCACCTAAAGGATATTATATCAATCAAACTGTAAAACCAGAGCCACTTACGAAACTTAAAGATGCTCAGAAAGTATCCATCTATAATGAAGGTTTGGTAAAATGGGCAGGTATCTACGGAATGGTGGAATACAGCTCCGAAAAGCTAAGTGCTTCTGTTCAGGGATCCGTTTCCGAACAATATTACAAGAGGAGAGATTATATGCTGTATACCCCTGGAAACCAGGAAACAAAATGGTACCACAAAACAGGATATATCGTAAAAGGAGGTGCTAACTACAACATAGACGAGCATCATAATGTATTCTTCAATACAGGGGTTATTTCAAGACAACCTTTATTCAACGCTTTATTCCCCTCTAACCAAAATATCTACAACGATGCAAAGAATGAGAGAATTTTCTCTCTGGAGCTGGGATATGGTTTCAAATCCCGTTATGTAGATGTGAACATCAACGCCTACAGAACGCAATGGGATGACCGATTCATTTCAAGAACATTTAATGCTACGGCTTCAGATGTTGCTAAATTCTCACAGTTAACACTTGGAAATGCTTATTTTTATAACGCTCTGAATGTAGGACAATTACACCAGGGAATTGAATTAGAAGCAAAAGCAAGACCTTTTACCAATCTTAAACTTAGAGGAATGGTATCTTTAGGAAACTGGAAGTATAAAGGTAATGCTAACTTCAACATCCTTGATGTTCAAAGCAATCAGGAAATTGCAGGGGCAACAGGAGCCATCAATATTAAAGATCTAAAAGTTGGTGATGCCGCACAAACCACTGCAAGCATTGGTGCAGACTATAATATTACAAAGGCTTTCAGTATTGATGCTAACTGGGAATATTATGATAAACTGTATGCACAGTTCAACCCAATCAACTTCCTTACTGAAGCAGCAAGAGAAAAAGGAATTGTAAAGTTACCAAGCTATCATTTATTTGATGTTGGAGCTTCTTACAAATTCACGCTTGATGCAAAAAAATCTCTGACACTGAGAGCGAATGTATACAATTTATTCAACAAATATTATATTTCTGAATTAAGCACCAACATTTTTGCAGGTGATAAAATTACCAGCGGTCCGGATGCAGGGAAAACGTATCAGGATGCAGGAAGAGTATATCAGGGCGTTGCCGATGGTAATACAGGATTCCTTGGTTTTGGAAGAACCTGGTCTGTGGCAGCCACTTTGAGATTCTAATATCGTATTTTAATTTCAATACATAATGAAACCCGTCAATTTTGGCGGGTTTATTTAATTTTAAATAGCTAAAACATTATTTTATTTTGAGTTCTTTACCTGCATCGCTCGCTGATAAAAAGACTGGTTGGCAATTTTTTCTTCGGCTTCATCAATAGCAGTCAGCAGGTTATTTGTATTGTCTGAAATATCACCTAAAATCTGAGACATCAATTCCCAAACCGGCTTCATCTTTTCAATAAGTTCCCGACCTTTGGAAGTAAGTTTAAACAGCCTTTTGCGTTCATCTTGTTTATCTTTTTCCCATTGAATCAATTCCTGTTTTTCGAGTTCTTTGAGCAGCGTGATTGTAGAGGGATGGGTATACCCTATTTCGTTGGCGATTTCCACCACACTTGCTATTTCTTTTTTATAAATAGTGAAAATAACCGGAAACCATTTAAGTTCAAAATCAATTCCGAATGCTTTATAGATAAGCGCTCCGTCTTTCCTCAGTTGTTCACTAAGGCGATGCAGTCTGGTGGATATCGCAAGAATTCCTGCTTCGTTGATTACATTCATATTCAGTCTATATTTAAATGATAAAAAACATCGTCGGCACTCATCAATGGGAAGGAAGCCGGAAGAGTTTCTTTTTCAATTTTTATAAAATGATTGCGTTCATAAAAACGTTGAGCAGCCTTCAATACATTGACGGTACCCAGATAAAGATCCTCGATTTTCTGTTCTTTACAAAACGTTATTAACGTTTCCAGAAGAATCTGTGCGATATTAAACTCCTTTCCTCTACATTCTTTTTTCACAAACATTTTTCTGATGGCAGCTGCTTTCTCATCAAATTTAACCAAAGCAATAGAACCTACCAATTCGCCTTCTACAAAAGCGCCCCAGAAATTGCCTCCCTTTTCATGATAAAAGCTTTCAATTTCTATCAAATCGGGCTGGTCTTCTACAGTTATCGGAATATTGAATTCGTTTTGCTGGATATTCAGGATCAATGCTATAGCCTGTTCTGAAAATGAATTACTTATGGACTGGATCTGTAATTTCATAATATTCAATTTTAAAGTATAAAACTACGTAGTTAAATACATATATCCAAATAAGATTTGAATTTTAACACAGTTGATCAATAAAAAACGTATGCCATTGCTGACATACGTTTTTGTATATGGAAGGATAGATTGCTGTTATTTCCAGCCTCCTCCTAGTGCCTGATAAAGCTCTACACCTGCTTTCATTTTATTGTAACGGGCATTAGAAATATTAAGCTCCGCATTCAATGAATTTACGCTGGCATTCAATACTTCAAGATAGTTGGCCATACCATAGTTCACCAATTCCTGAGAATAATCAACGGATTTTTTGTAAGCATCCAGTTCTTTCTGTTTCAATGCAATAAATGAATCCTGAACAGAGTAAACCCTGATTGCATCAGAAACTTCTTTTCCGGCAGTTAAAACAGTTTTTCTGAAGTTTAAATAAGCCGTTTCTTTATTGGCAAGACTTACTTCATAATTTGTTTTGATGGTTCTTCTGTTTAAGATAGGCTGTGCCAATCCTGCTACTACGTTGGCAAACAGAGAATTTACGCTGAAAAGGTGATCTATATCTACAGACTGTACTCCTCCACTTCCTGTCAATTTTAACGTCGGATAAAATTGTGCTTTCGCAGAATTGGTTAACTCAAAAGCATTCATTAAGTTGTACTCTGCTTTCATTACGTCCGGACGGTTAGCCAAAAGTTGTGCAGGATATCCCAATTTCAAGTCAATGGGAAGATTCTGAGCTTCTAAAGTAGATCTTTCAATAGTTTGTGACGGTTCTCCCATCAACAGACTCATGGTATTTTCAAGCTGCTGGATCTGGGTATCAATATCAATCAGTAATGATTTTGCATTAAAAACAAGCGCTTCACTTTGCTGCACTGCTACTTCTGTAACAGTTCCTGAAGTTTTTAAAGCTTTGGTCGTTTCCAGGTTTTTCTCACGTACTGCAATGGTTTCTGAAATGATCTTCTTTTGAGCATCAAATGTCAACAATTGATAATAAGCCGAAGCAATAGAAGATACAAGGCTGCTTTTTACCGCTTTATGTGCTGCAACAGTTCCTAAATAAGTCGCAAGCTGTGCTTTTTCCTGTGCTTTCAGCTTTCCCCAAAGATCAGCTTCCCAACCGATACTTGTTGTAATATCAAACTGGTTAACATAACGTCTTGAGCCGATAATCTGTCCAAACTGAGTATTGATAGACTGGGTCTGGAAGGTATAATTGGGGCCAATAGATACTGTAGGCTGATAAGCAGCTTTACTTTGTTTAAGATAAGCTTCTGCAGAATTGATACTTTGCAGAGCAATTCTGATATCCAGGTTGTTGTCTAGAGCTTTGGAAATATGTTTCTGAAGTATGGGATCGGTAAATATCTCCTTCCAGGAAATATCCGCGATATTGGTACTGTCTGAAGCAAGCATATCGGTACGGAAAAGCTTTTCGTCTACAACATTCTTCGGTCTTTCATATTCTTTTCTCGCCATACAGGATGAGATGGCTCCGAGTATGAAAACTGAAAAAGTAATTCCTTTTATGATGTTTAATAAACTCTTCATTATTTAAAATTAGAAGTTAGAATCCAGAAATTAGAAGTTAGTTATAGAATGATCGCTAAGTCTAACTTCTAAGATCCGAATCATTATTTTTTATTCAGCTAAATTGATTTCTTCTTTTTTGATAGGTTTAACTTTCTCCTGCAATGTTTCAAAAATCACATAAAGAACCGGAATTACAAATAATCCTAAAATAGTTCCTATCAATAGTCCTATCGCAGCACCTGTCGCAATAGATCTGTTACCCACTGCTCCAATTCCACTTGCCAACACTAACGGCAACAGACCGAAGATAAAGGCAAAGGAGGTCATCAGGATAGGTCTTATTCTGGCTTTAGCTGCATTGATGGCCGACATTACAATGGTTTCACCATGATGCCTTCTCTGCACTGCAAATTCGACGATTAGAATCGCGTTTTTCGCTAATAGTCCAACAAGCATGATCAGGGCAATCTGGAAGTAGATATTGTTTTCCAAGCCCATAATCTTCTGTCCGAAATAAGCTCCCATTACCCCAAGAGGAAGAGAGATGATAACAATCAGCGGAAGAATATAACTTTCATACTGTGCAGAAAGAATAAAGTAAACGAAGATCAAACTAAGCCCGAAGATAAGAAGCGTCTGAGATCCTGAGTTTAATTCTTCTCTGGTCAATCCGGTAAATTCTACGGCATAGTTCTGATTCAGGGTTTCATTAGCCACCTGCTGTACAGCGGCAATGGCATCTCCGGAACTGTATCCTTCAGAGTTGGCGCCTGTCACCTTCACAGAAGTAAACAAGTTATAACGGCTTACAGATTGTGGTCCGTATGCTTTATTCAGCGTTACAAACTGTGATATCGGAGACATTACTCCTGAACCCGTTCTTACATAAAGTTCATTCAGGTTATCAACACTTTTTCTATTATCAGGAAGGGCCTGAACCATTACTCTGAACTGCTTTCCGTATTTTGTAAAGTCAGCAGTATAGATTCCTCCTATATATCCCTGCATCGTAGCCAAAATATCACTTACAGATACTCCCAACTGTTTTGCTAAAGGAACATTAATATCCATTTGATACTGAGGATACTTGGTATTGAATGAAGTCTGAGCAAATTGAATCTCAGGTCTCTGCATCAGCTTACCGATGAATTCATTGGTTTTATTATCCAGATCAGCATATTCTCCACCTGCTTTATCAAGCAATACCATTTCAAAACCGGCACTGTTACCAAATCCCGGTACACTTGGTGGCTGGAAGAAAACTACTTTCGCATCAGGAACAGATCCTACGATTCCGAATAATCTTTTCGTGATATCTTCAGAACTCTGTCCTGCACTTTTTCTGTCTTCAAAAGGTTTCAATTTGATGAAGGCAAGACCGTTATTACTTCCGTTTCCGGATAAGAAACCTCTACCTGTAGATATGGTTACATTTTGTACTCCCGGAACTTTCATAGCATTAGCCTGAAGGGTTTTCAGAACATTATAGGTTCTTTCCATTGAAGCTCCCGGAGGAAGCTGAACGTCGGTAAAGATAATCCCTCTGTCCTCTGTAGGTACAAAACCTTTTTTCATGCTGCTGCTCGCCCAGTATAAAATACCTCCGGTAATAGCAAAAATAAGAAGGGTTACCCATTTATGTCTTAACAGGAATACAAATCCTCTTCCGTAACGGTCGGTAGTAGTTTTAAAAGCAATGTTGAACTTATAGAAGAACTTCTGAATAAAGTTCATGCTCTGATATTTTTCGTGATGCTCTGCATGAGGTTTTAGGAATAATGAACATAAAACCGGACTCAAAGTCAAGGCATTAATCGCAGAAATGATAATCGCAATAATCAGGGTAATACCAAACTGCTGGTAGAATACCCCTGTAGGACCTGTAATGAACGTTACAGGAATAAATACTGCCGCCATTACCAAAGTAATAGAGATAATAGCCCCTGTAATCTCATCCATTGCTTCTACAGTTGCCTTCTTAGCATCTGAAATACCGTGCTCCATTTTCGCATGGACGGCCTCCACTACTACAATTGCATCATCCACCACAATACCGATGGCCAGTACCAGGGCGAATAATGTTAAAAGGTTTAATGAATATCCGAATAAATTCAGGAAGAAGAACGCACCCACAATAGATACCGGAACCGCGATGGCCGGGATTAACGTAGATCTGAAATCCTGAAGGAAAATATATACCACAATAAATACCAGGATAAATGCCTCAATCAGGGTATGTACCACCTTTTCAATGGAAGCATCAAGAAACTCGTTGGTATCGAAGTTGAACGTATATTTAATTCCTTTAGGGAAAGTACCTTCTGCCGATTTCAGATAAGCTTTGATGTTTTTAATAATCTCCTGTGCATTGGAACCTGGTGTCTGGAAGATCCCCATACTGATGGAAGGGTTGTTTCCGTTCTCTCCGATTCCGGTATAGGACTGACCTGCCAATTCTACTTTAGCAACGTCTTTCAACATCAGATTTTGCCCATCCGGAAGAGCTTTAATGATTATATTATCATATTGTCCTTTATCGTTGAATTTACCTACATATTTGATGATATATTCGAAAGAGCTACCACTGTTTTGTCCGATAGAACCTGCAGCGGCTTCTCTACTCTGCTCATTGATTGCGTTGGTAACATCCGTAGGAGTTACACCATAAGCAGCCATTTTTGCAGGATCCAACCAGATTCTCATGGAGTAGTTTTTACCTCCGAAAACGTTGGCATCCCCTACACCATTTACCCTTTTAAGATTAGGAATAATGTTGATATTCAAAAAGTTCTGAAGGTACACATCATCAAGATCCTTATTTTCAGAATAGAAAGACATATACATCAGAGCACTGGTCTGCTGCTTCTGAGTTACAACCCCAGAACGAGTTACTTCAGACGGAAGCAAAGGTGTTGCTCTCGCAACACGGTTCTGTACGTTTACCGCTGCAATATCCGGGTCGATTCCTTGTTTAAAGAAAACCTGGATCTGGGCAGAACCATCATTCCCGGTAGAAGAAGTGATATAATCCATCCCTTCTACCCCGTTAATCTGTTCTTCCAAAGGAACAACCACACTCTTCATTACCGTTTCAGCATTGGCACCCGTATAATTGGCGGAAACACTCACTGTTGGCGGTGCAATATCCGGATACTGGGTAACCGGTAACGAGATCAGCCCCAGCACACCGAGAATCACAATCAAAATTGAGATTACGGTGGATAAAACCGGTCTGTTAATAAAGTTTTTTATCATTAGAATTTCGGTTTTATTGATTGAACTAAACTATCCATTTTGATTGGTTTCGGCTTAACAGCAGTTCCCGGTTTTAAGCCTCCGATCCCTGCAGCAACAACCTTTTCTCCTTTATTAACTCCTGATTTGAGAAGAGCCATATTGTCTATTCTGTCTATTACATTCACAACAACGTTTCTCGCAGTATCTCCTTTGTCTATTTTGTAAACGTAAACAATACCCTGCTGCTCATAGGTAGCACTTTCAGGAACCACCAATACATTTTCATAATGTTGAGGGAATCTGATGGTACCACTGTTACCGTTGCTTAATAATTTCTGAGCATTAGAGAAGCCAACTCTGAACTGAATAGTTCCTGTTGTAGGATCAATCTGACCTGTGATGGCTTCAATTTTTCCTTTTTCAGGATAAAGACTTCCATTCGCTAACTGAAGTTCAACCAATGGAAGATTTTTGATCTTTTCAGGCATGGAGGCTCCCGGTGCTTTTTCAAGGAAATCAAAATACTCTTTCTCGTTCATTGCGAAGTATGCAAAAATTTGAGATGTATCTGAAATAGTTGTCAGCGGAGTCTGATCAGACGGTCCTACTAAACTTCCTACTTTTAATGGTAATTTACCAATCACCCCGGAAATAGGCGCACGGATGATAGAGTATTCTATATTGGCTTCTACCCCTTTATAATTGGCTTCAGCCTGTCTTTTAGCAGCAATTGCCTGCTGTAACTGAGCCTGAGCCTGAGCTAACTGAGCCTGGGCAGTCTGCAGCTGTACGTTACTGATAATATTCTTCTGAACCAGCGGTTTCAGTTTGTTGACTTCAACCTGGGCAGCACTTACAGAAGCCTGAGCGGCCGCAATACTGGATTCTGCCGCACCGATTCCGGCTTTGGAAGCAGCAGCATTTTCATTCAGAATGTTGGTTTCAAGACGGAATAAAGGCTGTCCTTTGGTTACATATTGTCCTTCATCCACCAAAAGCTGGGTAATATATCCCTGTATTTTTGCACGTACATCATTGTTTACTCTACCTTGGATGGTAGCCGGAAACGTCTGATAACCCACTATATTTTTTGACTCCACGGAAACTACAGGGTATGGCTTTGCACCATCCTGTTTTGGAGCTTCTTTTTTGCAGGCAGTGAGTGAAAATGCCGCAATAGAAAGTATAACTAGCTTATTATTCATTTTATAGTTTATTAAGAGATTCCTGAATATTTTCTATGTTTTTGTTTAAGAGTGCTTTGTAATGTTCTATTCTTTCGTTGTATCCATCGTCGTTACTTTTTTTAAAATTGTCTAAATCATCTAGTAGTTTTAATTCGTCCTGCATTTTTTGAACTATTTTCTCAAATCTTATCTTTTTGTATTCATCATTGATAAAAAAATATCTTTTCCGCTCATCCATTTTGTTGTGATCTATAATGAGTTCCGCATTGAGTAATAGCGAAATACTTGTAGAAACGGAGCTTTTGCTGGCAGAAAGCACTTCCACAAATTCATCAAAAGTAATTCCTACTCTCTCATAGTCGAAAAGAAGGTAGGAATAGATTTTTGAAGCCAAAGGGGGTAAGCTAAAAACGGTGCCGTAGAACTTTACGGCATCTTGAAAAATCTTTTCATCAATTTCTATACTTTGATGCATAATATAAAAATTTGAACAAAAGTAAATATTAGTTCGGAACTAAACGAACAAACATGATAGAGATTATAAATATGGGGTGTTTTAAAAATTCAATGAGAATTGATTTAACTTTTCCATCAAATTATAATCTTTTCAAAAGCCTTCCTCATGCCGTCTCTCAAAAGGACCTCTCCACAATAGGAATATCCTCTGCCTTCAAGGATTTTCAGCATCGCCAAATTGTCATGATTGGTATCTACTTTGATGCTCTGAATTCCGTTGGTTCTTGTAAAGTCTTCAATATGGTCAAAAAGTTTTTTCACCATTCCTTTTCCTGCAAATTTCTCATCTACAGCTACTCTGTGTACGACTACGAACTCTCCGTCGCTCAGCCACGCTCCTTCAATTTTACTGTAGGCAGGCTCGTCATTAAGAATCAATGCAGCATACACTGCGATCTCCCCATCAACACTAAGAACATATCCAAATCCTTTTGCAATATCACTTTCTACGGTGTCAATATTAGGGTATCCATTCTGCCATTGTGTACTTCCATCCTGTCTTCTTCTTTCAATAGACTGTTGGATTATTCCCCAAATAATGTCTCTGTCTTCAATTTCCGCTCTTCTTAGTTTGATTTCTGAATCCATGTTGTTTTAAAAATATATGTTATAAAAATTTGATAAAAAAAAGCTTAAATGGTTAAAAAGTAAAGTATCTAATCGTAATTTCATTCCACTATTGGTATTTAATTTTCTTAGAAACCTAAAACTGTAATAGTTTAATTAATTAAAAAACCGAAAACTAATTAAAATTAATTTTCGGTTCGAAGTAGTAAAATTTAAAATTATGAAATTGTTTATTAATTTTCATTTTGTTGAAGATAAGCATCAATAATTTCGAATGCTTTCTTCTCATCTTTCAAGTCTACCATTACTTTCAGCGACGTGGCTGTGGGTGTTGTAGTAAATGTAAGATAGTTATTTTCAATGGTATTTGTAATTTGTGCATCATCCAATTTAGACTTAACCAACTGAATCTCTGAAGGGTTATCACTTTCATAAACCGATACTCTCGTGCTTCTTTCCATATTCTAATTTGTTTGAATATCTAAATATACGATGTTTTGTTGAGAATTACAAATCTTTTGGTTTTAAATTTTATTAATATTGCTTTCAATCTTGTCTAAAGCTAACTTTATTTCTTCCTTGGTAACGTTCAAATGAGGTCTGAAACGCAGAGACTGATCTCCGCAAGGAAGAATGATTAACCCGTCATTGAAAAGCTCATTCATCAGGTGATTTCTCTCCTCTGCAGTAGGAAGATCAATGGCACACATCAATCCTTTTCCTCTGGCGTTGGAGATTTTTTCAGGATATCTCTCAGCCAAAGCTTTCAGGTTTTCTAATAAATAGTCTCCTACTACTCTTGCATTTTCCACAAGATTCTCTTTTTCAATTACCTCCATCACCAACTGGAAACGAAGCATATCGATAAAATTACCTCCAAAGGTAGAGTTGATTCTTGAGCTTTCTCTGAAAACATTATTCGGAACTTCATCAAACTTTTCTTTGTTAGCCAAAACTCCACACACCTGCGCTTTTTTACCAAAAGAAATGATGTCTGGTTTTGCTGTGAAGTGTTGGAAAGCCCACATTTTTCCTGTAATGGCGATTCCTGTCTGCACTTCGTCAAAGATTAATAAGATGTCATTATCATCACAAATTCTTCTTAATCCTAACAAAAATTCGTCTCTGAAATGATTATCCCCTCCTTCTGCCTGAATAGGTTCAATGATGATGCAAGCCACTTTATCAGGGTTCATCAGAATTGCTTCTTCAATCTGCAGCAAAGCAAGGCTTTCGTTTTTAATTGTTTCTTCAAGGTTTTCTTCTGTAATCGGGAATTTCAATTTTGGGTTCAAAATTCTTGGCCATTCGAACATCGGAAAATATTGGTATTTTCTTGGATCTGAAGTATTGGTTAAGCTTAACGTATAACCACTTCTTCCGTGGAAAGCCTGTTTGAAGTGAATGCAAATTCCAGCTTCCGTCTGAAGCCCTTTTGCGAAATTTTTGCGGGTTTTCCAGTCGAAGCATGCTTTCATAGCATTTTCAACGCCCAGAGTTCCGCCTTCGATAAAGAAAGCATATTGTAATTCTTCAGGGATAACTACTCTTTCGAATACTTCTAAAAACTGAGCATATTCTTCTGAGTAAACGTCTGCCAAAGTCGGTTTGTTCACTGCCATTCTGCCCAGCCATTCTGATCTTTCTAAAAGGTAAGGATGGTTGTAGCCAATGGAAGCGGATGCGAACATAGAGAACATATCCAAATATTCTCTATCAGTAAGTTTGTCATAAAGCCATGATCCGTGAGATTTTTCAATATCCATCACGAAATCGAAACCGTCTGCCAACACGTGTTTTCCAACTGTTTCTTTTACTTTATTTGCTTTTATATCTAATGTTTGTTCCATAATAAATTGTTGTGTGATTTAATAAGTGAATGATTAAACCGCCAGAAAATGACACATCTAATCATTCAGGTTATTAATTTTTATTGTTTTTTGAGTGCTTAAAGTAAGACTTTTACAAGTCAAATTTAATTCCCTGTGCTAAAGGAAGTTGTGCGGTGTAATTTATAGTATTAGTTTGTCTTCTCATGTAGTACTTCCAAGCATCAGATCCTGATTCTCTTCCTCCTCCGGTTTCTTTTTCTCCACCGAAAGCACCTCCGATTTCAGCGCCTGAAGTTCCGATATTTACATTCGCGATACCACAATCTGAACCTGCATGAGAAAGGAATAATTCTGCTTCTCTAAGGTTTTGTGTCATGATCGCTGAAGACAATCCTTGTGGAACATCATTTTGAATAGCAATAGCTTCTTCTAATGTTTTGTATTTGATCAAATATAAGATCGGTGCAAAAGTTTCATGCTGAACAATCTCATAAGAGTTTTTCACTTCTGCAACGCAAGGCTGAACATAGCATCCGGATTCGTAATCTTTTCCGCTTAATACTCCGCCTTCTACAACGAATTTCCCCCCTTCTTTTTTACATTTTTTAATAGCTTCAGAATATTGGTTTACAGCATCCACATCAATCAAAGGACCTACATGGTTCTTTTCATCCAATGGATTTCCGATTTTCAGCTGCCCGTAAGCTTTTACCAATCTTGTTTTCACTTCGTCATATACACTTTCGTGGATAATCAGTCTTCTGGTTGAAGTACATCTCTGACCAGCAGTTCCTACGGCTCCGAAAACAGCTCCGATAATAGACATATCGATGTCTGCTTCTTTGGTGATGATGATGGCGTTGTTTCCACCCAGTTCCAGGATAGATTTCCCGAATCTTTCTGCTACTTTTGAAGAAACCATTCTTCCTACTCTTGTAGAACCTGTGAAAGAAACCAAGGCTACTCTTTTATCATCTACCAATTTCTGTCCGATTTCGTGGTCGGATACCAATACACTTGAAACTCCTTCAGGAAGGTTATTTTCCTTTAAAACTTCCATCATGATATTCTGACATGCGATGGCGCAAAGTGGTGTTTTTTCTGACGGTTTCCAGATCGTTACATTCCCACAGATCCATGCTAATGCCGTATTCCAAGACCATACGGCAACCGGGAAGTTGAATGCGGTAATAATTCCCACTACTCCCAGCGGATGGTACTGTTCGTACATTCTGTGACCTGGTCTTTCTGAATGCATGGTATATCCCTGAAGCTGTCTTGAAAGACCTACTGCAAAATCGCAGATATCGATCATTTCCTGTACTTCTCCAAGCCCTTCCTGTAATGATTTCCCCATTTCGTAGGAAACCAGTTTTCCAAGGTCATCTTTATATTCTCTTAATTTTAATCCCAGCTGTCTTACCATTTCTCCTCTTTTGGGAGCTGGGATCAGCCTGAATTCCTGAAATGCCTTTTGAGCAGTTTCAATTACTTTGTCATAATCACTTTCTCCGGAAGTTTTCACTTTTGCGATTAGTTTTCCATCTACAGGAGAGATGCTTTCTATCACCTTTCCTGAAGCGAAATATTTACCACCTACTGAGGTACCTTTATTTTCTTCTTTAATACCTAAGTTTTTCAGTGTTTTTTCGATTCCGAAATCCTTTACTTTTTTTGACATAAAATCTTACTTTTCGTTCTCTCTAAAGATAAAAATATTATGCGAACCTCAAAACTTTAATTTTTTAACGTGTTTTTTATTTGGACTAATTATAAACATGCTTATCTTTGTAAGGTAATCTTTTGAATTTCAGCAATGGAAAATAACAGCACAATAGAAGATAATAATACGACAAAAGAAAACAAGAGCTCAAAATGGAAAAGTCTTGTGAAGAAGTTTGGAATAGGCGGAATTATATTCTTTACCGTAAAAGGAATCATCACTTCCACTTTGATTTATTTCCTGGGAAAGAATTTCTGGACGGTGATCAGCAATTACTTCACCACGTTATTTGAATAAATATTTGATATATCACAAAAAATAAAGCAGAAAACAATGTTCTCTGCTTTATTTTTATCGTAAGGTTATTTCCAGATTAAGCGCTATTCTTTTTTCTTTCTCCCCGAATTTACCAGACTTTGATGCAGTAGATATTCTATCTGTCCGTTCACACTCCTGAATTCGTCATTCGCCCATTTTTCCAGAAGTTTATACGTAGACTCATCTATTCTTATAACAAAAGATTTCTTGGTTTTGTTTTCTGAAGAGTTCTGAGTTTTTTCTGATTTCATTCTCTGAATTTCTTTAAAAAGATTATCTGCCTATTTTAAAGTAGAGAAAATCTACCGTAAAATGTAATTGTTAATTTTTCACTTTTAATTATAAAGTGTTCCAGCATTTAAGATAGGGGTCGCTGCTTTTTCACCACATAAAACCACCATTAAATTACTTACCATTGCTGCTTTTCTTTCATCATCAAGCTCTACAATATTGTCTTCAGAAAGTTTTTTCAGGGCAAGGTCTACCATTCCTACAGCTCCTTCCACAATCTTCGTTCTTGCAGCAACAATGGCTGTTGCCTGCTGTCTCTGAAGCATCGCTCCCGCAATTTCTGAGGCATAGGCAAGGTGTGAAATTCTTGCTTCCTGAATGATAATTCCAGCTTTTGAAAGACGGTCTGTAAGTTCCTGTTCCAAAATAGAATTAATCTTATCTCCTCCTTCTCTCAAAGTAATCGGAGCATGATCATCTTCTAAATTATCATAAGGGAAGCTCATTGCCAAATGACGCACTGCTGCTTCACTCTGCATTTTTACAAAGTCGGAATAGCGTTCCACATCAAAGGCTGCTTTATAGGTATCTCCTACTTTCCACACCATAACCACAGCAATTTCAATAGGATTTCCCATCTTATCGTTTACTTTTAGCGTTTGCCCCTGCAAGTTTTCAGAACGGAGAGACATTTTCTGTGATGAATATAAAGGGTTAATAAAAAACAAACCGTTTTCTTTCACTGTTCCTACATATTTTCCAAAGAAGTTCAGCACTCTTGAGTGATTAGGCTGAATAATCATAAGCCCTTTCAGGAAAAAGCAGGAAATAAGGAAACAAAGCATTGCCAGTACAACGAAAGTAATACTCTGATCTACTCCGCTGATGAAAAAGTAAACAGCAGCTACAAACAAAATGAGACAAATCACTAATGTCACATAGCCGGACATAGGTTTTAAGATTTTTTCCATATAAATACAGTTTTTAATTTGATATTATTTTGATATCATAAAGATAGTAAATAATTTAGAATTTGGAACTATATATTTTTTTGAGGAGCAAATAATTAAGGCACAAGGTGTCATATGAAAATAAAACCATAAAAAATCCGGGCAAAGAAGGATATAGAAATGATCTTACGGAAAGCCATAAGGAAAACACCAGGCCCTGAAATATTTTTGTAGTAAATAAAAATCAAGATTTTATTATGAAAAAAAATATTTTGTCAGTGGTCATTTTACTATCTGCCATCAATGTTCAGGCGCAGGTAAAACTATACAATACTAACTTACCTTATTTCAATAAGACCAACCTTGTTAAACCTGCAAAAACAGTTAATAATGTAAACTTCCTAACGAAAAAAGCAACCAACATCATCCAGTATAATACTATGGGACAGTTGCATGGAATCAATATTGAATACCGAAACGATACCAGTGTAGGCCTTATCAGATATTACCACAACAACAAACTGATATACATCGCACAGCCTTTCATGAATGGAAATGCTATCCAGAAAGTTTTTAATTTCAATGATAACGGAAGCTATAATGGAGTTCAAGCCTATACATACGTAAGTCCCGATACAAATAAATGGGTCAAAACAGAGTTTATGTACAACAACGGACGATTGGTAAGTATTGATAATGCGTTAAAATTCCCAAACTATACGGTTGATTTTAAAGAAGGAAAATTAAATGGTGAATTTTATTTCTATGACAGCGTCTATTGTTCCTGTTATTATTATGGTTTTGCTCAGGAGGGTAAAATCAAAAATATAGCAAAGTTTGAAATAGGCCAGGACTTATCATTCAGAAAAACCTTTTATATCCTTAAAGATCAATCTATCAAAAGCACAACGGTATTTGATTATAGAACACCATTTATAGAAAACATTGAAATCTCAGGAATTCCTGTAGTTGTAGAAAATAAAAATATACAGGTTGAGAATCATGATAAAAGAATTGTTTTTGACAAGCAGCTTAATTGGATGTTCGTCCTCACATCTAATGAAAAATTACAGGACAATGGTTTAGATGGAATTGACTGGTCAGAAGCATCTGTAGGTCCCCCAAGCCCCTATACTCTTCCACAGAGACAACATTAATATAAAAGAGTCTACTATAGGCTAAGTCTTAACGCCATGAAAAACAATAAATCCCGGAAATTACTTTCCGGGATTTATATTGTATTGTGTATTTGAAGTTTTATTTCTTCGTTAGTGCTTTAAACTTAATATATGACACTGCTGACAGAATGATCATTACAGAGATTCCAATGTAGACCCATGCCGGCACCGGTACTGGATCTCCTGCTGCGTAAGAGTGCAATCCGCTTAAGTAATAGTTCACTCCAAAATAAGTCATTACCATTGAGCAGAATGCAAACATTGTTGCTACGTGGAATGCCCATCTGCTTCTCAGTCCTGGAACTAGTCTCATGTGCAGTACGAAAGCATAAACCATAATAGAAATGAAAGCCCATGTTTCTTTAGGGTCCCAGCTCCAGTATCTTCCCCACGATTCGTTTGCCCAGATTCCTCCAAGGAAGTTTCCTACCGTCAGAGCAAAAAGACCAATCGTTAGTGACATTTCAGAAACGACTACCAATTCTTTCAATGTGGTATCGTGGTGAATTTTATATGTTTCTTTATTTGAAATAATATAGAATATTAAAGACAGTACAGCAATAATCATTGACAAGGCAAAGAAACCATAACTTGATGTAATAATTGCTACGTGAACAATTAGCCAGTAAGATTTCAATACCGGAACAAGCGGCGTAATCTGAGGATCAAGAGCTGAACCTCCGTGCGCAAATCCCATCATGATAACTGCTACCATAAATCCAGAAGCAGGAATCAATGCATTCGCATTTCTATAAAGAATTAAACCTGCTGTAATACCTACCCATGAGATAAAGATAATCGCTTCATATCCGTTACTCCAAGGAGCATGTCCTGAAATATACCATCTTGCCACAAGACCAAGGAAATGACAAATATATCCAATCAATCCCACAGCAATAATCAACTTAATTGCTTTCTTTAATATTTTATTTGGTTTGAATAATTCAACAAATCCAAGAATTAAAAGAAGACCTCCAATGATGGTATAGAAAATCAATAATTTGAAATTGATATCAGCTTTATTCATGAAAACCTCAAGGTCAACTTTAGATTTTGTAGGAACTACTGCTTTTCCCCATTTCTGTTGGTAGTCTGAAAGCTTCGCCAGTTCTGAATCAGCTTTACTCCAGTTTCCAGTTTTCTGAGCGTTAAGTGCTTCTGCAAAATAAGGCCCCATTACTTCCTGAGACTCCATATCCGGTTCAAATTTCTGATCCAGCCATGAGTGCCATGTGTGGTTAGCATCATTCTTTACAGGAACAATTCTCATAAACTGTCCGCTGAAAAACTCATTAAAGATCTGTACTCTTTCGTTAACAGCAATTACTTCTTTATCATAATTGGTTTGTTCAGCTGGTTTTTTACGAAATGCTGTATTATAATCCTGTTCCAGAATATAGTTCAGGTTACCGGTAGCATCCGCAGGGAAAAGGTTCATTAAAGAAGTATAACCGTCCTCATCAGCCTTTGTTTTATTTTTTAGTTCATCACCTCCTTTTGGACCAACTTTAATCATCGGAACCATTGTCCAGCTTGGCGTATCGGTATTAATCGAAAGGAACCATTGGTTAGCCGTCAGAGATTTTCCGTCTGTTCCTTTGAAACTATCATGCTTGTAAAGTTTTCTTAAAACCTCTAAAGCCTGTGTATTCATCGGAATAATTCTTCCTTCGAAATTCTGCACCAATAGATATCCGAACTTATCAGCATGTTCTTTGGTGATTTTATTTCTGGCAATAATCTCATCCGGAGAAATTGATCTCATTTTCCCCATTGGAGTAGCCAGAGAGTTCTGCTGTTTAGGAGAAGCGCCATCAATAGGCTGAGCATGCGTATGTGCATCACCTTCTACATGAATATGCTCTGTGCTTCCGTCTGTTGTACCATGCGTTTCAATTTTCTGAGCGTTTAAGCCTAAACTTAAGAATAACAATAATACAGCCGCCGCTTTTCCTTTCTTTTTGTTAACATCAGTCAACATTTTATTTAATTTCCAGAAGTGTGTTCCTTTCCAGAAGAAAATCACAAACATTCCTAAGAATAGAAGACCGTACCCGATATAAGAAATCAAAGTTCCCCAATAATCGTGGTTTACAGAAAGAACGGTTCCCATTCTGTCCGGATCAAAACTTGACTGGAAGAAACGGTATCCTTTATGGTTAAGAACGTGGTTCATATAAATTTTATAAGGAGTTTCTTTTCCTTCATCAATGATTTTCACATGGCTTTCATAAGCACTTGGAGATGAACTTCCCGGATACGTTTCCATAACGAAGTCATCCAGCTTCAAAGCAAAAGGAGTATTATATACTTTAGGTCCGAATCCTACCATGATATTCAAACCATCCATGGTCACTTGTTTGTAAGCATTTGGATTTCCTTTTTCCACAGAAAGATCAACAAGTTGTTTTGTTTTTGGCCCCTGAAGCTCAATCTGAAGCATATCCGGAACATTTGCATCTTTCTTTCTGTCTCCTTCAATGGCAATTAGTCTTCCTTTTTTAAGACCTTCAGGAACAACAAGTTTCAATTCATTGATGGTATATAAACTTCTCAATGCCAAAGGCTGAAATTCATTTTTCACTGTACTCCCTGTTGCCTGAGTAGCCATCGTCATGTAGCTTGCATCTACAGGAGTTTTAATTGATAGCTTTCCTCCCTCAGTTCTAAATTCAACCGCTCCATCAATTGCTCTGTTGAACGTTACCAGAGTTCCGTTGATTGACTTGGTTTCTCCCGGTTTAATGTAAATGTTCTGTCTTCCGGTATTTCCTGTAGAAACCAGATGCAGATATTCAGCACCGTTGGGCTCAGCCACCAAGCTGTCTTTCTTTCTCTGGATGTATTCTTTAGCGAATACTTTTATTTCTTTTCCGTGAAAGTCATACGTTGCCTGGAAATCTTTGTGTAACGGTGACATCAGATAAGGTACATCCTGATAATTAAGAACATCCCCTTTTTCTTCGACCTGGATTTTAAAGAAATTTTTATCCGTTACGATTTCATTGGAAGTTTCTCCTTCCCGGATGTGCATTGTTCCTTCGAAACTGATGTATCGGGTAATAGCGCCCCCAATGAAAATGAAAACAAACGCAAGGTGAAAAACCAGAACGGGCCATTTATCCTTTTTCCACAGTCTGTATCTTCCGATATTTCCTATGAAGTTAAGAATAAGCAGCACCATGATCAGTTCAAACCATTTTGCTTCATAAATTAATGCTTTTGCTGTAGGAGTTCCGTAGTCGTTTTCTAAGAATGTTGCATAAGCCATCGCAAATGCGTACCCCAGTAACAATACAGCCATTGTCCTGGTTGAGATAATAATATCTTGGAGCTTCTTCATGTTTTATTGTACTTGACATGCAAAAATAAGGATGATAAACCACAAAGAGCTTAAAAAAAGCTGTTTTTTATCACTTTAGAGCCCATTCAGCTTATTTTGAACCATTCTTAATAACCCCGAAAACATTAAGAAAAATTCAATTTTGGAATCCGAAAAAATATACATTTATAATTCCTATACAGGTAATTGAAGTCTTCTATATGCTCACATTCAAAAACAACATAACAATCACATTTGCAATATTTTACAATACAAACAACATGAAAACTAAAAAATAAATCATTAAATATCCATTTTCGAAGGAAATAGTCTTTTCGAATTTACTACCTATTTATGATTTTAAAATTTTAAAAATTCTCACAGGAACTTGGATCAATATTTGTTTCTTATCCCCAAAAATAAACTTCAGATCACGTTTTAATAGGGGTTAGAAATGATATAGGAAAAATATCTTAAAATTCCGTTTTGTTTCAAAAAAAATAACCCTAAATTAGGCTTTCTTTAGAGTAAAAAAGATTCATTTAATGTTGAAAAAACATTAAATTTGCCACATTGATATTATGGACAAAAAGACACAAAAAAAACCGACTGAATCGCCTGATAAAGGCAGAATTTTATCTAAGCCACGTATTTTTTTCGGGCTTACTTTTATACTTTTTTCTGCTGTTCTTGCTTTCTCTTTCATCTCTTATTTAATGAACTGGAAAGCAGATCAAAGCCAGGCAGGCACCATGCTCGATAAAAGTATAAAATCTTCAAATGTATTTGGGAAAGCAGGAGACTGGCTTGGAAATATTTTCATTTTTGAAAGTATTGGCATTGCCTCATTTATTATAGCCTTCTTATTTTTAGTCGTAGGAACTCTTATCCTTAAAAAGAAAATTTTCAAGCCGTGGAAAACCATTGGCCACTCTTTATTTTTTATCTGCTGGCTGCCTATTTTTATGGGAGCGCTTACCAAAGGTCAGGGTGTTTTAGGGGGAGTGTATGGTTATCAAATTATGGACTACCTTAATGCCATTATCGGAACGGTAGGTTTATGGACTGTACTGGCAGCAAGTATTCTTTTATATTTTATTTTGGAATTCAATCTTCGTCCAAGCTCCATCAAAGCCAAACTGAATAAGCTTAATGAAAATACCATTGGGAAAGTAAAATCTATGATCCCGGATTCTGAAGAAGACTTTGAGGCAGATGAAGAACTGAAAGAAGAGATCGAAGAAGTAGACACAAAGGAAGACATTGCCCCTAACGTTACCGTAAGTGAGGTAACTACTACTCCTCAAAATCCTATCAATATTACAAAACCACAGCCTCAGATTAATACTCCTAAAGGATTTTCTGAAACCGCTTCTACTGATATAGAAACGATTGTTACCCCTAATCACACTTCTTTTGATGCAGAGCCTAAAGATTTTTCACAGCCTCTTAATTTAAATCTTTCCACCAAACCAGTTGTTCCGGTTTCAAGTCCTGAAGAGGCTTTTGACATCAGGCCATCAACTCCATCACCTTCAATAGCGGCTCCTGTAGTGGAAGATATTAAATTTAATGTAGAAGTAGCTCCGGTGATTGATATTCTTGATGATTCGGAAAGAAAGTCTCAGGAACTGGTAGAAAAACATGGTCTTTATGATCACCGTTTAGATCTTGCCAACTTCCAAATGCCACCAGTAGAATTATTGAAGGATTATGGGAATGAAGAAATTTCTATCAATAAAGAAGAATTAGAAGAAAATAAAAATAAGATTGTAGGATTGCTGAAAAACTTCAACGTAGGCATTGCAGAAATCAAAGCTACAATTGGTCCAACAGTTACATTATACGAAATTGTACCTGAAGCGGGTATCCGAGTTGCCGCCATTAAAAAACTGCAGGATGATATTGCCTTGAACCTTTCAGCCTTGGGAATCAGAATTATTGCACCAATGCCTGGAAAAGGGACAATCGGTATCGAAGTGCCGAGAAAAAACCCTACAATGGTTTCTATGCGTTCGGTAATTGCTTCTCACAAATTCCAGAATACGGATATGGATCTTCCGGTAGTTTTCGGAAAAACAATCTCTAACGAAGTTTTCATGGCCGACCTTGCCAAAATGCCTCACTTATTGATGGCCGGAGCGACAGGTCAGGGTAAATCTGTCGGGATTAATGCTATTCTTACTTCCCTTCTCTATAAAAAACACCCAAGTGAACTGAAGTTCGTTATGGTAGATCCTAAGAAAGTGGAACTTTCATTATATTCAAAAATTGAAAGACATTATCTTGCAAAACTTCCGGATGTAGACGAGGCAATCATTACGGATACTAATAAAGTGATCAATACTCTGAATTCTCTGTGTATTGAAATGGACACCCGATATGACCTTCTTAAAAATGCCTTCTGTAAAAATTTAAAAGAGTACAATAAGAAATTCACAGAAAGAAAACTGAATCCTGAAAACGGACACAGATACCTTCCTTATATCGTACTGGTTGTAGATGAGTTTGCAGATTTGATCATGACAGCAGGAAAAGAGGTTGAATTACCTATTGCCAGACTGGCGCAGCTTGCAAGAGCCGTGGGAATTCACCTTATTGTTGCCACTCAAAGACCATCAGTAAATGTAATTACAGGTATGATTAAAGCCAACTTCCCGGCAAGAGCTGCTTTCAGGGTAATTTCCAGTGTAGATTCAAGGACGATTCTTGATTCTACAGGAGCAGACCAGCTGATTGGTAAAGGAGATATGCTTTATTTCAACGGAAATGAAATTCTAAGACTTCAGTGTGCATTCGTAGATACACCAGAGGTAGAAAAGATCGCAGAATATATCGGAGAGCAGAAAGGATATGCTTCTGCATTTTTACTTCCGGAATATGTTTCCGAAGACTCTTCATCAAGTTCAGCCGGAACATTTGATCCTAATGAAAAAGATGCTTTATTTGAAGATGCCGCAAGAATTATTGTTTCCACACAGCAGGGATCTACTTCGATGCTTCAGAGACAGCTGAAACTGGGATACAACAGAGCCGGAAGAATTATGGATCAGCTTGAAGCAAGCGGAATTGTAGGAGGCTTTAATGGAGCCAAAGCGAGAGAGGTTATCATTAGCGATCTTCATTCTTTGGAACAGTTTTTGGAAGATCTGCGTAGCTAAGGGATAAACTGAAGGTTTCAACCTTTACAATTAAAAAATGTCTAAAGATTATTAAATAGAAAAATGAAAAATATTATTTCAAAAGTTATATTAGGAAGTTTTGTAGTAGGTGCAGTAGGAATAGCAAACGCTCAGAAGATTGATGCTAAAGCTAAAAAAATCCTTGATGACATCACCGCTAACTATAATTCCAAGAAAAATTCTTACTTCAAATTCTCTTTTGGAAGTGGCTTAAATGGTCAAGTGACAAAAAGTGAACCTGGTATTTATTATGCTGCAGGGGAAAAATACAAACTGAAGATCATGGATACAGAACAGATCTTCGACGGAAGTAAAATCTACAACATCAACGCGGATGATATGGAAGTAACGATTGCCAAACCCAACGGAAGCAGTACCATGTTCTCCCCTATCAACTACCTGACTACGTACAGAAATGACTATAACGTAACGTATAACGGTAAGAAAATGGTAAATGGAGTAAATGCGGACTTCATTAAACTTACTCCGGTAAAATCAAATGGAATAACGGCGGTTTATCTTTTTGTAGACTCTGCGAAGAAACAAATGGTGAAACTGGAACAGCACGGAAGCAATAAAGATGTGGCAGTGATTGCCATAAAGGAATATAAAGAGAACCAACAGCTGGATCCTAATATGTTTGTTTTTGATAAAAATAAATATAAAAACTACGTAGTTACAGAACTTTAAAAAGTAAAAAGGCAGATTTCTCAATCCGCTTTAGAAAAAAAATAACAAAATATAAAAGCCACAAGTAAAATTTGTGGCTTTTTGATTAATTTTGGCGCATGTTAAAAATACTAGACCGATATATCATAAAAACCTTCTTTGGGCCGTTTTTCTTTATATTCAGCGTATTGTTTTTCATTTTCATTGTAAACATTATCTGGGTTCAATTGGGGCAATTTATGGGAAAAGGATTAAGCTACTGGCAGATCCTGAAACTTCTTTTCTATCTTGGGGTGAACGTTATCAGTATGGTTCTCCCTCTCACCATTCTGTTGGCAAGCATCATGTCATTCGGGGAATTTGGGGAGCGGTATGAGCTTGCAGCTATGAAAGCCGCGGGAATTCCTTTAACAAGAGTTATGACTCCTCTATTTGGTATTGCAACCATACTTGCTGTAATGCTTTTCTTCTTTTCCAATAATATCATTCCGGATTTTCAGAAGAAAGCTAAAAATATGCTTTTCAATATTGCTCAGACAAAGCCTGCCATCAACTTTACACCAGGACAGTTCATTGATCAGATTCCTGGATATATGGTAAAATTTGACAAGATCTATGGTGAGAATGGAGAAAATATTGAAGGCGTTTTTGTTCATAAAAAAGCAAATACGTACGAAAACCAACAATCTGTGGTGGCCGAAAAAGGACAGTTTGTTCCTGCCAGCAACAAAAATTTCCTGAAACTTGTTCTTTATAACGGATACGTATTCGAGGATGCCTTTGCAGGGAAAGGCGACAATGTAAGACAGAAACAACCTGATCAGGCTATTAAGTTTGACACTTTGGTTTCTCACTTCGACATCAGTGAAATCATTAATAAAGCAATCGAAAAAGAGCAGATCACGGATGACTACCGTTTCCAGACCTATAACCAGCTTAATGAAACGGTTGACAGAAGTAAAAAAGAGAATAAAAAATTCTTTGATAATATCGGATATGAAGTACTGAGCCAGACCAACTCTGTGATCAGCTATATGGATAAGGGAAACAAACATAAGGTTGCTCCTAAAGCTCAGATCAAATTAGATTCTGTAAAAGGGGATAAGAAACTTGATATGATCTACTACTCTTACAACCGATTGGAGAACCTTAAAAGCACGCTGGAATCTAAAAAGAATGAGTTCAGTACCAATGTAAAATACTTCAGCAAAGTAGTGATTTACCAGCAGAGGATTATTTCTTATTCGGTTACGTGTATTATTTTCTTCCTTATTGGAGCCAGTTTAGGATCCATCATCAGAAAAGGAGGTATGGGGCTTCCGGTAATTATTGCGATCGTGATCTTCATTATTTTCTACGTTATGAATGTAGGAGTGGAAAACATGTCCTGGAGCGGAAAACTGAATCCTTATCTGGCAGCATGGCTTCCTAACTTTATCCTCTTTCCTTTTGGAGTCTGGATGACTTATAAAGCGCTTACAGATTCACAGCTATTTGATGCTGAAAAATACAAAGTGTTCTTTAAACCTATTACGAAACTCTTTGTTAAGAATAAAGAGCATCAGAGATACCAATAAATGTAATTTAAAATTCAGCCATAAAAAGATCCGGAATGTCCGGATCTTTTGTTTTTAAGAATATAAATTTTCTTGTCATTCATAAACATATCAAGATAAAGAGATCAGCTTCCCATTTTTACTAAAATTTTGAATTCATCATTATGTTAAAGGAAAAATATATCTTTGCCGGAGATTTAAATATAACCATGAAAAAAATACTACTTATGGCCTTTCTAGGGTTTATTTCGCTGAATATCTATGCTCAGGAAGAAACAGCATCTTATAACGGAGAGAAATACGGATACATTATCGACAAAGCAGGAAAAAAGACTGAAGGTGTTGTAAGGCTTCACGGAAGTTATTACAGCCCATGGCAAAATCAGCTGAAAGTAAAATTTGCTGCCCCTGCTGATATTGATAAGGTAAAAAACAAAATTAAATATAAAAACTACGATGCTGACGACATCAAAGAATACATGTTATATGAAGGAGATACTCCCAGGATTTTCCAATCTGTAAAATACTCGAACGCAAGAGAAGCGATGAATACTTCTGACGATATCACAGGATTAAGTGCAGGATTGAAAGCTATCAATAACCTTTCAAGGAATTCTCAGTTTGCGGAAGTTGTAGCGGAGGGTAAGATTACAGTGTATAAGCTGTACGGCTATCCGTCATCTGTTACAGCCAACAGTGCCAATGGTGTATCCAGGGAAGAAACTGAAAGACTGCAGAAATACCCCAACTATATCTATTCTAAGAAAGGGGGAAAAGTAGAAGAACTTACTCCGGCAAAAGCAAAAATTATCATTGCAGATTGTCCTTACACAAAAGCAAAGATGACAAAAGGCGAATATGGCTCACTGAAAAATGAAGAGAAAAAAAGAACAGGTCTTGGAAAATTTATCAGAGAAGAGATCAGTAATTCTATGACGGATAAAATGAGCCTCATCAATGAAGTGATCTATGATTACAACGAAAACTGTAAATAAGAGTCAGTTGACAAAATAAGATACTTTATAAAAGAAAAGCGGTTTTTTCAATAAAACCGCTTTTTATATGTTTAGAATTTATCCCTTTTATACTATTATAAGGTAGACCGAACTTTTAAAACTTATAAATAAAAGCATTAATATTCATGCCAGCTCCTACGGAAGCAAATAAAACGACATCTCCTTTCTCAATTTTATGATGTTCCAGTTCATCATTTAAAATCATGGTCAGCAAAGATGGAATGGTAGCCACACTGCTGTTTCCCAGTTTGTGAATCACCATCGGCATTATATTTTCCGGAACAGGTGTTTCGTATAATTGATAAAATCGGTTCACAATAGCTTCATCCATTTTTTCATTAGCTTGATGAATGATGATCTTATTCAAATCAGAAATCGAGTATCCGCTGTTATCAAGACATTTTTTCATGGCATCAGGAACATTCAGTAAAGCAAATTCATATATCTTTCTTCCATCCATCTTAATGTATCGTATGGTTGGACAGTTTTCATTATTATATGACTTTCCAAAATACAGATAATCTTTCTCCTCAAATGTATAAGAAGCTGACAAATGTGCCTTTATTCCCACATCGTCAGTATGATTCGCCTCCAAAATAGCAGCACCCGCACCATCTGCATAAATCATACTGTCTCTATCATGAATATCTGCCACGCGGGATAACGTCTCGGCACCAATCACTAAACAGCGTTTCGCAATACCGGCCTTAATAAAAGCGTTTGCCTGAATCACCCCTTCAATCCATCCCGGACATCCAAAAACCACATCATATGCTACACAAAAATTATTTCTTATTCCGAGCAAATGCTTTACTCTTGCTGCAAGACTGGGCACCATATCGGACTGAACGGTTCCCGATCGGACATCTCCAAAATTATGCGCAAATATGATATAGTCAAGAGTTTCAGGGTCTATCTTAGCATTTTCTATTGCTGAACGAGCAGCAATGTACCCCAAATCCGAAGTTACTTCTGTACTGCGAGCGTATCTTCTCTCTTCAATACCTGTAATTTTTTTTAACTTGTCTGTAATGGAGGCATTATTTTCTTTTAATAATATCCCTTGCTCATTAAGAAAAACATGTTGATCAAAAAATAAGTTGGTTATTGTTTCAGATGGAATGTAATTACCTACCCCGATAATCTTTGTCATTAATTAAATATTTAATTTCTTGTTTATAATAAAACTGGAGAAATAACTCTCTCAGTATATAACGAGCTAACGTAAGAACTTATCAATATATTATAGGCTTTGAAAGTATTATTATAAAAAACCTAAAGAAATAATATGCAGTCCTCAGTATCTCTGCTGTTAAAGATAACAAAACCTAATGATATAAAAAAAAGAGGTTTCTCAAAGAAACCTCCTTATTATTTCAAAAACTGAAAATTATACTTTCATAATTTCAGCCTCTTTTGTCTTAAGATGCTCGTCGCAAAGTTTTACATATTTATCTGTATAAGATTGAATCTCTTCTTCTACTCCTTTCACAACATCTTCAGAAACTCCGTCCAGTCTTTTAAGCTCTTTCAAACCGTCCTGTCTTGCGTTTCTTACTGTTACTTTAGTCTGCTCAGCTTCTCCTTTAGCCTGTTTTGCAAGCTCTCTTCTTCTTTCTTCTGTTAAAGGTGGAACATTAAGGATGATATTTTCTCCATTATTAGAAGGTGCAAAACCTAAGTTTGAGTTGATGATCGCTTTTTCAATAGCATTAATCGCAGTTCTGTCCCAAGGTTGAATAGAGATTGTCATTGCATCCGGTACAGAAACATTGGCAACCTGGTTGATAGGAGTCGGAGCTCCGTAATATTCTACCATTACATCCTGAACCATAGCTGTAGAAGCACGTCCTGCTCTAATTCTTTGAAATGCATGATCCAAGTGCTTTACAGCCGCATCCATGTCCTGTCTTACAGATTCTAATATAAGATCTAATTCTTCCATTATTATAGTATAGTTTGATAAATTACACATTTTAATATAATCTGAAAATCAAATAGTTAAATAATACCAATCGCCTATTTAAAGCTGTTTTTTACTGTTTTTTTACTATTTTTTACTATTCAGTGGTGCAAAAATAATGATTGTTTTTGATATTTCAGCAAAGCAATATTTCATTCTTTAGAATTTAAGCTTTTATTATACAGCAAAAGAGATCAATTCAATCTCTTTTATTTATTACCAGTTGTTACTTGTCTCGTGTTTTTTGTTCATTGCTTCTTTTAATCCAGATATAACTTCATTCATTCGCATGTCTGTTTTTTCTTTTATATCCAGCCATGGACCTTTTCTTAGAAATACATCTTTTGATTTATCTGGCTTCTCACTTAGAGTTAATAATCCATAGTTAATTGCGCTATTTTTTCTGCAATCTGTGCCTTCATGAACAAGAGAATGTAGCACATACTTATACCGACCATCTTTTGGATATATATTTATTTTGAAATTTACATATCCAATAGTACATAAGGCGCCTACAAAAATCCTTTTTGTAAAATAACGTACTCTCCCACTTCCTGTTAGTTCTCCAGCTTCTTTATCATCAATTGTAAACACTTCACCCTCATCCTTAAAATTTTTGGCCAGATAAGTTCTACCTCTTCTATAAAGCTCTTCCTTCGTAATTGTTGAATCCACCTTTACTACTTCCTCATATTTTAATTCTTGAGAAAAAATAAAAGGAGAAATAAATACTGATATTACCAAAATGCAGTTTTTAAACTTTACCATTTCTCGGACGTATGTTTAATTAATTCTTTATCAAAATTTCGCACAAATGTATTGGTAAATGCTTCTGCAAACGAAACCGCATTTTCAATTCTTACTATTCCTCTGCTATTAAATAAATACCCAATAGATGCTTCGCTTTTTGTTTCAGTATTTAGTAAATACATGAAAGATGGTTTAATCATTATTTTTTCATCTTTAAAATTTAGCTCATACTTATTGACTACTTTCCATACATTTGCCCCTTTCCTATTGATAAATATCGTTCTCGAGCTTTGACTTGTTATTTCAACAATTATCTGATTATTTTCAGACTCTATTATATGATCAAATTTTAAATCATACTTTTTTGGAAGGTTATTTTTTACCAAAGAGAATAATTCTTGTATTTTCTTTCCAGGAAATTCTAGAACGACATAGTTTTTTGATTTGTCATCTTTGAGTTTATAATTATCCTCAGTTAAAACAAATTCCTGAGAAAAAACAAATGTTCCAATCAAAACAAATATTAAAAATAATATTTTTTTCATGTTATAATTTTCCCACAAATATAGAAATACTCTAAGTTCACATTTTATGGAAACCCGTACTTATGGGGCTTGTAAGAATTATTTTTTTACATTTCAAAACAATTCACCTTATAAAGTTATATATCACTAGTTAAATATACCATTCAAAGCTCCTTTTATTATTGGAGAAATTCAAGTACAAATACCTATTGGAAACATCGGTTATTTCCCCTTACAGATATCTCTTTTTTTATAGCGTATTTTACTTTATCGAAAATTTAATATATAAACAACAAAAGATACCACCCATCATACAATAAACAGACAAGAATAAGCAGCATGAAAAATATTCAGACCAAAAAAATCTGGATCACGTCAATGGAAAACAGGTCTTGATTATTGCAAATATTAATTTTAAAACATTCAGATTATGACAAATCCCTCTTTAGATGCCTATCAGCAGGTATTTGGCCTGGCTTGTTTGGCAGACCGTGCGGCACAGTACAACGGAAATCAAGCTCAATTGCAGCAACAGCTTCAGTATGATTTATCCTATTATTTCAACAATGTTCCGCCCGTGGAAATAATGAACCAGACAGAACCTTCGACAGCCGATCCCTCCATTCCTCCATTGCTGGGAAACTGGAATCTTGTTTGGGGACCTGCCCTGATTGAAGAAACTGATGAAGACGGCAATCCGACCGGTGTTGCTGATAATGCATTATATGTAGTTCAATGTGACAGCGTTGCTTTTCCCGGAGGTCCTACCATCCCTGCTTATGTAGTGGCTATTGCGGCGACCAATCCTTCCTCACTTTACGATTGGGAAACAGAGGATTTTTCAGTATCAGAGATTGTTAACTGGACAACCTACAATCCTTCTGATTTTACTCCGTCTGCATATAATGGTTCTGATCCTTATATTTCAAAAGGTACTGCTACCGGTATCAGTATCCTCCTTAATCTCACAACGGTAGAAACGGCAGCATCGCCTAACACAACCCTCGAAAAGTTTCTTACAAGTTTGAACCCGGATCCGAACACCGCTATTATTTTTTGTGGACACAGCCTTGCCGGAGCATTATCTCCTACTCTTGCATTATATTTAAAAGAGCATGCATTACTGGATGCTTTTGCTTTTACTCTTGCATATCCTACTGCAGGCCCTACCCCTGGTGACATCGCTTTTGCTGAAAGATTCAACACAACTTTTCCTCCATTACCAGAGGGTTGGATATTACAACCCAGAGATTATCAGCATTGGAATACGATGCATTGGAATGATCTGGATGTTGTTCCACATGCCTGGGCAAATGAAGATCTGCAACTGATTGCAAAAATATATGGAGAGTCAACAGATTTCTTCACAGGTTTAAAGCTTGATGCTCTACAGAAAATTGCGATCGATGATGGATCAAAATCAGGAGCTCCTTATACAAGAATACACAACCAGCCACTTCCGGGAACTATTCAAAGTACATATGGAAGCCATTCTATGAATACACCTCCTCAGTCTTTAAATGATTATTTTTACCAGTTGGCTTCACAACATACAGATCTGTACACAGGTACTGAAGATAGCAACGGCAATCCATTATACGGCCTCATTCTACCACAGCCTATTCCACTTCCTACAACCAACAATCCCTTACCTTTAGTACCGGGAGTAACGAAAGTGACAAAGGACGAAATGATCTTAAAAGTCATCAACCAAATTATAGATTGGATCCTGTCTCATCTGGTATTGTCACAACAAGAAAACAGTTTGCAGAAAGCTGAAACCGATGAAGTTCAAAATTTTTAATTTTCGGAATGTTATCCATACAAAAAGCACCTGTACAGCCCAAAACTGTAGCAGGTGCTTTTAATTTTATATTACTTACAATGTTATGATACCATCAATTGTAAGTTGTATTTTTTTATGACACTTTATTTCTCAAAGTAATTTAAATACCTTAAAAATAGTATATAATTTACAACAGATTTATAAAGTACATGTTAAGCAAATGATAACTGATGTGTAATAATGATTAATTTTTCACATTATTCATCCGAAATTCTGAAGTCAGATTATAAATCAACCAGAGTTCCTACATTTTCACCATCTACGATTTTCTCTAAATTCCCGTCTTTATTCATGTCGAATACGATGATCGGCAATTTATTTTCGTGGCTTAAAGTAAATGCAGTCATATCCATTACTTTAAGGTTTTTCTCAAATACTTCATCAAAAGATAATGAGTTGTATTTTACCGCATCTGCATTCTTTTCAGGATCGCTGTCGTAGATTCCGTCCACTCTTGTTCCTTTCAGAATTACATCTGCTCCTATTTCGATAGCTCTTAAAGTAGCAGCGGTATCTGTAGTAAAATAAGGGTTTCCTGTTCCCGCCCCGAAGATTACAACTCTTCCTTTTTCAAGGTGTCTCACTGCTCTTCTTTTGATGAAAGGCTCAGCCACTTTATCCATTTCGATAGCAGACTGAAGTCTTGTTTTGATTCCTGCATCTTCCAGAGCTCCCTGTAATGCCATTCCATTGATAACGGTAGCAAGCATTCCCATATAATCACCCTGCACTCTATCCATTCCTTTTGCAGCCCCTGCTACACCACGGAAAATGTTTCCTCCTCCAATGACGATCGCTACTTCACAGCCTTTCTCAACTACTTTTTTGATCTCAGCAGCATATTCCTGCAGTCTTTCATTGTCAATACCGTACTGTCTGTTCCCCATTAATGCCTCTCCGCTTAGTTTCAGAAGGATTCTTTTATATTTCATCTTTTATTTTTAGTAACTTTTTATTAGTGTCGGTTTCCCCGAAATTTGATTTTGCAAATATAATCATTAAAAATATTGATAAAAGAAAAATATTTAATTAGAAATAATGTTAGAAATATTTTGAAAAGTACGAAAAAGGATTATTTTTGCATTAATTATAAATTGAGTTGAAGAAAATTATCATTTTTTCATTATTTCTATCAGGAATTGTTTCTTATGCACAAACAGGAACAAACGTCTATCCGTTTTTAAATGTACCTGTATCCGCAAGACAGGCTGCTTTGGGTGGAGATGCAATTTCGATAAGAGATTATGATGTTTCCTTTGCTATTGCAAACCCGGCCCTTTTAAATAAAGATTCAGACAAGCAGCTTTCTGTAAATGCTACAGCCTACCTTGCCGATTCTAAATACGGAACTATAGCCTATGCTAAAGACTTTGATAATGGTCACATGGCCACCATCAATGCCAGATACATGAGCTACGGAAGTATTCCAAGAACGGATGAAAGTGGTTTTCAGGATGGAGAGTTCAAAGCTTCAGATGTTGCCATCGGTGCGGGCTATGCCTACCAGTTTGAAGAAGACTGGACAATAGGTGGAGGGCTTAACTTCATTACCTCAAAAATTGATAATTATACTTCTTCCGCCATTTCAGGAACGGCGGGAATTACCTATCACAACAAAAAGAACAAAGAAGTACTTTCTCTTGTTCTGAGAAATTTCGGTTTTCAGCTGAAATCTTTCAATGGAGAAAGAGAGAATCTTCCGTTCAGAATAGATTTGGGGTATACCAAAACTTTAAAAAACTTTCCTCTAGCCATCACTGTTACAGCACATGATCTTCAGGAATTCAATATTTCCCAGGACCTTAATAAAGACGGGCAAAAAGTAAATGCGGGAAGAAAAATTGCAGACCATTTCTCATTAGGCGCAGAGCTTTTCCCTGACAAAAACTTTAACATCCGCTTGGGGTATAATGTAAAAAGAGGAAACGAGCTTGCTGTTGCAGACCAAAGAAACTTCTCAGGACTTTCCGGAGGATTTGGGGTGAAAGTATCAAGATTCCGTATAGATTATGCTCACATCAGATATCACAACTCCTCGAATGTCAACCAGATAGGTATTTCCATGGATCTTTCCAGCCACAGAGGAGAATAACTGACAGGCTGGGAAATTCTTAAAATAAGTAAGAAATTTATCCGCTTCTCTTGATTTTTAAGAAAAAATCTTGAAATTTGCAGAATGAAAAAACCTGTAATAGCTATCGATGGTTACTCGTCTACCGGAAAAAGTTCTATCTCTAAAATCATTGCAGATAAACTGGGACTTATTCATATGGACACAGGAGCGCTCTACAGAGGTGTTACCTGGTACGCATTGCAGCACTGTCTGAATGGAATTGGTGAAATTGATCTGAATACCTTATTTTCTTCATTTGACCAGATCCATCTTGAGTTTAAAAACAATGACGGAACACTAATCCTTTTTCTTAATAATACTGACATATCTAAAGAAATCCGCACCAATATTGTTTCGGACAATGTAAGCCTTGTTGCCAAACAGAAGGAAGTAAGAGACTTTTTATTACAGTCTCAACGTTCTTTGGCAGAAAAAGGGGGTGTTATTATGGATGGACGTGACATAGGGACAGTAGTTCTGCCAAATGCGGACTATAAATTTTTCCTTACTGCCAGTATTGACGAAAGAACCAACAGAAGGTTTCTGGAGCTGAAAAGCCTGGGTATGGAAGCTAATAAAGAACAGGTAAAACACAACCTGATAGAAAGAGACAAAATCGACAGTGAGCGTGAAATAGCCCCTTTGAAGCAGGCTGACGATGCCATCGTCATAGATAATTCTGAGTTGACCAAAGAAGAAACCATCGATCTTATTTTATCTCACATCGAAAAGATTTAACAATTTTTAATAGGCTTAAAGCCTCCTTTGGTACACAAATTGTAAGTTTTATTACTGTAAAAACTAATCTATTATTAATTATTAAAAAACTTAAAATGTCTAGAAAAGGAAATAATACAGCAGGTATATTGGCAGGACTTTTAGCAGGTGCTGCAGCAGGTGTAATCTTAGGAATGCTTTATGCGCCTGAAGAAGGAAAAGAAACCAGAAAAAAAATCAAAAACAAAGCGAATGATTTAAAAGATCAGGCTAAAGATAAATACGGAGAGGTTTCTGAAAAAATGAAAGACCAGTACAGCAATATTTCTTCTACTTTTAAAGAAACAGCAAACAGCGTTGCACATACCGTAAAAGACGGATATGACAAATATAAAGACCAGATTGTTTCTAAAACTGCAGACGTTGTAAAAGACGTAGAAGCAGAACTTAATGATCTGAAAAAATAAAAGTAATTTATCTTTTTAAGTAAATTACAGAAAGGAACTTTTGTGCGAAAGTTCCTTTTTTTGTAACTTTAAAAAAAAACAATGATAGAAACTATTAAAGAATACGCATCTAAGAGAATCGATCTTCTTAAAATTGAAGCCACCGAAAAATCTTCTCTTTCTGCCGGGCTCATTACCTACTTTGTAGTACTGCTTGTTGCTTTTGCTTTTTTTATTATCCTTTTCAACTTTGGAATTGCTTTTCTTATTGGTAAAGCATTGGATAACTATTCCTATGGATTCTTGATTGTTGCTGCGTTTTATGCCTTGGTAATGGCCTTCGTTATCGCTTTCAAAAATAAAATCGTTAATGCAGTTGCAGATCAGGTTATTAAATTTTTAAATCATTAAACTATGAGCAGAAAATACGAAAGCATTGAAGAATTAAGAAGAAAGAAAAAACTGCTTCAGGGTGAAATAAGTGATCTTGAAAATCTTCTTACCTTCAAAAATACGAAGGAAAGCCTGAGTGCATTTACCAATGGACTGAGCGATCAGTACCTGCAGGAAAAAGTGGATGAAGACGGTGATGAAAAAGTAGTTCTTAGAAAAGATGTTATTGCTAAACAGCTTACCTCAGAAGTAAAAGACCTTTTAATCAATAAAAATACTGCAGTAGGCCTTGCAAGTTCAGCTTTCAAAGGTAACATTACAGACAGCATTATCAAACTGGGCGTTACTGCCGTAGTAGGAAACTACGCCAAAAAAAATATGAAAAGCTCCAATTGGAAGAAAAAGCTCATTGGTGCCGCTTTAATATACCTCGCTCCTATTGCTCTGAAATATGTCAGAAAAAAGATGGAGGTTTATCAGAAAAACAAAAGTGTTTCCAGTATGGAACAACTAATATAAGAAATTAGGGCTTAGGATTGATAAAATAGATATACTTATTTTTTACTTCCTGGGCCCTAATTTTTACATTCTATTTTCTATTTAGAAAATAACTGTCCTAAGATGATCCCTGCAGCCATCGATACATTCAGACTTTCTGTAGACTGGGATTTTCCAAATCGAGGAATACTGATGCTTTTTTGCAGCAGTTTTTCTGTTTCCGGTCTCATTCCGTTTCCTTCATTTCCTAGTATAAGGTTGATTTTTCCAGGCTTTTCAAAAGTATAGATATTCTCCCCGTCCATATCTGTCCCGATATTCACATTGTCTGTAGCAGACAAATATTCTACAAGATTTGTGTATACCATATTGACTCTGGTGAAAGATCCCATCGTAGCCTGAATCACCTTTGGATTATAAAAATCCACCGTATCTTCACTGCAAATGATCTGTTCAATTCCGAACCAATCTGCAAGGCGTATAATAGTTCCTAGATTTCCAGGATCCTGAATACCATCCAAAACGAGTTGAATACTCCTGTCTTCTCCCTTTTCTTCTTCAGCCAGATAGCATACGGCAACAGAATCTTTTGGGGTTTTCAGAAAACTGATTTTTTTTAATTCATTCTCAGTGATATGAGTGATTGGAATATCAGTACGGTCCAATTTTTGCGGATCGGTTGATAATATTTCTTTAACTTTAAAGTTAGAATTAAAAAGTTCACAAATGATTTTATTACCTTCAACCAAAAACAAATTGTATTTTTGTCTGAACTTCTTTTTATCTAAAGATTGTAAAACTTTTATTGTATGAGCTGTAAGCATTATAAGAATTCTCCTCAAAAATATTATAAAATTATCTCATTTGCAACATTTGTTGGTCTCCTTTATGCTTGTAGTACGACAAAAAAAGTTCCAGAGGGTGAATATCTGCTTAATAAGAGCAACTTTCAGTTCGGAGATAAAAAAGAATTTTTCGATGAGGAACTGAAAGACTACGTTCAGCAGAAACCCAATAAGAAGCAGCTTCTTTTCATGCCATTAAGTCTTACCTTATATAATATGGCAAATCCAAAATACGATACTATTCTTAATGAATATATGACGTATCCCCGTGAAATGAGAAATCAAAAACTTAGGGATTCTTTGTTCATTAAATATAATATGAAAAGCAGTGTAGGAAAAGGGTTATTTTTCGATCGTCTGCTACATAGCTGGGGAACACCTCCCGTTATTCTGGATCAGACAAAAAGTGAAAAAAGCGCTGAATCTATCAAGAAAAGACTTACTTACAGAGGTTTTTGGGATGCAGACGTAACGTATAAACAAATTCTTGACACTGCTTCTAAAAAGGCCGCTGTTAATTATTTTATTAAGCATAACCAGCCAACCCGTATTAAAGATTACTATTATAATATTCCAGATCAGGGGATTAAAGGATATTATACTTATAATCTGAATAGAAGTCTTATAAGAAAGGGGCGCATCCTTGATCAAACTGTACTTGAAAGAGAAGTAACAAGAATTACAGATCTAATGAGGGAATTTGGGTTTTATAAATTCAATAATCTGAATGATGAAGTGTATTTTGTGGCAGATTCTCTGAAAAGTAAAAAGCAAATCCCGCTAACTCTTGAAATCCATAAAGATTCGTTAGACACCCCTTATAAAATTGCCACTTTTGGGAATATTGATGTTGCTATTGTAGACGAAGCAAACGACTATCCAAAAAACACGAAAAAAGACAGTTTAAGGAGAATACGATTCCATACGATGAATGACAAATACAAAATTTCATCAATATGGAGAGCTATCCTCCCGGACAGTAAAAAGGTATTTGACCAGACCCAACTGGATATCACTAAGAGAAATATCCTTTCTATGAACAACTTCAGTATTGTAAAAGCAAGGGATTCCCTAAGACAGGGAGGGATGACAGCGCCGAATGACAGTATTGTTGATGTTCTGTATGTATTGAAGCCGCTTCCAAAGTATGAACTTAAAGTCGGTACGGATATTAATTATTCCCAGGTTTTAAATCTCGGAATTACTCCTTCTGTAGATCTCACGACGAGAAATGTTTTCAGGGGGGCAGAAAACCTCTCCACCAGTCTTTCTGGTACTTTTGGATCTATCGTAAGTACAAAGAATATTGATAAGAGAGTGACGGCCTATGAAATTTCAGCGCAAACCTCACTGAATTTTCCACGATTGCTTCTCCCTTTTAATTATTATAAATTTATTCCTAAACGCTATACCCCTACTTCCTCTATCCTATTAGGGGCATCCATTCAGGAAAATATAGGATTGGGAAGAGTTATTTTCAATACGGGACTAAACTATCAGGCGAATGTAAACGATCAGGTATATCATAAGCTGACTTTATTCAATACTCAGGTGAGTTTAACAAAAAATAAAGATGCCTACTACGATTATTTCGTTAATGATGGAAGGGTAAAAGATGAGATCTTTAACGATTATTTTGCTTATAACCCTGGTGAAAAGACAAAATATGATGCAGGTCTGCTTAGCATGGACCAGGTTTCAAAGGATATTGTGAATGATTCAAATTACAGCAATCAGCTTAACCAGTCCGGAACCGACCTCTTAACAGCCTTCAGGGGAACTTTGGTGAATAAAGACAGACAGACCCAGGATGTTCTTATTTCTTCCATGATCTACAATTTTGTATACAGCGAAATTGGAAAAAAAGAATATCCCAACGCTTTCTATTTTAATGGAAAAGTAGAATTGGCAGGTAATATTTTAAGTTTATTCAACAAAAAAGATAATGACGGCGGAGTGGTAACAGCTCCTCAAAAAACAATTTTCGGATTACCGTACGCACAGTTTGTGAAATTTGATATCGATACCAGAAAGTATTTTAAATTCAATGGAAACCAGACATTGGTACTTCGCCAATTCATTGGAGTTGGAATTCCTTATGGAAATTCTCAAGATATGCCTATCATTAAATCTTACTTCAATGGAGGTTCCAATGACATCAGAGCCTGGGTTGCGTTTGGCGGTTTAGGACCTGCTGATTCTCAGGTAGACGAAAGAGTACGTACTTATATGACCGATAACTTAAAGCTTACTACGAATATTGAATACAGAATTCCTTTCAATAGAATGTACGAAGGTGCTTTATTTACAGATATCGGGAACACATGGAGCCTTCGTAATTATAATGATGGATATGGAGATGAGTTTAAATTCAATAAATTCCTAAAACAAGTCGGGGTTGGAAGTGGGTTTGGATTAAGATTAAATATTGCTTATGTTACTGCCAGATTAGACCTTGCCTATAAAATCTATGATCCCAACAAACCTGAAGGCGATCGATGGAGATTCAAGAATTTCCAGCCTTTTAAGCCTACCATTAATATCGCGTTCGGATATCCTTTCTAATCCGGAGAAACGCCTAAAATAAAATAAACTACAGCAATCACACGGGCGAGGATTTCCCTCGCCTGATTTCTGTAGAAACTTTCCGGTTTCGTCACATCCTGAGCATCGAAACCTAAAGCATTCATATCATTATTTCGTGCAAAAAACAAAGCTCTTAGGTTGTGATATCCCTGAGAAACAATGATCACATTTTTCTTTTTGTACACATCTTTACAGCGAAGAATACTTTTATAGGTATTAAAACCTTTCGGATCTTCTACAATAATATCTTCCGGCACACCTTCCTGGTACACCAGATAATTTTTCATCGCAGCCGGCTCGTTATATCCTTTACTTTTCTCTCCACTTACAATAATCTTCTTGATTTTTCCATGGTGGTAAAGCAAAGCAGCAGCATCCATCCTTTTAGTAAAATAAGGATTGGAAAGGCCCGATCTCATTTTAGGAGATGTTCCCAACACTAAAGCAATTTCCCGTGGTGGTATTTTTGATATTTTGGTATACGTACGGCCATTGGTAAGCCCGAAAACCCAGACATTACAGAAGCATATCATTAAAATCCCTAATTCTAATGACACAAAACCTAAGTTAAATATGTTTCTGATAATTCTCAACTAAGATCAAAGTTAAGCTTTATTTTTTTACTTTTCACTATCGACATACAAGCCAATATATGCCCTTGTGCTTCTTCTTTTTCCGTAAGATATTCATTCTCCAGAAGTTCCACTTCGCCTTCTACCAGAGAACATTCGCAACTACCACAAATTCCGGATTTGCAGGAATAAGGAACAGGAAATTTCTGCATCAAAAGCTGCTGAAGGATTTTATCTTTATTATCAGGAAGTTGAGCGCTATAATTTTTCCCAAGCATGGTAAATTCCACTTCAATATTTTCAATAAGAGGGAAATCTTTTTCTACAGGATAAATATCATTGTTAAATTCTTCAAAAAGTTCAAAATGAATATTTTTTTTCGGAATACCGTGATGATAACAGGCATTTGCCAATGTTTTGATCATTTCACCTTTCCCGCAGATCAATACTTCATCCACCGCATCCCATATCGTAGATTCCTCGTCTGTGTCGTCCAAATGAAGGATCTGATTGATAATAAGGGCCAGTTTCTTTTCATCCAGTCTTCCATAGAAAAACTGATCAGCTGTTTTTTCCCGTGAAAAAAAGTAAAAAATCTGAAGTCTGTCCCCAAAAGTTCTTGCCAGAGTATCCAGCTCTTCGCGATAGATCAGATCTTCCGAGTTTTTATTTCCAAAAAACAAAAACAATCTTGTTCTTGGCTCGTTATGAAGTATATTTTTAAAGTGGCTTAAAATTGGGGTAATTCCTATCCCGGCAGCAAAAGCAACAATAGTTCGAAACTCACTCGGTTTGGACACGATGGTAAACCTTCCAGCCGGTTCGCTCACCCAAAGATCATCTCCAACATTATAATTATTGAATAGCTGAGAAGTACCGCCATCAGGAGAATTTACTTTAATTCCTAAGGTAATTTTTTTCTCATAGGGAGCTGAAGTCATTGAATAATCATTAATAACCTCTTCACCATACGATTGAAATTTCACACTCACAAACTGCCCTGCTTCGAACTTAAAATTTTCTTTTACATTCTCGGGAATATCAAACTCCAGAGAGAAAGTATTTTTGGTCAGCTCTTCCTTTTTCGCTATTTTTAACCGATGAAACTGTATAAGTTTCCCTTTGTAGATTTGTTGTTCCATAACTTCAATTCAAAAATAGATAAAAAATAATTTATGAAAAAGATAATTTTATCCATGTTCGTGATGGCTTCCATCTATAGCTGTAAAAATAAAGATCAGAAATCTCAACAGGCAGTTGCAACAGATTCTCTTTCGGTACATCAAAGTGCAGATCCAGAAAAAATTGCTTTTGTAAACAAAGAAACTTCTCCTGAGGAACTTACTCAACATCTTGCTAAAAATAACGACACCTTATATATAACCAACTTCTTTGCTACTTGGTGTGGACCATGTATGCAGGAAATTCCAAACTTTAAAGAAAAAATGCAGGAATTAAAAGGAAAGCCGGTGAAGTTCACTTTTGTGGATCTTGATGAAAAAGCTGACTGGGATTCTGCTGTAAAAAACTTTGTGGAAGAAAATAACCTAGGAGGAAATGTTATTTTAGTTGACGGAACAAAACTTGACCAAAAGTTCTTCACAACCAATTTCAAACAATGGACAGGGGGTTCTATTCCCTTCACATATATGAGAAAAGGCGAAAAGGTGGAAGAATATTCAGGATTGATGACAGAAGAAGCGTTGAATTCAAAAATCAGCTCTCTTTTACAATAAAACAGACAGAACTCTTTCGGAATTATGTCAAAAAGATTTAAAATCCTGTGTTTATTATTGGGGATTGCAATCATTTTAGTTGCGATCATTAATCTGAACACAGGATTTCTTGCGCTAAGCATACAGGATTTTTTCCAGAATACTTCTCAGAATCAAATTGCTGAAATTAGGGTTAACCGCGTTTTGGTCATGTTATTAGCCGGGATTTCCATTCCTACATCTGGATTTCTGATGCAGGAATATTTTCAGAATCCATTGGCTGGGCCAGATATTTTGGGAATTACATCGGTAGCCAGTTTATCGGTGGCATTTTATATTTTACTTTCGCACAATATTCTTCTTCCGGAATTTCTGCAGAACAGTTTTCTAAGTCTGGCAGCGATTGGGGGAAGTTTAGCACTCATGCTTGTATTGCTATCAATGTCTAATAAATTTCAGGATAAATCATACCTTATCATCTTTGGATTCCTGATATCTGCTTTTGCCGGAGCCATTGTTTCTCTGCTTCAGTTTTATGCGGAAAATCAAAGCCTTAAAAATTACATTTTATGGTCATTTGGTGCCAATAATATGGTCACCAGGAACCAGATTGCTGTTTTATTTATTTTGGTTTTGATTGGGATGTTCTTTTGTTTCAGATCTATAAAACCCCTTATAGGAAATTCTCTGGGAACTTCTTATGCCCAGAGTCTGGGAGTGAATTTAAGACAGTTGAAACTTTTGATCATTGTATCATCATCTCTCCTCTCGGCTTCTATTACAGCATTTTTGGGTCCTATCCTATTCATAGGAATCATTGTACCTCATTTCTGCCGATTGATTTACAACCCTTCTAAACTATGGCAACAATGGATTCTTAATATGTTTTTGGGAATGCTGATTATGTTATTGTTCTCCATCATTGCTGAGAAAACGCAAATTCCTTTGAATGTGATAAGCTCTGTATTTGGAATTCCTGTGATTCTGATGATGCTTTTGAGGCAGAATAAGGTGTAAAAACAATAATTAAAATGAATAACTAATTTAAACCTTCCGCAGATTTTGAGAATAAATTCTTAACTTTCTTTATCAAATAAAAAGAGAAAATATTCATAAAGTATCATTCCGAAGGAAGCTAAACCATTTTACAGAGATGCTTTCAGCATTACTATCTCAACGAAACTTATCTAACAAGCGAAACAATGAACATTAGAATAATACAAAAACAGCTCATTACTGCACATATCATTTTGTTTGTAGTAAGTTTTGCATTTCTAGAGTATTCAAAAATGTTTCGATTGAATCAGAAATTACATTGGATTTATTCTTGGGGGCATAATTGGTGGCTCATGCTTGCGTTACCCGTTGCATTTTGGGGTTCCATTCTCTTAGGTGTTTATACTTTATGGAAAGTAAAAAAAAATAAATTCCTATATTTATTTTTAAGTTTTCTACCTATCCTGTTACTTATAATCCTTTTCTTATTTTAGTTATGTACCTAGAGATCAAAAAGGCTCATATCGGCTATACTACTCCTCTAATTTCCAATGCTCATGCAGATTTGAAGCTTGGCGATGTATGTTTACTGATCGGCAATAACGGTGTAGGAAAAACAACCCTAATTAAATCGATATTGCATCAGCTTCCTTTACTGGATGGTGAGATTTTAATTGATGGTAAAAATGTAAAAACCCTTTCTGTAAAGGAAATTGCTGAACATATTGCGATCGTTTTTTCTAAAGCAGCAGTTCCTCAGCATTATACAGTTGAAGATCTTATTTCACTGGGAAAATACATCTACTATCCTTTTTATTTTGAACTGAAAAAAGAAGACCGGGATGAAGTTGCTCATATTATTGAAGAGTTAGATCTTAAACAATACCAATCTATCCTTCTTAAAAACCTTTCGGACGGAAATCTTCAAAAGGCATTTATTGGGCGGGCAATTACTCAAAATTCACCGATCATTATTCTGGATGAACCCACCACTCACCTGGACGAAAAAAACAAAATCACAATTCTTAAAACACTAAGAAAACTGGCGAAAGAACAAAATAAATTGATACTGTTTTCTTCTCACGACTGGAGATTAGCCAAGGAATTTGCTGACAAAATATGGTATGTAAAAGATAAAACCCTTTATACCGGAATTGTTGAGGACATTTTACTTCAACATGATGAATTAACCAATGCATCATTATTTCAGATCCACGAAAGCTTTATTCCACCTTATATCTCCGCACCACAGTTTCACAAAGAAATGCTATATTCTCTGCTTCAGAAAAACTTCCCCAAAAACCTTTCTTCCCTCAGTTTTGAATTTCAAAAGCCTTTTTGGGTAATTACTAAAGATTCAACCCAATACCGATATGAATCTTTCGAAGAAATCATCAATTTCATCAAAAACATTCACCAATACTAAGTTTTCATTGATTATTCAATATACTATGCATGCATAGTATTATGCTAATCATACAATTTAATCTATTTATTATCAGATTATTAACAAATTTTAACGTTAATAAATACTATGCATGCATAATATTTACTAAATTTGGGTAAAACCATTAGCGCAAAAATGATGGATAATAATAGAGAAAAAATAGAAAACGTAGACTTAATTTTAAAACAGACCTGGCTGGCTGTTTCAAAAATGTACACAGAACTTGCTCAGGAACATGATTCCACAGCAGTACAAGCCCTCACCCTTCTTAAAATTGATCCCAAAGAAGGTACCAGAAGTACGAATCTTGGTCCAAAGATGGCCATAGAACCAACTTCTTTAACCAGAATCATTAAACTCCTGGAAGATAACGGATATATCTATAAAGAAAAAACCACTACCGACAAAAGAGAAGTGATCATTAAACTTACCGACAAAGGATTAAATTCCAGAAATATGTCGAAGGAAGTTGTGGTCAACTTTAATAAGAAAGTAATGGAAAAGATAGCCCCCGAAAAGATGGAAGCTTTTAAGGATGTAATGACTGAGATCATGAAAATAGCCAACGAGCTGCTTAATAACAGAAAATAGATCATACTGAAACCGAAAAGGGTGCATATACCTTATAAAAAATAAAAATTTACATATGAAAAGAAGAATCAAACATGTAACGGTTCTTGGTTCAGGAATTATGGGTAGCGGTATCGCGGCCCACTTCGCCAACATCGGCGTGGAAGTGTCACTTTTAGACATTGTTCCTTTTGAACTGACGGAAGCTGAACAGAAAAAAGGTTTGACCAAAGATGACAAAGCAGTAAGAAACAGAATTGCTTCCGAAAACTTTGAAAAACTTAAAAAAGCAAGTCCTGCACTTCTTTACTCACCGAAATTTGCAGATAGAATCAAAGTAGGAAATTTTGATGATGACTTACCTAAAATAAAAAATACAGACTGGATTATTGAAGTAGTTGTAGAAAGACTCGACATCAAAAAATCCGTATACGAAAAGATTGAGCAGTTCAGAAAACCGGGAACATTGATCTCTTCAAATACTTCCGGAATTCCTATTCATCTTCTTACTGAAGGCAGAAGCGAAGACTTCAAAAAATATTTTGCAGGAACGCACTTCTTCAATCCGGTAAGATACCTTCCTCTTCTTGAGATTATCCCTACCAACGATACTGCTCCTGAGATCATCGATTTCTATATGAATTATGGAGCTAAATTCTTAGGAAAAACTACCGTTTTAGCCAAAGATACTCCGGCCTTCATTGCCAACAGAATTGGAGTATTCTCCATGATGGATCTTCTTCACAATGTACAGAAATTAGGACTTACCGTTTCTGATGTTGATAAATTAACAGGTCCTGTAATCGGGCGTCCAAAATCTGCGACATTCAGAACTGCTGACGTTGTTGGTCTTGATACTTTGGTAATGGTAGCTAACGGAGTTCGCCAAAGCGGCGCTGAAGCCAATAACTTTAATGATGTATTTGCTCTTCCTGACTATATCCAGAAAATGATGGATAATAAGTGGCTGGGATCAAAAACAGAGCAAGGTTTCTATAAAAAAGTAAAAAATGCAGAAGGAAAATCTGAAATTCACGGATTAAACCTTGACACGTTAGAATATGAGCGGCAAGGAAAATCGTCTTTCCCTACTCTGGAATTAACAAAATCTATTGATAAGCCAATCGACAGATTCAAAGTATTGATTGGTGGTAAAGACAAAGCAGGAGAATTATACAGAAAATCGTTAGGAGCATTATTCGCTTACGTTTCTCATAAAGTTCCTGAAATTTCTGACGAAGTGTACAAAATTGATGATGCCATGAGAGCAGGTTTCGGATGGGAAAACGGTCCGTTTGAAATCTGGGATGCTGTAGGCGTTCAGAAAGGTATTGAATTGGCAAAAGATGCTGGTTATGAAGTATCAGACTGGGTAAAAAATGTAGAAACTTTCTATAAAGTAAATGATGAAGGACAAAGCATTTATGTAGATAAAAATTCAGGAGAATACAACAAAATCCCTGGACAAGATGCCTTCATCATCTTAGACAACATCAGAAAAAACAAAACACTTTGGAGTAATTCCGGTGCTGCCATATTAGATTTAGGAGATGGGATCATCAACTTCGAAATCCGTTCTAAAATGAATTCACTTGGAGGCGAAGTTCTTGATGGATTAAACAGAGCTATTGATTTAGCAGAAAAAGAATATGACGGATTGGTAGTAGGAAACCAGGGAGCAAACTTCTCTGTAGGAGCTAACCTTGCAATGATCTTAATGATGGCTATTGAGCAGGATTGGGATGATTTGAATATGGCCATTGCATACTTCCAGAAATCAATGATGAGAGTGCGTTACTCCTCTATTCCTGTTGTAGTTGCTCCTCACGGAATGACTTTAGGTGGAGGATGTGAAATGACAATGCACGCAGATCGTGTAGTTGCAGCTGCAGAAACCTATATCGGACTTGTAGAAACCGGTGTTGGAGTAATTCCTGGTGGTGGTGGTACTAAAGAATTGACTTTAAGAACATCAAGAGAATTCCACAGCGATGATGTTAAAAATAACAGACTTCGTGAAGCATTCATGAATATCGCAATGGGTAAAGTAGCCACTTCTGCCTATGAAGCTTACGATATGGGAATTCTTGAAAAAGGAAAAGATATCGTTTCAGTAAGCAAAAACAGACAGATCGCTGAAGCAAAAAAAGTAGCAAAATTACTAGCAGAACAAGGATATACCCAGCCTATTGAACAAAAAGTAAAGGTTCTTGGTAAAGATGCATTAGGAATGTTCTATGTGGGAACAGATCAAATGTTAACCGGAAAATATATTTCTGAACACGATAAGAAAATTGCTGATAAACTGGCTAATGTAATGGTAGGTGGTAACCTATCTGAACCAACGGTAGTAACAGAACAATATCTATTGAATCTTGAAAGAGAAACCTTCCTTCAACTTTGTGGAGAAAGAAAAACTTTGGAAAGAATCCAGTACATGTTGCAAAATGGGAAACCTTTGAGAAACTAACGGGGAGCTCCGTAGGAGCGAACTGTTAATAGCATGAATAATTAAAAAAAATTGGAAAGTCTCGTAGAGGCGGCCTGTTAATGTATGGCAAATACCTACACTCAGATTTATATTCAAATTGTTTTCGCTGTAAAAGGAAGACAAAATCTGATTTCAAAAGAAAACAGAGAAGAATTGCATCAGTTTATAACAGGTATTGTTTCCAATAGAAATCAAAAATTATTCGCAGTTTTTGCAATGCCAGACCATGTCCATATTCTTATAAGTATGAGTCCGACACTTTCGGTTTCAGATTTAGTAAGAGATATTAAAGCGGGTTCTTCAAAATTCATCAATGAAAAAGGATGGGTAAATGGAAAATTCAATTGGCAGGAAGGGTACGGAGCTTTTTCTTATTCTAAAAGTAGTGTTGATTCTGTTGTAAAATATATTTTAGGTCAGGAACAACATCATAAAAAGAAAACTTTTAGAGAAGAATATCTGGATTTTATGTCAAAATTTGAGATAGAATATGATCCAAAATATTTATTTGAATGGATTAATGATTAACAGGTCGCTCCTCCGGAGCTCTGCAAAAAATGCATCAACAAATATCTATGAACAGTTTACCTCTACGAGGCAAAAAACTCTAAAACAAATTAATTAAACAAAAAAAATGAAAACAGCATACATAGTAAAAGGTTTCAGAACTGCCGTTGGAAAAGCCCCAAAAGGAAGTTTAAGATTCACAAGACCTGATGTCATGGCAGCTACCGTTATTGAAAAATTAATGGCTGAGCTACCACAATTAGATAAAAACAGAATAGATGACCTTATCGTAGGAAATGCAATGCCCGAAGCTGAACAAGGCTTAAACGTTGCACGTCTGATCTCTCTGATGGGTTTAAATACTGATAAAGTTCCGGGAGTAACAGTAAACAGATACTGTGCCTCAGGAAGTGAAGCTATTGCCATTGCTTCAGCAAAAATACAGGCAGGAATGGCAGACTGTATTATCGCTGGAGGTACAGAATCTATGTCGTACATCCCAATGGGAGGTTACAAACCGGTTCCTGAAACAGAGATCGCGAAAACAAACCCTGATTATTATTGGGGAATGGGTTACACTGCAGAAGAAGTAGCCAAACAATACAATATCACCAGAGAAGAGCAGGATCAGTTTGCTTTTGAGTCTCACATGAAAGCTTTAAAAGCCAATCAGGAAGGTAAATTTGCCAATCAGATTGTTCCGATTCCTGTAGAATATAATTTCCTTGATGAAAACCAAAAACTTCAAACCAAAAAGTTCGATTTCTCTGTAGATGAAGGCCCTAGAGCTGACACATCATTAGCAGGATTATCCAAGCTAAGACCTGTATTTGCCAACGGAGGAAGCGTAACTGCCGGAAACTCTTCCCAAATGAGTGACGGAGCAGCCTTCGTAATGGTCATGAGTGAAGAAATGGTTAAAGAATTAGGATTGGAGCCTGAAGCAAGACTAGTAGCTTATGCTGCCGCAGGTCTTGAACCAAGAATTATGGGTATGGGGCCAATCTATGCTATTCCAAAAGCATTGAAACAAGCAGGATTAGAATTGAAAGATATTGAATTGATCGAACTTAATGAAGCTTTCGCATCTCAATCAGTTGCTATTAAAAAAGAATTAGGCTTAAACCCGGATATCTTAAACGTAAACGGAGGAGCTATTGCTTTAGGTCACCCTCTTGGATGTACCGGAACAAAGCTTACCGTGCAACTTCTTGATGAAATGAGAAAACGTGGCAACAAGTACGGAATGGTTTCTATGTGCGTTGGAACAGGTCAAGGAGCAGCTTCAATTTTTGAATTGCTATAATATATAGATTAACAAGAGAATAGACGGATAGATAATAGAAAGTAAAAACACAAGAAATGAATGAACATTTTTAAAAGACACAATTTTAAGAAGCTTAAAATTTGGCAAATGAGTATGGAATTATCAAAATTGACGTTAGATTTTACAGATACTTTTCCAGCTTATGAAAAATATGGACTGAAGAGTCAAATGGATAGATGCGCTATCTCAATTCCATCAAATATAGCCGAAGGTTCAAGCAGAACAAATAAATCTTTTAGTCATTTTCTAGACATTTCTTTAGGTTCTTCATTTGAATTGCAAACACAAATCCTGTTGGCAAATCATAGAAAATATTTATCCGATGAAAAAACCGAAATCTTTGAAATTAAAATTGAAGAATTCCAAAAAGCAACAATGGTATTTCAGAATACTTTAAATAGAGACTAAGAAGAAAAAAGACAAAGAGAGAATAGACCACACTTACAATCTATTATCTATTCATCTATTATCTAAAAATCTCAAAAAACAACAATGATATTTTAAAATCCTTTAAGTAGAGACTAAAAGAAAAAAGATAAAGAGAGAATAGACAGATAGAAAATAAACGACGCTTACAATCTATCATCTATCTGTCTATTTTCTTCTAAATCTCACAAAAAATTAAATAACAAAATAACATATGGCTACATTAAAAGGCGGGGAATTCCTGATCAAACAAATTCCTGCAAACGAAATTTTCAGTATTGAAGAGCTGAACGAAGAGCAAAAAATGCTACGCGATTCTGCAAAAGAATTTATCGACAGAGAGGTAGTTCCTCAAAGAGAACGTTTCGAAAAGAAAGATTATGCATTCACGGAAGAAACAATGCGTAAACTTGGAGAAATGGGAATGCTGGGAATTGCCGTTCCTGAAGAATACGGCGGTCTGGGAATGGGTTTTGTAACTACAATGCTTGCCTGCGACTATATTTCCGGAACAACAGGATCATTGGCAACTGCTTATGGAGCGCACACCGGAATCGGAACTTTACCTATTGTTCTGTATGGAACTGAGGAACAAAAGAAAAAATATCTTCCGGACTTAGCAACAGGAACAAAATTCGGGGCTTACTGTTTAACAGAGCCGGATGCAGGTTCTGATGCCAATTCAGGAAAAACAAGAGCAAAACTTTCCGAAGACGGAAAACACTATATCATCAATGGACAGAAAATGTGGATATCCAATGCAGGATTTGCAGATACATTCACTTTATTCGCTAAAATTGATGATGATAAAAACATCACAGGTTTTGTGATTAACAGATCTGAGCTTGAGAACCCTGCAAGTTTAACTTTCGGTGAAGAAGAGCACAAACTAGGTATTCGTGCTTCCTCTACCCGTCAGGTTTTCTTTAATGACATGAAAATCCCTGTGGAAAACCTTTTAGGAGAAAGAAACAATGGTTTCAAAATCGCTCTGAATGCATTGAACGTAGGCCGTATCAAATTGGCAGCTGCTTGTCTTGATGCACAAAGAAGAATTTTAAACCATTCTATCCAGTATTCTAACGAAAGAAAACAATTTGGGGTTTCAATCTCTACTTTTGGAGCTATCAGAAAGAAAATTGCTGAAATGGCAACCGGAGTTTTCGTAAGTGAGGCAGGTTCTTACAGAGCGGCTAAAAACATTCAGGACAAAATTGATGAATTGGTAGCAGGTGGACTAAGCCATCAGGAAGCAGAATTGAAAGGTGTAGAAGAATTCGCAGTAGAATGTTCTATCCTTAAAGTATTCGTTTCCGACCTTGCTCAGCACACTGCAGACGAAGGAATTCAGGTGTATGGTGGAATGGGATTCTCTGAAGATACTCCAATGGAAGCTGCATGGAGAGATTCAAGAATTTCCAGAATCTACGAAGGAACAAACGAGATCAACAGACTACTAGCCGTAGGAATGCTTATCAAGAGAGCGATGAAAGGTGAATTGGATCTTTTATCTCCTGCAATGGCAATCAGCAAAGAGTTGATGGGTATTCCTTCATTCGAAGTTCCTGATTACTCAGAATTCATGAGCGAAGAAAAAGCAATTATTGCCAACCTTAAGAAAGTATTCCTTATGGTTTCAGGAGCTGCGCTTCAGAAATATATGATGGATATTGAAAAGCAACAGCATTTATTATTGAATGCTTCTGAAATCCTTAACCAGATCTATATGGCAGAATCTTCAGTATTAAGAGCAGAAAAACATTTCTCTCCAGAATCTGTAGAAGCAGCTATGGCTCAATTAAACCTTTACAAAGCCGTTGAGAAAATCATCGTTGCCGCTAAAGAAGGAATCGTTTCTTTTGCAGAAGGAGATGAGCAGAGAATGATGCTTTCAGGACTAAGAAGATTTACAAAGTATACCAATCATCCGAATGTAGTAGCTCTTACAGAAAAAGTAGCAGCACACTATATTGAAAAAGGAAATTATTAGTCTTTAATACCATAAATTTGATTCAAAACGCCTCAGAAATGGGGCGTTTTTTATATATTTAATGAATAAAGCTTAACATGAAAATACAATTATTCTCTCTTTTCACCATTCTCATCCATACCATTTCATTTTCTCAAACCCGCCCTAATGATACCTTAAGATGTCACGGCATTTTGGAAGATCGTGTTTTAGGTAAAATCCTTGATGCCTATGAAAATAAACCTGAAAAGCCTAAACCCGTTCTAAAGAGAGGCCAGGCTATCATTTGCGGCACAGAAATGATGAGAGAATCTGAAAGACGGCTTTGTGAAAACGCACAAATGATTCTTAAAAGATATCCTTTTGTAATAGATGAAATTAAAAATCAGACAAAGAATCATAACAATTATTTGAAAGCTGAAGCATTCTGGATGGATAAGAAAAAAGATAAAGACGACAAAAGTTTACAGCTATACAGAGATACAAGACTTAAACAGTTTATGAAGAGTGGAAACCACTCTTACTTTTCTTTCGTTATTATTTCAGATACGACTAAAGAAAACACTGAAAAAGTAAAACTTGTCATGAGATTTCCTGGAGAAGTCATTACAAAAAAATACAGTTTGTCTTCTAAATAAGAGCAAAGGTTCTAAACGTTTTACATATCAATAATTTTTACTATTTTTAGTACAATTAAAAATCAGAAAACCCAAAAACATACAATGAAATTATTATTATTTTCACTCCTTACCTTCCCTGTTGCGTTTATTGCTCAGAAAAAAGATCGTCCTAAAATCTTTCCAAAGGTAGATACCACAAAAATTCAAAATAAAGATCTGTTTAAAAATTTGGAAACAAATTCTGCACACCAGCAGAAAGAATTATATAAGATGATGAGCATTCTGCCTAAAGACACTACGATCTATATGGCTTTAAAAGAATCACATAAAGATTATTCAAAATATAAAATACTAAACTCCATTCCTCCGGAAAAACACAGTACCGAAACAAAAAAGGCAGTGCCTTCCAAATAATTATCAAACAACCAATTCAAAATCATTTATTATGGGAAAATTTATTATTTCAAAAAGAACAAATGGTGACTTCCAATTCAATCTTAAAGCTGCAAACGGACAGGTAATCCTTACCAGCCAGGGCTACAGCTCCAAATCTTCATGTGAAAACGGAATAGATTCTGTAAAAACCAACTCACAGGACGATTCCAAATTCGAAAGAAATACTGCTAAAGATGAAAGATGCTACTTCAACCTTAAGGCAGGAAATGGGCAGATCATAGGAACCAGCCAAATGTATGAATCTGACAATGGCATGGAAAACGGAATAGAATCTGTAAAAAACAATGCTCCTAATGCCCCTGTAGAGGATGAAACCGCTTCATAAAATCTTATGAAATAATATTAATAAAAATGTCTTATTTTCTTAAGGCATTTTTTATTTTTGTATTCTATTTTTCATGAGCAATGACAAAAGAAGAATTACTGAATAAAGCTATTAAAATTGCCGATAAGGCTCATAAAGGACAAACCGATAAATACCACGCCCCTTACATTGCCCACGTTATGCGGGTGATGGAATATGGTAAAACATTGGATGAAAAAATTGTAGGAGTTCTCCATGATGTTGTAGAAGACCATCCGATAGAATTCAGCCTGGATTATCTAAGATCTGAAGGCTTTCCCGAGTATATGATCTTCGCGATCAGCTGTCTTACTAAATTTGATCCCGAAGAAGAATATGATGATTTCATCAAAAGAACAGAAAGATCTCTCCTTTCCGTAGCAGTAAAGATCAACGACCTTCGTGATAATATGGATCTTAGAAGAGTAAACAGAGAACTTACTCCTAAAGATATCAAAAGGTTCAATAAATACCTGAAAGCTTATCGTTATCTGGTAGAGAAGTATTAAAATAAGGCAACTGTATTTTAGTCCTCGTAAAAACGCATCAATTTTCTGTTAATCACAAGGCTTCTATTGCAAATCGAATAGATGCAGGATAACTTGATCATAGAAATCTAATCATGAATAGACCGGCTGCAGATTTATTAGTTTTTTAATAAATTTACTATATTTCCGAAATAAGATAATCCATCTTCTATTATATGATTTATAAATTACAGTTTTTATATACTCCTATCAATAAATGGTGATTTTATCTAATAAAACGATACCTTTGTAAAGAAAAAAAATAATCCCAATTAATCCTAATGAATTAGGTTAAAAACATTAACACGAACAATGAAAAAGCACAAAACTTCTTTTTTACCATATTCATTACATAATTTATAAATCACAGTTTTTATATTTTTCCATCAATAAATATTAGTTTCATCTAACAAAATCACACCTTTGTAAAGAAAAAAATAATATTTCCAATTAATCCTAATGAATTAGGTTAAAAACTTCAACACAAAAACAATGAAAAAAAACACAAAACGTCCTTTCTACTATATTCTATAGTTAATATCAGTAATATCACACACTTTAATAAATAACCATCTTACATCAGGATACATCAAAAGAAGTATCACCAATGTTATTTTAAATAAAATTGGCAGTAGGAAGAGTAAAGCTATATAAAATCATAACACAATTTAATTTTTTATAAATAATTAAAAAAACTCCTTAAAATGAAACAAAATTTATTATTAATCGGACTCTCGATGTTTCCTTTATTAGCTTATAGCCAAGTAGGGATTAATACACCAACTCCTCAAAAAACACTGCATGTTAACGGTTCACTACAACTCACCAACGAACTGAACGTAGGCGGCGATGCTTCTACTACAGGAAATGCGGGTACTGTGGGACAGGTCTTAAAATCAAATGGTCCCGGCTTAGCACCTACATGGCAAACCCTGACAGGGGTTCCCAATGCTACCGGAACCGTTATTGCGGTCAACGGGCAGTTTGTGGTGGCTCAGGAAATAAATGTGCAGATGACAGGAGATTTTTTAAATAATTCTCTGTCAACTGTAAATCCTATCGGAAACCTCAACAATGAAATTATAGACAATGAAAATTTATATACAGGTACAGGAACAGCCAATTCATTTAAAGTATCAACTGATGGAACCTATGCGATAACTATGAATACACAACTTATTACTACATTGGGAACAAGTCCTGTTGTAGGAATATGGGATAACACCAATAATAGGTGGGTTGCACGTGTTAATGATATTTTTACAGCTCCCACTGGAAGTCCGCAGACCTATACCCTGATTACTTCTATCCCGATGTTAGCTGCCAATACGCATTCATTTAGGGTATTCAATACAGAGAATACAACTGTTCGAGCTTTCAGTTCAGGTGGTACAGGCTCTGGGCCTATAACTCAGATGTCTTTGAAAAGACTAAAATAAATAATAATATTAAACAATCTTCTCGTAAAGGGCGAACCATCTGGTTTGCCTTTTATTTTTAACCTGTATTTATAGTAAAGAGGTTTTAATCTGCACCAGGGAAATCATACGTTTTCGTTTGATGGTCTGTTCCATCAATGTTAATATTTAAAGCAAGGTAAATAAAGTGTAAATTTTTATTTCCCTTCGCTTCAAATTCGCGTTGCCAAAGATATCCGCTTACAATTCCGAAATAATCATCAATCTGATAGCCGAAACCGCCATATACTCTATTTCTGGCGAAACTAGGCTTCATAGGGGTTACAAAGAAAATTTCATCATAGGCATTGGCAAATACAGTTCCTTTCTTGATGGTTTTGGCATTTAAAGGGACACTTACATTAAGACGGTAACGGTAACGCATTCTTTGGGAAGTCTGATTTGTTTGGGGTTCATAAAACCAGCTCTTCTCAACACGGAAACGGTTTTCAAATTTTACAATTCCTTTTTTCAGATCAATGACATCCTGAAGCCATACTCTGAACTCTTCCCTGCTTAAGCTGTGATCTTTATAATTTACATATCTTCCTAGTCCTACAAAAGGTTTGTGATTTTTGGTAAGATTATACCCCAACCCTCCTTTTATCTCATAATAATCGGGATAGGTATAATCTTCGTTACCACGCATCTGCCCTTCCGCATAGAGGAAAAACTTTGGATGAAACTTATAGGTTAGAGTCACTGCATTGAAGCTGGAAACATGTTCCTGTGCTTTGAAAAAAGAAATCGCAAGTACTAAGCCTAAACCTAAAAAACGCTTCATAAAAAATTTTTGCAAATGTAATTTATTTAACAATTTGTTAATATTAACTTTTATTCATATCAGATTAACATCTACTTAATATTAATATTGTAAGAAAAACCAATATGGAACCACCTTTGCGGCATTTCTACTCCAAACGCTTCCGTATATTTTGTATTGGCGATATTATTAATTAAAATATACACAGCATAGTCTTTTTTGGCAAAACTTATTTTCTCGTCCAGAAGATTATAAGTACCCAGATTTACTCTTTCATTATATCGGTACACCAACTCATTGGTAAAGCTTTTCAGGAATTTTGTTTCCAGTTTTGCAACCACCTGATGCTTCAGATTATCCAGAATATATCTTGAAACCAAACCATTTGTTTCCTTGTAATTGCTGTTGATATAAGTATATCCAACAGAATACCTTAGCCAGTCAGTTAATCTCTGGTTCACTTCAGCTTCTATTCCTTTTGTTTTGATTTCACCAACATTCTGAGCATACCAGACAAGGTCATTGGGATTGTTTTTTATCCAATCTATTGAATTATCAGAGTTTCTCATAAAACCACTGATTTTAGCCAAAATTTTACTGTTTTGGTATTGATATCCGATTTCAGATGAAATAGCATTTTCAGGTAATAATGCAGGATTTCCCTGTTCAGTCTTACTGATATAATACAGATCGGTGAAAGTAGGAACACGATGTACTTTTGCGATATTTCCATACACCTTACTGTTAGGCGTAAAGTTATATCCTACATCCAGTCCCGGATAGAAAAAATTTCCTTCTTTTGAATAATTAGCCCAAGAAATTCCTGGACTGATGTTCAGTTTTTTATCCAGTAATGAAAAATGATGCTCAAAGAAAATCTGAGACACAAAACGGTTTCTATTTCCAAGATTACTGCTTACCAAAAGCTCTTTTCTCAATTCAACACCGACTCCTGTGGTTCCTAATCCCCATTGATAACTGGAATTCACTTCTCCTCCAACATTATTTCCAATGTGCATATTTCGGTAAATGGAAGGATTTTGACGGTTAAAAAGGTACATATCCTGCCCTCTTCTCCAATAGACATTAGAATTTAATCTAAGCTTTCCAAAAGTCTGCTGGTGGGCAACACTTACAATAGATGCCTGAGTTTCCTCATATTGCTCGGTAGCAGCTTTGGATGAGTAAAATCCATTCGCTCCAAACTTTTTTTCAGAAAAACCTGCCTGCAATTTCAAGTCACCGTTTTTTATATTCAGTTTTCCCTGATAGAAAGCATTCCTGATCTCATAATCAGTATTATACATATACCCTTCCGAAGATGCAGAATTGGCCTGAAGTGAATTGGAAAACTTTTCGTTACCCACCTGAGCATTCAATCCTAATCCATAAGAACCGTAATCTCCACCTTCAGCACTGATCTTCACTCTTTTTCCCGGTGTTGTTTTGGTGATAATATTAATAACTCCAGCATAAGCATTCTGCCCGAAACGTCTTGCTGCAGGACCTTTTATAATTTCAATCTTTTCTACATCCTGCAGATCAACCGGAATATTCATATTGTTATGCCCGGTTTGAGAATCATTCATTCTGATCCCATTCAGCAACAGCAATACCTGCTCAAAAGAGCTTCCACGAAAACCGATATCACTCTGAACTCCATTCGCACCTCTCCTTCTGATATCCATACCCGGAACCTGCTGAAGAATCTCATCAATACTTTTTGCCGGAGAATTGGTAATTTCTTCTTTGGTGATTACTGTAATATTCTGATTGGCACTTTTATAAGGTGTAGAGATGAATTTACCCTGAAATTCAACGCTTTCAATATCCGTTGTCTTTTCCTGTGCATTTACCCAAAGTAAAGATCCCAGAAAAAAAGCGCTTCCTATCTTTTTGATCATAATCGTTTTCGTAGTTTTTTATAACAGGGTTCAAAAGTAAGAGAGTTCGCCAAGACAGGCAAATGATACTTGTCATAAAACAGAGTCCATCCTTTTCAGAATAATAGGTAATTAAAAAAAATAAAAGAAGCTGTTTCAAAAAAACAGCTTCTTGTGTGAGGGAGTAATTATTATCTTTTTCTCATTAAATGCGTAACTAAGTCTCTGAATAATTTTATCATTTCTCTATTACAAATTTATGAGTACAATTTTAGCATATTTTAAAACACAAAACAATACCTAAATGAAAAAACACAACACATTCTTAAAAATAGTCTAAACAACTGTAAAACAGCAACAAAAACAAGTGTAAATCCAAAAAAAATATTCAAATACAGTATTTTACAAAGCGAATAATTCCACTTTATGCTTCTGATGTAACGTTTACAATAATAATTTTTAAACAATAAGATAAGCGTAAAATTTTCACTAAAATTTCGTAATTTTGTGGGTCTTAATTTGACAATGAAAAGATCCTTTTTTCTACCAGATTTTAAACAGCTTTTTGAAAAATAGCGATTGAGATCATAACAGATTTAAAAGGGTATTGATACGGTCAATTGAGGACGAACTGCCAGGAATATTCCATGGCAAAACACCATTGCTGACGGATAGATCATACTACTCTTCAGCCACTTTTATGAATAAACAAAATATGGCTAACACGACAGAAATTGATATAAAAAAGCAGATTTTCGTTAAGAATGCACATCTTAATAATCTGAAACATATAGACGTCCTGATTCCTAAAAACAAATTGATTGTGATTACAGGAGTGTCAGGAAGTGGTAAATCATCACTGGCTTTTGATACCATCTATGCAGAAGGACAAAGAAGATATGTGGAGAGTTTAAGCTCTTACGCACGTCAGTTCCTGGGTAAGCTTGAAAAACCTAAAGTAGACGATATTAAAGGACTGGCTCCTTCAATTGCCATTCAGCAGAAAGTAATCTCTTCCAATCCAAGATCTACTGTAGGGACCTCTACTGAGATCTACGATTACATGAAACTGTTATTTGCCAGAATTGGGAAAACATTTTCACCAGTGTCGGGAGAGGAAGTGAAAAAAGATTCTGTTTCTGATGTAGTAGATTTCATTAAAGCATCAAAAAAAGATACCTCGTTCCTACTGACTGCTCCTTTGGAATACAGTGTGGATAATTTCAACGAGACATTAAATGTTTTAAAACTGGCAGGTTTCACAAGGCTTGAGATCAATGGAAATGTAGCTGGAATTGAAGATTTGGAAAGTTTCAGCTTTGTTCCGGAAAAAGGAATGACGATCAACCTTGTCATAGACCGTTTCGCCTATGAAGAAGATGAAAGTTTCCTTCAGCGATTGGCAGATTCTATTCAGATGGCATTTTATGAAGGAAGAGGACACTGCTCATTAAAAAATACGGATACCGGCAAAATAAAAGAATTCTCCAATAAGTTTGAACTGGACGGAATGGAATTCTTAGAACCCAATGTTCACTTTTTCAGTTTCAACAACCCTTACGGTGCCTGTCCGGCCTGTGAAGGATACGGAAAAGTAATAGGAATTGATGAAGATCTTGTCGTTCCCAACAAAACGTTGTCTATATACGAAGATGCCATTGTCTCCTGGAGAGGAGAAACCATGAGCGAGTGGAAAAAAGATTTCATTAAAAAAGCAGGAGACTTCCCTATCCATAAACCTTATCATCAGCTTACAAAAGAACAGAAAAACTTCCTTTGGAAAGGCGATGGGAAAAGTACATTCCCTTCCATCAATAATTTCTTCAAAATGCTTGAAGAAAACCTTTATAAAATCCAGTATCGTGTGATGCTTTCCCGCTACAGAGGAAAAACGCTCTGCCCTACCTGCGAAGGATTAAGACTTCGTGAAGAGACAAGCTGGGTAAAAGTAGACGGACACAATATCCAGTCTATGATTGAGCTTCCTTTGGATGAGCTGGAACCACTAATTAATGGATTAGAACTTTCTGAGCACGACAAGGAAGTTGCCAAAAGACTATTATACGAAATCACAACCCGACTGGAATTTTTATTGAAAGTAGGTTTGGGATATTTAACCCTGAACAGAACATCCAATACTTTATCAGGAGGTGAAAGCCAGAGAATCAACCTTGCGACCAGCCTGGGAAGTTCTTTAGTAGGTTCTATTTATATTCTGGATGAACCTTCCATCGGTCTTCATTCCAAAGACACCGAAAACCTGATCGACGTATTGAAAAACCTTAGAGATCTTGGTAATACTGTGATCGTTGTAGAACACGACGAAGATGTGATGCGTGCAGCCGATTATATTATTGATATCGGTCCGGAAGCGGGTTATCTTGGAGGTGAATTAGTATTTGCCGGAGATTATAAAGACCTGAAAAAAGCCAATACTCTTACTTCAGAATACCTTACCGGAAGACTGGAAATCAAGGTTCCTGAAAAACGAAGAAAAGCAAAAGAATGGATCCATATTAAAGGGGCCCGCCAAAACAACCTGAAGAACATTGACGTAGATGTTCCTCTGGAAAATCTGGTGGTTATTTCAGGAGTTTCAGGAAGTGGAAAATCTACCCTGATGAAAGAAATCCTGACCAATGATATTCAGATTCAATTAGGAATGGGCGGTAAAAAAGGAGAGTATGATTCCGTAGAATTTCCAAAGAAACTGATCAAAAATATAGAACTTATCGACCAGAATCCGATTGGAAAGTCTTCCCGTTCCAACCCGGTTACCTATCTGAAAGCTTATGACGACATCCGGGACCTTTTTGCCAAGCAGAAAGTAGCGAAAATGATGGGATACAAGCCCAAACATTTCTCCTTCAACGTAGATGGCGGAAGATGTGACGAGTGTAAAGGAGAAGGGGTCATCAATGTTTCGATGCAGTTCATGGCAGATATTGAACTGGAGTGTGAAGTGTGTAAAGGCACACGTTTCAAAAACGAAATCCTTGAAGTAAAATTTGACGAGAAAAACATCTCCGATATCCTTCATATGACAGTAGATGAAGCGTTGGAATTCTTTAAAGACAATAATGAAGAAAAGATTGTAACCAAGCTAAAACCATTACAGGAAGTTGGATTGGGCTATCTGCAGCTGGGACAAAGCTCTTCTACGCTTTCCGGAGGAGAAGCACAACGTGTAAAGCTGGCTTCATTCCTTGTAAAAGGCGTAACGACAGACAAAACATTATTCATTTTTGATGAGCCTTCTACAGGTCTTCATTTTCATGATATTCAAAAACTGTTAAAATCGTTACAGGCCTTAATAGATCTTGGACATTCTGTCATTGTTATTGAGCATCAGCCAGATATCATCAAATGTGCCGATTACATCATCGATATTGGCCCGGAAGCAGGAAAACACGGTGGAGAAGTTGTTTTCGCCGGAACTCCTGAAGACTTAATAAAAAATAAAAAGTCTTACACTGCAAAATATATTAAAGAAAAACTTGAGCAATAAATAAAAACGACTGTATCAGATACAGTCGTTTTTTTATGAATTATTATTTTTTCACTAAATTCACTTACCTGAGTACCCATTTTAAGACTTAAAAGGTATTAGATGGCAGGATTTTTGAACGTTTCAGTACGTTTTATTATCACTATTTTATCAATTCAAAACTATTCTTATGCCTTGGAATCCAGAATTATATGATCAGTACAAAGATGTACGTTACAAACCTTTTTACGATTTAGCCGCACTTATTAAGCCTGAAAACAATATCAAAGCCATTGATTTAGGTTGTGGTACCGGAGAACAAGCCTCCATTTTAGCAGAAAAACTTCCGGGATCTTCATTTCTGGGAATTGATTCATCTGCGGAGATGCTCGAAAAATCAAAAAAATATGAAAATGAGCATACCCATTTCAAGCTTCAGACGATTGAAGAAGCGGCCACCTCGGGACAAAAATGGGATCTGGTTTTCAGTAATGCCGCTTTGCAGTGGGCAGATGATCATGAAAAATTATTTCCTCAAATCATCAATTTATTGTCGGATAAAGGTCAGCTGGCTATCCAAATGCCTGTTCAGAATGAAAATATCCTGAACCAGATTCTTATGCAAATGATTGATGAAGAACCTTATGTATCCTATTTAAACAATTTCAAACGCGATTCACCTGTTCTTTCTATGGATGATTATGCACAGATTCTGTTTGATAACGGCGTTCAGGATATTGAGATTTTCCAAAAGGTATATCCTATTATTGCGAAAGATCCTGAAGCTTTGTATGCTTTTATTTCAGGAACAGCACTTCTGCCCTATCTTGAACAATTGGAGGGAGAACAGAAAGAGAAATTCATTACAGATTTTAAAACCAGAATAGCTCAAAGATTTACAAAGTATCCTGCCATTTATGCCTTTAAGCGTATATTGATCTACGGACGCAAACAATAAGCTATATTTCTACAACATAAAAGCGGTCTCTTTTCTCTGTAAAACAAATATAGGAGACCGCCTTTTAATGAAGTACTATATCATTTTTAATGTATCAGGTTATACAGAAAAGGACTTTTTCCAATATATTCACGATCTTCAATCTGTGAAATCAGAAATCCGGCAAGATCTGTTGCGCTGATACTTTCACCTTTGCAATCGGTTAAATTGGCTTCGGTTACAAAACTTTCATCCGTCTGCTGAATGAGTGGTAATCTTACCAAAGTCCAATGCAGGTTACTTTTTGATAACAGCTCATATTCTGTCTGCTTATCTTCCGTTGTTTCAGGATAGTTTTTGTACATCCAATCGGTTGCCATTTTTACACCGTCATTTTTATGATCAAAGGGAGTATCTACATTTAAACCGGTGGTTACAATATATCTCTTGATTCCATAATGGTTCATCGCCTGAATGATATTGCTGGCAGCATCACTAAAGATAGTCTTCTCTCCTTTTGGCTGCCCCAATGTACTGATCACAGTATCACATTGACTGATTAGCGAATATACAGCGTTTTCATCCCTTACATCACCTTTCACCACTTCTATTAAAGGATTTTGAAGGGTAAAAAGTTCCGGATTCCTTACTAATACTTTTAATTTATATTGTTTCTGAAGAAGTTTCTGAACCAAGTATTTCCCTGATTTTCCGGTTCCGCCAATAACGGCTATTGTATGTGTTTTCATAATGATTTTGTTTTAGATAGAATTCAGCACAAAAATCAGTATCAATGCATTTAACTGATTAGCTCTTCCTAATCATCTTTACATTTCAGTATTTGTACAGAATTCGATGCTCTGCGAAATGCAATCATAATATTACAATTGATCTGCTTTCGGTGTGAGCGTTGATTAAAAATTATAAGAAATTAGGCCCAGAAACTGAGCTTTATATTTTCAGGTTTTAGAAAGTACCTGACACGGGGTAATATGTATTATACAATTTTAATGACATAAAGCTACTACTTTTTTAATAAATACTTACAATTCATGTTTATAACTTTATTCTAAGGTAAAGAATCTTTATCTTAGAAAAGTAAAAACTACCTAACCGACTTCCTTTATGAAATACAGTAAAGTTCTCCTCCTCTTTCCTATTCTCTTGTTTTTAATCAATTGTTCCGTAAAGAAAAATGCGAACAGTTCCAGTGAATATAAAGTAAAATCAGACACTTTAACATTATATGATCAGAGCAGAAACAGAAAAATCCCGGTTGCTTTTTATCTTCCTGAAAGCAAAACGGCAATTGTTCAGCAAAAGATCATTATTTTCAATCATGGCTATGGTTTTAACAAAGGTGGTGATTATCTGGTGTATTCCTATTTAACCAAAAAACTGGCTTCCAAAGGATATTTCACTGTAAGCATTCAACATGAACTGCCTACGGATAGTTTTTTACCAACAGAAGGAAAGCCACAGGTAGTAAGAAGACCTTCCTGGCAAAATGGTTCCGATAATATTCTATTTGTTTTACAAGAGCTTAAAAAGATTAAACCTCATCTCGATTATAAGCACATGACTTTAATAGGTCACTCTAATGGAGGTGATATGGTCGCTCTATTCGCCAATCAGCACCCTAATCTGGTTGATAAAATCATTACCTTGGATAACCGCCGAATGTTTCTTCCGAGAACTTCCATTCCTAAAGTTTATACCCTTCGTTCTAATGATTATCCGGCTGATGAAGGTGTTTTACCTACGGAAGAAGAACAGAAAAAGTATTCTATGACAGTACAGCCTACTTCCATTAACCATGGTAATATGGATGATAAAGGCAGTAATGAGGAGAAAAAAACACTTTGCGACTTTGTTTTAAAATACCTTGAACAATAATTTTGTCTATTAGCATGGAATTTCCTAATTTTTACTAAAAGAATTATTTAAAATGTTAATCCTTCTAAAGCATTCCTAAAGTTTGTTAAGAGGACAATCCTTTTTAAACCACTTCCTTTATTTTAGCGTTAAATTAATAATCAATGACGAAATTAAACTATGCTGTAATCGGAGTACTTTTTTTCTGTTCTGTAAATGCACAGATTCAAAATTCAGGTTTTGAAAGCATGACGGATGGTCTTCCCAATAACTGGAATATAAAAAAGGTAGATTTATATGAAGGAAAAATAGATTATTCACAGAAATTTACCGGAAAATCTTCTATACAATTAGTTGGAAAGCCTACCGATACCAAAACATTTCAATCTTTTTCTCAAAAAGTTCCTCTCGATATCCAGGAATTACAAAAAATAGAGATTAGCGCTTATGTAAAATCGGAAAATACTACAGGTAGGATTAATTTATGGACCCAGGTAAAGGATCAAAATGATGAGATGATTGATTTCGGAAATTCAGATTCTCAGCAAAAACCTATTGTATTGAATAATGGCTGGACAAAATATTCGTTAACCTTCAACGTCGATAAAAATGTTAAAAGTCTGCTTCTTGGAGGAGTATTAAACGGAAATGGAACAGTCTGGTTCGATGATTTTGAAATAAAGAAAATTGCATTTTCAAAAGAAGAACCCTCAAAAGTATCAGCACAATATATTCAGGAATTTAAAGATATTGTGAGAAAGAATTCTATTTTTTCGTCAAAATTAAACTGGTCCACTATGGACACCAATCTGGATCATCTTTCGAAAGGAATGAAAACTATTGAAGACACAGATCCTGCTTTAAATTATATCATACAAAATTTAAGACAGGCTGGTGACAATCATTCTTTCATTGACGGAAAGGAACGTACTCAAAAACAAAAAATTGCCAATGCGAATGATGCAAAACCCGATTCCAGACTGATAGATCAGAATATTGGTTACATTTCAGTTCCAGGTTTTGCTTCTATAAATACCGAAGTAGGAGATCATTTTGCCTTAGAAATCCACAATATGATCAAAAAGCTGGATTCTGAGAATACCATTAAAGGCTGGATTGTAGATCTCAGGACGAATACCGGAGGCAATATGTATCCTATGATAGGAGGACTTGGAAGCCTCATTGGAGAAGGAACATTAGGCTATTTTGTTGATAATGGCAAAAAAATGCCCTGGATATATAAAAACAGAAAATTTGGCTCCTGTAAAATTAAAGAACCTTATGAACTTAAAAGTACACAATCGAAGATAGCCGTATTAATAGGTCCCAGAACCGCAAGTTCCGGAGAAGCAACCACTATTGCCTTCATTGGTAAGACCAACGTAAAACTCATTGGTCAACCCTCGGCAGGATATACTTCAGCCAATCAGGTTTATTCGTTAAGTGATGGCAAAAGCCTTGCTTTGGCTACTTCTTATGAAATGGATAGGAACGGAAAAGTGTATTACAGCAAGATAGATCCCGATATTAAGGTTGATTCTCAAGAAGGTAAGGATATGGACATTGAGACGGCAAAAACATGGATTTTAAATTAACCAATAAGTTATCCACAAAAAAAAGTGGATAACTTGTGAATTTTAACATTAAATTCATATTTCGTATTAAAAATATTACTACATTTACTATGTAATAAAAATCGAAGTGGAAACTTTATTTGCTTTTCTTACTACTATTGAAATTGCAATTAAATTTGAAATAAAAATTTAAGCACAGCATTGTCGGCTGTGCTTTTTATTGTTGTCTAATTAAAAAAATGAGATGTTTTATCTACTGAATCTGCCCCTAAAGGGCAGATTCTTTTATTATTACAAATAAATAAACCACTATCAATCTACAAAATACAAAAAATAAAAACCCAAATTATGTTCACCAATCAAGTTATAGATTCTTAGTTATTGTGATGAAATAGTTGTACATTTATTCATAAAAAGGCTCCATAGTTCAATGGATAGAACAAAAGTTTCCTAAACTTTAGATTCAAGTTCGATTCTTGGTGGAGCTACAACTCTACTTTTAAATAAAGCATTTACAAAAACGCTCACCCATTTTCACTCCCAATTATTGGAAAAGGTCACTTCAAAAATTAAGATGCAAATTTATAAGTAATACTATAAGGTGTTTTTTACCCCTTTTACTTATAAATTTGCATCTAATACTATAAAAAATTATCTCTAAATAGTTTTTCGTCTAAAAACTTCTTAAATTTAAAATTGCCTGACTTTTAAGTGTACAGATCTTTTGAATAACCGCTTTTCAATATCTGCATATTGCCTCCTTTAAAGCTAATCTAATGTATCAGCAAGAGGAAAATCAACAGGAATTTTGGTAAGCGCAAACGCATAGTTGGTAAAGGTTCTTAAAATAACCAATCCTACCAATTCCATAAGGGCAGAGTTATCAAATCCTGCAGCAAAAAAATTGTCTAATTTTTCAGGGGATGCATCTCCTTTTCGTTCTGAAATTGATTTAGCCAATTCAAGAACGGCATTCAATTTAGGATCTGTAACAGTTCCTTTTCTAAAATTCAGGGTATCTTCTTTTGAAATCCCTTTCATTCCCGCGATCATGGTATGAGCAGCCAGACAATAGTCGCAATGATTGGCTTCAGAAACAACCAGGTTGATCGCTTCTTTTTCCTGAGCGGTAAATACACTTTTACTCAGTTGCTCATCCAGACCTAATAATCCTTTTAAAGCATTGGATGAATACCCGATTGTGGCATACAAGTTGGGAACTTTGCCCATTCCTTTTTTAATTTGGTCAAAAATCAACTGAGAATCTTCGTTTACTTCTTCTCTTGATGGAACTTTAATAATGTTCATAGCGTAATTATTTAATGTTAAATGATATCATCCAATGTTTGGATTGTTTTACTATGGCAAAGTTATCCCGGAAAAGACCGCGATAAAATGTACAGAACCGGACATTACATGGACAATTGTGACATTTTAAAAGGTTTTTTCCTAAAAGAGATTCAATCCGCAGCATTTTTCCATCGTATGCTGTGTTTTACGACACTGAAACATCAAAAATTCAGGTCTGTTTTTGAAATGAAAATGCACGAATATCTCTTATTCGTGCATTCAGATTAATTATAATTTGATAACAATCTTCTTCATATGGTAAGCCTTTAAAAACAGAAGCTCTCCGTGTACTTTTGACATAGAGAACTTCCGTCGGCAATAGATTTTTAGTATTTAGCCTGGCCAATTTCCAGCTTGTTTATTTTCCCTTCTTTATTGAAATGAAATTTAAAATACGCTTTAAAGTCACCGTATTCATCGCTGTGAAATGCCCCATAAATAGAATTTCCCTGATCTTCTACTTTATCAATACTTACAAAGTTCTCAATAGTAATAGCATGGGTGGAGAATTCTTTAAGATCTCTGGGATTACCGTCATCCAACAATATGGCATCTTTTGAAAACAGAGAAGACCATTTTTCGATATCACTCGATTGAAAAGCATCAATAGCCTGTTTTACAGTAACATTTTTTATTTTTGAAGTATCCATATCCTTTATTTTTCTGTGTAGATGGCTCTGGTTTCGCTGTCCGCATGCATTGAAACTGAAGATCATCACAAGCATTATACTTAATATTTTAATCATACTGATCTCTTTAATTATTGATTAGCACCTCCATTGACCAATAAATGCTGCCCGTTGACAAATGAAGAAAGGTCGCTGGCAAAAAATTCTGCGATATTGGCAACATCTTCCACTTCTGCCAACCTTCCCATAGGACAACTTTCTATAAGTGATTTTCTAAGTTCAGGATAGCTGTTTTCCTCGGCAAAAATTCCGGAATGATCTACCGCAAAAGGAATAATAGTATTAACGGTTACTCCACGATGTCCAATTTCCTTTGATAATACGTCTACCAAATATCTTGGTGTTGTTTTACTTCCGCCATAAACGGCCATCCCCTGAACCGGAAATGCAGTTGTGCTTGAAGCAACATAGATGATACGTCCATGATCTTCCACCTGCAAAGCAGCCTGCTGCATCGTAAAATAAGCACCTTTGGTATTAATGGAAAACAATCTGTCGAATTGTTCTTCTGTGAATTCTGTAACAGGAGTTTCCACCATTTCAATACCGGCATTTGCCACTACAATATCTATTTTTCCGAATGCCTTCTTCGCTTCTTCGAAAAGATATTTAATCTCTGAAACTTTGCTTACATCCGCCTTTACGGAGATCACTTTCGCTCCCATAGATCTGATATTACTTTCTACCTCATCAGCAGAAGCTTTGTCACGTGAATAATTTAATACGATATCTGCACCTAAAGCAGCATAACGTTCTGCGATAGCTTTTCCCAAGCCTCTTCCTGAGCCTGTAATAATGGCTACTTTATTTTGTAATGAATTCATTGTTTTTGATTTTTTAAAATTAAAAAATGGTGTAATATTATATAAGTAAGATGGATTTTTATTGAACGGATGATTCCGGAACCTGTCTTTCATGTATTTTTTCGACCACAAAATTGTTAAGCCAAGCAAAAACAAATCCTGAAACGATAGGAATCAATAGTTGAATAACCGGAAGCGGTTCCAATGGCGGGTGAACTCCAAAAAGGATGATCAGACCCAGAAACCATGCGGGTATGTTGTTCAGTTTCTTTGTTCTTGCAAAATAAGCTAATGAACCAATGTACAGAAATACAGAAACCGGGAAGCCCAATTTTCCTATAGGCTGTTCCAAAAGTCCGGCTGTAATCTGTATAAGTATAGCCATACCCATTCCTAATACAATTTGTAGAAAAGCCCAAAGGGAGGTCTGCCACTTTTTGCCAAAAATATAAAAGCTGACCCACGCAACAAACATCACCCATGTAGGCCATTGCTGAGCAAAGGAAACACTTACTGCGATCGCACCGAAAAGTCCGAAAGCAAATGCAACTGGTAAAGTCTTCATAATATAATGTAAAGATTATTGACTTCCGTTATTACGCCATTGCTCCATTGGCCCCAATAGTCTGTCCACTGATCCACTTAGCCTCATCGGAAGCAAGTAAAACGACTACTCTGGCAATGTCTATAGGTTCTCCAAGACGATTGAAGGCATTTAAAGAAGCCATTCTGTCAATAAGTTCCTGAGGTTTACCTGCTGTAAAAAGCTCCGTATTGGTAGGGCCGGGAAGAATAGCATTCACATTAATTCCTCTTGCTCCCACTTCTTTGGCAAATATGCGGGTTAATTGTTCTACTGCAGCTTTACTCGCTACATACGTACCATACGTTGGCATCATCACTCTAGTGGTAGTGGAAGAGAAATTAATAATGCTACCATGATCTGAAAGTCTGGTTGCAGCTTCTCTTAAGGTATTAAATGTCCCTTTTACATTAATATCAAACTGGCGGGCAAAGTCTTCATCTGTAGTATCTTTGATCAGTTTGGTAATCATAATACCTGCATTGTTAACAAGAACATCAATTCTTCCATAATGATTGATAGCTTCGTCAAAAAGCTGCTTTACGGCATTGGTATTGCTCACATTTGCCTGTAGGGCAATAGCGTCTCCCCCATTGTTTTTTATAGAAGTTACTACTTCGTCTGCTGCATCCTTACGGCCTGCATAATTCACGATAATTTTTGCTCCCGCTGAAGCTAACTGTTGTGCTATTTCAGCGCCAATCCCTCTAGACGCTCCGGTCACAAGGATCACTTTGTCATTTAATGTGCTCATATTATTTTCTGTTTTTATCAATGTTTATTTGATAGAACAAAATTGGCACATTGCAACGCCTGAAGACGTACAAAAATTACAGCAGATGTTGCAAATTTCTAAGATTGCTTTCCGAAATACTGTTTTCGGTATTCAGCAGGGCTAATGGAGGTCTGTTTTTTGAAGTAATTACTGAAATGAGAGGTTTCAAGAAAGCCTAAGCGTGCGGCAATCTCTTTGATATTCAGATCTTCTTTCTGAAGCATCACTTTTGCCTCTGTTGTCGTTTTGTCGGCAATCCATGAACTGATTGTTTTCCCTGTTTTATTGCTGATGACGCTCGACAGATAATTAACGTGCAAAGCCTGCAAATCTGCATAATCCTGAACTCGAAGTTGGATATTCGTTCTTCCACTGATCAGGTCTCTGAAATGTTTTTCAATATTCAGTTTAAAGTTTTTGACAATCTGAGAGCTGCGGTTCCCTTCGTAAATTGGGTCATAATCCTGAAAGAAATATTCTTTAATCTTTAGCAGCAAAGCAATAGCAAGGGCTCCAATGATCTTGTTTTTATATAAGGAATGTCCTTTGTATTCTTTATAAATCAACCGATACAGTTCTTCGATCTGATGAAACTGCTGCGGATTCAGGACACGTGGTGACACCACTTCAGATAGCAAGAAAGAAAAATCCCGGTAAACATCATCGTGCACATATTCTTTCAGAAAACCTTCTCCAAAAGTAATCAGGCAGGTGTGTTCCAGCTTTTCCCATTCGAAGACCCGGTAGTTTCCTGGGTTAGTAAAATATACTGTATCTGAAGTTACTTCAAATCTCTGATCATCAATCGTATAATGTCCAAAAGCATTTTTTATGAATAAAAAGCTGAAATAATTGGGACGAAACGGTTCTGACCGGAATGGCAAATCTCTGAATGTATCTTCCAGATAATGAATCGTAAAACCGGATTCTTCCTCAAGATAATCTATAGGAAGCCCCAATTGCTGATACAATTCACGCAAAGTACGAACATTTAGATTATCATAAGCCATACACTAATTTTTGGGTAAATTTAAAAAATTTAATTACGGTTTTCAGCTATTATTTTGTAGTTGAAAGGGAACTGATTTAAAAAAAAATTAAATTATCATAATAAATACGGCTATTTTTTGAGAGATCATCGTATTTTTTTAACACTTTTTTAATCTTTATGGGTTGCAATCGTTTTAAAGTTTGGTTACCTTTGTTATCGGAATGCGAAAAAGGTTTTATCAATATTTATACAGCTTACTGTTTGCTTTACTCACCGTTCTAGGTTGGTATTATGGACAGCTTCAACAGTATATTTCAACAGATACTCCTTCAGACTTTTGTTTTTCTACGGATATTCTTATTCACGAGAAGAAAAACATTGCCGATTCCTTTGCATTTATTAAAGATCATGAGACCAATGATTCTTATAATGTAATCCACCCACGTTACAACAAGATCAGAGCGAATCTTTCTGAAAACGATACAGAAAATGATGACAATGTAGAAACCTCAGCCTCTCCAGAGCTTCTGGCTTTGTTTAGAGAAGGTTTCTGGCATTTGATCTCAGACTTCGTCACTACATTTCACAACAGACAAATCGCTGTTTCACTGGCTCAATCTGAGCATTTAAAGCCTTTATATGATGATCTGTATATTCAGTACAGAGTCATCCGACTGTGATTTTTATTTTAATTTTTCCGAAAACTTTATATGCTTTCATTTTCTATTTTGAGAGCAGGTAACTCTATTTTTCAATTATAAATTATTATAAAAACATTATTATCATGGTCAAGAAAAGTCTCATGTATATAAACCTGTGCCTTATTTTCTTGGTTGTAGGCTGTCAATCTGAAAAAAAAGAAAAAACAGAATCGGCATCCTTCAACGTTACAAGTCCTCTAGTGAAAGACACATTAGTAAACAAAGACTACGTTGCACAAATTCGTTCTATTAATCATATTGAACTTCGTGCACAGGAAAAAGGATACATTCAGTCTATTTATGTAGATGAAGGACAATTTGTACAAAAAGGGCAACTGATGTTCAAAATCATGCCGAACCTTTATGAATCTGATGTAAACCGAGCCAAAGCTGAAGCAAAGTTCTCCGAAATTGAATATCAGAATACCAAAAATCTTTCCGATAAAGATATTGTAGCCCCTCAGGAAATGGCAATGGCCAAAGCGAAATATGAAAAAGCAAAAGCAGAGCTTTCTTCCATGAATACTCATTTAGGATTCACAGAAATTCGTGCTCCCTTCTCAGGAATTGTAGGAAAACTACACGTTCGAAAAGGAAGCCTTGTGGATGATGGAGAACTTGTTACGGAACTTTCCGACAACAGCAAAATGTGGGTTTATTTCAACGTTCCTGAAGCAGAATATCTGAATCAGATGGATGCCAAAAAAGACAATTCGCCAATGCACGTACGTCTAAGAATGGCTAATGATAAGGAATTCGCTCAGGATGGTATTGTACAGACAATAGAATCTGATTTCAACAATGAAACCGGAAATATCGCCTACAGAGCAACTTTCGCTAACCCAAAAGGTCTTTTGAGATATGGAGAAACAGGGAACATCGTTATTACATCCCCTTATGCCAATGCAATGATGATTCCTCAGAAGGCAACTTTTGAAGAGTTGGAAAAAAAATACGTTTATGTAATTGGTAAAGACAATAAAGTACACGCAAGAGAAATAAAAATTGCTGCAGAGTTACCACACATCTATGTTGTAGCCTCAGGTCTTGGAAAAGATGAAAGAATCCTTCTGGATGGTCTTCGTATGGTTCAGGAAAACCAAAAGATCAATTCGAAGTACCAGAAACCTGAAAAAGTGATGTCGAACCTGGATCTGTATGCAGAGTAACTAAAAGCAGCATTATGTTTAAAAAAGTAATACACCGACCGGTTTTCGCTATCGTGATATCGGTTGTCATCCTATTTTTAGGAGGTATCGCCATGAAGCAGCTCCCTACCGAGCAGTTTCCTAAAATTGCGCCTACAACAGTTGCCGTTTCTATTGCATATCCTGGTGCCAGTGCTGATGTATTGGTAAAATCTTCTTTGATTACCATTGAAAATGCCATAAATGGTGTTCAGGGAATGCGTTACATTACAACAGACGCAACCAGTGCTGGGGAAGCAACCGTAAACGTTGTTTTTGATCCCGGAACCGACCCCAATGAGGCGGTAGTTCTGGTAAAAACAAGGGTTGACCAGGTAATGCCACTGTTACCGGAACTTGTACAGAAAGAAGGAGTTGTTGTAAACCCTATTCAGCCAAGTATGCTGATGTACGTGAACCTTTACAGTACGAATAAAAGTATGGATGAAAAGTTCCTGTACAACTACTCTATGGTGAACATCATTCCTGAAATTAACCGTATTCACGGGATTGCCAAATCTCAGATCCTGGGTAGCCGAAGATATGCAATGCGTATATGGCTGAATCCTGACCGTATGCGTGCTTATGATATTTCTGTAGATGAAGTAATGAAAGCTATCGGTGAGCAAAGTATCATCGGACGTCCGGGAAGAATCGGGCAAAGTTCCGGAATTGCAGCACAGTCTCTAGAATATGTATTAACGTATAAAGGGCAGTACAACAAGCCGGAAGAATATGAGAATATTATCGTACGTTCCAATCCTGAAGGAGAAAATGTTAAACTGAAAGATATTGCAAAAGTAGAATTAGGAAGTGAATTCTTTGATATCTATTCAAACCTTGACGGGCATCCTTCCGCATCTATCGTATTAAAACAGAACTACGGAAGTAATGCCAATGATGTAATCAGAGATGTGAAAGCTAAACTTGCAGAAATGAAAGGAAACTTTCCTCCGGGAGTTGATTATAAGATCAGTTATGACGTTTCCCAATTCCTGGATGCATCTATTGAACAGGTAATGCATACTTTGAGAGATGCCTTTATCCTTGTGGCTATTGTAGTGTTTATCTTCCTTGGTGACTGGCGCTCTACCCTTATTCCAATTATTGCAGTACCGGTATCACTGATTGGTACCTTCTTCGTAATTCAGTTTTTTGGACTGACCATCAACCTTGTTACCCTTTTTGCCTTAGTATTGGCCATCGGAATTGTGGTAGATAACGCGATTGTGGTAATTGAAGCTGTTCACGCCAAGATGGAGGAAAGCAATATTTCTCCTTATAGAGCAGTGAAAGAAGTAATGGGTGAAATTGCAGGCGCTATTATTGCGATTACAGCCGTTATGGTAGCGGTATTTATTCCGATCTCATTCATGACAGGGCCTGTGGGAACTTTCTACCGTCAGTTTTCCATTACAATGGCAAGTTCTATTGTAATTTCTGCGGTTGTGGCTCTTACTTTAACACCGGTATTGGCAGCAATGTTGTTGAAAAACAATCACGGTAAGCCTAAAAAATCTAATATTTTCACAAAATCATTAGATGCCTTTAACAGCGGTTTCGATAAAGTAACAGGAAAATATGCATCATTCCTTAGAAAAATTGTTAGCAGAAAAGTAGTAACATGGGGAATCCTGATTGCTTTCTGTGCCGGAATTTTCGTTATTAATAAAGTACTTCCGGGTGGTTTTATCCCTAATGAAGACCAGGGAACTGTTTACGCCATTATTCAGACCCCTCCTGGATCCACCTTGGAACAAACCAACAAGGTTTCCAGAACTTTACAGAAAATAGCGATGGGTGTAGATGGTGTACAATCGGTATCATCACTGGCAGGTTATGAAATTATGACAGAAGGACGTGGTTCCAACGCCGGAACTTGTTTGATCAACCTTAAAAGCTGGAACGACCGTGATCATTCTGTAAAAGAAATCATGGAAGAACTTGAAGAAAAATCAAAAGACCTTGGAGCAACAATCGAGTTCTTTGAACCACCTGCAGTGCCAGGTTTTGGATCTTCAGGAGGTTTCTCTATGAGATTGCTTGACCTTAACAGAACAACCAATTATCAGGATTTTGACAAGGTTAATAAAGATTTCATTGCCCAACTTAAAAAACGCAAAGAACTTACTGGAGTATTTACCTTCTTTGCGGCAAACTACCCTCAATACGAACTCGTTTTTGATAATAACGCCGCCATGCAGAAGGGAGTTTCTATCGGAAAAGCAATGGAGAATCTTAACATCCTGATCGGTAGTACCTACGAACAAGGGTTTATCCGCTTCGGACAGTTCTTTAAAGTATATGTACAATCGTCTCCGGAATTCAGAAGGCTTCCTACTGACATAATGAATCTATATGTAAAAAATGACCGTGACGAAATGGTGCCTTACTCTGCTTTCATGACCATGAAGAAAACCCAGGGACCTAACGAAATTACCCGTTACAACATGTACAATTCCGCAGCAATCCGTGGACTTCCGGCGGCAGGATATACTACTGCAGATGCTATTCAGGCTATTAACGAAACTGCTGCGAAAGCTTTACCACACGGATATAAAGTAGCTTGGGAAGGATTATCCTATGATGAAGCACAACGTGGTAATGAAGCAATTTATGTATTCTTAGTTGTTCTTGTCTTTGTATATCTTGTGTTGGCAGCACAATATGAAAGCTTCCTGATTCCATTTGCTGTACTTTGTTCATTGCCTGTTGGGGTATTTGGATCTTTCTTACTGTTAAAAGCAATGGGACTTGAAAATGATATCTATGCACAGGTAGGATTAATTATGATTATCGGATTACTGGGTAAAAACGCAGTACTAATCGTAGAATTTGCTGTGAAAAGACGCCAGGCAGGAGATTCCATCCTGGAAGCTGCTGTAGAAGGTTCCAAAGCCCGTTTCAGACCAATTCTTATGACTTCCTTTGCCTTCATTGCAGGACTGGTTCCGCTTGTTTTTGCAAGAGGTGCCGGAGCGATAGGAAATCACACCATTGGAGCATCCTCATTAGGAGGAATGTTAATAGGAACATTATTTGGGGTAATTGTAATTCCTGGTCTCTACTACATTTTTGCCAAATGGTCTGACGGTAAAAAAATGATCAAAGACGAAGATGAATCTCCACTAAGCGAAGACATGATCCATTATGAATAAAAGAAAAATATATCAATATGCAGGTCTGGCAGTGGTCTTATTAAGTCTTACTGCCTGTAAACCTATCGAAATAGAACAGCGAGCTGAAAATAAAACCGTTCCGGAAAAATTTGGTGCAGCAGAAAATGATACCACTAATACTGGAAAACTGAAATGGAATGAGTATTTCAGTGATCCCAATCTTCAGGCTTTAATCAATCAGGCACTTCAGAATAATCAGGAACTGAATATTGTTCTTCAGGAAATTGAAATGTCTAAAAACGAAATCAAGGCCCGAAAAGGAGAATATCTTCCTTCTGTAGGTTTAAAAGCCGGAACCGGAGTAGATAAGGTAAGCCGTTATACCAACATCGGAGCTATGGAGGCTAATACAGAGATTGAGCCAGGTAAAGAAATGCCAGATCCTATGTTTGATTTTGGTGTTGGTGTACAGGCAAAATGGGAAACAGATATCTGGGGAAAACTTCATAATGCTACCAAAGCACAGGCTCAGAGATATCTTGCCAGTATTGAAGGTAAAAACTTTATGGTTACTCATCTTATCTCAGAAATTGCCGATTCTTATTATGAGCTTCTGGCATTAGATAATGAACTGGTTATTTTAAATCAAAATATCAAGATTCAGAATAATGCTTTGGAAATCATTAAAGATCTGAAGAAAAATGCACGTTCCAACGAACTTGCTGTACAAAGATTTGAAGCTCAGGTTCTGAAAACCCAGGGAATGCAGTATGATATTCAGCAACAAATCGTTGAAACAGAAAACAAGATCAATTATCTGGTAGGAAGATTCCCTCAGACAGTAGAAAGAACAAAAGATTCTTTTGATTCTATTGTTCCACAGACGGTGTATGGAGGAATTCCTTCCGAGTTACTGGAAAACAGACCGGATATTAAGCAGGCTGAGTACGAACTTGCTGCTGCAAAACTGGACATTAAATCAGCAAAGGCCAGGTTCTACCCTTCTCTGGATCTGGGTGCAGGAGTTGGCCTACAGGCATTTAATCCTACGTATCTCATCAAACCTGAATCATTTCTGTTTTCTCTTGCAGGAGAACTTACAGCCCCTTTGATTAACAGGAGAGCGATAAAGGCCGCTTATAACAATGCCAATGCCAGACAGGTTCAGGCCGTATATCATTATGAACAGACTGTTTTGAGTGCTTACATTGAAGTAGTCAATCAGCTGTCTAAAATTCATAATCTTGAAAACAGTGTAGGAATTAAGACGAAGGAAGTAAATGCCTTAACAAAGTCTATTGATATTTCTAATGATCTGTTCAAGTATGCCCGTGCCGATTATATGGAAGTTCTTCTGACACAGCGCGACGCTCTGGAGTCTAAGTTTGAACTGGTAGAGAAAAAAGTAAATCAGCTTAAAGCAACTGTAGCCGTTTACAGAGCATTAGGTGGTGGCTGGGATCAGCAACAGCTCACTCCTCCCGATATTACTAAACAGTAAAAAGCCTTATATTTTTTCCAGACGAAGCTTGTCATTAATTTGATGAGCTTCGTTTTTTTATTAAAAACAACACTGATAACCAATATTTTAAATAAAAATCAAGTGAAATATTAAAAAATAAAAGAGAAAAAGTTTTGTTTTATGACCAATCGGTCATATATTTGCATTGTAATTCTTACAGTTATCATGGCAAAAGGTGAACAAACCAGACAATTTATTATAGAAAAAGCAGCTCCTATTTTTAATACAAAAGGAATTGCAGCTACTTCTATGAGTGATATTATGGAAGTAACCAAATTGTCTAAGGGAAGCATGTACGTGCATTTTGAAAACAAAGAAGTTCTTGCATGTGCCGCTGTGGATCATAACATGGGGATGCTGAACAGAAAACTTCAGGGAGCTTTAAGTCAGTGCAAAACATCCAAAGAGCAATTGTTCGCTTATATAGACTTTTTTAGCGATCCTACTCACCCACCGGTTACAGGAGGTTGTCCTTTACTGAATTTTGGGACCGAAGCAGATGATACGAATCCTGTAGTAAAAGAAAAAGTAAATTCAGGAATTAAACAAGGTCAGAAGTTACTTTCAGGGATTATTGAAAAAGGAATTGCCAACCAGGAATTCAAATCAGACTGGAAAGCTGGCGATTTTGCAACCATACTCTTCGCGATGCTTGAAGGCGGTCATCTAATGTCAAGAGTGGCCGGTAAGAACGATACCATGAAAATCATTAGTAATACTCTTAAAAATTTGATAGAGCAAAACAGCATATAATTTTTTTTCTCAAAAAAATGACCGATCGGTCATTTTAACCAGAAATTAATCACAATAATTTTAATCAAAAACAATCCATTTAAAAAAAACAAAAACAATGGCAAAGACAGTTTTAATTACAGGAGCGTCAAAAGGTTTCGGAAAAGCTTGGGCAGAAGCATTCTTAGCAAGAGGATATAAAGTAGCTGCAACAGCACGTAATGTAGAAACGCTCAACGATTTAAAGGATCAATACGGAGATTCTGTATTCACCTTAAAGCTTGATGTAGACAACAGAGAAGAGTCTCTGTCTGTAGTACAAAAAGTTCATGAGCATTTTGGCTCAATCGATATTCTGATCAATAATGCAGGATATGCTTTAATGGGTGCCATTGAAGAAAGTAACGAGCAGGAATCCAGAGCACAGTTCGAAACCAATTTCTTTGGAACTCTTTGGCTCACCCAGGCTGTACTTCCTATTATGAGAGCACAGAAAAGTGGTCATATTCTTCAGGTTTCATCTATTCTAGGATTGGCTACCTTACCTACAATGGGGCTTTACAATGCTTCAAAATTTGCGGTTGAAGGATTAAGCGAAACGTTAGCTACAGAAGTGAAACAGTTCGGAATCAACGTAACTTTAGTTGAACCCAATGGTTATGCATCCAACATCTGGCATACGGGAATCAGTACACAAAGTAACCCTGCTTATGATGGTATTAAAAAAGCATTCTCGGAATCTGAAACCTCTTTTGGTGAAGTGGAAGCTACAGTACCGGCAATCATAAAATTGGTTGAATCAGAAAACCCTCCGTTACGTTTATTACTTGGAAAAGTAGCGTTACCATTCGTAAAACAGAGCTATGAGCAACGTTTGAAAGTTTGGGAAGAATGGAATGATGTTTCTGTAGAAGCTCACGGATAATATTTCTAAAGGTGACCAGGCTACCTTCCGTTGATAACGGTTTTTCATAATTGTAAGATCCGCCGTCGTTTTATTCCAGGATATAAAATGATGGCGGATTTTGTATGGATATTCAATTAAAAATTTCCGACATTTGCATTTCAATTTTTGAATGATCAGAAAGTAATAATAATGGAAGAATTTGAAGTCCCAGTAACATATAAAGGTAAAGAACTCGTTTTCAGTGCAAGGCTTGGTGCTTTTACTTATGGTTATAAGATTTATGTGGATGTAGACGGTACTGAAGTAGTTTTTGAACGGGATGATGAAGGTAATCTGCGAGTGCTTTTATCTGAAGCAGACTCAAACCCGCCTGTAGAAAAAGAACTTATTCAGAGTATTGTTGAGGTATTTAACAATCTATAGCTAGAGTTTTGATCATTTCAAAACCGGAAAATACGGGCGGATACAGTTTGTCTTTACCCTAGGGTTAATGATGACGTTTTCTAAATTGCCCAGGCGTAATTCCTCTGTATTTTTTAAAAAGTTTGGAAAGATGGCTTTCATCACTGAACTGGAGTTCATAAGCGATCTCACTCAGTCGAACACTGCTGTATTTTAAATAGGTCTCTACAAGTTTAAGCCTGTAATCCAACAGGTAATCCTGATAAGAAATCCCGGTTTGCTGCTTAAAATACTCTCCAAAATAGTTGGGAGAAATCCCAAAATGTTCTGCAATGACCTGAATACCGGTTTTCTCTCTGTCTTTTATATGTTGTTGAATATAAGCAACGATTTTCATAGTAGAAAAAGACTTTCTGTTGTCCTGAAGATCAGATGTTTCACTTAGAATAAGATTTCGGGCAATGAGGTTCAGGAGAATAGAGATACAGTTTCGAATAATAAGATAATCATCTGCTTTGTTTCTAAATTCCCTGGCAATCTGAAGAATAAGAGTCTCAGCAAAGTTTTCATCATTTTCATTCCGGAAAACACATCCGGCTTTAGCATGATAATTATTACTTATATATTGAAGTTTGTGGAGATTTTCACAACTTTCAATACGATCTGCTTCCAGACGGATTTTATCAATAAATTCTATGGGACATTGTATAGAAATCAAAAATGCATTTTCACTTGTAAACCTGTACAGTTCTTCCTTGGGAATTATCAACAGTTTTCCTTCTTTAAAATCAATACACCGTTCATCGTGGATAAGGCTTCCCCTTCCTTTTAGAATATATATAAATGACAGAAATGCATGAGTTTTAAAGGTAATTTCTTCTCCTTTTAACTGTATTTCTCTTACTTCAATCCCTTCGAGATGCATACCTTTCATGGCTTCAAACTTATTTTTCCTCCAAAAATACAATTTTAACAGAACATAAAGAGGTTAGCTTTGCATAAAAAAATTATGGAGATTTCCTCGAAAAGATGGCAGGCGCTCAATTTTCTCATAACGGGAGCTTTTCTTTCGCCGTTGGACTATTTTATTGTCAATATGGCGTTGCCTTCTATAAAAAATGCTTTTAAAACCAATGATCATCAGCTCCAGATGGTCGTGGCCATTTACGGACTTACCTATGCGGCACTTGTAGTCTGCGGAGGAAGATTGGGAGATATATATGGGAGAAAAAAGATCTTCACAATAGGATTATATATTTTTCTGTTATCGTCTCTTGCCTGTGCTTTTGCTCCTGAAATCAATTGGCTCATTATTGCCAGGCTTTTTCAGGGAATAGGAGCATCATTAATTGCGCCACAGGTACTGGCTTCTATTCGGGTTTTATTTACCACTGATGAACAGCCTAAAGCAGTAAGTCTTTTCAGTTCTGTATTTGGCTTGGCATCTGTAATCGGGCAGCTTCTCGGTGGTTTGTTGTTGAGTATACATTGGCTCAATTTCTCGTGGGAAATGGTATTTTTTGTGAATGTACCCATCACTGTTATTTGTATTTTGGGAATTCACTATACCATGGATTCTGATCGTGAAAAAGAAAAAAAAGGGATTGATTTCATGGGATCTTTATTATTAATTTCAGCTTTACTCTTATTGATATGTCCATTAATTTTCGGACGGAAATATGAATGGGCCTGGTGGATATTTGGAATGATGATCGCAGGTATTGTATTATTAATTGCTTTTTTAAAATATGAACTGTTTCTTTTACGAAATAACCGACCCATACTCATTGATCCTACCCTTTTACAGCATACCCCATTCACTCTGAGTCTTTTGATTATCTTCTTTTACAACTTCACAAGCGGATTATTTATCTGTTATCCTTATTACCTGCAACAGTTCCTTCATCAGAGCTCTATGCAGACAGGATTAGCGATAATTCCCTATGGAATCGCCTTTTTTATTGGTCCGTTGATTGTCTCAAAATTAAAACTACCCTCTTATAAAATCATGTATGGTGGCCTGGGTTTGCTCATGACAGGGTTTATTCTGACAGCACTGGTATTTTATTTTCAGCATACCCCTTCCCTTATAACCGGAGGTACTTTATTTCTTGCCGGATTAGGACATGGTACAATAATGCCTGTCATGATGCAAGCGGCTATTTCTCTGATCTCTAAGGATAAAGCAGGACAAGCTTCAGGCCTTATCAGTATCGGAATACAGATAGGCAGCGTAACGGGAGGAGCTGTTATTGGAACCATATTTTTCAATATGATCGAAAAACTTGGATTTCCTGGAGCTTTTGCCATTGCCATCACATTGATTGGAGGTTTTCAGATCATTGGCCTCGGAATTTCCACCCGATTAAAACCTTTTCTGAAATAATATTTTTTATACAACATCTATTATCGAATCATTAAAAATCATATAATAAAACCGTTTATAAGTCTTTTGTGACTTTTGTGGTTACATTGAAACAAACTTAATTTTAAACCTATGAACAACACCGAAAAAGTAAGAAAGGAGATCATCGATTTTCATCAGAACATTGAAAAATGGTTCAACGGGGCATCTGACAACCGGGAACATCTTTATAAAACACTGCTCTCAGGCTTTTCTCCTGAATTCAAGATGATTAACGGAAACGGAGATCTTGTCACTTTGGCGATGTTTTCAGAATGGCTTCCGACTGTATTCGGAAAATTCCCAGACCGTAAAATCCAGGTTGAAAACATAGAAGTAACTTACTCGGACCATCATGGACTAGCCACTTATACAGAAATACAGATGACAGGAACTGACACCAACAACAGGAAGTCATCCGCTGTTTTCCTCTTAAATAATGAAAAAGCATTGTGGCTTCATCTTATCGAAAACTGGATGTAATAAAAGAAAGTGACTCCTCTCATAAGAAGAGTCACTTTTATGTTTTTAGCCACAAACATCTTTTATCAATCTAAAAGACATTCATGACTAAAATAAGATTTCAAATTATCCCATCACCAAATAATGGAGAATGATCTTACTATTCCGACCAAGGAGAATGTAAAATACAGTCGCAGAAGTTTTTTCTTTGAAAATTCGGGATCATGAAGGCGCAGACATCGGCTTTTATGTTTCCAAAAGTGGTTTCCGTTTTATGTTCAAAACCACCGAAAAAAGTAGGAATTATTTTGTTCTTAAAATCATTTCTCGGAAAAGCGCTTATGATTTCCTCTCTGTGTTCTGTGCTCAGATGTTCGTATCCTTCACCCATAACGTCCAATCCTACACCGGAATACATCAATGCTACTTCGTTCTCCTTATGCTCGGCAATACCAATGGTGGTATGAAGGGCAATAGTGTCCCATACGAGCTGCAGTTTATCCTGAGCAATACCATGGCTCTTTAAAAAATCCCGGGCCGCATTAGCACCATCTACTTCAAACCTAAGATCCGGGCTGCTGTAATGGGAAACAAGCCCCAGATCATGAAATACGGACGATACATACAGCAACTCTGAATCGTGAGCCATATTTTTGCGTTTTGCATTGAGTGAGGAGAACAAGAATACCCGTAATGAGTGGTTGTAGATAAATTCGGTTCCGTGTTCTAATAAAAGTTCTGTTGCTTCGGTAGCAATTTTACTGTCCGGGATGATGATTCCCGCTACTTCTTTCATACGATTTACTGACATAGCTTAGAATTATTTTTCTTCAAAGGTATTCTGATTATATACCCTGGAGAATATCAATATCTACGGATGAAATGTCAAAATTTCGGTCAGACTTTGGTATGAATAGCAATAAATTGATTTCGATAGCTGGCAGGAGCTGTTTTGGTATTCTTTTTAAAAAAGTGACTGAACTGCTCCGAAGTACCAAAATTAAGCTGATAAGCGATCTCTTTTACAGAAAAAGAGCTGAACTGAAGCAATCTTTTGGCCTCTCCTATAATCTGGCCGTTAATAATTTCTTTTGCACTTTTATTACTGCAGCGCTTACACAATTCGCTGAGTCTTCTGGAAGTAATATTCAGCATTTCAGAATAGTCGTTTACTGCATGGAGAGTTTGAAATTGGTGACTCAGAAGTTCCAGAAACTTCCGGTAAATAAGATAATCCTGACTGTCGAATGTCTCTTCTTCTACGAGTTTGATATTCGCCAGTTTTATCATGATAATTTTCAGATAAGCAGCCAATACATCAATTTGGTTTGTATATTGATGCGTTTCATATTCTACAAGTAAAACTTTACATAAAGATAAAAACTCTTTTAATTCCAATCCAGTAGGTTTTAAAATCTGATTAGCTTCAGCATTATTAAAAAGAACCGCTTTACAATTACTGGCACTGGAAGGTACTTTTTCCCAGAAGCAATCTCCAAATGAAATCTGGTATCCCTTCATCTCAGATTGTTCATCAAAATGGTAAATCTGTCCTTTTGCCAGTAAGAAAATTTCATTGGCTTTTATTTCAAAAGATCTTCCGTCTACGGTTAACAATCCGGAACCTTTTTCTATAATAAGGATCTGATGATAATTTAATCTTACAAAACATCCGGTATAAGGAATCTCTCCTTCCCTATATTTAATCAGAAAAGATTGCTCAATTGAAGATTCATTTACGATTTTTGATGCAGATTTCATGGAAAAAATGTTTTACTAAAGATAAAGCTTTTCAACAGCAGTTGATTACTTTCTTCTCTATTTCACAGATTTAAACCTACAATATTACGTTTCTCTTTTTGCTTAGAAAATGTCAAAAAAGCAGAAATGAATGTCAAAATTTCCCTAAAAAAGAATTAGCTTTTACTTTTGAATATTTTCATCCGCCCGGAAATGATGGTCAAAAGGATTCCAAAGCAGGCAAACAGACCGTAAGAATATCTGAGATCAAAAGCTTCCGCAATATATCCAATGAGAGGAGGCCCCATTAAAAAACCTAAAAACGAAATACTGGACACAAATGATAAGGCGATACTAGGAGCAACGGTACTTACCTGTCCTACGGCACTGTAAACAGAAGGCACACTCAGAGAACCGCCAAGCCCGATGATCATAAAAGCAATAGTGCATATCCATAGCTCAGGGAAGAAAACACTTAGGAAAAGACCGCCACTCATCAGAATTCCACAAGTCTGCAATACCATGCGCTTTCCGTATTTTTCAATCACCCGGTTTCCTATAAACCTACCTAAAGTCATCATTAAGATAAAACTTGTATATCCCATTATAACAAGTTTTTCCGGAGCTTTCACTATCGTCTGAAAATAAACACCACTCCAATCAAACATTGCCCCTTCGATCGCCATACTCAAAAAACCTATGATCCCAAGCCCCACAAGCGTAGGGTTCACCGACTTGAAAATAGACTGTCTCTGTGGTTCAACTTTATGAATGATATTCGTCAAATGATTTCTACTGTACAGCCAAAGTCCTCCTACAAGAACAAAAGTGAATACAAAATGATAGAAAGTCCCTACATTCATGCTGATCATCAACATTCCAATAACCGCTCCGGACAATCCGGCAAAACACCACGCCCCATGATAAGATGACAGCAGCGTTTTTTTGGTTACAGATTCTATCTCAATAGCCTGTGTATTCATGGCGATATTGCATAAGTTTCCGGAAACTCCAAAGAAAAACAAGACACCTGCCAACACCCAATAAGATGGAGAAAGCCCTATCAGCAACAAGAAAACCGGGTAGATTAAAAAACAGTTTTGAATGATCTTGCTGCTTCCGTACTTGCTGATTAATTTTCCTGCGAGAACCATTGTAGAAAGCTGTCCTATGGGCATCAAAAGTAAAAGTGTCCCCAACTCGGCTTCATTAATCGAAAGTGCGTTTTTAATAACAGGTATACGGCTTGCCCAGGAAGAAAAAACCAGGCCATGGGCAAAAAAAAGTAAAAAACAGGCTGTAGGCATTTTCGCATTATATGATTCTCTATCTTGCATTTGAACAGTATTTAGATTTGAATTTTCCGGTTACGAAGTTAGGAACAGTCTTCGAATAAAATATATTCCATTTTTGATATTTTATATTCCATTTTAAACAACATAGGAAAAAAGAAAAATTAACTGCTTACATTTGACCACAGAAATTCGGAGCAAAAGGATTCGGATATTCGAAGAGCAACTCACTTATCATGATAGATATTAAACCAAAATTTGAAGGGTTATATATTGAAAAATATAAAGCACATGACATCGCCAGGTTTCTTAAAAGCGCCAATAAGCTTAACAAACTACTGCTTTGTTTTGTTTCGTACGGTGAACTGAATCTTCAGATTAATTCTTTTCCTTTTCAGATCAAAAGAAGTTCGGTGATGATGCTTTTACCTGATACAGATTTAGGAGAATGGTCCGGCAGTCATGATCTTGAAATGTCTGCTTTTTTTATCTCTCTGGATTTCATCAGTACCTATAGTTTTCTGACCGTTCTTCTGGCCAGCGAAGAGATCAAATTCAATCCTGTAATGCAGGTGGAAAATACCTCAGAAAGCCTGATCTGGTGTACCGTCAGACTCATAGAGGAACATCACCGCAAAACAAAAGAAGAAAGTACAGTAGAAGCTGTGCAGTATCTTATTTATGCTCTTCTTGAAGTAATTTCAAAGCTTTATCTGCCCGTTATTAAAAACAACAGCCTCTTGCAGACCAGAAGTCAGAATATTATTGAATATTTCTTTGAGTTACTGAATGCGCACGGACATCTTCAGAGAAGTGTACTGTTTTATGCAGATCAGCTTCATCTTTCACCCACATATTTAAGCAGCCTGATAAAAAAAGAAACTGGAAAACCCATTAAACAGTGGATCAGCTATAGGGTTATAAAACACGCTAAAGAACTTCTTAAGACAACCTCTTTGTCCATCAAAGAAATCAGTAATCAGCTGCAATTTGTAGATTCTTCTCTCTTTTGCAGATATTTCAGAAGATGTACCGGAATTACAGCCAATACTTACAGAGAAAACTATAAAATAAAAAAATAAAGAAGTTGTATAGAACAAATATTCTCCTGTATCCTTTTCTACACTACAAAAATACCCGGCACAAAGACCGGGTAGATTAACAAGACATGATATGTTAATTAAATGATTGTCTATAGCTCAAAGGAGTTTCGTCTGTCTTTTTCTTAAATAGTTTGTTGAACGACTGCGGATGTTCAAATCCCAGCGCGTATGCTACCTCCGATACTGAAAAGCTGGTCGTTGTAAGATATTCTTTAGCCTTTTCTATCAATTTTTCATGAATATGCTGCTGAGCGTTCTGCCCTGTCAGATTCCTAAGCATATCACTCAGATAATGTGGAGAAAGGTAAAGCTCAGAAGCAAGAAAATCTACAGTAGGTAGTCCTTTGTTTAACGTCTCCTGATTGTTGAAATAGTTCTCGAGGATCATATCCATCTTTGTCAGCAAATCGCTATTCACCGCTTTTCGGGTAATAAACTGTCTTTTATAAAAACGGTTACTGTAATTGAGTAACACTTCAATGTAAGACACAATAACATCCTGACTGACTTCATCAATGGCTGTATTCAGCTCATTGGTAATACTGTCCAGAAGCCCATTGATGGTATTTTTTTCCTGGTCAGACAAGTGGAGGGCTTCATTTGTATCGTAAGAAAAGAAACCAAAATTTTTAATGCTCTTTGCTAAAGGATAGCTTCTTATAAAATCCGGGTGAACCAATAAAGTATAGCCACAATATTCAGCATTCTCATCCGTGGAAAGAACCTGGCCTGGTGCTGTAAACATCATTCCGCCTTCATTAAAATCATAATAACCCTGCCCGTAACCCATTTTCCCAACTGTGGAATATTTATAGGAAATTTTATAAAAATTCAAAATAAAACTCCTTCTCAGCATATCCTTATTCACTGCCATTTTCGTATTATCCACAAGGCTTACCAAGGGATGAAGTGGCTTAGGAAGTTTCAGCATATCATGAAGTTCTGATATGGATGAAATTTTCAAAGGACTATTTTCTTTCTTTTCCATACTATAAATTTAAACTATTTTAACAGAAAAAGACAGCATAATTCTGCGATGTTTTACACTGCCTTTTATGATCGTATATAATCTGAGAGAAATGTGATTAGATGAATTGGTTTCCAAAGTTCTCTCTAAATGCTTCGTCTCCCAATTCAAGACGCTGTGCATATAAAGCCTTAGCATCTTCTCCTGCTACATATCTCAGCTTCTTTTTACCGTCAGTAGCAGCTTCATATACAACCTCAGCAATCTGCTCCGGAGAAGAAGCGGCTTCCATCATACCATCCATTTTTGAAAACAGAGATTCTGTCATTTCCGTATAGGCAGGACTCGTTGCCGAATCCAGTGAACGGCTTACAAAATCTGTCTTAATTCCGCCTGGAGAAACCGTTTTGATATCTACTCCAAACTTATTCAGTTCGAAAGCAAGACTTTCGCTCCATCCCTCCAATGCCCATTTTGTAGCATGGTATGTAGATCCTAAAGGAAATGCAATAAGACCGCCAATTGAAGTTGTTGAAATAAACATTCCTGCTTTTCTCTCTCTAAAATAAGGAATAAATGCCTGAGTAACCCGAATTACTCCCAATAGATTTGTATCCAGCTGTTTTACAATCTGCTCATCTGCAAGAGCTTCTAAAGGTCCTATAAGCCCATATCCTGCATTATTGTAAACCACATCTATATCACCCAGCTCTAGAGCCTGTTTTACGGTTGATTTGATCTGTTCTGGGTTCGTAACATCTAATGGAAGTACTGTTACATTCTCTAAAGTGGCCAGCTCAGCTGCTGCTTCAGGGTTTCTCATCGTAGCAATTACTTTCCATCCTTTGTTTTGGAATAACTGGGCAGTTGCTTTTCCTAATCCTGTAGAAGCACCTGTTATAAAAATTGTTTTCATTTTTTTCTTTGTTAAAAATTACATGACAAAGGTCTGTATTCGAAAAAAAGCCCACGTTGCCAAAACGGATTTTCCTGTAGCCAAAATGGATGGATCATCTTCAACGCATTCATTTGTTTTTTGTAAGTTTGTCTTCATCAATTTTTATGGCCGAATATATTCTTGAAAACATCAATATCAGTACACTTTCCGTATATGATCTCTTAAAGCATACTACTGAAAGTGCCTTTACCAGTATCAGAGATTTTCATGAAATAGATCCTGTACACCTTGAAAATAATACAGGAATATTCACTAAGAAACCTTCCCTTCAGGAGTTCCCTGTTGTCACTATAAGTAAGATTGGACTCTCACTGCTCTGCTCTTGTACCTGTAACAGCCCTGAAGGTCAACTTTGCGCACATCAGGCAGAAATTATCCATTCTATTCTGGAAGAAAAGAACTTTCTTGTCTTCTTTGATGATGATCTCCGCAGGAAAACCCTTATTCCGAAAGCCAAAACATATGGTCTGGAGCATGAATCTAATCTGGATTTGTATTTCCAGGTTAAATACATTGAAGGAAAAATTGAAATCATTCCCAAGATCAGGGAAATGCTTCCTATGGATGAGCAGATGTTTCAGAGAGATCTTCTACCCCAGCATCCCTCCAAACTGGAAGAACTTTCGTCACAGGAAACAGGCAAAAAACAGATCCTGGTGATGGGCAAGCACCGCTATTATAATCATCTTGTGTTCTCTCTGATGGAAGCGGAAACCACTCAAACCGGCAAGATTAAAAATCCGGTTACGCCAGTAGATGCCATGCAATTGATATGGAAAGCTGAAAAGCCTCAGGAAATAAAATTTTATACTGCAATTACGACCTTCCAAAATAACTATAACGAAGATTATAATCCTGCGGAACTTGAAGCTTTGAAACTTATTGTACTGAATCCTCTCGCACTGGAAGTGTACTATCATGACCGTGAAATTGCTGAAACAGTGTCTTCAAAGTCTCTTACTCCTACCCAACTTAATACTTTAGATGCAGATATACAACTATCTGTATTTAAGAAAGATCCTTTTTATGAAATAACAGGAGAATTGCAATTGAATGACGTTTCTGTCCCTTTCAAAAATATTGTTCTCAGAAATGAGTATTTTGTATATAATCAAAACATTTTCAGCTTTGTAGATCATCCTGATATGCTGAAAATCATCAGGTTTTTTAAAGCTAATAATGAGATTTTGCTTATTCATTCTTCAAAATACGAAGATTTCATGCATCATATCCTACATACGCTTGAAGAACGTATACACATCAATTACAACTACATACAACCCGCAACGAAAGCACAGCTTAAAGACAAAGATTATCAGGTAGAGAAAGTAGTTTATCTTCGTCAGCAGGAAAACTATATTGGAATTACTCCCGTAATGAAGTATGGAGATGTTGAAGTTCCGGTCTACTCAAAAAAGCAGATTTTTGATACAGATCAAAATGGAAACCCCTTCAGGATAGACAGGAATGATGCCGCAGAGGCCCGCTTTACATCGCTGATTATGCAACAGCACCCTGATTTTGAAGAACAGATGGATGGCTATCAGTATTTTTATCTTCACAGGGATAAGTTCCTGGATAACAACTGGTTTCTTGAAGCGTTTGATATCTGGCGAAGTGAAGGGGTTACGATTCTGGGCTTCAATGAATTAAAAAACAACAGACTTTCCCCACACCGGGCAAAAATTAACATACAGATTACCAGCGGACTGGATTGGTTCAACGCTCAGTTAAAGGTAGGTTTTGGACAAAAAGAGGCCACCTTAAAACAACTTCACAGGACTATTCGAAATAAAAGTAAATTCGTTCAACTGGATGATGGCAGCTTAGGAATTCTCCCGGAGGAATGGATGGAAAAAATAGCGGCTTATTTTCAGGCTGGAGAGATTGATGAGGAACTTTTAAAGATCCCAAAGATCAATTTCACAGAAATTTCTTCTCTTTTCGAAAAAGAAGTATTGAGTAAAGAAGTTCAAAATGAAATCAGCACGTATTCATCAAAATTTTCAAGGGTCAAAAAGATCCCTGTTGTCTCTGTTCCGGCTGGTTTGAATGCAGAATTAAGAGATTATCAACATGAGGGACTCAACTGGCTGAGCTTCCTTGATGAATTCAATTTCGGAGGTTGCCTGGCCGATGATATGGGGTTGGGAAAAACAATTCAAATCATTGCCTTTATTTTGTCTCAGAAGGAAAAACGGGGGCATTCTACTCATCTTGTGGTAGTTCCTACTTCCCTTCTTTTCAATTGGCAGGAAGAAATCAGCAGGTTTGCACCTTCTATCAAAGTTGTACTGCATTATGGAGCAGACAGACCAAAAGCCACCGCTCATATGTCTGATTATGACGTAGTTTTAACAACGTATGGAATGTTACTTTCCGACATTCGCTTTCTGAAAACCTTTACTTTCAGCTATATTTTCCTGGACGAATCCCAGACGATCAAGAATCCAAATTCGGAACGGTATAAAGCAGCCCGCCTTCTTCAGTCCAGAAACAAGGTTGTTCTGACAGGAACACCTGTAGAAAACAGTACTTTTGATCTCTACAGCCAGCTTTCTTTTGCCTGCCCTGGATTGTTGGGGAGTAAGCAGTATTTTAAAGATATTTACGCGATTCCGATTGATAAGTTTGAATACAGCAAACGTGCTTTGGAGCTTCAACAAAAAATAAAGCCTTTCATTCTCCGCAGAACCAAGAAACAAGTTGCAAAGGAACTTCCTGAGAAAACAGAGACCGTAATTTACTGTGAAATGAACGCTGAACAGCGCCGGATCTATGATGCTTATGAAAAAGAGCTTCGTGAGTATATCGCAACCAATGACGATGATGAATTGAATAAAAACAGTATTCATGTTCTTACAGGGCTTACAAGGCTTCGTCAGATCTGTAATTCTCCTGTTCTCATTAAAGAAGGATATTCCGGAGAACATTCTGTGAAAATAGAGATCTTAACAGAGCAGATCCTTGGAAAATCTAAAGATCACAAAATCCTGATATTCTCTCAGTTTGTCGGAATGCTGGATCTGATTAAAGCCGAATTGGAAAAACATAATATCGCTTTTGAATATCTGACAGGGCAAACCAAAGACCGCGGTGAAAAGGTGGCTAATTTTCAGAATAATAAAGATATAAGGGTATTTCTGATCAGTTTAAAAGCTGGAGGTGTAGGGCTTAATCTTACCCAGGCTGATTATATCTATCTCGTAGATCCATGGTGGAATCCTGCGATTGAAAATCAAGCTATAGATCGCAGTTATCGTATAGGGCAAACCAAAAATGTAATTGCTGTCCGCATGATATGTTCCAATACGGTAGAAGAAAAAATCCTTACACTACAAAAGAAAAAGAAACAACTGGCTCAGAATCTTCTTAAAAGTGACGGAGCTAAGTTTCAGGGATTGTCAAAACAGGATCTGATGGACTTGCTGGAGTCTGGTTCATAAGAAGTATTCCTAAAAAACAATTACCACGAATGTCTAAGAGATATTCGTGGCAGTTGTTTATGTTACTGGTAATTAATCTTCCTGTCCAGATCAATAGGATTGTTATTTTTTTTGATATTTTCTCTCAGTCTTTCATTGATTTCACGTCTGTTGGTTGGGTTTACTTTAGTGCCGTCATTAAGAAAGAACTGATCTGACTGGTTTCCATTTCTTATAAAATTGATTGGAGAATCGTAATAGGCCAGTTTTGTAGTTTTATATTTATCCCAAGTGGTAGAAACTCCGTTTTGTTTGGCCATATCAATAAACATATTTTTTACAGGTTTATCGAGTTTGGTGGATTTTACGAGTTCAAATTTATAATTGTTCTTATCATCATACAGTTCCACTATCAGCCCTGGAAGCCCATGAAACTTATACGGTCCTTCCTGAAAAGGAATTTCTTTGGCAAACCAGGCCGTCCATTCTCTTCCCCCATAATGGGTGGTTGCTTTTTGTAAGACAAGATCTTTAACTTTCTTGTTTTCGTTTGCCAGTTTCCAGTTTTGAGAATCTTTGGTCTGAAGCTTTAAAATGGTATTTTCCAGCAGATCATATTCATCATAAAGTTCATCACCTGCTTTATGTGAAACAATGGAAGAAGTATTGAGTTTAGCATCTTTTGGAAACTGAATATTCCCGGAAATCAAAGAATCCGCAATAAAGAAATCTCTTTGATAATAATCTGTTTTATCAGGATGAATGTCCAGATGGAAGTTTTCTTTTGTTAAAAATTCTGACGCCTCATCTTTTTTATATACAACATCGTAAATAAACCGGTGAGTTTGAGCTTTTGCCCAAAGTCCTGCAATCAAAGCTGCAAGAAAAATCGTTTTTTTCATGGTATTAGGTTTATCATCGTTATAGTGAAAATTCTTTCAATTATTACTCTGCGTTTATGTATCCATTTAAAAAGCAGTCTATAATTAAAAAAATCATTCACTACATACGATCATCATTAAAAGTTTGCTGTAAAAGTAATCGCAATTTTTCAACCTCTCACCACCGCAACATGATAAAGTTTTACTAATTTTTAGCACTAAATGTTAAGACTCATTTTTAAAATTTAACAATTAAGTGTTTTCCATTTATTTTAGTTAAAATCCTCTTAAATAAGGATTTTCCGAGAACATATAAAAAAACAAAACCGGCAGGATAGAACCTGCCGATAAAAACAAAAATTGATATGGATATGATTAGATATGTGTTTTACTTTTTGATCACCTTTTCAGTGATTACTTTTTTATCTTTCGTTACAATTTTGATCATATAAGTTCCCGGAACCAGTTTTTCCATATTAACGGTTACGGAATTTCCTTCCAAAACTCTTTGTCCTGACACTGCGTACACTTCATACTTCTCTACTCCCTCTTTTACGCTGATCGTTGCAGAACCCGAAACAGGGTTAGGATAAATTTGTGCTTTGGTTGACGAATCTTTAGAAACTTCAAGTGTAGAAAGGCTTTCCAATTGTACATTGATCGTATAATCTTCTACCTGTCCTATAAACCAGTCTTTAGGGCACGCAAGGTTTTGCAGAACACCCATCCACGAATTCGATTCGTATGCTTTTACCAGTCTGAAACGTGTTTCTCCAAGCAAGGCATTCATAGGAATAGTGATATTGCCCAAAACCGCCCCAGATTGATGGCCTGCCACCGGATTGGAGTTATCAAGGTATCCTAAGTTGAATATTTCATCACTATCAAACACGTTGTTATGATTAAAATCGATATAAGCATATGCTGATACAGTAGCTTGCCCATGAGTTCCTCCAACTACTTTAATAGGATAATCATTTCCTCGGTTGACATTGAAGACAACGCTTGTAAAGTTTTCAAGAACGTCTGAATTTCCATCAATCACACTGTTATTAACAATTCCGGCAAATTCTACTTCACCAATCTCACTTACGGTAAGACTCGTTATATCCTGAGTACCGCAATAAGGAGCTGGAAAATTGATCGTATTTCCTACAATATTAACGGTGTATTCTTCAGTTTGTCCTGCTCTTAAGCTTGAATCACAGGCTGAATTGATAGAATTGGGTGCATTGGGATTTGAATAGGCCGCAACATTCGTGTTTTTAAGGATTCTCATTCTTGTGCTTCCGTTTACAGCATTCCCCGGAACTACAATGGAACTGCTGACAGACTGTGCATTGGCAGGATTGGCTGCTCCTATTCGTCCTAAATAGAAACTTTCTCCCGCATCATCAAAGTTTCCATTCTGATTGAAGTCAATAAAAACCACTACATCACTTGGAAAGGTACTGGACGGACCTTTTACCGATATTGGATACGTATTTCCAGGCTGCAGGTCTGTAGAAATTGTCGTAAAGTTTTCGTAGATCTGTGCGTTCCCGGAATTAGTTGATGATGAATTATTAATGCTCCCAAAGGTTACATTACTAATCATGTTGCTGTCGGCCCCGTACTGGAATGCAGGCATACAGTACTGTATCTGGGCATTCATCAGTGAGCAGAGCACTACAGCAGAAAAGGTAGTTAGTTTCTTCATTTATATTCAAATTTCTTGAGACAAATTTATATTTATTTAGAATCAATAAAAATAAGAATGCAATGATATTTATCAGTTTAATGATATTTTCAGAAAACAACTATAAAATAAATAATAAAATATGGATTAATTACATAATAACCAATACGTTAAAATCATTAATACATTGAGATGATATCTTGAGCGCTTTGTTTATATTCTTTATATTTTTTGAGATAAGCCTGTAATTGAGTGTTGGCATCGGGATGATTTACCTTTATTCTGCCCTCTCCTTTCCCCAATAAACTTAAGTATCCTTGGTCTGTATAGTCTGTATTAATATACAAAGGCCAGGAGGTTTCATCCCCGAATCCTTTAATGGCTTCGGGTTTGGCAACCTCTAAAAAAGCATATTCCGCAGTATCCAGCATTCCTATTGGTATTCTTATTTCAAGAAGCTTTTTTAGCTTTAAAACAGATATAAAAGCAGGAAATGAAGCTTTAAGAGCAAAAATCCATAGGCTGAAGACCTCAAGTTCGTGAAGGTCTTCTAAAAAAGAAAGATTTTCAATGGGTTGTTTCCAGTCTAATGTTCCGCTGATATGAAGATACTTCAGACTTTCAATTCCCTGTAATCCATTAAAATCTGAGACCTTACGAAGGTTTTCAAGATGTAATGATTTTAGTTTTGAAAGACTTTGTAATGGAGAAAGATCTGAAAATCCTGACCCATATTCCAATGACAGTTCTTCTAAGTGTTCCAGAGATCTGATAAATTCAACATCTTTAGCACGGAAAGACTTTATTCTCAATCTCTTAAGACCAATCAACTTGTCAAGTGCCTTAATTTGATCCAGACTGGGCTGAACCAGATTGAGTTCTTCAAGATGTGGACATTCAAAGATCATTTTCCAGTTCTTATCATTCTTACTTAATGTTAAAATTTGAATGGAACTGATATCACCAACTGTATTTTCTACAGAATAAGAAGGTGTATGGTGAGTGGGAATCATTTTCCAATAATGATCTAATTTCCCTAATAAATCGTTATTGTCTTCTTTCATATTTGATATATTGCATTGGAATGAAATAACGTTCAATACATCTTAACCGTCTTTTCTCTGTATAAATTTATGGATTTAATTTAAATTTTCAATAAGGATTGCTGAAGCGCCGCCCCCACCATTACAAATTGCGGCGATACCATATCTGCCTCCTTCCTGTCTCAAAACATTTACCAATGTTGCTATTATTCTGGCTCCCGAGGCTCCAATAGGATGTCCCAATGCTACTGCACCTCCGTATACATTTACTTTGTCCAAATGATATCCCAGAATCTGCTGATTGGATAAAATGACGGAAGAGTATGCTTCATTGATCTCAAAATAATCAATATCTGAAATGCTTAAACCTGTTTTTTTCAAAATTTTATTAATGGCTACAGAAGGTGAAGTGGTAAACCATTCCGGAGACTGTGCTGCGTCTGCGTAGGCAACAATTCTGGCAAGCGGGCTCAGATTATACTGCTGAACAGCTTCTGAAGAACCAAGAAGAATGGCCGCAGCTCCATCGTTCAGGTTGCTTGAATTAGCAGCAGTTAAAAATCCGTCATTCTCAAAAGCGGGTTTTAAAAGGGAGATTTTTTCGGGGATCAGTTTATCTATATCCTCATCTTTATCTACAATGATTGTACTTTTCTTACCTTCAACGGATATATTTACAAGTTCGTTATGAAATTTATTGTTGGCAGTCGCTTCCTGAGCTCTCTGATAAGAAAGTAAAGCATATTCATCAAGCTGCTGTCTTGTAAGTCTATACTTTTTTACTCCCAACTCTGCGGCACTTCCCATGTGGAAATTATTATAAACATCCCATAAGCCATCTTTAATCAATCCGTCTGTGAGGCTCATATCTCCCAATTTCTTTCCCTGCCTCAGGTAAGTGTAATGAGGAACATTACTCATGCTTTCCATACCTCCGGTCATGACGATATTCTCTAGCCCCAGCTGAATTTGCTGAGCACCTATCATGGAAGCTTTCATTCCGGAAGCACATACTTTATTAATAGTCGTAGCATCTTTTTCTACTGGAATATTAGAAAAAATAGCAGCTTGTCTTGCGGGTGACTGCCCTACTCCTGCGCTTAATACATTTCCCATATAAACGCTGTCTATATTTTCCGGGGCAAGTTGAACACTTTCATATGCATTCTGTATAGCAATAGCTCCTAACTGAGGTGCTGTAAAACCGAATAGACTTCCCATAAATCCTCCAACAGGAGTACGTTTAGCGGCAATTATAAATACATCTTTCATAGTTTCATTGAATTTTTATTATATCGGAATATTTTTGATTAAACTGTTTTTAATTATGATCTTAACAAATATAAACAAAATATACCGATTGGTATTATTTATAATAAAAAAAAGTCTTACCCTTTACTGTAAGACCTTTTATGGTTATTCTCTGCTTAGCTGATCGAGCCTTTTCAGTAAAGTCGGTATCCTGAAAGCACCATGCATCTGTTCAATTTTCGATTGTATTTTGTCTACATCTGCCCCTTTTGCCGTCAAAAAAAGAGGGGTTTTGCTCTCTCCCCGAAACACACTTCTTCTTTGGGAATCCGGAGAGTTGAAACCATTCTTTGCAATTCCGACAACAGCGTATTGTCCTTTCAAAGCTTCGTAAAGATGTCCTCCAAGGCCAATTTTCCCTTCATTATCAAGGGTTACGTAACCGTCAACGAGAATAATATCACCTGGTTTTAAGGTTATTTTGCTCAAAAGGCTCAAAATACATGGCAATTCTCTTTTGTAGAACGCTCCGCTTTCGTATTCAGAATTGATATCGGTTTCTTCTACAAAAACTTCGGTTTCTTTCTCAGATGTCCAATTTTCAAATGCCAGACATACTGTATTGGCATACTCTTCATAATAATAGGTATCAAACGCGTAAATCATACTTCTTTTCTAAAAAAATTCTCCAAAATGCCACAAAATTCCTGACGGATCGTGTACAAAACATTCTTTTCCCCAATCCAGTGTTCTTACAGGAGTCAGCTTTACATTTTCGTATTTCCCGATAAGATCTAAAGTCAGAAGGTGTTGCCAAAATTGATCTGTATTCGCTACTTCAATAAAAATCATGCTATTATCAACCCATTCTTTGGCATAATAATCCTGAAGATAAAAAGCAATATCCTGTTTTTTAAACATTGAAAGTTTCGCTTCTAAAGGAACTTCTTCGAAACCAAGATCTTTATAAAAGTTTCGGCTTATGTCAAAATTCTTTGCCCCAATAAAAGGACGGATGGATTTTAGCTGTTGTTTCATTCTTTGATAATGAAGATGGAGTTGTTTATATTTTGCTACATGATTTCTACAGATTCTTCCGATAAATGGCTAAACCCGAATAATCTATGGGAAGCGATAATGTCTATTTTATTTTTTATCCACCACAATTCTTTCTGCTCTGTTCGCAATGTCCCAGGCTGTTGTGAAAATTAACTGAGTTCTCTTTTCTAATAAATTATAGTCTATCTTATCAGGATCATCGGTGGGTTTGTGATAGTCTTCGTGAATTCCGTCAAAGAAAAATGCAACGGGAATATTATGTTTCGCAAAATTGTAATGATCTGAACGATAATACAATTGTTCAGGATCATTCAGATCGTCATATTTATAATTCAGTTCCAGATTATTGGTTCTTTTGTTAGCCGCTTCGTTGATGACTTTCAGCTCAGAGCTCAACATTTCAGATCCAATTACATATACATATTGTTTTCCTCTGTTCTCAGGATCATCACGTCCTATCATATCAATATTAAGGTCAACCACTGTATTAGCTAATGGAAAAACTGGGTTTTGAGAATAATATTCTGAACCAAAAAGGCCATGTTCTTCTCCTGTCACATGTAAAAACAGCACAGATCTTTTGGGACCTTTACCTGCTTTTTTAGCTTCCTGAAAAGCTTTAGCAATTTCCATTACGGCTACTGTTCCACTTCCGTCATCATCAGCACCATTATATACGACTCCATTTTTCACCCCAACATGGTCATAGTGGGCAGAAACCACAACGATCTCTTCCGGTTTTTCACTTCCTTCAATGAAAGCAAGAATATTTTCAGAATCTGGAAGGTTACCTCCACCTCTTTTCTTCATGAAATCTGCGGGAACTTTCTGATAGTAAGACCCTAATACTTTAGGCGCAGCAATTCCCAAGTTTTTATAATAGTTAATGATATACTCTCCCGCTTTCTTCTGCCCTTTACTTCCTGTATCTCTTCCTTCCATATCATCAGCAGCAATCACATACAGATTCTTTTTTAAGTCTTCTGCTTTAATCATTTTATAAGCGTTAGAAAAAGCCTTATCATGCTTTGTGGAAATAGGATGCGATGATGCACCATCCGGCATTTTGGCCGTTCCACAGCTTATAAGAACAGCTATAGAAAATAGGGGAATAAGTAGTTTTCTCATAAAGAATAAATTTCTTAAAAGTAACAATTTTTATTGAATCTAAGCAATAGCACATTAAGATCTTCTATTTTTTCAAAAAAGCAATAACCACATTACAACATTGGAAAAAATAAAAGAAATGTGATGTCAATTTTTTATTACATTTGAAAAAATTACAAAATAGATGAAAGATATTCAAGGATTTACTCATTATTCCTTTTTTACCGAAATGTCTGAGCTGGCTGTAAAAAACAACAGCTTTGATCTCTCGCTGGGACTGCCCGATTTTGATATTGATGAAAGACTGAAATCTTTTTTAAAAGAATCTGCAGAACTTTCCACTCACAATTATGAGCCCCTCTCCGGAAACCCTCTGCTGATTGAAAACATTGTCGCTTTCAATGCTAAAAGAAAAAATAATATCGCCGTTAAAACCCATGAAGTGACGGTTGTTCCATGTGCAACTTTTGCTTTATATACAGCCTTGAAATCTATTCTAAACCAAGGTGATGAAGTGATTATTATTCAACCTTCCTATTATACTTATGGGCCTTCTGTGGTGATGAACGGCGGTGTTCCCGTTTATTATGACCTTAATCCTAATTTCAGCATAGATTGGGACGTATTTAAGAATTGTATTTCAGAAAAAACAAAAGCTGTGATTGTCAATTCCCCGCAAAACCCAACGGGTAAAATGTGGAAAAAGGAAGACTGGATCCAATTGTATGAGTTGATAAAAAACAGGGAGATTTATCTGATTTCAGAGGAAATCTATGACACGTACTGTTATGATGGCGCTGAGCATTACAGCTCATTTATTCATCCTGAGCTCAAAAACCGCACGTTTTGTATTTTCTCTTTTGGGAAAATGTTTCATACTTCCGGATGGAAAGTGAGCTATCTGCTGGCTTCTGAAGAACTAACAGCTCTGTTCCAATGCCATCAACAGTATATTTCCTACAGTGCAAATGCTCCTGCGCAATATGCCCTGGCAAAGTATCTTGAGATATTTGATCCTACTACCAATAAAGTAATAATGCAGAATAAAAGGGATATTTTCAACGAGCTTATCAGGGAAACCCCTTTATCAGTTGAACAACAGGCGGAAGGAAGTGTTTTTCAGATCGTTAATTTCAGGAATATTTCCAGGACGATGATAGATGTTGAGTTTTCGAAATGGCTGACTGTAGAGAAAAAGGTTTCCTGCCTTCCTCTTTCAGCATTTTATCATTCAAGGAAGAATTCGGATTATATAAGATTTAGCTTTGCTAAAAAGGATGAAGTGATTGTACAGGCTTTGGAGCATTTGATAAGGAACCTTTGATACTTGGAGTTTTTACCACAGATTACGCAGATTTTCACAGATGATTGGGGAGATTTTATGTTGGTTAGTATGTTTCTAATGGTTATAGATAATGTTATGATAATCCCTCTGTTTAATATTATTCTTCGGTATGCATATAAAAAAGCACCGCAAGTCGCGATGCTTTTATTGTATTTTAAATGATTTTAAAGAGCAAGAACTCTTACATCAATTCTTCTGTTTTTGGCTTTGCATTCGTCCGTGTCGTTAGCTTCACAAACGGGATGTTGTGATCCATAGCCATCCGCTTCTACTCGGTCTGCAGGAACACCTAATTCCAACAATTTAAGTTTTGCTGTTTGTGCTCTCAGGTTGGAAAGTTTCTGATTACTGTCTTCATTCCCGCTATTATCTGTATAACCTCCCAATTTTATTTTAAGAGTCGGATAAGCATTCAGCATTTCTGCAAGATTGTTGAGCTGTAGTTCATATCCTGCTTTTAAGTCACTTGAACCTGTTTCGAAGTACAGATTTTCAACGGTAAACCATTTATTAGGGTCCAACACAGACTGATCTTTCTTATTAACAGCATTATAAAACTGATAAAGCTGACTTCCATCTCCTATAGCTATAGTTTTTCCATTATTCAGTTTTATTTTCTGAAGGTTTCCTGTTTCGTATACAAAATCTCCATTTTCATTGAGGTGTCCTTTCACTTCTGCAGGAGTTGAAGGTATTTTAACGTCCGGAGCACCAACGATATTCCCTGAAGCCGCTATTAGGCTCTCTAATTTAGCTTTTCTATTGGCTTCAATTTTATCTTTATGAAGTACTGCTAAAGTTGGTGCAATTACTAGAGAAACGATAGACATCAGTTTAATAAGAATATTCATAGAAGGACCCGAAGTATCTTTAAACGGATCTCCAACTGTATCTCCCGTTACAGATGCTTTATGAGGTTCTGAACCTTTGTAGTAAGTCTGACCGTTGATATCCACTCCTTTTTCGAAGGATTTTTTAGCATTATCCCAAGCTCCTCCTGCGTTATTCTGAAACATTCCCATCAGAACTCCACTTACTGTGGCTCCTGCAAGAAAGCCTCCCAGAACCTCCGGACCGAATATAAACCCGACCAATAATGGAGAAATAATAGCAATAGCACCCGGAAGCATCATTTTCCGAATGGAAGCATCTGTAGAAATAGCCACGCATTTTTCGTATTCGGGTTGTGCTTTTCCCTCTAAAATTCCGGGGATTTCGCGAAACTGTCTTCTTACTTCTTCTACCATTGCCATGGCAGCCTGTCCTACAGCAGTAATAGCCAATGAGGAGAAAATAAAAGGAATCATTCCTCCAATAAATAAACCGGCCAGAACATCTGCCCGGTAAATATCAATCCCATCAATTCCTGCTATACCTACAAAAGCAGCAAATAAAGCCAATGCAGTTAATGCTGCTGAAGCAATGGCAAATCCTTTTCCGGTTGCAGCGGTAGTATTTCCTACAGCATCTAAGATATCTGTTTTCTCACGTACTTCTTTAGGAAGCTCGCTCATTTCTGCAATACCTCCGGCATTATCTGCAATGGGGCCAAAGGCGTCAATTGCCAGCTGCATTGCTGTAGTAGCCATCATTCCTGCTGCTGCAATGGCGACTCCATAGAGACCGGCGCATAAATAAGAACCGTAAATACCTCCTGCCAGGACAATAATAGGCAGTAAGGTAGATTCCATTCCAACCGAAAGTCCACCAATAATATTGGTGGCATGTCCTGTGGAAGACTGTCTTACAATACTGGAAACAGGCCTTTTTCCCATAGCAGTATAATATTCTGTAATGATACTCATTAAAGTTCCTACCACCAATCCTACCATAATGGCTCCAAAGACCCCCATTTTGGTAAATTCATGACCTCTTAGAACCATTTTTTCAGGAAGAAGATAGGTTACAAGGAAATAAGACGCAATTGCAGTTATGATAATACTTCCCCAGTTTCCAAGGTTCAGTGCATTTTGTACACTGGATGTTGATGAACCTTCGTTATCGTTTATTTTTACAAATAATGTTCCGATCATTGAAAAAATAATTCCGGTTCCGGCAATCAGCATGGGTAAAAGAATGGGCGCATATCCTCCGAAGGAATCATTAGAAATGGTCTCTCTTCCCAGTACCATTGTTGCCAATACCGTTGCCACGTACGAACCAAAAAGGTCTGCTCCCATTCCTGCAACATCTCCTACATTATCTCCTACATTGTCAGCAATAGTAGCTGGATTTCTCGGGTCGTCTTCAGGAATTCCAGCTTCTACTTTTCCTACAAGATCGGCTCCCACATCTGCTGCTTTTGTATAAATACCGCCTCCTACTCTTGCAAAAAGTGCTATTGATTCTGCGCCAAGAGAAAAGCCTGTAAGAATTTCAATCGTTCTTTCCATTTCATGAGAATCTACATGAGCATCCGGAGCAAAGATCTGCTTAATGATAATAAAAAGGGCTCCCAATCCTAAAACAGCCAATCCGGCAACTCCCATTCCCATTACGGAACCTCCTGTAAAAGAAACCTTAAGAGCTCTTGATAGAGAAGTTTTTGCTGCTTCGGCAGTTCTTACATTTGCTTTAGTTGCGATTTTCATTCCAATAAAACCTGCTGATGCAGAGAAGATAGCTCCGGCTACAAAGGCAAGTCCTATACTCCAGTGTGAATTAGCATTTGTAGATCCCATTACTGCCAGTAAAATGGCTACCACTACTACAAAGTAGGTTAATATCTTGTATTCGGCCTTTAAGAAAGCCATTGCCCCATCAGCAATATGTCCGCTGATGGTTTTCATTTTTTCATTTCCTGCATTCTGCCTACTCACCCAGTTGCTTTGAATATAAGTATAGATTAAAGCCACCACACCAAAAACAGGAATTAAATAGAACAAATCCATAGTTTATTATTTTTATATTAAAAAAATGCAATTAGTCTTATAAATATAATCAATTTACCAACACTTTATAAAATTCATCTATAATAATATATTATTTTGTAAATTAGTTTATCACAATTGTTAGAATTAATTATGAGAAAAATATTTTACATCCTTTTCTTGGCAGGGGCCATAAGCAGTTGCCAAAACAGAATTCCTAAAGAGAATGCAGAAACCATTTACTTTGGCGGCACCATTCTGACAATGGAAAATTCCCATCCACAGGTTGAGGCTGTTGCTGTAAAAAACGGAAAAATTCTTTTTGCAGGAACAAAATCAGAAACGGATCATTATACTGGTCCTGCCACCAAAATGGTTGATCTGAATGGAAAAACGCTCCTACCCGGCTTTATAGACGTTCATGGTCATCTTACATCAAGAGCAGGCACTATGGATGCGGTAGATCTATCTCCTGATCCTTATGGAACGGTTAATTCCATTAAAGATTTACAAAACAGAATTAAAAACTACATCAAAGAAAACAAAGTCACAGCGCAACAGCCCATTATCGGCAACGGATATGATGATGCTATTATGACAGAGCACCGCCATCCTACCCAAACGGAACTGGATGCTATCAGTAAGTCCAATCCTATTATCGTTATTCATGCTTCAGGTCATGCCAGCGTAGCCAATAGTGCAATGTTAAAGCTTTTAGGAATTACAGAATCTTCAAAAGACCCTGAAGGAGGTCATCTCGGCAGGGATAAAAAAACAGGAAAGTTAAATGGAAAATTAGAAGAAAATGCAAGCTTTACTGCACTTCTAGCCCTTACGAATAAAATGAGCACAGGCCAAAACACAGAATCTCATGCGATGCAGAATCTGATGAAAGCCCAGGAAGAATGGCTGAGCTATGGCCAGACTACGATTTGTGACGGAAGAACCATGGGAGAAAGTATTGCTCTTTTACAAAATGCGGCCAATCAAAATCTTTTTAAAGCTGATGTAGTGTATTTTCCGGATTATGAATATTCTAAAAATAATTTCAACAGTCTCAAATCCCAATACATGAAGTATGAAAATCATTTAAAACTTGCCGGTTTTAAGTTTTCGGATGACGGCTCTCCACAGGGTAAGACAGCATGGCTTACCCAACCCTATTTAGTTCCGCCGGAAGGACAATCTAAAGATTATAAAGGATTTCTTATCTTTACGGATGAGACCTTGTACAATGACCTGAAAACATTATTTCAAAATCACATTACCGCTCAGCTTCACGTGAATGGGGATGCAGCAATAGACCAAGCCTTGCGAGTGATTAAAAGGTTAAAAGATGAAGGTATTTACGTACCGGAACTTCGGGTAACACTTATTCATGTACAGAATAGCCGTCCTGATCATATTCAGAAAATAAAAGAATTAGGAGTTATCCCTTCTTATTTTCCTACCCATACCTATTTATGGGGTGACTGGCATTATTCAAGTGTTTTTGGTCCTGAACGCGCCTCTTTTATAAGTCCTACCCACTCAGCATTGAAAGCTGGCATTCTTTTTACCATTCATCATGATTCGCCTGTTACTCCTCCGGACCTTATTACCGCAGTATATGCAGCAGTGAACAGAAAAACCAGATCAGGAATGATTCTAGGGGCTAATGAAAGAATCACTCCTCTTGAAGCATTAAAAGCAATTACAATTAATGGTGCTTATCAGCTGCAGGAAGAAGACCGAAAAGGATCCATAAGAGCAGGTAAATTGGCAGATCTTGTTATTCTTGATCAAAATCCGCTAACAATTGCCCCGGAAGATATCAGAAGCATTAAAGTACTGGAAACAATAAAGGAAGGAAATATCGTATATAAAAGAAATTGAATCCTTATTTGAGGGTATATCAACAAAAAAGCAGATGAAAATTGAAAATTCATCTGCCTTTTTTATCTCTGGGAAGGAAATATTATCCTCCGAATTTTTCTGCGTAGTCAGCCTGAGAAGCTTTAATTACCTTTTTAGCGTGCTCAGCTCCGTATACTTCCTGAATTCTGCATTTCGCAGGCTCATCTGGTAAGTTTTTGTATGTTAAGAAGTAGTGCATCAATCTTTTAACTTCTGCTTCAGGTAATTCAGAAATATCTCTGAAGTGTCCAAATGCGTGGTCATTGATCATTACTGCTACAATTTTATCATCAGCTTCACCACCGTCGATCATTTTGAAACCACCGATTGGAATAGCTTCCATTAATAAACCTCCAGCATGAATGTTGTGAGAACTTAAAACACAAATATCAAGCGGATCATGATCACCCATTGTCACATCGGTAGCTCCTGCTTCAATCGCCAGTTTCATTACTTCATTGTGGCAATATGTTCTTGGAACAAAACCATATAAAGCTGGAATGATATTAGAGAATTTCTGTGGCCTGTCTACCTTTAAATATCCTGTTTCTTTATCTACTTCATATTTAATAGTATCTGCAGGAACAATTTCTACAAATACGTTTACAACATTTGGCGCATCTTCTCCTGCAGAAATTCCGTGCCATGGATGTGCTTTAAAATTTGGAATCATTATTTATCTGTTATTTTTTAAGTTATAATTAAAATCTCTTTTCTTAAATCTTCTATTGTTGCGGTAATATAATCGTTGTCTTCCATATAGTTCATGATGAAAATAGTCTTGAACTCTTCCAGTTCAGCATTTCCTTTCAGACCGTCATATGTTTTATGAAGCAAATTTATAATCGCGTTTTTAGAATCTACAATATTTTTCCATGAATTTTTCGTAATGTACAGCTGTTGCGAAGAATTGTACTCAAACTCATCGTTGATGGTTTTTTCAGTAAGAAAAATGAATTCATGAACAGCAAGTCCTTTATCAAATTTCTGAACCAGGTTGGAAGGTTTTATTCTATCCAGAAACAATGTCATCCTTTCATAAGAATGTGTTTTGTTTTCAGAATTAGACTTTATGCTAAGCAATCTGATTTCCTGATTTTTAAGGGTAATGTATGAATGTACAAATTGTCTGAGCAAAACCAAAAAAGGAATCGCAATGATTGCAGCAAATGCATAGGGTAAATATCCTGAAAAACTCATCATAATTTTAGACTGCAAAATTACTAATTATTTTCCGTCTTCTAAAGAGTTTTTAAATATATCCACTTTAGAATTCTGAATATAGATCATAGAAAGTATAATTAACAGGTAAAAGCCCAGCATCATTCGGTTAACCAAAGACGGAAAAACTAAAAATCTTAGAAATACCGTCCCATAAATAATGGCAAAAAATAAAACCTGGATCTGGCTTTTTCTGCTTTTTACTGAAAAATCATTGGCTAGAATGATGACCAGGAAAAGCAATATAATGGGAAAATAAGAAGAATTGAACTCCAGCATAATATTACTTTTAATAAACTGTAAATAATCCGCGAAAACGAATGGATCTGGATTTGATACAGGATAAATCTGAACTTTGGTAAACTGATTCATGAATAAGGTAGACCATGAAACCTGGTTAAAGTACTGAATCAAAAAGAAAGAAAGGAAAAGATAGATATATGACAGTCCTAAAGATCGGGAGCTAACCTTCAGACTCTTTCTGTAAATGTATATAAAAACATACAAAAATGAGTAGAAAATAAAGTATTCCGGCCTGGTCAGAATACATAACATAGCAAAAACACCCGCCACAAAGAAATTCTTTCTAATAGTGAACATATAAAAGCTTAAAAGCAGCAATAAACATGATAACGAGTCCGCAGAAGCATGTCTACTGGATTCTAAAAGCGGCTTGAACAGTGAAAATAAAACAGTAATAATGAAAGCCAGCGTATAGTTTTTCAAAATCTTTATCAAGAAAGAAAAGATCAGAATGAGGATCAGCGCGTAAGAGATAATCGAGATTAAAAACGTAGATGTGGATGCACTAAAACCAAGCTTAAAGAACGACCAGTTGACAAAGTTATACAGTGGTTTCACAACAAAAAGCTGCAGTTCCTCATCGTATGCTTTCGGGTTTTCTGATATAATTTTGTAGTAGGTGCTTTCGCCTTCTGCCACTTCCTCCACCATAGGATCTACAGGATCTAGACCTGCAAAATGGGGATTCTTCTCTTTCAATTCGTCATATACCTTCTTATGAATCTCTTCAATCTTCATATGGGGATACTCTGTTTTATAGATCAATCCCATATAAGCTTCCATATCTGTATTATAATACTGATGGGTATAGAGATAGTATGACATGATGCATACATAGATTGAAAATATAAAAACAAAAATATTTTCCCTTTTTTTCATACGTTCATTATAAGACCACAAAAGTAAAAAACTATCTTTCTAAAAAAGCATTCTTTATCTAATCTGTTTAAATTTTTATAATAAATAACGCAGAAAATCTACTTTATAATAATCACGAATGCACGAATCTTTATTCATTCGTACATTGATAACTCCTAAAAAGAGATAAAATTGATTTATTTTAAATCTAAAGTTCAAATAAAGCTGGTCTCTGCGTTACTTCATGATAACAAACACTGTTTTCATCAAAGAAGTGATATACCAAACTTTTTCTGGTTTTATTTTTATCGGTGTGCGGCTCCCCTCCATGCAGAATATTGGCGTGCCATATTAACAGATCTCCTTTTTTGGCTCTGAAGATTTCCTTTTTCAAACCTAGCTCCTTCACTTTATCTTCAAGAAACTCTTCATAAGCTTTATAGCTTTTCTTACCAATCTTTAAAGCAGATCCTTCATTATCATAGTCCGAATTCAGGAAATAAGGCAACTTATGGCTTCCGGGGATGTAATGAAGGGCTCCATTGGTTTCATCTACATCTTCCAGAGCGATCCAAACTCCCAAAAGCCCCCCCAGCGGATAAGTCGTCATATGAATACTGTCCGAGTGGGTTTTCTGCTGACTTCCATTAATAAAATTGATACTTTGAAACAGCTTTGATTTACCGTCCAGTAAAACAGATAAGAATTCTGACAGCTCTTTATCATTTCCAATATTCCGAATGATTTCAGAGTGATGAATAGCAAACATCAGCTTTCCTCCGTAACAGAATTTGGGCGTTCCTTCCTTCATCAGTTTTTCAATTTCTGCATTGATTTTATCTGCACTTTCAGGACTTAAGAAATTTCTCAGAATCATATACCCGTTATCATTATATTGGCGGGCACTTTCCTGATTTTCTTCTGATAAGGTTTTAAAAAAAGGAGTGGCTTCCAATTGTGGATAATCTATCGATCTTTTTTTAGCCGGAAAGTGAGAAAAATCTTTACTGGAAATACTGGAAAAATAACTCTTATTAATTCCGCACTTTTTATACAATGGAATATTATGCTTTAACTTATTCTTTTTAAACAAGTTGTAAAGTATATATGATAGTTTGCAATTATGAATCCGTAAGTATTTTATAAAGTTATGGAATACTGATTAATTAGAATCAATCTAAACAACTCTTTTCGTCATAAAAAAGGCTTTCCGCTGACTGCAAGATACCCAAGTTTCTTAAAAAGTTCTTTTTTTGAATTTTCAATAATTCCATAAGGTTTTAATTCTGGTCGAAATCCTCTGAAAAACTCTTCAATATTGGGAATTTCTCCGCCTTCAAAATCGAATGTATGAGTGTCTATAGTCTCTTTAATTTTGTGATCAATTAATACCGAGGCTCCTGATAATTTCACATAATCCTTATCATTAAAATTTCCCAAAAGAGCCACCATTCCATAATCTGAATACGTTGCAATAACGTTTGCTATCATGTTCTGATAATAAAAAGCAGTGAATGTAAGATATTTTAATTGATGAAACATTTCAAAAATCCTCATAAAATCAGATAAATCGCTGTCTTTACTGGTTCCTATGGTATTGGCTTCTATAAAGTTTTTGGCTTTATCATAAGAAATTTCTTTTACCTCTGATTCCTTGAGAACATCTTCACTGAGGCGCAGCTTTCTTTTCCTTTTGGGAGAATATTTTGCATATACTTTTTCATAAGATTCAGGATAAATTAAAAAATTTTTCTTGAAATGAATCCTTGTGCGAAATTTATTAATATCATTGAAAGTATAGATTCTTATTATATAATTCTTTTCCAGATATTCTAAAAAAGTTTCATTAAGATCTGCACTATCTTTCTCTGAAAAAACACCCAATTGCTGACAAAGCTTTGGATTGAGCACAATTTTTACGCCGTATTTTCTTACATAAGGAACAGGCATAACGGCTTCGTAGTCTCTGTAAACCAGAAGTTCCCATTGCTTTTCTGAAGTAACATCCAGAAAGTGTCGGGCAGCACTGTATTTTCTTTGTTCAGAATTTTCTAAACACTGAGTGTATTTTACAAAATCAATTTCATCGTATTTTAATCTTCTAATCATAATAAACCTTCGTCCGAGAAACTAAAATAGGTATTCTGTGTGATAATAATATGGTCTAAAAGCTGGATACTTAACGTATTTCCGGCTTCTTTTATTTTCTGCGTTACTGAAATATCTTCCCTACTTGGCTTTAGACTGCCTGAGGGATGATTATGAGCAATGATAATACCGGTTGAGAAGTGATCTAAAGCTGTTTTAAATAAAACCCTGACATCTACAATAGACTGGCTTATCCCACCTTGTGTCAATTGTGAAATATGGATCACCTTGTTGCTGTTGTTCAGGAAAATAGCCCAAAATTCTTCAGTTCTTAAATCTGAGAGATGATTTTTCAATAACACATAAGCATCATCACTGTTACCTATGACCGATTTTTCCGGAATCTCCTGTAGAGCCCTTCTTTTTCCTATTTCCAAAGCAGATATGATAGAAATTGCTTTTGCTTCTCCAATCCCTTTAAATTTCATAAGATCTTTCAGGGTCAGTAAACTTAGCTGATGCCAATTATTATTAACAGATGAAAGAATCTTTCTTGAAAGTTCTATAACGCTGTCTTCTTTGTTGCCACTGCCTATAATGATGGCCAGCAATTCTGAATCTGAAAGTGAGCTTTTGCCCTTTAGCAAAAACTTTTCTCGGGGTCGGTCATCTTCAGCAAGAAATTTTATAGACATGGAAATAGTTTAATACATGTTGATTTAATAGAAAGCGTACAAAATAATCGGTTTTTTAGATGTATCAATATACTTCGCAGACTCTTTAAAAGCATTTGCAGAAAGCATAGGACATCCTAAACTTAAGCACGCCGGGTCATTCGACTCACTATCCGGAATGCATCCGTAAGAATGAAGAACAATTGCTCTTTGCATGGCATTGTCATTGGTAGCATCCAAGCCTTTTAAGCGGTAAGCTTTCCCAAATTTCCCAACATAACTGTCTCCAATTGAATATTTTCCTAAAGAAGACTGATAAGATCCCTCAATATTGCTGAACTGTAAAGCATCTGACTTTGGAACAACTGATCCCGAACCATGAGATACCACTGCTTTTTGAACAATCTTATCTTTTGTAAGATCATATACAAAATAGCGGTATTTCCCGGAAGGAATTTTAAAATTTATGAAAATAACAAGCTCCTGATTATACCCATTTTCCTTAATATAATTTTTAATTTCTGAAATTCTTGACTGAGGAATACTCAAAGTATTCAACTGCTGCGAATCTGCTTTTGAACAGGAAATTACAATTAAAAAAAGGAAAATTAAGTGTTTCATCATTTGAAGTTGTGTGTTTTTATTCGATAATCATACCGTCTTTCATGACAAGCTTCCGATCTGTAATTTCAGCGAGATTTGGATTGTGTGTTACAATGACAAATGTCTGATTGTATTTGTCTCTCAAGTCAAAAAACAGCCTGTGAAGGTCATCTGCATTCTTAGAATCCAGGTTTCCTGTTGGCTCATCGGCAAAGATAATTTTTGGCGAATTGATTAAAGCTCTCGCTACCGCCACCCTTTGAGCTTCTCCACCTGAAAGCTGATTGGGTTTATGATTCAGCCTCTGCTCTATTTTTAAGTCTTCAAATAAAGCATATGCCTTTTCGATAGCTTCTCTTTCGTTTGCTCCGGCAATTCTGGTAGGCAGCAAAACGTTTTCCAGAGCTGTAAACTCAGGAAGAAGCTGATGGAACTGAAATACAAAACCAATATTCTGATTTCTGAATTTAGACAGTTGCTTATCATTCATATTAATAAATGATTCTCCGGCTATGGCAATTTCAGTATCATATTTATTGAATTGGGACGGATGATCAAGAGTTCCCAAAATCTGAAGCAATGTAGATTTACCTGCCCCCGATTCTCCGACAATAGAAACAACTTCCCCTGTTTTAATATGAATATCAACGCCTTTCAGTACTTCTAAATTCCCATAAGATTTATGGATATTTCTTGCTTTAATCATGATTCAAAAATAGTAATTTGATTTTAAAATTCCATCAAAAAAAGAGATGATAATTTTTTTTAATATTAAATTGATCCATAATAAAACAAGTCGTTTGCAGTATACTATTGAAAAGAAAAAGGAGAATTGCTTATTAGAATGAAAATCTTTTTACAGATCCCTGTGATTTATTAAAGATTTCCATTGATTATTTTTTCGTTGAAAAGATTTATCAACAAAAAAACCTCCTATTTCAGGAGGTTTTTAAATATCTGTACTTTAGAAATTACAGTAACAATGTTAATGGATTTTCTAAATATGTTCTTAACGTCTGTAAGAATTGAGCACCTGTAGCACCGTCTACTACTCTGTGGTCACATGCTAATGAAAGCTTCATTGTGTTTCCTACCACGATCTGACCGTTCTTAACGATTGGTTTTTCGATAATAGCTCCTACTGAAAGGATGGCAGAGTTAGGTTGGTTGATGATACTTGTAAATGTTTCAATACCGAACATTCCAAGGTTGGAAATAGAGAATGTAGATCCTTCCATTTCGTTAGCTTTAAGGCCTTTGTTCTTAGCTCTTGAAGCCATGTCTTTTACCGCTGCAGAAATCTGAGTATAAGACATTTGGTCTGTATTTTTCAATACCGGAACTACCAATCCGTCAGGTATAGCCACTGCTACTCCAACATTGATGTTTCCTCTGTGAATGATCTTATCTCCTGCCCAGCTTGAATTAACCTGAGGGTGCTTTCTTAAAGCAATGGCAGTGGCTTTGATGATCATATCGTTGAATGAAATCTTCGTATCTGGAATAGAATTGATCTCTTTTCTAGCCTCAATTGCTTTATCCATGTTGATTTCAACCATCAGATAGTAGTGAGGTGCAGAGAACTTACTTTCAGAAAGACGTTTTGCAATTACGTTTCTTACCTGAGAGTTTGGAGTTTCTGTATCTTCACCCTGTACGAAACTTACAGCAACCTGAGCAGCAGCACTTGCAGCCGGAGCTGAAGCAGCTGGTTTAGCAGACGGCTGATAATTTTCGATATCTTTTTTAACGATTCTTCCGTTTTCACCTGAACCTTGAACAGCATTGATGTCAACTCCTTTATCCTGAGCCATTTTCTTAGCCAATGGAGAAATTGCCACTCTGTCTGAAGATGAATTGCTAACAGCCGCAGCGGTTTTTTCTTCAGTTTTAACTTCTGCTTTTTGTTCAGCTGGTTTTTCTGTTGCCTGTGCAGCAGCTTTTGGAGCTCCAACAGCAGAAATATCAGTTCCTGCAGGACCAACAATTGCCAAAACAGAATCTACTGGTGCAGCACCTCCTTCTTCTACTCCCTGCTTCAATAGTACTCCATTGAATTCAGATTCGAAATCCTGTACTGCTTTATCTGTTTCGATTTCAGCAAGAAGATCACCTTCTTTTACTGTATCGCCTACGTTTTTGTGCCATTTAGCGACTTTACCTTCTGTCATTGTATCAGAAAGTCTAGGCATTGTAATAACTTCTACTCCTGCCGGAACTTCAGCGGCAACAGCTTCAACAGTTTCTGTTTTAGGCTGCTCTTCTGATTTTTTTTCTTCAGAACCACTACTGGGAGCTGCTGCCCCACCTGTAAGTCCTGAAATATCTTCTCCTTCATTACCGATAATTGCTAACACTGAATCTACAACAGCGGCAGCACCTTCTTCTACACCAACGTATAAAAGGGTACCTTCTACTTCAGATTCGAAATCCTGAACGGCTTTGTCAGTTTCAATTTCAGCTAAAATATCTCCTTCCTTTATTTTATCTCCTACTTTTTTATGCCATTTTGCCACTTTACCTTCCGTCATAGTGTCGGATAGGCGGGGCATCGTAATTACTTCTGCCATAATTATTTTTTAATTTGAAAATTTAGCAATCTGAAAACCTGAAAATCAAAAGGGATGTTTTATCATCTTATTTTCAAATTGTCAAATTAACTCATTATCTTTTTAGTTTTCTAATTTGTCTAAGAATGGATAGTTTTCCTGAGCGTATACATACTCATAGATTTTCTCAGCATCCGGATACGGAGAGTTTTCCATGAACTCGATGCACTCTTCAACAAAGTCTCTTGATTTGTTATCGATCACTTCCAATTCCTGTTCTGTAGCCCATCCGCTTTCAAGAATTTTGTGTTTTACCAATTCAATTGGGTCATCGTTCTTGTGAAGCGCTACTTCTTCTTTAGATCTGTATGGCTCAGCATCAGACATAGAGTGTCCTCTGTAACGGTAAGTTCTTGCTTCGATGAATGTAGGACCGTCTCCTCTTCTTGCTCTTTCAATAGCCTCATAAGCAGCTTCTGCTACTTTCACAGGGTCCATTGCATCTACAGCAAGACAAGGCATTTCGTATCCTAATCCTAATTTATAGATATCTTCGTGGTTGGCAGTTCTTTTTACAGAAGTTCCCATTGCGTACTGGTTGTTTTCAACTACAAATACTACAGGAAGTTTCCAGTTCATTGCCATATTGAAAGTTTCGTGTAAAGAACCTTGTCTCGCAGCTCCATCTCCGAAGAAACAGATATTCACAGCTTTTCTGTCAAAATATTTATCTGCGAAAGCAATACCGGCACCTAAAGGAATTTGTCCTCCAACGATACCGTGCCCACCATAGAAACGGTGTTCTTTACTGAAAATGTGCATAGATCCACCCATACCTCCGGATGTTCCAGTCGCTTTACCGCAAAGTTCAGCCATAATTCTTTTAGGATCTACTCCCATTGCCATTGGATGGATGTGACATCTGTAAGCAGTAATCATACTGTCTTTTGATAGATCCATTGCATGGGTAAAACCGGCAGGGATAGCTTCCTGCCCATTATACAAATGTAAAAATCCTCTGATCTTTTGTTTTAGGTAAAGAGAACGGCATTTGTCTTCAAACCTTCTCCACATTGTCATATCTTCATACCACTTCAGGTATACCTCTTTAGAAAATTCTTTCATGTGTTAGCTCTTGCTTTTTTATGATGAAATAGTTGAGCAAAATTATGAAAAAAACTTTGTTTTTATTCTATACATAGATAACTTTTCGTTTTTTCTGTGAAATCTATTTGCACGCGGAATGTATTATTCTTAATTTTCGACCCACGGAAATATTCATAAAGCAGTATTTCATTAAGAGGTTTTCTCTGGCGAATACAACAGAAAACATCCTGTTCATCTTGTTTTCCTGAAGTTATGAACAATACTTCAATCACACAAATTCATTCTATTTTGCCCCTTGCTTGCTTCGGCTTTAATTATTGTTAACATATCTTTTGGTTATTTCAACCGCTTCTTTTTGATAGAAAAATCTGCAATTGTAAGAACATCCTTTCAAATCTGTTGAAAAAATCACCTTGTCATTTTACGATCTAAGCCTTTACTTTACCACTACTCTTCATAGAAATAAACAAAGCATTTCTGTGGTATTGAAAATCATTGATATGCGCATATTTTCAAAATCTATCAGGTCTTTCTGCCCATGCTTTTCCCTTGTTTTTTGAGGTTATAATGGTATATTTGATCTTTAAACTCGATTATGGAAGAAAAGCAGTCTTCATTATTACATAAAATATCAAAGGTCATTTCCGATTTTTTCAATCCTCTTGTTTCTCTGATCATTTTTTTTGTTTACATGAGTACAAGAGAATACAGTCTTCAGGAATCCCTTCTTTATTTTGTACCTGTATTGTTAATGATCATTGCGCCTGTCATTATCTGGCTGGTGTGGAATGTAAAAACGGGGCGGTATACCAATATGGATGTCTCCAACAGAGTTCAAAGAAAGACTCTTTACATTTTTATTGCGGCCTGTGTAATGATCTATCTTATCTATAATTATATAAAGAACGGTTATATTGATCTGGTCATGCTGTTTATTTTAATTCTTCTTTTTGCTCTTCAGGTCAGCAATTTTTTTATTAAAAGTTCCATGCATACAGCGTTTAATATATTTGTAGCGGCACTGTTTTTCGGTCTGAACTGGGCAATGGGTCTGGCCTGGCTGGGAATCGCCATTTTGGTAGGAATTACCAGAATCATTTTAAAAAGACATACCGTAAAAGAGGTATTTATGGGGGCTGGAATAGCTTTTATGGTATCTTTTATCTATCTTTATTGCAATATTCAATTTCAACATTAGAATTCTATATGAAAATTAATCATCTTACTTCCGCAGAGGAGAACTTTATGAAGCTGTTTTGGAAAATGGAATCTTTCTATCTGAAGGACGTTATGGAGCAGCACCCGGAACCGAAACCCCACCAGAACACGGTATCTACTTATCTTAAAATATTAGTTGAAAAAGGATATCTGTCTACTGAAAAAGAAGGGAGAATATTCAAATACACCACCCTTGTTCCTTTGGAGGAGTATAAAAAATTTCTGTTGAAAGAATTGTCTCATAACTTCTTCAACGATGCAGGAAAAGAAATTCTGGAGCTTTTATTGACTGAAAATCTTATCTCCAAGGAAGATTTGAAAGGATATTTTGATCTTAAAATAGAAATCAAACCTACAAAAGTGGAAGAGCCAAAGTTTGAATTTGCTGATGAGATTCTAAATCCTAAAAAAGAGAAAAAAACCAAAGTAAAAGAAAAGGAAAAAGATAAGGAGAAGAAAAAGAAAAAGAAAAAAGACTAAATAACGACCTTCCTAACTACCATGAAAACGAAATTATATGAAACTTTAAGCAAAGCCAATGAAGTCATTTTCCGCTATCCTCTAGTGTTGATCATGGCTTCATTCGCTTCAGCAGGGGCCATTTACATTCTTAAAAGCAGTTTTAATCAACCCTTTATTTATTCAAAACTTACAACCTGCGCCTGCCTCGGAATATCTTTAATGTTTGCTGTAAAGATGCTGTCACAAAGAATCGGAAGAGAATTACTATTGCAGCTCTCAGGGATCGCTTTTCTAATAGGTTTTTACTTCATCCTCCCTGCAAGATCAAACGATTTTACAGAAGTACAAGGCTATACTATTGTCGTAACTTCCATTCTTATACACCTTTTGGTGTCTTTTATTCCCTTTTTGAAAAAGGACAGAGAGCTCGGGTTTTGGCAGTACAACAAAAATCTTTTTGTTAATTTCTTTCTTACCATTATATTCACAGGGATTTTAACCGGAGGAATTGAACTTGCTTTTTTTGCCGTAACAGAGCTTTTTAATTTTAGTTTTGGCGAGAAAATTTATTCTTACACCTTTTTTGTTCTGGGGATCTCCGGAAGCACTTTTATATTTCTTTTATTTAATGAAAAAGGATTAAGTAATCTTGAGAAAGATGGCACTTATCCTGTTGTTCTGAAGTTTTTCACACAGTTTATCTTAATTCCCCTCCTTATTATTTATGCGGTTATTCTTTATTTCTATTCTCTTAAAATAGTCATCAACTGGGAGTTGCCGAGAGGCTGGGTATCCTATCTTATCCTTGCTTACAGTACTGTTGGAATTTTAGCATTGCTTCTGGTACATCCTTTAAAGGAAGAAAATGCAAAGTCTTGGGTTAAAGTATTTTCAAAAGTTTTTTATTACACGATTATACCTTTAATTGTTCTTCTTTTCACTGCTATTTTTACAAGAATTTTAGAATACGGTTATACAGAACCAAGATATTTTGTTTTACTGCTGGCCTTATGGTTATTGAGTACTGTTATCTATTTTGTTTTCGTTAAAAAAACAACGATAAAATTTATTCCTGTTAGTTTATTTACTTTTGGTATTTTTGCTTTAATTTTTCCTTATTTCAATGCATTTAGTGTTGCAAAAAGAAGTCAGAAAACTGAGCTTGTAAAAATATTAAACCAACATCAGCTGCTCAAAAACGGCAAAATAATTTTTAAAAATAAAATTGACGAAACAGCGAGCAGACAAATTTCTGATATATTTGAATTTCTGGGAAAAAGAAAACAGGCAGACTTTCTATCGACGTTTCTTGATGAAAAAGAACAGCTGAAACTGGCAGATCATATTGCAAGTGGAAGTTACGATAGTATAGGATATGATATTGAGGATAAATTTTCCAATATCAGTCAATTTGAAATAGAAAGACTGAGTATTGCCGTTGACAATCAAGCCATAGAAATTGGAGACTATCAATACTTCCTTGATTTTCCTCTCTATAATGAAGAAAATAATAAACAAATCAATCAGGATCACTTCCAGATGGAAAGCCACCTTATTGAAAAACCATCGCTGGAAATTATCCTTAATGGTAAAGAAAGAATAGATTTCGGTCCCCAACTTGTAAAACTCTTTGAAGAAAACAAAAGCAAGACCAGGGTTTTAAAAACTTCCGACATTGCCTTGGAAAGCGATTTGGGCAAGTATCATATCAAACTAATATTCGACGAACTGAATTACGAGAAATACCCTGGCAACAATTATCCAGAAATCTCTTTGAACAAGGCTTATGTATTGATAAGATTGAAATAACATCTCCTCTATAACAAAAGAGACTAGTATTAACTAGTCTCTTTTATTTATTATATTAGTTCTTTTAATTAGAACTATAAAAAAAGCGGCTTAAAAGCCGCTTCGTATTTTTTACCAACGACTTCCGCCTCCGCCACGGTTGTTACCGTTACCATAGCCTCCGCCTCTATTGTTGTTGTTACCATAACCTCCACCTCTGTTGTTATCAAAGCTTCTTCTTGGTTTTTCTTCTCTTGGTTTAGCTTCAGATACGTTTAGAGTTTTTCCGTTGAATTCTTTTTGGTTAAGAGCTTCAATAGCTTGCTTTCCTTCTTCATCACCCATCTCTACGAAACCGAAACCTCTGGAACGACCAGTTTCTCTGTCTGTAACGATTTTAGCTGATGATACATCTCCAAATTCTGCGAATAGATCGTGCAACTCATACTCTTTAGTTGCGTAATTGATGTTTGAAACAAAAATGTTCATTTTAAATAAATTAAAAAATTAATAAAAATTTGGTATATAAGAGAAAAACAACATAAATTAATGAACAAATATTGATTCCAAATATAACGTATGCAAGATACAATTAAAAAAATCAAATCAAAGCTTTTTTTTAACATTTCTCACATTATGTTGAATCCTAATAGTAAAAACAAACTTAAAACACACATAATAATTTAAAAATCAATCAATTAAACCAAATATATGTAATTGTTAAAATATTATTAATATTAAAAAAAATAAAACTCAGATCCAATTTTATGATACAATTTACATCTATCTCAATTATTTTTAAACATTATGGGATGGATAAATTGATTTCACGACAATATTATCAATTTTTATTCACAAAAAATCAAAAATATTTCAAAATAAAACAACACATTATTCATATTATAAAGAAAATGACAACAATTTTTTTGTTTCTTTTTACCTTATATATAGTATCACCTTTATTCATTGAAATTCTCCTTCAGATTTCATGAATTCTTGCAACCACCTACTCTATGAAACAGCATACCACTAATTATATCAACACTTTCATTGAAGTCGCAGAAGACTGTCCTGTCCTGCACTCACAGACTCCTCCGGAAAAGAAAGAAAAGACGATAGCTACGCTTCAATATGAGAAAATGACACGACATCCTTATCAATACTCATCTGACGATATTATTTTTGAATGTCATGCTGCCAAAAACGATATTTTGGAAAATGAAAAAGAAGAAGCCCGAAAAATATTCTTTTCTAAAGGGCAGGCTTGTCTTCGCTGCTCTCCTCTGGCTAAAAAGTACGGCTTTGGAATCCATCATAACTCGGAAGGAAAAGTAGCTTTGTTTCCTATAGAAAGTAAGGAATACCAATCTTTCTTAAATGATTCTTCCATCGTTAAAACGAAAGCAATGCGCTCCAAAAGAAAATGATTGAGAAAATGAATAATTCTGTTCCGATCAATAAATACTATTCTTTTGATAACATCAGCTTTTAACACTAAATTTGCTCAATAAATTATTAAGAACATGAACTACCATACCAGAAAATGGGTAAAACCAGAAGATTTGAATCCTAACCATTCTCTTTTCGGAGGAAGACTTTTACAGTGGATTGATGAAGAAGCAGCTTTATATGCTATTATTCAGTTGGAAAACACCAAAGTAGTTACCAAATTCATTTCAGAGATCAACTTTGTAAGTTCTGCCAAGCAGGGAGACATTATAGAAATCGGTATTGAAGCGAGCCATTTCGGTTCCACTTCTGTTACTTTAAAATGTGATGTAAGAAATAAAATGACCCATCAAACGATTATTACGGTTGATAAGATTGTAATGGTTAATCTGGACCAGGACGGAAATCCCGCTCCTCATGGAAAAACCAAAATTGAATTCGTAAAAGACAGGCTAAACAGCGAACTATGAGGATTTTCATAAAGAACATGGTCTGTAACAGATGCATTGCTGCTGTTGAAAACATATTCAGTTCCTCAGAAATCAAAACGTCTTCCGTAATATTGGGAGAAGTGGAAACTGAATCTGATATTCCTGCAGAAAACATGCAGCGTATTGAAGAAAAGCTTCTTGAAACAGGCTTTGAAAGAATTATGGATTCTGCTCATCAGCTTGCTGAGAAAATCAAAAACCTGATTATCATAAAGGTAAGCGAACTTGACATTGATGAAAATTTCCTACTTTCTGAATTCTTAAGTTCCAAACTTCATAAAGATTACAGCGCTCTTTCGAAAACTTTTTCACAAAATGAGAATATTACGCTGGAGCAGTTCTTCATTCTTCAGAAAATAGAGAAAGTAAAAGAACTTCTTCTATATAATGAATTCAACCTTACTGAAATTGCAGGGAAACTAGGCTACAAAAGTGTACAGTATCTCTCTTCTCAATTCCGGAATATTACCGGATTCACCCCTACCGAATTTAAAAAACTGAAAGAGCATAACCGAAAGTCATTGGATAACCTCTAAGATGTTGAGCGTGGGAGAGCTTAAAGGTTTTAACGTAAGGTAAGAGAGCAAGAAAAGATTGTTTAACAGCGTTTTCGCATAATACACTCTATAACAGATCAATTTTTATTCTTTCAACTTTAATAAATATAGACTCTACAAACTACTCTCCCACGCTCCAACCCTTTCAAACCCTCCCCCTCTAAAAAGACTTTCACTCCAAATTTTATAACTATTATCCTTAAATTTATAACAGCCTTCCAAATTCATTTTGGAAATTTGCAGTATAAATGTAAGAATCATGGAACGACAGTATAAAGTACTTGGAATGACGTGTTCCGGTTGTCAGAAAAAAATCTCCAATCAGCTGAACAGTGTACATGGTGTAACGGCTGATGTCAATCTGGAAAACAATACCGCAACCATCACTTCCGACCGGGAAGTTGGACTTTCGATTTTAAATGATGCCTTAGCAGAAATCGGAAATTATAAACTTGAAGACCCAAATAATCCTGAAAAAACATTCATAAAACCTCAGGATCGTGTATCTCCTTCTTCGGTATATTACTGTCCAATGGAGTGTGAAGGGGATAAAGTATATTTTAAGAAAGGTGAAAGATGTCCGGTGTGCAATATGTACCTTGTTCCTATTGAAGAGAAGCTGGCAAAAGATCCTAATTATAAACCTACCTATTCGTCTACCCACCTTCCTGAAAATTTCAAAGACAGTATTGGAAAACATTATTGCCCAATGTTCTGTGAAGGAGATAAAGTATATGCAGAAAATGGCGACTGCCCCGTTTGTTACATGCATCTGGAGCCTATCACACAGGAGCTTGTTCAAAATGCAGCATCCCACCAGCATAGCCACCCTCATTCTCATCATCACGACCACAGCCACCATCATAAACCTCCTAAAGTTACTGACGATATGGCAGGCAGATACTACTGTCCGATGTATTGTGAAGGTGACAAAACCTATGACTCTAATGTAGGATGCCCTGTTTGTGGGATGGATCTTGTAAAATATCCTGAAAAGAAAACGGCAAAATACACCTGTCCTATGCATCCCGAAGTAATTCGTGATGAGCCGGGAGATTGCCCAATCTGCGGGATGGACCTTGTAAGAATGCCGGATAGCGGAGATGACGACGAAGATGAAACTTACAATATTTTGAAAAGAAAATTCATCACATCGTTGGCTTTCACTATTCCTGTCTTCATTCTTTCTATGGGTGGAATGCTTATCAGCTTCCCATTTTCACATCAGATTCAGGGATTTATAGAACTTGCTTTAACCCTTCCTGTCATGTTTTACTCGGGATGGTTTCTGCTTAAAAGAGGATGGGTTTCTTTTAAAACCTGGAATCTTAATATGTTCAGCCTCATTGCTCTCGGGGTGGCAGCAGCGTTTATATTCAGTATTGCAGCTTTATTTTTCCCTGATATTATTCCACACGAGATCCGTGGTCACAACCACGAAATTCCATTATATTTTGAAGCCGTTTGTGTAATTTTAACGCTTGTTATTTTAGGCCAGCTTATGGAAGCGGCGGCTCATAAAAAAACAGGAAACGCTATCAAAGAACTGATGAACCTTTCACCGGACGAAGCCAATCTTATTGTAAATGGTGAAGAAAAAAAGGTTTTATTATCCCAGGTTAAAATCGGAGATCTTTTAAAAGTAAAACCCGGTGAAAAAATTCCTGTTGACGGAAAAATCACTGAAGGGTCGTCCATTGTAGACGAAAGCATGATCACAGGTGAGCCGATTCCCGTTGAAAAGAGTGTTAACGATAAAGTATCTTCAGGAACCATCAATGGAAATCAGGTATTTATTATGAAAGCCGAAAAAGTAGGTGACGAAACCCTGCTTTCACAGATTATTAAAATGGTGAACGAAGCCAGCCGAAGCAAAGCTCCTATTCAAAAGCTTACCGATAAGGTTGCCAAGGTTTTCGTTCCTGCAGTAATCCTTATTGCTGCTCTTACCTTTATTCTCTGGCAGTTTTTCGGACCGGAGGGAAAAAGAAGCCTGTTTGCTTTCGTTAATGCAGTTGCTGTTCTTATTGTTGCCTGTCCTTGTGCTCTCGGCCTTGCTACTCCAATGTCTCTTATGGTAGGAATTGGAAAAGGTGCCAAAAACGGTATTCTGATCAAAAATGCAGAAGCTCTTGAGCAGATGAATAAAGTAAATGTCTTAATTACAGACAAAACAGGAACTTTAACCGAAGGAAAGCCTTCCGTAGAGCATATTGAAACAATGAATAGCGGAAGTCAGAATCAGGTTTTACAACTGGCATTTTCATTAAATCAAAATTCTGAACATCCTCTCTCCAATGCGGTGATAAAAAAAGCAAAAGAGGAGAATATAGCAGCAGAGAAAGTAGAACATTTTGAAAATATTTCAGGAAAAGGAATCAAAGGAAATATTCATGGAAAAACAGCTTATCTCGGCAATGAGAATCTATTGACCTCTCATCAGATTCAGATTCCGGATGATCTGAAAATGAAAGCAACAGAAGTTCAGTCAAATGCACATACAATCTCTTATATTGCTCACGGACAGGAAGTATTAGGATTTATAAGCTTTACAGACAAGATCAAGGAAAGTTCCAAAAAAGCAGTTAAACAATTGATAAGTGAAGGAATTGACGTCATCATGATGACCGGAGATAACGAACATACTGCAAAAGCTGTTGCGGACGAACTGGGAATTACGCATTTTAAAGCGAATTGTCTTCCGGAAGATAAATTGAATGAGGTGAAAAAACTTCAGCAACAGGGTAAAATTGTAGCAATGACCGGAGACGGAATCAACGACTCTCCTGCCCTTGCCCAATCAGACGTAGGAATTGCCATGGGAACAGGAACCGATGTTGCTATAGAAAGCGCCGAGATCACATTATTACAAGGCGATATCCTGGGCGTTGCCAAAGCCAAATTATTGAGCGAAAAACTACTCAGAAATATCAAAGAAAATCTGTTCTTCGCCTTCATTTATAATGTGCTGGGCGTTCCGGTTGCGGCAGGATTATTGTATCCATTCTTTGGAATTCTGTTATCACCGATGATTGCAGCCGCTGCCATGAGCTTTAGCTCTTTATCTGTAATTCTGAATTCATTAAGATTAAATTCCGTAGATCTGGATATAAAATAGACCTCATGAAAAAAGAAAATCTTTACATAGGATGTTCAGGATTTTATAATAATGACTGGAAAGGGTCATTATATCTTGAGAACAGCCCGAGTAAAGATTTTCTTTCTTTATACGCAAAAGTCTTCAATGCCGTTGAAATCAATTCTACATTTTACAGAAAACCTACTGCAAAGACTCTTTCAAAGTGGTATGATGATACTCCTGCATCATTCAGATTTTTTATTAAAATTCCGAAACTGATCACTCATCAAAACCGTCTTAACCATTCTAAAGAAGAAATTACAGCTTTCTGCAATCATATACAAAGTCACCTCAAAGATAAACTTTCAGGTGTTCTGTATCAGTTTCCACCTTCCTTTAAAAATACTCCGGAAAATATAGCTCTTATCGCAGAAAATCTTGATATGGAGTTCACCAATGTCATTGAATTCAGAAATGAATCCTGGTGGAAAAAAGAGACATTTGATGTTTTGACAAATATGAATATTATTATATCCGGTGTCAGTTTTCCAGGCAACCTTCCGGAAGATCCTGTTTTCAATCATCCGGAAATTGCGTATTACAGATTGCATGGTAAACCAGTTCTTTATAAGTCTTCTTACGACAAGGGTTTCCTGGATCTCCTTGCTGAAAAAATCAGAAGACATCAACAAAAAACATTTATTTTCTTTAATAATACCTGGGGAACATCTGCTGTAGAGAATGGAATGTACCTCAAAAACATATTAGAGTAATCGCAATGTATAGAATCAATTTGTTAAAATAAAATAATTCCCAGCTCAATGAAGAATGTGATTACCCTAACAATAATAGAGAAAAACTATCATTTCACTATTTATAAATGTTAAGATATAGAAAAATCAAAACCATAGTATCAATTTGAGATTGTCTATCAAAAAATGCTTTAAAATTAAGTTCTTAAAATAATCTTAAAAAGGAAGAAACTGACAAAAAACGGCATATATTTTGTTAACATTCAATCATTATTTTTAACGATTTTTAACAATTTAATTTTCTACTACATTTATGAAAAAAAATTTTGCGGAAAAGTCAAAAGAGATGACTTTTCTTGGGATGGTTGTATTGATGAGTACAACATCAGTTTTATTAAATAGCTGTAATTCCAAAAACGAGGTGAATGCCCCCATCCATTCGCAGGAACATCCTACCGCAGAAATAGTCCCCAAAATAGATGACGAAAGCGTAGAAACAGACAAAAGAATTATCTATCTTACTTTTGATGACGGTCCCAACCAGGGAACTGAAAATCTTCTTAAAATTCTGGACAAAAGAAATGTTTGCGCTACCGCTTTCCTGGTGGGAAAACACGCTTATGGAAGCAAGAAGCAAAAAGACGATTTGGAACTGTTAAAACAAAACCCTCTCATTGAACTGGCGAATCACAGTTTTACCCATGCGCACAACAAATACTCTGACTTTTATAAAAATGCAGATGCTGTTGTACACGATTTTGACATCGCCAAAGACAGCCTGAAACTTACAGACAAAATTGCAAGAACTCCGGGTAGAAATGTATGGAGACTCAATAATATTAATGTCACTGATATAAAAAGTACTACTGCCGCTGCAGATGGCCTTAAAAAAGCTGGATATAAGGTAATAGGTTGGGATCTGGAATGGAGACCAAGTCAGAAAATGACATTAAAGGGAAGCCACGAAGCCATGTTAAAGAAAGTAGACAGTATTTTCTTTAACGATCTTGAAAAAACATCCAGACACCTTGTATTTCTTACCCATGATCAGTACCTTAGAGATACAGATTCTATCAACGAGTTGGATCTGTTTATCGAAAAGCTGCAGAAAAGCAACAGATTTGTTTTCAGAAAAATATCTCAATATCCGAAAATCAATGAGGTTCTTAATTAATAATAAGTAAGAATTTACAAATAAAGGCTTATCCATCTTCTATGAAGCGTATTTTCGTAAAAGATGGATATTTTTTTTGCTGCTAAAGTTTACTCTTTCGAGCTTTGAACCTTCAGCTAAATTTCGGAAATTTGCAATTATGAGTATTAAAGACAATTATCACGCTATAAAAGATCAGCTACCAAAGGATGTACAGCTGGTTGCCGTTTCAAAAACACATCCAGCTTCTGCAGTACAGGAAGTCTACGATTTGGGACAGAAAGTTTTTGGAGAAAATAAAGTTCAGGAACTAATGGAAAAATCCCCTCTTCTGCCGAAAGACATACAATGGCACCTGATCGGACATCTACAGACTAACAAAGTTAAGTACATCGCTCCTTTTATAGACACCATCCAAAGTGTAGATTCTGAAAAGCTTTTAGCAGAAATCAATAAAGAATCAGGCAAGAATAACAGAATAATAAAAGTTCTTCTTCAGGTAAAAATTGCGGCGGAAGAAAGTAAGTTCGGGCTTGAAATTTCAGAAGCAAAAGATCTTTTTCAACAATATGCTGATGGAAATTTCCCTTATGTTGAGATTACAGGATTGATGGGAATGGCTACCTTCACCGAAGATGAGCAACAGATAAGAAGGGAGTTTTTAACATTAAAGAGTCTTTTTGATGAATTAAATAAATTAAAAACACTCAATACCCTATCCATGGGAATGAGCGATGATTTCCCCATAGCTATTGAGTGCGGAGCGAATTCTGTACGCGTTGGATCCGCTATTTTCGGACGAAGAGACTATTCAAAATAGAATATTTAGGTACGGTTTTTGCTAATAATTGAAACAAAAAATTTAAATTTGCAACTATGCAAAAAATCCTTATAGTAGAAGACGAAAAAGCAATCTCGGGAGTACTTCACAGTATTCTTTCGGATGAACTTAGCGATTATGAATTTGTAATCGCAGAAGACGGCCTTGAAGGCTACAAGCAGGTAGAAAAAGAAGATTTCGCATTGGTGATCTCCGATATTAAAATGCCTAAGCTTTCAGGAACCGAACTTTTAAAACAAAGTCTTGCCCTAAAACCAGAAACTACTTTTATCATGATCTCGGGACACGCAGACATTGATTCTGCCGTTTCCTGCCTGAAAGAGGGTGCATATGATTTCATTTCCAAGCCTATTGATATTAACAGACTGATTACAAGTGTTAAAAATGCTTTAGTAAAGGAAACCTTGAAGAAAGAAAACAAAAATCTTCAAACTGAAAACAAAACATTAAAGAAAAAAGTAAGCAAAAAATACCAGATGATCGGTACATCTCCTGCATTGCAAAAGATTCAGGATATGATCGAAAAAGTAGCTGTTTCAGACGCAAGAGTTCTGATCACAGGTCCTAACGGAGCCGGAAAAGAATTGGTTGCCCATGCTATTCACAATCAGAGTGACCGTGCAAGAGGTCCAATGATAGAGGTAAACTGTGCTGCCATCCCTTCTGAGCTTATTGAATCTGAACTTTTCGGCCACGTAAAAGGATCTTTTACCGGTGCGATTAAAGATAAACAGGGAAAGTTTGAACAGGCTAACGGAGGAACTATTTTCCTTGACGAGATTGGTGATATGAGCCTTATTGCTCAGGCTAAGGTATTGAGAGCGCTACAGGAAAGCAAGGTTTCTCCTGTGGGAAGTGATAAAGAAATAAAAGTTGATGTAAGAGTAATTGCAGCAACAAATAAGAATATGCAGAAAGAAATTGAAGAAGGTAAATTCAGGGAAGACCTTTATCACAGACTTTCTGTTATTGAAATTTATGTTCCGCCATTGGACGAAAGAAAAGATGACATCAAATTGTTGGTTGAACATTTCTCCGGTATGATTGCTGATGAGCACGGTACTGCAGTGAAAAAGTTTGATGATAAAGCTATTGATGCTTTAAAAGCTCTTTCGTGGACTGGAAATATCAGAGAATTAAGAAACGTGGTGGAAAGATTGATCATTCTTGGTGGAAACTCTGTTTCAGAAACTGACGTTGCAAGTTTTGTAAGGAAATAATTTACCGATTATTCACCATATTATAAAAATTTGCAGTCAACACTGCAAATTTTTTTTTGCCCTTATTTTAATTATAAACTATATGAATCTTAAAATATTATGAACTTTTTAAACAAAAAATACACGAAAGAATGCCTGACTTTGGCTCTGCCTGTAATGCTAACTCAGGTAGGGCAAGTTTCGGTAAACTTATTCGACAACATTATTGTCGGAAAACTTTTGGGTGCAGATGCTCTGGCTTCTGTTTCATTGGGAAATGCGGTGTTTTTCTCCATATTTGTATTGGCGTTGGGTTTTTCATTTGCCATTCCGCCTTTGGTTTCTGAGGCTCATTCCAGAGAAGACCACGCTACGATTAACTCAGTTTTCAGCCACGGATTTATCATCAACATGTCTGTAGGAATTATCCTGATGGTTGTACTGCTTTTGGCAATGCCTCTGCTCTATCATTCAGGACAGCCCGCCAAGATCATTCCTGATACGGTAAGCTTCTTAAGTATTATGGTGATCAGTATGGTTCCATTTATGGCTTTTCAGACGCTTCGTGAGGTTTCTGAAGGGCTTTCTTATACGATTGGAGTGACGAAAGCTACCATTATCGCCAATATCATTAATATTGCTTTGAACTATGTATTCATCAAAGGACTTTGGGGAATCCCTGCAATGGGCGTGCAAGGATCGGCTTTAGCTACCCTTATTTCGAGAATATTTATGGTGGTGTTCCTTTATTTTGTATTGTTGAAAGAGAAGAGAACAAGACGTTATATTAAAGATTTCTCATTGAAAATTCAGGTTTTTTCTAAAAAGATGTTTGATAAAATGGTGAGACTGGGACTTCCTACAGCTTTACAGATGTTTTTTGAAGTAACTGCGTTTGCAGGTGCAGCATTTATCTGTGGACTAATCTCTGCCCATGATATTGCTTCTCACCAGATTGCACTAAGTATGGCTTCTTTCACATTCAATTTATGTGTAGGATTCAGCGTGGCTTCAACTGTAATGATCGGAAGAAAATTGGGTGAGCAGAATTTCGTTGAGCTAAGAAATGTAGGGATTAACAACCTGAAAATTGCTTTTATTTTCATGTGTATCTGTGGATTGGTATTTATCTTAGGGCGAAATATCCTTCCTACTTTCTTCACCAAAAAAGAGGAAGTAGAAGTAATTACTCTCGCTTCCAAACTGATGATTATCGCAGCGTTATTCCAGCTTTCTGACGGAATTCAGGTAACGGCCTTAGGAATGCTGAGAGGTTTACAGGATGTGAAAATTCCGTCTATTTATACTTTCATCGCATATTGGGTCATTACGATTCCTTTAGGCTATTTTTTCTGTGTCACTTTGAAAATGGGGGCCTTTGGAATGTGGATCGCCCTAGGATTAGGATTAACAGTTTCCGCTGTTTTCCTGGTAAAACGATTCCTCAATATGTCTGCGAAAAGAGTAAAGCAGAATATACAAACAGAAGTAGAAATACAAAAAATAGTAAAATAGAAGAACGCAGGGCAATCGCTCTGCGTTTTTTATTATTTTTGTCTTCATTAACTAACAAACATGAAAAGAACAATTGCCTTCCTAGCTTTATGTGCAGGCACTTTATATCAATCTCAAACCAATAGATTTACGTACGAGCTTCAGTATCGCCAGGAACCGACTCAGGAATACAGAAAAAACCTGATGAACTTAGATATCAGTTCAAAATCGGTTAAGTTCTATGATAAAGACTTTGCAGATTATGATGTGAAAAATAAAGAATCTAACCAATCCATTTCCCATTACAGCACCAAAACAGACCAGGTTATAGAAAGAAAGCCGGAATCTTTTGATAATAAATGGTACCGAGATTTTTTCGACTATTTCGTGGTAAAAACACACGACGAAATGAAATGGAAGCTACTTCAGGAAACCAAAGAATACAACGGATATAAACTCCAAAAAGCAACCACAGACTTTGGCGGCAGAAGCTGGAACGCGTGGTTTTCCAATGATGTAAATATCAAAGAAGGACCTTATAAATTTCGAGGGCTGCCCGGTTTAATCTTCATTCTGGAAGATACGGATCAAAATTTCATCTATAAACTTATCAACAACGAAAAGCTAACCTCAGATTACGATACAGAAGATTTTGTGGAAACCCATTACGGAAAACAGGCACTTCCAATCACCAATGAAAAATTCAATCGGTATATTGAAGATCTTTATCAAAATCCAACAAGAATTTTCTCAGAAAAATTGAAAAATGGAGGAAACTTAAGTTTTAAAAATGAAAGCGTAGAATCTACGGAAGAACTTAATAAGAAAAAGGGAATGCTTCAAAAAGGAATTAAAGCGAGATATATCTTTATTGAAAAAGACAAAGAACCAATATTTAAAGGATAAATAGAGGACAAATACAACGGCAGTTTCAAAAACAATGTACCTCACATAGGTTTGTTATATTTTTGAAACTGCTGCTTTTATATCTTAGTCAATCTTTTTTCCTAATATAACAAGACTTCTTTCTACCCCATCCAAAATAGCTACATTCGGAAGATTCGCCCAATCTTCAAAGCCAAAGTGACGGAAGAGTTTTAAGCTGGGCTCATTGTGAAGAAATATAAGGGCTACCAGATTATTCACTCCAAACTTTCCAGCATTGTCGATGCAATACTGCAAAATAATCTTTCCATAGCCTTTTCCCCGGCTGTTTTCATCCAGATAAATACTCACTTCTACGGTTCCGCTATAGGCTGCTCTTTCATGAAAAGAACTGAAGCTTACCCATCCTACTATCTGCTCTGCCTGATCTTTAACCACCCAAAGAGGTCTTGTTTCCGGATTGTGATCGTCAAACCATTTTTGTTTGCTTTCTACGGAAACTTCTTCTACATCTGCAGTCACCATCCTTGATGCAATTGTTGAATTGTAGATCTTTACAATTTTCTTTAAATCGGATAATTCGGCATTTCTAAACTTTAATTTTTCCATTGATAGTAAATTCAACTTATTCGAATACAAAAATAGTGAATTTCAGAAACAACCCCATTAAATATATAATCGAATTATTTTATTTTATATATTTAAATAAATTAACCCCTTAAAAAACAACCTCAAAATTAAAATTCATAACTCATCACCTCCTAAAGCTATCGTTTTATTTCAAATCTTTTAAAATTCTATTTAAGCTTCTCACCGTTATTCCCAAATAAGCCGCCATATCTTCTTTTGAGATTTGAATCCCTTGTTGGGTCTGCATATTCAATAACTGCATTACAGTATGTTCTATCGTATACAATTGTTGATAAGAAGCTCTGCTTGAAGTATTGATGATTCGTTCTGCAAATGAATCCAACAATAAATGATTGAGAGCAAGATCATTTTTAACCAAAGATTTAAAATAGGAAACACTTGTTTCGTAAACTGTTACTTCCGATACCGCTTTTACACTGCACAGACAGCTTATATCTTTAATCAATTCTACTTCTCCAAGGATTTCACCGTCTCCCAGAAATTCCATGATGTATTCTTTTCCGTTTTCTTCGGTTAAATAGCATTTGGCAATACCTTCTTTAATCAACATCACCTTCAAGAGTGACTGATCCTGCATCAACAGGTTTTCGTCACGGGAAAAAGATTTTAGCACTACCTCTTCTCTTCCTTCTTGTTTCTGATAAAGTTCTTCAAAATACTTTAAGAATGACTGATTTGTTCGTAACATATGGATCCGGGACAAATGTCCTTTTGTGATTGAGTTTTTTTATTGAATTTTGTGACCAGAAAATTACAAAACAAAAATGAATAATCATATTACGACTATTGCTTTTGATGCTGATGATACTCTTTGGATCAACGAACCTTACTTCCAAGAAGCCGAGAAGGAATTCTGTATGTTGCTTGAAGATTATCTTCCTCAGCATACGGTGTCTCAGGAGTTATTCAAAACAGAAATGAAAAATCTTCATTTATACGGATACGGCGTGAAAGGTTTTATGCTTTGTATGATTGAAACAATTGGCAGAGTTTCCAACAACACAGCGTCTTTACAGCTAGTGAATAAAGCCGTTGAGCTGGGCCAGGAACTTCTTCAAAAACCTATTGAGCTTCTGGGCGGTGTCACTGAAACGCTCGAAAGCTTAAAAGGAAAATACAGATTGGTAGTTGCCACAAAAGGAGATCTTCTGGACCAGGAACGCAAATTGAAAAATTCCGGATTGCAGGAGTATTTTCATCACATTGAAATCATGAGTGATAAAAAAGAAAATGATTATCAAAAACTATTAAAGCATTTGGATTGCCAGCCTGAAAATTTTCTCATGCTGGGAAATTCTATCAAGTCTGATATCCTTCCTGTTCTGGAAATTGGGGGTTCAGCCGCTCATATTCCTTATCATGTGACGTGGAGCCATGAGCAACATGAAGTTAATCTCGAACATGAGAAATTCATGGAACTAAAAAGTATTAATGAAATTTTAGGTTATTTATAAAATAGAAACGTGTTCATATTTGAATGCGTTTCTATTTTTTCAGAATTCCATATCTGCAAAACTTCAAATAGTCTTTAATATATTCAGAATTATATTTCTCTTCAAAATATATCATCTTTTTATAGTAAGGAATCTTAATTTTTGTATCTAAATAATACGAACAAATCAAATCAACAATATCTTCAGAGGATTTTTTGTTATCCAAAACAATTTGATCTAGTTTATATTGCAAAGAATCGATTTCCTTTGGTTTCCATTGGGTTTCTATTTTAAGAGATTCTATTATATCAAGGTCAAAACTGTTGAGTCTTTTTTTACTATGAAGAAATTTATTTTTCAGTTTTTTATAATATCTGGCTCTTTTTATTTTTTCTCTTTCAAATACAATGCTCTTATACATTTCATCTGCCAAAAAAGACTGATAACCAACACATCCTGATCTTATTTTAATAGAGTCATTTGTTTCTAAATATCTTTTAAATATTTCTTCTAATACTTTTGATTTTCTGGAAATCAGGATATTGGAGATATAAGTTTTTGCAACAACGTTACCCTGCAGAGCTATAAATTTCAATTCCTGATCGGTTGCTATTTGACCTATTTCTGTATGAATTTTATAGAGTTCACTTTCATGACCATCAATTCCTATGTTCTTGGATTCATACTGGTTACTTTTTGATAATTCCTGATATAATTCATTGACTTTTGGAGATAACTGTCCAAAACATGAGGCAGAAATCAGGAATAATAGAATTGTTTTTTTCATTGAAAATGATGGTCATAGTTTCTTGAGTTCTCAAAATAAAACTCGTCCAAATATGAACGAGTTTTGTATCTGTTTATTATTTCTTCAAACATTTTTCAAGGAACTGATCCTGTTCCCATAAAACGTGTAAGATATTTTCTTTAGCCTGGTATCCATGGGCTTCTTTTGGAAGAAGAACCATTTTTACAGGAGCACCCAAATTTTTCAATGCCTGGAAGTATCTTTCCGTCTGTAAAGTGAAAGTTCCCGGGTTATTGTCTGCATCACCATGAATCAAAAGAAGAGGGGTCTTCATTTTATCAGCATGCATAAACGGAGACATTCCATTGTAAATTTCCGGAACATCCCAATAATTTCTCTGCTCGCTTTGGAACCCAAATGGTGTCAATGTTCTGTTGTAGGCTCCACTTCTGGCTATACCGCAAGCAAAAAGATTAGAATGTGTTAAAAGATTCGCCGTCATGAAAGCTCCGTAAGAATGCCCTCCTACCGCAACTTTTTTTCTATCAATATATCCCAACTGATCTACGGCATCAATAGCTGCAGCTGCATTTGCTACCAACTGCGGAATGAAAGTGTCATTAGGCTCTGTTTTTCCTTCTCCAATAATTGGGAAAGCTGCATCATCAAGCACCGCATATCCTTTGGTTGTCCAATAGATGAAAGATCCGTAAGACGGGAATGTAAACTCATTTGGATTCTGGGTATTCTGTCCTGCAGTATTTTTATCTTTATATTCCGTAGGGTAAGCCCAGATCAGTAATGGAAGCTTTTCTTTTTTTGATTTTCTGTCGTAGTTGGCAGGAAGATAAAGTGTTCCGGTTAAAGTAACTCCATCGTTTCTTTTGTAAGTAATCACTTCTTTATAAACATCTTTTATGCTTTCAAAAGGATTGGCAAAATTGGTTACAGCCTCCGCCTTATTGGATTTGATATTCTTTTTAAAATAATTAGGATATTGGCTTGGAGACTGCTGAGTGGTCAGAATTTCTCCTTTTGATGGATTTAGAATATCAATAATTGCTTCTTTAGCATTTTTAAGACTGGAAGTATAAAGCCTCTTCTTTTTCAGGGATTTAACATCCATTTCATCAATAAAAGGATGCTGTCCATCTTTTGTAAACCCTTCTCCAATAAGATATGCTTTTCCACCTTTCATATCCACGACGTATCTTCCATACTGATTTTTAATGGTATTAAAACTCCCCGGATCGCTGTAAACATCCTGAGAATTTCTATCTTCAATCACTTTGGATTCGCCATTATTCAGATCAACAAGGAAAGATTTTGTATTTCTAGTGTCATACCAGTCTTCTGATACAATAGCATAATGATCGTTTGTCCAGCTTACTCCACCGTATCTTTGTTTTACTTTGAAGAACGACTTTGGTGCTGCTGTAAACGGAACCTCCCAAGTGAAAATTTCGTCTCTATATTCTGCCGCTTTGGACTGATCTCCTCCGTCTAAGGCTTCAGCGTAAACCAAAGTAGCAGGAGCATCACTTCTCCACACTACATTTCTTCTTCCTGTTCTTACTGATGAAAATCCTTTTGGCATTATTTCGCTCAGAGGAACCTCGTTTACCACCTTTACTGTATTGCCTTTTACATCATATACAGTTGTCGTTGACGGGAATCTGCTCAATGGAACGATATAAGAGAACGGTTTTTTAATCACGGTTGCCATCAGATAATTTCCGTCCGGAGAAAAACTCAGTCCGGAATACATATCCTGATCTTTCACCTTTTTAAGAGCTCCGTTCAAATCTACGTTATAGATCTCAGAAGCAGTAAGGGTCTCAAAGTTTTTTTCGTCCTGAGGATTTTTTAAAAGATCCTGATAGGTTCTGTTCTGCGAAACTTTTCCATCTGCTGTAGAAACAATGGGCCCTGTAGGAAGATCTTTACTTGAATCAATAAGTGCAGGTCTGCTCTGAGGAAGAGTTTTAATCAACAAACTTTGAGAATCATTATACCACGTATAAGGTGATCCTAAATTTGCATTCAGATTGTCTTCTGTAATTTTTTTGGCTGTAGCCGTTTCCATATCTACAACCCAAAGTTCAACTCCTTTATTGGTTGTATTGGTAAAAGCCAGTTTTTTCTCATCCGGTGAAAATGATAAGTAAGTAATTTTAACGTCCGCCGGAAGGTTTTTTACCTGAACTTCATTTTTATCATTAATTTTTCTGACTTTCAGATTATTGAGATAGGTAACCGTGCTTGCAATATTGGTCACAGGATTGATTCTCAAACCACCCAATTTCATTTCCTGCTGATTGAGGTCCTGTAATGTTTTATAGGTTGGGCGATAAGTAAAAACAACCCAGTCTTTCTTGCTGTTCATCAAGACACTTGGCGGCCTTTGGTAGTCAGCCAGCTTTAGAATCTCTGCGGGTGGCTTCTGATAAGAAATATTCTCCTGTGCATCATAAAAATTGAGAAATGCCAGAAGGCAAATTGTCAGTTTTATCTTCATATAAATTCATTTTTTACGAAAGTAGTGAATTTAATAATATCTATGAAAATAAAAAATAAGACTCTTTTTAGTGTCATATTTTATTTTTTTGATTATTTTTAGATAACCAAATTCAAACAATATGAAAAATTTAAGAAAATTATCAAAAGCTAATTTAAAAACAATCAACGGCGGAAGTGCTCCTTTATGTGATGCAGGCTATATGGCTTGCAGAGTAAGAGACGAAAACGGAAAACTGATCTGGGATTGCTTACCTCACTGTAATTATTAAGAACAGAAAAGGCACTTCATATTCTGAAGTGCCTTGTTTATTGTGTATTGTTATTATGATAAACTACCAGTCGGAAGCTCTTTTTCTTCTTTCTATCATATGATCTACGGATACTTTCCCAGCTCCTGCTACCATCAGTAAAAGATAAATGCAAAGATAAATAAGGGCCATCTCTCTTTTTTCAAAGGGATCTGCTCCATGTACTACAAAAGCAGCAATACCCATGGTAAAAATCAAAAAGCCTAATGAAACCCTAGTAAAAAGGCCTAAAATTAGTAGAATAGAACAAACAAATTCTGCAAAAACCGTAAGAATTAATGATATCTGAGGGCCAAGTCCCATAAAATCGAAAAACTCAATTTTCCCACCTGCCAAAAGCATCTGAAGTTTAGGGAAACCATGAGAAAGCATGGCAAAACCTACAAATACCCTCACAGCCAGCAAAACAATATCTTTAAGTATTGATCCCGAATTTGAAGTGTTATAGTTCATTTACTAAAAAATTTAGACTAAGGTAATAAAAATCTTTTAATACAAAGGGGTTTCAGCACTTTTAGTTTATCTGTATCCGAAATTCTTAAGATCTCTGTCGTTCTTTCTCCAGTCTTTTTTCACTTTTACGAATAGGTTCAGGTGAATTTTCTTTGAGAAGAATTTCTCAAGGTCTAATCTTGCTTCTGTTCCTACTTTTTTGATGGCTTCACCTTTGTGACCAATGATAATTCCTTTCTGAGTATCTCTTTCTACGTAGATGATAGAATCTATAAAGATAATTCCCTCTTTTTCTTTAAACTGCTCGGTAACTACTTCTACAGAATAAGGAATTTCTTTATCATAGTTCAGAAGAATTTTCTCACGAATAGCTTCGTTTACAAAGAATCTTTCGGGTTTATCTGTATACTGATCCTTATCGTAGTAAGGTGGACTTTCAGGAAGTAAAGATTTTATTTTTGGTAGAATAACTTCTGTATTGAAAGCATTAAGAGCAGAAATAGGCAGAATTTCCGCTTTTGGAATTCTGTTGTGCCAGTCTTCTACCAGCTTTTCTAGGCCAGCCTGGTCGGTCTGGTCTACTTTATTCAACAAAAGAAGTACAGGAACAGGGATTTTATTCAATTTATCAATCAAAAACTCTGAAGGCTCTGCCTTATCAGTAACATCTACAATAAAAAGGAATACGTCAGCATCCTGCAAAGAATCTTTTACAAAATCCATCATTTTCTCCTGCAGTCCGTATTTAGGATCTAATACTCCTGGAGTATCAGAAAATACGATCTGAAGGTCATCTTCATTATAAATACCAAAAATTCTGTGACGGGTTGTCTGAGCTTTCTGCGTTACAATCGCCAACTTCTCTCCCATTAATTGGTTTAAGAGTGTTGATTTTCCGGCATTGGGCTTTCCAACTATGTTTACAAATCCAGCTTTGTGCATAAAAATAATATTACGAACTGCAAAGTTAGTAAAACAAAATTGGTCTTTACCGTTAATCTCAAATTTAAAAAGAAAAAAGAGAGTTATATTTCAAAATACGGCATGATGAGGAAGAAATGACGAAAATCTTTTATTATTAATTTCATGTAATCTTCAGTGGAAATTGTTGACGATGAATGGCATTAATGATGAATTATGTAAAGTACTTTCAGCTTTTCTGTTAAATCATCAATTAACTCTTTCTACAAAAGATAAAATCCGCAAATATGGTGTTATAAGAGTAAAGAAAACAGAAGACATTTTAAAGGTTCGGGACATAGCTCCCAAAACATTTCACATAAAAAAATACCCGATAATTTTGTATTGCATTACTTAAAACTGATATTTTTGAATTTTAGAATTCATTTTTATGAATATAGACCAGATTCTTGATGCCATTTATGTACTTCCCGAAGCATCTAAAGCCAGTTTAAAAGAACAGATCACAGAGATTTCCCATCCTAAGGGTTTTTGTCTGATGGAAGCTGATAAAGTGATTCCTTATGTATATTTTATCCGTAAAGGTATTGCAAGAGCTTATTCTTCTACCGCGGAAAATGATATTACTTTCTGGTTTGGAAGTGAGGGACAGTGTGTGCTTTCTATGAAAAGCTATGTGGAAGACAAACCGGGTTATGAAAGCATTGAACTGCTGGAAGACTGCGATCTTTATATTCTGGAAACAGAAAGTCTCCGAAAACTTTTTAATGAAGATATTCATATTGCCAACTGGGGAAGAAAATTGGCAGAAGCAGAGATGATCAAATCTGAAGAACTTATTATTTCGAGACAATTTAAAACTTCACTGGAACGTTACAAAGATATCATTACTTATCAGCCAGACCTTTTGAAAAGGGTTCAATTGGGTTATATTGCCTCCTATCTTGGCATTACTCAGGTGAGTTTAAGCAGAATAAGAGCGGAGATTAAATAAATTTTACCCTGGAAAGATTTAAGGATTCAAAAATTGTATATTCTTCATTTACATTTGTGCTAAAGCCAAAGGAATAATTATGGAGAGCGGGCGGACTAAAGTCCACCTCTATTGATATGATGATTGTCTTTTCTTTGTCATTTTTAACCTCTCATTCAAAACCTCCAGTTCCCATCTTCCATTCTTTAAAAATATTCTCAATTTCATTTTTTAACAATTGTAAAATTTTTTCTCTTTTCAAATGTGGAAATTTGCAGTAGAAAAATTTGAAATAATGAATTGGATAATATTAGTAATTGCCGGACTATTTGAAGTCGCCTTCGCATCATGTTTAGGAAAAGCAAAAGAAACCTCAGGAACTGAAATGTATTTTTGGTACGCAGGCTTTCTGATTACCATGACAATAAGTATGGTTTTACTGATCAAAGCAACTCAAACGTTGCCAATCGGGACAGCTTATGCGGTATGGACAGGAATTGGAGCTGTAGGAACAGCGCTGATGGGAATTTTCTTTTTTAAAGATCCTGTAAGTTTCTGGAGAATATTTTTCATCGTAACACTTATCGGTTCTGTGGTTGGTCTGAAAGCAGTATCTGCATCACACTAGTGTCACTCAAAAAAGGCTAAAACTTTCTCTCTAATAAACAAAAAAACCGTCTTCAGTAGGAGACGGTTTTTCATGTATTTTTGCTTATTATTTCTTGTAAACCAGAGGTAGGATTTCATTATGTCTTAACCCATATTTTTTGATTTCCTCTTCGGTAAACTTCTTTGAATAGAAATTGATATCTGTTTCAAAGCCGGCTTTTCTCAATCTGTCAAAATAATCCATTCCGTACCAGCGCACATGGTCGTACTGTCCGAAGTGTTTCTGGCGTTCTTTTGGATCTTTAATGGTAAAGTCTTCATAGGTTTTTTCCAGTGAGTTTTTCATCGGAACCTGAAGTATCCCCCAACCACCAGGCTTCATGACTCTGTATAGCTCGCTCATTGCTTTTGCGTCATCTTCAATATGTTCCAGAACATGATTGCAGAAAACAATATCAAACGTTTCGTTTTCAAAAGGCAGATTAAGGATATCGGCCTTAACGTCTACAATGGGAGAATAAAGATCGGCAGAAATATAGTTCAGATTGCTCATTCTTTTGAATTTCCTTAAAAATTCCTGTTCGGGAGCAATGTGCAGCACTTTATAATTTTTAATAAAAAAATCAGTTTCGTTCTGAAGATACAGCCACATCTGACGGTGTCTTTCCAGGCTCAACGTTCCCGGAGAAAGAGCATTCTCACGTTGTTTTCCGTATCCATACGGGAGAAATTTCCTGTAAGATCTTCCGTCGATAGGATCATAGAAGTTCTCTCCTTTGAAAAACTGATAAATCAAAGGTCTTGCCCAGATGCTCATCTTGATCAGCATCGGACGTGGAATTTTATTCAGTAAAAGTTTAGTTACCTTTTTCATTAAAAATCCAGTTGGAACTGCTTTTCTTCGTCACTTACAATCCCAAGAGCCTCGTATACATATTCGAATGTTGAAAGCAATACCGGCTTACCATTGATAACCGCCACATCGTGCTCAAAGTGAGCAGAAGGTAAATTATCTAAAGTTGTTACCGTCCAGCCGTCATTATGGAACTTTACTTTTTCTGTTCCAAGGTTGATCATAGGCTCAATAGCAATTGCCAAACCATCTTTGATTACTTTTCCACTTCCCTGTCTTCCATAGTTAGGAACCTGTGGATCTTCGTGCATTTTTCTTCCTAAGCCATGTCCTACAAGCTCTCTTACTACTCCATATCCTTCTTTTTCACAGTGAGCCTGAATAGCGTGGGAAATATCCCCTATTCTTTTTCCTCTTACACACTGTTCAATTCCTTTGTAAAGAGATTCTTTGGTAACCTGCAACATTTTTTTAACTTCGGGCTTCACTTCCCCGATTTCAAAAGTATAGGCGTGATCTCCCACAAAACCATTAAGAATAACTCCACAGTCTACAGAAAGAACATCACCTTCTTTTACAATATCATTATTCGGGAAACCGTGAACCACCTGCTCATTCGGAGAAATACACAGTGAGTTCGGGAAACCTCCATATCCTAAAAATGCAGGTTCTGCACCATGATCTTTAATAAAATCATGAGCCAGTTTATCTAAATATAAAGTGGTAATCCCAGGTTTAATTTCTTTGGCCAGCATTCCCAATGTTTTAGAAACCAAACGGGCACTCTCCTTCATAAGACGCAATTCGTCTATCGTTTTTAATTGAATCATTGTATTAATTTACCAATGTATTAATATATCAGTGTAGCCATATTGATTGATAAATTGGTACACTATTAAATTGTTATATTTTTATACTACCAGAAAAGTCCTTTTTTCTTTTCTTTTTTAAGTTTTGAATAAGCAAGAACTTCTTTTCCTTCTACACGGAATTCTATTCTTTCCTGAATAATATTGTAGATTTCACCCCATCCTGGGAACCCTCCTAAGTTTCTGTCATCAATAAACCAGTCTGCATCTAATTTTCTGGACTGCGTTTCCGAATCAAAAATTTCTCCTTCAAAACTGGAATTCACGGCATAGAATTCTATTCCGTTGTTTTTACAGAATTCAACTGCCTCATCAAGAGTTTTGCCATGTCTGTATGTCCAAAGAATAAGTCTGAAGCCTTCTGCCTGAAGCCTTTTTAGCGTTTCGAATGCAAAAGTTTTCGCTTTCCCAATTGCCGGATAGGCATCATCAACAATAGTTCCGTCAAAGTCAACAGCAATTTTTTTATTATTTAACATTTTGTTCTTTTTTTAGCTTTGCAAAGATAAGAAATAAAAAGAGTGCCCAAAAGAAAGGCACTCAATAGTTTTTATAATTTAAATGATACGATGGAAAGATTACCTCTTTACCCAGCTGAACTGGAACTGAAGATCCGGAGTAGAAACTCTGTCTGTGATCTTCTGTAGTCTTGCCGGAAGCTTCATCAGGTATTCCTGAGCTTTTTCAGCTTTTTCGGTAAGACCTTTTACGTGTTCAATCTTCCATTCGTCCAATAAGTCTTTCATAATATTGATATAATCCTGACCTGTGTATACCATACATCTTTGTGCCGCATCTGAGAAGTGTCCCCAAAGTTCGCCTGCCTTTTGTCCTGACTGTCTCATCAGGTGAGCCGGCATAACGATCTTTTTACGCATCATATCTTCGAATGCAAGAATCATTTCTGAAGGGTCTATTTCAAGGATTTTCGCTACGAAATGTTTGTAAGCTTTAGCGTGTCTTGCTTCATCTGCGGCAATTACTCCACACATTTTAGCAAGCTTTCCGTTTCCGGATTGTTTTGCCAATGTTCCTACTCTTCTGTGGGAGATATTGGTAGCCGTTTCCTGGAAGCTTGTGTAAATGAAATTTCTGTAAGGATCCATGCTTGTTCCTAAATCGAAACCGTCGTTGATCAGATATTGAGTTGTAATTTCAACTTCTCTCATGTTCACTCTTCCACACAGGTAAAGATATTTGTTCAGTAGATCTCCGTGTCTGTTTTCTTCTGCCGTCCAAGCTCTCACCCAGTTGGCCCAGCCCACTTTTTCTTCCTGATTAATTCCGTCTACTCCCATTAGCCAGGATTCGTAAGAAGGTAGAGCTTCTTCAGTAATACAGTCTCCGATAAGCGTTACAAAAAGATCATAAGGCATCTCGCGGGCAAAAGTCTGAATTTCTTCTAGATCATGTTTGAATTCCTCGCTTGAAGGATCTGGCAAGTAATCGGAAGGCTGCCATATTTTTTCAATTGGCGTTAAAAATTTATCAAGAAAAGAACCTACTTCCTTTTCCAATATTCCCATTACTTCTTTCCTAACAAGCTTTTGATACATTTTCTATTCAGTTTTAAACAGCAAAGATATGATTTATTTATTATTTAAAGCATAATAAAGTATGCATCTCATACCTTATCTGACATAAATCATAAAAAAATGCCGATATATGATAATAACGGCATTTTTTTATAATTATTATTGAATTTTAGCTAACTAAAATGTCACCTGTCATAGCATCTGGTTTTTCTACGCCCATTACTTTAAGTATGGTAGGCGCTACATCGCCCAGTTTACCTGGTTTTAGGTTCCATGTATGATCTTTATCCATTACGATGAAAGGAACCAGATTGGTTGAATGCTGAGTGTTTGGAGTTCCATCCGGATTCAACATCACATCTGAGTTTCCGTGGTCTGCAAGGATGAAAACTGCATATCCGTTTTCGTACGCGGCAGTCGCTACTTTTTGGATACACTCATCTACTACTTCTGCGGCTTTTACTGCGGCCTCAAAAACCCCTGTATGACCTACCATATCAGTATTGGCAAAGTTCAGACATACAAAATCAGCCGTTCCCTGTTCCAATTCTGGTACGATAGCATTGGTGATGTCGTAAGCAGACATTTCCGGTTTTAAATCGTAAGTAGGAACATCTTTCGGACTTGGGCACAGTAATCTTTTTTCTCCGTTGAATTCCAGCTCTCTTCCTCCTGAGAAGAAAAAGGTGACGTGAGGATATTTTTCTGTCTCGGCAATTCTGATCTGGGTTTTTCCATTTTTCTCAAGAACTTCCCCCATAGTTTCTGTTAAAACATTTTCATCAAAAACCACTTTTACATTCTGGAAAGTTTTGTCGTAGTTGGTTAATGTAATATAATACAGATTCAGTTTTTTCATAGAATATTCAGGGAAATCCTTTTGTGAAAGAACTTCTGTAATTTCTCTCCCTCTGTCTGTACGGAAATTGAAACAGATCACCACATCATTATCAATAATTCTTGCTACCGGAACTATATTTCCTGTTTCTGTTGTATTGACTAAAATGATGGGTTTAATAAACTCATCGGTTATATTATTGTCATATGACGTTTTAATAGCAGCTAAGGCATCGGTAGTCTGTTCTCCTATTCCTTCTGCTAAGGCATCATAAGCCAGCTTCACACGCTCCCATCTTTTATCTCTGTCCATTGCATAATATCTTCCTACAACGGTAGCCAGCTTTCCTGTAGTGGCTGCCATATGCTGCTGAAGCTCATCAATGAATCCAAGTCCTGAATGAGGATCACAGTCTCTACCGTCAGTAAAAGCATGAACAAAAACATTTTCGTTCAAACCAAATTCTTTGGCAGCAGTAAGTAATCCTTTTAAGTGATTGATATGTGAGTGTACCCCTCCGTTGGAAACCAATCCGATAAAGTGTACTTTTTTGTTTTCTTTTCTGGCATATTCAAAAGCATCCTGAATGGCTTTCTCCTGTCCTAAAGTTCCGTTTTCAACAGCCATATTAAGTTTCACGAGATTTTGATACACTACTCTTCCAGCTCCAAGGTTCATATGCCCAACCTCGGAATTTCCCATCTGCCCTTCCGGAAGACCTACCGCCAAACCGCTTGCTTCAAGTGTTGTATGCGGAAACTTCTGGTAGCAGCTGTCTATAAATGGTGTATTTGCTTTATCTATTGCGGAAACGTCAGGGTTTGTTCCTAATCCCCATCCGTCAAGGATTGCCAGTATTGCTTTTTTTGACATTTTGTAAAACTTTTGTTAGACAAATTTATCGAATTTCCTATGAATAGAAGAATTTGAAGACTCGATTTTTATTGATTACTGATCATCAATGAATTGCTTTTAAAATTATTGTATGAAAAGTAGGCTTAATTCGTATTGCTTGTTTTCTCGCTGACTTATGATATTGAGATGATTTTGCGTTCAAAAGAATATTTCTAACCAGTTTCCCCGTGTCAAGGTTTTAAACCTTGACACGGGGAAATCCTAAAAATTCATCTTCATTTACCTTCATAAATCGGTAAATCTTTTTAATTTTGCGGTATGGATTTACGAGATCAATTGAAGAATCTTTTTCCTGATCATGATGAGCAGGATTTTGAAATGCCTGAAGAAGAGTTCAAGCAAAAGGAACCTTTGGTATGCAAATTTGAAAAAAAGGGAAGAAATGGTAAGCCTGTCACCATTGTAGAAGGCTGGGAAGGCAGTGAAGATGACCTTAAAAAAATCTCAAAGAAAATAAAAACCACCTTAGGAATAGGCGGTTCTGAAAAGGATGGAACGATTATCATTCAGGGTGACAACCGTGATAAAATTATGGATATCCTTAAAGAAATGGGTTATAAAACCAAACGTGTAGGCGGATAGGTTTAGAAGTAAATCTGGGTTTCCGGCAGTAAGGCTTTTAAATTTTCAATGGTATTTTTTTCTATAGGATTTCCTGTAAGAATCAATGTTTTCAGGTTTTTAAGCTGTTGAATTTCTACGGGAAGATCTTTTAGATTGTTGTTGGCAAGATTCATACTGACTATATTTTTCAATCCTTTTATTCGGGATGAAATTTCCGTGATCTGGTTTCCGCTTACGTTCAAAAATTCAAGGTTTTTGGCTTTGAATAGGTTTTCCGGAAGTTTTACGATAGCATTCTGCTGCAGTTCAAGGTATTTTAGGTTTTTAGGAAAAGATAAATTGCCTAAATCATTGATCTGATTATCTGATAGGTTCAAAAATTTCAGATTGGTAATCTTATTCAATCCATCCGCAATGAAACTGATCTGATTTCCCTGCAAATTAATTTCTTCCAAAGCTGGAATTTTCATTAATGCTTCTGGAAAAACATTCAGATTATTGGCATCAAAATGTACAACTTTTAAGCGTTGAAGTTTTGCAAGATTGGGATTAATACTTGTCAGACTGTTGAGATTCATAGAAAACGTCGTCAGTTTTGTAAGCTGGCTTATTTCGTTTGGAATATATTTAATACTGTTTTCGTTGACGTTGAGAATTTCAAGTGCCTTTAATGCAAACAGTTCCTGATCCATTTTTTCAAGCTTATTGGCCATAATATTCAGAAAGAACACAGAATCCAGTTGGGTAATCTGTGGAGGAAGATTGAACATTCCTTTTTCCCGAAAACTGATGCTGTAGACCGTTTTTTTACTTTTTAAAGCCTCTTCAATATTAGTAAAAGTAGGATATTTAACAGGATCAATCTGTGCATTGATCTGGGAAAGTGACAGTATGGAAATAAGTAAAATCAGTTTTTTCATAGAGATAGAAATCTGGCGGCAACTTCGTTGCCGCCAGAAAGAAATTATTAATTATTACTTCTTTAGAAGCTTTACTGTTTTCTGGAATCCTCCTTCTGCTTCAATATTTAAAATTAAAACACGAGTTCCTTCCAACTGCTGCGTGAAATCAAGGTCTAATACTTTGCTGGTTCCGTTGAATTTCTTTGTATAGACAATTTTCCCATCCATACTGTAAGCCGTTACCGAAATGTCTTTCAATCCTTTTGCAGAATTGATCTTCACTATTCCTGATGTCGGGTTTGGAGCAACGGTTACGGTATTTTCTGCGTTTGTACTTTCAATAGTTCCTAAAGAGCCTTCGATTCCCAGGTTACTTTTAAGTGCGATAACAACCGTTGCCGATTTCCCTTTGTAATTGATTGTATTTCCTGTAGCATCTACATCCGTAGAAATGGTAGAGTCCGGGTGCTGAACAGAGAAGAAACCAAATTTATGATCAGGAGTAAAAGTAAGTCCTGTAGGCTCTGCACCAGCTGGCATAGATGCAAACAATCTCACTTTTGGATTCGCCTGAGTATGATCCGGAGCAATAACCCAGATATAGTTCTTTCCTCCATCCTGAAGAACCCAAAGGTTTCCAAGTTCGTCGAAAGTAAGGTTATCATTACCGTCTGCCCAAACTTCAGATTTCATTCCTTGTGCAGTATTGAAAGAATATACAGTAGAACCCCCTCCTACAAAAGTTTCTACCTGAGAAGCTGTAGTTCCGTTATCCTGTAAACGGTAAACTCGGTCTAGCCCTTTAGCGGTAAAATAAATTCTTCCATCCAATGGGCTGATATCTACATCTTCTACTCCATTGAATTTGGTTCCTCCAAGAGAAAGAGCTAATGAAGCGGTATTATTTTGGTCAGCCTTTGTTTTATTCGGAACCTGAATCCACGTTGCTGTAGTTCCTGCAGGATCTCCCGCAGCAGTTAATCCCTGATCCAGCTTCAATACATAAAGATTTCCTGAAGAAAGATCGTTAGGAGTATCCATCACATATTTATACACCATGTGAGTTCCTCCATCTTCTCCATAATAAGCAATAGTTCCTGCATTATTGATCACTACATTTTCATGGTTCATAATTCCCATCTGCCAAAGTTTTCCTTTGGAACCATCAGGATTTTTAGAAATCACCTGAGCTGTTGCAGGATCTATCTCAACCAACCATCCGTAATCTTTGTACCCATCGGCATTCACATCATTTGAAGTAACAGATTCTTCAGCTGTTACAACAGTCCCCCAAGGAGTGATCCCTCCCGAGCAGTTTCTGATCGTTTGTACTAAACTAGGATCAGAAAAGCTTACTGCTCTGGATTTTGTCAACTGCCAAAGCTTGGTTGAAGCGTTATAGTTGATCTCTGCCATAGTAACTCCTCCAGGATTGGTTTCGTGGTTTACCGAAAGATATCCGTTGGTACTGCTTCCTGTTTTAGGAACATATGCTGTAAAGTCATTCTGACCTCCTACTAATCCACCTCCTTCTGTGTAATTGTCACCTTCTTTTAAGATAAGCTGATATTTATGTTCCGCAGGAATGATCAGTTTATCGGTCTGTGCTGTCGGAACGATAGAAGTAAAGCAACTGATATGAGTTCCGTTACAAGCTACAGGATTTGTAGTGTTCGATGTCGTTTTCAGATAAGCATCAATTCTAAGATCTGAGCTGGTAGCACTTCTGTTGTGTAACTCAACGGAAATTCTGTTGACTCCATTAACGAACTTAGATTTTGGAATAGAAAAAATGTTGTATACATTTTCTGCAGCCCCGTCAATTGTTGTACTGGAAAAAGTATTGAACGTAACAGTACCTGCAGGCATGTTGTCTCTTACGACTTCTTCTCCGTTAAGATATACGATAATACCGTCATCTCTCATCACACCAAGCTCCATATTATCGGAAAGTGTAGAAAGATTTACTGTAAAATCTTTAGCAAAGTAAGCCGTAATTAACCCGGAATTGATTGTTGTCGTAACAGGATCTCCGTATCCAAGAGGTCCATTTCCTACGGCCCATGTTGAAACATCGTAGTTAGCAGCATTCCATCCTGTTGGTTGTGCCTGATTGTTGTCTTTGTAGCTCCATGATGCTCCTTTGTCAAATATCAGGGTCTGTGCCTGAATACCAGAGCAGGCAATTAAAGCTAACGCTCCAATTGTTAGTAGTTTTTTCTTCATTTTTAATTTAATTTATTAGACGTTGCAAAACTATTTTTTTGAAGCTATCCCTTTGTTAATAGGATTTTAAATATAAATCGGAGAATGTTAAATTATCAGAAACTCAATGTTAAGAGAATTAATTTTTTGTTAAATAATGCGAGTTATGGGATGTGAGGGTACGAGAGTTTTAGTGTTAAAATTAGGAGGTACGAGTTTAGAGTTGCTGGGTTTGGGGACAGTGTGTACTTACTTCATATTTCTTTTGGGTATTTATCTTAATCATTGATTGATTCGAACAAGTTGTTTTCAATAAGCTAAACCAATCAAAAAAGAGAAATTTTATTCGGAAACAAGAATATTTTAGAAGACAATTTATTTTAAAAACGAGCTTTATTCTTATCTCTTAAAACTTTATATTTGTTATTATGATTGACACAGCTATGCAAAATAAAAAAATACATCAGGGCAGAAATATTAAACGTTTCCGTGAAATACTGGGTATCAAGCAGGAAGCTTTAGCTTTTGAATTAGGTGATGACTGGAATCAGAAGAAAGTCTCTCTTTTGGAACAAAAAGAAATTGTGGAGTCTGATGTTTTGGCACAGGTAGCTCAGATTCTGAAGGTTCCAACAGAAGCAATTGAGAATTTTGATGAAGAATCAGCAATTAATATCATTGCAAATACATTTAACAATCACGATCACTCATCTTCTCAATTTGCTACAATTATTAATAATTCACCAAGTTTCCATCCTCTCGACAAAATGGTTGAACTTTACGAGCGTATGTTGAAACAACAGCAAGAAATGATTGACAAACTGGAAAAGCTTATCCAAAACAAATAAACAGACAGATTGATCCGATTTGTAAAATAACTTTAGGCTAAATTCTGAAACCAGCGTAGATCACATTTACACAAGTTTCAAAATTTAGTCTATTTTTATTAAAACTGTATCATTCCTATTGAACCTCTAGCAAGCAAACTCGTAAACTCTCCAACCCTTATTTCGCTTTACTCACATCGGTAAGGGCATTCAGAAAGGCAATGATCTGTTGGATTTCAGTTTGGGTAAGATTAAGCTTGTCCGGTGCAAGAGTCTGATTCTTCATTTTTAAACCTAATCCTTCACCGCCGCCTTCGTTATAAAAATCAAGAACTTCTTCTAATGTATTGAACGCTCCATTATGAAAATACGGCTTAGTAAGCGCAATATTTCTCACGGTAACGGTTTTGAATGCATAATCATAGATCCATGATTTTTCTTTTTTTACAGGACTGTTTCCACGTCCAAGATCATGATCCAGTTCAATCGTTTTTTGATTGATCGGTTTTGTTGTGATCCCGAGAACTTCAGATTCATTTTCATTAAAAAACGGCGGTACCAAACCTGAAAAGTGAGGAGCAAAATGACAGGTAGCGCAATTTGCTTTTCCCATAAAAAGGTTAAACCCTTTCTTTACATCATCGGAAACATTCTTTTCATTTCTCATGAAGCGGTCAAAATCACTGTCAAAAGAATATAATGATGTTACGTACGAGCTTAAAGCCTTTGAAAAATTCTCTTTACTGATATTTCCATCTTTAAATGCTTTACGAAATGCTTTTTTGTAGGCAGGTTGCGTTTTCAGCTTCTGAATAATACTTTCGTAGCTTGTATTAAATTCTTCTTCGTTATAAATAACGTGCTCTGCCTGCTGCTCAAGGTAGAAAGCACGAAGGTCATAGAAAAATCTTTTGGCAAAAACAGCGTTATAAAGTGAGGGAGAATTTCTCAAAACAGTTTTGCCTTCCACATTACTTGGCGATTTTGATTTCAGGTCTGTAAAGGCATTTTCCTGAAGATGGCATGTTGCACAGCTCATTTTTCCGTTACCGCTTAGATTCTGATCATAGAAAATCGATTTTCCGAGAGTACGAAGATCTGGGCTATCTTCTGAAGATTTCAACAATGTATAAAAATAAGGATCTAAGAAATCACTGCTGAAGAAGTTTTTATTTCCTACGTTCCATCCTGAAAATTCTTTGAGATCATCGGACTTTCCGTCCCAATTTCCCAATTCTTCATATAAAGGCTGGATGTACTTCTTGTAAAATTCAATTCTGTCGAAAGTTTCAAAATCGGTATTTTTTGAAAGATAATCGACCGCTTCTGTTAAAGTCTGATTCGCTTTTTGGGTATTGTAATTTTTAAAATAAGGATCATCATTAATGTACTTCTGCATTCCTAAAAGGGCGTGGCTGGTTTCTTCAGAAATATTTAAAGAACCTGGGGTGTCAAAACCTGTTACTCCTAATGAATATATTCTGATCAATTCTATTCTTAAAGGCAGTGTTTTATTGTTTCCTTTGCTTAATCCGTTTTTCACAGCACTCAAATAAAACCCTGAATAACTGTTGTATAAAAAGTCGGTGATGGTTTTTATTTTCTCTTTCTCGTCGGCTGCTGCTTCTGAGAAAATCAGTTCATCCAAAACCTGCAATCCTTCCGGAGGTAAAGTATAAGCTGTTGTGCCCGCTGCTTCTATGTGAAATAAAGGGGCTGCATTAACGTGTGTCTTGGTAAATTCCGGATAATGATAAGCGATGTAGAATTCTATTTCTTTAAATGAGTTTCTTGTGCTGCTCAATGACTTTTGCAATTCTTCCAGAGAAATCTGGTCTTCTGAAAACAGGCGGACATCCGATTTCAGCTGTTCAAGTTTAGTTTTAAAGTCTGACAGCCCTTTATTAACAAATGTATTTTCTTTCTCTTTTCCTTTATAAACAGGGTTGAAAGACATAACTGCAAATCCTATTAAAAGGACGAAAACAAGCAGTGGATAAGATCTCATTAATTTTTAGCGGTAAAACTATCATTCTGATATTATCTCAGTTTTAATAGCAGATTAAATAATGTTTATATTTCTGATACAATATTTTTCACTAATTTTAAACCCCGAAATCAAATTCATTATTCTAAAGGATACGGTTTGTTCTAAAATACCGGGAAATAATGGCGGGAGATTATTGGGGAAGGATTTTTTATATTAAATTCAACACATCAAAAACTAAATAGTATTATGAAAACAAAACTATTGTTTGCATTTGCGGTAAGTTTCCTGTCCATTGCTACTTTTTCACAAAAGAAAAAGCAGACGGAACAGCCAACCGGAAAGAAGCAGGAAACAGCGGTTTATGCAGAGAAAAAAGGGAATGATTATTATCTCGTCCGCCTGGAAAAAGATAAAGAGATACCCAACGTTTATGTGTATTCTGAGGGAAATATAAAACCTTATAAAAACTATACCGATCTGAAAAATGTTCTTATGGATTTTCCCCGGAATGATGAGTTCCAACAATTCCACAAAAGAAGAACTGATTTCTATCCTGAAAAAAGATGATCATTTCTATGAGGTTACCTCGCAGAGAAAAGATCCTAAAAATATTGAAAAAACCATTGTTACAGTATATGAAGTAATGAATGGGCAAAAAAGAATTGTAGAAGAATACGCCACCATTTATGAGCTGATTGCTTCACCTTATAAAGAAGCTATTTTAATTAATTATTAAAAAACAAAAAATATACATATTATGCTAAATAAACTTGCTGCCTCAGAACTTGTTCTGAATGAAGACGGAAGTGTATACCACCTGAATCTTTTACCTGAAGATATCGCCGATAAAATTATCCTTGTAGGGGACCCGGACAGAGTGGGAAAAGTTTCAAAATACTTTGATACCGTAGAAATCAAAAAAAATAAAAGAGAATTCTATACGCACACGGGAACACTTCGTGGCGAAAGAATTACAGTAATGTCAACCGGTATCGGAACAGAAAACATCGATATCGTAATGAACGAACTGGATGCTTTGGTAAATATTGATCTGAAAAACAAAGAATTCAAAACAGAGCACAAAGCACTGGAGCTTTTCCGTATGGGAACTTGCGGAAGTGTAAATCCTGACGTACAGGTTGATAATATGCTGGTTACTCAGAATGTTGTTGGTTTGGATGGGTTAATGCATTTCTATCAGGATTATAGTTTTGAAAATGAGTTTTCTAAGAACTTTGTAGAAAAATTTCCTTACGAAAAAATCAAGCCAATGCTGTACTTCTCAGACTGGGCAGAAGAAATGGGCGAATATTATAAAGATGCCAAATACCACGGAAATACAGCTACTTTCCCAGGATTCTATGCTCCACAGGGAAGACAGCTTCGTTTAAAGGCGGTGGATGATCAATTCCTTGAAACATTAAATGATCTGGGAATCACCAACTTTGAAATGGAAACCTCTGCGATCTATGCACTTTCAAAATTATTAGGTCATAAAGCGATTACCGTAAATAATGTGATTGCCAACAGAAGACGTGGAGAATTCTCTGCAGACCACCACGCTTCTGAAAAGAACCTTATTACTTGGGTGCTTGACAGAATTATTAAGTAAATTTTATCCAATAATTACATCATAAAAGAGCTATTCTCAATGAGGATAGCTTTTCTTTTTTAAAAGACTTCTATTTTCTACAATTGATCAAAATAACTACACTTTTGTATAGATTTACATGTAAAACCTGTTTAAACTTAACCACAAAAGTTTTTTAAAAAAACACTTTAGTACATTGAAGAAGGCTTAAAATAATACACAAGTACACGGAAAAAAAATAAAGATTTTTTAAACTTATATGTGGGCTTATTCTGTGCCAGGATATTCTCTTAAGCTCACTTAAAGTGTTTAAATTCATTGAATCTTCGAATTGTGGTTTAATAAAAACACACAAAAGAAGGATAATTTCTAAGGCTGGATTCCTTCGGAATGACAAACAGGACGTTGAGTATATTCGTACAATTCGTCATTCTGAAGGAATCTAAACATTATATAATTTTCAACACTTTAAAAAGGGTAAGGAAATACCGCACAATGAATTTCATAGAGGATGAAAATCCTTGATTTTCATCTTATGTGAACTCAGTTGTGTGGTGTCTTCTTATATTTTCTAAAGTGTACTAAAGTTTTAAGAAATAAAAACTTTTGTGTCTTTTGTGGTTTAATAAACACCTTTAATGAATGATATTCACCATTTTTAAAGAAAAAAGGGCCTCCAAAACTGGAAGCCCCAACACCATCTCAACTATAATATCTCGATTATTCTCATTAAAATTCATTGATCATCACATAAAAATGTCCCGAATACAAGCTATTGGCATTCCCAGAAATATTGGTAAGATTAAGCGTAATACTTGAAGCAGACGTCATTCTTGGGTTTGAAATAGAAAAAGAGGCATTCCCTGCAAAATCTCCTGCTGGGGAAACCGTTATCACTGCTCTGGTTGAACCAGGCTGATACCCTGCCGGAACCGGAATATCAATGGTTGTTGATTTTCCAGGAGCCAAACTGTTGATTGATACTCCCGGCCAAGCTTCGAAACTGATCTGGCTTTTCTGCACACTTCCCTTTTCTCCTAGCTTAAACTGTCCGTTTACATCAAGTTTTGCAGAAACATTCGGCGCTCCTGTTCCAATCCCTATATTAGCATTACTGTTCCCCAAAACGATAGCATTAGCCTGTGAAGTAGTTGCTCCATATCCTAATGCTGTTGAAAACTGACCTAAAGCATTCGCTCCGGAACCCAACGCTGTGGAATTCTGATTATCGGTAACAGCATTATATCCTAAAGCAGTTTCGCTATTTGTATTTGTTTTCGCGTTATATCCTAATGCTAAAGATTGAAATCCTCCTGCAGAAGATTCATTTCCTATAGCTACAGATTCATTTTTACTGGTTTGTGCATGATAACCAATCGCAGTAGATCTAAAGCTACCCGCTAAAGACTTATTTCCTATCGCCAACGCTTCATTGGCAGAAACAGCAGCTGCAGTACCAATAGATATTCCTTCAAATGCTGAACTTGAACTTCCAATAGCAATACCATTCTGACCTGCATTGGCTCCCAATCCTAAACTAACAGAATTATCAACACCTAATCTACCTGCAATAACTGAATTCACTTTAAACACCAAGTCATCATAGGTTTTTGTTCCTAAAGAAAGATTCGTATTAGCTCCCCCATAGCTCCCGGCGTTTGTTGCCGTAAGGTTCCAACTTGTTCCATCATCAATTTTTGACGTATTATCAGAATTAGTTAAAATTTTATTCCATTTTGAATTAAACCAATAATAAAAACCTGTTTCTTTTAATAGCCCAATACCGTTGTTCCATACAATAAGACCATCGGCAGGAGAAGGAACAGTTGTATTGTCTGTAGCTGAATTCAAAGCAATACTGGTAAGCAGTACTCCTTTATTTATTGATTTAACATGAAGCATTGCTGAGCTGTCTGGTTGCGGGAGACCGATCCCAACCTGGCCTTTAGTAAAAATAATAAATAAAGAAAAAAGAAGACTTACTTGAAATTTGCTTTTCATTGACATTACACACGTTTTTTGTGGTTGCAAATATACAATTTTTTAATAAAATCACAATTTAATTGAAAAATCCATAATTAAAAACACAGTAATGTGAATAAAATATCACTTAGTCACCAAACAATGAAAAATATTTACAGATCAATAAGTTATAGATTAACTATTCATGAACGTTTGAAGATAAGTCACTTTGTGAACAAAATTTAACACTTGCGTTATTTTCAATAAATATCACATAAAATTGAATAAATTAAAATGATTTATTTTCTGATAAAACAGCTTTTTAGGTGGTCATTCACTATTCTTGTAGCCTGCATATGCGCATAAATTACCATAGAACCCATGAATTTGAACCCTCTTTTCTTTAAATCGGCAGAAATAAGATCAGAAATTTCTGTAGTAGCCGGAATATCTGATATTGTTTTGGGGGCATGATCCACAATTTTTCCGTCAACAAAACCCCAGATATAATGAGAAAAACTGCCAAATTCTGATTTTACTTCTATAAACCATTGAGCATTGGTAACTGCAGCACGTATTTTAAGTTTATTTCTAATAATTCCGGGATCATTTATTAAATCTGGTCTGTTTAGCTTAACAACAAAAGTTTTTTAAAAGCACTTTGGTACACTTAAGAAGGCTTAAAATAATACAGCATACAAAATACACGGAAGAAAAAAATTAAAGATTTTTTTAAACTTATATGTGGACTTATTCTGTGCCAGGATATTCTCTCAAGCTCACTTAAATTGTTTCCATCTTTTGTGGCGTTTAAATTCATTGAATCTTCGATTTTTGGTTTAATAAAAACACATAAAAGAATGATAATTTCTAAGGCTGGATTCCTACGGAATGACAAACAGGACGTTGAGCGTATCCGTACACTCGTCATTCCGTAGGAATCTAAACATTATATAATTTTCAAACACTTTAAAAAGGGTAAGGAATACCGCACAATGCATTTCATAGAGAATGAAAACCCTTGATTTTCAACAAAACTTTATTGTACTTACCCAAACTATATAAATTAAATAGCTTAAGTGTTTTAAAAAGCTTTTGTGACTTTTACTGTTTAATAAAAAAGTTTAAACAGCTTTATCATTTATTTTTTCTTCAGAATAGGAGACTTTTTTTTGTAGTCGAAATAATCAAATGTTTTTCTGAAATTTTCTCTTTTGGCAAGAATAGTATACCAGCTCAAGCCGCCTTAAAAGATTCGAGAATAAGAAATTCAAATATAGTTTCGTCATCGTAAACTGGTCTTCCCCACTCTTCGTCATGATCCTTTCTATAAAGCTCATCTTTTTCACACCATCCACAACGTATTCTATCCATCTGTTTTCAGTTTTTATAAATTTAATATCAATATGAATTTAGAAAAAGATAACAAAATATTATGAAAAGTTTAACAAAAGTGCCAGGTTTTAGGAATGGTTCTTGTTTATTTCATATCACACAACTAAACATTTAATATTATGAACAATTCGGAATACAACAAAGCAGAAAATGCAGTAAACAACACGGAAAATTCTTTAAAGAATGCAGCGGACAATGCAAAATGGAAAATTGAAGAACTTGCGGACAGAGCTAAGGATTATATTAACGAAAAAAGATCCAATGATGAAGAAGCACAGCAAGAAGACTGGTTCGAGAAAGTAAAAAATAATGTTTCTGATGCATGGGATGATATTAAAGATAAAGCGAATGATGCATGGGAGAAAACCAAAGATGCTGCAGAAGATGTGAAGGCAGAATGGAACAAGAAAACCAATTAAAATTTCAGTCATATAAATATTTTCAAGAAAATGGAGTCTTAAATTGCTAAGGCTCCATTTTTTATTATGCCATAAGCACAATTATTGCTACATTTGTAGTATAATAAACATTAAAAAATTATGTCATACGGTTTACTTAAAGGCAAAAAGGGAATTATTTTTGGAGCCCTTAATGAACAATCTATCGCATGGAAAGTTGCTGAAAGATGCCATGAAGAAGGTGCTGAATTTATTTTATCTAATGCTCCTATCGCTTTAAGAATGGGAGAACTTAATGGTTTAGCAGAAAAAACAGGTTCTGAAGTAATAGGTGCTGATGCTACTTCTATAGAAGATCTTGAAAAACTTTTTGATGCCGCTGTTGCAAAATTTGGAAAAATCGACTTTATCCTTCATTCTATCGGAATGTCTATCAACGTAAGAAAAGGAAAACATTATACAGAAATGAACTATGACTGGTTGGAAAAAGGTTGGGATATCTCTGCTGTTTCTTTCCATAAAGTAATGCGCGTAGCTTGGGAGAAAGATTGTATGAACGAATGGGGAAGTATTTTGGCACTTACTTATATTGCTGCTCAAAGAACATTCCCGGATTATAATGATATGTCTGATAATAAAGCTTATCTTGAAAGTATCGCTAGAACTTTCGGAAACTACTGGGGAGAAAGAAAAGTACGTGTAAACACCGTTTCTCAGTCTCCTACCATGACTACTGCCGGTAGTGGTGTGAAAGGTTTCGGAGGATTCCTTGGATATGCAGAAGACATGTCTCCACTAGGAAATGCTACAGCTCTTGAATGTGCAGATTACTGTGTGACTCTTTTCTCTGATCTTACTAAAAAGGTAACGATGCAGAATCTTTTCCATGATGGAGGTTTCAGCAGCTCAGGAGTTACTCAGAGAGTCATCAGTAAATATGATGCAGAATAGTATTATTTAAATAAAATATACTTTATAAACAGGCCGAAATACATTATGATGTATTTCGGCTTTATTTTTGGGCAGCCCTCTAATTCTTTTAATCTTTTGTGTTTTTATATTTTAAACAAATTCTTTCTCCATACTCAACATCAATAAAAAATATGATTATTATAAATGATATTCTGACAAGGAATTAAAAATGTAAACCATTTAAAACTAATTAATTATCAACCTGTCATAATTTTACTATTAACCAATAATTATACCTCTATTATTGTATTTTTTATCTATTTTTAATAATACAAGATCAAAAAACACAAAATATACATGAAAAAGAATTCCTCCAATTCTGAAAGGATATCGGAGAACCATATACCAGGCATTAACCGGGTTGTACAACTTGATATTGTTATTGATGGTATCATTATCAATGGCTTTAAACACTTTCGTCTTCAACAAAGTGCCAGAACGCATCATCAATTTGAGCTTATCCTTGCTCATGATTCTTTACATGAAATCCAAAATCATAATCTTGAAGAAGCGAGGCAATTTCTAGGAAAACGCCTGACAGTAACTTTCAAATATAAAAATCCTGAAAATGAAAGTCCTAAAAGAACTTTTGTAGGAGTTGTTATGAAGGTGGCATTCAGCCAGGAAAAGATGAGCCTTGGGAATATTGTTCTGAAAGGAAATAGTCCAACCATTCTGATGGATTCTGCTTCTCATACTCAAAGTTTTGGAGGAAGTCAGCCAGTCAACACATCGATTATTGCTGACAGGATCATTAAAGAATCTTTGGGAACTTATGATTTTGATTTTAGAATAGACACCCAAAATAGAGGGTATATTAATTACAGCTCACAATATTGCGAAACGCATTATAATTATTTAGCCAGAATTGCAGAAGCATATGGAGAGCAATTCTATTATGATGGAGAAATGCTACACTTCGGAAAGTTACCCCCTCATGAAAAGTCTATAAAGCTTATTGATGGCAGTAATGTCAGTGATGTGCAGATAGAGTTAAATGCAGTACATATCAAGCCTGAATATTTTGGATATAACAGCAGTAACCATGCAAAGATGATCGGAGTTGATCATAAGATCAAGCATCTTGGTGAACTATCATCGGAAACTTACGAACTGAACAACAATATATTTAAAACCAGATCGCTGGTCCCCGCTCCTATCAATGCCAATATGTTTTTGGATATTGATGACTCTCAGAAAAGTGCCAGAGGAAGTAAAGCAGTAGATGTTTTTACCGTTTCCGGAAAGACATCTGTACCATTTCTATATACAGGTTGTGTTGTGGATCTAGCGATGAGAAAACCTGATAGCAACCAAACTTCGCACTTCACTACATTGATGATGACAGAAATACATCATGAAGTTGATGCAAGAGGATACTACAAAGGAAGTTTTGAAGCTATAGCTGAAGGAACAGGTTTCATGCCTAAGCCTGATTTTATAATACCAAAAGCAGAGCCACAAGTTGCAACCGTAATCTCCAACGTTGATCCTTTAAACCAAGGAAGAATACAGGTAAGATTTGACTGGCAGTTGAATGATACCACCTATTTTATCCGAATGATGAGTCCTGATGCAGGCGGCACAGATGCTGTAAGCCAAAACAGAGGATTTGTGGCCATTCCTGAAATCGGAGATCAGGTAATGGTAGGTTTTGAGTATCACAATCCAGATTTTCCTTTTGCCATGGGCGGAATGTTTCATGGTAAAGTTGGTTTAGGTGGCGGTGTTGATAATCATCTTAAATCCATACAAACTCGTAGTGGTATCAAAGTTTTAATGAATGATGCTAATGGGAGTTTAACAATTCAAGATCCAAGTGGTAATATTTATTTTATGGATGGAGATGGAAATATCAATGTTACGGCACCTAATAAAATTACAATGAATGCAACGGATGTTGAAATTAATGCCAACAATAATTTCGACATTAACGTTACTAACAATATGACATCAACAGTAGGAAATACAGCATTACTTACTATTCTGCAAAAAATGATGGTTAACTCTCCTATTTTATTACAAAATATAACTGACTTTTTCCATACTCAGGCAGGAAAGGCTTTAATTAATTCTGAAAATGAAATAAAGATTGAAAGTCCAAAATCATATCTTACAGGTCAAAAAAAGCTCTTTTTACATTCTGATGAAAAAGCTATCATTAATAGTGAAGGAACTACAGAATTAAAAGGAAAAGAAGGAAATATAGCAGATAACACTCCTACTCAACAAAAAGTTAAGGATATTATCTTAGATGCAAAGGCATTGGTTATATTCCGTCCACATAATACTTGGGAAAGTGATTTTTCGGTTGGAATGGACTGGTTACGTACAGGAAAAGGTAATGGTTTTGGTGAAACGATATTTGACGGCGATGTCGATTATTCTACAATTGCAGGATATTATAAAGATAATAACATTAGTAACACATTCATTAATGATAACAAAGACGCTAATAAAAATGGCATCAATGACCTATATGAAGCAGTAAGAAACGAGTATAGTAAAGGAGTGGTAAGCAATAAATTAGACGCTAAAGGAAAACCATCAGAATATTTTATTCCCAAACTTAATATTTATAAAAACGAAAATGAACCAACTCCATCTGTAGTAAACCTTGAGATACAATTTGAGATTTACGAAGAACCTGATGAACTTATTTTAGAATATGAAGAGGTCTTTTTTGATATTGTTGACTATTTTCCTTCTGGCGCTGTAGCAGGTGCTGTTATAGTAGGAAAGAGTTCAAAGCCTCCTATATATACACCTCCAACAGGGTATAAAAAATTTAAACTTGCGCCAAAAACTGTAACTACAACAACCTCTAATTATGATATAAGTATTGAATGTAAAAAAGCTTTCGGTCTTCTAAAGCAGGTTAAAGCCTATACCATAAAAACTGACCCAGATCCTGCAAAACCTCCAATAAAAAAACTAGCTGGGGTATTGCAGATCATGCCTAATAACAATGTTTATAGAAAGATACAAAAAGTAGTAATGATAAATGTCATTACTGATATTACTGCTTCAGGTGCTAGTTCAGAAGGTTGTGATGCTATGCTAGAAATTAAAGAGAAAAATACTGTAAGAAAATTTCTAAGGCAAGCTTTAGTTGATATAGTATTTGAAACTGTAAAATTAGATTTAACAGGTACAACACAGAGAATCACTAGTAAAGAAAGAGATCATTTTAACAAGACTTATATTGATGGAGGCAAATTAAAAGCTTATTATGAATCTCCAAAGAATACGCCTAAAGGTTGGAAAGATTTAGAGGATTATCTAAATGAAAAATTAATTGCCGTTTACAAATCAAAATATTCCAACCATATTCGATTATTCTATTTACCCCAAAGTGGTTTAGTTTCAGTAACTGAAACAGGAGGAACAAATGATTGGGGTGGTTATACATCAGGAAGTGATGTCAAAAATATTGTATTACCAAAGCAAGGTAGTAATTATGCTACTTCACATGAAATCTGCCATAGTTTAGGTTTACCACATACCTGGAAAAGTAAAAATCATATCAAAGGTGGCACAAATGATCCTAAAGCCTTAAAAAATGGCGTACATTCTTTTAAGTATCAAAGCACATGGAATTTAATGGATTATTCTAATAAACAATACTTTCTTTGGGCTTGGCAATGGAAAAGTGTAAATGGAGCTGCTCAGGCTGAGCCTAAAAATCATACACCTCAAACATTATGAAAAAGATAATATTCGTTTTTTTTACATTGTCTATAATACAATGTAATGGACAGAAAAAAGATACTATAACATTTAAAAATCAAAGCTACATGCATCAACCTACAATAGATTCACAAACGGAAAAGCTTGATATTGAAAAGTTTCAAAAAGAGGGATTAAAGATTATAAATTCTGATTTGAAAAAAACTGGGTATAAAGAATATGAATACAGAAAAGATGATACAAAAAGAAATATCAATATACAAGGAAACTCACAAACTATAATAAAGTACAGGGAAACCTTTACAAACTCAATATATCAAATCGTAAAAATTTATTACGGGGAAAATTTGATAATAAAATCAAAATATTTGTATGGAACTATTGCTCCATCAATACTCCTTGGAAAAGAGTGTCAATATAATCAGAAGGGAGAATTAACAAAAACTATTAACCATGATTTAGGGTGGGATTTTAGTTATGCTAAAGTAGTAGGCTTCATTGGAAAACATTATAATATTAATCCTTTAGAAAGTCAAATAAAAATAAAAAAAGGAGAACGTGAAACACTTGTAAGCTACAATGAAGACACTAAACAGTCTGTCTATACTATGAAACCTTATTATGAAACCTATAATACCTTTTATTCAATCGAAAAAGAAGAAAACAAAAAAGGTTTAAAATATTGGAAAATAAAGATAAAAACAGATTTTAAAACAGATAAAAACACTTTTGATATTTTAAAATTGGATGCATTATCAGGTGAGATATTAAGCTATATTGAATATGAAAATAATTATAAGGAATCCAATAGTAATACTACTGCAATGGTTATTATTCCAAAAGAAGTTAAAATAATAGTACCTGATAGAACAAAAAAATAAGAATTATTTTTAACAAAAAGTATTTTGCAATTGATGGGAAAGATGGAACGGATGCTAGTCCTGTATTAATAACAGACAAAGCCATTGGAAATAAAAGAGATACAGGACAGATTATCAAAATAAAATGTATTGAAGAATTTTCAACAAGACAGGAAATCCTTGTTTATGCTTATCCTAAAGGTTCACTTGCTAAAACTCAGGCAGAACAACTTGTTCTTCGTAAAGTGGCAGGAAAAATAGTACTGGAACCGAATAAAAATATGCCAGCTTCTAAAGGGAAATCTGGAATAAAAAATCGAAAGACTCAAAAAGTTGTTTTGGTTCAGGTAAAAACAAATATTAATGGTTCAAGCCCATTAACAGGTACATCCACTAATGCTGAAAAGGAAAATTTGCAAAATGCTCTTCATCAAGCTTTAATACATGGGGAGTTCGAGGATTATGTAGCGAGAGATACAAAAGGACAGCCATTACTAGATGCTGTTAGTGGTACCACTATTAACTACTTTGATTTAAGCAATATTGATGAATTTAAGATAAAAACGGTAGGGACAACGCAAGTGTATGGCAAGTTCATTTATGAAAAAGCAAAACATGATATTTTATTTGCTAGTACAGTAAATCCTGCTGATACTTCTGATGGTGGACTATTTGAAGATTATCCTGATCCAGCAAGCCCAAATCAGGAGTTTTTTACTTTTCTTAAGGCTAAATTTTTAGCACAAACGGGAAATGCAAAATATTCTGATTATTTCATTGCTTTTTGTTTTGGGGCAATTCCTTTTGATATGATAATTTACCCAACAGGTGGATATTCGGGAACTTTAGGACAGGTTCAAAAAATAGGTGCTAAAAATGTAGTATTGTTTGATCCTAGAAATGATACTACTTTAAACCATGAAGTATTGCATGGATTAGGTTTATACCATACACATGAAACTTATTTTAATAAAGATGTTAAATTTACTTTCCAGAAATATGAGACAACAAATATTATGTCTTATGCAGACTCTTCACATCCGTCAGATGAAAAAATAACTTCTTGGCATTGGCAATGGAAAATAATTAAAAGAAATGTAAAATGAAGCAATTAATAATCAGTGCTCTTTTTTCACTGTTAGTGAATGGTTGCAAAGGGCAAACACATAGAACAATTTTTAACAACGTAAAAAAAGATACTATGGAATATTTTAATATAAATAGATATAAAGATTTAAAACCAAATCCAAAATATTCAGGACAAGGATTTTATATAGATAATAATGGAGATAAAATTAGAATCATGGGAAATCTCACAGGCGGACCAGATGTAGAAATAAGAAAGCCAAATTCACCATACAAAACAATAAAAACATATTATAAGAATAGCAGCCCTAAATCAATAAGTAAAGTTTTCTATTCTTTCCCTGTTGGAATTTTCAAAGAATATGACGAATCTGGCAAATTGATTCGAGAGGTGAATAATGATGCTCCTTATAAATTTTCAATTGATGATTTGATAAATAAAATAAAGAAAGAATATGATGTAAATATTGTTGGGGATTATAAGGATTCTGATAAAACCAAAATAATGGTTAGCAGATGGTTGGGATATAAAGAAGACTGGAGTATTTACAAAAAAAATGTTCCTATGTATCAGGTTTCAATTCGTGATAAAGAAGGAGCTCCTATTGTTTTGGAGATAAATGCACTAACTGGAGATACTATATCAAAGAAACTAAATAAAGTTGGAGGTGTTAAGAATGGAAATGCTGGAAATAAATAAAATTATCTGAATCATGCCACAAAAAATTACAGATACTGCCCAATTATCCTGCAACCAAGGAACAACACTAAGTATTCTAAGTGCTACCAGTCAGAATTTCTCTACAGCCGAGGGAAAACATATTGCTACGGAGCAGGATAAACAGGCGAATGTAAATATTAAACCTTTTGGACAATGTAAATTAAAACCTACTTCAGGAGGATATTTACCGTGTATTCCTGCGCCAACCGCCTGGGAAAAAACAACAGAAAAAGATACTATCAATAGTTATAAAATTCTTACAGAAGATTCTTTTTGTATGTGTGGAACAGGCGGGAAAATTGACGTAGTAAACAAGGGACATGGAGAAAAACATGAGATAAAATAGTCGTTAAAAATAATTCCTGACATAAGAATCGGCGGCCTCGAAGAGGCCGCCGATTCCGTCAAAATAATATTAATATGATGTTATAAAACTACTGTCTGTATAGAGTGTGCGGGGGCTGTTAATTTCGCAGCCATTCCTTCGATCCATAGATTGGCATCAATATCATTGTCTGAATCATTCATGATCACGGTCACCAGCTGTCCGTTTTCGTTCATAAAAGCAGAAGACGTTAAGGCAGCTCTGTTGGAAGAGCTCCCGATTCTCTGAGCATTAGGCTTGATGTATTTTGAAACATGCCCTATATAATAATACTCATAGGTATAGAAAACCTCTCCTGTTTTGGTATCTGCAATGATGGGTGCAAAACAAAAATTACCTTTGTGGTTGGGGCCTCCTGTTTCATCCAAAAGAATATTCCAGTCTGTCCATAAAGCGTTTCCTTTATTGAAATCGTTCAGCATATTTTTACTGTACAACTCTCCAAGGCTTACATCATAAATTCTGTCCATACTGAACTGTTCTTTACATCCTTCTGTAAAGGCCAGAAATTTATCAGGAAAAGCTCTGTGGGTTTCAGCTAAGTTATCAAAAAGCTGAGTTTTATTATTCCACGTTTCATACCAGTGATAGCCAATTCCATGAGCATACTTTGACGTTTCAGGATCGCTTAATGTGGTGGTGGCTCTTTGGTAAATCAAATCTCTGTTATGATCCCAGATCATTACTTTTTTATCTTTGTATCCGTTTTTCCAAAGCGTTGGTCCTAGATTGTTCTTTAAAAACTCTCCTTCTTCTTCAGCCGTATAGATACAGGATTCCCATGATTGGGTAGCCATGGGCTCATTCTGAACCGTTAACCCCCACACATTGATTCCTCTTTTTTCGTATTCCTTAATGAATTTAATATAATAATCTGCCCAGGTCTGGTAATATTGATTTTCCAGTCTTCCACCTTTGTACAAACTTTTATTAGATTTCATCCAGGCTGGCGGACTCCATGGAGAGAAATAGAAAGTGAAATTATTTCCTATGGCTTTCTGAGCTTCTTTGATCATCGGAATCTTATACTTTTCATCGTGAGCAACATTGAAAGTCTTCAGAGCGGTATCATTATCATCTACATAAGTATAGGAATCACTCGAGAAATCACAGGAGTTCATATTCGTACGAACAACAGTGTATCCCAATCCGTTTTTACCGAAATAGGCTTCAAGGATTTCTTTCTGTTTGTTTTTAGGCATTTTGTAGAAAGTTTCCGCAGAAGCATCCGTAATGGCTCCTCCAATGCCTATCAGTTTTTGATATTTAAAATTAGGAGCAATGAAGATACAGGCATCTGTCTCCTTTGGCTGTCCGAACTGTTCAAACTTTACAGAACCTTTATCTGCCATTTTTTCATTTGCCTTAGAATTGGTAAGAATTACCTTAGCTGTTTTTCCGTCATGCTTTTTCCAATAATTCTGGGCATTTACATTCATGACAATGCCTACTACAAAACAACTTACAATTAGTTTTCTCATGATTTTTTATTTTTGGACTCTGTAATAAGTCCTCTTTTCCATTATTGAGTCTGATAGACTCTTACATAATCAATATAATATTTTTGCGGGAAAATTTGATCATCAATGCCTTCTTTTCCGCCCCAGAAACCTCCAACTGCTAAATTTAAAATAATAAAATAGGGTTGATCAAAAGGCCAGGCTTCATAGGTTTTCTCTTTATTTTCATAGGTGAAAAATTTTTGATCATCAATATAAACATCTATTTTTTCGGGAGTCCATTCTGCTTTATAAACATGGAATTTTTCACTCACATCTTTTACAATTAGTGTATCTGTCTTTTGTGTTCCCTGAATATGATTGTATTTTTTTGTATGAACCGAAGCGTGTATATACCCCGGATTAAAACCAACATGCTCCATAATATCCAGCTCACCATCATCCGGCCATTTTTTCATCTTTTCACTCATCATCCAGATTGCAGGCCATGTTCCGCGCCCTTTCGGCAGTTTCGCACGAACTTCTACTGTTCCGTATTGAAAAGAGAATTTTCCTTTGGTTAAAAGTCTTGCTGAAGTATATTTACTGTTTTCCCAATTTTCTTTTCTGGCCTCAATGATCAGGTTTCCGTTTTCCATTCTGGCATTCTCCAGTCTGTTTTTGGTGTAAAACTGGGCTTCATTATTACCATAACCGCCGCCTCCAACATCATAATTCCATTTCAAAGAATCCGGAAGACCTTTTCCATTAAATTCGTCACTCCAGATTAGCTTTCTACTGGAATCTATTTTATTTGAAGCACAACTGATCGCTGACAATAGCAAAAGTGTAGCAGTACAACATTGAACAGTATTTCGGAATTTAATTTTCATATCGTTCTGATGGTCATTACGTTTTATTTGAAACTATTATATAGCCTTTATCTTACTCAATTTATTTCACCCAGTTGATTCTTTGGGTTTGTACATGTTGAGAATTGGTTCCGATCATAATATCAAATTCACCACTTTCCCAGTCGAAATTCAGTTGATCATCAAAAAACTTCAGATCTTCAGGAGTCAGTTTGAAATCTACTTTTTTACTTTCTCCTTTTTTGATGAATATTTTCTGGAAACCTTTCAATTCTTTTATCGGTCTTACTACTTTCCCGAACAGATCTCTGATATAAAGCTGTACAACCTCATCACCGTCATATTTTCCGGTATTGGAAACCGTTACACTGATATTCAGCGTCTGATTTCCCTTCAGTTGGGTTGAACTTAAAACCATATCAGAATATTTAAAGTCCGTATAGCTCAAACCGTAACCGAATGGATATTTAGGATCATTATCAAGATCAATATAAGCGGAAACATAGTTTCTGTCCGTGTTATTTTTCGCAGGTCGCCCTGTATTGTAGTGATTGTAATACATAGGAATCTGACCTTCTGTTCTTGGAAAAGTCATTGGAAGTTTTCCTCCCGGATTAACGCTTCCAAAAAGAACGTCTGCAATTGAATTTCCCGCTTCAGTTCCCAGCCACCATGTATACATAATAGCAGGAATATTTTCTGATGCCCAATTGAAAATCAATGGTCTTCCTGCGTTAATCATCAGAACAATTGGTTTTCCTGTTTTAGCTATTTCTTTCAAAAGATCTTCCTGAACTCCGGAAAAACCAATATTACTTCTGCTTTTGGCTTCACCACTCATGGCATGCCCTTCTCCTAATGTCATAATGACTACATCGGCTTTTTTAGCTGTTTCTATGGCTTCAGCAAATAACGTTTTGTCCTGATCATCAACATTACAGCCTTTTGCATATAATAAGGTGGAATTTTTATCCAGCTGACTTTTAATACCGTCAAACTGGGAAACGATTCTTTGGGTATCATCTTTAAAAGCAACAGACCAGAATCCGTGATTGGCAACCGTTTCTTTTCCGAAAGGACCAATCAAAGCGACTGTTTTAGCCGTTTTTGAAAGGGGTAAAATATTTCTCTGATTTTTCAGAAGAACAATACTTTTAGAGCCAAATACTCTTCCGAATTTTCTGTTTTCCTGATTATCGGTCTGTTCTTTTTGTCTTTTTTCATTACTGAATCTGTAAGGATCATCAAAAAGTCCCATTTCGAATTTCTTGGTTAAAATTCTTCCTGTAGCATCATTAACCAGCTTAATATCTACTTTTCCTTCTTTAACAAGTTTTGGAAGTTCTGTCATGTAAACGCGGCTTTCCATATCCATATCACTTCCTCCAAGAACTGCTTTTTCAGCGGCTTCATTACCATCTTTAGCATATCCATGAGGAACCATTTCCCCGATACTCCCCCAGTCGGAAACGACAAAGCCTTTATAATTCCATTTTCCTTTCAAAAGGTCTCTCTGGATATACTGATTGGCAGTGGCCGGAATTCCGTTGATATCATTGAAAGAGTTCATAAAAGTTGCTACTCCTGCTTCAGCAGCAGCTTTAAAAGGAGGAAGGTAAGTTTCGTTCAGCTGTCTGAGACTCATATCCACCGAGTTGTAATCTCTTCCTCCCACTGCAGCTCCGTAGGCGGCAAAATGTTTTGCACAGGCCATAACGGCATCAAGATTTCCCAAACCTTTACCCTGAAACCCTCTGATTCTAGCCAATCCTATTTTGGTGCCGAGATACGTATCTTCTCCGGAACCTTCCATCACTCTTCCCCATCTTGGGTCTCTGGCAATATCCACCATAGGAGCAAACGTCCAGTGAATCCCATAAGCGGAAGCTTCTGTAGCGGCAATTCTTTCTGATTTTTCTATCATTCCCAGATCCCAGCTTGCTGCCTGACCAAGGTTGACAGGAAAGGTTGTGCGATAACCATGGATAACATCCTGCCCGAACAGTAAAGGAATTTTCAACCTCGACTGCATAGCTAGTTTCTGGAAGGCCCTGGTTTCTTCTGCTCCGGCAACATTCAGCATAGAGCCTACCTTTCCTTTTTTTATTTCTTCCAACACAACTGCAGAATTAGAATTCTGAGGTCCGGTGGCGTATTCAAATCCACTGTACTGAACCATCTGTCCTACTTTTTCTTCCAGAGACATTTGAGAAAGCAGTTCTGCTACTTTCTGATCTACTGTTTTTTGTCCGTAGGCATTCATTCCAAAGGTTGAAATTGCCAGTAAGAAATAAACTCTTTTCATAATCTTATTTTAAAAAATATAAGTTGCTGCGGAACGTCCGGAAATCTTTACTGAAGCAGTTTTTCCGGCAAATTTAATATTAAAATTTTCATCTTCTTTATTGTTGTTCTGAACAATAAGCACTATTTTCCCAGACTGAGTCTTAAAAGCTGCTGTTGAAAGATTTTGTGTTTCAGAAGAAGCAATACGTTGTGAACCTACAGGAACAAACTTAGAAGCATGGGCAATAATATAGTAGGCTACATTTCTTGTAAAGTTTTCGCTGTCTGAAACGGTTATAGCCCCTTTACATTCTGTACATCCGCCTGGTGTATGTGGCGCGTACTTTGGATCGTTGGCAAGGTTCCATTCTAAAGCAATTTTGCTCCAGTTTCTCATGGAACCAATGATGACATTTTTTGTATGCCAGTTGATATCTTCTTCAAATGTCCCTTTTGAACCGGTCCATTGTTCAGTAAAATATAGGTTTTTATCAGGAAAAGCGTTGTGCACTGTACTTAATGCAGAGATGTCTCCTTCATACAAATGGAAAGCAGACCCGTCTATATATTGATTGGCTTCTGCGTCTTTCAAAATATCAATGGCATATTCCGGTTTGCTGCAGTTGTGATCGTATACAACAATTTTTGTTTTGATATTGTTGGATTTAAAGGCTGGTCCTAAATGGTTTTTAATAAATTCTCCCTGTTGGGCAGACGGCATATAAAGGCTGGGATTATTACCCGGATGCAGCGGCTCGTTCTGAGGAGTGATGGCATCGATGGTAATTCCTTCTTTTTTCATCCCCTGAATATATTTTACAAAATAATTAGCATACGTTCCGTAAAATTCAGGCTTTAAGCTTCCTCCTTTGGATTGGCCGTTGTCTTTCATCCAAACTGGTGCAGACCATGGTGCAGCAATGATTTTAATACTGGGGTTGATTGCTAAAATCTCTTTCAGCATCGAAATGAGTGCTTTATCTTTTGCCAAGCTGAATTTTGAAAGGGAAGCATCGGTTTGTCCTGCGGGCAGATCATCATATGAAAATACCTCAGCATCCAGATCGGAAGCTCCAATACTTAATCTCAAATAACTGATAGAGATTGAGTTTTTATCATTTCCGAAAAGTTCGTTTAGCAAAGCTTTTCTTTTGGCAGGTGATAAGCGGTTGATAACTTCTACACTTCCTCCTGTTAAGGTATATCCAAAACCATCAACATATTGAAACTTCTGAGTGTCATCAATTTCAATATTCTGAAAGCTGTTGGATGTATTGATAAATTTAACAGGAGCCTGCAGTTGTAATTTTGCGGTCTCATCGCCTTTGGTAAGCCAATATTGGACTTCATTTCCTTTATGTGATGTTATTGATGTACATGATAAAGGAAAAAGGGCCACACCACTAAGTAGTGCGGCACCTCTAAAGAAACTATATAAGTTGTGAAACTTCATGTGTTAGTAACCTGGATTTTGTTTTAAAACGGTGTTTGTCAATTCATTGAAAGGAATTGGTAAGATTTCATTTTTACCTGCCTTAAATCCTCTGGCACCAAGTTTTGCCGGGGCATCTCCCCATCTTACAAGGTCAAACCATCTATGCCCTTCCCCTGCAAGTTCTCTTCTTCTTTCATCTTTAATAGCCTGCATAGAAACAGGTACTGATGCTAATCCTACTCTGGCTCTTACGGCATCTAGCAATGCCTGAGCCCTGCCTCCAACACCTCCTAATGCTTCAGCTTCCATCAAGTAGGTATCTGCCAATCTGATGGCGATATAATTCTGGTGAAAATTTAATTCTGTAGGGCCGGGCAAATTAGATTTATCCGCATTTCTAGGTAAATATTTATTTAAGAAATATCCAGTATCCTTGTATCCTGGCGAGTAAGTAATTTTACCTTCATCCTTAAATTTTTTACCATTAAAAATTGTGGGATCCAAACGAGGATCTCCTTGCATAAAATTAAAAAGATCGTCTGTAACAGGGTTGAATCCCCAGCTTGCATAAAGATCTGGAGCATCGTTATTAGGCACATTCGCAACCCTTCCATAAGATTTAATTCCCAACATTACGTTGATAGAATTACTCTCGTCCTTTCCTGAACCCCAAAATTGCCAATCTGCGCTGCTTATATCCTTATGCATCACTTCAAGGACAGATTCTGTAGTGTATTTATTACTTACCTTCCATAAATCGGCAAAATTACTCACCAATTTATATCCATATTGGCTGGTTCCTCCTGGTGTACCATTTACCATTTCAAATTGGGCTGCTGCTTCAGTATTCTTTTTATTATATAAATAGATTTTACCTAAAATAGCTCTTGCCGTACCTTGAGTAATTCTGCCTCTCTCAGCATCAGATGTCGTAATAGGAAGATCATTGATTCCTGATAAAATATCCGCTTCTATCTGAGCATAAACCTCTTCCGGCTTAGCTTGTGGAATATTATAATAATCATCATCATATTTAAAGGTTTTCAAGATCAGAGGTACATTTCTGAACATTCTTAACAGTTCAAAATAATACAATGATCTTAGTACTTTAGCTTCTGCTGTGAATCTTTTTTTATTATGCTCATTCATATTGATTGCCGGAAGTCTTTCCAATAAAAGGTTGGCTTTGGCAATTCCCTGATAATAATCTTTCCAATAGCTTGGAGGCATGATGATTGCATTAATTGAATAATTGGAAAAACCCTGGATACCGGCACCATCTGAAGAATTCCCACCCCCTGAGTAGAAATCATCAGATGCTCCGTTGAAAAAGGTTACCATATTTTCAAATCCTCCGGAATATTTTCTCAACATATCATAGGTAGCTACCAGCCCTCCAAATGCCTGCTCTTCATTTTGAAAATAATTACTTGTATCGAAAGTTCCTGTGTTTTTCACATCTTCCAGATTACTATTATTACAGGATACAGCTCCGAAACTAATACCCGTCAGAAATAGAACGGATAAACTTTTATATATAAATCTTTTATTTTTCATTGTTTTAAATATTAAAATTGAACACTAGCTCCAAAAAGGAAAGTTCTTGCTTGTGGGTAGAAAGCTCTGTCTATACCAAATGTATCGGCTCCTGCAATTTCAGGATCATATCCTGTGTATTTCGTGAAAGTAACCAGGTTTTCTGCAGTTACATACAATCTGATTTTTGAAGCTCCAATAGTTTTTGCTGTTTCTTTGGATAAAGTGTATCCCAGCTGAACCAATTTAAGACGTAGATAATCTCCTTTTTGAAGATAATAATCTGACATTCTGGTATAGTTTTGATTATTATCATCTCTTGTGACTCTGGCAATAGTATTAGAAGTTCCTTCTCCTGTCCAACGGTCTAAGATTGCTGTTTGATAGTTCGCTTCCTGAATATCAAGTCTTCTTAGTCCCTGGAAGATTTTATTTCCTGCCTGCCCCTGTGCAAAGATCATCAAGTCGAAATTTTTATAATTCATATTGATGGTAAGACCAAATGTATACTTTGGCACTGAATTCCCAAGGTTTACGTAATCTTTTTCATCAATTACTCCATCTCCATTGGCATCTAATCTTTTGAAATCTCCAGGTTTTGCATTCGGTTGAATAAGACCTCCGTTAGCATTTCTGTAAGCGTCAATTTCTGCCTGATTCTGGAAAACTCCTAAATTTTTAAACCCATAGAAAGAACCATAGGATTCTCCAACCTGAAGCCTTGAAACAGTTCCCAACGTTTGGAAAGAGGCAAAGTTCACATAAGGTCTGTCATCTTCAAGTCTTGTAATTTCATTTTTCAGATAGGCAAAATTACCATTAACAGAGAATCCAAAGTCGCTCCAGTTCTTTTTGTATCCTAAGCTCACTTCTACTCCGTCATTATTCATATCCCCAATATTTCTGTATGGATTATTAATAAGACCTAAGTAACCAGGAAGCTCAACTCTTCTTAAGATATCTGTACTTTTTTTTCTGTAAACGTCGACACTCACGTCAAAGTTTTTGAAAAATTTAAAATCTGCTGCTATATTGAACTGTGATGTTCTTTCCCATTTCAGATCCGGATTTTCAAGGGTACTTGGCGCGTATCCAACACGGATGATATTATCTCCGAAAGTATAATTACTTCCTGCAATAAGGAAATTGGCAAACTGGAAATCATCAATAGCATCGTTCCCTAAAACTCCATAACCCCCTCTCAATTTAAAGCTGTTAACAACATTATTTTGTGGCCAGAAGCTCTCATTGGAAACATTCCATCCTAAAGACATTGCCGGGAAATTCCCCCAGTGATTATTTCTTCCAAATTTTGAAGAACCATCTCTACGAATCGTTCCTGTAAAAAGGTATCTGTTGTCATAATCATACACTACTCTGGCAAAATAAGAAGCTTTATGAGTTTGCTTTCCGTCCCAAGCGTTACCTGTTTTGTTTTCTGGAGAAATATCAAAATTGAAAGAAGCATCTTGCCAGTTATTGACAGGAAGATTGGTAAATCTTGTACTTTGTCCTGAAGAAATGTTATATTCATAATATCCCTGACCAATGAGTACATTCAAATTATGTAATCCAAATTTATTCTGATAGGTTGCTGTATTTTCTGTACTCCACTCGAATTTCTTATCGATCTGTCTGTATAAGCTGTTAAAGTCATTTTTATTCGCTGTACTCAGGAAATTAACAGGAGTAAAAATCTGCTCTCCCCAATAAGAAAGCTTTCCATTCATACTGGATTTGAAAGTGATATGCTTGTTAATCTTGAGTTCAGCAAAAACATTGGCTATAATATCATCAGACCACTTGAACCTCCCACGTTGAGTTTCCTGGAAAGCAAGTGGATTACTCATCTCCTTACTTACATATTGTGAAATTCCATAAGGATTTCCATAAGGATCTCTCACATAATTAGGATTGTTGATATAATCACTAGAATTGGGTTGATTGCTAATTCCATTCGTTACGACCACTGGTGTAAGCGGATCAAGGTTGATGGCAGAACTTAGAGGGCCTCCAAATTCTCCGTTATCGGTAACTCCTTGAGATCTTGTGTGCGTATAAGCGAAAGTTTGGCCTATGGTAAGGAAATCAAAAACTTTATGGGTTGAATTTAATCTAGCGTTAACTCTTTTATAGTTTGAAATATCTCTTAAGACGATACCATCCTGATCATAATATCCAAAAGATGAATAGAAAGTAGATTTATCATTTCCTCCACTGATACTGAATTCATGAGACTGACGCTGTGCGCTGTTAAAAATCTGTTTTTGCCAATCTGTTCCTACTCCATAAGACGAAGGGTTGCCTAATACAGGGGTTTTTCCCTCGTTAGTGTAAGCTTCATTCATAATGGTTGCATACTGTGAAGCATTCAGAAGATCCAACTTTTTGGCAGCACTTCCCACTCCCATAAATCCGTTATAAGAAAGATTCAGCCTTCCTCTTCCTCCTTTTTTGGTGGTGATCAGAACTACTCCTTTTGCAGCAGATACTCCATAAATTGCAGCAGAAGCTCCATCTTTAAGAATTTCCATTCCTTCAATATCAGACTGATTCAACCAGCCAATATTATCTACCACAATTCCATCTACCACCCATAGCGGATCATTACTTCCTGCACCAAAACTGGTAATACCACGAACACGGACCGTAGCAGCAGTTCCCGGCTGGCCAGAATTGGATATAACAGAAACCCCGGCAGCCCTACCCTGAAGTACCTGCTCTGGTCTTCCTGCTGTAGGAGCATTTTCAATATCCGAAGCTTTAATACTTGATATCGCTCCGGTAACATTACTTTTTTTCTGGCTACCGTAACCAATCATTACAACTTCCTCTATTTTATTCTCTTTTGGGACTGTGTCCTTAACACTGGTTTGTGCATTAAAATTTGCTGTAAAATACAGCACTGCAACCATACCCAGACTTCTTGATATTCTTAGATTCATATACAGTTAGTTTTTTAATTCTCAAATTGAGACAATAAAAATATATTTTTTTTTAATTAATTAACATTCCATTCACAAATATTTTAATTTTTCGTTTATTTTTCAGGGTTAGAAGCCCTATATTCGCGTTAAAATTTTATAAAAAATTAAAAAAAATCAATAAAGTAAACTCCCAAAATGACGTCCAAGCTTTCAAAAATTTCTCTTCCGCTAAAGCTAACCTTCCTAATTTTTTCGATGGTCCTAAACTGTATGGGGCTTATAATTCTTCAGCTTGCAGACACCAATATCACCTATGGAGAGCTGGGATTTCTGGAATCTTTTAAAGACCTTCCCATCGCTTTTATCTCTCTTTTCGCAGTAAGCTTTATCAATAAAACCGGAGCAAAAAAAGCGCTTATTTTTGCGTTAACAATTGTTGGGGTCTGTTCCTGTCTTCTTCCTTTTGTTGAAGTTTTTTGGTTTTATAAACTGTGGTTTGCCATTATCGGGACCTGTTTTGGCATTGGAAAAATATGCGTTTTTGGGATTATCAGAAACAACATTTCAGATGAAAAGTCGTTAGCAAAGACCATGAATAATGTAGAGGCCTCGTTTATGATAGGGATTTTCGTAGTCAATACAGGCTTTGGATGGTTGATTTCCAGCCAGTATTCCGAATTCTGGAAATTTGGTTTTTTACTCATTGCTATTTTATGCGTGATTACCATATTTTTGCTTTCAAAAATTAAAATATCCGATGTTAAGTCATTAGAAAATAAAAATATAGGCTACCAACTTTCCGGATTCGCAACGCCTTCGGTTTTGTTGTTTCTGAGCGTTGTATTTTGTATTGTCTTTGTAGAACAGGGGTTCAATTCGTGGCTACCTTCTTTCTACAAAAATCATCTTAAAGTCAATTCTTTTTTTGCTCTTCAGGCTGCTTCTTTCCTTTCGCTTTTCTCTTATGCAGGAAGAACAATTACTGCTAATATCATCCGAAAATTCTCGTTACCAGGCTACTACATCACCTGTATGGTACTGATAATCGCTTTACTTATGACGATTGTCGGAATACAGTATTTCGATTCTCAGGATTCCCAACCACTACTCTTTTTATTTCCGGTTATCGGACTTTTCCTTTCGCCATTGTATCCTGTTATCAATTCCAAAATGATTGCTCAGGTGGATAAAGAAAAAATCAATCTTTTCACTTCTCTGATCGTTATTTTCTCTTCATTAGGCAGCTCCATAAGCTCTATTATCATGGCTATTTTGTTCGGAAAAGAATTATTAAATTACTATCCATTATACATCTTATCTTCTGTAGTTCTTCTTTTTGTGATTAGTTTAGTATTTTTTACTTTCTCAAAAAGAAAATAGTTTTATTTTTACTGCCATGAAAATCAAAGACACAAAAAGTAAAGAAACGCTTCGTGAACTTATCGATACCAAAGATTTTGTAGCCCACATTTCCGTTGACTGCACCATTTTCGGCTTTCATAACAATATTCTGAAAGTACTTCTTTTAAAATATCACGATCTGGACTTATGGTCGCTGCCGGGTGGTTTTGTTTTCAACGATGAAGATTTAAGGGAGGCTGCTGAAAGGGTTTTGTATGAAAGAACACATCTTAAAGGTTTATTTTTGAAACAGTTTCATACCTTTGGAAGAATAGACCGAACGGAGAATAATGTACATCAGATTCTTCTTAAAAATAAAGGAATTGAGGTTCCGCAAGATCACTGGATCTTTCAGAGGTTTATCACGGTGGGCTACTGTAGCCTTATCGATTTTTCATTAACCAATACTTTTCCTGATGCTTTTAATGAAAGCTGTGAATGGTTTGAAGTAAGTAATTTACCAAAAATGGCTTTTGACCACGACAGGATTATAGAAACAGGATTGGAATATCTCAGAATGAATATCAATACTGAAGTGGCAGCCAGTAACCTGCTTCCAGAAAAATTCACTATGAAGGACCTTCAGGCTCTTTATGAAACGATTTTAGGACAAAAATTCAGAAGAAATAATTTCCAGAGAAAGATTTTAAGCCTTAATATTCTGGACAGACTCGAAAAACTGTATGACGGCTCAGCAAACAAAGCCCCTTACCTATATAAATTTAAATCAGAAGTTCACAATTCTACCAATCAGTATCCTATATCCAATGATGAGGAGTCTTAAAATATAGAATTTAATTTATAACACCATAAAAGCAACATTATCTTTCTGAAAACCAGCATCAACATAAGTTTTCAAAAAAATTTTCAGGACACCACGAAAAATGTTACTTTTAACAAAATCAAAAAATCATGTCATATTATCCTCTTACGAGCATCCCAGATTATTATGGAATCGATGCTTTACTTACCGAAGAACACAAACTGATCCGCCAATCTGTAAGAGACTGGGTGGAGAGTTTTGTAATGCCGCAGATTGATCAGGCAGCTCAAAATCATACAGATCTTCCTGGCCTTATGAGAGAATTAGGGAAAATTGGAGCATTGGGTCCTTATATTCCGGTTGAGTATGGAGGTTCAGGATTAGACCAGATTTCTTACGGTTTGATCATGCAGGAATTGGAAAGAGGTGATTCTGCAGTACGTTCTGCAGCTTCAGTACAAAGCTCTTTGGTGATGTTTCCTATCAATGAATTTGGTTCTGAAGAACAGAAAAAGAAATATCTGCCCAAACTTGCAGCAGGAGAAATGATTGGATCTTTTGGATTAACTGAGCCTAATCACGGTTCTGATCCGGGTTCCATGGAAACTTATTTTAAAGATATGGGAGACCACTATCTTTTGAATGGTGCTAAAATGTGGATCACCAACTCCCCTCTTTGCGATATCGCAGTGGTATGGGCAAAGAATGAGGAAGGAAAAGTACAGGGACTTATCGTTGAAAGAGGAATGGAAGGCTTCACAACTCCGGAAACTCATAATAAATGGAGCTTAAGAGCTTCTAAGACAGGAGAATTGGTATTCAATGATGTAAAAGTACCGAAAGAGAATTTACTTCCAGGAGTAACAGGTCTTAAAGGACCTCTATCTTGTTTAAATTCTGCAAGATACGGAATCTCATGGGGTGTAATTGGTGCGGCTATTGACTGCCATTGTACAGCTGTTCAGTACGCTAAAGAAAGAAAACAGTTCGGAAAACCTATTGGTTCTTACCAGCTTCAGCAGAAAAAACTGGCAGAATTCCTTACAGAGATTACCAAAGCACAGTTGCTGTGTCTTCAGTTAGGAAATCTTAAAAATGATCATAAAGCAACTCCTGCTCAAATCTCTATGGCAAAACGTAACAACGTGAATATGGCTATAGAAATTGCAAGAGAATCAAGACAAATCTTAGGGGGTATGGGAATCATGGGAGAATTCCCGATGATGAGACACGCGGCCAACCTGGAGTCGGTTATTACCTATGAAGGAACCCACGATGTTCATTTACTGATTACCGGTTTGGATATTACCGGAATCAATGCTTTCTAAATAAAAGACCAAAATAGATAAGAAGAGTCTGACCGCTGAGGTCAGACTTTTTTATTTTACTCACATTCAAGAGAATTGATATTCACCGAATAGTTATTAATGTCATAATATTTTTAATATTTTGTTAAAGTCATTACCTTGATACAACCAAAAAATCATCAATATGAAAAAAAATACTACTTTTTTATTAGGGCTGGCTGCACCCTTTTATTTTGCCCAGCAGGCAGGTGACCTGGTAAGTACAGAACAGAAACTGGATTTAACACCACAGGGAGTTATCAATTTTATCGCTAATAATCTTGGAGAACAGAATGCTCCGGATTTTGTGAGCTACCTCAACAGCTTTAATGTAGGATTAAAGGGTTATAAAATAACATATTACACTAAGAACGAAAAAAATATACTGGTAAAAGCTACCGGACTTCTCATGTATCCTAATGTAGGCTTCAAGCTTTCAACCGTAGTATCTGACCACGGAACGACCGACAGCAGACACAATGTACCTTCCAATTTAAAGGGAGCTCTTACCGCAGGATTTGTAGTTGAACTCTCTTACGTCCTCAATGGCTATATTTTAATGGCTCCTGACTATGTAGGGATGGGTACTGGAGAAGGCGTTCATCCGTATGTGGATTATGCCACAGAAGCAGGAGCTACCATAGATTTTATTACCGCTGCCAACAAAGCGTTAGCACAACTGAATATAAAACGTTATGATGAATATTTTTTAGCAGGTTATTCTCAAGGAGCTCATGCGGCGATGTCAACTTTAAAGAAACTAAGCACTTCAAATCCGGATAATATTAAGTTCAAATATGCTTATATGGGTGATGGTCCTTACGATTTTTCAGGAGTCACTTTACATAAAGGAGTGCTGGAAAAAGACGTCTACCCTTTCACCTCATTCTTAGCCAATGTACTTCATACTTGCAACAATACGGGATATAAAACCTATAATAATGATATTTCAGAAGTTATTTCTGCAGAATATCTTGACCGTTATAATTATCACGTTGTTCAGGACAATGGAGGATTGCTTTGGGGACCTTTGCTATGGAGAAAACTCTTTACCAACAGTTTTGTGAATGATGTCACCAATAATCCCAACAATAAACTCAGACAGTGTATGAAACCCAAAGATGTATATGATTGGTATAATAAAACTCCTATGACTTTGGGGCATTCTACTGTAGATCTGGCCATTCCGCCGGAGAATACTTCCAAAACCATTGAGGTTCAGCGCGGATATTACCCTTGGTGGGATCTGAATAAATATAAACTGGATTCTTTCTACTGGGGACCTATAGGCCACGTAGGAGGTATTGTTCCTTTTACACTGGCTTCCAATGCCAAATTTAATACCTTGAGAAGCGGCGGATTGCTTAATGAATGGGCCATTGCAGGATCCATCTTCAGCAAAAAATCAAATGACGGTTCTTCTCTAGAAACTTCTGCCCTATTTTCTTCACAGATTAAGCCGGAACTGGGTGCTATGCAACTAACTGAAATTACGGATTTCAACAAGGAAAAAACAGTCAGCAGATCAGGGGATGAACGTCAGTTAGCTTCTTTAAAAGACGGGGTTTACCTTTTAAAAGTAACAGAAAATAATGAAAATAGAATACTTCCCTATATTAAAAGTACTCCTGTAGAGATTAACGAAAATGAAATCGTACAATCTGAAAACAATAAAATTATAAAACTAAAAATAGATCCGGAAGAGCTTTCGGCAGTATACATTTTTGATGAAAATAAAAATCGGGTAAAAACCATTCAGAAAAAACAATATCAGCAAGATGGAGGTATAAATTTACAGAATCTAGAAGACAAAAAATATACTTTTGAGGTAGCTACCCCCTTCTATCACGTTCAGTTCAGTAAAGCACTTTCCCAACCATCAAAGGAAAGCAATACGGAAATCTTTACCCAAAACAGACAAATTAAGGTAAAGGCCAATACCGATATAAAAAATATCAGCATTTACAGTATTTCAGGATCTTTAGTCGTACAGGAAGACCTTAACCGGTCTCAGTTTGAATCAAGAAACATAGAACCTGGAGTATATGTAGTTCAGATTATACTTGTTAATGGAAAAACCATTCAGCAAAAAGTCAAATTATAGCACTTATTTACTTTCTATAATATCATTTCAAGTTAATTTTTGAGCACTTCAGCAATGAAGTGCTTTTTTATTCATACCAGTGAAGAATTTCTGCCTATAAGAAAAATAACTCCAAAAAAAACCTGAACATAAAATTAATAAAAAAACAAAAAATAAACCCGCAAAAACCAATAATTCAACTAATTATATACGTTTCATTTTCATTAACACTTAACTATTTCAAATTTCGATTGAATGACTTTTGTCAATTATTTTAAATTATTCTAAATAAAATTAGCAAACTTATCCTGAGCCTCCTAATTTTGCCGAAAGAATAAACTCAAATGATTCATAACGACTCACGATCTCCTTTCAATACTCACTTTTTACTTTTCATCTTTACTTTTTTTATTACTATAACCGTTAATGCACAGCATTCTATCTTCACTCTCACTTTTGATGTAAAAAATGCAGAATTGAACCCTGTAAAAGATGCAGAGATTAAGATCTTATCCCCCAAAAACCAATTCACAATATCCAGCAATAGCAAAGGAATCGCAACGGTTGAAATAGCTCAGGGAGAATATAAAGTGGAAATCCGTAAAAATGGAATTCTTGGGTACTCCAATACCATCTCAGTGATGAAGTCAGAAACTTTTGCTATTCTTTTTACTGAGAAAATCAACACTATTGAAGAAGTAGTGATTACAGCTAAAGAAGGTAAAGGCCTTACCTCCTCGTCTATCATCAGTCAGCGTGCGATGCAGCATTTACAGCCCTCCAGTTTTTCTGATCTGCTGGAACTGCTTCCAGGAGGAAGATCATCTGATCCTGTGATGAACCAGGTAAACAAAATAAGCCTGCGTGAAACCGGAAGACCCAGTACAGATTATAATACATCCTCAATGGGTACTACATTTCTGGTAGATGGTGCTCCGTTGAATTCTGGAGCCAATCTTCAATACACTTATGATTTTCTGGATAAATCTAATAACGGACTCAAAAGAAGACTTAACATCACAAACGGTGTAGATATGAGAAGTATTTCGACCGACCAGATCGACCGGGTGGAAATTCTCCGTGGAATCCCTTCCGTACAATATGGAAATTTAACCTCAGGAATTGTAAAAATCACCAATAAATCAGGTTACACAAAATGGAAAGCCCGGTTCAAAGCAGATGGTTACAGCAAACTTTTCGCTCTGAGCAAAGGTTTCGAAAATAAAGAGAAAGACCTAAAGATCAATACAGGTCTTGATTACCTCAATGCCAAAGCTGATCCGAGAGACCGACTTGAAAATTATAAAAGAATTACCGCCAATCTTGCCATTTCCAAAGAAAAAAAACAGGATAAAGGAACTTTATTGTGGCAAACTCATCTCAGTTATACAGGTTCTCTGGACGGCTCAAAATCTGATCCTGATGTAGATTTATCCGAACTGAATTCTTATGAAGTGAACAACCATCTGGTAAGCCTTTCCAATACATTGAATTATACTAAAAATGAACCTTCTTTTTTCAGATCAACAGAGATTCAGGCAACGGTAAACCAGAGATTTGATAAAATAAAACAGACCAAATTCGTTCAATTGGAAAATGCAACGGCCTTCCCTTTATCCAGAATTGAAGGTGAATATGACGGTTACTATCCTGAACCAAGGTATACTTCCCATTACACCGTGGACGGAAAACCTCTTGACGTATTTGTAAAAATGGTGAACAATTTTCAAATTGATGCTAAATCATTTAAAAACGAATTCAATGCCGGATTCGACTGGCAATTCAGTAAAAACTGGGGTGAAGGGCAGCAATTTAATATCTACAGACCTATAGATCCAAAAGCTACTTTCAGACCTCGTGCGTACCGTGATGTTCCGGCTTATAGTACTTCTGCTCTGTTTTTAGAATCAATCAGCACCCTAAAAACAGGGAATCATCAGCTTACATTAGCTTTAGGAATCAGAGGAAACATGATGATGAATTTACCTTCCCATTTCAATATGCATGGAAAGATGTACGCTGATCCCAGAGCAAATCTTCAGTGGGAGCTGCCTTCATTCGATGTAATGAATAAAAAGGCACAATTGGCAGTCACATTGGGATATGGTAAACAAAGCCTTTTTCCAGATCTGAATCTCCTCTATCCGGAACTGATTTACAAAGATATCCAACAGCTGAATTATTTCCATAATAATCCTAACTACAGAAGAGTAAATTATAAAACACTGATATACAATCCACAAAATCCAAAAATAGAACCTGCCATCAATGAAAAATTTGAAGCAAGGGTTGATTTCAGCGTAGGAGCCCATCAGCTGTCTGTCACCGTTTTTAAGGAAAATATGAATAATGCTTTCCGTGCGATGAACGAATATGCTCTCTACCAGTACAAAAAATATGATACTTCAGGGATTGATCATAATGCCATCACTTCTCCTCCGGATATCAGTACACTTCCCTACCAGACTGTAACTGAAAATTTCACTTACACTACCCAACGAAACGGAAGTAAAGTAGATAAAGAAGGTATTGAATTTCAGTATTCATCCAACAGAATTCCGGTGATCAATACAAGATTTACGGTAAATGGAGCATGGTTCCGAACTCAGTATGGCAACAGTCTGCCGGTGTATAGAGGAAGAGATTTGGTCGTCAACGGAAGACCCTATCCATATCTTGGATTGTATGAAGGAATGGAACCCAGCTCAACGAATGAGGTTTTAAATACCAATCTGATGATGGATACCTACATTCCCGGTCTGGACCTTGTTTTTTCTTCGTCTTTTCAGTTTTCATGGTATTCTATGCGAAGGTTACTTCCTATGAACGGAATTCCCAGTCATTATGTAGATCAGAATGGTCATATTTTCCCTTTCGATCCGAATACTGTGAAAGGAACCCTTCTTGAGAATCTGATCATTGCTCAGAATCAGGATTTGTATACTAGTTCGAGAAGGCCCATGGAGGTGAATATGAACCTGAAGGTAACCAAAAGTTTCAGAAATAAAGCCATTGTAGTCTCCATGTTTGCCAACAGACTTTTCAGCTATTATGCGCCATACAGCGTCAGTGGTTTTTCAATCAACAGAAAAGGGGCTTATGACCCTTATTTCGGGATGGAAATCAATTTCAATTTATAACAATTTCAATTTAATACAATTATGTTAAAACTATTATTTAGAACACTGCTGGCAGTGTGTGCTGTGATTTCTTTTGCAGCCTGCTCTTCGGACTCCAACGAGACTCCTGAGGCACAAACCTCTTTGAAACTGGAACTGAAAGTAGTTCCGGAAAATATACAGGTAAAAGAATACAAACATCTTACTGTAAGTTTCAAAGAGCTTAATACTGGGTTTACTATGACGAAAGAAATTAAAAACACCAATACACTGCAGGTGACTCTTCCTTCGGGAACTTACAATATTATTGCAGAAGGAAATATTCTTTATGCCGACAATACAGGATCTATTGAAGCCAAAGTATCCGGCGTACAGACAGGGATGGTGATCACTGGCAGCGAGGTCAGCAAAACCATAAACCTATCACTGAAAGCCGGAAGCAATACCGATTTAATCCTTGAAGAAGTATTCTTTACCGGAACCAAAACACCGCAGGGAGCGATGTATTTTGGTGATCAGTATTTTAAAATCACGAATAATACAGATCAGACATTGTATGCCGACGGAATGTTATTGATTCAGTCCAGCTTTATGAGCAACGAAAAACAGGAATACAGTCCTAATATTATGGGAACTACCCTTTCAGCGGGAGCTATTATCAGAATTCCGGGGAATGGAACCACTTATCCTGTACAACCCGGAGCATCTATTATCATTGCTGAAGATGCCATCAATCATAAGCCTTTCAACTCGTTATCGATAGATCTTTCTCATGCCAATTTCCAGATTTTCAAAGAAGATTCTGACGATATTGATAATCCTGCAGTTCCAAAAATGGTGAACGTATTCGAAAAAATGGTAATTCATACACAGGGATATTATGCCTATGCCTTAGCCCGTATGCCTCAGGGAATGACGAATGAAGCGCTGCTGGCCCAGAACTCCTATACTTATACCTACAATCTTACTATCGGAGGAGATGTTTACCCGATGGACGGAACGGCTGTTAAAATTCCCAATGAATGGGTAATAGATGCTGTTAATTTAAGCGTGCAGGATTCTTTCCAATGGTTGGTAACCTCCCCTTCTCTTGATATGGGCTGGACTTCTGTAACGTCTTTCGACGGAGATAAAAACCGTTTCGGAAAAGCTGTGCGCAGAAAAGTGATTGGACAGACACCGGAAGGTAAAAACATTTACAAAGACACCAACAACTCTACTTCTGACTTTGAACATGGGGTAAAACCTTCTTTATTTAACTAAAAATGAAACATTTTCTTTCCATATCTATTCTGCTTTTATCATTATCCGGAGCACAGATCCAGGGTCAGATCAATGACTCAATCACTGGAAAAATTCGTGAACAATACAGCTATGAAAGGATTTTGAAAAACAATATTATCATCAACCCAGCCAGTCAACCAGGAGACAGGAAATACAATTTTACCACATTTAATGTGTTTACCAAAACCAACAATACTCCCAACGAAATACAACAAAAAGGCAAAGGGAAAAATGAATGGGGAGCAGAAGCCCGTACCCTGCAAATTCTAAATGATAAAACTACAGTGTGGGGGAACGCTTCTTATTCACAAGGAAAAAATAAGCAGGTGATATGGAATGAAAATGCTGACTACGACATCATTTACCCTTACATAGCAGCAGACAGTGTGGGAGGCGATATGAAATTTGAAACCTATCGTTTTTCCGGAGGATATTCCAAAAAGATTGATACCTATACTTTGGGAATAACGGCCAGTTACAAAGCCACTTTAAGCTATAGAGACATAGATCCAAGACCTAAAAATACTACGGCCAATTTTTCTTTAGCATTAGGAGCTAACAAATTGATGTTTCAGAAGTTCAGAATCGGACTGTTTGCAGATTCTGAAAAATATACCCAAAAGCATTATCTGAGTTTTGTAAGCAACCAAGGCTATCCTATGATTTATAATATGAGTGGATTGGGAAATTATAATGAGCTGCTTTCCGGAAAGCTTCGCCAGGCTTATTATGAAGGGTGGTCTTACGGTGGAGGATTGCAGATCTTTGAAGCAGACAACCGGAACTGGTATCTGAATTTGGGCATCAAACAGTTTAAACTTGATAAGCTTCTCACAGAATACGCTGACCTTAATGCCTCAAAGATTAACGAACAGCAGCTTACTTTTTCTGGAGGAAAATTTTTCAGCTCAGGAAAAGTGGTCTGGGGAATTTTTGCCGAAGGAAACAGTATCAAAAGAAAAGGGACAGAAAACCTATTTTTGAATGAAAATTCCAGAAATTATATCCAGATAGGCAGTGTGGAAAAGTACACTCATCATCTCAATAGGTTTATTGTCAAAGGCTTATTAAAAATGGGCAAAGAGGAATCCCAATCTTCTTTTCTTCCTTTCATCGGCTGGGTACAGGAAAAAGAGAAATACAACAGTCCGTTCTCAAAAATTGAACTAAGCAAGCTTATGTATGGAGCAGATTATCAATGGATAAAAACATTTAATACCAACCAGGTGTTAAATGTTCTATTAGGAGTTTCTGCCACGAATGTGTATCAAAAAGACCGTCTTTTTACCATTTCCGGAAAGCCAGCTATCAATGAGATGCTTCAGAAGAATTATAATGTCTTGTCGGCAGATTTTTGGCAGGCTCATATTGACATTCAGTTCCATTTTAATCTTCCTGTAATAAAAAATGCTTTTGTAGGAGGTAAAATGATGTATACTCACTTTCAAAATGGCACCAACGCACTATTTACCGCCAGTATAGGAAGTATTTTTTAAACACAGATATCATGAAATTTTCAGATCTTAAATTAATTCTGTTCGTAGGAATTATCTCTATCTTTTGTATGCAGCATACACTTCAAAAATACAGTGTAGATTACGGAGAAGTTACAGAACAGTATAAAAAACCCATAAAATACTGGCCAAAGCCTTCTGTAGATGCAGATATCAGTTGGAAAGAATTTGAAGCCATAGAATGGGATTCCAATTATTATGACACTCAGGAACTCCCGGAAGTAATGCTAGGGAAAAAGCTGTTTTTCGACCCAAAGCTATCCTCTTCCAGCCAGGTTTCCTGCAGCAGCTGTCATAATCCTGAGTTGGGATGGGCAGACGGACAGGAAATTGCACTGGGGCATGATCATTTACAGGGAAAAAGGAATACCCAGTCTCTTTTTAATATTGCAGATAGGAAGTCTTATTTCTGGGACGGAAGAGCAAACACATTGGAACAACAGCTTATTGGTCCTATTTCTGCTCACAATGAGATGAATATGAAGCCGGAAAAGCTTGCCGGAAAATTATCTCAATACAAAGAATACAGAAGGCTTTTTAAAGCAGTCTATCAAAGCGAGAAGATTACATTTAATAAAATTGCCCATGCATTAGCTACTTTTCAGAAAACAATACGAAGCCAGCCCAGCAAGCTGGATAAATTCATCAAAGGAGATCATAAAGCAATGACTGATCAGGAGATCTACGGAATGCATTTGTTCCGTACCAAAGCAAGATGCATGAACTGCCACTACGGAAAAAACCTGACAGATGAGTCTTTTCACAATATAGGATTAACCTATTACAAGCGGGAGTATGAAGATCTTGGATTATATCTTATTACAGGAAAAGCAGAGGATGTGGGAAAATTCAAAACGCCTTCTTTAAGGGATCTTAATTATACTGCTCCATGGATGCACAACGGACTGATGGATGATATGCACGGGATTGTAAGCCTGTACAATAGTGGAATGCAGATGATTAATCCTACTGCTGAAGAAAAGAATGCAGATCCTAACTTTCCTGTTACTGATCAGCACATGAAACCTTTACAGCTGAATGAACAGGAAATAGATGCTATCGTAGCCTTTTTAAAAAGTATGTCCGGAAGTTATTATAAAATGCCCAGACCGGAAATACCAAGAAAATAACCAATTGGTTATTTTACTATTAACCCCCATTATTTAAATAGTCAGTTTAGATAATGGGGGTTAAAAATTTATATAATTCTTCTCTTAAAATTTAAAGCCGATACTTAAATAAATCCTTGAAAAATCAAGCTGGCTGTTTCGGGAAACATTAATACTGATAGGGCCTATAAGAGATTCGTAGCCTAAGTTTACTCCATAACCGAACATATCAAAACTATTATTAAACGGAGAAAATTCCTCACTCACTTTCCCATAACTGAATGATGGGGTAAGATATAGTCTTTTCATAATTCTGTACTGAAGAGATAATGCCGCTTTCGCAACAGAAGTCATAGGAAGTTCTTTCTGACGAAGACCATTGAATTCCGGGCTTAAAAGATCATAATTGTACTCACTTCCTCCTAAGTTATATTTCTGATTCAGGAACAGATAAGGAACCTGATCTTCTCTTTTTGCTCCAAAACTGGCACCAAGAAACACATTTACTTTTGCCGCCAATCTTCTTGTAATAGGATAAGCAAAATTTTCGTTCATGGTAAAAGAAACAAGATTTTTAGGCTCGTAATAGTAAGAATCTTTCGGGTTCAAAATGGGATATAAAAGAGGCTGTACGGTGTTCAGATCATACAATTGATACTGATCTCCATAATAGAACCTTGTACTCACCTGAAGATGATTTCCTTTGGTAAAGAAATATCTTTTGTTCAGGTTATTCTGTTCAAATTTCAGAAATGTATTGAAATTGCTGTGGTTATAAAGCTTCTTACTATAATTGTCTATTTTGGCCTGATCTACTTTATCCAGCAAAGTATACATCCTTTCTGTACTGAACTCCGTTCCCAAGGAAATAAAAGCGTTGGGACTGACATTATAATTCAACGCTATTTTAGCCGTGATATTTCGGTACATATGGTTAGGAAAGCGATCTCCATTATCTTCACTTCCCACATCATAAAGCCTGAAGTTTAAGTCATTACTTTTAAGATGGACCATTTTGGCTTCCAGATCAAACCACAGACGTTCTCCGCTGTCTAAAAACTGTTGGTAGGCTAATTTTGCCTTAAAGCGTTCTGAGATATCCAATGTAGCAAGAAACCTGGATCGGTTCAGTAAAATATTTCTGTAAGTATAATTCACAATAATCCCGACAGACTGCTCAGTATCATAGTGTAGAGCCAGCTTAAAAGCTCCTTTTTTAGCTCTTTTTACAAAAATATTCATAGCCAAAGCATCTCCGATATTCGTGTAGGTATAGTATACTTTCACATACTGACGCATTCCAAATACTCTGTCTATTGCTTCATTTACGGTTTTTGCATCATAATACTTTCCTTCCGTAAGCCCCATTTGCTTTTTAAGCACTTCAATCTCGGCTGAATCGGTCATTGGAGTTCCGTCTTCTTCATTGAAAGTGAATTTCGCAGTAGGCAATTTCACTTCTTCTATCATTTCATGTTCGTACTTAATACCTAGCTTACGTTGCGTTTCTGCCAGGGCTACAAACTCAGGAAGGTGCTTTTTAGTCTCTATTTCTCCAATTTTAATAATTCTTCTGAATCTTGCAAAATCCTTGGTAGTAATATCCCCCAAAGGATCTACAAAGTCAACAAGAATATTAGAGAGTTCTTTCTGATGCTTAAAGTCTTCTACCGATCGGATGGCATGGGTCTGATAGATCATTTTCATCGGATTTTCAATTTCCTTTTTGGTGAAAAGCCTGAAACCTGTATATCCTCCAATCACAAAATCTGCCCCCATCTCACGAACCTCATTCGCCGGATAATTTCGGTCTAATCCACCATCTACAAGAAGCTTTCCATCAATATAAACGGGAGCAAAAGCTGCAGGAATTGCTAATGTAGAACGAATAGCCAAAGGTAAAGATCCTTTTTTCTGCATAATCAGTCCGCCATTTTCAATATCTGAAGAAGTAAGTTCTACAGGAATTCTCAATTGGCTGAAATCATTGATATGTTTAGCATTGAATGTAAGCGTATTAAGCACTTCGCCCATATATTGTCCTTCGATATATGAACTGGGAAGTGTAGGCACTCCTTTCACTACCGGGAACTCCAGAATATATTTATCATATTCGTCTTTCTCACTGATATTGACTTTATTATAGGGGATTTTATTGCTGAGGATTCTATTCCAGTCCATTTTATAAATGGTATGTTTCAGCTGATCAGCATTGTATCCCATTGCGTACAAACCACCAAGAATTCCTCCCATACTGGTTCCTGTGATATAATCTACTTTGATGCCCAGTGAATCAATCATCTTCAGAATACCGATGTGGGCAAAGCCTTTGGCGCCTCCCCCGCTTAAAGCAAGACCAAATTTGGTATCTTTCGTTACATTTCGAAGAGCAAGATCCAGAGAATCATTCTTTTGTTGAGATTTGATAATAAGAGAAAAAATAATCGCTAAAAATAACAGGCTTTTTTTCATGTCCAGTCCTTAATTTGTGCCGTGTAAAGTTTAAAAATTTTACTAAGGAGTAAAGATACATAAAAAATATACCGGTTAATTGACTGTTTTGATGAAGATACATTAAAAATCATATCCCTGAAAATAGATGATTATTTTCATTAAAATTATCTGCGAAAGATAAAGAAATTAAGTCCTATGCAATATTATTTCGAACATAGAACTCCAATTTATAATTTTATAATTAAGAAATTTTTAATACGTTTTCACGGTTTCTATAAAAGAAATATCGGGATTCAGAATTTCAAGAATAAGACTTTTGACAGATTTCATGGCATCATCAATATTTCCTTTTTCAAACTGCAGCGAAACCATTCCTTTTTTGGCATCGGCGAAACTCCAGATCCCCGTTTCTATCGGATAGCCCCAAAACTCGGGCAGATGCTGTACCACATAATGATAAATACACAGCTGAAGAGCCTGTTTTCTGTCACTATTGCGGAAATATTCCTCTACGTTATCTCCGTCTATTTTTACAATAAGGTTTTTAATCTTCGCTGTTTTATAATCAATAATTCTCAGGGTTCCGTTCAGTTTGTCAATTCTGTCGATAAACCCGAAGAAGGAAATCTTATCATTTCCATCCAGATAAAACTCTACATTTTCAAACCTTCTTTCGATGTCTACAATTTCCAGTTTATTGCCTTGCTGTATCAGTTCAAGATCATGACTCAGTACATTTTCAATGACTTTTTTTGCAATAGCTTTGTGAATATAATTCATCCCCTTTTCATAGAATTCAGGCTGATGCTTAAGCTTTTCAATAGCGATATTGATATAGTAATCTACTGCTTTAACTGAATCTTTTAAATCACTTTCCTTTAAAACCTTACCCTTCAACACCTCATATACTTCTTGAAGTGAATAGTGAACCAAATTCCCATAGTTTTTTATGGATAGTTCTTCTTCAATTTCGTCCGATTCCGAAGTATTTAAAATCTTAGATAAATAGAAATCGATCGGGTTATAAAGATAACTTGTAAGGTGAGAAGCAGACACTTTCTCTTTCCATTTTTGCAGACGTTCTTGTACGATCTGAGTTTTAGAAATCTCTATAGGTTTGGTTGTAATGGGCTCAGAAGAATTCTCAATAATCAGATGTTCGATAGGATGTGAGCTTTCCATTTCAATCTGGGTAACGAAACGGCTTTTTTCTCCGGTATTTACTCCGGAGCTTAATGCGTTGTACAAAAGGTGTACATTTTTCGCATCCTGAATCAATCTGTAGAAGTGATACGCGTAAATACTGTCGTTCTCCAGAAATGTATGAAGATCAAAGAACCTTCGGATGTCAAAAGGAATATAGGTATTCTGAGAGTTTCCAAGAGGCAGTTTTCCTTCGTTAACGGAAAGCATAATAACATTCTCAAAATTCAGGAGACGGGTTTCCAGCAAACCCATAATCTGAAGCCCCCTCAAAGGTTCCCCTTGAAAATCGATACTTTCTGAATTAATATGCTGGTTGATCAAAATTTCCAGAGTTTCCATCTTGATCGTAATATTGTAGGGAGTCAGCTGATTTTTAATAATTCTGAATGCATTCTCAAAATGAGACACATTCTCATATTGAATATCATCTATCTCAAGCCATTTTACATCTTGACAGAAGTCAATAAGCATATCCAGATAAGCTTGTGTACTCTCCGCTTTCTTAAGGAGACTAAAATAAGAGAGACTGCCTAGCAGCTCTTGTAAAAGTGTTTTGGAGATATAGACAATATTCCTCTCTTCTACATTTGTTTTAAAATCATTGATAATCTGCTCATCTTCAGCCGATTTTGGAAGTTCTTCCAGAATAGGAAAAATATCTCTGTAATAGTAAGAAGATTTATTTTTCTCCAGTTGTTTTTGCAGGTAGAAAAGTCTTTTCACCGCATTAGAAAAAGAAAGATTCTTTAGCGGGAAACCCATTGTAATATTTAGATTTTCAATCTCATGCATTACGTCAAGACTGGCCGGAAGAAGATTTTCATCCAAAAGCACTACCGCTGTATTGGAATAGGTTTTATTGTTAATTTCTTTAAAGATCTCGGGCAGAACCTTGGTTTGGGTAACGTTTCCTGAGACTTCATATACTTTGATATTTTTGGGCTGATTAAAGTCATCCTCAATCCATTGAAACGCTCTGTTATCGTCAAATTCTTTCCATGTTTTATGGTTCCGGAGAAATTTACCAGCTTCCTGTCTTTCGTCATCAAAATAATAACGGTCCGCCTGAAAAAAGCATTGAGCTTTGTTCCATTGCAAAAGATTTCTGACCAGTTTTTCTTCAACCGGGGTAAAAGCATTAAATCCACAGAAAACAAAATGTTCCTCTGTGTTTTTGGCAAAGTCGGAAATTTTAACTTTAGCGGTTTCATGAATCATCCCTGAAGTAGCCCAATTCTTTTCCTGCAGTCTTTGTTTGAGCTCCGGAAGAAAAACATTCATATTCTGCCAGAAATTAAGAAATTTCTTTCTTGGGACATCATCATCTTCACCCAGATTTTGTGCCCATTCCTTGATTCTTTCCTCATCGAACATATACTGCAACACCGCCTGATCGCTATCTGAAAACTTCAGAATATCATCCCAGTCTTTTTGCAAAGTAGGAAACCATTTCAGAAAATCTGAAAAATCATCTCTGGGAATAAGATTCAGACTTCTGTACACGTCAAACGAAAACAGCCAAAGCGGAATTCCCTGAATAGGCTGCTTATTTGAAATGGTATTGATAAGCTCTTCTACCGTAAAGAAATTGGGTAAAAATCCGGAATAATTCTTTTCCTCAAGAATTTCCCTGATAAATACGATAGGACGTTTTCCGGGCAAAACAATGTTAAACGCAGAAAGATCTGAGTTTTGGGCCAGGAGTTCGTTAATGATCTTATTGAGGAATTTCAAAGGGATTGGTAGCTTTTTAGGTTATCTAATTGTTCAGAAATAAGAACATTGTATTCTGTCTGTTTTTCTTTATTGATGCCATGTCGGGTATCACGGTCATAGGCAATCTGAAAGTTTTTATAATCATTAGAAATCCCGTCATAAATAGATTTAAAATATTTATTGTAATCTCCTGAATTTCTTATATTTTCAGCAACTAATTTCCTGAATTTCCTTACAAAAAGCTCAGCAATATCGAAATGCTTCTGTTCATGCAGAAGAACCTCATCATTGATCTTAGTGATATCTTTCCAGGATTTTTCTTCGTTAAAAACGGTTGCTATTGTTACGGTAACCGATAATTTGGGATTGGAAGATTTTACCACAGAAAATTCCCAGCCACAGTTTGTATGAGCGGCTACATTGGGACTGTTTTTCCTGTTAACAGGACTTTTAAAATTACCCCATTCCAGTTTTTTTTCTTCTTTCCAGTTTATTTTCTGCCCGAATATAGCCTGAGCAGTAAGCAGACACAATACGAAAGTCAACTTCATTATTCTACCACAATTGTTTTGGTGATCCAGTTATTTCCGCCATTCCAGAATTTGAAAGTATAGGTTCCTTTTCTCTGCGGGCTGAAATTGATTTGGCTTGCAGCCGTATAGCTTTCCTGTTTACACGGCCCGTTTGTTATATACCTGTAAGCTGTGACGGTTCTTTCAAGATTATTATTATAGATATAATCATATCCATAAAAACCCTGACAATGAGATGGATAAGAGGAATAAGTTTTGATGCTCTGGATGGCAAAAACGTCCATGGTATCATTTACAATTTTTACACTGTCTATTTTAATTTTGCCAATAGATTCAATCGTTTCATAATCATCGTCGTTACACGATGTTAGAAACAAGCCAAACAATAATGCTGAAAATCCAAGATTTAAAATTGTTTTCATAACCTTCAATTTTGTGATTATTAACAAATATTTAGCAAAAATTATTCCTTACTCCTGCCAAATTACGAATTAAAATTACCTTTTGATACGTATACTACTTTTTTAGTATCAAAAAACTCTCCCTCAAAATAGTGTTTCAGATTGAAAATCTCACACTTAAGTCCGGCAAGTTCTTCCGCAAGATCACCGCCTTTTAGATATAAAATTCCGTTGTGTTTAGGATTAAACTGTTCTTTTTCAAATTTACCTTTCAGCCATCTTAAGAATTCCGGCATCTGGGTAACAGCTCTGCTGACTACAAAGTGGAACTTTTCTTTCAATTTTTCTGCTCTTCCGTGGATAGCCGTCACGTTTTTAAGGCCAACCCCTTCTGCTACGGCATTTACTACACTGATTTTCTTACCGATAGAATCAATCAGGGTAAATTCTGTATCAGGAAACAAAATAGCCAGAGGAATTCCCGGAAAGCCTCCTCCGGTTCCAATATCCAGAACTTTAGTTCCCGGAGCAAATTCCATTACTTTTGCAATTCCTAAAGAATGCAGAATGTGTTTTTCGTACAGCGATTCCATATCTTTTCTGGAAATTACGTTGATCTTTTCATTCCATTCATTATACAAAGTTTCAAGTTGTTCAAACTGTTTTAACTGTGTTTCTGTAAGATCCGGAAAGTATTTTAATAGTAACGATGTAGACATATGAATTATTATAGTCTGCAAAAATAAGTTTTTATTGGCTTTTTTCAAATTTTAACCAGGGTTATATTCAAAACAAAATGCTTCAGAACTTTTTGGGTTTAATTGAGTTCAATAGGATTATTGGTTTTCATCAGAAGTCTTGCCATTTCAGCATCCGGATTTCCTTTCCCGGATTTTTTAAGATCATTAAGATCAAGCTGTGTAATGTAGCCATCTTTCAGCTGTACCCCCATTGTTCCGGCTTTTGAATCCATATTAATACTTTCGATATCATCCGGAGTAAAGGTATATCCGGACAGAAATTTCTTATAATCGAAGTCCGATGTTTTCTTATTGTTTTTAGGCAACAGAGCAAAGATCGATTTCATCTTTTTTACCTGAATCAAATGAAAAGCATGATTATTTTCTGTATCGTTTATCTTCACAACAAGCCCCGGAAGTCCGCTGAATTTGTAAGGGCCGTCGCTGATCGGGTAATCTTTACTGAACCAGGCTTCCCATTTTCGTCCTTTGTAGTCTGTAACGGCTCTCTGACAACTCATTCCGTCAATATTCATAAACTCTTTCTGAACCTTCCACACGGGCATTTCCTGATCTGCAATAACCAGATTTATTCCTTTGAATTTGTCGTACAGATTCATTGTTTTTCCCGAGTGATCTTTTTCAAGGATGTAGTTCAGATTCCGGTCATATCTTTTACTGGCAAGAAGTGCTGAAAAACTTTTATCAACATTATAAATAGAATCCCGTTCATACTTTACAGAGTTATAAAAATACGATTTTCTGCCGTCGGAATCCAGATTCATATAATCTGTAATAATGGAGTCTTTCTTTGCAAGATCAGGTCTCATTTTATATTCATATACAAAACGGTAATTCTGAGCAGAAAAGAGAGAAAAGGATAGTAAAAAAATGATTTTCAATGTCTTCTTCATAGGTTTTAGTTTTTGCTAAAATAAGCTTTATTTATTTAAACTAAATAGAAGAAACACAGCAGTTACACTCATCAAAAAACCTGACAAAAATCTTCAAATCAACTCTATTTTTATTCCATTTGCAAAACGTTTTTATTATATATTTGTTAAAATTCAAAAAATACATGGATAAACTTTCAGATAGAGTAAAAAGATTAGGATACTCACAGACTTTTGTAATGTCTAATAAGGCCAGAGAAATGAAAGCCAGCGGAATAGATGTAATCAGCTTAACTCTTGGTGAACCGGATTTTGATGTTCCGGACAATATCAAACAGGCCGCTTTCGATGCTATCAACGAAAATTACAGCCACTACTCTCCTGTTCCGGGATTTCTGGAACTGCGTGAGGCGATCGCATATAAATTAAAAAGAGATAATAACCTGAAATACAAACCTACGCAGATTTGTGTATCCAACGGGGCAAAGCAGTCTATTTTAAATGTTCTGGCCGCTATTATCAATGATGGGGATGAAGTATTGCTTCCGGCTCCTTACTGGGTAAGCTACGATGAAATGGTAAAAATGATGGGCGGAAATTCTGTTATGCTTCCCACTTCTTATGTAACGGATTTTAAAGTTACTGCAGAACAGGTGGAAGAAGCCATCAATGAGAAAACCAAAGCTATTCTTTTCAGCTCGCCATGTAACCCTTCCGGAGGATATTACACGTACGATGAATTGAAATCTATCGCAAAAGTAGTAGCCAAATACCCTCATGTAACGATCATTTCTGATGAGATCTATGAATACATCAATTATGAAACAAAAACAACTTCTATCGCCCAGTTTCCTGAAGTATATGAGCAGACCGCAGTAATCAACGGAATGTCGAAAGCTTTTGCAATGACCGGATGGAGAATTGGATATTCTGCCTGCCCGGAATGGCTGGCCAAAGCTTGTGAAAAAGTACAGGGACAAATGACCAGCGGAGCGAACACAGTAGCACAGAGAGCTTCCATCACAGCATTAAAAACAGATCCTGCTGAATACAGATATATGATTGATGCCTTCAAAAAGAGAAGAGATCTCGTATATGATTTGATCAAAGAAATCCCTGGATTTAAAGTATTGCTTCCAAAAGCAGCCTTTTATTTCTTCCCAGACATTTCCCATTATATCGGAAAGACATTAAATGGAACTGAAATTAAAAATTCTGACGATTTCGCCATGTTCATTTTGGAGAATGCCCATGTAGGCTGTGTTGGCGGATATTCTTTCGGAAGCCCGGAATGTATAAGATTTTCTTACGCAGCTTCTGAAGAAGATTTAAGAGAAGCGATGAAGAGAATTAAAGAATTATTAGAAAAATTCAACTAAGAACTACATAAAGAAAATAAAACACAGCCACACAACAATGAATTTGTTAAAAAAACTAACGATCGCTACCAGCATTGCTGCAGCCAGTTTTGCAGGATATGCTTATGGTCAGGATTTCCAATGGAAAGAAGCTACTTCTAATGGTTACCAATACAAATACGTAACCAATGATCCTACTTCCGCAAGGTACTACACTTTAAAAAACGGCTTAACCGTTATCTTAAGTCCAACCAAAAAAGACCCGAGAATTCAGGTGTATATTGCAACAAAAGCAGGAAGTAAAACAGACCCTTCCAATCATACAGGGCTTGCTCACTATCTGGAGCATATGCTTTTTAAAGGAACCAACCAGTTTGGTTCTAAAGATTGGACAAAGGAGAAACCTCTTTTGGATCAGATTGATGCTCTTTATGAAAAATACAATCAGACCAAAGACGAAGTGAAAAGAAAAGAGATCTATAAAGAAATTGATAGAGTTTCCGGAGAAGCAGCCAAGTTCGCGATTGCCAATGAGTACGACAAAATGATGGCCGGAATGGGGGCAGACGGAACGAATGCTTTTACATCTTTCGAACAAACGGTTTACACAGAAGATATCCCGGCAAATGTTATTGACAAATTCCTTGCGGTGCAGGCTGAAAGATTCAGAGAGCCTGTTCTGAGACTTTTCCATACAGAGCTTGAAGCGGTATATGAAGAGAAAAACAGAACTCTTGATGATGATGGAGACAAAGTGTTTGATGCCATGTTTGCCAATCTTTTCCCTAACAACAACTACGGAAAGCAGACTACCATCGGGACCATAGAGCACCTTAAAAATCCTTCTCTACACGCCATCAGAGAATATTACAACAACTATTACGTTCCCAACAATATGGGAATCATCATGTCTGGAGACTTCAATCCGGATGAAGTAATTGCTAAAATTGACAAGGCTTTTTCTTACATGAAATCAAAGCCGGTACCTGAATATAAAGTGGGCCAGGAAAAACCCATCGCTTCTCCTGTAACAAAAGAAGTTGTTGGACCCAACCCTGAAAGCGTAATGCTTGGCTTCAGGTTTCCTGGAGCTTCTACCAAAGATGCAAGACTGCTGAATCTTGTAGGAAATATGCTTACTAACGGACAAGCTGGTTTAATAGACCTGGACCTTGTAAAGAAACAGAAATTATTGGGAGCGGAAGCTTTTCCTTATGCTCTAAAAGACTATTCTGTTTTACTTTTACAGGGAAGACCTACCGAAGGGCAATCTCTGGATGAAGTAAAAAATCTACTACTACAGGAAATCGATAAACTAAAAAAAGGGGAATTTTCCGACGATCTGATACAGTCTATTGTAAACAACGAAAAGAAAAACATCATCCAGAAAGACGAAAAGTATTCCTCAAGAGCTGGCATTCTGATGGATGAGTTCACCTCAGAAGTTGATCATAGAGTGATGTTGGAATACGTGGAAGAAATCTCCAAGCTTACTAAAAAAGACATTATGGATTTTGCTTCCAGATATCTTCAAACCAATAATTATGTTGCGGTTTATAAAAGAAAAGGGGAAGACAAAAGTATTGTAAAAGTAGACAAACCAACCATTACTCCTGTTTCTGTAAACAGAGAAGATCAGTCTCCTTTCCTTAAAAAGATTGATGAGATGCCGGAAAACGCAATCTCTCCTGTTTGGCTCAATTATGATAAAGATATCGCCAAAAATAAATTGGGCGAAGTCGAAATTTTTTCTGTGAAAAACACCGACAATGCCCTATTCAGAATGTACTACCATTTTGATTCAGGAAAATGGAACAACAAAATTCTTCCTTTGGCTGCAGAATATCTTCAGTATTTAGGAACAAAAGATAAGTCTTCAGAAACCATCAGCAAAGAGTTCTACAAACTGGCTTCAAGCTTCAATGTAAGCGCAGGTAACGAAGAAACCTATGTATCTCTTGAAGGGTTGAATGAAAATTTCGACAAAACCATTTCCCTGTTTGAAGATCTTATCAAAAACTGTCAGGCTGACCAGAAAGCACTGGATGCATACAAAGCAAGACTGAAGAAAGCAAGAGCCAACGCTAAGCAGAACAAAGCCTCCATTATGGCCGGATTGAGAAGCTATGCACAGTATGGAGCTCAAAATCCTTTCAACAATGTATTGAGTGATGCTGAACTTGACGCGTTAAAAGCAGAAGACCTTATCAGTATACTTCGCGATCTGTTCAATTTCAAACATAAAGTATTGTATTACGGACCGAAATCAGGAAATGAAGTAGTAGCGTCATTACAACCTATCCACAAGCTTCCTGCAACACTGAAAGAACTTCCTAAGACAAAAACGTTCACTCAGATTCCGACAGATAAAAACAAAGTGCTTTTTGCCCATTATGATATGGTGCAGGCTGAGATTTTCTGGGTAAGAAATTCAGATCTGTACAACCCAAGCATTACACCAACTGTAAGTTTATTCAACAATTATTTTGGAGGCGGAATGGGATCTATTGTTTTCCAGACCATCAGAGAATCTAAAGCTTTGGCCTACTCTACTTATTCTTACTTTGCGCTTCCGAACAAGAAGGCAGATAAAGATATGGTAATGGCTTATGTAGGAACACAGGCAGACAAATTCAACGAGTCGACTACAGCTATGAATGAGCTTCTAACCACTCTTCCAAAATCTGAACAATTATTTGAAACCGCCAAAAGCGGATTGAAAAAATCTATTGCGTCCGAAAGAATTACTCAGGACGGAATTATTTTCTCTTACCTGAAATCACAGAGACTTGGTAACAATTCCGACATAAGAAAGAATGTGTACGAACAGGCTCCCAAGTTGTCTTTTGCAGACATCAATGCGTTCCACGACAAGGAGATGAAAAACAAAAACTACACCTATTGTGTTGTGGCAGCACAAGACAAAGTAAATGAAGCAGATATGCAGAAATTAGGCGAGATTAAAAAGCTTAACCTTACCGAAATATTTGGATATTAAAATAAAGAAAAAGCCCTGAAATCAGGGCTTTTTTATGTATTACACATCAAAAACAATTATAGATTTTATTTATCGAAATTCGTTTGTTCGATAGACAAAACTTCTCTATATTTGCATAAGAAATTTAAATATAAAAACAGAAAATTATGTCTTTAGTAGGAAAAAAATTCCCAAATTTAACAATCGATGCAATGTCTGAAATGGGTGACGATCTAAGAATCAACATCCTTGATGAAGCAGTAAACAACCAACAAAAAGTTCTTTTATTCTGGTACCCAAAAGATTTTACTTTCGTTTGCCCTACAGAGCTTCACGCTTTTCAGGAGGCTTTAGGTGAATTCGAAAAAAGAAACACAAAAGTAATCGGTGCATCTTGTGATACAAATGAAGTACACTTTGCATGGCTAAACACTCCAAAAGATAACGGAGGTATTGAAGGTGTAACTTATCCACTTTTAGCTGATACTCACAGACAATTGGCTAACACTTTAGGAATTGTAGATCAGGATTTTGAATACAATGAAGAAGGAGAAGAAGTTTTCACAGGTTCTAACGTTACTTACAGAGCAACTTACCTTATCGACGAAACTGGAAAAATCTTCCACGAAGCGGTAAACGATATGCCTCTAGGAAGAAACGTAAAAGAATTCTTAAGATTAATCGACGCTTATACTCACGTTCAAAAACACGGTGAAGTATGTCCTGCAAACTGGGAAGAAGGAAAAGACGCTATGAAAGCTGACAGAACTTCTACTGCAGAGTACTTAGCAAAGAACTAATATAATGTGTTAATTTGAAAATGAGATAATTTGAAAATTAATCTCAGGATGATTAAAAATTATCTCATTTTCTTCTTTATAAATCATTAATACATTTTCAAATTAACAAATTTCAAATTACAATCATGTACACAGAATTAACCGAAGATACATTACAAAATATAGTTAACGACAACGAAAAAGTAGTTGTACAGTATGGCGCAACATGGTGCGGAAACTGCAGAATCATGAAGCCTAAATTCAAAAAATTAGCATCAGAAAACGATTCTATTCCATTTTTATACGTAGATGCTGAAAAACTTCCTGAAAGCAGAAAATTAGCAAAAGTAGACAACTTACCTACTTTCGCCATTTTCAAAAACGGTGAGTTGGTAAACCAGGTTCAGTCTAACCAGGCAGAAAGTTTAATTAACCTTTTTAATGAATTAGCATAATGAAATTACCTATCATCAGACAGTTTTATCAGAATCAGACTCCTGAAAATCTTGAGAAAACCTTAGAGGTTCTGGAAAGTTTCAGCGAGTTCCGAGGAACAAATGAAGAAGACTTAAACGTTGCAGGAGAACTTATCACTAATATCTGTGGTGCTCTAGAAGTTCACGCCAACGTACAGAACGGAATGAGTGAAAAAGATGCTTTAAACTCTTTTGCACAAAAGGTTCTTGGGTCTATCGACAAATAAATATTTTTCAATATACCATCATTGAAAAACACAAAATTCCTGAGGTTTTCCTCATAAATATACTTCTTTACATTCCTCAATAATCCATTCAGTTTCTGCGAAATCAGAACTTCAGAAAGCTTTTAAAGCAAGTATGAGGTGGTAACTGTATTCCCTTTATTGAAGAATACCCAATCAAAATCCTGGTGAATTTTCATCAGGATTTTTTGGCTTTACAACTTATAATACATAACACAAAAATTTTACACAAATACCATGAATAAATACATACTCAATTTTATCAATCAAAAATATACACTCAATCATCTGTGAAAATCTATGAAATCCGTGGTCAAAAAAATTAAACACAACCTAAAGTTAGAGTGAAAACTTATATTCAAAAAAGAAATAAAAAAATCCCGATGAAAACTTCACCGGGACTGTATTGTATTAAAGAAATTCAATTAGTTTCTTCTGCTCATCAGAATACTTAAGATATACCAGAACAAAAGCATAATAGAAGCAAAAAGCTGTAAAGCCGCTCCCACATACTGTTCTGTACCATAAGAATCTTTTAATTTACTTGTCTGATATAAAATGGTTGCAGAAGCTAAAATAACCATTCCTACAGAGAACCATAGCCCTAAGTTGAAACCGAAAAATATTCCTCCTGCAATTAGTCCGATTGAGATAAACCCTCCAATTACAATGATATTCCTTAAAAAAGAAAAATCTCTTTTAGAGGTAAAAGCAACTGCAGAAATACCTGCAAACATTGCAATAGTAAGCATTGCAGCCTGAAAGATCACATTTGCTCCCGCCACATTAACCGCAATAAAAAGCAAAGGCATAAAGATGACAGCCTCCAGCAGAATATAGAACCCTAAACCAAGATACTGTGTAGATTTACTTTGCGACAATGACCATTTGGATGCTAAAACAGACGCTAACCAGAATACTCCAATAATCAGAAGCCAAATATATCTCTGGCCAAACATCATCGTAATAACTTCAGCGGGTACTGTTTTCAGTAGAACCGTTTCAACTCCAATAAAGGCAAGAATTGACAAAGCAACGTGCAAATACGTCTTTTTGTAAAAATCTGCTTTCTCCATTTCTGAAGAATGAGCAACTAAAACATCGGTCTTCATAATTTATATTTTTTTGTTTAATTTATTTCATAGTTTGTATTACTTCCCATATAAATGACAGTAAAAAAAAGGAATTATTACTTAACACCCACAACCTTTTTAGGCTTCGGCTTTATTCCTAATATCTTTCCGTCATTTTCAAATACGGCAGTTACTATATTTTCCGGTGCTGCCGACTGATCGTCAGAATATTTATAAATAATCATAGGATATACCTTTCCATCCATCGTAGATTTATAGCCTGATTTCAAGAGCACAAGCGTCTTTTTAAAATCAATATCAGCAGACAGTTTTTTATAAACAACATCCGTCACCAATTCCTTGGCTTTTGGTGCAAGCAGACTTTCCATCGTTTTTCTGTCAGAAGATTTTAAAGCAGTGATAAATTTGATAAATTGAGCGTTGTATATCGCTATTTTATCTTTATCCAATTCTGCCGGCAAATCCTTTTTCTGACTGCCTTCCACCTTTACATCAACAACCTTTTGGGCAAACATCAACTGCCCGATTATGATAGCAAGGCCTAGAAATAATTTTCTCATATGATCAAACTTATTATTTGGTGAAAATAAGTGATGGAAGATACGAAAATCACACCAATTCCAAAAACTTCATTGTATCCACATTATCCGCATAGGTATCAAGCCCCGGATTTTGCGCCTCGCCAAAAGAAATTGAGTTTAATCCCAACTCACTCTTAGCAACAGTACACTGAATATTTTCTTCATTTTCAGCAATAAAGTTCTTTACATCATCAAGAGATTCATAACGGCTAAAATTGATCACAGAAAGCGGACTGAACAACTTATCATCTTCTTTAAGCATCACAAAATTATTATCCCAGAATTTTTCCTGATTCAAAAGATAAACGGCTCTGTTATAATCATAATTGTTAGCATATTTATGGTGGTGAATGATATCCTGGAAATCAATAAAACTTTCAAAAAGCCTGTCAATAACAAAATCCTGAGGAATAAAAACTCTTGTCACATTTCTGCATCCTAATCCGAAATACTGGAAAATATCCTGAGCCAGAAGTTTTAACTCTTCTTCTGTCTCATCTCCTTTCAGAACGGCAATTGACGTTCTGTTTTTACGAATAATACTTAAATGGTCTTTAAAATAATATTCAAGATATCTTGCGGTGTTGTTACTTCCTGTTGCAATTACCGCATCAAAATTTTCCAATTTCTCTACCAGTTCGAACTGAACCTGACCATCAGAAAATGCATTCCATTTATTCAACAGAAACGGAATCAGATATTTATCTTTTGAAGACAGCTTAATCACAGGAATATGATTGCTTAGCACTACAGAAATTACATCATGAAGGCCCACCAAAGGAATATTTCCGGCCAAAATCAGTCCTACTCTCTTTGAGATTGTTGAGATTGAATAATTTTCAAGCCAGTTTTTGATATTGTCTTCTGTAAGAAGATCTGCCCACTGCTGTAAAGCAAATTTCTGATTCTCAATAGTAAACCATTGATTTTCAATTTTAGATTTGTTTAATAATAAGTCAATATTAACATCATCTTCATTATAATCTTCCGTTTTCTTCGATAAAAACGCTTTTATATAATCGCTTAATTTAATAAGTCCTAAAACTTGATTTTCGGTATTCATAATTACTTTAAAAATTGGGGAATATTTTGTAATTTTGTGCAAATTTAAAAAAAATTAGCGATGGCTATTAAAATAACTGATGAATGCATTAACTGCGGGGCTTGCGAACCGGAATGTCCAAATAATGCAATATATGAAGGAGCCGTAGATTGGAAAGCTTCAGAAGGTACAAGTCTTCAGGGTACCATAACAATGCCTTCAGGTCTTACGATAGATGCTGACGCGTCTCAGGAACCTGTAAGTGATGATGTTTATTTCATTGTAACAGATAAATGTACAGAATGTAAAGGATTCCATGAGGAACCACAGTGTGCGGCTGTATGCCCTGTAGACTGCTGTGTTCCGGATGAGGATCATGTAGAGTCAGAAGAGACTCTACTTAATAAAAAAGCATTCTTACACGGCGAATAGAAAGACGCCGTCTCATGATCTTTGAGACGGCTTTTTTTACCCCCAAAAACATAATAATTCTTTATAGAAAACCACAAACAAAGCTAAAAGAATAGAATATATTCTGACAGCAGCCAAAAAATAAAAATATGAACAAAAAGCACAACTTCAGCGCAGGGCCATGTATTTTACCACAAGAGGTATTTGAAAAATCAGCAGAGGCTATTTTGGATTTTAATGGTATCGGATTGTCTCTTCTTGAGATCTCTCACAGAAGTAAAGATTTCGTTGCAGTAATGGACGAAGCGCGTGCAATTGTAAAAAGGTTGATGAATCTTGGTGATGATTATGAAGTACTTTACTTAGGAAGCGGCGCGAGTATGCAGTTTGCTATGGTACCCTATAACCTGATGAAAGTAGGAGGAAAGGCTGCCTATCTGGATACAGGAACATGGGCTGCAGGAGCTATTAAAGAAGCGAAAAAACTAGGAAAAGTGGATGTTTTAGGGTCTTCAAAAGAGGAGAACTATTCTTTTATTCCTAAAGAGTATACGGTGGGTTCAGAGTACGATTATTTCCACTGTACATCCAACAACACCATCTACGGAACTCAGATGAAGTCTTTCCCTGAAGTAGACACCCTTATGGTGTGTGATATGAGTTCTGATATTTTTTCAAGACAACTTGATTTTTCTAAATTTGACTTAATCTACGCAGGAGCTCAAAAAAATATGGGACCTGCAGGAGTTACACTTGTGATAATCAAAAAAGAAATTCTGGGTAAAACCGGAAGAGAGAATATGCTGTCTATGCTTGATTATTCACAGCATATTTCCAAAGAATCTATGTACAATACCCCGCCGGTATTTCCAATATATGCATCATTACTAACCCTTCAGCATCTTGAAAAAAATGGTGGAATAGCTGCTGCAGAACAGAGAAATGAAGCAAAAGCCAAACTTCTTTACGATGAAATAGACAGTAACCCACTCTTCGAAACATTCTGTGTAAAGGAAGACCGTTCTTTAATGAATGTATCCTTCAAAATCACAGATGAAAGTAAAAAAGAAGAATTTGATAACGCATGGAAAGCTGCAGGAATCAGTGGATTAAATGGCCACAGAAGCCTTGGCGGATACAGAGCCAGCCTATACAACGCCCTACCTATCGAGAGCGTACAGGTATTGGTAGATGTAATGAAATCTATCAAATAATTTAAGAAATAAAAATTCAAAGATTGAAAGATTTAACAGCAGTTAATTTAAATTCATTAATTTGCGCCCCAGTTTTAAAATATTGAAATAGGTAACCCTTTCAATCTTTAAATCCAATAACACATGAAAGTTTTAGCAAACGATGGCATTTCAAAAGCAGGAGAACGCACTCTAAAAGAAGCCGGAATTGAAATTCTGGACAATAGAGTGGCTCAGGATCACGTTATTAATTTTATAAACGATAATAATGTGGATGTTCTTTTGGTGAGAAGTGCAACCAAAGTGAGAAAAGATCTGATTGATGCTTGCCCTGGTCTTAAAATCATAGGCAGAGGCGGTATCGGTATGGACAATATTGATGTTGAATATGCAAAAAGCAAAGGAATTAAAATTATTAATACCCCGACAGCCTCCTCAAAATCGGTGGCAGAACTGGTATTCGGACATTTTATTTCATTGGCAAGATTCCTTCATGAATCCAACAGATTGATGCCATTAGAAGGAGAAACTCACTTCAATGCCATGAAAAAGTCATTTAGCAACGCGTATGAACTTTCAGGAAAAACGTTAGGAGTAATTGGCTTCGGAAGCATCGGCCAGGAAGTTATAAAAATAGGAATTGCTTTAGGAATGAAAGTACAGGTTCTGACAAGAAGCCCAAAAACAGAAGTTCTTACCCTGAACTTCTTTGACGGCCAGTCTGTCAACTTCGAAATCACTTCCACCAATGACATGGACAATTTCCTTAAGGATGCAGATTTCATCAGTATCAATACTCCTAAAACTCATGAATATATTATAGACACTCCTCAGTTTGAAAAAATGAAAGACGGTGTTTATATTGTCAATACTGCAAGAGGAGGCGTGATTAATGAAGTGACACTGATAGATTATATCGAATCAGGAAAAGTAGCAGGAGCCGCTTTGGATGTTTTTGAAAACGAACCTACTCCGGAACTGCCTTTACTTATGAACCCTGCATTATCCCTTTCTCCTCACGTAGGAGGAAACACGATAGATGCGCAAGAGAAAATCGGTGTCGAACTTGCAGAACAAATTATTAAGCTACAAAAAGAAACTATAAGATAAATATGCCTGTTTTTAAACCTTTCCGTGGAATAAGACCTCATAGAGACATCGAGAGTACTTTCCCTACACATCCTCTGGATAATTTCACCCAGGAAGAGATTGCAGAGAAAGCTCAAGTTGAGAATACTTACATCAATATGATTAAACCATACGTTGTAAGTAAATCTAAAGATATTGACCGGAACCTCAGAAAAATCCGTTCTACCTTTGAAGAACTTCTGGACGAAAAAAAATTGGTCCAGGACAATTCAGCCTACTATCTTTATGAGCAGATCTATCCCAACAAACAGGTTTTCAGAGGACTTCTGGGATTAGCGAGTATTGAAGATTTCTGGGGTGGAAAAATCAAAAGACACGAAAGTACCATTCCACAGAAAAAAGAAAAACTGGCACATTACCTGGAAAAAGTAAACCTGCAGGCGGAACCTGTATTGCTTACCTATCCTGCCAACTCAAAAATTGAGTTGCTGATGAACCATGAAGAAAAAAACGTTCCGATCTTCAATCATATAGACTCTATTGGAATCAGACATAAAATCTGGCGAATAGACAACCGTCTGAAACTACAACAGTTCAAAGAAGTAATTGATCAGATTGATTCTTTTTACATCGCTGATGGACACCATAGAATTGGATCTACAGCATTGAATGCAAAAAGACAAAAAGATAAAAACAAAAGACATAACGGAACAGAACAATACAATTTTGTTTACAGCTTCATCGTATCCAACCAATCTATTAAGATTCATGATTATAACAGAATTTTACATGACCTGAATGGTGTTTCCTCTGAAGATTTCCTAAAGGAACTGGACAAATATTTCCTTATCCACGAGAAAGGAGAAACTTCCTACTACCCTTCTCAGAAATTCCACATTTCAATGTATCTGGATGGTAAGTTCTACTCCCTTCACGTGAAGCACGATCTTCGTTCTAAAGAAATGTCTCTTGATAATCTGGATCACCATCTTTTAGATAAATACATTTTCAAAAATATTTTAAAAATTGAAGATCCTGATAGTTCTGAACTTATTTCATATGTAAAAGGAACATCCAACATCAATGGAATCAATATTTTAAAAGAAAAAATAGACAGTGGCGAAGGAAAGGTAGGTTTCGGAATATATCCTGTAAGTTTTAACGATATGATTAAAATTTCAGACCTGAAACTGAGTATGCCTCCAAAATGTACATTCATTGAGCCAAAATTGATTACAGCTCTTTTAATGTACGATATGAAACCTTAATAAATTCCTATTTTTTCCCTACTTTTATCATCGAAAAAGAAAGGTAAATAAAAAATGAAAAAAATATTCATTATACTTCCACTCTTTTTGAGTGGATTTTTATTTTCTCAAAAAAAACCACAGAAAAAACCAGCTAATAAAACAGCTATTCCTATAAAATTAAATTACCATGAGGAATTCAAAAAAATTTCAGATGAGATCATGACCAATGGTAAAGCTTATGATAATCTGGGAGAACTCACAAAAGGGATTGGCCCTCGCTTCAGTGCTACTCCGGGATATACAAAAGCAGTAGAATGGGCAGAAAAAAAGTTCAAGGAAATCGGTATTAATATGATCTGGAGACAAGAAGCCAAAGCTCCTGTCTGGATACGTGGAAAAGAATCTCTGCAGATAAAAACCGAAAATGGAGACTGGAAAAATATCAGAATGCTTTCTTTTGGAAATTCTCAGGGAACGGGAGGAAAAGACCTTACAGGTGAAATTGTCTTAATTAATTCTACTTCAGAGCTCAACGCAATGTCCATAGGTCAATTAAAAGATAAAATAGTTTTCGTAAACGTTCCTATGGACCCGAAAATTATCAATACCAGTGATTCTTATTTACAGACGGCAAAATCAAAATTAATTTCCGCTTCTGTTATTGCCAAAACAGGTGCAAAAGCATTAATCATAAGATCATTAACAACGGCTAATGATGACACGCCTCATGCTAAAATGATCTACTACGAGCCGGATGACAAAATTAAAATCCCCGCTTTGTCAATTGGCGTACGATCAGCTGATGAATTGGAGAAAACATTAAAAAAACAAAAGGTTACGGCCAAAATAAACATGACCGCCGAATCCAAAGGCGAAACTACCAATCCGAATATTATTGCTGAAATTCAAGGTAAAAAAGACGCTAAAGTTATTGTTTTAGGAGCCCAGCTGGATTCCTGGGACTTTGGCGAAGGAGCAATAGATGACGGAACAGGAGTCGTTCAGTGTATTGAGGTCTTAAGAACCCTGAAAGCACTGGGCTATGAAAATAACCATACCATTCGTGTTGTCTTATTTGCTAACAGTGAAAATGGCGGGCAAGGGCGTGAAATGTATGCAGCCTATATAAAAAAGAAAGAAGAAAAGCACGTGTTTGCTCTAGGTACAGATGCTGGAGGCTACTCTCCAAGAGGTTTTTCATTGGATATGTCACCTCAGAGAAGAAGACTCATTTATCCGTGGAAAGAATATTTTCTTCCTTACGGAGTGTATGATTTTGACCAAACAGAAGCTATCCAGGACATCTCTCCTTTAAAAAAACTGGATATTCCTCTCGCTGAACTCGTGGTGGACACCCAAAGATATTTTGATTATCATCATTCTGAACAGGACACTTTCGATAAAGTGAACAAAAGAGAACTTCTACTGGGAGCCGTTGCGATAACGCAGATGATTTTTATGGTAGATAAAAATTGGTAAGATGGAAGCAATTTCCAGACATAATTTATTTATAGGATCAATAAAATTGGATAACAATGAAAAAGATATTAGGAACTTCATTATTACTTTTTGGAATGGTTGCTTTTGCACAAACCAAAGAAGATTCCATACAATTCAATAAAATTTCTACAGAGATTTTAAACAATGGACAAGGATATAACGAACTCCGGGAGCTTACGAAAAATATAGGACATCGCCTAAGTGGTTCAGAAGCTTACGAAAAGTCTGTAAAGTGGGCAGAGCAGAAACTTCGGGATGCAGGAGCAGACAAAGTATGGCTTCAGGAAGTCATGATCCCGGTTTGGGAAAGAGGAAAAGAATCTTTACACATTAAAACAGCCAATGGCACTTGGAAAAGTTTAAAGATGCTGTCATTAGGAAACTCTGAAGGAACCAAAGGGAAAGATATCTCTGGAGAAATTATCATGGTAAAATCCATGGAAGAATATGACAAACTTCCTGCTGAAAAAGTAAAAGATAAAATTATATTTTTCAACTACCCTTTCAGCCAGTCTTTTATAGAAACTTTCAAAGGATATAGTGACGCTGCAAAATACAGAACAACAGCTGCGTCTTTAACTGCAAAAAAAGGAGGAAAATTTGCTATTATCAGATCACTTTCTTCTGCTTTCGACAACGTTCCTCACACCGGCGCCATGCGTTATGAGAATAATGTTTCCAAAATTCCGGCTGTTGCTGTTGGAAGCACCACCGCAGACGAACTGGAAGCTTTACTGAAAAGTCAGAAAGTAACGGCTAAACTTAATTCCAATTGCGGAATGAAAGGTGAAAAGCTCTCACACTCTGTAATCGGAGAAATCACCGGCAAGAAAGACCAAAGCGTTATTCTGGTAGGCGGACATCTTGATTCCTGGGACGTTGGTGAGGGAGCTCATGACGATGGTGCAGGAATTGTTCAGAGCATTGAAGTATTGAGGACTTTTAAAAAGCTGGGAATCCACAACAACCATACAATCAGAGTCGTTTGTTTTGCGAACGAGGAAAACGGTGTAAAAGGCGGAATACAATATGGTAAAGCCGTAAAAGACAATAACGAGAAGCATCTTTTTGCCATTGAAACCGATGCCGGAGGCTTTGCTCCAAGAGGAATTGCCCTTGATATGGACGATGTTAAAAGGAGCCAGATCAAAAGCTGGTCAAAACTATTCCTTCCCTACGGAGTGTATAACTTTGAAGAAAGATTCTCCGGAACCGATCTGTATCCGCTCCATGACATGGGAATTCCTGCAGCTGAACTGATGCCGGATTCGCAACGCTATTTTGACATACACCATACGGAAGAAGATACTTTTGAAAAGGTAAACCGAAGAGAGCTTTTATTAGGCGCGACAACTTTGACGCAGATCATTTATATGATTGATAAAAACTGGTAAAATATGAAACCGTCTGCAAAGGCGGTTTTCTTTTTTTAAAACGATAAAAACCTCTATATTTTAACCACGGATTTCGCAGATTTACATGGATGACTGGGGATTTTTTTTGAAGAATACATTTTGAATAATTCTATTTGTGATATTTCTGTGAAAATATTGGCAATATTGTGCTTTTAAAATTAAGACTTATTTTCGCCAATAATAAGAACTCAATACAATGATTTAATCCTGTCGGGGTTACCCTAATTGTGCTTTTTACTTTTAATTTTATGCTTATACAAAAAATTTCTCCATAAAAAACTTTTCCATGTGTGATGCCATCCACCTCCAGATTTCCAATTGACATCAAATTTTTTTCCCTCTAATGCATATACAGGTATTTCAATTTTTGAATGAAACATCGATAGATTATCTTTTACAACCTCAAAATAATCAGCATCAAAATTTGACTTCCTATAATACTGTATCTCAACTATAGTCTCTTTTTTGCTAGATCGGAAAATATACAAATTAACATCATAAAGATCATCAAGCTCTTTATACAGAAATTCTACTGCTGAATCTAATGTAAGTAACTCTTTTGATTTATTAATTCTAATTCGGGACCTGTCTCGTCCAAAGGAGTTTTTGCCTTCAAACTCATTAAAATCAGACAGAATAAAAAATAAATTAGGAGAAATAGTATTCCAACAATTAATTTCTGCCAGACGCAGAAGGTTGGCAATACATATCTTTATATGATTTTTTAAATCGTTCTGATTCATTATTACATAATTATATGAATATTTTAAATTAATTAAAACAGAATCACGCTGTAATATTTTCTGTTATTCAAATAATTCAGAATTAAAAATAGAAAATTTTTCTAAACTTAATAAGATATCAAATAAAAAAAACCATACTACAATCATTCCTCTACCCTCTTGAAACAAAGCACAGATCACAAAAACAGAACTTTGGCATGAAATTCGCATATCAATAAAAGAGAAAAAAATTATAAAAAAGCACTAAGGATGAGAAAAAAGGTTTTCTGTGGATTTTCAGTTTTCCACTGATTCAAGTTCATATTGATGTATATGAATCCTTTTTTTTCTACGATGCCGTAAAGGATACGGGTTCGTGAAAAGCCAACTCTCCCGTTGATTTTTCACAGCAGTCTTATGCCCCGTATCTGACTGGTATCATCACCCTCGGATCATTGAACAATGATTCAAAATTTGTTTATTTATTCTGGATTTTTTAATTCGGATTGATAATATCTGTATAAGCAGCAAAGCTATCATGAACCTTAGCCCAGTAAGAGAACTTACCCTTCTTTTTACCGTGATAAGACTGTTGTTTATTCTATTAATTAATGTATAACCCTTAAAATGTAAGTAATGATGAGAGACTTTTTTGAAATGATTTTTAAGAGAAATGAAGACGCTACAAAAATGCATATCTGGAGCCTGCTATTGGTGTTGAGTTTTGCTGCTTTTTCTGTATTGGTATATACCACTAACCCAAGCTTAAACAGCTTAATAATATATCTGACCGCTTTTGCCGCTTATATCGGCTTTGGCCTTGTATTCATTAGTTCTCTTTCGGGAGCAGGAGTGAAGAAAGGATTCGGCAGAAACATATAACTTTTAATCTTTCTTTTACTAAAAAAACCGCTCTTTTGGAGCGGTTTTTTTGCAATAAATTTGATATCCTTACATTTTATTATGAGGCTATCTATTCATTAAACATATCTTTCATCATTTTATCGAGGAAGCTTTTGGTTTCTTCTTCAATCATTTTTTCAGATTTTGCTACTAGCTCTGCGTGAAAAGGCTGACAACATGCTTTTATTCCAAAACCATCGTCTGTTTTCACAAATTCCGGATGCAGATGATGTTCTTTACATACTTCGGATTCAATTTCCCGTTTTATCAGGTCGTAATTAAGATCAAACATATTCTTATTCTGTTTTATGGGTGATAGATAAAGATATAAATAATTTTCACCTGAGGAAATCCGGATTTTTACGGTATATGGATATAAAAACAGTCCCAAAATGGGACTGCTATATTAAATATCAAAGGTAAAAGATCCTATTTTTATATTAAGTGATCAGAATTTGTCTAAGACTTTCTGTGGCAAAATATTTACAGGTTTGTTATTTTCTTCAACAAGTAAAAATTTCCAGTTTTTTTCGTTTTTTGAAACAGCACATGCTTTCATATGAGCATGAATGCTATAGTAATCTCCATCACTGAAATAGGTCACATGATCTTTTCCGTATCGAAGCATCAGGGCATCATGTATTTTTTGTTTCATTGATTCCGGATCGTTAATTACCTTCCAATCTACTTTAAAATTCATGGCAAAAGAGTAATCAATCATTGAGAAATATTCTTCTTTTATAAATTCAGGCTTTTTTATATGATCTACTTTAAAATCCTGAATATCTGTAGCGAAAGCCGGGTTATTGTAAGCCAGGCTCAAAATTGTAAACATTTTATCCCGGCCTATACCTGCTATATATTTAGGGTAAATAAAATCAACTGCTTTTTCAATCTCCTTGTCTTTTATATTTTTGAAAAAAGAGGTAAAATCTCTTCTTATTCCTTCATGATAATCCACTTCTTTCTTCTGCCCAAAGCATAACACTGAAAAAAATGAAATTATAGCTACGATTAATTTTATCTTCATTTCTTATTTTAATATCATTTCATAAAAAAACCACTCCTTTGGGAGCGGTTTTATATCTTACCAGATTGAATTATTTTACTTTTACAAGCTCAACATCGAAAACTAACCAAGAGTTTGGTGGAATTACGCCTCCTGCTCCTCTTTCTCCGTAAGCCATTGCTGGTGGGATCAATAATGTAGCGGTTTCACCTTCTTTTAACAACAGGATTCCTTCATCCCATCCTTTGATAACTCTTCCCATTCCGATTGGAATTTCGATAGGCTCGTTTCTTTTGAATGAAGAATCGAATTCAGTTCCGTCTACCAATTTACCTGCATAGTGTACAGATACATTATCACCAGCTTTTGGAGCTTTTCCGTCAGCTGTTTTTGTGATTTTATAGTAAAGACCAGATTCAGTCTTCTGCATACCAGCTTTTAAGCTTTCTACCAGTTTTTCCTGGTTTGCTTTGAATTCTTCTTCTTTTTTCTTTCTTTCTGCTTCTTCTTTAGCAATGAAAGCTTTATTGTTTTCTGCGATTTTACCTTTTCCTTCGTTGAAAGTTTTAGCAGCATCGTAGTGCTTGTACTCGTCACCTTTTCCGAAAATAGAAACTTTTTCTAAAACGATATCAGTTTTAGGCTTATCCTGAGCTCCTTTTTCTACGTTAGCAATAGCATCAATTACGTCGTTACCTTTTACTACTTTCCCGAAGATCGTATGTCTTCCGTCTAACCAAGGAGTAGCAACTTCAGTGATAAAGAACTGAGAACCATTGGTGTTAGGCCCGGAGTTTGCCATAGAAAGAATACCTTTCCCTGTGTGTTTAAGGTCATTTTTTTCATCTTCAAACTTATATCCAGGATCTCCCATTCCTGTTCCCTGAGGATCACCTCCCTGGATCATGAAATCTTTGATTACTCTGTGGAAAATAGTTCCGTCATAGTAAGGAACTCCTTTAGCCTTAGCTTTGTTGTCGATTTTCCCTTCTGCAAGACCGATAAAGTTGGCTACAGTTACTGGTGCTTTCTTGTCTTCAAACTTTACAATCAGGTTACCTTTTGTAGTTTGAAGGTTCGCATAAAGTCCGTCATTAAGACCTTCGTAAGTTTCTTTGTCTACGTTCATTTTTTTATAAATTGGGGTACAACTCATCAGCGAAATACTTGCCGCTGCCAGAATTATATTCTTGTTAAACAATTTCATGTATTATAGAGCTTTTAATTTTATGATTAATGGAATGTCATTATCTATTTTCTTTTCGTCTCCGAAAGTACCATAAGCCAAAGAAGACGGCACCAAAAGCGTTACTTCCTCTCCATCATGTATAAAACGCAAAGCATTTTCCACCGCTTTCAGTTCATCAAAATGGCCAAATTTGGCATCTCTTCTTTCAATAGGGGTATCGTAGATCTTGGTTTCATCAAAATCATACAGATCATAAGAATAAGAAATCGGCGTATTATCGGCTCTTTTTTCTCTCTGATCATAACCTTCTACCGTCACCCAGTAATTAAGCTGTGTAGGGTAATATTTCACAGACTGACCACTGATCCAATCCTGAATCTGACCTCTTTCTATAACATTCAGACTTTTCATCCTGTTTCTGGAAACATCAAGATCCTTCTGGCTCAAAACCCCACCTACAGGTGGATGTGCTGTCTGTGTATTTCTGTTACAGCTTAGCAGACTAATGGCTGATATGAAGAGTATTTTTTTCATAAACTTTTGCGAAAATACACATTTCGTGAATCAATTACAAAACTTGAAGAAGAAATGTACGAATGTGTTAGCTATTCACTCCGTAATCCATTCAACTTTTGATGAGTTTATGCAAAGTAAATAGAAAAGCCGGGAAATTCCCGGCTTTTCTATTTTATTGTAAGTAAAATTAAACTGTTTCAAGAACGTGATCTACCAACACTCTCCATCCGAATGAATCTTCAGAAAGGTTATTCTGTAAATCAACAAGATCTTTCTTAAGAAAAGCAGCATAGCTTTCTTCGTCTGACAATCTAGGAAGTTCAAGTTTTTCACCTTGGTAACCTAAAGCCTGGAACTGAGTGGTTACAACTGCTGTACCTACTCCCCATACTTCTTTAAGGTTCCCGGATTTTAAAGCTTCAATTACTGTTTTCACAGGAATTGGCTCTACTTTCACTTCAATTCCTCTTTTCTTAGCCAATTGAATAAAGCTGTCTCTGGTAACTCCGTCAAGGATTTTCTCAGAAGTTGGAGGTGTATAAATAGTATCGTTAATTCTTACAAATACGTTCATAGTACCACTTTCTTCGAAATACTCATGAGTAGCGTCATCTGTCCAGATAATCTGCTCATATCCTTCTTCAATAGCCAATTGTGTAGGGTAGAAAGAAGCAGCATAGTTTCCAGCAGCTTTAGCAGAACCTACTCCACCGTTGGCAGCTCTTGAATAATGATCTGAGATTTTTACAGAAACAGGCTCAGAATAGTAGCTCTTCGCTGGCGTTGCTACAATAGCGAACATATATTTATTAGATACCCTTGCTTTCAAAGCTTCCTCTGTAGCAAAAATCAATGGTCTGATATATAATGACATTCCTTCTCCCTGTGGAATCCATTCTCTATCAATATCTACCAATGCTTTTAATCCTTCTAAAAACATTTCCTCAGTCACTTCAGGCATAGCAAGACGCTTTGCAGACTTGTTGATACGTTCAAAATTCTTTTCAGGCCTGAAAAGGAAAACCTGCCCGTCTTTGTCTTTATAGGCTTTCATACCTTCAAAACAAGCTTGTCCATAGTTTACTCCCATCATAGCAGGGGTAAATGGTATTGGACCGTAAGGAACTAATTTTACATCCCCCCATTTTCCATCTTCATACTCACATATAATCATATGATCAATGAAAGTACCACCAAATGAAAAATTATTAGGGTCAAATGTAGAAATTCTGGAGTTTTCAGTTTTTTGAATTATCATTTTTTAAAATTTTTACGATGTTCTACAAATTTAACATAATTTTCTAAATATAAAAATTTTAGAGTAAATTTGACAAAAAAATAGCTTGAAAAGAGAAATTAAGACCACAAACGACGGAAGTAAAACATTGTTTATCAGTGAATTAAATGAAAACTACCACTCTCATCATGGAGCTCTTCAGGAAGCAGAACATGTGTTTATCAAAAATGGATTAAATATCGTAAATGATTACGAAATTAATATTTTAGAACTCGGTTTTGGAACAGGTTTGAATGTTTTGGTAACAATTAATGAATATTTAAAAACTGACAAAAATCATGTCATCAACTATTTTTCCCTGGAAAAATACCCCATAAATGAATCGGAAGTGAACAACTTGGCATATTTTGAACTTTTCGATAATCCAGAGTTTAAAAATATTTATCAGAAAATTCATCTGGCAGATTGGGAAAAATCAGTTGAAATCATTAGTGGATTCAACTTAAAAAAGATAGAATGTGATTTTTTTGACCTAAAGAACATCGATTTGCCTAAAATCAATCTGGTTTACTTCGATTGCTTTGGAGCAAGAGTACAACCTGATCTTTGGGAAAAGCCCTTATTTGAACTGGTGTCTGACAAAATGGCTATTAACGGATTATTAACCACTTATTCTTCCAAAGGAAGTGTAAGAAGAATTCTTCAGGAGCTCAATTTCCAGGTGGAAAAGAAACAAGGCCCTCCAGGTAAAAGAGAAATGATTAATGCAGTAAAACTGTAGTTGTAAGACTAGAATACTAAATCATTATTCCTATCAATATTATTTGTATTCTGTGCTTTCATAGCTTTTCTCTTCACAAAAAATCCTTACATTAGCTTTACAAAATATTATACATTATATATATATGATAGATAAGATCAACATTAGAGTGTATGCGTGTGCAGTAAAGGATAAGAAAGTACTTACTTTATTTGAGGAATATGCCGGTGAACCTTTAATGAAATTTCCGGGTGGCGGCTTGGAGTTTGGAGAAGGAGTTCTGGAATGCCTGCATCGTGAATTTGATGAAGAGCTGAATGTGAAAGTGGATATTGTAGAACATTTTTACACGCAGGAAGATTTTCTGGTTTCGCGTTTCAGAGAAAATGAACAACTCCTTACTATCTATTATATCGTCAATATCGTTAATCAGGAAGATTTTCTGATCCTCGATCCGTGCATCGAAAAAACAGAATGGATTGATATAGACAGAGCAGACAATCCGTTTTCTCTTCCCGTAGACAAAATAGTATTTGATAAACTAAAAGAAAAATACCTGTAAGCTGGCTTACAGGTATTTTTCTTTATTTTTATTTTGTTATTTCTTTACTTTAAAATCATTAGCTCCCGGATAAGGTTGCAGGTAGCCCGAATTCCAGTTAGACTGAAGCAGAGATTCTACAAATTCATCCGTTCTGTTATTGTGTGGATCATAACGGTCTTTCAGATCAATATCAGCCATTTTACCCTTTACGTTCCACCAGAAAGCGCTCCATCCTCCTCTTAGCTCCTTTATAATTTCATAGACGTTTTTACCCGTTGCCCTGTTCATAAGTTTTGCAAAAACCTGTCCTTCGGTAGTTGTAAGATCTCTCAGCTGTTTTTCATACTGATCAGCAAGCATATTCTGTCTTTCTCTTACAAATTTTCTTTTTGCTTTACTGTCCATATCATTCATATCACTCTGAATGCCTCTGTACTGCTGTAAAGCAGTAACAAATAATGGATATACTCTGTACAGCTTTTTATTAAGAAAATAGTAATAATTTTTATCCAATTGGTTATTAAACCTCGGTTTATTTACCAAAATCAATTCGTCCAATACCACTACAGGCTCTCCATTGATCTCATAGATCTTTACTTTCTGCTGCTCGTCATAATAATATTTATTACCAAATTCATCCACTTTTAAGGATTCAGGAGGATACTGATTGAGAGGTTTGGCAACAATACCATCTTTCTGACCAAAAACACTGACTCCAAAAAAGAAGATAAAAAGACAGATAATCTTACTAAAATTCATTATTTTTACACTTATAAGAACAAAAATTAAACGCAAAAATCATTCCTTTTTATGAAATTTGAAAAGAAATCTTTGAAATTTTTAGAAAAATACTTAAACACATCATCACCAACCGGCTACGAACACAAGGGACAAGAGGTTTGGATGGATTATATCAGACCTTATGTTGATAAGATTGAAGTAGACCATTATGGAACCTGCTATGGGATTATCAATCCTGACGCGGAATTTAAAGTGGTGATTGAAGCTCATGCGGACGAAATCTCATGGTATGTTAACTATATTACAGATGACGGCCTGATATACGTGATCAGAAATGGCGGTTCAGACCAAACGATTGCTCCTTCTAAAGTAGTACATATTCATGGTGAAAAAGGAATTGTAAAAGGCGTTTTCGGATGGCCGGCAATTCATACAAGATCCAATCAAAACGAGCCTACTCCAAAAATTGAAAATATTTTCATCGACTGCGGAGCTACCTCCAAAAAAGAAGTGGAAGAAATGGGTATTTTTGTTGGCTGCATGATTACTTATCCTGACGAGTTCTTTGAAATGAACGACAGATATTTTGTCTGTAGAGCCCTGGACAATAGAATCGGAGGTTTTATGATTGCTGAAGTGGCAAGGCTTTTAAAAGAAAATAAAAAGTCTCTCCCTTTTGGTCTTTATATTACCAATTCTGTACAGGAAGAAGTAGGTTTATATGGGGCTGATATGATCGCTGATACAATTAAACCCAATATTGCGATTGTAACCGATGTTACCCATGACACTACAACCCCAATGATTGAAAAGAAAAAAGAGGGAGACCAGAAGTGTGGAGACGGACCTGTTGTATTTTTTGCGCCAAGTGTTCACCATACCATCAGAGAATTGATTATCGACACTGCAAAAACAAAAAAGATTCCTTTCCAAAGAGCGGCAGCAAGCAGAGCTACAGGAACAGATACAGACGCTTTTGCTCATTCTAACGGCGGAGTACCAAGTGCCTTAATTTCACTTCCTTTGCGCTATATGCATACTACGGTAGAAATGGTATCTAAAGAGGATGTAGGTAATGTCATCAAACTTATCTATGAAACCGTTCTGAAGATCACCCCGGAAATGAAGTTGAAATATCATTAAAAAAATGAAAAATGTCTTTTACCATCTATTTAAAAATCCGACTTTCATCTCTATTACAACCATTATAATAGTCACACTTGGAATTCCCTTGATTATTTATCAATCATTTATATTCGACCCAAGTGCAAGTTTAGGAATTACAATAGAGGTAATTTTCCTTGTCATTTTATTTGTATTGCTTATAATTGACAGGTTTTTACTCTTAAGCATTAACAATAAAAAGTTATCTGTCATAGAAGTTATTTTAATAGCAGGATATCTAACCAATTATTATTTTACCCATGACCGTTCATTTTCAATAGGATAATATAAAGTAAAAGTATAAAAAGTAAAAATGAAAACGAAGCTTATTGCTCCATCCCTTTTATCTGCAGACTTCGGGAATCTGCAAAGAGACATTGAAATGTTAAACAGATCTCAGGCCGACTGGTTCCATATTGATGTAATGGACGGGAGATTTGTACCTAATATTTCTTTTGGGTTTCCCGTAATGAAAACTGTTCAGCAGCATGCTAAAAAATTTGTCGATGTTCACCTTATGATCGTTGAGCCTGAAAAATATGTTGATGAATTCATCGATCATGGTGCAGATCTGATATCAATACATTATGAAGCATGTACTCATCTTCACAGAACTATTCACCACATTCAGAGCAAAGGTGCTAAAGCAGGTGTTGTTTTGAACCCTTCTACCCCTGTTCTGATGCTTGAAGACATTATTGCAGATGTAGATCTTGTATTGCTGATGAGCGTAAACCCTGGATTTAGTGGTCAGAAGTTTATTGAAAACACGTATAAAAAGATTGCAGAAACCAAGGATCTTATTGTAAGCAACAACTCTACAGCACTTATTGAAGTAGACGGAGGAGTAAATCTTGATAATGCATCAAAATTATTTGAGGCCGGAGCAGATGTTTTAGTAGCTGGTAATGCTGTATTTTCAGCTGAAAGCCCGGAAAGAACTATTGAACTTTTGAAAATTTAGAAAAAACTATCAATAATGAAAAAAGGCAGCCATTGGCTGCCTTTCCTCTTGTGGGAAATTGAGTCATCTTGGTTATTAGTTTTTTCCAACATTTAAATAATGTTAATTTGATCTTGCTATACAACAAATTTCTGAATAAAAAACAATCTGTACATCAGTAGAAATACTGATTTTTCGCTTAAGTATTTACACCTATTCCTCCCTTATCCCAAACACAAGCGCAGACTACAAGACTACAAGAATAATACTGACCACTGAAAAAGATGTTCTTATATTGTTCAGAAAATTCCATCGGCCCTCAAATTGGTCCCGCATCTGTTTCACTGCCTCTATTGTTGCATTTGATATATCAAAACGATCCAGAGCATCATTCATAGGTACATTTCCAACAACTGTAACTCCAAAAACACCTATTAAATAAACCAGTGCTGCTACCAAAAGAAAAATAAATACAGGTTGCTGACCACGAAAAAGAACAGCAGATACCGGAAGAAGAACAGCAGTTCCCATAAAACTTAAAAAAAATACAGGATTAAGAATTTCTCTGTTGATATTTTGCATCGCTTTCAAATATTCTGCATCGGGCAATTTTCCCAGTCCCAGAACTACGGAACATGAATACGCATAAAAAAGCCCTCCTATCAGAGCAGTGAGGACGGCAGTAATGATTAATACAAAAGTGATCATTTTCATATAATTTAGTGTATGGTTATGAGAACATGAAAAATTAGTAAGGGTTCCATTTTTTTATGATATTCTGAGCAGTAAGAATCATTTCAGGATCCCAATTATCTGTTTTAAAATATTGAAATGACTCTTTCTTAAGGCTATCGGCTCCAGAACTGTCGAAGAGAAGTTTTGTAAGCCGTGTTTGCTCTTCAAATAAAACGGGATCTTCGAGAGGTTTTTCCGGAAATCCAGTTGTTGTTTTTATCCAATCATGTGTAGCTTTTACCTTCGAATCAGAATTTTCTATAATGGTCTTCACTTTTTTAAAATCATCAAAGAAATCTTTCTTCTGCTTCTCGGTTTTTATAGTATGCCCTAATCTCTCAATGATGATATACTCCAAATTAGGACATTGGGAAATCACATTGGGCAAGATCATTACAATTTCTTCAGGAATACAATCATCGTGAGTATCTCTACGAATCTGCTTTTTTCCATAGACACTTTCCTGCCAGCTTCCTCCTGAAAGATGAATTTCCCTGACTTTATGTAAAGGATATAAATTGATTATTTCCTGCATTTCTACCTCAAAATTCCAGGACTGACAATATATATTATGGAGATCAAGAATCAGAAACCCATTGGTATCTTCAACCAGCTGATCCAGAAATGTCCCCTGCTCTTTTACGTCAGCCATTGAGAATGAAAAGGCCAGATTCTCAATACCAACCGGCATATTTACAGCTTCCTGAAGGCGATAAAGTCGGTCTTTTCCAATCTGTAAAGTTTTAGAATTCAGAGATACGGGTAAAGGCACACCCTGATGGAAATTTTCAGTATTCATAAAACCGAAATGCTCAGTAATATGATTGTATTTCCGCTGATGAATTTCTTCTTTTAGCTTTGAAAGCCAAATTTCCTGACGCTCCGTCCATCTTGCATCAAATAGTGAATAATAAACGCCATGGCCTATAAGCCTGCTGTTTTCCGAATAGAAATTAAGCAATCCGGTGAGCCAGTCCGGCTCGTCGGTAGTATATAAAGTATCAAACGACCACTCCAGTACATCCACTGAATGGTCTTGAAGTAATGGCAAAACCGCAGATAAAAAATCCGCTTCTGCCATCATGGACAGTCCCAGCAAAGGCTTACTCATAGCCTATCCTAACCCATGCCGCACGCCGGACAGCCATGCTTACGAATTACCACTGTATCTTTTTTTACGATGGGTTTCGGAGTTTCAGTTTTTTTCTTTTCAACGGTATCTGAGACCATTGCTTTTTTCACTTTTTTCACAGACTTTGTCATCTTTGTAGCCGGTTTTGTTGTTTGAGCGGATACTCCTACTGTTAATAAACTGGCCATTAATAATGTTGGTATTTTCATAATTGTTATTTTCAGATAGAAACTTACAATAAATGTTCCAATTAAATAATATAAATTCCTGAAAAATGATAATATTCTTAGACTTTACTCATAAAAGGGGAAAAATCACTATTAGTCAGTTTAAATAATGTATCACTTTCGTTATCAAAATAAAAATTTGATTTATATTTTTCCAATCGAATTTTTCTGGACTCAAACGTAGGTTCAATAATCTCAAAACCGATATTCATTTTCTTCAAATGATCAGCAAGATTTATGAGGGTTGTATTGTCATCTAGGATCATTTTAATTCCATTACATTCAAATGTATTGGGTTCTTTTATTTCATATGTAAAATCGAAATAAATCCCTTTAATGACATCATCCAATACGATAACCTCAAAAAATAAATCATCAAGGTATAAACCGTACAAGCCTGGAATATTTCCTTCCTGGTGACTAATAATATCTAAATCTAAAGTATTTTTTAAATGATCTCCAACTGAAATATTTCCTACTTTCCTTTCTAAAATCAATTCAGATAAATCCATGTTCAACTTTTTGTTTGAAGAATACTTTTTCTTACTATTTATTATTTCATTCAAATTTTTATAAAAATACAATAATAGAGTAAACGTTTTACCATTCGCTATTCCTAAATAATCAGGAACAATTATTCTTTTTATATTTAATGCTAAAATAAATCTATCTATGAAAAGCAATCTAATGAAAGCCATTTTCCTTGGATTAATAATATCTGTGCAGAATATCAGTGCACAAAATCAATCTGCTGACAACAGCAAAAAAATGGAATGGTTCAAAAATGCCAAACTCGGAGTTTTTATACACTGGGGAATTTATTCTGTAAACGGTATTTCAGAATCCTGGTCTTTCTTCAACAATTATATCAATCATGAAAATTATATGAAGCAGCTGAATGGATTTTCTGCTTCAAACTACAAACCGCTTCAATGGGTTGAACTTATTAAAGAATCGGGTGCAAAATATGCAGTTATAACCACCAAGCATCACGATGGTGTTTCTCTCTGGAATTCTAAAGCGATAAACGCAATTACTATTCCCAATAATTCTTTGGCAAAGAAAGATGTTTTAAGTCCTTTCATTTCCAACCTTAAAAGCTCAGGGATGAAAACAGGTCTCTATTTTTCTCTTCCGGATTGGAGTCATCCTTACTATGATATCAATACCCGTACAAAGAAACGTTATGATATTAAAAATGATCCTGATCGATGGCAAAATTTCATAAAATATTACCAGACTCAGCTTACTGAACTCTCTACTCAGTATAAACCGGACTTACTTTGGTTTGACGGAGATTGGGAACATACTTCCGAAGAATGGAAAGCTCCTCAAACTTTGAACCTTTTAAAGAAAAGCAATCCTGAGATCATCATCAATTCAAGGTTAAACCATCATGGAGATTATGAAACACCCGAACAGGGTATTCCTGTGGTTGCTCCTCAAAATCCTTATTGGGAATTGTGCTATACCATGAATGATTCCTGGGGATACCAGCCTTATGATCTACATTATAAAACGCCAAATATGATCATCCGTACTTTGGCAGACGTCATCAGCATGGGAGGAAATCTTTTGCTGGATATCGGGCCGGAATCAGATGGATCAATTCCTGAAAAGCAGATAGAAATTCTGAAGAATCTAGGCCGCTGGACTTCGAAAAATAAAAAGGCCATTTATGATACAGAACGTGGAATATCTTTTGAAAATTATAAAGGAAAATCGGCCCTCTCAACCTCCAAAAAATCTTTGTTCCTGTATCTCGAAGAAGCAAAAAATTTCACACAAATCTATGGACTGGCCACTCAACCCAATTCAGCAAAAATTATTGGTGATGAAAAAGCCGTTGTAACCATGGATTATAATCAGGAAAAAACACTCACAATGAATTTCTCAAATGTAAGCTTTGACAAAGATGTTACTGTCGTTGAGCTGACATTTGACACTCCCCCAATCTTTTTAAACCATACTCAACAAGAAAATATCAGACTCAATTCATTGCTGGAAAATAAAAATACGGATCTGGCATTGTATGATTTAGCCAATAGTCTTCATAACGGTCTCCATCTAATGACCAATTCCGGATTAACAATTGACGGCCTTGATATGAAGATTAAAAAAAATTCCAAAACTAATATGGAAACACTCCATTGGATCAGTAAACACGCAGAAGCTTTCTATGAAACAGAAAAAGGATTGCCTGATGGACATTATTCAGGAATGAGTGCCCTGTCAAAAGACCGACAGACTCTTTATTTATTCGTTGAAGGAAATCCTTCCGGTCCTATCGCTTTGAAAGGAATCAAAAACGATATCTCACGAATAAGAATTGTAGGAGAAGGTACTTTACTGTCTCATGATATCTACAATAAGCTCTATTGGAGTGACAGACCGGGAATTATTTATATTGCTATTCCCAAAGAACGGCTTGATAAAAACATGACCGTGATTGCTGTTTTACTCAACAAACCGCTTGAACTTTATCGAGAAAAGATAGGCGCGATTGAAAGTAATCTTTAAACCAATTCTTTTTATCTTTTGGCGTAAAAACAAAATCCGGAGAAAGGTTTCTCCGGATTCTTATTTTGTAAGATGATCTTCTTAGAAAATCTCTCTTCCTGAAAAATGGAACTGAGCTTCGATTAATGCATTCTCGTCAGAATCTGAACCGTGAACTGCATTTTCTCCGATGCTTCTTGCAAACATCTTTCTGATAGTACCTTCTGCAGCTTCTGCAGGATTAGTAGCACCAATTAATGTTCTGAAATCCTCCACTGCATTATCTTTTTCCAAAACAGCAGCTACGATAGGACCAGAGCTCATGAATTCTACAAGCTCACCATAGAATGGTCTTTCAGCATGTACTTCATAGAATTTTTTTGCATCAGCAACTGTAAGCTGAGTTAATTTTAAAGCTTTGATTTTAAAACCTCCTTCAGCAATCTTACCCAATATTGCACCGATATGTCCGTCTGCTACTGCATCAGGCTTAATCATAGTGAATGTAATGTTAGACATAAATGTATATTTTTTTGATGGCGCAAAATTACAAAAAATATCTTTGATTTTTATTTTAATTTTTTTTTAACATAAAAATAACTTTTATTAAGAAATAGCAAACCAAACTTTGGCACAGTAATTGTTTATTTTATTTCGATTCTCATGTTTAATTTGAGTTTTCATGGTTATTAGTTTTTACCCAGCTTCGGCTGGGTTTTTTATTTGCAAAAAATCAGCCAGCCTATTTCTGATTCAATAAAATAAAAACCCCTGTAAAATCATATCTTTACATTATTGCTTCGTTTTCATACAATGAAATAATCTTGTCTTAGCTACCTTCTCATCTGTCTAATATTTCACCATTGGTCAAAATAGGCAAAAAGTGGAGTTATTTACAAAACAATGAGTACTAAAAAGTAGAGTTATTCAAAAAGTGAAAAAAAATTTCAATAAAAAAAAGAAAAAATTATCCTCTTTAGTGCTCTTAATAAATGAAACCGCTTTTATTATTTATTAATGAATCTTTAAACTAAAGATAACAGATATTGTGAAGATAAATAAGTACATTATGTCCGGTTTTTTTTGACAAGCGTGTCATGATAAATAACCATGCCGAATGACATAACGGCATGAACGGACCTAAAAATATGCCATTTGACCTTTCAAACCACTTTATAACCCAATATTGTCCCTACAAACTCCTTGTTAGAAATCTGCGAGCAATGAATGTAGATGTTTATTTTGATTATTTCTGGGAAGCTTCTTCCGCTTCATCCATCAGTTTAATATAAGTTGCATATCGTGAATGCTGAATTTCTCCCGTCTCAAGCGCGTCGATAACGGCACATTTAGGCTCGTTAATGTGAAGGCAGTTGTGGAATTTACATTCTTCTCTCTTTTTGAAAATTTCAGGAAAATAATGCTGTACTTCTTCTTTTTCAATATCGATCATGGCAAATTCACGAACACCGGGTGTATCAATTACATTACCACCAAAATCCCAAAAATGCATTTGCGCAAAAGTAGTAGTGTGTTTTCCTTTTAAATGGGTATCTGAAATTTCAGAAGTTTTCAGATTCAAACCTGGTTGCAATGCATTAACCAAAGTAGATTTTCCGCAACCGGAATGTCCAAAGAATACAGAAGTTCGGTCTTTAAGTATTTCCTGAAGCTGATCAAGGTTCAATTTTGAGTAAGAGGAAATTTCCAATGTTTCATAGCCAATCTCCTTATAAATAAATTCAATATCTTTTACAATTTCAATTTCTTCTTCATGAAGAACATCAATTTTATTGAATAAAATCAGTGGAGTGATATTATATGCTTCACAACAGGCCAGGAACCTGTCCAGAAATCCTAAAGATGTTTCGGGATGTTTTAAGGTAAAAATAAAACAGGCCGAATCAATATTAGAAGCAATAATATGAGCTTCTTTAGAAAGGTTTACAGATTTTCTGATCAGGTAATTGGTGCGTGGTTCAATTTTAGTAATCCAGGCAATATCGTCCTGTTCCAATTGAAATTCAACAAAATCTCCCACAGCCAAAGGATTGGTAAGCCTTGTTTTGATGAGTTTAAATTTCCCTCTGATTCTGGCCTCGAAAATTTTGTTAGTTTCCAATTCCAAAACCTGATACCAACTGCCTGTAGATTTAATGATTTTTCCTTTCATAGATAATACTCGGTGCAAATATAAGAAATTAGGGCTTAGAGTTTAGAAAATAGGGGAAAACAAATGTTATATTACCTCCTAAATTCTAATTCCTAAGCCCAAAGATTGTGATATGCAGAGAAAAAAACGGAATTTTAATTCTCGTCTTTATCATCTCTGGTGTATCATCTATTTTTTATCGATCATAATGTTATTCTGAACTTCAATAGATTCTTCGTGAATAGCTTTGAAAACTTTTTCAATAAACTCATGAGACATTCCTGTTTCTTTAGCTTTTTGATTTGCGTATTCAGTAATTACCTTCCAACGTTCCGGCTGGAAGATTGCAATATCATTTTCTTTTTTAAGTTTACCGATTTTTTCTGAAATCTTCATTCTCTGAGAAAGAAGTTCAATAAGCTGGAAATCAAGATCAGAAATCAATGTTCTGTGTCTTCCCATTTCTCCTTCGAAACCACCAAGATCAGTACTTCTTACTTTCAAATTACCAATCAGTTCAGACAATACTTCAGGAGTAATCTGTTGAGAAGCATCGCTCCATGCTTCATCCGGGTTACAGTGTGTTTCAATGATAGCACCCTGGTATCCAACGTTAAGTGCTTCCTGAGTGATATCTGCCAATCCAGTTCTGTTTCCACAGATGTGAGACGGGTCAATCAGCATTGGAATATTCGGGAACTGGCTCTTAAAATCAAGTGCGATCTGCCAGTTTGGGTTATTTCTGTATTTAGTTTTCTGGTATGTAGAGAATCCTCTGTGAATTGCTCCTAAGTTTTTAATATCCTGACCTAAAAGCCTTTCCAAAGCTCCAATCCATAATGCAAGATCCGGATTAACAGGGTTTTTCACGAATACCGGCTTATCTGTACCTCTTAAAGCCATAGCAATTTCCTGTACTGTAAAAGGGTTTACTGTAGAACGGGCACCAATCCAAAGAACGTCTACATCTGCTTCTAACGCAGCAAAAACGTGGTGAGCATTAGCAACTTCCGTAGCTGTTTTAAAACCGTATTCTTCTTTTACTTTTTTTAGCCAGTTCAAACCGATCACTCCTACTCCTTCGAAACCATTTGGTTTGGTACGCGGCTTCCAGATTCCTGCACGGAAAACTGATACCTGAGCATTGGATTCTTTAATTCTTCTGGCAGTTTCAAGCATTTGAGCTTCACTTTCTGCGCTACATGGTCCTGCGATCATTAAAGGTTGTGTAAGCCCACTGATCCACTCGTTTTTTAAATCTTTTAAATTCATATTCTAAATTTTATTGTTTTTTTAAATATTTGTTTAGTTCACAGCAATAGCCCTTTGATTATAAAATTAATTTTATAATTCTTTTCAAAAAATGCCGTTCAAAATTGTTTAAAGGAATCAGGAAAATAAAAGGGCTCTACTTCTCCTGTATTTTTTGGAAAGAAATTCAGTTAACAATACCAATAAAATCGGTAATACGTTCTGAAATTTCTATAATAAGAAGCAGAAAAGCTAAAATAACCGCTAAAATAATTAGCGGGTGCAAAGAAAGACAGGTATGTATTAACTAAATTTCCCATTTTTTCTTCTGGAAATGTCTTTGTTTTAGCGTTTCTGGTTGTATTTTTTTCTTGTTGAAAACTTAATTTCTACAAAAATATTTGACAAAGATATAAAAATTATGTCAAATCAAACTTCATTAAATCATCAAGATCTTTCAAAAGTGGATTTTTTTCTATAAATTTTTCAAAAATCTTCCTCTTGGTGACGACCTCAATCTTCAGATTTTCAACGTCTCTCATGTATTCTACCTCAATACTGTGGTTCTGAACTTTTCTTCTGAAATGATTAAAAAATTCTCCACTTATTTTGTCAAATTCTACTTTTGCAGAGTCGGAAGGGAACAAAACTTTGATTTTATTCTCTTCTGCCTTTACCAATTTGAAAGTTTTTACAGCATTAAAAATAAAGTTATTTTTTACCTGAAGATGTTTCAGCATGATTTTCCATTCTACCTGGAGATCTGTATCGGTAAAATGGTTCTTAGGAAGGGTTTCAGTTTTTACAGCAACATTTTCTGTTGTTTCTACTTTCTCTTCCTGATTTAAAAAAGAATTAATGCTGAATCCGGAAGAAATTCCAGGTCTTGAAAGTGGTTTTGTTGTTTTTTTGGCAATAACAGTTTCCTGAGTATTTTCTGATGATACAGAAACCTCAGTTTTTATTTCCGGTTTCTCATGAACCTTTTCAGGGATTTTCATTTCCTGTTTCTCATGGAGAAACGGAGCCAGTATTAGGAATTTTTTTTTTTAGTTACGTCTGAATTTGCAGTCAGCGAAGCCAATTGCATCAGCGCAATTTCGACAGTAAGTCTTGGATTTTTGGAATTCTTATAATTAATATCCGCATGATTACAAATTTCAATGCCGTCTATCAATTGTTGAGCGGTCCATTTCTGCGCCTGTTCTATGAATTTGGATTTTGTTTTCTCCCCTACTTCAATGAGCTCCATTGTAGAAGTATTCTGTGCCATCATCAGGTCTCTGAAATGATTTCCCAGTCCGGCAACGAAAATATGAGGATCGAAACCTTTTTTCACAATCTCGTTAAACGCAGAAAGTACTTCAGGAATTTTATTTTCCTTAGCCAGATCTACAATAGTAAGATATTGGTCATAATCCAGAATATTTAAAACCTCTGCAGCTTTGGCAAGTGTAATGTTCTTTTGCGAGAATGTGGAAAGCCTGTCGAAAATAGAAAGTGCATCTCTGAGTGCCCCATCTGCTTTTTGAGCAATCAGGTACAGAGCATCATCTTCGTACTGGATATTTTCTTTTTGGGCTATGTCTCTTAAATGTGCCTGAATTCCTTCAATGGTAATTCTTTTGAAATCATAAATCTGGCAACGTGATAAAATTGTCGGGATAATTTTATGTTTTTCTGTAGTAGCCAGAATAAAGATAGCGTGAGCGGGCGGTTCTTCAAGAGTTTTAAGGAAAGCATTAAAGGCAGCAGAAGACAACATATGCACCTCATCGATGATATATACCTTATATTGTCCTACCTGGGGTGCAAAACGTACCTGATCTATGAGTTCTCTGATATCATCTACTGAGTTATTGGATGCTGCATCCAGCTCATAGATGTTATAAGCGAAACCATCTTCGGAGACGGATCCGTCTTTTTCATTGATCTTTCTGGCCAGAATTCTGGCACATGTAGTTTTACCCACACCACGAGGACCGCAAAAAAGCAATGCCTGTGCGAGCTGATTTTCTTCAATTGCGTGTTCTAAAGTATCCGTAATATGGGATTGTCCTACCACCGCATCAAACTCCTGAGGACGATATTTTCTTGCAGATACTATAAAATTTTCCATTGGTCAAAAATAAGAAATATAGTTTTAATTTGAAAATTAAAAGTTTTCCAATTTTAAACAAAAAAGATATTTCTGCTTAAAATTGGAATTTTTAATGATCATTACTTTTGGTAAGCAAAATCTATAATCTCTACAATAGCTTTTTCGATTTCAGATCTACCCTCTTCATTTTTCATATCCAATCCACAGAAAGTACTTCCGTTGGCTGCGGTATGAATGTTCAGATAATAAGCCCCTGAAATAAGTAAAGCCATGATCGCTCTAAATCTTTTTGCTTTGTCTTCACCAAAGTAAGGATCTGTAATATTTTTAAACATGACATCCCCCATTTCTTCGCGCTCATCAGCTAGTTTCCTCAGGATTGGTTTATGTTCTGAAAGTTCCCAAAGAATAATCTTCTGAAGTTCTTTATTCTTTTTCAAACTTTCAAATTGATTGATTAAAGCAATTTTAGACAGTTCTTTTCCTCCATCTGAAAGATCGATTTCAGTACCGCCTGCAAGGTTATTGCTCCAGTAATCCTGAGATTTGATATACTCGTCGATCAACTTATCTGTACTCCCGAAGTACTCGTAGATCAATTTTTTATCAAAACCAGCTACTGCTGCAATTTTGCTTACTTTTAGGCCAGAGTAACCTTTTACTCTTAAAATTTTACCAACTGCGGCCAACAGTTTCTGTTTGGTCTTCTCCTTATCTCTGATAGGACCCTGTACAACTTTCCTAGGCATGGTTGTTATTAAATTTTTTTGCAATATGCAATTTATTATTGATATCTTCAAATGCATTTAGCGTTTTGTCTAAATGTTTTCTCTCATGAGTAGCCATTACAGCCATTCTGATCCTTGCATCTTTTCTCGCTACTGCGGGATATAATATGGGATTGGTATACACTCCGTGTTGTATAAGGAGCTTTCCTACATCTCCGGTTATGTTAGGGTCTCCTATTTTCACCGGAACGATGGCAGAACAGGTATTTCCTGTATCTAATCCTATATCATTTAATCCTTTTTTAAAGTAATTTATATTTTCCCAAAGTTTCAGACGCCACATTGGCTCTTCATCCACTAATTCGATCGCTTTGATAATACCCATCGTAGACGGCGGTGCGGTAGCAGAAAAAATCTGCTGACGGGACTGAAACCTTATAAAGGCTGCCATTTTTTTATCACAGATCACATATCCTCCTACATTCCCAAAGGTTTTACTGAATGTTCCTGTAATAAAGTCTACTTTATCAATCATATCTGCTTCTTCCAGAGCTCCTCTTCCTGTTTTACCAAGAATTCCCACTCCATGTGCATCATCTACCATTAAATAGGCATTATATTTTTTTACCAGGTTGTGGATCTCTCTCAAAGGAGAAACATCACCATCCTGTGAATAGATCCCGTCAATAATGACCAACTTTGTACGGAACTTATCTTCTGATGTCTTCAAAATGTGTTCCAAAGCATCAAGATTATTGTGAGGAAATGTTTTAGTGTTGGTATAAGCACACCCCTCATGCACACTGGCGTGCACAGCCATATCTATAATCGCAATATCTTCTTTTTGCAATAAAATCTGAAGTGTTGCGCTATTTGCGGTATATCCGGTTGTAAAGATAACAGCTTCTTCCTGTTTTTTCCCAAAGAAAGATGAAATTCTTTTTTCAAGGTCATCATGAAACACAAAATGTCCTCCGATAAGTGGTGAAGCTCCAGCTCCTGTTCCGTATTTCTGGATACCTTCAATAGCCGCCTGTTTTACTTTGGGATGCTGGGTAAATCCAAGATAATCATTGGAAACAAAGCTTACATAATCTTTCTGTGTATTTTCTATATCTACATTCATGACAGAGCTGCAGCCTGAATTGTTTTTCAGTCTGTAATTCATATGACCATTGGATTTCATATAATCCAAAAATTCATAAAATATTTCGGCTCTCTCTACCATATCGAAGTCTGGGATATTCTCGAAATCCCTAAATGTTGCTGTTGTGAAATTGATGCTCATCCTTAATCTTGTTTGTTGTGGTTTGAAAGCGCAAATATATGCTTATTTAAAAGGCTTAAGCTCCAGTAGAAAATTAAATATTATTAATGGCACAACATTTTTTTCTTATGATCTGGAAACCAAACAAATTCACATATCTACACCTTATTATAAAGAATTTTTTAATTGAATTATTTAGTTTTTCTTATCTAAATTTAATAAAAAAAAACAAACGATAAAACTATATTGATAAATAAAAAATAAAATTTTAAGATTATTTCTCACAACAATCTCATTTATAAAAGATTATTTTTATCTATTATCTCATTTCTATACATTAAAAAAATTATCGTCAGTAAAAATGATTCTTTTTTAAAGCTTTACACCAAGGAAAAACCACATAAAAAACGATTCATGAGTATTCCGAGAGTATACCAGTAAAAAACTACATTTTGCCAGACATTCTGAATTTTCCTGGTGTAACTCCTGTTATTTTCTTAAAAAATTTTGAAAAATTGGATGGGTCGTAAGTAAAAAGCCGTGCGATCTCCGCGACCGATTCATCTGACTCAACAAGCATTTTTTTAGCTTCGTGAATAATTTTTTCATCATAAAAATAGCATGGGTGCTGCCCTGTTTCTTTTTTTACAGTGTCTGTAAGATGCTTATGAGAAACAGCCAGTTCTCCTGCAATCTCATTAACTTCCATAAAACCAGCTATTCTTCCTGAAATAAGATCCTGAATATGCTTATCCAAAAAGGTAAAGTATTGGTGTGTGATCTCTTCACTTCTTTTCATCGTGTGTGTTTTTAATTAATATATAAATGTATGAATAAGAAATAAATAATACGATGAATTTCCATAAAATTAAAGATCGGGTCGTGGCAGAAATAATTTCGTAAACACAATTTGAGAATTTACCTGGTTTTAAAGTTTTTTTACTGCCAGTTTAAATGACTAAGCCGGTCCTTTCTTGCAGAAAATAAAAAGCAAAAGATCTCTTAGAGAGTTCCTTTGCTTTTGAGGAAAATCGTTTGTCTTCTTAGAATCATTATTTTGTAATAGAATAAGTTTCTTCAGTAGGGTTAGAAACTTTTTGCAAAAGTATCAATATGTTCCAAACCAGTTAAAAATTTTCTGTAGAATTAAGCTTTTTTTTCTGTCAAATTTTTACTACACCATAGTTTGTCTTTTTAGCTCATTGCTGAAAAAAGCTCTTTAGAGATATTTCAATATCGGCAACTATTGTTTATATTATTTTTAAGCATAAAATATAAAAATCAACAAATTACGACATCCATGTCTTATGGAGCCTGGTTGAAATAATATTCGAAAAAAAAATCACTATTTACAGATATATTATCAAGCAAAAGCAATTTTATATTATTCACCAATAATAGACATAATTAAAAACACTGGTAAAACACTTTCACAGATATCTGTTTGTGTCCATAAATTCATTATTTTTACACCAAGAAAACAATCTAAAAAACACAAAAATGCCAAGAAAACTCAATGACAAAAATTTATTTTCAATCGTTCCTGCTTATTAAAAAGACTTTGACTTGTACGAAAACTATTATTAACCGCTCTTTGTGATCACCAGAGAGTATAGATCAGTTTTTCATATATGAGAGTTTGGGCATTGTTTTTTGCTTGCTTATATTTACATATTTCAGGACAGCGCCATACATCTCTATGGTACAATATAGACAATGGATTGCCTCAAAGCAGTGCAAAGGCTATTGTTAAAGACAAATATGGGTTTATTTGGATTTCCACAGAAAACGGACTGGTTCGGTACGATGGCAGTTCATTTATTACTTTCAATAATTTTAAAATCAATAATCTGCACTTTGGAGAGTTTACGGGTGACCCGTTGATGGATAAAATTACGGTTCTGGATAACTTCCAGAGGGGTAAGATTGTTATCAAAAACAGGTTTCCTTCTTTAACCCAACCTCATAAAGATGTTGAAAACAGTTCTTCAGAAAGAAAGATTCCTTATCGGATTGTAAATAATAATATATCATCCAGCTTTTATGATGATACTCAATATTGTATAAAGTTTAGAAATTCCAAATACGTATTCAAAGAAAAAAATACGGTACTTTATCAGGATGAAAAGGGGCGGGAACTCAAAATAGCGATTCCGTTTTCAAGTAAAACGTTGAACCATGTCTTCGCATTTGATGAAATTCTTTTCATAAGTGATCTGAAATCCAGAAAAACGTACGCTCTTGATAAAGGAAAGATCAATATTCAGGAACCACTAAGCCTCTTTAATGATCCTGAAAACAAGGTATATTGGCAGCAGGTTACCAATCAGACTTTTATTATTAATCATAACAATATCTATCTTGTAGAGTATAAAGATGCTAAACTTACCCTTACTTTTCTTACTCAATATGATGAAATAGGCAGTCATTCTTACTGTTCTATGTTTTATGATGAAGATTTTAACAGGCTTTATCTGGGAACCCTTAATAATGGTCTTAACATTCTTAATCTTTCCCATTTTTATGTAGCAAAAAAGAGTGCTGATTTTTCCAACAATGTTTATTTTGCCTCTCTCCCCTTTGGTAAAAATACAATTATAGCCGAAGATGGAACCGTCTTGGGGAAGAATGGTATTGTCAATCATTTTTCATTGGGAAATAATGATAATCATCTGATGATGTATGATAGTCACGACAATATCCTGGTTCGTAAAAGAAACAGTATCATAAGATTTCATAAAGATTCCGGGTACAGAAAAAAAGATTCTACCCTTATCCAACCTGGATTTGAAAATTTCTTAAAAAGTGGCTCTCTGTATGCTTCAACGTTTTCAAATGATGTAGATTATCAGTTACAGATTTCAAAAAAAGATATCTTCAGTTCACAAGACTTAAATTATCGGTTTAAAAGTGCTATCAATACTTTTTATCAATACAGTGTTCAGGAAATTCTGACAGGTAATACGGATGGGCTGTATTCTGTTACACTGAGGAATAATACCATCACGCCCATTCAAAAAAATATTGATGTAAAAAGTATTATCAAAACAAAGGATGGGCTGATCTGGATAATGACCAACAAGAACGGATTTTTCCTGTTGAAAGATCGCAAGCTCATTAAAATGCCGAATGACAGGAATAATTTCCTCCAATCGGCTCACTATATTCTGGAAGATCGAAAAGGCTCTTATTGGATATCTTCTGACAACGGACTTTTTAAAGTTCCCAAAACACAACTGCTGAAGTATGCTTCCGACAGAAAATCACCTGTTTTTTACTATCGTTTTACCAAAAAAGACGGCTTCCTGACCAATGAATTTAATGGAGGCTCTGAGCCGAATGCTTATGAGTTGGAAAATGGAGAATTTGTATTTCCTTCTATGGACGGTTTTGTGTTTTTTAATCCGGACAGCATTAGAACGTATTATCCGGGTAAAAAGGACCTTTATATTGAAAGGGTAAAAATCGGAAATTCTGACACACAGTACTTTCACAGAACGCTTTCCCTGAAAAATGATTACAAAACGGCCGATGTTTTTATTGATATTCCTTATTTTTATAATCTGGAAAACCTCTATTTGGAAGCGAAAATCTCTGGCAGGGAAAATTTGGATTGGGAACCCATCGCAACCGGAAAAGAATTGAAATACACGATCAGCAATCTTAGCCCGGGAAATTATACACTCAACGTAAGGATGTTGGTTTCTCCGGATGGAGAATATCTTGAAAATAAAATCAATTTCAAAATTGAGCCCCTTTTCTATCAGACATTGCTTTTCAGGGTATCTGCTTCAGTTATTATTCTAGTTCTCATTATGATCATTGTTCAGCTGATGACCAATTTTTTGAGAATAAAAAATAAAGCTCTCAAACAAATCGTCCGCAATAAAAATTCAGAATTAAAAGAAACTTCTCTTACCCTGGAGGGAGTGAAAAGTGAGCTGCAAAAAGAAACAGAATATCAGAAAAAACTGGTGGAAACCATTAGCCATGATATCACAACGCCTATCAGGTTCATAGCTATGCTATCTCAGAAACTTTATGAGTCAGATGATCTGGAGCTTCAGAAGAAATATTTTGACAGTATTTATAAATCGTCTGAGCAGTTGTATCAGTTCACATTGAATTTAAAGGAATACACCGAGCTTTATAAAGCTGAGAACATTTTTGAGGAAGAAGAATATCCTATCAACAGGATTCTGGAAATCAAGAGAAAGCTATTCTGGGAAATTGCCAAAGAAAAAGGAACCACTATTATTAATAGTACCGAAAATAAAGTCTTTTCCCGAGCCAATGAAAGTATCCTAACAGCTATTATTCATAACATCCTTGATAATGCGGTTAAAAATACTTTTGAAGGAGAAATAATCCTTAATATTACAGAAAGTAACGAAAAAACGATAATCATAATTACCGATACGGGGACAGGAATGTCCGAAGACCAGATCAACAACTATATGAACTTATTCAGAAACCCTAACCTGGAAACACCGAGTTTTAAAGGAAAAGGGCTCGGGCTTCATATGGTAATTCATCTGGTAAAAAAAATTAAAGCTGAAATCAGTTTTGCCCGGAATTCTCCTCAAGGAACTATTGTGAAAATAATACTCAAAAAAAACTAAACTCTATATGAATGACAGAATCTTAATCGCTGATGATCACTATGTTGTGAGAGCAGGCACCGCTCTCGTCCTGGAATCTGCCTATCCCCAGCTTACCATTGACTTTGCAGAAGACTATGAGCAGGTGAAACAAATGCTCGCAAATCAATATTATAATCTCCTTATTTTAGATATTGATATGCCCGGAACTCAGTATAAAAAAATGATTTCTGAACTTAAAACGATTCAGAGTACCATAAAAATCCTTGTCTTTTCAGGCTATGATAAAGATGTCGCCATTCAGTACATCCGTGAAGGAGCTGAAGGATATCTGAACAAACAAAGCAGTGAAGATGAAATAAAAAATGCAGTAAAAGCAGTCATCGAAAAAGGATATTTTTATCCTGCCGAGATTATAGGGCTGATCATTCAGAATAAAAGAGACAATCCTGCAGAAAAACTTTCATCGCGTGAATATGAAATTTTTAAACTTCTGGCAGATGGCAACGGAAATCTTGAGATCGCCAACAAACTCAATATTCAAATGTCTACGGTGAGTACTTACAAAAAAAGGATTTTTCAGAAGCTTGATGTAGGAAATATTGCTGAATTGATAAAAGCCTATGAAATGATGCACTAGTAGGTTTTAGGACCTAACAGCTCTTTTTCCTCTCACTACCCTATTCTATTGATGTGTTTTACCAATAGAAATGATTGAAACAATGATTTTTAAATTCAAAAAATAATCAGGAAATTTGTAGGAGTTTATTGTTCTGTTCAATCTATGCATTTTAACTGCAAAAATCATGAACCTATCTGAAAAAGCTGATCAGGGAAGCCAACGTTTCCGGTATATAAAACTTTGTATTTTCTTTTCCGGACTTTCCGTATTTGCACAGCTTTATCTTTTTCAACCTATGCTGCCTATGGCTGCGGAACATTTTAAAGTTTCTGTGGGTGATACTTCATTGCTTGTATCTTCTTCTACAATAGGAATGGCATTGGGACTGTTGTTTTTCGCTTTTAAAGCAGACAGCTACTCCAGAAAAAGCCTGATGGTATTTTCTTTGATTTCTTCGGCCTTACTCACCATTATTTCCACCTGGATTCCCAGCCTCAGTCTTCTGATCGGGATTGGAGTATTAAAAGGCTTTGTTGTTTCAGGCGTTTCGGCTGTTGCTCTAGCCTATCTCACAGAAGAACTAAGTGCACTGGCTGTCCCCATGGCTATCAGTATGTATCTTAGCGGAAATACGATTGGAGGAATGAGCGGGAGAATATTGGCAACCCTTATTGCAGGAGAATTCGGATGGCGTAATGCTGTGCTGATGATAGGAATTGAAAGTTTACTATTAGGTCTTGTTTTCTGGAGACTGTTTCCTGAATCAAAATTCTTCAATCCACAGAAAACAGATTATCATCTTAAGGTAAAACAGATGCAGTTCTTCCTTACCAACCCTTATATGCTTCGTTTGTACTTTATCGCGGCTTTACTCATGGGGGTTTTTGTAAGTGTTTATAATTACCTGACCTTCAGATTAGAAGACAAACCTTTTTCTTTAAGTCATTTTATTATTGCTTTTATCTTTCTGATGTATACTTTCGGGGTCTTTGGAACAATGATCGTGGGGCGGCTTTCCAAAAGATTTTCAATGAATGATATTCTGAAGGGTACTATTCTTTCAATGCTTACAGGAGCACTATTATTGCTTTCAGAAAATATTTATATCCTTATTTTCGGGCTTGGCCTTTTTACCCTTTCATTTTTTGCGGCTCATACGATGGCCAGTCAGATGACGGCGCTCTATGCCAAACGAGGTAAATCTTCCGCAACTTCTATTTACTGGCTCTTTTATTATTTTGGTTCAAGTATCCTGGGAAGTGGTACTGGTTATATTCTCCATGCCTATTCGTGGAACGTTTTTATGGCTGTGCTGATGGTATCTGTTATTATTGCACTTATTCTTGCCACTTTCAATACCTCAAGAGAAAAGAAAAAAGTATAGTACCACATAGATACCACATTTTTCGACCAAGAATTTTTAAAATAGTGGTCTACAAGCTATCTCCCTTAACATTCTATTCATTTCTCTCCTGAAAATTTAACATAATATTGACTAAAATCCAGAATGATATTCCAGTGCAGGGCATAGTATTTGCTTTTCACAAAGAACCATTTTATCATTAAAAATCAAAATAATATGAACGTAGCAGATCTAAAAATCAAAAACTTAGTCGAGTACAAAAATCAGATTTATACGATCACTGAGATTTTTCACAGTACTGAACAGGCATATTTTGTTAAAATTGAAAATGATATTCAAAGTATTTCGGTTCCGGCAGATTCGATCAAACCTATTAAAATTACAGAAGAATGGCTTGAAAAACTGGGGTTCTCAAGAACGTACAGTTCAGACCAGAGAATACGGTATGAAAGACCCGAAACATTTATAAAATACGATATCGATCTCAGTTCGAGGAAAATACTTGAAGGATTAAAAATATATGGAAATGCAATAAAATGCAGATACATTCATGAGTTCCAGAATATTTTTTCATGTTTATTCGGAAAAGAGCCCATGTTACAATTTGGCTATCTGAAGACAGAATCGTAGGTACCTTACATCATTTTAAAAATATAGAAAAACCGCGCTTATCTCTTAAGCTGCGGTTTTTTTATCTAAAAAATATTCTATTATTTCATTCTCTTAAATTCAATATTCTGAAGATTTCCTCCGGAAAGTACAAATCCGGCTGCAACATTGTTTTTGTCATATTTAAAATCAAGACCTCCAAAAAATGACTGATATGAATATACCTTTGAACGATTCTGAAAGTGCAGTCTGATATCTCCATTCAATGCATGTCGGGCTATTAATGTATCGTCTTCAATCAGAAGTTCATATATGGTATTAAATTCTTCATTTCTATAAAACCCAACATAGGGTGTGAGATCTATTTCCTTTTCTTTCAAATGTTTTAGAATGACTTTCTTACAATGGAAACTAAAATCACCAATATTGAAGGTAACCGCTTCCTTCTGAAAGACAAAGTTTCCTGTAGGAATAGCAGGTATGCCAAACTTTTCATCTCCCATCACGGAAAAAGGAGTTGTATCACCCTCAAAATAAAGGCTTTTACCATCTGTCTTTATGTTCAGATAACTCCCGGGATTCATCTCATAAGTTCCTGCAAAATTCTGAAGCTCCGAAGGTGAATAATTCATTTTCTTTGCCGGTGGCGGAAGTACCTGCTGATCTTTAAGAAATACATCAATCAATCCATATGCAATTAATAATCCGTCAAATACACTTTTATTTCCCGCCAATACAATAGAAAGGTTATATTGGGGGACATGGAGGATATAAGATCTGTACGCCGCTGTACCTCCACCATGAAAAACAATATCAAGACCTTTGTATTTTCCGGTCTGCAGGCCAAGTCCATACTGTATTTTCTCTTCGCTATTCAATACCGTATTCTTTTGCATTTTATCATAAATTTCCCGGTTTCCGATTGTTGGCTTCTGAAAATTCATTGCCCACAGACAAAGATCGTCCAGTGTAGTAAAAATATTGGAAGATCCATTTTCCATCTGCCCCAGATTATGCTTGATAAACCCGGAACCTTTTTTATCGTAGGATTCGGCCTTATTAGGAATTATTTTTACAGGATCATTCACTGCCATGGAGTGATTCATATGTAAAGGCTGAAAGATATATTCGTTGAGTATTTCAGGAAAGTCCTTTTTATAAATTCTGTGGAGAACTTCTGAAAGCAGCATAAAACCTGTATTATTGTAGCTATACTGATCTCCCGGTTTAAAGTTGACACTTCGGATGGCCAATACCGTCTTTATCGCTTCCGCATTGGTCACCCTGAATTCATCCCCAAAACCCTGCATTTTTTTGATATTGGTAAAATCCGGCAGTCCATGAGTATGATTTGCCAATTGCCTGATCGTGATTTTGTAAGGTAAATGTTTCAGTTCGGGCAGATAAGTTCGAATATCATCCTCAAATGAAAGCCTTCCCTCCTGCTCGGCCAAAAGAGCTACAAATGCTGTAAACTGCTTGGAAACAGAAGCGATATCAAACGCTGTAGAATCTGTAATTGGAATACGGTTTTCCAAATTGGCCAGTCCGTAGTTTCTTTTATAGATTATTTTTCCGTCGTTAATAATTCCTACAGCCATTCCAGGTGCATTTGCCTGAGCATAACTGTTGAGGAGCGAATCTACTCTCGTAATTTTATTTTGTAGGTTTGATTGTCCGAAGCATGTTCCTATGTTCAGAACGGTAAAAAGTAACCATGTAAATTGAATCTGAAGTTTCATCTTGTATAATTTTGAATGATGAAGCAAATCTGGAAATTTACATCGGTTTACATATCCGACTACCGGAATTCGGACTATTTTTATATCAAAAATGAGTCCGAATTTAAATCGGACAATATCTAAATACTTGATTTTCTGTAATCTGTAGGAGTAGCCCCTGTTTCTTTTTTAAAGGCTGTATAAAACGAAGATTTAGAATTGAATCCCACTTCATACAATACTTCAAGTACTGTCAACTGAGGTTGATCTTTAAGCAAAGCTTTAGCCTGATTGATTCTGAACTCATTAATGAAATCAAAAAAATGTTTACCTGTATGTTGGTTGATTAATATTGAAAGTTGTTTTTCAGACATTTTCATCTGTTCTGATAATTTCTGTAATGTCAACTTATCATCCAGGTAAGGCTTTTCAATGGTCATGAATTCAAGAAGATCTTTCAATGCTTCCGGCTCTTCTTTAGATATAGTTACAGGTGGTACCGAAATGAGATCTTTATTGATTCCCGCTAAGAGATTGGGACGATACAAAGCATGTAAGACAAACCAACTGATAACAAATAGTACAAACACTGAAGTGAAAGCATATAAGTATAAAGAAATGGTTTCGTTACTCTTTAATAAACCTCTGATTAATACAAAGACATTTCCAATCACAAAAAGAATGGTAGTCTGCATCAGCCATTGATAGGTCATATGGTGATTGCTTGAATAATTTTCCTGATACAACTTCCTGAATGTTCTCAATGTCAGAAGCACAGCGATGATATAAAAGTAATACTGAAGAGTAGAAACGATTTCAAATATCCAACCTGCCCTCTCAGATAATCCCTGAGTTCCCAGCCAGATAAGAAAGATGGCAAAAGGAAGGCAATGTAAAAGGTGTTTTTTGCGAAGGGTAAAGTTATAATAACAGGCTGCATTCACATATAAATAATACAAAGGCATCTGCAGCAAAACACTAGAAATTTTAAATCCATTAATTATTTTATTGTCAGAAGGTTCCAGAAAAAAACCAGAAAAATCGACAACGGAAATCAATAGAAAAGCAGCAAATAAATAGTTGGGTAACTTTCTTTCCGATTTCGCCGTTAGTAAAAAAACACTTAACAGCAAAAAGAGGAAAAAAATAATTTTACCCAGATCGTTTATGAATGATAGATTCTCCATGCTCATAGTCACAAAACTACAAATAATCATGACTGATAGGAAGAATGATTTATTATTTATTAATGAAAAGGTATTTCTTATAAAAAATTAATACAGCAAATGAAACCGATTGTTTCATTTGCTATATTAAAAAGGTTGCTCTCTAGCTTTTAAAAACATGCTTATTGGCTAACTTTAAAGTATAAGAGTTTTTAACTTTAGTGAGCGTATATTTACCCTTTTTATACAGTTGTCCTTTTTTGGATGGTTCTTTGTCAAGGATCAAACTTCCTTCAGCAGAAGGCATAAATAGCTCTGCTTTTGTACCATCCTCACTCAGAATAACGGTTGCATTGGATTTGTAAGATTTTTTGGGATTAACTTCTTTCAGCTGTATTTTTTCTTCAAAAAGTCTGACACAGTCATTTTTCAGTACGGAAAAAGAGTATCCTGCAGACAGTTTACATCCGTGTTTATCTTTGTCTGAACCTGTTCCTTTCGGGACAAGCTGTGCCGAAACTGTTGAGGTGAACAATACAACTGCTGCTGTAAGTAATAATTTTGCGTTTTTCATATTGTATATTTTAAAATGAATTTTATAAGTAAAGATGTTCTTCCATATATTTCTGAGATTGTATTCCAAAATCATGATCTATATATGATGCTTCAATTCATTTTCTTAGTATAACAAAAATTCAACCATTTTTTTCATTGTATGACATTAAAGAAAGCAATTCATCAATAAAAAAAACGATAATACCACACTAAATTTGTATATCATTGATCTGTTATTACTTGCAAAAAAGTATATTGACAAAAAATAAATACTTTAAAGCATATTTTAAAAGACAATGAAAATATCTTTCAATGAGTCATAGAATACTGTTTTGGATTTGTCCCGATATGCTCTTTAAATATTTTTGAAAAATGGCTGAGGTTAGTAAATCCAAGCTGGTATCCCGCTTCCGAAACTGTATATTGTTTTTCCCGGAGCAGAAAAGCGGCTTCTTTCATTCTGAATTTCTGATAATAACTGAAAATACTGTCTCCAAAAACCTGCCTGAACAAACGTTTCAATTTTGTTGGACTCATTCCCGCCTGCAATGACAGTTCACCAATGACAGGCGGAATTTCTAAATGGTCAAGGATTTTCTTTTTTACGTTATAAATCGTTTCTATATCTTTTGGATTTAAAGGATAAAGGTGCTTCTCTTCCCGCTTCTCCAATTCGATCAGTAATCTACAGATCAATTCTTCAGCTTTGACCCGAAGAAAAAAAAGTTGAAAACTTTCATCAACAGAATCCGAAACAATTTCATTAACCACCAATTGCAGAGAAGGATAAATCAGTTGTTCGAAAATAAGAGGTTGTGAGTTTTGCAAAAGGCTCTGCAAAACCGGTGACTGATCTGAAGAAGAAAAGAGTCCTTTCAGATACTCTGCATCTACTTCAATATTAATAGTGGCAGTATTGCTGTGAATTGCAATCACCTCATCCGTATTCATTCTGCTGGTCCCTATTAAAACAGAAGGCAGGTATGATCGATTGGCCTCATATTGTAATGTCTCAATCTTAGGGAAAACATTCTGAAATTTAAAGAACAACATTTTTTTGGTTGTTTGGAGGTCTTTGTTTTCAATAGTAACATTTTCTTTCAACTCATAATTGCTGATAAGCATTCTGATATAATCATTGAAAATAAACCCGGTACAATATCCGTTTCCAAACTGAGACGGAATTTCCAGTTTTCTTCCTTCTATTTGAGTTCCCAATGCAATTGCCAGCCATTTCAGAACATCAGGAACTGTATGATCATTACAATCCATAAAAAGTCTTTTACAGTTATTTTTAGGTCCAATATAGTTATTTTGCCTCTAAAATATCACGCAATTTTGTATCAATCAATACCCTTATTAACAATGATACTAAAAGATAAGAAAGTTGCCATTATAGGCGCAGGTCCTGTCGGCCTTACGATGGCAAGATTACTTCAGCTGCAAAATGCAGACGTTACGGTATATGAAAGAGATCAGGATCCTTATGCAAGAATTTTTGGAGGAACCCTTGATCTGCACAAAGGATCAGGCCAGGAAGCCTTGAAAAAAGCAGGATTACTGGATACTTACTATCGAAAAGCAATTCCCATGGGCATTACCATAACCAATCAAAATCTTACGACTTTGGTTACCAAAGAGATTACCCCGGAAAACCAATTTGACAATCCGGAAATCAATAGAAACAGCTTAAGAACAATGTTGGTTAACAGTCTGAAATACAACACAGTGATTTGGGACAGAAAATGTTCTGGGCTCGAAATTCAGGATGAAAAATGGAATCTTCTTTTTGAAAATGGAACCCAGGCAACAGCTGACCTCGTCATAGCAGCCAATGGCGGAATGTCCGGAATAAGAAAATATGTTACGGATACTTCAGCTACAGAAACAGGAACAGTGATCGTTCAGGGTGACATTCCCAATCCTCAAAAAGACTGTCCTGAGTTTTATCAATTATGCAATGGCAAAAGACTGATGACAGCATACCAGGGAAATTTAATCGTAATCAACCCGAATAACAATGGAGCATTGAGCTACGGAGTCATTTTTAAAAAACCTCATGATTTTGAATTGGCTTCAAAAGATACCGAAACCATCCGCAGATTCCTCACAAAAAGATTCGCACAATGGGATGAGCGTTATGGAGCCTTATTTCAATCAACATCTTCCTTTTGGTATCTGCCTACCAAAAAACTGCCGCTTGACAAACCATGGAAAAGAAATCGTCCCTTACCTATAACGCTGATAGGAGATGCTGCCCATCTTATGCCTCCTTTTGCCGGACAGGGTGTAAATACCGGACTTATGGATGCATTGATATTATCCAATAACCTAGCGGACGAAAAGTTAACTTTTTTGCAGGACGCTATTGACAACTATGAGCAACAGATGTTTCTATATGCAACAGAAGCTCAAATTTCATCCTCCAACAATGAAATGGAAATGCGGCATCCCGATTTTTCCTTTCAACAATTGATTCAATAGATCAATCATTGCACAATGTGGTTGGATTTGGTAATCAACCCATTATTTCACATCTGTTTTATTAGTATCTTTACTCTTATTAATAAGGTAGAAATGAAGGATGTAATTGTGTATCAAATTGATTCATTCACACAAGAAAAATTTAAAGGAAATCCGGCTGGAGTTGTGTTAAATGCTGAAAAACTGACTTCTGAAGAAATGCAGTTGATCGCCAGAGAACTCAATAATTCGGAAACAGCATTTGTATTGAAACCCAATTCTGAAAATGAAGGTTTTGATTATCATATCCGCTATTTCACTCCGACAACAGAAGTTCCTATTTGTGGACATGCTACGATAGCCGCCCTCTACGCAAAAGCAATAGAAAGTAAGTTGGAATCATGCATCATTAAAATTTATACTCAAGTCGGAATTCTCCCTATTTATATTGAGAGAATTGAGAATGATTATCAAATTACCATGACACAAGGAGCCTTCCAGCTGAGCCCTGTTTTTGATCTTTCAACAGAAGAAAACATTGTAAAAGCACTGGGATTAAAAATGGAAGATCTTGATGAAAAATGCCCTGTACAAATTGCTTCTACCGGACATTCCAAAGTAATGATCGGAATTAAAAGCAGAAGTATATTAAACAGTCTTACTCCAGATTTTACGAGCCTGGCTCAGCTAAGCAAAATGATAAATTGCAACGGCTATTTTGTATTCACATTTGACACCGATGATGAGAATATCCTTACTTATGGAAGAATGTTTGCCCCTGCAATCGGTATTTCTGAAGATCCGGTCACAGGAAATGCTAATGGCCCGTTGGGAGGATATCTCATTCAAAACAAAATTATAGAAATGGCTGACGGAACTTTTGAGTTTACGGCAAGGCAGGGAGAAGCCATCAACCGCATCGGAGAAATGAAAGTAGAGGTTACCGTTAATAATAGTATACCCAACACAATCAGAATTACAGGAAATGCGGTAGTTGTGTTTCGGGTAACGATGTCTATTTGATGAGTCCGAAAATTCATCCTTTACATTCTGCATTTCATCCTTTAAATAGTAAAAACCATCATTTAACAAACTAAACAACAATTAGTTACAAAATTATTAAAGTTTCTTTGTGCTTTCAAATAAGAAAGTAATGAAAAAGAAATGGATAATAATTGCTACACTAGTACAGGCAGTTCAAACTTTTGCACAAATAGAAGTAAGATCAGAATATCTTCCCAAACAAAAGTACATTAATGATAACGGAGACAAGACAGAAGCAAAAAGTTCTGTGGTTACCACTACTTTTACAGCAACAATTCCTGTAAGTGTACGTCCTACAACTTATCATCAGCCCAAAATATGGGCAGCTACACTGAATGCGTCTTATACTTCATTTAATAATGACGGCATAGCATCAGAAACCATTCCTAAAGAAATGGGCTCTGCAGATCTTGGAGTACTCTATATGAGCCCGATCAACGAGAAATTGATGTTTATTGGAGGGGCATCTGCCGGAATATATTCTACCCATACAGATCTCAATAAGATTGAAATGGATAACCTTGTTGTTAATATCTACTCCTCATTTATATGGCAGTTACGTCCCAAAATAAAAGCCGGTGTTGCGCTTATTGCAAACAATGCTTTTGATAAACCTATGCTTATTCCAATGCCCTACTTTCAGTACCATAGTGAAAAGAAGCGCGGTATGGAATATCATGCAGAATTAAGTTATAATCCTAAATTTTCTGTAGGGTACAGATTCAATGACACATTTGCTGTACGCATCGTGAACCGTCCAAAATTTTTCTTTTCTACAGCTAAAATTGACGGTCAGAAAAAATATTTTGATCATCATTATGTCAGTTTGGGTCTGGAACCTGAATACCGTTTCAATAACTGGACTGTAAGTGGAACATTAGGAGCTAATTTTGGGCGGACAGACCGCTATAGAGACCGAGAACCTTCTCAGTTTCTAAAATGGGGAAATGCTACTTTTGATCCTTCCTTTTATGTTTCTGCGGGGATTAAGTATAACTTTGCAGAAAAACGATGATAATGATGAAAAAGAATGATGACAGCTCCCTATTTTACCTCCAATCTATATCCATCAGAATATGAATTTTTCTGAATTTTTCCGGGATAAGGAAAGAAAGTCCAACAGATATGTGATTATTTTCTATTACTTCGTAGTCACCACCATTTACACGGTTTACCAGATTTTTTTCTTCAATACCATTATGAAGAGCAGTATTTTATCAAAAGTAAGCCTTTGGGATAATTTTCTGCTGCAGTTGGCCCTCTTCTATCCTATTATTCTGGTCATGACATTTCTGGATTATCAGCTCATCAAGTTGATCAACAGGATTACTCCTATGCATAATAGCCTTTACAGACATGCTTCTTCCCTGTTTGTGAGCAATATTCTGCTGTGTATCATTCTATATTTTACGTTCAACTTTATGGTGACCGAGATATTTGATGTGGGAATTAAGCAGTCTCTATCCTATAAATCGGGGCTTATTCTCAACATCACCGCCAACCTGCCGATTTTGCTTGTTCTTGATCTGTTATTTTATTTTCAGGCAGAGCGTAAAGCCATTAAAGCTTCTGAAAAGGCTAAAAGAAATATGCTTATGTATCAGTATAATGCTTTAAGAGCACAGGTTAACCCGCACTTCCTGTTTAATTCACTGAATGTCCTTTCTTCGTTGATCTATGAAAATCAGGATCAGGCAAACAAGTACACCAAAGCGCTTTCTCAGGTATACAGACAGGTCCTTTCGGTAAGCAAAAAGCCCTTAAATACATTAAAAGAAGAGATGCATTTCTTCAGGCAATATTTGTTTTTGATGGAAATCAGGTTTGAAAACGGTTTTAAAATCGAAATAGACTCTGTACAAGAATGGGAACATCGCACAGTTGTGGCATTCAGTTTTCAGCTTCTTCTTGAAAATGCCTTTAAACATAATGTGAGTTCCATAGCAGATCCTTTGCTGATCCATATTTCCGTCAATAAAGATGGCGTTTCTTTCCAAAACAGAATATCTTTACGGAATGATGTTACCAAGGGAGAAGGAATAGGCCTGTCTTTTCTGAATACACAATACGACCGCTATCATAAAAAACTGGAAATAAAACAGGATGAAGATCTTTTTATTGTAAAAATACCTTTCATAGAATGAAGAAATATTTAATTGTTGAGGATGAACGTCTGGCTTTTTCAGAACTGAAAAGAATGATGGATAAGCTCCGTCCTGGCTATATCTTACTAGAAAGAACCCAAAGTGTTTTGGAATCTGTAGAATTTCTAGAGGAAAATAAACCGGATTTTATTCTCATGGACATCAGTCTGTCTGATGGCAGCTGCTTTGAAATATTTAATCATATCAATGTGGAAGTCCCTATCATCTTTACTACGGCCTATGATGAATATGCCATTCAAGCTTTTACAGTAAACAGTATCGATTATCTGTTAAAACCCATTTCCGAAGAAGATCTTGAACGTGCGATCATAAAGCTGGAAAACCTTCATTTCAACAAAGAGCAGGAAGCTATGGGAATTCGAATGGTAGAGTCTGCCTTAATGAAAAAGGTTAAAAATCGCTTCCTTGTACATTCCAGAGAAGGATATCTTTACGTAGAATCCCGGAATATCGCCTATTTCTACAGTGAAGAAAAGGTTGTCATGCTTCATACCCTGGATGATAAACGGTACATTATCAATTATACTTTGGACCAACTGGAAGGCCAGACTCCCGCAGATCTGTTTTTCAGGGTTTCCCGCAATTGTATTGCCAACATAAAAGCTATTAAAGGAATCAAGAAAACAATCAACAGCCGTCTCATTATTGCATTTGAACCCCCATGTCCTCATGAAATTATTGTAAGCCGGGCTCGGGTACAGCATTTTCTGGAATGGTTAAATGATGATTAAACTCTATCATCCTGCTATTATCCGAAAAGTTAAGGATAGATTTTTGAATACTTCACCTTCAATACTGATATTTTTTGGTTTCCCGATAAAACAATAAGTATATTTGTGTAAGGTTCTTTTGTATGAATATGCTTACAGACAAATTCGGAAGACATATCAATTATCTAAGACTGGCTGTTGTTGACCGCTGCAACCTCCGATGTACCTATTGTATGCCGGAAAACGGATTGGTGTGGATCAAGCAGAATGATCTGATGACTGATGAAGAAATGGTAAGAATATGTTCCATTTTCACTGGCTTAGGCGTCAATAAAATCAGAATAACAGGCGGAGAACCTTTTGTAAGAAAAAACTGCATCAGTCTTATTGAAAATATCTCACATCTCAATAATCTTACAGATCTGAGTATCACCACCAATGGACTTCTTACCGAACCATATATTCCACAGCTTAAAGAGTTTGGAATAAAATCGGTTAACCTGAGCCTTGATACATTGGACGAAAACAGATTTTTCACAATCACCCGCCGCAGAAGCTTTAACAAAGTTATGAAGACACTTGACAGTTTGCTTAAACATGAGATTCAGGTAAAAATCAATACAGTGGTGATGGAAAATCAGAATATAGAAGATATTATTCCGCTGGTTCAGCTTACGAAAGATCTTCCTGTAGATGTACGTTTTATTGAGGAAATGCCCTTCAATGGAGATGATCACACAACAACTCTTCATTGGAATCATTCAAAAATTCTTAATCATATCAAAGATTATTTTCCACAGCTCATCAAAACTGAAGACCCTAAAAGCTCCACTTCGTATCAATATAAAATACCCGCATTCACAGGTAATATCGGGATTATTGCTGCCTACACCCGCTCTTTTTGCGGTGATTGTAACAGGATCCGAATTACCCCTTCCGGAATACTGAGAAGCTGTTTGTATGAAGGCGGCGGCATCAATCTGAAAGATGAAATACGCTCAGGAAAAACCGACGAAGAACTTACCCATATTATCATCAAAACAATACATCATAAACCCAAAGACGGTTGGGAAGCTGAAAAACACACTTTAACGGCTTCACAGATCCACCAGTCTATGGCAACAATAGGAGGATAACTATGGAAATGATCACCGTACAACAGGCAGAAAATATAATACTTTCCCAAATTCAGAACTTTGGGGAAGAATATGTTTCTTATGAAAAGGCATTAGGCAGGATTTTGGCAGAACATCTTATAGCAGACAGGGGCCTTCCTCCTTTTGACAGACCTACTGTAGATGGAATAGCGATTAAATATGAAGCGTATGAAAGAGGAACCTCATCTTTCAGAATTAAAGCCGTACAAGCTGCAGGAGAACCTTCTGTATCTATTGATTCAGATGGCGAATGTGTTGAAATAATGACAGGGGCCGCCTTGGACCATTCTGTAGATACCGTTATTCGCTACGAAGATATTTCTATTGAAAATGGAATAGCAAAGCTTACTATTCATATAAAAAAAGGACAAAATATTCATCTGAAAGCGAGGGATAAAAAACAAGGAGAAATATTGGTAAAAACCAATCAGGTAATCTCCCCTGCTGTTATCGGAATTGCTGCTTCCATTGGAAAAACCTCTCTGCTGGTGAAAAAACTGCCCAAGGTTCTTATTATTTCTACAGGAGACGAGATGGTAAGCCCAGAATCGGTTCCCAGTCCGTTTCAGCTAAGGAGATCAAATGGAATCACCATACAGTCTGTTCTGAAAAAATATGGTATTCAGGCAGATAATCTTCACCTTAATGATGATTATAATGAAATCAAAAAGGAACTTTCCCGCTGTATTATTGAATACGACATTCTTCTCATGAGTGGCGGAGTTTCTATGGGAAAATTCGATTATCTGCCTAAAGTTTGTGAAGAACTTGGAATAAAAAAGCTTTTTCACAAGATAAAACAAAGACCGGGAAAACCATTCTGGTTTGGTAAAAACTCAGATCATAAACTGGTTTTTGCTTTTCCGGGAAATCCTGTTTCGGTATTTATGTGTCTGCATCGGTACTTTATTCCCTGGCTGGAACAATCTATGGGTATTGAAAGTTCACAACAGTATGCTGTTTTACAGAATGATATTGATTTTCCTTTTACTCTTCAATACTTTGCGCAAGTGAAGCTTCAGGTCAATCAACAAGGACATCTCACCGCAGAATCTGTTAATACCAACGGTTCCGGTGATTTTTCTCACCTTGCCGATACGGATGCTTTCATAGAACTGCCTTTGGAACAGAATACCTTTAAAAAAGGAGAAGTTTTTAAAATATGGAAATATAATTTATAACTGAAAAAATTGATTAAAAATACATGAATACATAGATAAAGAACATTCGTGTATATAAATCCCGATTCAAAATATATGTCAGACTTTACCCATCTTAATAAAAACGGACAACCCGTCATTGTAGACGTAGGAAATAAAGAAATCACCCATAGAAAAGCTGTGGCCCGGGCCATCATTTCTTTACCTGAAAATGTTTTGGAGGCCCTGAAGAAAGATGATTTTAAAACTAAAAAAGGTTCTGTATTTCAAATTGCCATTATTGCCGGAATTATGGGAGCAAAGAAGACCAGTGACCTGATCCCGCTTTGTCATCCCATTGGACTTGACAACTGCAATTTGCAGATAGAGCTTAACGAAAAAAACGAAATCGTGATTGAATGTGCCACCAGTGTTGAAGCCAAAACAGGTGTGGAAATGGAAGCACTTACCGGAGCTTCTACAGCCGCATTAACGATCTATGACATGTGTAAAGCATTCAGCCATGATATTATCATCAAAGAAATTAAATTAATAGAAAAATCAGGGGGAAAAAATGATTTCAGAAGAACATAAAACAATACCTGCCATCAACGGTCTTGTTCTGGCGGGTGGTAAAAGTGTACGGATGGGACATGCTAAGGATTTGCTCAACTGGCACGGAAAAGAACAGCGCTATTTTGCAGCAGATCTTCTGGCTCCTTTCTGTGATGAAGTTTTCATTTCCTGCAGACAGGATCAATTGGAAAATTTTAATAGCGGTTACCAAGCTCTTACCGATACATTCCTGAATATGGGACCATTCGGAGGTATTCTTTCCGCATTGCGGTCTCAGAGAGATAAAGCCTGGCTGGTGGTTGCCTGTGATCTTCCTCTTCTTGACCGGAAATCCCTTGAATTTTTAATTCAGTCGAGAGATCCTGAAAAGGCCGCTACTACCTATGAAAGTCCTTTTGATGGACTGCCGGAACCTTTAATCACGATTTGGGAACCGAAAAGCTATCCTCTTCTGCTTAATTTTCTGGGAATTGGAAATACGTGCCCAAGAAAAGTTTTGATCAATAGCGATACCCTTATCCTGAAGCCCGATAATCCGGATGCCTTAATGAATGTAAATACCCCGGAAGATGCGGCAAAAGCTCAGAAAATATTAAAAAATTAGCCCATCAGAAACTTTTTAAGATTTTAAAGGAATTGTATGAATACATCATTGGAACGTTATCAGTGTCAGATTGCTTTACCAGGTTTTGGAACAGCAACTCAGGAACTGCTTAAAAATGCAAAAGTTCTTATTGTAGGAATGGGAGGACTTGGCTGTCCCTGCGCACAATATCTCGCTTCTTCAGGAGTAGGAACCATTGGTATTGCGGATGACGACCATGTTTCTTTAAGTAATCTTCATCGTCAAATCCTATATACCCCTGATGATATTGGTCTCTTAAAAGTAGATGTGGCGGCAAAAAAACTCCAGGTACAAAATCCTTCTGTTACTGTTATTCCTTATCCAATGAGAGTTTCCTCTTCCAATGTTTTGGATCTGATCTCAGAATTTGATCTGGTTATTGAAGGAACCGATAATTTTGAAACCAAATGTTTACTCAATGATGCCTGTGTACTTCAAGGAAAGCCTTTGGTTTACGGAGCCATCTATCAACATGAAGGGCAAGTAAGCATTTGGAATGTTTTGCAGCAGGACGGCACTTATTCTCCCAATTATCGAGATGTTTTTCCCAATGCAGAAAATGCACAGGTTCCCAATTGCAGAGAAGGAGGTGTTATTCCTACCCTCGCAGGAATAGTTGGCTGCATGCAGGCTAATGAAACTATTAAATATATAACACAGTCCGAAGATATTTTATCGGGCAAACTCTGGATGATGAATGTTTTGAGTGGCAGAACACAGGTTATTAAACTTAAAAAAACATCACTATCCATTACAGAATTACCTCAAACCGTTCAGCGTATAACTTTTGAGCAATTGACCCAGGACAATAAAAGTCATTTTGAAATAATAGATGTACGCACTCAGCAGGAACACGAAAATTTTAATATTGGTGGAAAAAATATTCCTTTGGATGAATTACAGGAGAACTTCCATTATATTTCTCGTATTACCCATCCTATTGTTTTTTATTGTCATTCCGGAAAACGGAGTATAGAAGCAACTAAAACCATTAAAAAAGTTTTTCCTGAAAAAGAGGTATTTTCTTTACAAGACGGAATAAGCAAGATGATTCATTAAAAAAGACTTTACAATAGCATTTTATTCGTCAAATAAACTTTCATCAGAGTAAAATACCTTCCCATCGCGAATTCTCGCCGGTGAAGTATAGGGATGCTCTTCGGTTTTTCCGATATTCATAATATGCTGTACATCCCAGTCTTTCGCTTTAAGATAATCTGAGATCATAGATCTGTGGCAGCTCCACCATACGGCTTCGGAACACATCAAAGCTGTTGTTTTCTTCTTTGCAATATGTTCAAGCTTTTCAACAGCCTTACTAAACTCTCCGGTTTGCATATAATCGGCATATCCACGGAAAGACTCGTTTTTCCACCGGCTGTTTACTGAGTTGGGCTGTACTTTCCTTCGTCCGCCCAACTCTTCCAGATGGATATATTCAATATGATTCTCCGGTAAAACTTTATGCAGATTGTCTTTGCTAAACCAAGGAAGTCTCTTTGATCCCGGAAATCTTCTTACATCTGCCAATACTTCAATATCAAATGATTTCAGCATTTCAATAAAGTATTCCAACTGATGAACAGAGTGTCCTATTGTATAGATTACAGGTTTTTCTAAAGATTCCATCATGTATTATTATCTAATATCAGTCTATGATATTCTGTACTTGCTTTTGAGCATGAGAAATCGTTTCTCCTGCCATTTCATGAATCGTTTCATCAATCATAACACTCATGCTGTTCAATGCCAGATCATTCGCTTCTGTACCGAACGGCTCTTCAATTTCATCCGCTATGGCCTCAAAGGCGACAAATGTATAGGCAACAAAGACTACAATAAGCGGTGTAAACCACCTCAATGAATCTACAAGCCCAAATGGTAAAAGAAAACAGTAGATATATACTGTACGATGTAATAAAACTCTGTAGCTATAAGGAATCGGAGTAGAAACAATTCTTTCACAACCTCCTACAATATCGGAAAGTTTGTCAAAATTTTCATCAAAACGGGATTGCTGAATAGAATCTATAATTCCCTCTTCCCTAGCCTTCTGCACCCATTCTCCCAATAAACGCATAATAACTGCAGGTTTGTATTTTGCCGCGGCAACAACTTTCATTTGGTCTTCATTTAGCCTTTGCTGTAAGTCTTCGTAAGAATCTGTCCCTCTGAGCTGATGTTTTAAAGCGAAAATGAAAGCTCCTAACAAATTGATAAAATCAGAAGATGAAAGACTGGTTTCTTTTGTACTTTTTAAGGTTAAAACCTGACGTGTTAACGATCTGGCAGTATTTAATAAAGCTCCCCACAATTTTCGCCCCTCCCAGAACCTATCATAGCTCGCACTATTCCTGAATCCTAAAAAAAGAGCGAGCACAAAGCCAAATAAGGTTAAAGGGGCCGGATTAAGCGGAACTTTAAATGAAAATATCATCCCACGCAGGTACACAACTCCCAGTGATAAAATAAAAAGTAAAAAAAGACGTGGCAACAACCTCGGCAATACGGAGCCATGCCAAACAAAAAGCATTTTGAACCAATTTTCCTTCTTCCTTATAATCATACTTTCTTTCGTTAAGTCTTTATCTAAAATTTTATTTTTTAATCTGCCCCACCATCAAAGATTCCAGTTGATAAGAACTGCGGGCCGGCTTTTTCTCTCCTTCTGCAATAATACGAAGCGGACTCCGGTAAAGGCTTTCCATCAACAGTATCTGCTACGATTACATTTTTGTCTGCAATGGAAGCATCGATTTCTGCCAAGGAAAATAATACCTGATATCCGTCTGTACATTTAGCCAAAAGATATTTTGAAAGATTTTCTCCATGAAGTTCTTTACCTGAAGAAACTCCCGCTTTTGCAAGAATCTCCTGAACGGAAACACCAGAGTATACATGAACATTGCCGTCTTTGTCTTTTAGTGAAGCTTCCTTTCTTGGCATTTTTGATAGATCAGCCAAACTCAGTTCTAAAGGTTTTGAAACGTCGCCGTTTACTTTCAGTTTAAAACCGGACTGGCAGAATACCCAACCGGACAGGAACAGAAGAACTACAGGCAATATTTTTTTCATAGTACAATATTAATGATAATTATGATCTTTGAATGGCTCCCCGATAAAGCATTTCATCTACTTTTTTATACACCTCGGGATCGTGTTTTTTAATTTTAATCTTAACATATTTAGAAGCAGGCATATTGCTTTCTTTTACGACGTTGTTTACAGAGACCAGAACATTGGTTTCGGGAAAATAAGTGACTGTATTTTTTTCAGGAATCTGATAAGAAACAATGATAAACAGAGGAGCAACTCTTTCTATTCCGTCATCATAATTGTAAAGATCTACTCTATCACCTGCTTTAAATCCTGCTTTATCAATATCTTTCTGATTCATAAAGATGACTCGGCGTTCATTTTTTATTCCACGGTATCTGTCGTCCAATCCGTAAATGGTTGTATTAAACTGATCGTGAGTACGGGTGGTAGCCATCATATATTCGTCGGGAGCAAGTGTATTATCAGGAATTTCCGTTAAAGTAAATGGTGCACGTCCTCCAAGATCTTTGGAAAAACGCTGCTCATCTCTGGCTCCATTCGGAAGATAGAATCCTCCTTTTTGTCTGACGCGTACATTATAGTCTGTAAATCCAGGGATGCATTGCTCAATATCATCTCTTATCGCATCGTAACTGTCATGATAACGCTGCCAGTTAACGACAGACCGACTTCCTAAAGTAGCCATAGCCATACGGCATACGATTTGGGTTTCGTTGATCAGGTTATCGGATACGGCATCCAGCATTCCCTTTGAGCTCTGAACGACTCCCATTGAATTCTCTGTGCTTACAATCTGTACTTCTCCATTTACGATATCTTTGTCACTTCGGCCGTAAGTAGGCAGAATAAGCGCTTCTTTACCATGCACAAGATGGCTGCGGTTGAGCTTTGTAGAAACACATACCAAAAGATTGAGTCTCCGTAACGCGTGAGCTGTAAAAGTAGTATCCGGAGTTGCAGAAAGAAAATTACCGCCCATACAGAACATCACTTTTACTTTTTCCTCATGAATGGCTTTTATGGCCCGTACTACATCATACCCATGTTGGCGTGGAACTTTGAAACCATAGAAATTTTCAAGACGGTCAAGCTGTTCATCGGTAGGTTTCTCATCTATCATCATGGTTCTATTTCCCTGTACGTTGCTGTGGCCGCGCACAGGACATACTCCTGCTCCCGGTTTTCCTATACTTCCTTTCAATAGAAGAATATTCAGGATTTCTCGGATCATATCTACGCCATTGGGCTGTTGTGTAAGCCCCATGCCCCAGCTGATGATGATCCGTTTTTTGAATGCGATCATTTCTGCTGCCTGATAGAGAGCTTCCTGGGAAACACCTGAAAGTTCAGCCAGTTCGTCCAGGTTATAATGATCAAACTGTTTCAGAAATTCTTCATATCCTACTGTTTTGTCTCTGATAAACTCTTCATCAAAAACTTTCCCAGGGTTTTTCTTTTCCAACTCAATTAAAATAAGTTCCAGAGCTTTCAGCAACGCCATATCACCATTGATCTTTACGGGTAAATAAAGGTCTGCAAGCTGTACTCCGCCTCTAAGAATTGCTTTTACATTCTGAGGATCGATAAATCCCATTAATCCGGCTTCTGGTAAAGGGTTGACGGCGATGATTTTAGCCCCGTTTTTTTTCCCTTTTGTCAAAGCACTCAGCATTCTCGGGGCGTTGGTGCCCGGATTTTGTCCTATAATAATGATAAGTTCAGCATTATGAAAATCGTCCAGGGTTACTGTTCCTTTGCCAATTCCTATGGTTGGTCGTAACGCTGATCCGGAGGTTTCATGGCACATATTGGAACAGTCAGGCATATTATTGGTTCCAAATTCTTTGGCAAACAACTGATACACAAATGACGCTTCATTACTTGTACGCCCGGAAGTATAAAAAGCGGCTTCATTGGGTGATTCTAATGCATTGAAATGTTCCGCTATTTTTTGAAAAGCATGATCCCAGCTTATGGGTTCGTAATGGGTTGCTCCCGGTGCCAGATACATAGGGTCGGTAAGACGTCCCATTTTTCCGATCTGGTGGTCATCTAATTTTGCAAGGTCGTATAGGGAGTTTTGTCGAAAAAACTCGGGGGTTACTTTTTTTGTTGTAGCTTCTTCAGCCAGAGCTTTTGCTCCGTTTTCACAATATTCACCCAGAGCAGACCGCTCATCGTCTGGGTCCGGCCATGCACAGCTTGGGCAGTCGAACCCACCCATCTGATTCATTTTAAATAATGCCCTCATCCCCCGGACAGGTGTTTTTTCTTCTATTAAATCACTAAAAGCAGCCATTACAGCAGGCACTCCCGCTGCGGCTTTGCCTACATGTGTCAGTTTAAGGTCGAGTAAAGTGAAGGGGTTTTCAGCGCTGGGTTCGTGGCTGATTTTTTCTTCTACCTTGTTTTTATTATTTTCTTCCATACTCTTTATTTTGTAAAGTGATTAACATGTAAGATTGGGATTCGGATAGTTGTCACTCTGGTCCTCCACAGTATTGTCGATACATACAAAATCCTTTTCAACCAAAAGTTTGACTAATCCTGTCTGACCATCAAAACCTACGGTATCAGTAGAAACCAGTTCCTTTATCATCGCACTTGGCATTTTCAGGATGATTTTATTTTCAATGAAAGAAGCACACAAAACATCTTCTCCTGTTTTCTCTATTGTGTAGATAAAGGGTTTGTCAACAAACTGAGTCACACTGGAAACGGCTCCGTTAGATCCTAATTCTGAAACTTCTGATTGGGTTAAACGAAATCTTATAGAATTGTCTTTTATTCTTATTTTCATAGTTTTACTTTTTTACAATGGATTTACTGTCTCGTTCGTGAAGAATTTTCTATTCAAAAATCCTACAGGATTAGTAATGGTTAATAATTTCGTGATGGATGCTTTTGTGATAGATATTCAATCTGTTATCCCGGAGAAATCCCAAAAGCGTTATATCAAATTCTTTAGCCAATTCTACAGCCAAACTTGATGGCGCTCCGATTGCTGCCACCATAGAAATTCCTGCCATCGCAGCTTTCTGAATGAGTTCAAAGCTGGCTCTTCCACTTAATACTACAATGACATCTTTCAGCGGAAGCTGTTCTGTAAATAAGGCATGACCAATCAGTTTATCCAATGCATTATGTCTTCCTACATCTTCTCTTACGGCAAGCAGATTTCCATTGAAATCAAAAATTCCTGAAGCATGAATGCCTCCTGTCGCACTGAAATTGTTTTGAAATTCCTGTAGATTTCCGGACAATTGGTACAATGTTTCAAGAGTGACAGATCGTTTTTCCGTTTCAATATTTTGAAAAGTACTTACTGTTTTTATGGACTCTATAGAGCTTTTTCCGCAAACACCGCAACTGGAAGTGGTATAGAAATTACGGTCTGCGCTCATCAGATGTGGAATGCAATCTTCCACCAGCTCCACTTCAATGATATTTTCCCGGTTTTTAGAACATTCAGCTTGCGGATGATCTATTTTTCTGATCTTCTGATAGCTGGAAATGATTCCTTCTGTGAAGAGAAAACCTGCTGCCAGTTCAGCATCATGACCGGGAGTTCTCATGGTAACGGATATATTTTTATATTCTCTGTGATTTTCAGCACCATAAGAAATCCTTATTTCCAGAGGTTCTTCTACAGAAACATCATCAGTATAAGGAAAACTGCTGTTATCTTTTATTTTGATAATTTCTATCTGTCGTACAGACCGAGTTTCTAATAGATTGGTTTTCATAGCTGAATAATCTGGTATAGTAAATATACGAATTTTCGTTCTTGAAATTATGGGTGAGCAGAAACCCATTCTTCTCCATCTTCAAAAATTTCTTTTTTCCAAATGGGGACGGTCTGTTTTATTGTGTCTATAATGTATTTGCAGGCGTCAAAAACTGCATCTCTATGTCCGTCGCTTACAACGATCATCACCGCAGCATCACCAGGAAATAACGTTCCTACGCGATGATGAACAACAACGTTGCGAACCGAAAATATAGAAACGGCCTTCTCTGCCACCTTTTTTATTTCTTTTTCTGCCATAGACTGGTAACATTCGTACTCAAGGCGGATTACAGGTTTGTTTTCTGTCACATTACGAACGGTTCCTATAAAGGTGGCGATGCCCCCACTGCCGAGGTCCTGAGCTGTTGCCAGACATTCTGTAATATCTAGGAGAGTGTCTGTTATTTTAATATCAATCATTCCATTTTTGTTTTTATACGAAACCGAGGTGTTCATTATCCAACATTTTCCATCTAGCCGCCACTTACTGGAGGAATAACGGCAATTTCATCAGTTTCTGTAATGGTCTGATGATCTTCTGCATATTCTTCATTTAGAGCTATAAAATAGGATTTCAGCTTTTTCAGGTCTGGAAAACGGTCTTCTAACAGGTTTTTCAATTGTCCTGCAGTTAAATTATCTTCTGCTTCTATTTCTTTTTCAGATGTTCCAAAAATATCTTTGGTAATTCCGAAAGCTAATATCTTAATTTTCATTTTCTTGTGTAAATTTATTCTACCCGTATTTTATTAAAACATTTATCCCCGCAACCAATACAAGAACAGCGGTCATTCTTTTTATAATTAAAGGATTCCATTTTAGGGACATTCTAGCACCGATCTGCCCGCCAATCAACACGGCAAGACATAGACTTACAATTCTGAAATAATCCATCCCTACAGATAGTTTTGATAATTGACCAAAAATTCCTGAAATTGAATTAACCAGGATGAAAACACTTGAGGTTGCAGCAATCTTTCTGGGTGTATCCCATTTCATCAAATTCAGAAGTGGAGAAAGAAAAATTCCGCCCCCAATTCCTACTAAACCTGATAAAAAGCCTATTCCACCTCCTAAAAAGCTATTTCTTACGATTGAAGATTTTGGGTTTTCTGTAATGATCGCTTCATTTTTACCATCGGTTTTTATCCATAACAATACTGCGGCCAGGATGAGGGTAATTCCCAGAATCAGAAAGAAGGTTTCCTGTTTTATTTTTACGATTGCTCCTAAAAAGGCCATAGGAACGCTGATAAGTGTAATGGGGAGTACTTTTTTCCAATCTATCTGCTTATTTTTAAGGTAGATATATACTCCTCCTACAACTACGATTACATTACAGATAAGAGCCGTTAATCGGATTTCCTGATATGGCAGGCTATACATGGCCAATACAGCAAGATAACTGGAACCGCCGCCAAATCCTACGGATGAGTATACAAAAGCAATGATTAAAAAGAACAGAAAAATTTCCCAATGTCCCATAGTATTTTGTTGAAGGTGAATCTTATTACAATAATACTCATTTTATAGCTTGCTTAAAGTGTAAAAGGTAAAAGTCTGCCTTCTGATTTATGAAAAAAATATAATAAATTGTTTATCTTAAGACTCAAGTAATATCATAACTTTATTCATTAAATTAAATTCTTAGAAAATTAGAGATGTCAGTAAACGAAACTTCAAAAAGTATGAACTCCCAAAACGTCACAGATTATCCTAACAACAATACTTATTTTCTGGTTTGGAACTTTAAACAGGATTCCGATCTTTCTAAAATTAAATCTGTATTTCAGAGGATCTGTGCCCTTATTACAAATCTTAATAATTCTGCCCTAGACCGTTTTCCGGATGCCAAGGCAAGCTGTGTTTTGGGAATAGGCTACGAAGCATGGCAGCAATTGGAACTTCCAAAGCCATTACCGAAAGAATTTAAGAATTTCGAGGAAATAAAAGGCAGCAAACATACGGCGATAAGCACCCGGGGAGATCTGCATTTCCATATTCGTGCAGATGAAAAAAGTCTTGCTTATGATATGGCTTCAACGATTTCTGATTTTATAAAAGAGATTGCAGACTGTATTGTTGAGGTTCAGGGGTTTCGCTATTGGGACAGCAGGTCTATTTTAGGTTTCGTGGATGGAACGGAAAATCCACACGGAAAAGACCGTGATTATTTTGCCATCATTGGAGATTCTGATCCTCAATATGAAGGGGGAAGTTATCTTTTTGTTCAGAAATACCTCCATAATATGAATGCCTGGAAATCTCTTTCTGTAGAGGATCAGGAAAAAGTTATCGGAAGATCGAAGGAACATGATATAGAAATGGATGATGATGTAAAGCCCAAAAATTCTCACATTGCTCTGGCTAATATAGGTGACGATTTTAAAGTGGTGAGGGATAATATGCCATTTGGAAATGTTTCTACCAATGAGATGGGTACCTACTTCATCTGCTATGCCAGCACTTTCAGTACTGTTGAAAAAATGCTTACAAATATGTTCATTGGTGATCCTGTAGGAAATTACGATAGAATTCTTGATTTCAGTACAGCTCAGACGGGAACCTTATTTTTTGTTCCTTCGGCAGATATGCTGGATGAATTTTCTTCATAAAGCGAAATACAAGAATTTCAATCTATAAAAATGGACCATTTTAACTGAAAAACGGTCCATTTTTTATTAAAACAGGTTTAATTACTCTTCGGAAAGTATCTTTTTTAATGTCACAGCATGAATTCGGATTTCGTCTGCGTTTTTAATCTTATGTTTCCTTTGTAAAGGTTTCTTATGAACAAAGATCCCGTTCATTTCAATCAAACGATTTAACTTGCCCGATGAAAGTTTTAATCCTATTCTCACTACGGAAGATATTTTAAGATGAAAATCAAAAGGAGATTTAATAACAATGGTAAGCATTTCATGGTCGGAATCCGGTAGATCTTCTACTGAAATCCCGTCACAGATTACCTCGTAATCAACTGTTTCCAGATCGGCTTCAACGTTATTTTTTCTTCTTATTTCATGAGAAAAAGCATATTCCCAGGCTGTCATTGTATCATTTTCTGACATTTTATTAAACAGATCTTTATCAATCTTTTCTGTTCTTATCCTGGAAAAAAGGGTCATATTGTATCGGTTCTGGCAATGTACACAACGGTAAATTAACCATATATCCATGTTTTTCTTTTGGGTATTCAACCTGAATTTATCACTACACTGGAATCTATCACTACTACAGTGGTTGCATTTCTTTTTTAAAAAGGGAGTGTTTTTCGCTTTTATCTCCCATATATATTCTATACTCATCGCTTATCATTATGCTTACTATTCTTTGTGAAATTCTTCACATATTATTCATGCATTACAGCAACAGATACAGGTTCCGGAAAGCCAGAGATAGAATAAAATCGGTTTTTACAAGACGTTTCCAACTATAAGCCAACCGCTTATTTCAGATGGTAATCATAAAGATGCCAAAGCTGAAACAAGAGATATACTTGCCTTTGCAGACAATACAGTAAATAATATGAGAAAATGAAAACCTGCTCAGATAGAATTATCTGAACGAAAGAATTATCAGCCTGTGGTTGCTAAGACTGATATTAAGCTATAATAAGTTTAAGAGTCGTTCTCAAAACGATTTATTTTTTGGGTTATGATAAAAGTAAGAAATTTTGTAAAAACAATAAGGTTTTTCTCTGTTTTAATTTCCTAAACACAACAAAACACGCTATTCATCTACAATTTTCAAAAATGACGATAGAAAAATCAATGTATTTAGATTCTTAAATAAAAAGAATCTGTATAAAGTAATGAAATGCGGATTTAAATTGTTTTTATATATTAGATCGAAAATATAATAACCCCGATGAACACTAAAAAACTGTGGCAGTTTTTCTTACTGGCTGTACTCTTACTTTTTGGAAATCTCAGTTTTGCTCAAAATCAATATCAAAAAGATTTTCAAGAATTCTGGTCCGATATTAATGAACATTATGCTTATCTGGATCAGCAGCATATTAACTGGAAAGAAGTAAAAAAAATATATGAGCCTCAGACTGAAAAAATTTCCAGCCGTGAAGAATTTATCCATTTTCTTGAAAAAGTACTGAATGAACTTTACAATGGACATTCTTCGCTTAATACCAATTTAAATACTTCCAACCGCTTAGTTCCTTCCGGCTCCGATCTCTACATTGAGAAAAATGGTACTCAATATTTTATAAAAGACCTCAGAAAAGGCTTTGGATCTGATTTGGCCGGATTACAAATTGGAATGGAAGTAACCAAATTTAATGGTAAACCTATTGATCCACAGCTAAAGCAGTTTTCACCAAAATTCACCAACAAATACAATCAAAAAATGCAACAATATGCTATTGATATGCTGTTTGCAGGCACACATAATGAAAAGAGAGAGATAACCGCTGTGATCAATGGAAAAGAAAAGACCTTTTCTCCTGTCACTTATGGAAATAGCGATCAGTTGCTTTATAGTAAAGTAATGAACCCTCAGACCGCTTATATAAAAATCAATAATTCTCTGGGAAACAACCAGCTTATTGCTGAGTTTGATAAAACTCTTGACGGTTTTTTACTTTATAAAAACTTGATTATTGATCTCACAGAGACTCCGGGTGGCGGAAATTCAACAGTGGCCCGAGCCATAATGGGTAGATTTACAGATAAGCAGCTACCCTATCAAACTCATGAATTTACAGAGAAAGAATATCAAACCTTAAGACACTGGACAGAATATGTAAGTCCGAGAAAGGAAATCTTTAAAGGAAATCTTTATATTCTTGTCAGCCACTGGACGGGAAGTATGGGCGAAGGAATTGCCATAGGCTTTGATGGGATGAATAGAGCTACGGTGATAGGTACCCAAATGGCTGGCCTTTTAGGAGCTATTTCAAGTTTTCAGATGTCTGAGACAAAAATAGGATTTCAGTTTCCTGCAGAAAGACTTTATCACATTAACGGAACGCCAAGAGAAGATTATATTCCTGCAATACTGACTCAAAATATGGAGGATACTTTTCAGAAAGCAAGAGAAATTCAATAAAATAAACACACCTCATAAAATGTTTATTATTTTACTGTTAGCCTGGGGTTTACCTTAAGTAAAGCCTCTCCTGTTGGATGAAATATGTATAAAGAACTGGATTTTTACCCACAACAAATGTCATCAGTAAAAGTTTGTAATTTTATTTAAAATCAGCAACACAGAATAAAACAACAATCATAAGTAAAAAATTAAGCAAATCAAACTTTTAAAATAATTAATAAAAGAATATTATTCCATAAATTTGACTGTTTTTATAATTAAAAGAATAACATTCTGTGGAACAACTTGATGATAAAGATGTACAGCTTCTGAGGCTGCTACAAAAAAATGCAAAACTGACGGTAAAAGAACTGGCTAGAGAAGTAAACCTTTCTCCTTCTCCTGTTTTTGAAAGGGTAAAGAGACTTGAGCAGGAGGGATATATAAAAAGATATGCAGCCGTTCTGGATGCGGAAAAGCTCAATCGTGGTTTTACTATTTTCTGCCAGATCAAATTAAAAATTCATGACCGATCTGTAGGGTACGATTTTGTAAAAGAAATTCTGGAAATTGAAGAAGTTGCCGAATGTTATAATATTTCCGGAGATTTTGATTTCCTACTGAAAGTTCAGGTTCGGGATATGAAACATTATCAAGACTTTGTATTTAACAAATTAGGTTCTGTAGATTCTATAGGAAGTACTCACAGTACTTTTGTGATGGCAGAGGTAAAGAACAATCATGGAATAACAATATAGCTGAAAATGGAAAATTGAAAAATGATTTCCTTACCTACATGAAATAAAACGGATTACGCTGTTAAAATTCAATTTTCCATTTTCAACCGGAATTAGTTTCCTATGAAGCTTGGGCTGCGCTTTTCTACAAACGCACCAATGCCTTCATTATGATCTTCTGTAGTAAACAGTTCTCCAAACAAGACAGCTTCCTGATGCAATCCTTCCGTAAGGTGCATTTCAAATCCTGTATTTAATGACTGTTTCGCTTTTGCAACCGCTACAGGACCTCTGGAAGCAATTGTTTGTGCAAGTTTCAGCGTTTCATTCAGAAGTTCTTCAGGAGCAAAAACATGATTCACAAAACCGAGCTCTTTACAAGATTGCGCTGAATAAAATTCTCCTGAAAAAACCATTTCTCTTGCTTTGTACAAGCCGATTGCTCTAGGCAGGCGCTGAGTTCCGCCAAAACAAGGCAATAATCCCAGAGTCACTTCTGGGAGTCCAAATTTTGCTTTTTCACTGGCGATAATGATGTCGCAGGCCAAAGCCACTTCGCATCCTCCTCCCAATGCAAAACCGTTTACGGCAGCAATTACGGCAAATGGTAATTCTTCAATCGCGTTAAAGGCACTTTGGGCGGCTTTTGAAAACACTTCTGCTTCTTTAGGACTCATTTCCTGCATCGCCTTGATGTCGGCACCCGCAACAAATGCTTTTTCTCCTGACCCGGTAACAATGAGTACCCGTACGCTTTTATCCGCCCTGATTTCGTCGGCAAATGATTTTAATTCTTTTAGAACCTGCTCATTCAAGGCGTTCAATGCCTGTGGTCTGTTGATCGTCAAAGTTCCGATATGACCATTTTGCTGATATAGTAATGTTTCGAAATTCACGTTTTAATTGATCGTTAATGGTTAAAATTTTTAAGCTTCTGCATTCAGAAATTGAATAATGCTGGAAAAGTCTATTTTTCCGTTTCCAGCTCCGCTCCACATTCTGTATAAATTAAGGGCTGTATTTCCAAGAGGAGTGGACGTTTTTGTTTCCAGTCCGGCTTCTGCGGCCAATCCAAGGTCTTTGGTCATGAGATCTACAGCAAAACCTCCTGAATAGTTTCTGGACGCTGGAGTATTTTCCATGACGCCGGGATAAGGATTATATACTTCGAGAGACCAGTTTTTTCCTGAGCTTTTCTGCATGATTTCACTTAAAACCTGAGGATTAAGACCATGTCTCACTCCCAGATTGATCGCCTCGGAAGTTCCGATCATATGAATAGCCAATAACATATTATTACAGATCTTAGCCACCTGCCCTGCCCCGGACTCTCCGGCATGGAATATATTCTGTCCCATACACTTCAGTATGGGTCTGGCTTTTTCATAATCTTCCTGCTTCCCTCCTACAATAAAGGTTAAAGTTCCTGCCTGTGCTCCAGAGGTTCCTCCTGACACCGGGGCATCAATCATTTTACACCCTTTTAAAACGGCAAGCTCTGCAACAGAACGGGCAGTAACAGCATCAATAGTACTGCTGTCGATCAAAAGTGTATTAGGTTTCAGGCTGTTTATAAAGCTTTCAGAATATAAATCTGCAACGTGTTTTCCAGAAGGCAGCATCGATATTACTACATCGACATCTCTGGCAGCAGTCAAAGCAGAATCTGCAACCTGCCCACCGGCTTCTTTCAAGGTTTGCAACGCTGTTTCCGAAAGATCGAAACCAACAACGCTGTGACCGTTTTTTATCAGGTTAACCGCCATTGGGCCTCCCATATTTCCTAATCCTATGAATGCTATATTTGACATTTTTATTAGTTTAAAATTAAAAGTTAAAAATTGGTAATCATTACTTGAAATTTCAAATGATTATCACATGATAAAGAATGAAATACGTTTTGCAATTGTTTTAAAATCTACTTCCCGTTTTCAACTTTCAACTCATAGAAATAAGAGTCTACCCATTCTTCTGTGATGTCATCTAATGTTACCGGGGTCCATTTTGGAGACATATCTTTGTCTACCAGTAAAGCCCTCACTCCTTCTGCGAAATCGGGGTGAATACAGCATTGGCATGAAAGATTCAGCTCAGATTGAAAAATTTCTTCCAAACTTAAGTCTTTTCCTTCTTTCAGCTGTCTGAAAATAATGTGTGCTGAGCTTGGTGACCCGGCTACAAAACTTTTTATCCCGTTATTAATCCATTCGTCCTTATCTTTCTGATGAATTAAAATTTCTCTGAATTCATTCAAAGATTCTACTCCTTCAAACTGCTGGATAAAAGACTGATGCATTGATGCCTGAGATTCCGGAATGACCATATCTTTCGAAATATTTTCAAGAATATTGGAAACCGTTTTATGAGGAGAGCCATTCCATTCTGTTTTGAAAAGGGTATCGAGAATTGCTTCTTTTGAAGATGATTCAATATAATAATCTGCCAATCCTAAAAATTTACAGTCGGCTCCGTCAAGTCTTGCCCCGGTTAATCCCAGATATAATCCGTAAGCAGAAGGCATTTTATTCAAAAACCATGTTCCACCTACATCAGGATATAAACCGATCGTGATTTCCGGCATGGCCAGCTTACTTCTTTCGGTAACAATACGATGGGATGCGCCCACCATTAAACCGATACCACCTCCCATTACAATTCCGTGTCCCCAGACAATAACAGGTTTTGGATAGGTATGAATACTATAATCTACCTGATATTCTTTGGAGAAAAAATCGAGGCAGTCCTGAGGAACTTCTGCAGCATCAATGGAACGCTGAGCAATGATCGCATCGTGCAGTTTTCTTACATCTCCTCCTGCACAGAACGCCTTCTCACCTGCTCCCTGAAGGAATATACAGGCTACATCGCCGGATATCTTCCAGCTATCTAAAACAACTTTCAGTTCTTCTATCATCTCTAATGACAGCGAATTGAGTGTTTTTTCAGAATGTAATGTGATAATTCCGACTTTATTTTTTATTTCTGTTAGTATTAGACTCATGTTTTAAATTGAAAATTTGTTTGATCTGGAAATTGAAAGCTATTTGTGAATTTAAAATACATAAATTTTTAACTCACGTTTTTTCAACCCATTGATTATCTTATTTGCAAGGTAGCGCCTTCTTCAAGGATCTTTCTTGAAATCACCAGTTTCATAATTTCATTGGTCCCTTCTACAACCTGATGTACTCTGGCATCGCGCATAAGCCTTTCCACCGGAAAATCCTGTGTACAGCCATATCCTCCTAATATCTGAAGTGCTTCGTTGCATATATTAAAGCTCATATCAGTGGCCAGCCTTTTCGCCATGGCACAATAAGTGGTGGCATTTACATCCTTAGAATCAAGCTTAAAGGCTGCCAGTTGTACCATTTGGCGCGCGGCAACCAATTCTGTAGCCATATCGGCAATTTTAAACTGAAGCGACTGAAACTGTGCCAGAGATTTACCAAACTGCTGCCTTTCATGCATATATCGTTGGGCCTGATTAACAGCTCCCTGAGCGGCTCCTACAGAGCAGGTTCCAATATTGATACGGCCTCCGTCCAGCCCTTTCAGAGCAATTTTAAATCCTTCCCCTAATGTCCCCAGAAGGTATTTTTCATCAACTTCCACATGATCTAGAAATACAAAACGTGTAGGTTGTGTATTCCAGCCCAGCTTTTTTTCTTTTTCTCCAAAACTGATTCCCTTAGCGTCTGCATGAACGGCAAATGCACTGATTCCTTTTGTTCCGGATTCCCCTGTGCGGGCCATAACAATCAGAATATCACTTTCCCCGGCTCCGGAGATGAAGGCTTTGGTTCCGTTGATGATATATTTATTCCCTTTCTTTACTGCGGTAGTTTTTAGACCTGCTGCATCAGAACCGGAGCCCGGCTCAGTGAGACAATAAGATCCTAACAATTTTCCCGCGGCAAGATCAGGACACAGTTCTTTTCTGATCTCATCGCTTCCAAATTCATCCATCATCCAAGCTACCATATTATGTATTGTAATATAGGCAGTAGTGGATGGACAAGCTGCAGCCAATTCTTCAAATATAATGGCAGCATCCAATCGTGATAATCCCAATCCTCCGGCTTCTTCACTGGTATAAACACCGCAGAACCCAAGTTCTCCGGCTTTGGCAATAGCTTCTCTTGGGAATTTCTTTTCGGCATCCCATTCGGAAGCATAGGGAAAAAGCTCTTTTTCAGCAAATTTTCTTGCAGCATCCTGAAATGCCAGCTGATCTTGACTTAGATTAAACTCCATATTATTGATGTACTAAAGTTGAGAATGAAAAGGGAAAGCTGAACTTTTATGAAAGGTGAAAGCACATTGCTTTTAATGTTCAACTTTCCGTTTTCAATTATTTAAGACTGATGGTCATATTCACGTTACCTCCCGGCACGTCTTCTTCGAACCAACGGGCGGTGATAGTTTTGGTTTCCGTGTAGAAACGGACTCCCTGTTTTCCGTAGGAATGCAGATCTCCGAAAAATGATTTTCTCCATCCCGTAAAAGAGAAAAACGGCAATGGAACAGGAATAGGAAGATTGACTCCTATTTGTCCTACTTCGATCTCATGTTGGAATTTTCTTGCGGCAGCTCCGGAATTGGTAAAAATTGACGTACCGTTTCCGTAAGGGTTTTCATTGATAATTCTGATGGCTTCGTCCAGCGTTTCAGCTTTCAGTAAAAGCAATGCAGGTCCGAAAATTTCTTCCTGATAAATATCCATATCTACGGATACGTTGCTGAATAATGTAGGTCCTACGAAATATCCGTTTTCATAGCCTTCCACTTTGGCATCACTTCCATCTAAAAGAACATCGGCTCCCTGATCGTAAGCACTTTTGATTAATCTCAGTACTTTGTCCTTAGATTGCTTATTGATTAAAGGACCAAATGCTGCTGATTCGTCAGACCAAACCCCTGGTTTGATAGTTCCTAACGCCTTTTTAATATCATCCACCCAGTTCTGAGCTTCTCCTACCAACACCGCAACACTTATAGCCATACAACGCTGCCCAGCCGCTCCACAAGAGGCTCCTACCAGATTATTGATCACCTGATTTTTATTGGCATCCGGCATCACAACCATATGATTTTTTGCTCCCCCAAAAGCCTGAACTCTCTTCAGATTGTCTGTTCCTGTACGGTACACATGTTCTGCAACCGGCACAGAACCCACGAAAGATATAGCTTTAATTTCAGGGTGATTCAGAATATGGTTCACCTGATCTTTGGAACCGTGAACGATATTCAGAACTCCTTTTGGGAAACCTGCTTCTAAAAACAGCTCTGCCATTTTCATGGAAGTCATAGGTGTTTGCTCCGAAGGTTTCAGGATGAATGTATTACCACAGGCAATTGCCATAGGAAACATCCACAAAGGAATCATCGCAGGAAAGTTAAAAGGAGTAATTCCCGCGCACACTCCAAGAGGCTGTATATAGCTGTAAGTGTCTACTCCTCTGGCTACATTTTCTACCGTTTCTCCCATCATCAGGGTAGGAATATTACAGGCGTGTTCCACTACTTCTATTCCTCTCCAAACGTCACCCATAGCATCAGCAAAGGTTTTTCCGTTTTCTTTGGATAGGATTTCTGCGATTTCTTTTTGATTTTCTTTTAAAAGATGCTGGTATTTCAGAAATAATCGGGCTCTTTCGGGAGTGGCTACTTCTTTCCAGGTTTTGAAGGCTTCTTTAGCGGCTTCAATGGCTTCGTCTATCTCAGATAGTTCGGTAAGGGGAACTTCTGCAAGAATTTCTAAGGAAGCCGGATTTTCTACAGGAAGATATTCTTTAGTTGTACTTTCTGTAAAATTTCCATTGATTAATATTTTTACTTTTTGTGACATATTTTTCTGGTTGATTACGAAGAGTTTAAAGTTGAAAATGCAGAATTCATCATGAGACGTTTCCTTTTCATTTTCAACCTTTTACTCTCCATTTTTCATTTTAAATGATTAAAAGATCAACAAATTCATTAACATTCAGATTGACTAATGTATCATACTCCAATGAATGTTCAAGAATCGTTTTCTGCTGTTTTTCAGGGAAGATACGGGCTAGGTTGACTTTATATTTTCTGATAAGTTCAGGAATTCCTTCTTCTCTTCTGCGTTTATGACCGATAGGATATTCTACAACGATTTCATCCAGAATGGTTCCGTCATTTAATTCTATCGTCATTGCGTTGGCAATAGAACGTTTTTCCGGATCGTGATAATCTGTTGTGAACTGAACGTCTTCTACACATTCAATTTTGTCTCTCAGAATATCGATTCCAGGATTTGAAGCGATGTTATCCTCATAATCTGCTGCTGTAAGTCTTCCATAAATTAATGGTACAGCAACCATATATTGAATACAGTGATCACGATCTGCCGGATTGTTCAATGGTCCTTTTTTATCAATAATTCTGATCGCTGCTTCATGCGTACGGATGGTTACTTTTTTAATATCATCTGTTGTTTTTCCAAGGCCTTTCAATGTTGAGTGTAATGTCATTGCTGCTTCTACTGCTGTTTGTGAGTGGAATTCTGCAGGGAAAGAAATTTTAAACAAAACATTTTCCATTACATAAGAGCCGTAGTCTCTCTGGAATTTGAATTCATTTCCTTTGAAAGAAACGTCATAGAATCCCCATGTTTTTGCTGTTAAAACGGATGGGTATCCCATTTCTCCTGTTTTAGCAATCAGAGCAAGACGTACAGCTCTTGATGTAGCATCTCCTGCCGCCCAGGATTTACGAGAACCTGTATTTGGGGCGTGGCGGTAAGTTCTCAGAGATTGTCCGTCTACGAAAGCCAGTGATACGGCATTGATGATCTCATCACGGTTTAATCCTATCAGTTTTCCTACTACCGCAGTAGAGGCAAGTTTAACCAATAATACGTGGTCTAATCCCACTTTATTGAACGAGTTTTCCAAAGCCATCACTCCCTGAATTTCGTGAGCCATGATCATTGCTTCTAAAACCTGCTTCATTTTCAAAGGCGCTTTTCCTTCTGCAATATTGGTTCTGGACAACCAGTCAGCCGTCGCTAAAATTCCGCCAAGATTATCGGACGGGTGTCCCCATTCTGCAGCCAGCCAGGTATCATTGAAATCCAACCATCTGATGATTGCTCCAATATTGAATGCAGCCTGAATAGGATCCAGCTGAAACTGTGTACCAGGAACTTTTGCTCCGTTTGGCACTACCGTACCTTTCACTACAGGGCCTAACAATTTTGTACAGGCAGGGTACGTTAATGCCTCCAAACCACACCCGATTGTGTCTAAAAGACAGTAGTGAGCGGTCTTCCAGGCTAAATCGTTTTTAATTTCATAGTTTAATACATAATCTGCAATGTCTACTAATACTTTGTCCGGTTGTGGTCTTTCGTTTGAAATGTGTGAACTCATTTTTTTATCGTTGAAAATTTTTTATTAATTGAAAATAGCGTGTGAAAATTGAAAACAGCTTTCAAGTTTTCAGGATTTTATTATTTTCTGTCGTTGATGGATACAAATTCTTTGTTTTCCGGGCCTGTATAGTTGGCACTTGGGCGGATGATTTTTCCATCCTGTCTCTGTTCTATGATGTGGGCACTCCATCCTGTAACTCTTGAGATTACAAATAAAGGAGTGAACATCAGGGTCGGAACTCCCATCAGGTGGTAAGAAACGGCAGAGAACCAATCAAGATTCGGGAACATTTTCTTTTCTTCCCACATTACGCTTTCCAGTCTCTCTGCAATATTATACAGGAGCATATCCCCCGCTTCTTCAGAAAGTTCTTTGGCTACTTTTTTTATCACAACGTTTCTTGGATCTGAAATAGTGTATACGGGATGTCCGAATCCAATGATTACTTCTTTATTGGCAATACGTTGGCGGATATCTGCTTCTGCTTCATCAGGAGACTGATAGCGGCTCTGAATTTCAAATGCCACTTCATTGGCTCCTCCGTGCTTTGGACCTCTTAAAGCACCAATTGCTCCTGTGATACAAGAATAAAAATCGGATGCCGTTCCTGCAATAACACGGGCCGTAAAGGTGGAAGCATTAAATTCATGCTCAGCGTAGAGGTTAAGGGAAATTTCCATTGCCTTTACCCATGAATCGGGTGCTTTTTTGCCATGCAAAAGATGTAGGAAATGTCCTCCAATAGTATCATCATCTGTTTCCACATTGATTTCTTTACCATTGTGAGTATAGTGATACCAATACAATAAACCTGATCCAAATGATGCCAATAGTTTGTCAGCAATATCTCTGGCTCCCGCAATGTTATGATCATCTTTTTCCGGCTGGATACTTCCGATTGCAGATACCATGGAACGCATTACATCCATTGGGTGAGCTGCGGCAGGAATACTTTTCAGTATATTTCTTACGGAATGGGGTAACCCTCTTAAAGATTTTAATTTTGCTTTATAGTTTTTCAGCTGTGCTGCTGTTGGTAACTGACCGTATATCAATAGGTAAGCAACTTCTTCAAATTCTGCTTTTTCTGCCAGATCAAGGATATCATATCCTCTGTAATGGAGATCATTTCCACTTTTCCCTACACTGCAAAGTGCTGTATTACCTGCTGTTACTCCTGAAAGCGCAACGCTTTTTTTAGGTTTAAATGTTGGTTCAGTGCTCGTCGACATATCAATAATTTTGTTTAAAAAGGTTATCTAATTTTTGTTCATAGTCATAATACCCAATGCTTTTGTAAAGTTCTTCTCTGGTCTGCATGGTATCTAATACATTGGCTTGAGTTCCGTCTTTACGAAGGTGTTCATATACGTTTTGAGCGGCTTTATTGGCAGCACGGAAAGCTGAAAGCGGATAAAGAATCAATCCTACACCTGCATTCTTCAATTCTTCTACGGTATACATTTTAATCATTCCGAATTCAGTGATGTTGGCCAAAACCGGAATTCCTGTAGCGTCTACAAATTTTTGGTAAAAGCTCAGATCCGGAACTGCTTCTGCAAAAATGAAGTCTGCTCCAGCTTCTTTGTAGGCAATGGCTCTTTCTAATGTTTTTTCAAGACCTTCATTAGCGAAAGCGTCTGTTCTTGCTCCAATAACGAAATTTTCATCAGTACGGGCATCGGCAGCAGCTTTTAATCTGTCAACCATTTCATCCTTGCTTACCACTTCTTTACCCGGGCGGTGCCCACATCGTTTTGCACCTACCTGATCTTCAATATGTAATGCAGCTGCTCCTGCCTTTATCAAAGACTTTACGGTTCTGGCTACATTAAATGCTGAAGGACCAAATCCTGTGTCTACATCTACCATCAATGGCAAGTTGCAAACATTGGTAATGCGCTGAACATCTATTAAAACATCTTCAAGAGTAGTAATTCCCAAATCCGGAACTCCTAAGGAACCCGCTGCTACTCCACCGCCGGAAAGATAAATAGCATTGAAACCAGCCTGCTGAGCAAGTAATGCATGATTGGCATTAATAGTTCCAACGATCTGAAGTGGACTTTCTTTTTGCATGGCCTCCCGAAATTTACTACCCGGAGACTTCAAACTTTCACTTTTAGTCATTTTAATATTTATTGTTTAGTTGAAATTTGTTCGTTAATGAAAAATAGTCACGGCGATAGCTATCCGGATTTGATATCCTGACAACAGAAATAGAATACTCAGAAGAAGACTGATGCGTTTGGGCCGTTTCCTGAAGTTTTGAATGTGATAAAAATATTCCCGTATAACCGTGGTAAAGGCTATAACTTCTGCATGTATAATCAAGGTCGTATGGGTACATTTTCTAACTTTTTACATTGATAAATCCTTATAAAAAGTTCTCGGTAAACTTCACAATGCCTGTGTGGGAAGAAAAATATGGGAAAGGAAAATACGGTACAAGACAGTGTAATAAAAGAGCATACTGCTCCACTAAAAACTCATCTCACAAAATAACAAAAGATTTTTACCAAACTGTTATCCATATCGTATCATACCTGACTATAAGCTTCAGACCGCGAAAGCATCGTCAATTCGAAATAGGCAGGTCTCCTGACTTGTAACAGTTTTTATCGTCCTTCCCATATAACCAGGTATACAGTGGACCTCTATTTTGATAAAAACCTATATGTTACTTACAGTTGCGCGACAGTTCGTGATTTGCACACGATTCCCTTTTAATACACAGCTAAGTGCAACCATTTTCGGTTGATAAAGAAGGTGTTAAGAACTCCTTGGTGGTAAATATAAGTATTTTATAAAAACGACCAAGAGATTTTATGCAAACAATAATTATTTCAATATAACCTACTGTAAATGTTATCATTAAAAAAACATAATTCACCAATCAAACATTGTAATTTAGTCAATAACATTAATTTTTCGTTACTAAATCCATAAGATATAGCTGCAAAAAATTAAACACGCCTAAAGAAAAAGCTCGTTTTACCTTTGATTGACATTCGCAAACAACCATTATTATTGAGAGATTTTTAGTCATTTTTTGTAAAAGTATTTTCAGGAATTTTCAGGTATAAAAAGCCTTATCGGAAATGTACTTTTTTGTATCATTACAACCGAAAGTTTTCATTATCTGTATATCTTTTTCTTCCCCCATTTTTTAAGAATGATGTGGAATTTTTGTCTTGTTATATGATAATGTTCATTCCTTTTTCGTCTGTATGACCAGTATATTTTATTCACATTTTAAAAGCTCTTCTCTGTATTTTATTCCCCATTTTGCCATTGTATCTATGATATCATGCAAACTTTTTCCAAATTCGGTAAGCTCATAATCTACTGTTACCGGCATTGTGTTGTTTTGCGTTCTTTTCACCAGATTATTCATTTCAAGATCTTTCAGTTCTTTTGACAGAGTTTTTGCAGCCACTCCGTCCAGCTCTCTTTTCAGATCCATAAAACGCATTTTTCCACCGAAATATAAATGGCTGATAATAATTGTTTTCCACTTTCCATCAAGCAGATAGACTGTATCTCTCACTCCTCGAATATGGTTTTTGCATTCCGGGGCCAGTTCTGTTCTTTCCTTTTTCATATTCTTACAATTAGAATGTAAAATTAAAAAATTATTCGTCAAAAAAGCCACCTGGTTACCTCTAGGAAACTGGTTACCAACAGGTAACAGGTATACAAATGCAACTGTTTATCCTGTAACTTTGCTCCGTACTTTAGCAACTGAAAAAATGATATAAAGTACAATAAAAAATATTAAAGTTATGTCATTACAAGAAACACTTAATTGGAGATCAGCAACAAAAGGTTACAACGGAACAACTATTGAGGATGAAAAACTGGATCAGATATTGGAAGCGATACGCCTTTCTCCTTCAAGTTCGGGTTTACAGCCATTTAAAGTTTTAGTCATTAAAAATAAAGAACTACGAGAGAAGTTACAGCCCATTTCCTGCGGACAGGATCAGATCATAAAGGCTTCACATATATTGGTTTTTGCAGCCTGGGACGAGTATACCACGGAAAGAGTAGATTCCTTTTTTGAATTCAGTAATCAGCTGCGTAATTTACCGGGTAGCAGTACGGATGGATATCGTCTAACTTTATTAGAGAGGCTGGGTAAACAAACCAAGGATCAACATTTTGAAAATGCATCCAAACAAACCTATATTGCCTTAGGGTTTGGGCTTCTTGCGGCAGCAGATCTTAGAATAGATGCAACTCCTTTGGAAGGTTTTGACAGTGAAGCTGTTGACGAATTGCTCAATCTGCCTGCACAGGGATTAAAAAGCACTGTTATGATGGCTCTTGGTTATAAAGATGAAGAAACAGACTGGTGGGGAAAACTGGAAAGAGTAAGAAGAGCTAAGGAAGAGCTTTTTATAGAATTACATTAGCTTTTACAAAGTTTGCATTAAAATCGGGCCACTGCTTTTAGCAATGGCCCGATTTAGCTTTTTAAATTACACAAAAACGGATATCTGAAAAATAGGATATATTTTGATTCTGCAAAACTTATTAGCCCAGAGCCATTACAGGATGGTGATCCTTAAATTTTATAAAATCCTCCAAAGTATATTCCGGGCACGCACCTTCCTGTGAAGTAATAAAGGCACCTAAGGAAACCGCCTGAGTCATGATTTCATGAGCAGATGCTTCATTGCCGATTCTTTTGGAAAGAAATCCTGCTAAAAATGAATCTCCGCTACCCACAGTATCTTTTACCTCAACCGGTATTGTAGGATAAAGGTAGAATTCATTATCTCTACAATATAAAGCTCCCTTACTTCCTTTAGAAATAATTATCTCCCGAATCCCGAATTTTTCCTGCAGATACTGAATACTGTCTTCTTCGGTCTGGTATTCTTTACTTAGGAAATCCAGAACCATCCTCAATTCTGCTTTATTGAATTTTGCCAGATGGGTTTTGTGCAGTAATTCGTTAATACTATTGATATCATAGTAAGGTTCTCTCAAATTGATGTCAAAAACATTATATGTACCCGATTCAAGCAGTTCAAATAATGTATTTTTTGTTTTCCCGTTTCTGGCAGCAAGGGTTCCAAAGACTAATGCGTCTGCATTTTTTACCAAATTTTGATCTTTCGAAGTTGTTTCAATAAAATCCCAGGCTACGTTTTCTATAATATCATAATGAGCATCATTATTTTCGTCTACATTAGCTACAACGGTACTTGTAGGGTACTGATCCGTTATCTGGATATGATCTGTTGAGATTTGCCAACTTCTAATTTTCTGTAGCAGTTCACGGCCCAGTTCATCATTTCCTACACTGCTGATCATCTCTACATCCAGCCCCATCTTAGAAAGGTGATAGACCACATTGAAAGGCGCACCACCAATTCTTCTCTGCTCTCCCGGAAATATATCCCAGAGAACTTCTCCAAAAGAGACTATCTTATGTTTTTTTTCTTCCATTATTAATTAAATTATATATTAAAATTTGATAACCTAAAGATACTCAAGGATAATATACTGACCTTCTGACAATGATAAGGTAAAATCTTCATATCCCCAAGTATCCTTTTTATCATCATTTGTGTTTTCAAATTCGTTAGATGAAAATTATTTTATTTTTAAAATGAATAGGCCTGAACTGAAAACTGAAGAAATGCATTATTATTAACAGGATTCCACATTCCCCATATTCCGATAGGTATTTTATATCCTTCAATAGTAAAGCTCTTTGAAACAATAAGGCTTATTTCATTAAATCCTGCCTCTTTTGCAAAGAAATTGTTTTTTTCACCGTTGTTATTCAGTGCAAAACCATACCCCATCCTTCCGCGTACTTCCAGATTTTCTTTTTTATAGACAGGATATTCACCCGAAACAAAAGAAGAGTATTTATTCTCCGTATTGCTGCTGTTTCTGTCTCTCCCGAAAACAACGGTATTCCAACTCAGGATCAGAGGAAATCTTTCACTGATGGTATAATAAGACCTCAGATCCCAAAACCTTCCGGTATTTGCAGCAGAATAATTGAAAAACTCTTTATTATTATATGCTGCCGCAGGAGAAAAATTGTAAATATCCCAAAGTTCCATCACCAAATGTTTGTTTTTGTAACCAATATAGTTGTTGAATTCTTTGTAAGAGCCATCTACGTTGCCACCAGCCCAAAAACCGGCATAGAAATTTTTGAAATCTAAATGAAGATCTCCGGTGTATATTAATCCCGCTGAAACCTCCAGTCCTCTCCAGAGGTGACTGTTTCGTAGCTGTAAAGCAGAATGTATTTCCTGTGCATCCACCAACAGATTACCAACAAGCAGGGAAAAAGCAGGTAATAATTTAAAGTTGATCATGGTATGTTTTTTAAAGAATAAATATCAGTTGATAAAATCTTTTTCTCTGATTTTGGAACCGAACAAGGCATAGCACAGCATCAGCAGCTCACAGATAACGGTAAGAAACCAAGTCCATCTCCATGATCCGAAAATGTCTGCCAAACCTCCCTGAATAAGAGTGAAAATAGCACCCCCAAATACTGCGGAGATAAATATTCCGGAGGCTTTTGAGGTATACTTATTCAATCCTTTTATAGACAATGAGTAAATACAGCTCCACATCGAAGAATGAAGAAGACCTATGGCTACAAGAAACCAGAGATTCTGCGTGATCATGGAAATTAAAGCCAGTATGGTTGCCAAAACAGTTGTGACCATCAATTGTGTTCTTGCAGAAATGGTATTGAAGAAGCTTGAAACAGATCTTCCTATCAAAAATCCACCCCAATACAATGTAGACAAGAGCGCGTGAATTCCAAGGTCTACCCCTCCAATAATAATATCGGTCTTTCCAAAGAAGCTGATCGGATGTCCTGAATCCATCAGTTCAAAAGCGTAAAGATTAATATTGGCTCCAATGGCAACCTCTGTTCCTACATAAAAGAAAATCGCAAGAACTCCCAGTACAAAATGTCGGAATGACCAGATGCTTCTTTCCAGTTTTTCTCCGCCCACAGCTCTTGTATTTTCAATATCCGGAAGGTGAAGTTTTTTGGTGATTACAATAATGACCAGAATACAAAGGATAAGCATTGAAAGAGGTAACATCAGCTGTCTGATCTCGATACTTTCTATGGAAATGCCGCTGAACATTATGACAGTTACAAAAAAAGGTGCTGAAGTGGTTCCTATTGAATTAATCGCTGTTAAAATATTCAGACGCTGAACAGGCTGGGTTCCTTTCATTTCATACGATGCCGCGTAAGGGTTTACAACCACCTGAATAATTGCTGCTGCAGTACCCATCAAATATGATCCGGCCACAAAAATCAGAAACCCAAAGGGAATAACAGCATCTTTAATGCTGAATTTCAAATCGGGAAACTGTGATCCAAACCATGATGATAACAGATACATAAACAAACCTGAAATCATAAACAACAAGCCTCGCAGAATGGTATTTTTATAACCGAATGCATTCACCCATTTGCTTCCCAATGTTCCGTTCAGAAGATATCCCAAAAAGAAAAAGAAGGTAATCATGGTTGTAAATGTATTTTTAAGGCTTCCCGCATGGCTGAGAAAAGTAAATTTCAAAGGAGCCTGCAATTGTTCATTCACCGTGGTTAAAAAACCTACGATAAAGTAAATAAACGTGATTATCGCAAAAGGAAGAACGGGATTATTTGATTTTCCTCCTGACGTCTGTAAATCGGATTGTATTATCATGGCGGTAATTATAGTATTGATTGCAGAGCAGCAGTACTCCCCTCGTTTTTGATCTGATTTACCAATCGAATGTACAGATCCACAAACTGTTGTGAAGCTTTAAGATCTGTTCCTTTAAAAGCCGATAAATTCAGGAAATCAAGTGGTTCCTCACTGCTGATCATGGTTTCATCATCTGCAGTAAGCCATGGTTCTGCTGTTTCATAAGAAAGGCCGTTATCATCCGTCTTATATTTCAGATAATGTCTGTAAGAAGCGATCAGAAAAGCAGGTCTGGTAAGGTCTGCCTCAGCTTTGATCATTTTATCCAGATTAGGAATAATATAAACCGGAAATTTTGAAATTCCATCAAAACATAAACGGCTTACCTGATCGCTCACGCTATGATTGGAGAATCTCTCAATAAGAGTTGTTTTATATTCTTCAAGATTGGTATTCTTTGGAGCAGGAACAAAAGGAGTACTATCGATATCCATAAAATCACGAATAAACTTCACAATATCATAGTTTTCCATAGCCTGATCTACTTTTCGGTACCCCATCAAAAAAGAAGGATAAGACAACAGAGTGTGCGATGCGTTTAAAAGGCTTAGCTTCATATTCTCAAAAGCAGTCACATCATCGGTAAACTCTACTCCTACTCTTTCCCAGGCAGGTCTTCCGGCTATAAAATTGTCTTCTATTACCCATTGTGCAAAATCTTCACAATAAACGGGTGCAAAATCATCGGCTCCGCTATTTTGGTTCAGTCGAACAATATCTTCAGGGGTTGTGGAAGGAGTAATTCGGTCTACCATACTGTTAGGAAAAGTAACATTCTCTTTTACCCATTCCGCAAGTTCTTTGTCTCTGGCTTCTATGAATGCTATAAAAGCCTTTTTGGCAGTATTACCGTTATGCTGAAGGTTATCACAGGAAAGTATTGTAATTCCTCCATTATTTTTCATTTTTCGGCGATGCAACCCTTCTGCTATAAATCCAAAAACAGTAGTCGGGTTTTGCGGATTTTGAAGATCGTGCTGAATCTTTTCGTCGTGCAAAAGAAATGCTCCTGTTTCTTTATCCAGATTATATCCGCCCTCTGTAATGGTTAAGGTGATTATTTTCACATTACTGTCTGCAATTTTTTCTTTCACCGCTTCCGGATCTTCAATTCCCCAGATAAGTTCCTTTAATGATCCTATCCTGTAAACCTCATCTGTTCCGTTTCTTCCACATACGGTAAGTGTATAGCTCAAATTCTGAGCTCTCAGATCATGAACGATCTTCTCATCGGAAGGCAGCAGGCATACTCCGCAAATTCCCCATTTTTTCTGGTCTTCAAATTCGAGTAAGGCATTTGTGTAAAACTGCTGATGGGCACGGTGAAAATTTCCTACACCGATATGTAAGATTCCTGCCGTTATTTTTTGAGCATCGTAATGATAAGAAATTGGGTTCATAATGTAAAGAATGATTAATAGGTTAGTCAATGTGTTAAAACTATATTAACAATCTGTTCATCATTTGTTTTTTTTTCAAAATTTCCACTGGGAACGTTCTCAAAAATCCGGGCACGTTCCCAATTGCCGTTTTTTTTACTAATTTTATCGAAAATCCTGGCCCGATGAAGCGCATAACTATAAAAGATCTGTCTAAATTTTTGTCATTATCTACGTCTACCATCTCCCGTGCGCTGCTTAATGATAAAAATGTGAATGAAGAAACCCGTAAAAGGGTGCTTCAAGCAGCGGATCAATTAGGGTATAAACCCAACCTTACGGCTTTAAGTTTAAAGTCTGGCCAATCCAAAACAATAGGCGTTGTAGTACCGGAAATGATCACTCCTTTTTCAGCAAAAGTACTGGAGGGAATTCAGAATATCATGTACCCTCTTGGCTACAGGCTGGTGATTACCCAATGTGATGAAAACCCGATCATCGAGAGGAAAAATCTACAGCTTTTGGAAAGTTTTGATGTCGACGGAATCATTATGAATTTATGCCACGAAACGTATAACAATGATATATACCAACGCATCATCAATCACGGAACGCCGTTGGTTTTTTTTGATAGAATTCCGGATCAATCTCTGGATGTTTCCAAAGTAATTGTGGATGATAATATTAAAGCGTCTCTGATGGTGGAATACCTCATCAAAACCGGGAGAAAAAGAATCGCTTACATCATGGGGCCGCCTACGATAAGGAATGTTATAGAAAGGCTTAACGGCTACAAACGTATTGTTAACAAGTATCAGGTTTTTGATGAACAACTGATTGTAAAAACGGAAGGAATGACCTTTGAACACGGTAGAAATGCGGCACAACAGCTATTACAGAAAAACATAGCGTTTGATGGCATTTTTGCATTCAGTGATACATTGGCCATTGGGGCAATGAATTATCTTTTTGAGCGCGGTATCAAAATTCCCAATGATGTAGGTATTGCCAGTTTTTCCGGGACAGAATTATCTACCATGACTTATCCTCAACTGACCAGTGTACAGCAACCCTTGGTAAAGATGGGTGAAACGGCTGCGGAATTGATTTTAGAAAAAATCAAAGATCCTTCAAAAGCCAGCAGGACAGTTTTAATGGATGCCGAACTTATATTCAGAGCTTCTACAAAGTAAAGATCTGTCTTAAAAGCTAAATTTTCAAATTCACTATTAATTTTCAATGTAAATAATCTGTCCATTTTAAATAAATAAAGCTAAGTTTCGTATAAATTATCTATCTTCCAAAAAAATAATAACTTATGAAACCTAAGGTTCATGATCCTGAACTTTACAATACGCTGATATGACGAAATCAAAACTAATAGCTTTATTCTTACTGGCTTCTGCAGGGCTTTTTTCGCAAACAATCGACCGAAAAAAGATGGATGACTATCTCAATTATATTGGAAACAGCAATCTGGGAATTGGAAGTATTTCAATTTTCAAAGATGGAAAAGAGGTTTACAGTAAAAGTTTCGGACAAAAAAACCTTCCGGATAAAGTATATAATAAAGATACCAAATATCATGTAGGCTCTGTTACTAAAATGGTTACCGCCACGCTAATTTTCAAACTGATTGAAGAAGGAAAATTAAATCTGGAGGATAAGCTGTCAGACTTTTTCCCGGAAGTACCCAATGCCAATATCATCACAATCAGAAATCTTCTGGAACATTCCAGCGGATTGGGAAGCTATGTTGTAAAAGACGGTGAAGTATGGGTAACGGACAAAGCCACCCGAAAAGAGATTTTTGATGTTATACAAAAACAAGAGACAAGCTTTAAGCCTGATGAAAAGGTAGCCTACTCCAATACGGCTTATTATCTTCTGACAGACATTCTTGAAAAAAAATACAATCTTCCCTATCACAAAATTGTCGAACGGGAAATAACAGCTCCTCTTGCACTAAAAAACTTTGCTTCCACAAAATCGGATCCGAAGAATGTATTTAAGCCCCACCATTATGAAAACAACCACTGGAGTGACATGAAGGATATTCTCCCTGAAAATGTTATTGGAGTAGGCGACATCGTATCTACATCAAAAGACTTAAATATTTTCAATGAAAATCTATTTCACAATAAAATCCTCACAAAAGACTCTATGGAAAAGATGATTCCTGCTTCCGGTAAAGGTTGGGGACGAGGAATTGCTTTATGGGATTTTGATGGAATAACATTTTATGGTCATGGTGGCGATACATTAGGTTCTCACGCTCTTCTTATTTATAATCCTGAACAAAATCTGTCAATTGCTTATAATACGAATGCAGAGCGAATTAACAAAGAAAATTTCGTCAAAAACATCGTTTCTCTGCTTTACAACAAAGAATTTAAATGGCCGGAAATAAAATAGTGCAGTAAAACGACTCTATTAACAAGAGATCAACATTTGCCATATAAGCCTTTACTCGGAAAAAAATAACGTAAATTTGCTTTATCTTATCGCTAAGGATAGGTTTTTAGTTAAAAAGAATGAAAAAAGCAGCACTTACTTTATTGACTCTCGTTGTACATACTTTTTGTCAGGCGCAGAATTTTGATGTTATTCCATTAGGAATTTATGGTGGGGAACAGGAAGATAATTTATCGGCTTATCTGGTAGGAACTCCGAAAGGCAACGCATTTATCTGTTTGGATGCAGGAACAGTAAATGCAGGAATACGAAAAGCTATTGAATTGAAAAGCTTAAACGGTCCGGAAGATATTGTTCTGAAAGATCAGATTAAAGGGTATTTTATTTCTCATGGTCATTTGGATCACCTATCCGGGCTTATTATCAACTCTCCTGCCGACTCTAAAAAGGATATCTTCGGAATTGCACCGGTGCTTCAGATTCTACAGAATCATTATTTCATTACAGATACGTGGATCAATTTTGCTGATAAAGGGCAACAGCCCATTCTTGGAAAATACCATTATAATGAACTGCATGAAGAAACGGAAACTCCCGCAAAGGATACTCCATTTTTCCTGAAAGCCTATGAGCTAAGCCATGTTAATCCTTATAAAAGCAGCGCTGCTCTTGTAAGATATGATGATCATTATTTGCTTTATCTGGGAGATACAGGTGCTGACCGTATCGAGAAGTCCAACCAATTGGACAAACTTTGGGAAAGTGTAGCTCCCCTTATCAAAAAAGGACAGCTTAATACGATACTTATAGAAGTTTCTTTCCCAAACAGCCAGCCTGAGCATCTTTTATTCGGACATCTTACTCCTAACCTACTCTTAGAAGAACTTCAAAAACTGAAAGATAAAACAGGGCAAAACAGCCTGAAAAACCTGAACATTGTAGTCACTCACAGAAAACCGACAAAAGATAATCCGGAGATTATAAAAAAGGAATTGCTGAAAAATAATCCTTTACAGATTAATTATATCTTCCCGGAACAAGGCAAAAAAATCAATTTACCTTAATATAAAATGAGACAGATATCTGTCTCATTTTGTTTTTATAGACCTTTTATTTATTTTTAACGATCCTGTAATTTCCGGTAGCCTCATCTTTACTCACCGAATAACCATCTGCTAAGTCTAGTTTCCAACCGTCACCTGATATTTTTTTACCATCTATGGCAACAGGATTTGAGATGGAAATCCTATCCCAATTCGGGCTCATTAATGCTCCTTTTTCCACCGTAAGAACACCCCATAAATCCGTAACTCTTATAGTAGGATATACCGTTCCTTTATTGTCTATCGGAACAATATTTCTCGGATCAAAAGAGACATTCATTTTCTCAAATTTTATTTCAAAATGAGGACGATCTATGAATAAGGCTTTATATTCAGCAATGAGCGCCTTCGTTTTTTCTTCTCTTACTGTTTCCTCATCTATGATGGCTGCTCCGTTATAACGATTAGAAATTTCATCAATTTTCGTCTCCAGATTAGCTGGAATATTAATTGCGAATTCGTTAATAAATACATCCGTCAGGTCTGTTTTGGCCGTAACTTTCTTATTCCAGTCTGAATTTTTTCTATACAGCAAATAACCATAAACAGGAACCGTATGATAGGCAAATGATCGTACAAATGTTGGATTTTTAAAGAAATCATCTATTCCGTTTAGGAAAAAAGCTTTTGTCTGCGCTTTGTTTCTTCCGCTTACAATTACTCCGGTAAACTCGGCGATTCCTTCATTCAATTCCAATGAATTTTCAGTCTCTGCTGAATTACTATAAAGTGCATGCCTGTATTTCCTAAAGGTAAGTGCGTCTGTTAGATATTGCTGCTGATCTCCTCTAGATCTTGCCTGAATAGCTTTTTTTAATGCTTCAAGCTCAAGACGAAGATATATTCTACCATTCTTTTGATCCAGATGGTTATTTTCAGTATTGTTGAGCGTAAAACCTAGGGAAGGCTGTATGCGATGAAAAGATTCGTGTGCCAGTAGATTAATTCTGTTTTGTTTCTGCTCAGGAAGAGGAAGCATTATCATTGCCCACCTTTTACCATTCCAGTTAATAGCGGTATTAGCAATATTGATACGGGCAGGTAAAGCTCCTGAATAAATACCACCGTTCAGTTTCAATGTATTGGCGGTATCAGATTCATTGGCAAAAATTTCTCTAGTTTTGGGATTGACGATCATCATGGGTCCGTACAAATCTTTATTCCAAAGCCTGATATTCTTTTTTGAAGCTGTTTTAATATCATCAAAAAAAATAGAGATGCTGTCTTTTAAACGTCTCCGTTCCTGTGCTTTTATGCTCTCTATTCCTAAAAAAAGTAAAGCTATTATAATAATTTGTTTCATGGTTACACTTACTACGTACTGAAGCTTGCTAATATACTACATTACTTATCATTATACCAATTTCCACGAAGACTTTCCTGCTTTTATCCAGGCAGCAGGATTCAACATTTTATTTTCCTTATTTTTGTTATATAATATAGTATATGCACGTCGACAAATATACAGGAGAAAAAAAGGTACATCCGGGGGAACACATCATTTTAACCGCAGAGAACATTGCGACAACTGAAATATGCAGACAGGAACATCCTCAACCTGTTCATAAACAAAAGATGCTGAAGGATCATTTCCTTTTATTTGTTACCCAGGGTACTCATGAAGTAAGATTGGGAAATGACTGTTTTTTAGTTCATCAAGGAGAAATGGTACTTCTCAAAAAAGCAACTTATGTAGAGTTTGTAAAACGTGGCAATCCGAACAATGATTTCATTTATGAAAGTGTTTCTTTTTCTTTAAAGAAAAGCATCATCGTTGACTTTATAAAGCTTATTGAAATTGACGGCTATGTTAACACTTCATCCTCAGCGGACGATGAAATCCTCATTCATCCTTATGGTGCCCGTCTTCAGACTTTCCTGGAGTCGCTCAAACCTTATTTCGATGACAATGAAGAGGTAAAAATGGGATTATTCAAATTAAAAATCCTTGAACTGTTATATGATCTTTCCCAAACCAATGCGCAGTTTCTGCAACAGTTGATAAGGCTGAACCAACATGAACCCGCTGATCTACTGCAGACGATGGAAACTCATTATCTTGAACCCCACTCGATCAGTGATCTTGCCCTGATCTCAGGAAGAAGTTTATCCAGTTTCCGCCGGGATTTTGAAACCACTTTTCGTACAACACCTGCAAAATGGATTCAGGAGAAACGTATGCAAAAGGCTCGTGAGCTCTTTCTAACTACAGAACTTCAAATTACAGAAGTATGCTACGAAATCGGTTACGAAAATGTATCTCACTTTTCAAGGTTGTATAAAAGCTTCTTCGGATATAGTCCCAGTGAAACTAAAAGTCAAGTAATTTGAATTTTTTAGTACAATATTTTTTATTGTAATGTCTGATATTTGTTGAAGCGCAATCACGCATTCTTCAAGAAATAAGACATGAAAAAAATAATTCAATTCGCTGTATTTCTAAGTTTCGGATATACAGGATTATTTGCACAGCAAAAGCATTTTCAGAAATTAACAACCGTTTTTGAGGATCAGGATCACCAACTGACCGGAGTTGCGGTATCTTCTTCCGAAAGAGTATTTACCAATTATCCCCGCTGGGGAGAACCTTACCGATATGCTTTAGTGGAAGTAACAGGTGCCAAAACCTCCGTTCCTTTCCCGAATCAATCTTGGAATGAATGGAACGGTACTGGTGATAAAATGCAACATTTCCTTTGTGTACAAGCTGTAGTCATTGATGATCAGAATACCATGTGGGTAGTAGATGCCGGCTCTACACAACCTTCACAGGATAGCGATAAAGGTCAGAAATTGGTCAAGATCAATCTTACCACCAATACTGTAGAAAGAGTTTATCCGTTGGCAGGAGCTACCGATGGGAAGAGTTATATGAATGATACACGCATCGACACTCAAAAAAAGCTGGCTTATATTACCAATTCCAATGAAGGAGGAATCGTAATTGTGGATCTGGTATCTGGAAAGGCCCGTCAGGTTCTCAATAATTCTAAAGTAACTCAAACCGATCCTTCGTATCAGCTTAAGAGAAACGGAAAAACACTACTCAAAGACGGCCAGCCTTTTCATGTACAGTCGGATGGGATTGCTTTAAGTCCTGATGGCCAACAACTTTACTTCAAGGCGTTAACCGACAATTCTCTTTACCATATTTCCACAAAAGATCTTAATAATGAATCATTATCTGAAGCTGAACTGGAAAAAAAGGTGGTCTTTGACGGAAAATTTACAACGACTGACGGAATGGCTTTTGATTCTAAAGGCAATTTATATTTGGGAGATCTGGAAGCGAGAAAAATCATTCGCATTACTCCGGCATTAAAAACTGAAACCGTAGTTCCGGCCAACGAAGAACTTGCGTGGCCCGACAGTTATCACATTACAAAAGAGGGCTGGTTATATATCAGTTGCTCACGCATCGATGAACAACCTCAGTTTCACCAAGGTAAAAGTGAGCGTAAAGGATCTTATAAAATATATAAGCTCCATCTTTAAGAGAAAATACTTCTAAAAATGACATTATAGGTCATCACCAATACATTTAAATTCATTAAAAAAAACAATTATGGAATACAGACTATTAGGAAATTCAGGATTATATGTATCTGAACTCTGCTTCGGAACCGGAACTTTTGGAGGTGTACATGGTTTTGAAGCATGGGGAAGCACTCAGGTAGCCGATGCTAAAAGAATCATTGATATCTGCATTGAAGCGGGAATCAACTTCTTTGATACGGCAGACATCTACTCTCAGGGAGTATCGGAAGAAATTTTAGGAAAAGCTATCGAAGGGAAAAAGCGAGAAGATCTTATCATTTCTACAAAATCTACATTTCCTTTCGGTGAAGGGGCAAACAATCAGGGATCTTCCCGCCACCGCATTATTCAACAGGTAGAAGGAAGTTTACAACGTATGAATACGGACTATATTGATGTTTATCATATGCATGGTTTTGATGCGGTGACGCCTGTAGAAGAAACTTTAAGAGCCTTGGATGATCTTATTGAAGCAGGAAAGATCCGTTATATTGCCTGTTCCAATTTTTCAGGATGGCACCTGATGAAGTCGTTAAGTATTTCTGAAAAATATGGCTGGAATAAATACATAGCCCATCAGGTATATTACGCTTTAACCAATAGAGATTATGAATGGGAACTGATGCCATTAGCGGAGGATCAAAAAGTTGGAGCTATCGTTTGGTCACCACTTGCAGGGGGAAGACTTGGCGGAAAATTCAGCAGAAGTAAAGAATGGCCTACTTCAGGGCGTGTTGCAGAAGGTGGAAGCCCCGTTCATGAAGACAGTATTGAAAGAGAAAACCTTTACCGCATCACGGATGTTCTGGAAGCTATTGCTGCGGAAACAGAAAAAACAGTTCCTCAGGTAGCGCTAAACTGGTTGCTGCAAAGACCTACTGTTTCAACCCTGATTATTGGCGCCCGTAATGAAGAACAGCTAAAAGATAACCTGGGAGCAACAGGCTGGAAATTAAATGAAGAGCAGATGCAAAGACTTAATGAAGCAAGTAAAACAAAAGCACCTTATCCTTACTGGCATCAGACGGAACGTCCGAAAATAAATCCGGCAGTCAATATTTTCATCTAGAATAAACTATTTTTTAATCAAAAGGTAAGGGAGAATGATGTATTTCATATTCCCTGCCTTTTTTAGTCTTCTAAAACGAAACTGAACTACTCTTTTTCAGTCGTCACTTTATTTTTCTGCTTCTTTTCAGAATATAAGCTTCATATCTTACCTTTTCATAACGTATTGGATCCTGTTTTTTATTTAAATTAATTCATTGATCTTTAAGTCTTCAGAACCTTATCTTTGTTCTGAAGTTTTCCAGTTCAATATAATTCAATGCCATTATCTGTTTTTTATTCAGTTAACATTCCTCTTTTCTAAATTTCTGTCTGTAGGCTTAAAGATAGCAGCCATAAGTATTTTCAATTTCTTTAATTCTTTCCGAAACTTTCGGTTTTTTGCCTTCGGGACTATTTTGCCACTTACTCAATAATGCTGTAAATTCATTTTTAGTAGATTCAATAAAATAATCCATATTAAAAGAAAAATACGTATACCTGTTCTTTTCAGTCTCAAACCAGGATATTTCTCCGGTATTATTTTTTAGCCCTATAAACAGCATGGGAGTATCCGTTCCTTTTAATTTAAAATGATGATTTGAGAAATAATTTTCTATGTGATCGTAGTACTCAATTTCTTCATTTAAGTCTTTAAAATCGTCCTTTTCATATAAAACATCTCTACATTCTGCAATACATTTTTCATTTTCAAAACGGAAAGGAAATGGGTCTGCAGGTAATAGGTCTTTACTTTTTTGAAACCATTCATACACTTCAATAATATCCCATTGATGGTTTACTATTTCAATAGTTTTTGATGGGTTATGATTCAGTTTTAGAATAATCTGACCCCAGATTTCATATTCAGAATCCGGCTCCCCGTTGTATGGGTTTTGTTTTAATGTTAAACTAAACGATAATTGATTCATATATTTCTTTGTGGTTTGATCCTGTTTCTCTCCCTTCCACTCGAATATTTTCGTAGAGTTTCAAGTTTATAAATTAGACCGTCTAAAACAACAATATTGTCTATTTTTTTCAAAACACCACTTTATTATATTATCGAAACAATTTTTTTGACCTGTATAATGTTCTCGGTACAAAATGATCATCTTCAAACTTAATTGTTACATTCTTTGGAACATCTTTAATCTCTTTAATATAATCACCTGTAAAACATAGAGAAATAAAACATTTGGAAACCAAATTAGATAAAAAAGACGTATCAAACTCTTTAATTTCATTCGCCTCAAAAATTAAATACTCAAGATTTATGAGATGATCTAAATTCTCAACTTTGGTTATCTTATTTTCATTTAAATTTAGTTCTCTCAAGTTTTTCAGATTATCCAATCCTTTGATTTTTGAAATTTCATTATAACTTAAGTCTAGTACTTCTAAATTTTTCAAGCTATCCAATCCTTCAATTTCTTCTACATGAGTAGCCGAAATAAAAAGTTGTTTGAGATTGTGTAAGGTATCCAAACCCTCAATTTTTTCTACCCGGTTTCCATTTACTCTCAATTCTTCCAAATAGGGAAAACGCTCCAAATCGGTTATTTTTTCAATTTTAGTTTCTCCAATATTTAAAGAGCGTATATTTTCATTAACATTTATCTTTTTAATATGATCAATTTCAGTCAGGCTGACATCTAACCGCTGTAAGAACTTTAAATGTTCCAAACCATTTACTTCGAGATACGGATTGCACCTAATATATAATATTTCCAAATTAATTAAATCGCCCAACAAAGAAGTGTCTTTAAGTTCAGTTGCTGCCAAATCCAGATTCTTCAAACTTTTTAAATCTCCTAAATACCTGAATGATTTTTCCGGTAATTCATTGCCGCTTAGATCTAATGTTTCTAACCGTGAAAAAGCATTTAATGGAGGTAACATTTTCACATTGCAGTATGGAAGGGCTAATTTAACAAGACTGTTTGCTATTGGTAATAATACATCTAAATCCTTTAAATCAACCTCATACAGATATAATGTTTTAATATTGCCATCTTCATCAACATCATAATAGTTTTCCCAGATATGTTTCTTAGAATGGATAATTTGAGTATTAAACTCTTTTTCCAGTTTTTTTATAAAATCCTTCATGGTTATTTTGAAATTTCTCGGTTTGAGAGCTTAAAGATAATCCTTTAATAAAAAAGCGAAGCTTCAATTAGAAGTTTCGCTTTTTGTAAGGTTGTAGTATTCAATCAATGAAATATTTATATTTTTCATTAATTTTTCCATTTAAGATATTTCCAATTTCTTCTTCTTCACTTAAGTTATCAAAAATATCATTCCCTTTTATTATCCCGTGAATATTAAATGTTCTTTTTATATTTTTAATAATAAGTCTTAAACTTAACCACAAAAGTCACAAAAGTTTTAAAAAAAACACTTTAGTACATTGAAGAAGGCTTAAAATAATACAGCATACAAGTACACGGAAAAAAAATAAAGATTTTTTTAAACTTATATGTGGGCTTATTCTGTGTCAGGATATTCTCTTAAGCTCACTTAAAGTGTTTAAATTCATTGAATCTTCGAATTGTGGTTTAATAAAAACACACAAAAGAAGGATAATTTCTAAGGCTGAATTCCTACGGAATGACAAACATGACGTTGAGTGTATCCGTACATTTTGTCATTCCGTAGGAATCTAAACATTATATAATTTTCAAACACTTTAAAAAGGATAAGGAATACCGCACAATGAATTTCATAGAGAATGAAAATCCTTGATTTTCAACAAAAATTTGGTGTATTTCTTATACCCAAAGTATATAAATTCAATAGCTTAAGTGTTTAAAAAAGCTTTTGTGATTTTTACGGTTTAATAAAAAAGTTTAAACAGCTTTAATATTATCGAATAAATCTTTATTGTTTTCAGCAAAATAAGGGTTTATATAAAAAGTAATTCCATTTATTGTTATATCATTCGTAGAAGTAAAACCAACTAACAATCTTTCTTTTTTTGTAGTTTCATAGCTAATTGCTCCGCCGGGATGAGATTTTAATTTCTCTAAATCTTCTATCGGATCTTGAACCTCTCGACCTATATCATAATCTTTTTCAAGATGTTCATCGTTTTTTAATTCATCTAAACAAAAAAAAGATAAATCATTTGTTTGTATATTAAAATTATTTTGTCGTAAAATCTGATGTATAAATTCAACAATAATTTTTGGTTTTGTTTCTTCAATTACCATTAAAATATCTGTTGTAAAATGTGACATGTTCTTTTATTTTATACTAATTTATTAAAATCTTGTCCGGAATATATTGGTTGGTTGTTTTTCTTTTCAGGACTAGCTAATTTCTAAAAATTCTAATTATCCCTCTTTAACAATAGATAACGCAGTAGATAAAGATTGATACATAAAAAAGAGGGTTATAGTTTTTTTGCCATAACCCTCTGACTGAGATGAAATAATTGAATTTGTTATGTAAATTTTTAAAATCTCCCCTATTTTGAAGCTGCTATAATAACGTTCGCAACTTCTTGAGGATGTGAGATAAATACGGCGTGGCTGGCTCCTTTGATTTCAGTCACTTTTGCCCCCGATCTTTTATACATATTTCTCAAAATAATGGGATTGATACTTTTATCGGACGTTGGTACAATTGCGAAAGTCGGTTTGGTGTGCCAATCAGCAGCTGTAACCACGGTAGTAAAAGATGACGCCAATATAGGCTTTTGTGAGTGAGCCATAAAGGTAGCCTGATCATGGCTAAGATCCGCAGCAAATCCCGCATGGAATTTATCAACATCATAATATGCAAATCCCTCATTATCTGGCGGCAATATACCGGCTTCAGGAAGACCTGGCTGTGAAGAATACCACGTATCCGTACTTTCTCCTTTATCAGGTTGGAATGCCGTAACATATACCAATGATCCTACATTTTTATGGGAGCTGGCCTCCGTAATTACCGTTCCTCCCCAGGAATGCCCCACTAAAACCGCCTGCCCATCAAGCTTATCCAATATTCTGCGAACAGCTGCGTTGTCATCCTTTAAAGAAGTCAAAGGAATCTGAGCCACCGTCACATGGTATCCACGATTTGTCAGGATGTCATAAACCCCTTTCCAGCCGGAGCCATCTACAAAAGCTCCATGTACAAGAACTACATTTTTGATTTTTGCAGGATTATCTTTCTTCTGTGCTTTTAAGTTTGAAAAACCAAAAACTACCGTTAATACCAGTAAAAGTGTAAGGTGAATTTTTTTAATCATGACGAGATGTATTAGATGATCGTTGTTGAAATATTGATATTCCCTTGTACTGCCTTTGAATATGGGCAAATCCTGTGAGCCATTTCTATAAATTGCTCTACGGTCTCTTTTCTGATTCCCGGCATACTCACAAACAATCTTGCCTGTAGAAAATAAGCATCTCCTGTCATTCCAAGATCCACTTCTGCGTCTACATAAGTATCTTTTGGAAGTAAAATTCCTATTTCTTTAGCAGCTAGTCCCAGGGCTCCGATATAACATGCCGACCATCCTGCTGCGAACAATTGTTCAGGGTTGGTCCCTTTTCCTTTCAACCCGGGAGGAGTTAATAAAATATCAAGTTTCTCGTCACTGCTTTTTGCATTTCCCTCTCTTCCACCTGTTGTACGAGTCTTAGCCGTATAAAGTACTTTTTCTATTACCATTTTTTGTATTGTTTTATTGTTTACTATGTTTTTGTGTGTTCTATAAAATAGTTTGTCAATTTTCTTTTCGCTATTCTTTATTTTCGTTATTTAATGATACAAAGAGAGTGTAAAATTTCAGATGATCACAGTTCAAAATGGCTCAAATGGACATATAAAGGGGTAAAGTAGACAATTAAAATATTGAAATTGACAATTCGATTTTTAAATGTTGAACGAAAAAAACCTTTCACTATCTTAAAGTTAAAAATCAGGTTCAGTCCTTTTGCTGTTCAATTTTTTTTAGATACATTTAAAGCGTTCTATTAAATCTTCAGAGATATTTTCTTTCTCAGAATTCTTTAATTCTGCTCTATTTCTTGAGCAGTTCTACGATTGAATCCTTCAACATATTTAAAAAAAATGAGAAATAAGAAAATAACAATATACAAATGGACAACCATTATTCCTCTTTGGTTGTCTTTTGCTGCCTGTGCTCCTAACGCAGCAATAACGAAAATCACTTCATTGGATGTACCAAAGGCTATCGGTCCTTATTCGCATGCCATAAAAGCCGGCAACCTGATATTCTGCTCAGGACAATTGGGGCTTTTACCTGTCACAGGAGAACTGTCTGGCCATGAAGTAGAAAGCCAAACAAGACAATCTATTCTGAATATTAAAAGTATACTGAAAAGTGCCGGTTCTGATCTATCAAAAGTAACTAAAGTAACAATTTTTCTGACTGACATGGCTGATTATGCTACAGTAAACCGTGTTTATAGTGAATATTTCACCAATAATCCGGCACGTTCTACTGTACAGGTAGCAAAGTTGCCAAAAAATGGACTGGTAGAAATCGAATGCATCGCTATAGTGCATTAATAAAAACCTATCAACACAAAAAACGGGAACTTCTGGTTCCCGTTTTTTTGTTTCTACACCTTAAATTATCCAGATTCCAAAAAGCTGATAAACTGAAAGAGTCTTCTGTTTGACCGACCCCATTAAGAATACTCTAACTACCTGTTGGTCTAAACGACAATGACACCATTAAACTTACTGCAAATCAAACACTTGAACAAGCTTAGTTTTTCATGAAATCGAAATTTTAATGTGTCATCCATTAAAATAATTTAGAGGTAAATTCCCGAATAATATTATTTAGACAATGAATCTGCCTCGATAATTGCCGCCGTAAATTCTTTAGGTGCTTCCTGTGGCAGGTTATGTCCAATTCCCCCTGTTAAAGTATGATGCATGTACTTTCCTTTGTACTTGGAAGCATATTTTTCAGGAAGAGGAAATGCCGCTCCGTTAGCATCCCCTTCAAGGGTTACAGTAGGTACAGTAATATCTGGTAATTGGGCAAGTTTAGCTTCAAGTTTATCATATTGTTTCTCTCCCGGAGCCAGCCCCAAACGCCAACGGTAATTATGAATAACAATATTAACATGATCAGGGTTTTCAAAAGCTTTGGCAGAACGCTGATAGGTTTCTTCATCAAAAGACCATTTTGGAGACGCCGTTTTCCAGATGAGTTTATTGAAAGCATTTGTATTGGCTTTGTATCCTTTATATCCTCGTTCCGTTGAAAAATAATACTGATACCACCACAAAAATTCAGCATTAGGCGGAAGTGGATTCTGATTGGCCTCAGGGCTTCCGATCAGGTAACCACTTACGGCAACCAATGCAGATACACGCTCCGGCCAAAGAGCTGCCATAATATCAGCAGTCCTTGCTCCCCAGTCAAAGCCACCGACAATGGCTTTATCGATCTTCAGAGCATCCATAAACGCAATAATATCAAGCGCTACTGCAGACTGTTGCCCGTTACGCACCGTTTTTGAAGAGACAAATGTGGTGGTTCCGTAGCCTCTCAAATAGGGAATCAATACCCGATATCCTTTTGCCGCGAGTAGTTCAGAAGATTTTTCAAAGCTATGAATATCGTATGGCCATCCATGAAGCAGGATAACAGGTTTCCCTGCTTTTGGCCCAACCTCTGCATACCCTACGTCAAGCAGTCCCGCACGAATTTTTTTTGTATTCTGAAATGCCAAACTTACCGAAGGATCTATATATTCCTTTTTTTCCTGTGAAGGCTGCTGAGCATGTAATAATAAGCTGCCTACTCCCAAAAGCATTATTACAGAGAGTGCAATAAGCGTCTTTTTGTTAAAATTTAATATCATATTCATTGTATTTGTTTTAAAGAATTTTAATTAATAAATAAGTTTCAGAGGGTCACTATTTGAAGTATTGTTATTTCTTTTAAATCTGCTGTTTTTATAGTCTTTATCCTTGCAAATTATTATTTAAATATTTTCAATGCAAAACCAAAATCCTGAGCTGGAACATTAAACTGATCTCTACATTGCATCAATTGAATCGTTCCCTTTACCACTCCGTTCTTACTTTTGAGTTTGATGGCCTGTTCTAAATCAATATCATTTTCAAAATAAGTAGTAGGAATATGCAAAAGCTTCTCAGCCATTCGAATTGATGTGGTTTGATTCATACTTTCCACAAGTTCATAAGATCTTTCTGGCTGAAATGTCAGTTTTACATTGTCTGTACTTTTCAAAATACTGCCCAACGTTTGATTCTCCCAGCTGGATGTAATGTTTCTTTTTATAAAAACTCTATTTTCAGTAAGGAATTTGCTTTTAAGTGTGTATTCCTTTGTTAACTGACTTATTGTGGTCTGCCCATTCACATATCCACAGAATATCATAAAAACGGCCGCCATTAGAAATATTAATTTGTTCATTTTTTATTGATTAATTCGTTAAACCTTACATTTTCTTTTACAAATAGACCATAATTATACAGGTTTCACCAGTGAAAAATAGTTGAATTAGACATTTTGAAACATGAAACAGACATCCATTGCCCTAAAGAAAATGCTATCAAAAAAACATAAAAAAACTGCTCAATAATTTTGAGCAGTCCTACACAATCAAACAAATACAATGAAATACTCTATGTAGTAGCATTAAACTGGATACTGATGCTATTCAAGACAACCTTACAGTTTCTAAACCGTCTCTTCAGTATTATTGCCAATTGGCTCATAAAAATATTGAAGGATATTTATTATTCTTTACAACTCAGCTACGTACACACTATCAATTGTCTGAATAAGCAGTGTATCTGGGTTAATTACGTCTCTATTGTTAATTTCCTGATTTCTTTGGATTCTGTATTTTTGGGTGTTCTTATAACTTTACACGTAATGATTTAAATGCATTCCTCATCTCACGGGCAAAAAGTTCGGGCTGTTCCCATGCTGCAAAATGCCCTCCTTTGTCTAGTTTATTAAAATAGATCAGTTTTGGATAAGCACGCTGTGCCCATGATTTTGGTGTCGCATAAATCTCATCAGGAAAAGCACTGACTGCTACAGGAATTTTAAGCCCGCGTGGATCAAAAAATCCTGCAGTGGAACCTTGGGAAGCTTCCCAGTAAAGACGTGCAGACGAAACCCCTGTATTGGTAAACCAGTATAGCGAAATATTGTCTAAGATATCGTCTTTTGAGAGCCCTTCCTGTCCTCCGGAAAACACTCTGGCAATCAATTTCTGGCTCCTGTCATCGTGATCCAGCATCCACGCTGCAAGCCCTATGGGTGAATCATCAATCGCATACAATGTCTGAGGTCTCAGGCTCATTTCCTGAGCGTAGCCCAATCCTTTTTTATAAAAGAAATCAAGCTGTTCAAATGCATTCTTTTCATCAGCATCCAGATTCGGGGGCATTATTCCTTTTGCCAGTGCGTCAGAAATGTCATGAGGTACTGCAGCTGCCATATTGGTATGAATTCCAAGCAGAGCTTCAGGAGCAATTAGAGCCATATTCTCAGAAATTGCATTTCCCCAATCGCCACCCTGTGCAACATATTTATTGTAACCCAAGCGGTCCATCAGTTTGATCCATGCTTTTGCTATATGAACAGGATTCCAGCCCAGATCAGTTGGCTTTCCTGAAAAGCCGTGCCCCGGAATAGAAGGAATAACCACATCAAATGCATCTTCCGCTTTTCCTCCAAACTTCTCCGGATCAGTAAGCTGATCAATGATCTTCAGCTGTTCAATAACTGATCCAGGCCATCCATGAGTAATAATCATGGGTAAAGCTTTTTTATTTTTCGAACGTACATGGATAAAATGAATATCCACACCGTCAATATTGGTAATGAATTGCGGATATGAATTCAATTTGGACTCAATTTTCCGCCAGTTGTACCCGGTACTCCAGTAATCCGCCAGTGATTTCATGGTCTCAAGCTTAACACCTTGAGTTTCGTTGTTCACCAATTCACGATCAGGCCATTTTGTATTTTGCAAACGTGCTTTCAAATCAACTATTTTGGATTCAGGTATCTTGATATGAAATGGTTTTATACTTTCATCCTTGTTGGTTTTCACTGTATTGTTCAAGGAGGTTTGTGCATAGCTTATCGGCGTTGTTGCTATGGTAAATGCTGCTAAAAATACAGCTGTTATAATCTTCTTTTTCATTGTCTGGATTTATTTAAATGATGAAGAATTTACTGTTATCTAATAGATCTAAATGCTGCTCTAAGCTCTTCTGTAAAAACCTGAGGCTGTTCCCATGCCGCAAAATGACCACCTTTAGAGGCTTTATGATAATAATATAATGACGGATATGCTGCTTTTGACCAGCTTTCAGGAGCCTGGTAGATTTCGTGAGGAAAAACAGAAATCGCTACAGGAACCTTTATGTCTTTAGTTTTCTGATGTTCAGCACTAAAATTATTGTTATTATTTTCCCAATAGAAACGAGATGATGATGCTCCTGTATTCGTTAGCCAGTATAATGTTATATCATCCAGGATTGCATCGCGGCTGATTACTTTTTCTGGTTTAAGATCACTTTCCGTCCATTCCGCAATTTTTTCATACAAAAATGCGGCAAGCGCAGTGGGAGAATCAGAAAGTAAATAACCCGTGGTCTGAGGTCTTGTTACCATCATTCCTCCGTAAGCTGCATTTCTGCCAAAGAATGTACTCAAAGACTTATAGGCTTTGGCTTCTTCTGTTGAAAGATCTACAGGAACGGGATCTCCAGCATTGATCGGTTTTACCAATTCGGCTGGAATTGTTGCCGGCATCGTTATATGAATACCTAGTAATCCCGAAGGAGCCTGTCTTCCCAAAGCATCTGATATTACTGATCCGTGATCTCCTCCTTCAGATACGTATTTTGTATAACCAAGACGTTTTACAAGTGTATCCCAAGCTCTGGCAACACGATCAGGATTCCAACCTGTTTCTTTAGGAATTTCAGAAAATCCGTAACCGGGAATAGCAGGAATAATAACGTCAAATGCGTCTTCTGCTTTTCCTCCATACTTAACAGGATCGGTAAGCGGACCGATAGCATCAATGAATTCCAAAGGGGAACCAGGCCATCCATGGGTAAGAACTACTGGCAATGCTCTTTTTTCTTTTGAACGTACATGAATGAACTGAATATCAAGACCGTCAATTTTGGTAACAAATTGTGGAAGAGCATTCAGTTTATTTTCAAGCTTACGCCAGTCATAGCCATTTCCCCAATAATCGACCAATTCTTTTAATTGCTCCAACTGAATTCCCTGTGATTCGTCTTTCACTGTTTCTTTATCTGGAAAACGTGTATCCAGGATACGTCTTTTCAGTTCATTAAGTTTAGTTTGTGGAATATTGATCTTAAAAGGTCTGATACCTACATCTGATTTCGAAACTTGATGAGTTGTTTGAGTAGCCTGTGCATTTATACTGAGAGGAGTACTTAGTGCGAAAATAGCTAGCGTAAGGATTTGTGTTACTTTTGTTTTCATTGTTTTTTGATTTTGAGTTGATAATCTATTTGATTTTGCTGCGACAAATGTATGCTTACAGTGTTTCGTACTCAATAAACAATCGTTTCAAATAGACATATTCACGGCCAAACAGGGAAATATGTGGTGCGAACAATCAGGCTTACAGAAAAAGTACATTAGATAATTTTTTACGGGCATTATATTCGAAGTATTTTTTTGATATTCTCTTCGACAGATATACTTCCTATTTCAATTACGCAAAAACTCTCACAAGAAAACCTGTGAGAGATAAAATATATGGATTCAGCCCCAGAAAGGGCTTATGGAATTTTTTAATTATTAAAAGTGGTAAAAGCACCTTCTGTAGCAGCAAAGAAGCTGTTGTAAATCAATTCTGTATTTCCTACACGAATTTCATAAATATCTTCCTGAAGAGCCTTTAGTAAGTCATTGGCAACATCCGAAGCCGGAATTCCATTTTCTCTGCCTCCTATTTCTACGGAAAAATCTGTGTTGACCAACGGGGGCATCAATTCGAAAACTTTTACACTTGTGTTCTTTGCCAGTTCATATCTCAACAGCCTGGTGTGAGAGTGAAGTGCTGCTTTCGAGTCGGAATAGGTTGGAACATGCGAACCGGGAACAAATCCAACAATAGATGAAACATTTACGATAGCTGCTTCATTCTGTTGTTTTAAAAGAGGAAGAAATTTATCTGTCAAACGAATAGGCGCAAAATAGTTTGTAGTAAACTCAGCCAATGCTTTGCTGTAAATATCTTCTTCATCTGCCAGATTATAAGCATATGCATTCCCCGCATTATTAATCAAAATACTGATGCCGCCAAAAGTTGTCTTTACTTCTTCGTATAACCTATTTACATCGGCCTCATCAGTAATATCTGCCTGCACGGTGAAAACATTTTCCAAATCTTTCGCTGCTTGCTCTAATTTTTCTTTTGTTCTTCCTACAATGATGATTTTATTCGCAGGACTTAATGCTTTCGCAATTGCTAAACCAATCCCTGAACCTCCTCCGGTAATCAGGATCGTATTGTTTGTAATGTTCATAATAATTTGCTTTATTTATATTGTACCATTTAGTACAAAATTGATTAAAAATTTTCCTCTTTTCTCTATTTCATTGATTTCAGACTACGCTAACATTTCCAGATTCATTTCAATGAGCGCCCGAAGCATTTCAGGTGAGCTTTCCATTCGTCTTGTTACATGAATTCCGTTCCAGAGGTTGGTAAGATGCCAAGCCAAAATTTCAGGATCTTGTTGGTTCTTTATCTGTCCATTTTCACGGGCCTTTTTAATGGCTTTAGCGAAGATTTTCTGTAAGCCTTTCAATAGTTCTGCGGTTATTTTTTTTATCTCGTCATCTTTTTCAGAAAGCTGAACCAGGGCATTTCCAAGATAGCAGCCTCTTTCAATATCACACTCTGTGGCATCTGCAAGTCTTAAAAAAAACTGTCTTATAAATTCAATCTGATCTTCTGAATCTTCCACAGCCTTGCCTATTTTTTGATTAAAATTTTCAGCAAACTGCTTGATAGAACGGACGTATAACTCTTCTTTCCCCCCTTTAAAAGCCAGATAAAAGCTTCCTTTTCCTATTCCCATGGCTGCCAGCAACTCATCTGCAGAGGCTGTATCATACCCTTTTGTTCTAAAGACTTCAGTGGCTTTTCCTATTGCTTCCTGCTCGCTAAATATTTTTGGTCTGCCTGCCATGATTTATATTTTGATACCGCAAAGATATTAATTTGTACTAATCAGTACACAATTAATTTTCAGATATCTTTTATAGTTTTTGTCAATAAAATGAATGATCTAGCTCTTTTGAAACGTTACATAAAAATAAAGTTTGGGGATTTTTACGATCAATCAAGTCTCATTTTCATTATTTATTAATTTTTTTGAGCTGTCTTCTTTTATTTCGTTTTCAACAGAAGGCCTTTTTATAATCCTTAAGAAAATCTTCTATCATTCGTGACGGTTTTCCTAAAATAGTTCGAACACAATCAGTAACTACTTCCTTTTCACCGTTTCGTTGTGCTGCATCATACGAAATAAATGTTTCAATTAATGGAAGAGGCATCCCGTGTTTTTTCATGTCGTGCCTTACTTCTTCTAATGAAATGGGAACATATTCAGTTTTATCGTGGATTGTCTTGCTAATTATTCTTGCAACATCATAATAATTTACTGCTCTATCGCTGGTAAGGAGATACGTTTTATTATAATGCTTCTCTGTGGTTCAGTCAGGCATTCAAAAGCAACCTAAGCAATATCTCTTAGGCCTACGTGCACCCTTTTACCTTTTCCTGTTGCTTCGTAAAATTTTCGTTCCTTTTTTACACTTTTGGCAATGTCGCCTGGCCAATTTTGCATTATACCCATTGGCCGTAATATTGTATAATTAATTCCTGATTTTATTAAATAATCATCAACGGCTCCGTGTATCCTAGGAATGTAAAATTGTGAATTGCTGTCAGCATCACCTGATAAAAGTTTCACAATGTGTTTTATACCCAATTGTTTTGCTACTTTAATTACATTTTTTTGTCCTTCAATAAAATCAGGTTCTGGGGAAGAAAGCAGAAAAACCGCTTTACTGTTTTTCCATTGTTGCAAAGACTTTGCTCATCCGAAATATCAGCCTGTACCCATTGCATTAGGCTGAAAATAAACTCCCAGATTGCGATACTTTCCGTTGGTTGTTTTTTAAGAATTCGATGTCGTTAAGCTATGTGTAAAGAATTGAGGCAGCTTATTGTTGATAAGGTTGAAGTTCTGCTATAGGCTGTATTTGTCTATATTGCGGTTGGGTAATCTTTTGCAGTGTCTCATATTCCAAACATTTACGAAATCCGGGCTTCACTGAAATTTTAAGCCCAACATCCTACGAAATTAACAATTTTAAACTATTCTCAAATACGTTATTTTACTCAACCTCACAAAAACATCGATCACAAAATTTGTGTATAAAATAATCCCCCTCCCTAATTTAAAAAAACGAAAATGAAAGCAACATTATAAAATGAGGGGGATAAGTTAATTTGAAAAATGTTGCTTATAAAAATCCGCGATATTTATAAAAATAAATACAGTGGTAACCATTTGGATCTTATATTTTAATTCATTATAAATTGAGTAAAAAAGATTTCTATTGACCAAGTCATTTTATCAATAGCCGCTCAAGATTTTCTTTTATCATTTTTTTCATTTCAAAAATATTATACGTTTAATAAAATGTTTGTATGTTAATTTTCACAACGATCTTGAGTTACACATTTTCTACTTTCTGCAATAATATCTTGTTAAACAGCATAATACTGTCACTATTTGTCTTTTAGTTTTAAAATCCCCCTTTTATTGATTAAAAAACACTATCGAAAAGTAGAAAATGGAGGGGGAAAGAAACCATCTAGACTTTAGAAAAAGGGTAGATCGATAGACTTTGGAATATTAAGTATTGTAGGCTCGTATGTAAAAAAACAATCTATTTATATTTACAATTCTGGAAAGTCGTTTTTAATTTTCTTATCAAAAACGACTTTCAATTATTGTCTGCTAAAAGTCATTTTCTTGATTAAATTCCATAACAGTCTGAAACAAATGATATAGAAAGCTACAATAGTTAAAGGAAATTCAAACAATAACGATAGGGAAAAATCAGATGTGAAAATGTTGCTAATCATTTTTGCTAATTTTTCCGGAAAAAAAATAATTTCTTTCCAATTATAAATTAACTGAAACAGAATAAAATATCCAAAAACAGTTTGGTTAAAAACTCCATAGAAAAGAATAAAATAGTCCTTTTTACATTTTCCATTAAACCAGCTCAATGGGCTCCTTACCCAATTTTTGAATTCAGTAAAAGATCTCAAGTGAAGATTTGGAGTAGAAGATATATCCATTAAAAGCCAATATCCATCAGATCTGATAAAAGGGATTAATTGTACTAAAGAATATAGAGAGATTATATATGCCATTGTTGCAAAGCCATGCAGATCAGTAAAACAATAAATAATATAAAATAACAACATACATAGCAACTGCATATGAACTCCTGCCAGATTTCCGATAATCCTCTCCTGCTTATTACAATGCCAAAGTGCAGAGATATTAGAATATAGTACAGGAAAGATAAAATAGATTCCAAAACCAATTTCTCCATTTCTTCCTGAAAATTTTCTACAAGCAGCAATATGCCCCAGTTCATGCAGAATAATTGTTGGAAGATATAATAATGCAATCTTTTCAATTGACCATGTTTCTTGGGTGATATCAACTGTAGATAAGATAAGATAAGATAAGATAAAATAAAAATAGATAATCCCAACAGAATACAAAAGGTTGTCCAGAAAACTATGTAATTAAATAAAAATTTAAAAGGGATCACCAGATATTCTAAATGATGTGAAGACAAAAGAGTACATTGAAAATTTATAAATCCTTTCGTTTTATCCCATAAAATGTCTCCTTTATTCAACAGCTGCATTTTATCCAAAATATCCTTAACAAAGGGATAAAACTCTACCAAACAGATAGAAGGTGAATTGCATGGGAAATTGAAAAGGGGTTTATTATATTTTCCTTTATCTGATGATGGAAAAAAGACAGGACATGCACTTAAAGCTTCTTTATTTTGGAAAACAGCCGGGCTTAAAAGCTTACAATTACATTTTGAGAAATGCAAACTCAATCTGAAAAATAATCCTGCACAAAAAATTCTAAAATCTCTTATTCTTAAAACTTTTCAGTCCACAGATAATGAGTCTGATTTTAAAAGACAATTATCGATGCATCATATTGATACTGTCATTCGGAGAAATGAACAAGGAAGAATCTATGGGGTAACATTCATAGATCATCATTCTAAAACAGTCTGGAATGGATCACGATTAGGAAAAGAGCTTTATGCCAATAACTTTAATGATTGTTGGAATAGGAATATTAAGCCAGAGATAAAAGATCCGGGAATATCAAGCCCTCAACTATCAACATCACATCCTGTTGATATGCCTGTAAAAAATCCACTCCATCTGTTCGAATTCTTAACAACTGACAAACAAGAAGACAATTGGATTGAAGCACTGGGAGGTCTATTGCCCCAATCGCAGGGAGAAGATTATGAAGAACAGGATTTTGTTAATAAAATGAAGAAGAACAGGAAAAGAGGTTTTCGCTAGTAGACTTTAAACCTGTAATTATTTTTAAATATTTTTATATTAAAAAGGCTCTATTCATAGAGAAATAAAGCCTTAAATGTTCAATGTACCGAATTACTGAAATGATATTTGTTTTTTATCAGTATTACTTCATTAAGAAATTCATCATTAATTCAGCTGTTTCATTTGGTTTTTCAGAAAGTATAAAATGTCCGCTATCTTCTATTTTTTTTAGTTGGAGATTTGTTGTACTATTTGGTAACGCCATTTGTAATATTTCATATCCACTACCACCGATTCCAATTACGGGAATTGTAAGTTTATCATACGTTTTACTATCTTCAATGTCTTTTGGAAATGCTTGATACCAAGCGTTTGACGCTCGAATTGCATTTTTGTCATTATAGGCAGCGGTATAAACAGACTTATCAAAATCACTTATACTTTTTTGATCCTTCAATAAGTTTTTAAATAACCATTCAATGACGATATCCATACGCCCCTCAAGAAGTTGTTCAGGAAGTTCTTTTACTTGATTAAATGCAAGCCACCAAGGATAAAGATAGTCGGCGCCCAATACAGGCAACATTGGCAAATGGTACATTCCTGTATCCGGATGCGGGGTATCCAGCATAATCAATTTAGAAACTGTTTCTGGATAGTTCATGGCAAAACTAAATGCTACGTGCGCACCAATGTCATGTCCGCCAACATAAACCTTTTCAAAGTCTAATTTTTTTACGAGTTCAAAGATGTCTTTTGCCATGTTCTTTTTTTCATACCCATCTGTCGGTTTATCTGAATTTCCCATTCCTCTCATTTCCACAACAATAACATGAAATTTAGTCGCAAGGAGGGGCATTACCTTATGATATGCCCACCAGGTTTCAGGATAGCCCGGAATCAATATCAAAGGTTCACCTTGTCCACCCATTACATAATGGAGTTTTACTCCATTTACATCAGCATAATGACTAGTGAAATTTGGAACTAATTTAATGAGCTCATCGGGAGCAAAATTTTTGGTATTTATCATATTAAAAGAGCATTGTCATTAGAATCGAAAAGCTATTTATTAAATTATTTCTAATCTGTACAATACAGTAATTATTTAATTGCCAGCTTGTGATATGCAAAAATATGTACTAATTTTACAACACACAAGTATACAGTATACTACATAGTTTATACATTTAAGATAATTTAACATATGAAATTAATAAATCAACTTTCCAAAGAAACGGGTATCCCGATTGGAACAATACGTTTCTACGAAAAAAGCGGTCTTTTTAGAGGAGAAATAAAAAAGGAAGTAACCACTAATAACTATGTTTATTATGGAGATGAAATTGTAGAAAAGCTTAGATTTATACAAATGGCAAAAGCGGTTGGATTTACATTGTCAGAAATTAAAGAAGTTGTTGATGTTTGGTATAAAAAAGAAATTTCCCAAAAAGCACAAATTGAAGTTCTTGATCTTAAGTTAGTACAAATTGATCAAAAGATAAAAGAATTAAAGACAATGAAAAAACAAATTGCTTTGTGTAAAAGCAATATTAGAAATAAAGAAGACTAAAATTATACTGCTTTTAGACACCTATTATTTTTACCATTCATCTCTTATTTTTTAGTTTTTATTATGGTCAAACACTTCCACTTGCCACTACATACTGCCACCTTCTTATAGTCACTCTCAATAGTTTCTACATTCACTTGCAAAAATTAAATTCATTGAGATATGCAGGGAGAAGACGATTTAAGAGGTTTAGCCAAAATTATGGCTTTCATGAGAAGTGTAAGCATCCTTTTGATGCTGATGCACCTGTACTGGTTTTGTTACGAATTCTTTTTAAAACAAGGTTGGACATTAGAGCTCATCAATAAAATACTATCCAATTTCAACCGGACCACAGGTTTGTTTTCACAAACCTCTTACACCAAAGCATTCGCTGTGGTTTTAATAGCTTTAAGCTGCTTAGGAACTAAAGGCGTAAAGAATGATAAGATAACCTGGCCTAAAATTTACGTAGCACTCAGTGTAGGCTTTGTGCTATTCTTCCTGAATACCCCATTACTGAAACTGTCTCCCACAATAGGTACATTGCTGTATATCCTTACGATCTCGTTAGGTTATCTCACTTTGCTCATGGCCGGCGTATGGATGAGCCGATTGCTTCGTACCAATCTTATGGACGATGTTTTTAATAACGAAAATGAGAGTTTTTGGCAAGAAACCAAACTGGTAGAAAATGAATATTCCATCAATCTCCCTACTCAGTTTTATTACAGAGGAAAATGGAATAAGGGATGGATCAATATTGTGAATCCCTTTAGAGCATCCATTGTGCTGGGTACTCCAGGCTCTGGAAAATCGTATGCTGTTATCAACAATTATATTAAACAGCATATACAGAAAGGATTTAGTATGTATATCTACGATTTTAAATTCGATGACCTTTCATCCATTGCCTACAATCACCTGCTCAAGCATAGCGATAAATATAAAGTGAAGCCGAAATTTTACCTCATTAATTTTGATGATCCACGAAAAAGCCACCGATGTAATCCGTTAAATCCAAATTTCATGACAGATATCTCCGATGCTTATGAGGCTGCTTACACCATCATGTTGAATCTCAATCGAAGCTGGATACAAAAGCAGGGAGATTTCTTTGTCGAAAGTCCCATTATATTGCTAGCAGCGATCATCTGGTTTTTAAAAATTTATGAGGGAGGTAAGTATTGTACTTTCCCACACGCTATTGAGCTTTTGAATAAGAAATATGAAGATGTATTTACCATATTAACTTCATATTCAGAGTTGGAAAACTATTTGTCTCCCTTCATGGATGCCTGGCAAGGAGGGGCGCAGGATCAGCTTCAGGGTCAGATTGCATCTGCAAAAATTCCATTATCGAAAATGATATCTCCACAGCTTTACTGGGTGATGACTGGAGATGATTTGTCGCTGGATATTAACAATCCGGAAGAACCCAAAATATTATGTGTCGGAAATAACCCTGATCGCCAGAATATATACTCTGCAGCTTTGGGGTTGTATAATTCGAGGATTGTAAAGCTTATTAATAAAAAAGGCAGACTTAAAAGTTCAGTGATAATAGATGAGTTACCAACTATTTATTTTAGGGGGCTTGATAATCTGATTGCAACAGCAAGAAGCAATAAAGTCTCAATTTGCCTGGGATTCCAGGACTTTTCTCAACTGACTAGAGATTATGGGGATAAGGAAAGCAAGGTTATTCAAAACACCGTTGGAAATATCTTCAGCGGCCAGGTTGTGGGTGAAACCGCAAAAAGCCTATCGGAGCGTTTCGGAAAAGTACTTCAAAAAAGACAGAGTTTGTCCATTAACAGAAACGACACTTCGACATCAATTTCAACACAGTTAGATAATTTAATTCCCGCTTCTAAAATCTCCACCCTAACCCAAGGATTTTTTGTGGGTGCTGTTTCAGATAATTTTGATCAGAGGATAGAACAGAAAATATTTCATTCTGAAATTGTTGTAGATAATGCAAAACTTTCTGCTGAGTTGAAAGATTATCATCCTATACCGCAAATTCGTTCTTTTGATGATGAAGATGGTAAGGATCATATGAAGACAGAAATAAACCATAACTACAATAAGGTTAAAACCGATATTCTTAGTATCATCACAGATGAATTAGAAAGAATTAAAAATGATCCCAATCTACAATATCTGATCCAGCAGCAATAGTTTAATGTAAAGCCCCAGTAATTGAAGCGGTTTATTGAGGCTTTAAGATAGATATCATTCACCTTCCCTATTCATAAAGTGCTGGTTAAGATTGTCAGTAATTAAATGTAAAAACTTCGTAGGCCCTTGTTTTCGATTTCTGATTTCGAATATAGTCTTATGAAAGTTTCCCAGATCAGTATTTAAAAATTTCTCTACAGATTTAATGACCTCACTTAACTCAATATTTCCGCCATTAAAACAGTGCATATGATAAAGTGCATAAACCAGTTCTATCAGATTTACTTTAGATGCAGACCAAGTTAAAGAAGACTGATCGGTGAGCTTCTGATAAGCATGTTCCTCACTCTCTTTTATAGATTTCAAAAGATACTTCTCCAAACGGTCGTTGGCTAAAATCTGAGCAACAATAGAATCATGAGAAGTGGCAAACTTTTCATCATAATCATACATCCCTGTTTTCAGTTTCATTTTTATATCAAATTGATTTCTTATAAAATACTTTTGATCCAGAAAAGTAGCATTGAGTCTATAATATTGGTAAAAATCTATGTGTTCCTGATAAAATGATTTGATCATTTCCAGCTCACCACTATAATATTCTTTCAGACTCTTCTGTCCTGCATTGGGCTTGGCTGCTTCCATCGACAATAACTTTGAATAATAGATAAATTGAGAAATAAACAGAGGTTTTAGGTTTTTAAAAAAATAGATTTCATTCGCTGCTGTCGAAAAATCAAAATCACTTACCATTGATTTTATCTCTCTAATCCCAATATCAATAGCCATTAAGCACTTTTCATAATACTCTACCTTATTGTCGAAACATTCAAATTCAATCAACTCTAATTTTTGTTCCAATCCATTTTGTAATTTTTTACATTTTTTAAAAAACAGTATTGTATCCATATTTTTAAGTAAAAAATACAAAATTTAAATGAATCCCTATCGGAAGGCTGTAAGGTTGAAATGAATTATCAACACTTTATTTTTGATCCTGTTTCATCTGTTGGATAAAATCAACGACATTTACAGCAGTTATTTCAAAGAAAAATTTAGAAAAGTTAGAACGGTTGGAAAAACCGCATTCTTTTGAAATAGTATCAATAGAATATTTGCGCCATTCACTATCATTAGCAATCATTTCTTTAGCATATTCAACTCTGAGCCGGTTGACATAGCTGTTAAAATTACAGCCTTTGTGTAGGTTTATAATCGCAGAGAGATAAGTAGTATTGGTTTTTAATTTTTTAGCCAACTGATTCTGTGTTAACCCTTTTTCAAGATAAAATCTTTTTTCTTCCATTTTATCCAGCTTGCCTAAAATTTCATTGACCAATTGCTCCGGTAATTTAGAAGTTACCGAATGATTAATTTCTTTTGGTTCTACCACATCATCTGAACCTAATGGTAAATCATGAACCACTTCCTTTACTCTGCTTCTCCTTACTTTATGGTATCTAAAGCCAGAGATGATAGAGAGAATAATAAATGATATAAAAGCAATCACATAACCATATAAAGATGAATATTCCAATCTTTCTTTTGATTCGTTCAAAGCTTTAGTATCATATTCTTTATGAATCTTTGTAGAAAGGTATTTAAAGTCAGTTGATAGTATTTTATCAAAAGCCAGCAGCTGCTTGGTATAATAAAGCTCATTCATATTATCGTTATGATCTTTATAATAATGGATTAGCATTTCGTAGGATTCTCTTACCGCAGGCAGTACAAAATTACGCTTTACAAAAATTGAGTCCACTTTTTTGAAATAATAAACCGCTTCATTATCCTTTTTGCTTCTCAGTAAAATTTTTCCTTTCAGAAAATAAATGACCGAAGCATTAGTAAAATCATCAACTTTTAGAATTCCTGCCAGAGCTGTATTAAAATCTTCTACAGCTTCTTTATCATTCTTCTTTATATAATTTAATACGGCTCTAAGCTTGTAAAAATAGCTTCTTTCAAGGTCAAAATTTTTATCATTCGCAGATTGTTTTACTCCCTGCTCAACCAGTTCTGATGCTTCTTTATATCTGGCAAGAAAGATCAGACAGATACCCATCTGGTTAAGACTGTTCAAATATCCTTTCTTTCTGTTATGTCGAAGATTGGAAAGCAATTCTGAAGTATGGGGTTTATTGTAATATATTCTACATTTTGAAAAGATGCTGAGAGCCTCCTCATAATATCCTAGATAACTCTTGACGACCCCTATATGATACATATTTTTGTGATAGAGATAAGAGTTGTCTGAATCTTTAAGATAAGTCCAGGCCTTTAAATATTCATCTAATGCTTTCTGATATTTGCGTAAAGTGAAATAATAGATACTTCCCTTCGTGAGATAAGCATTTCCTATAATATCAGAATCTTTTGACAATAACGCAGCCCATATTGTGCTATCAGCATAAACAAGTTTTTTATCTTTAGTAAAATACACAGCATCCCGGTAGGCCTGGGATAATTCTTTATAGTTTTCTTCTTTTCTAGCCTTTTTTATGTAAGGATTAACAAATTCGAGTGCGCGCCCATCATTTTCATCAAAATTATCATAACGGGCCCTATAGTCAGAAAACTTCTGACCATTCATTAAAAGACTAATAAATACGAAAATAAATATTGCTTTTTTCAAAATAAAAAAAGTTTTTATAACGGATTTTTAAAATAACATGAATATTATTCAAAATTACACAAATTGAAACAAGAACAATATTATTTCAACACAAAGGGAATTTAATGAATCTAAACACCAATTTAAACATACTGACAATCAGTTATTTAAAATACAATTATATTTTGATTTAATTTACAAAACGTACCGCAATAATTTATAAATCGAGCCCATACACCTTTTTTTTCGGGCTATTTCTCCTCTAAATTCGTTCTCAGAATTCTAATATAAACCGGCCGGGATTGTTAACCTTTAAATCCCAGATCATGAAAACCTTAATTTACATTTCAACAGGAATTTTAATTGCCATAATGCTTTATTCCTGTCATCCGGATCAGCCTTTATCAATGGAAGATCCAAAGGAGAACATCCTACATAGTAATATTTTATCTGCAATATCAGATAGTATAGAGTTTATGGAAACAGACCCTCCAAAAGATCGTGACCACTGGAGACCCAATGAAACTAATAACCACAACAAATGAACAGTGAATCAATTCCATCGCTTACGGTAAGATCAGGGCAAAAGTGTCCGGTTAGCGGATTATGGAAAAACACAGGAACTTTCACTACAACGATCATTATTGCTGAGAAATCAGCAATGCCGGATTATTGCGGACAAAAAGTTATATGGATCCTTTTGTACCAATGCTAAAAAATATACCATGAAAAAGCTCATTGAACAATTCCCCACTTTCACTGCTTATTTTTTTGTGCTGTTGTTTATCTACGCATCGGTAAGTAAAATTCTTGATTTTGAAAATTTCCAGGTACAGATTGCACAATCCCCTCTTCTGACAGCTTATGCAGGAGCGGTATCTTATCTGGTAATTATTATTGAATTATTGATTGTTATTCTGTTGCTGATTCCACGCTTTAGAGGTGTAGGTTTATTTTTTTCATTAGGAATAATGACCGGTTTTACTGTCTATATCTATATGATCCTTCACTACAGTGAATCCGTTCCTTGTTCCTGTGGAGGAATCCTGGAAAAAATGAGCTGGAATGAGCATCTTTTTTTCAATCTTATATGCGTACTCCTGGCAGTTATTGCATTGATTTGTTTCTATGATAATCGCAAAAAAAACAGCTATAAAGTTTATATAAAATTATCCGCTACTATTTTAACTGGCTCTTTCATTGTTATTCTGCTTTATATCAGTTCTGAACATACAGTTAAGAGAGAAAATAATTTTACCCGTCGTTTTCTCATTCACCCATTGATTAAGGATAAAACCCTGCAGCTTGATAATGAACATTATTACTTTGCCGGAAACAGTAAATTCGATGTTTTTTTAGGAAACAAATCTAATCCTTTGGTTCTCGCATCAGTTGACAATAGTTTTAACTCATTACAAAAAATGCAGATATATCCCGATAAAACAGACTTTACCTATACTAATCTGCAATTAAGAGTAAAAGATTCAGAGTATTATCTCTATGATGGCAGTGTTCCTATTATTTACAAAGGAAAAACAGGAAATCCTGCAGCCCATACCATCAGTCATAATGAGGTATATTTTAGCCAACTAACTGTAATTGATTCTTCAAATTTCGCAGTAAGAATACGCAGCAGTAAAACAGGAGAATATGAATTAGGATTATTAAAGCTTACTGGATATCCGAAGTTCACCCTTTATGACAGACTGCTGGAAAAGCAGATTGACGGGATATTTGATGCTGACGGACAGCTGGTTGCTGATGTAAAAAACAACAGCATCACCTACATGTACGCTTACAGAAATCAGTTTCTGGTTATGAATAACCAGCTTCAGCTAAAGAACAGATTCAAAACCATTGACACGATCTCAAGAGCCCAGATTGAGCCCGTTAAGCTTGCGGATGGAAATACAAAATTAAAATCCCGTCCTCTAAAGGTTAACTCTGTATTAGCAGCCAGCGGTCCGCTTCTTTTTAATCGATCTCATCTTATGGGGAAACATGAAAGCGCCGAGCAATGGAGAAATGCAGTCATTGTTGACATTTACAGGACAGATAAACAGGAATATGTTGGGAGCTTCTACTTAGATCATATTGATAATAAACCTGTTTCTCAGATTATGGTCACCGATCAGTACCTCTATGCTATAGCTGGCAAAAAGCTTGTCCGCTACCAATACAGAACATCTAATGTAAAATATTTTACGACAGGGGAAGCTGAAAACCTGGAAAAAGAGTAAGCATTACCAAAAACTTCAATTATTATGAAAAAGTTTCTTATCCCTGCTGCCCTGGTGATTATGGGCACAGGAGGTGCATTAGCATCAAACATCGAAAGTTCATCCAAAGTTGTTACTATTGGATACAGAGTCGGAAATTTCGGAGAGCCCACCTGCGTAGCAGTTAAAAACTGTGAAACAGTAAACACAGGGGTACTCTGCACTTACACAGATGCTACGGGTCCTCATAACTTGAAAAGAATGAGTGGCTCACAGTGTTTTGGAGATTTGTTTGAAATCTTACCGTAATTTGAAATCTATTAACAAAGAGAAGGATGCCAACAGGCATCCTTCTCTTAATATAGACTCTTTTGATACACTACAATTCTGATAAATACTTAGGTCAAAGTAATGTCAATTATAATTATTCTTTCTCACAAATATGGAGTCCGCAAAGATTGTTGCTAAAATATATACTCCCCTCTGTATAAGATTTAACATCTACATCATCGACTTTAAATCCCATTTTTTCAAAATCGTCATCATTAAAGTATGAGTCTAAAGCGGTAAATTTTAAGTCGTATTTTTTTCCAACAATTATTTTATTTTTATTCTGTGATTTCTTTTTACAGTTTTTCTCAGATAAAATCAGCTCCTTAAGGGCTCCATTTTGAAACTGAATCAAATACATACTCTTTGTACTATCTATTTTTAATATTTTATAGGTATTATCAAAACGAGTATCTCTAGAAAGCTTACTATAAGAGCAGCTTATCAACAGAACAATAAATAAAACTACGGTATTTCTCATCTATTTTATTTTAGGTTTAATTTCAACCACTCCTAATGGTTTTGTTTGTCTAATTCCATTTACATCTTTATAAATTTCTCTATTAATTCTTATAGTCCCATCAGCTGAACGTGACACAGGCCCATTGTTAGATCTTAAATTATAATTTATTCTAGGATCCTGCTGATTTGCTTTCTCATGTGCTGAAATATAACTATCATAGCTTATAGTTCTGTTTCTAGCTCCAACCATATTAACTGTTACGGGACTATCTACAGTTCCGTTATAAGCCTCTAATATTTCATGAAAAACACCAACACCTTTAATAGCATCATAAAATACATCCATAATACCTAAATCTGTTGGATTAATAATTTGTGTTGCATGAGTTAGCTTATTTGGTGAACCTTCGATCGAAGAATCTATTGAAGAAGTAATTTTACTTCCTCTGAACGCTCCTCCAAATATTGCAGTATTATCTGATTCTACAACATTACTACTTTGAGCTATAGCCTCTACTAGTACACTTCTGTCTCTCGTGGCTGTCAACAACGTTGATTCTGCTAATGTTGCAATAGCTCCCTTTTTAACACTACCGGTCACCTTGCCATTGCTATCCATTTTTAAATTCAAATTTTTAGCAGCTATATATTGCCGGCAACAAAAAACCCTAAATCAGTAGTTTGAATGACTGCTCTTGCTTCTTCATCAGCTGTTGTTCCAAGTGTTTTTTGCCACAACTGATCTCCAAATTCATTGATTCGAATGAGCCATATATTAGATCCTCCTTTGGAATCATCTTTTTTATCCAGACCTTTGGGAGAATAGCTGGTTCCAGCTACTAAAAAACCTCCGTCCTGTGTCGTAACTGTAGCAGACAGATAATCATGATTGGATCCTGAAAAGTATTTCTCCCAAACTTCTTCTTCCTGCTGGTTTAATTTTACCAAATGAAAATCATAGCCGCTGTTTTGTTTGTTATTTTGCTGGAGCTTACTGCTCTAAATTGAGCTTCCTGTGATCAAGTATTGTTGATCAATTGTGGAAATGACCTGACTTAGAAAATCCTGCGTAGAGGATTTTATGTCTTTCTGCCACACCACCTCCTGGGCAGAAGTCCACACAACAGTGCATAAGAATACTGCACTGATATAGATTTTTTTCATTGATTATTAGCTTTTCTTTTTTGATTACACAATTAAAATTTGTAACGAATTATTTTCAAAATCGGATATAAAATAAGTATTGGCGACATATGTTATAGTAAACAGGCTGAAATTCCTGATTGAAAAAAAGATTTCCGTTGATGCTTTATATAGAATATAGAGATGTGAGTAAAGAAATTCACTGTTTTTTTTAAAATATTTACCTGTTATTATTTAGGAAACCAAAGTAGAAAAAAAATCTATTCACCAACTTATTCAAAACTTTCAAATTATAATACAATTTCGACATTAGTAAAAAGTATTAATTATTATTATCTGAAAGCTTACTGAAAAGGGAATCTCTTGCACGCAGGCGTGTTAGTCACAACTATGGGCTTATTTTTTTTTCTAATCAATAGTATTATCACCTCCTTAATTACGTAAATAGCAACATAGAAAAGGATGCTAAAGTGCATCCTTTTTTATTTGTCTCTCTATCCATGAAATATTTCTTTTTCCTTTCAGAAAATAATCTAACCAATCCTGTATCCTAAGTGCTAAATCTTTCTCTGCCTTTGAACCTATGGTAAAAACATGGGCTTCTCCCGGGTAGAACAATGCCACGACATCTTTTTTATTCCTTTTCAGCCCAATATAAAATTCCATAGTCTGGTCCCATACAATCCTTTTATCCTCTGTTCCAGTCCATAAAAGTATGGGAGCATTTACTTTATGAACATTTTCAATGGGATTATTTTCATTATAGATTTTCCTGTTCTCCACATATGAAGCATGCATATTATACTGTCCTTCTTCAAACTGCCAGTAAAAAGGGGTGAATGAGGTCTCATTATAAGAAAAATACATTCTTGTCAGATCACTGGCTCCCGCTCCTGAAATATAAGTCTTAAAACGATTTGAATATCCCGCTATGAAATCAGTTCGGAATCCTCCAAAAGAATGGCCTATCAACCCAACATTCTTACCATCGATACCCACATGATTCTGCAAAGCATCCAAAGAACTTTCTACGCAGTCCAACGCTGACAAGCCAACTCCTGAAGATCCATTTACGATGTCCGGCAGATACACAAAATACCCTTCTTCCAGAAGCTTCCTGATAGAAAACCCTACCGGAAAGTTATTAAGTGGGGATAAATATTGATTGGGATTCCTGCTCTGTACTTCATAAATGTGAACAACCATCGGATATTTCTTTCCACTGGCATATCCGATAGGATAATACAAAAGTCCTTTTAAAGATACTCCTTCCTTATTTTTGAAACTGATTGTTTCCATCCTTATTATCTTTGATATTTTATCCTGAGGATTGCTCTTAAATACAACTTTCCCTTGTTGCTTTCTTATCTCTTTATAGACAATCTTCGGTGGTTCATTGAGACTTTCTTCAACATATACAGCCTTACTAAAAGACTCATCAGTCTTATACCATGTTATATTGGAAGCTGATGAAGCCATAAGTGTTTGAAGTTTCCCTCTATCCCATTTCAAATAGGTTTTCTCAATACTTCCTTTCTGAGTCACTGACAAGAGCACCGGAGCACTTATATTGAGAATACTCTTTCTAAAATTATAACCTGACTCAGGATATAAATCAGTTTCATCTTTAGTGACTACATTTACTTCGTTTTCCTGATCGATATTAAGTGCTGTAAGCTTCCCTGCCTTTACATCATACTTCCAAAGATCATTGCTGCTCTCAAAAAAGATTGTTTTGCTATCCGGACTAAAATAGCCTTTTTTCAAATCCTTTTGGGGCAATACCACTCCTCTTGCTGTTTCTGTATTCACCAATACCCATAAGTCCTCCCTATTTTTATATATAAAATGATTTCCACAGTCTGACACCGAAACCTCTGCCTGCAAGATGCCAAGATCTTCATATGCCCCCTTGTTAAGATCATAGAGAAAACCATGAACCGGTGGAAACAGGGTTGAATAATTTTGCAGTTCATCCTTGTTAAACATCAGAAAGTAATCAGGGTTATTCAGGCTTACCACAGTTGAAAAACGGTCAGAAGGAATTTTTATCACCTTATTCCCTTCCTTTTTCCATATCCAGTACCGTTTTACAAAGGCCCCTTCCTGCTTGGCCTCCAGATTACCATCATTGCCATACCAGATATCAACTGTTGATTTTTCTGCCGGAATATGGGTGATTCCCGTAATCATAATGGCCTTTCCGTTTTGTATTTCCGTACAACGCAGATATTCATCCTGCCTCATGTCATCCATATCAGGAAATATCAGCTTTCCTCTACTGGTATCGAACAATACAAGCTTCTGAGATGAGCTATTTGTATCTCCAGCTCTCTTTGTTTCTTCCTTAAGAATTAGGAAACTCCCTGAAGGTGTTTCCTCAAAACTTCGGATCATTCCCGGTGTGGAATAGATGACATCTGCTTTATTACCAAAATATTTGACCAGCTGGATCTCTTTTCCTTCCTTTTTTACGATATATAATACAGATCCAGAACTGCTGACTCTGAAATACTGCACCCGGTTTATCTCTTCCAGCAGTTTAGATTTTGTATTATAGATATGAATAATACTGTCACTGGTCTGAAAAAAATATTTCTGCCCTTTTTCCATCGTCCCGCTCTGGGTTATATTTTCTGCTTCAGTTCCATCCTTAACAGTCTTCAGCTCTTTCTTCATTCCAGTCAATAAATTCCACAAAACCGCTTTTCCCTGTCCCAATGCCAACAACTGATTGTCTTTTACAAAGGAGTATTGGTATTTTTTAATAAGCGTCCCTATCAGGGATTGGGATCCTGACTTCCCTGTAGCCAACACCACAGCTGTATCATAATTCTGCCTGTAGACCTTTGTGGCCACCACCCATTTACCATCATCAGACACCTTGTTAACAGCAATATTGTAATAGATTGAACTTTCGTCTTTAACTGAATCCTGATGAGCCTGCGCATAACAGACCATTCCTAAAAGAATAAAAAAAAGAATCAGAAGTTTACTGATATTAATAGCCATGATTCTGTGGATTAAGATTGGGATTAAGTAACAGATCTTTCTGAGGAATAGGCCAAACGTTGTGAAAGGACTGCCAGTTAGGTTTTACCGCCTGTAAATCCTCCAGTCTGTTATTACGTTTTAAGTCCAGGAACCGGTGTCCCATTTCTGTAAAAAACTCCCTCCGGTTTTCCAAAAGAATTTCACTGAGCAGAACTTCTTTTGAAACCGGCGCTAAAGAACTCAGTCCTGCTCTCTGCCTTATCGGATTAATATACAGTAGTGTTTCTGCTGTTTTATTCTGCTGAGTCAGCGCTTCGGCCAGCAGTAAATACACTTCTTCCAGACGAAACACTATAGAGTCCTCTGTGTTATTGATGGTTGTATTTTTATACTTATTCACACGATACCACGTAGTTCCTCCTACCATTACCGGAATCATCCACTGCTGCTTTCTAAGGTCTCCCGCTTCAAAGGAATTCAAAAGACTTTCAGAAAGTGCATAAGTGGTAGGAGCTGCCCCTGAAAAGTAATACAGCATCGCTTCTTTAACCGGATCACCGAGATTTGCTGGCTTTAACTGCCATAGGATATGTTTTGAATCTTTCTGAAACACTTTTGGCAGATCATTCTGAAAACTGTACAGCGGACTTCTCAAAATTGTTTTGAGTATAGTCTCTCCCTGAGCCCACTCCTGTTCCAGCATATAAACCTTGGCCAGCATCAATTCTGCTGCTTTCCGGTTAGGATACACCCTTTCCTCATCTCTGTACTGATCTGAGAGCAGCTCAGCACATCGGGAAAGATCCGTTTCCAGTCTTGAAAGTACTTCTCCCGTTGCCACCCTTGGTAACGACTGATTTATTGTATAATCCGTTGTTACCGGATAAGGAACTGCTCCAAAGACCTGCTGCAAATAAAATAGCAGAATGCTTCTTACTAAAAGAGCTTCCCCTTCTATCCTATTCTTTTCATTGACCGGTAAAGCAGATGCTTTAACTCCTTCTATAATGGCATTGGCCGAATAGATATGCTGATAGGCAGTTGACCATACTGAATATACCGTGGAATTAGTATCGGTCTGCTGGTTATGATAAAGGGCCAAAATACCATTGGTATCCGTTAAGGCATATGAATCCATATCATCGGTATAGACTCCAAGCAGTGGTCCCAATGATTCACCTGACAGCGGTGAGTTATCCCTTAGCCCAGCATACAGCCCAGCCAATGCCGCATTAGCCGTTTGAACATCTGTAAAGACTTTGTCTTTTCCAATCTGATTGGAAGGGGTTTCCACTTCCAGCAGCTTTTCGCAGGAGAGAAGAAGCACAAAAAACAGCAGTATCATTCCCATATTCCTACAGAACCTCACTACCCTACGATATTGATTTATATTAATGTTAGAATTTTTCATTATTATTTTTTTTAGCAATTACAGTGAAATCAGAACACCCAGTGAATAGGTTTTTAAAGGAGGCAGGTAGCCAATATTCCTAAACTCGGGATCAGGCCCGAAGTATTTCGTAAAGGTTAATAGGTTCTGACCCTGAAAATAGACTTTCACACTTTTAAATGTTCCCTTTACAGGAACCTGATACCCCAATTCCAGATTCTTAAGCCTTATAAAAGAGGCATCAGACACCGCTGCCGTACTGTTCATAAAAAAGACATGGAGTTGATTCTTGATTCCGTTACTCCCCGAGGAATAGGGCATGTAGCTTCCACCAGGATTATCCTGGGACCATACATCCAGTACTTCTTGAGGCTGGTTATTCATCGTTCCCGGAATGGGCATGATATTGTTATAGTTCCAGTTTCTCTGTTTGACAAACTGAAAAAGAAAGGACAGGTTCCAGTTCTTTAGCCGAAGGGTATTATTCCAGCCTCCAAAGTACCGTACTCCGATATTCTCAACAGTCTGCCTGTCATCAGGAGCCGTGATCTTCCCATCGCCGTTAAAATCTTTGAAGCGATACAATCCTGTAGCAGGATCAATCCCTTCATACTGGTATACCTTTACCGAAGTAATAGGCTGTCCTATGACATACGTATTGGCATAGGTAGAGCCTGCAAGTCCCGGAAAAGAAACCAGCTTGTTTTTAGGAAAACTGATATTAATACTTGATTCCCACTGAAAAGATCCGCTAGAAAAAGGTTTTGCCGAGAGTTCCAGTTCCCAGCCTGAGTTCTCCACTACCGCATCCAGATTGGCCAGCACACTTGGAAACCCTGTTATAGAGGGTAGCTGATAGCCTACCAGCTGGCTGGAAGAACGGTTCTTATACCATGCTGTGGTCAGATTGATTCTGTTTTTTATAAACCCCAGCTCTAAAGCAGCTTCCAGTTTCGTAGTTTTCTCCCAGCTGTAATTGGGATTATAAAGCCTTGACGGATTCAGTCCTGCGGTATTGTTATACAGGTATTCTGAGAGATCATAAGTATCCAGATACCCGTAATCCCCTATGTTATCACTTCCGGTAGTTCCGTAGCTGGTACGGAGTTTTCCAAAACTCAGCCATTTCTTATTTTTCAGGAAAGGTTCCTGAGAGAATATCCATGCGGCCCCCACCGCCCCGAAATTCGCAAACTTATTGCTGGGACCAAAGCGGCTGCTTCCATCCCGTCTTCCGGTTACATTCAGGATATATCTTCCTGCATACTGATAATTGACTCTTCCAAAGAAAGCTGCATACCGGTATTCTGTTTTAATCTGATCGGTAATGATCTTGGTCCTTGCTGCTCCTATATTCTCTATAAAAGCATTGCTCTCAAATCCAATTCCTATCATGGACCCGAGCAAAGCTGTTTCCTTTTGAAAGGTTATTCCTACCAGTACATCCAGTGAATGACGTTCTTTCTTCATCTGCCAATTGAGCTGAGGTTCCAGAATAAATGAAAAACGGTCCTGGCCACTGGTGTAAGACTGTGAACTGGCACTGGACTGTCCCTGATAAGATGAAGGATTATACATGGTATTAGGCTTTAGTGACCTTTCATCAAAAGACTGATAATTTAGTCCTCCACTAAGCTTGAGAAACCAATGTTCCAGCAGTTCATACTGCAAGTTCATATTGGTTAAAAACTGTTTGTTTTCATAGGAATAGGAACTGTTATAGAGGCCTGCCGGATTGTTAAAGGTATTGTTCTCCCAGTTGAGGCTTCCATCAGACAGGTATAAAGAAGGAGCATTAGGTACCATCAGGAAAGCCTGTTTAGTGATATCCTCACTCAGTACATTGTTCTTCTGAAGAGAGAACCTGCTGGAAACATTCAGCTGAAAACGTTTATCTTCAGAACTGTGGCTGATATTGGCAGAGAGATTATCCGTTTTGTACTTAAAGTCTTTGGAAAACACAGTAGACTGCAAGTGATGTCCGTAGCCTACCAGAAAGGAGGTTCTTTCATTTCCTCCGCTTAGAGATACATTAGCGGTAAAAGTATCTGCGGTATTACCGATGAGCTCTTTCTTCCAATCCGTATGTCTTGTCTGATTCCATACTCCATTAATATCATAAGCATTCGCAGGATAAACAATGATTCCATCATTCTGATAAGCCTGCCTTCGCATCCTGAGATAATCTTCCGTCTTCATCATGGTGAGGTTATTGATCACAGAACTTACTGAATAGGACATTCCAACATTTAAGTCTAGGCTTGAGGATTTTCCTGATTTTCCTTTCTTTGTGGTGACCAGTACTACTCCATTAGCCCCCCTTGATCCATAGATCGAGGTTGCATCTGCATCTTTCAGAATCTCGATACTCTCAATATCCGAAGGATTGATACTGTTTAGTGGGTTGATACTGCTGGCAGGTAGTACCGCTCCTGAAAACTGGGAAGCCATTTCTCCTCCTACCGGAACCCCGTCCACGACATACAACGGATTATTTCCCAGAGCACGCAGGCTGTTCTTCCCTCTTATCTGAATATCATACCCTCCTCCAGGTATTCCTGAGTTCTGCACAATATTTACTCCCGCTACTCTTCCCTGAGCTGCTGAGAGCACATTGGTGACGGGTTGATTTCCGATATCTTTTGCTGAAACTTTGGCAATACTACCGGTTCTTTCTTTGTCCTTTACCTTGTAGTAGCCAGCGTTGAGAATAACTTCTTCGATTCCCTTTACTTTTTGTTCTAAGCTGATATTAACGACGGTCTGATTAGTGAGTGTAAATTTTTCTTCTGCATAATCAGGGTGTCTGAACAATAGGACGGTATTTTCTGCTGAAACCTGTAATGTATAGGTTCCATTGTTGCCGGTTCTGGTTACCTGATCACTACCCTCTTGGGAGATTATAACTCCTGAGAGTGGTTTACCTGATGAGGTGACGGTACCGGAAATGGTGCGTGTCTGGGCTTTTGTAGTAATGCTTACAGTGGTAAACATGAGCCCAAAGAAAATGCCTCCTATATTGTAATAGGAATTTTTCATAGATTTGTAAAGGTTTTTAATTTAATTAATGACTTAATTGTGCTCTTTTCTATAGGTCTGCAAACTGTATGGAAAAGGGCTTTTTTATTTGTCTCTGTTTCTTATTTTATCTTTTTGTTATTACTTTTTTGTAGTCCTCTTTCCAAGATGAGATAAGTTGCATCCAGCATCTTTGAAAGATGGATATAAGGTCTTACCAAATTGCTTTCCGGTCCATATTTGTACATTTGCTGTGAGAAATAGACAATACCGGATATAAAATAGTCAAACTCCTGAATGCTGTATTCCTTAAAGGCTCTACTAAAAACCAAGAATGGGTTTTCATATTCTTTATCAGACAGAGAACCTTTCATCATTGGAGAACTGATGTATGGCGCTGCATTTACTTTCCATTTCTTTGCCTTTTTACTGATCATATAACCTTCATGGATGAATATGCACAATGATTGATGAAACTGCAAAATGACAGAAGGTTCTTTCTTTAGCCGGTCTTTGCCGTTGACTGCATATTGCATGATGGAACTGAGCATCTGTTTAGCTGTAACAAGGTCATGGGTCTGAAAGAAAGTTTCAATACACTGTAGTTTTCTACGATTCTTTCTAACTGTTCCAACAGCTTTGTTTTTGTTTTTCAATGGTTGTTTTACTGTAAATAATAGTTTTTAAAGACCATGTAGGAGAAATCATAATGCTCCTCCCTACAAGGCCAAATGTGAATATGAATGAATTTGTGTTCCCGTGAAAGCCCTTAAGCCGCAATAGGTTGTACATTCCTATTGTACCGTATCAGTATACCTCTATTTTGTGAAGCGGCTTAGAATAAAAGATAATTGTAGAAAAGCAGAACTGCATAAATAAAAAACGGCATGGGACTCTACATATCTACCATTGAGGTACTGGTATACCTTACATACAGATAAGAGAGCCCACGCCTAGGTCGTGAGCTTCCTGCCTATCCTCTCGTATGTTTAAAAATTACCAGTTTTCAATAGTGAGATTCTAAGCAATAGCTTCTAATATTACGTTGAAGTATCGCAAAGTTACATTTATTGTAACTTATTTTACAAATATAGTAAAAAAAAGAACATCATTCGCTATAGCGAACAGTAAATTTCATTTAAATCTTTTGTTTTGAATAATTATTAATGTGAATATGCAAAATAAAGATGTTTTGAATAGCAAAAATGCTTTAGTAAACAAACATTTATGCAATTTTATTGAAAGCAAATTTCTCCGTGAATACTATGATCAGGAGGGTAATATTGTTTCACAAAATAAATATGCTAAACTATGTGGAATTACGTCTTCCACAATTTCAAAATTGAAGCTACCTGAAGGTTATGATGTACCAATGTCCACAATCTATAATATACTTAGACATGAACGCTATTCTTTAGAAAAATTCTTTAAAGAATTTGAAAACGCAAAAGGCATCAATATACCTGATTAAATGCTAATAGATTATCGAGGTATTGATTAAACACAAATGTAAAATTAGTTCAGAATGAGATACATAGAAACATTCAACATTTCCACTTTTATAAAATTTTAACACAATCTCTCACCTCCACTGTCTTTAATGACAAAAGCACCTCTTTTAATAGTGAAAGAGTGTAATACATTTTAATTTGAAAGGATTTCTGTATCTTCTAGAATTATCACCTTCCACATAAAATTTCGTATAACAAAAAAGACCTATTACAAATAGTTTTAGTTTTTATATACTAGTAAAAAAGACTAATATTTATGAATAAACAACAGATTAAAGAAATAAAATTATCACTTAATAAATTATGTGCAGATTTTGGGTTGGAAAGCTTTCAAGATGATATAGGTCATAACACAGAAATTATTGATTTAAGTTTTCCTATTGAAGATGATTATATTGGATTTGATATAGATTATATAAAAATCTGCTTAAATGAAATCGAATCATTACAAATAAAAGATGACAACAAGGTTATAACAAATACAATAACTCAGAAAGCTATATATATAAGTAATAACTATTACCCTTACTTATATTTGGGATTATTTGAACATAATTTGCAAGATGGTATTGTTTTGAGGATTTGTGATAATCCGCTATTAATTGGATTAGCATGTACAAAAACTCAAGAATACAATAAATATAATCCACCATGTAGTAGGCATCTCGCAGTTGAAATAATATATCCTACAAAAGAAGCTAGGCTTACCCCGGATGAGGAAGATAAAATGCTGAGCTCATATTTTTTTGAAATAGCAAATTCTTTTGAAATAGCCATAAATTATTCCTCATTCCATCTAGATAATGATGCTTTTGATGAGGAAGATATCACTCATTTAAATCTTAATAAATTAGAAAACTATAACTACGGAATGGACTTATTTATACAAGCAAATGAATCTATTACACAAGACTTAAAATATCTATTTTATTATAAAATTTTTGAATATTTTGCCCCTATTTGTTCTAAGATTGAAGCGTATGATATGTTAAGAAAGAAGTTAGACAATGTTAATTTAAGAAGTAATGATCCAGAATATTTAGCTTCTTTTTTTGACCTTGCAACTAAATACAGTAGAAGTTTAAGAGATAAAGACTTAATTAAATCTTTACTTAATAATGCTTTTGACTTAGTAGATGTCTATCAATATTTGCCTCTATCAATTAAAAAGCAAAAGATAAAATCCGAAAATATTAATTATAAAACTAATAAAGATTCTTTAGAAAGAATAATTGATTTACTTGGTGATATATTATATTCTACACGGAATCAAATTGTACATGCAAAATCAAACTATGTATCAAATGGTTTAGAATGTGCTGAATCTGAACTTCAGGAATTAAATAGCTTTATGCATAAAGCCAGTTATTCAATTATTAAATGGTATAATAGACTTCCTAACCATCAAAAATAATCGTAAATACGGGAAAACGTAAATATATTTATGTAAATTATGGGTTTATCAATCATACAATTTATAGAAAGAATTGAAAAAGCCATATTTGTAAGATTAACAGAATGGATAGGAAGATGGGTTGCAATTGCTTTTTTAGTTTTGGGTATATTATTTCTTTGGATACATTCTAAACATAAACAGCAAAAAGAAAGTAGTTCCAATAATGTGAAAACTTTTTGAGTAAAATCATGTAACTGTCAAATCAATTCTTCGGTTTGAGATGATATCATCGTTTTTAATCATTTTGGATTGACTTATTAATTATCTATTTAAATTTGATAAGTTTTTTCATCTTCACCATCAAAAGTAATAGAATAAATACCATCTTCGAATTTGTAGTCAGTAAAATTATCATCTTCCTTACTGTCACTACCTCCTAAACCTTCATCATTTTCTTCATTTGACATACTTGTAAATGAAAAACTCTAATTAAATTTTTCCAGATACAATTCAGGAAACAAAATCAAAATTCATAATGTACTGATATTTTTAAAAGCTCTTTTATTATTTTACTTATATACTCAGCAATAAAATGAGAAAGCAATTCTTTTGAAAAAATCATGGAGCATTAATAGGTTTTCACATAATACGGTTTCTCGTAATGCTATCCAAAGAAAAAATGTATATTTAACGCACTTAAAACTATATCCATCCCATGAAAACTAACTTTGAGAAAATCTCAATTGAGACAATAGATAAGAATGTTAATATCAAAATAAATGATAATATAGAAATTCCCCAAACTTTATACAAATATTACGTATTATCTCATTTTGCAGTTGAATCTCTTGAAAACTCAACAGTACATTTTGGGCATTCTTACCGAATGAACGACCTAATGGATGGTAATTTCTTACTATGGGATTTTGATGGTTTTCTTGATACCTATATGCATGAAATGCAACTACCAATGCAACAAAAGGAGAATTATCGTCATTACTTACTGAACGAAATATCAAAAGACTTCCTACAGTACATAGGGTATTTCTGTCTGTGTGAAACCCATAAGAATGATTTACTTTGGACGCATTACACAAACGAAAAGGGATATTGTATTGAGTTTGACACCCAATTATTGCTTAATAGCTTCAAAGCACATCAATCCTACTTCTTCCCAATCAATTATGGGGAATTGAAAAGAATAGATTTCGAAAAACATATTATCAAGACTCAAACAAATGGCAAGAGGATAAGTGTTGATGCAAATATTCCCTTATTCTATACACTAGCCAATAAGGAAGGGTTTTGGAATTATGAAAAGGAATGGAGACTGATAATTCGTGATAAAAACTTCTCTCCCGTCTCCCGTCCTGAAAACATTATTTCTGCAGAAAAAAGCAAAAAAGAAAAAGAGGATCTTAAATCAAGGAATTTACAAGTTTCCAGAGAATCTATAAATAAGATAATTCTATCAACCTTATTTTTCAATAATGAAAGATTTGATCATTTTGAAACTATTAATAATGAAGTGGTACAACTCACGTTCCTGGAAGATAAATTCAAGAAAGATTTGATCAAATTCCTTACAATCTTGAGGGAGGAATTTGGTGACAAAATATTCCAGGTCAATAAGTACCTCAAAGAAGGTATGGTCATTCGGGATATTACCTATAAGGTTGAAATCCTAGAAATTACAGAGAAACATGTTCAAATTCGTAAAATGCCTTATCCAAATGTGTACTGATAGTTAGATTATATTGTCGATAGGTTATATTTTTTAATTGCAGCATTATCAATCCGCTCAATGACTTCTGATAAATATTTTATTTAAAATTTCATCAATTGACAATTGATGTTCAGATCAGTACGCAAAATCTGATAGGAAAAATTTAATAAACTTATCATCTACAATCCTATTTCGATGGGCATAGAGATGGCGTATCTGTAGAATTTTTTCAATCTTTTCTTGTTTTATTTGGAGCAATTGGATAAAGAAGATTTTTAAAATTATCTGACATTTTTTAAATGTTTGATAGTGTTCCAATAACTTTAATTTGTAGTCAGTAAAATTATTATCTTCTTTACTATCACTACTTCCTAAATCTTCATCATTTTCCTCACCTAATGTACTTGTAAAAGAAAAATTTGAGTTAGCACCAGAATAGACAATAAAAAGGATGATCCAATTTTATTGGATTTACATTATAGATAATTCTGTATCATCGGAATTTCAAATTGAAGCTATTCAAAAAACATCTGAATACACAAACCTAATTTTAAAGTTATTATCAGAAATATAAATGAAAAAAGTATTTTTAATAAAAAAAATAACAAAATACATGAACAAGTATATTGAAGACTCTAAAATATTTCTGAATTATGTATCAGATAAAATTACAGAAGAACTTTCTGATAATGATGTTATACAAATAGCAATTAACCTCTCACTGGGAATGGAAAGATTATTAAAAGGTATATTGTTTGAAGTAAATCCTTTATATATTTTGATTGAACCAAATTTTAATCACTCTATACAACATATTTACAGTGAAAAAATTATTATTCAAAATAAAAAGACCAAAGAATTACCAGACAAATTCAATGAAGATGTCATAACATTTAAGACTAGTCTTCTAAGGGCGCAAATTGTATCAAATACTGTTTACAATCATAAAAATATTTTATTTGCAATATCTAACATACGAGATATTCTTGCACATTGTGACTTACAGCTACTAAATAAAGTTGAAACTAAACAAATTATTTCCCGTGATTTCTATCCAATGATAAAATCATTTGCTAAAGAATTAAAAATAAATGAAAATGCTTTTTTTAACTCGAATCAAATAAAATTATCCAGTATTTCAAGTGCTTTACAAACAGATTTAAATATGAAATTTTCAATTATGAAGGATGAGTTTAAGGGAAAATGGAAGTTATTAAAAAAAATAGCAGGTTACACAGAATCCAAAATCCTGAAGACAGAAGAAATATATGATATTGGGAATAAATTTAAATATAAATGTCCAGCATGTAGAAATACTGCATTAATGTACTTTAAACCTGTAAGAGAAGAGTATATAAGTTCAGGAAAAGTTCAAGAAGTTATCACCGGATTTTTGATTCAAAATTTAAAATGTGAATTTTGTGGTTTTGAAACAGATGAAGCTGTAATTTTAGACTTGGTTATGTCTAATAAAAGAAATGATGTTGACCAAGGAATCAATATCTATGACGAGAGAGTTTAAATTATTTTTAATTATTAAATATCTCTATCCTCCAAAGTCTTCTGGTTTTGGAAATCAGTTTTAAATAAACATCAAAAAAATTGTAACTTAATGATGTTGATATATAATAAGTTAATTGGGGATGGGTTTGCTATTAAATTTATAATGCTGATTATCTGGTCAAATTTTATTATCAACTTATATTTTAAAAATATAATTGTTTGACATTTTAACCATTTATTAAAGATAAAATGAAGCTTCTTCTATTTAATAGGTAATAAATTATTTATTAAACATATTTTAAAAATCGTTGTAAAGAACATATTCAGAGGTATTCCATGCAAATGTAAAAAACAGTTTATTTCTTATCTTTAAAAAATCTATTAATAGCTGTTCCCATACATTTTCTCCGAAAGGAAAATACTACTTAAAAATATTTAGTAGCCAATATCTCCCTTATCTTTACTATTTAATTTTACGAAAAAATTACTCTATCCATCAATCATTTTACGGTTTCCCATAAAAAAATCTCATATAAATATCTTATTTTAGCTTGATATGACTTTTACGAACCAATCACAAATGAATCAAGAACATCATAAATGGCTCACCTACTGGAAAAAGAATTTAGCAGACTCCCTTAATACCAATATTGAAATTGACGGTTCCCAGCATTTTGAAATTGAAGACTTCAAAATTGAAGACAATTCTATTGCTGATCTTAAAAAAGTCAATATGCTCATTGATTTTGAAGAAAGAAGAATCAATGAAAAAAGAGGGATTAAAAATAAAGATGATGAAGAGTGGATCACTATAGACCATATATTTGTAGTAATAGCACCCTTTAAGCTTAAGCACGCATCAGACCATCTTGTTCATCTCAAAGATAAGAAACCTAAATTTCCTTTCTGGTACTCTGCTTATTTAGACAGAAATGGAAAACTCTATATTCCTGACGAAATGTTTCCCCTGTTTCAAAGACAATATTTGGAACCCCTTGCTGATGAACGTACTGAATTTATTTTTGGGAATATTGAAGAAGTAGATTTAGCTACTACCCTGGGAAAAGAAAATTATTCAAAATATCCTGAGTATATACAATACGTTAAGGATGTATTTAAAAAAGTTATCGGTCAGGAGCTATATAAATATCAATCAGGAGCTTATGAAACGATCTTTAATGCTATAGTACTGCTTCCACAAGAAGAAATGAATGCAGCAATGGGAATCATAGAGCTGTATGAAAAAATTCTTCACCAAAAGAATCTTCCCGAACTTTTACAATCTTTCATAACCTTAAACAACAATCAGGAAAAGTTACCTATCACTGTCCCTGATTTAATAAACACTAATGATTTGCACCTCGGGCAGATGGGTTTTGATTTTCCTATTTCCATTTCACAAAGAAAAAGTTTAAATACTCTTTTAGGATCTAATGAAAAGGTTTTTGCAGTCAATGGTCCACCAGGTACCGGAAAAACAACGCTATTACAAAGTATAGTTGCCAATAAGATGGTTGAAAGCGCACTTAGGGGTGAAGATGCGCCAATTATTTTAGCATGCTCTACCAACAACCAGGCAGTTACCAATATTATAGACAGTTTCTCAAGATCCAACACAAGAGAAGGAAAATTACAAGGCAGATGGATTCCAGATGTTGATGGTTATGCTACTTACCTTCCCTCTACCAGTAAAAAAGAAACTGAATTAAAAGGTATTAATTATAAAAAACTGAATGGTAACGGCCTTTTTAACGACATAGAAAATTTAGAGTTTCTACAAGATGCTAAAGAATATTTTTTAGAAAAAAGTAACGAATACTTTAATTCTACCGCCCTCAGTATATCTTCTGTAGTACAAAAATTACAAACAGAGATTTCAGACATTGAACAGGTCCTTAAAGACTCTGGTGATACGTGGAAGGATTACTTACAATCCGAACATGTATTTACGTCTAATTACCTTCTCAATAATTCGAAAGTTTCCAATTATTATCAGGAAGATTTGCTCAATGAAGATGTACTCAAAAATGATGTTGAGGACCTGACTAAAACTGAACAAAATATTATTACATATTTTAACAATGAACCATTTTTCAGAAAAGTTTTTTGCTTTCTGGGAATACAGTCTGCTCTAAAAAACCGAGCTTCGGAAGTAAAAATAATTCTTAGAGATTCCCAAATTGCAATTCCTGAAAATTTTGTGTTCAAGAAAAATGAAATTCTTGATACAATAGATTCTAAGATAAATACCGCTAAAAAGATTATTGGTTCCATTGAAAAATGGAAACTATGGAAGAATAACAATTCAATTAAAGGTAACCCTCCACGTTCAGAAGAAAAGTATTGGGAAAGTGAGCACTTAAAAATAAAAGAAAAAATAAGTGCTAACTGTTTTCATGATGAACTTGATATTTCACTGCGCCACAAAGCATTTCAATTGGCTTTACATTACTGGGAAGGAAGGTATCTACTACAACTTGAAGCAGAACTTCTTGATCCCAAATTTAATGGGAAAGGGAAAGAACCTATGATTAACAGATGGAAAAGACATGCAATGCTTACACCATGCTTTGTCAGTACATTTTTCATGGCGCCAAAGTTTTTCAGTTTTTATAAATTTTTAAGGATGAGCGGAGAAGGCAACAAAATACATGATAATCCGCCCTTATTTAATTTTATTGATCTTCTCATTGTTGATGAAGCAGGCCAGGTTTCTCCTGAAGTAGGTATTGCCACATTTTCTTTAGCTAAACAGGCTGTTGTTGTAGGAGATGTAAAACAGATAGAACCCATTTGGAACGTTACCCATAAAATTGATATCGGTAACCTTAAAAAGTGTGAAATTATCGAGGAATATGATGATGTTATTTACGAAAAAGAATTTGATCCTAAAGGTTTTCTATCTTCTACCGGAAGTATTATGAAAATGGCTCAAAATGCATCAGGATTTAAAGAGCCAAACTTGCATGAAAAAGGGGTCCTGCTAACAGAACATAGAAGATGTTATGATGAAATTATTAATTATTGTAATATATTAGCTTATGACGGAAAACTTATTCCATTAAGAGGAAAAGCAAAAAAAGATTTACTTTTCCCTCCAATGCACTGCATTCATGTTGAAGGCCAATCTACAAGAAACCCAAATGGTAGCAGGTTTAATATTGAAGAAGTCAAGACAATTATCAATTGGCTGGTAGATAATAAATCAGAAATTGAAAAGAAATATAAGTCGATTGAACATGCTGTTGGTATTATTACGCCATTTACAGGACAAAAAAACAGCTTAAAATCGGCTTTAAAAGATGCGGGGTTTAAGGTTGATGACTTTAAAATAGGTACAGTTCACGCCCTACAAGGTGCAGAACGCCCTATTATCTTATTCTCAATGGTCTATGGTGATGAAGATAAAGGCACACTGTTTTTCGATAGAGACAACAAACCTAACATGCTCAATGTAGCCGTTTCGAGAGCAAAAGATAACTTTATCGTTTTTGCTAATACAAAGATTCTTAATAAAAGTGCTAAAACCCCTTCAGGTGTGCTTGCTAACTTTTTAAAATATGACGTAACAGCAAATTGATGTATAAAAAACCTGTAAAATAATAAGATTAAGTAATGGCAGTTGACAGCAAAATAAGAGGAGATGAAGGAGAAAATTTTGTAAACGAGATTGCTTACAAATCTTTTTTCAAATATTGGTGCTATCCAGGACCGAGATATGAAAATGGAGACAAGAAAGAAATTTGTGATTTACTTATTGTCTTTAATGACGTATGTATTATTTTCTCTGTAAAGAACTACGAATTCAAAGGCAATCACCTTCGCTATTTCAACAATACTATTGAAAAGGCTATAAGGCAGTTAAATGGAGCCTACAAAACATTATTCAAAAAAGAAAATGTAGAGATTAAGCACCCTGACAGATATATAGAAGAATTTCCAAAAAATCAGATCAAAAAGATTTTTAAAATAATAATCAATCTTGGAGAAGGTGTAGATTTCTATGATATAACAAGAACCCAAAGCAACTCAAATTTTATAACAATCTTTGATAAAGAAACTTTTCAAACTATCGCAGAAGAATTGAATACTGTTCCCGATTTCATTGACTATTTGGAGAAAAGAGAATTGCTTTTTAAAAATAAAACTGTCCAAGTCATTTCACCTGCATTTCCAAAAGATTTGAACGAAAATGACAACAAATATCTTAAGAAAGCTGTTGAAAATTCAATAAAAATTATTGGTACTGAAAAGGATCTCCTTGCTTACTTTTTCACAAATACCCGGAGCTTTCCTAAAATTATTTCTGATAACATTGAGAAGAACTATATAGTTATTGATATAGAATCTGCCTGGGAAACATTTAAAAGCTCACCAAATGCAATCAAAAAAGAATTTGCAAATTCTTCAAGTTATTTTGTTGATGAACTTGTAATGAATGAGATTCTAAATCGGGAAGAACCATTAATGGAGGAAATAGCAAAGGAACTGTTATCTTTAAATAGATTACAGCGCCGAGCTGTAGGTATCAGCTTTGAAGAATTCTTCGATGATATTCGTAATGCTAATGAAGGAATGATTAAAAGACGCTTTACAGAACATGGTAATTTAGCTCTTGTCTTTTTCAATTTTTTCCCGCAATGGGGTGAAGATTCCCTATTACGAATGTTTGATTTAATTTTTGAAACATTTGCTTTTCATTATCAATATAGACATCAAACTTTTATATTAATAGGAGTAAGTTCAGATCCATATTTTATAATTCAAATGCATAAAAATTATGGAAAATTTGATGCAGAAGATGAAGAAATTATAAAAGCAAATATTAAAGAACTTGGGTGGTTTACAGAGTACAATGAACAGATTAGAAATGTTGATGAATTTCCTGAGTAACGAACTATACTTAAAATACATATTTTTTAATAGTAATAAACTTCAAAAATTAATACAATCATTTAAGCTATAATGAATAATGTCGTTAAACTTACACGTACAGAACTCTATGATAAGGTATGGACTACACCTCTAACTACATTATCTAAAGAATTTTATTTGTCTGATAACGGACTAAGAAAAATCTGTATAAAATTTGATATCCCTTTGCCACCCATGGGATACTGGCAAAAATTACAGTATGGAAAAAAAGTAATAAAGACACCATTACCTAAGCAAGAAAATGAGCAAGAGATAAAAATTTATGTAGATCAAAATAAAAATGATCCTAATCCTATAAATTTATTAAAACAGATTGCTACGGAAAAGATTAAAAATAATTCAGCACTAATTTTAAAGGTTTCTGAACGATTAAGCAAACCTGACGAAATCGTCAGTAAAGTGCAAGATAACCTTAGCAAGAAAAAAGTTAATAATTATGCCAATATTAAAGGAACTATTCATACCGATGGAGGGTTACCCAATATTGTTGTCTCTCCAAAAAATGTCTCGCGTTCATTAAGAATATTAGATAATCTAATAAAGAATTTTAAAACTTTAGGATATAGAGTAAGTGTCGATTCCGAAGGATTAAGATTCACCGCATACCAAGATAAAATTACATTATGCATTAGAGAAAAAAGCAATATTAAAGATACAACGAATGAAAGAGGATGGAAAAGCAGAGATTTAATAGCAAATGGTAAACTAGCAGTTAAGATCGTGCAATACGGAACGACTGAATTTGCAGACACAGATAAATTACTTGTCGAAGATCAAATTGAAAAAATTTTGATAAAAGTTGAAACTGAGTTTCAAAGAATGGCTGAAAATAGAAGAGTGTGGAAAATTGAAAGTGAAAAGAGAGAGGAGCTTAGAAAGATTGAAGAAGCAAAACAAAAATTGAAGGATGAAGAGCTTACAAAATTTATTTATTTCTATAATGATGCCCATCGATGGAAGAAGTTTATGATTCTAAAGGAGTATTTTGAGCATTTGAAATCTACTAATACCACAGACAAAGAATGGCTTGATTGGGCTGAAAAAAAACTCGATTGGTACAATCCGGCTAAAAATACAGAAGACAATTTAATGGAAGACGTTGATAAAAACTCGTTAGAAATCAAGAAGAAAAATAGATGGGAATGGTAAAGAATAAATTAATATACAAATCAGAATGCTATAGTAACGCTCTATTATAAAGAATTTATTAGAATATTTTCAGTCATATAAATCCATGAAAAAAAATAAAGAATTCAAAGGACTTTGGTACTTGCCAAGCAATCCAGAAAACAAAATTGGCGGAACATTAATAATCAAGTCTGAAAAGATAGTGTTAGAATTATTTGGTTGCTATCATACAGAATCAGAAAGTATAAAAAGAATATTGGAAAATAAGGTATCAACTATAGAAACAATATATGGTGATATTAATGATAATAAAAAAATAACCTTATTTAATTGTCGAGAGTCATTAAATATAAATTCATTGAATTCTGTCCACTTAAGTACTTATGAATGCCTATACACCTTAGAAGGTTTACATTTAAATTCTACTGAAGATAAATTCTTTGATAAAATTTCTTTATTCTCTCCCATTTTTTCTCAATGGAAACAGCCTGCCATTATTGAAAAATCATTTTATTTTGGTGAACTTAATAATAAAGTGAAAAAAGTAGAAGTTTCTACGGATCAAGATTCCTACTGGAAAAAGAATTTTGATATCACAGAAGGATATCAATTGACCCTTAGCGGGGAGAGTCAATTTAATGGAAATTTTGAAAACACAGAATTTAAGTTTAACCAAACCACGGCTCTATCAATAGTATGTAAAGAAAAGAAGAGTTTTTCAGTTTTATTAGAAAAGGTATTTCTTACTTGTAAATTTATAACGTTAGCAACACAAATTCCTGTTCTAATAACAGAACTTTTTTTATATAATCAACAAAATATTCCTCAGAATTCTGATCCTATAAAATTATATTTCATAAGTAAGAAAAAGTCTACCCAAAAAGTTGATTCTACAAATTTTTTATTTACTTATGATGATATTTCTGATATTTTCCCTGAAGTAATACTAAAATGGTTTAAAGAAAGTGATCGCCTCGCCCCAATTCGAAATCATTTAATAGCTAGTATTCAACAAAAAGGATACTTTTCAAGTCTTGATTTCCTAACTATTATACAGTCTTTGGAAGGTTATCATCAGAGATTTATAGGTACTGATAAGATTCTAAAGGAGAGAATAAACGATTTAATAAATAATTTCAATGCCGTACACCTTATTCTAAATAGCAATATTAAAGTTGATAAAGTAGTAAAAACTAGAAATTATTATTCTCATTTTTACGATCGTAAAGGAAATGAGTTAGCAGGGCAAGAACTACTGGAGGAAACTAATAAATTACGAATTTTACTAACTTGCTGCGTACTTTCACTAATAGGTTTCGATAATAGTAAAATAAATGAAATTTTAAATAAAAAGAATTCCATTAAAAGATTATTTTAATTGTAATAGCTAAGATTGAATTAGTTGAATGAGTCAATACTTAATCTGACAGTTATAATCAAATTGAATAACTTTAGAATAGATTAAGTATTATGACTACGCAATCTATTAGCACATTTACCTTTGATGGTTCGCCATTATATATCTTTTATAAGACATATTAATTCTTTATTTTACTCTCTCGAGTATTATATCGGATTTGCCAGCCAATAATAACTTATAAAGTTCTGTAACCTCATTCCAATCTTTAGCTTGATATTTAGTTTGTTTCCCTGCAAAAATTACAATAAGTGATAAATCTTTATTTACTTCAATTACATTTTCATCATCGGTAATAACTGAGACCCAAAATGCTCCATGTTCTTCATCCATCAATTGGATATCTGATATAGCCTGTACAAAATCCTTTTCATCTATATTGTCTTTTTGATAACCGCCTGCATATTGAATATAATTTTCTGTCATATTATCGTTTTTTAGATTTTTGATTTACGCTAGCTGGCTATGGATAAACAAAACCCGGATATTTCCTATCGAAATCTAATACTCTTTCATCGTCATATTTATCAAAAACGTATCCCGTGAACAAATCTATTTCACCCAAACCGAAGTACAGCTTTTCAGTTTCGTAATATCTAACCTGGTTCTCCTCAAAATAGAGCAATGTGGTTTCTAAAGCATCCCCAGGACGATTTATTAGTTTTTCTTTGTTGATCCAAAACAATTTGTAGTCAGCATAACTTGCCTGAACTGTTATTTGTGCAGTTTCAAAGTCCAAATTGCTTAAAATGTCCTCAAATTCTTTCAAAAATGCTTTAAGCTCAATTTCATTATCAACAAAATACTTTGCTGTTCGCCCAAAAGAAATCAATATGTTTTCGTAAAAATAAGGATATTCACTTTCTCCTAATGAGAAAATATTCGGGTGAAAATAATAGTATTTCTTTTTAATCATTTCTCGTATTATGAAATCCTTTGAAAGGTCATAATCTCTATCTATTAAAATAGCTCCATGAAAATAATTATATTCCATAATCTTATAGGAACGCCACAGGTCCTGATCTCTAATATAGTGAATTAAAAGAAATAGCTAACAATTAATGCTTTTTTTATTAAATATCTGAGAAAAAATCCCGAATGATTAAGCTTGGGATTCAGGCAGACTTTTTTTCCAAAATCAATAGAATTCTATCTTATCTAATAACACCCTTTACATTTACTTTTATCAACATATACTTTATTACCGGATGAGTTAGTGTAATAACAGCCTCCTTTATCTCCCACATGTAAAGTATGACCATTATAAGAACATCCTGAATTGCCATCACAAGAAACCAAAATAATGACACAAGCTAATAGTAGAATTATTTTTTTCATTTTACGATATATTATTTATTGCAAAAATATATAGCGTTGTCATTGATAAAATACGGCTATCCGTAATGCTTCTATATGGAGTCATTCTACATCACCCTCTTAGAAATCTGTTATTAGATTTTTCCAGATTAAGTCCTGAAGAATAATGTTGCGCCAGGCATCACGCTACACATTTTGAAAGAGAGGTAGATTACGGCTTAACAATGCTATAATTTCAAGATTTACAAGACTACGGAAAACCGTAATTAGTTCATTTAAAGTTCATTTAGATTTGCAGATATAAAATTAACTACAATGAAAAAATCATTACTTTATCTTGTATTACTTCTCTCCGTTATTTCATGTACCAACTATTACACTGTTCGGCTACAGGAAGATACACATCTTTATTCCAGCAGTGACAGCAGTAGATCAGTTACCATTATTCCTAAAGATACAGAAGTTTATTTATCATCAAAAGTCAATAAGAAAAATTATAGAAAGCTTAAATGGGGAAATTATTACGGGTGGGCTAATAAGCCCAGCTACACCACTTACAGCAGCTATTCTAAAACATCATCGTATTCTTCTCCATCAGTAAGATCATCCTCTAGTTACAGTTCTCAATCAAATTCAGGCGGTTCAGTACATGTTAAAGGTTATACGCGAAAAGACGGAACTTATGTTAGGCCACATACAAGGAGTGCTCCCAGAAGGAGATAAAGTTGCCATCAAAATTGTTTTTTCAACCCTTTAGAAAGCAATGATTACGGATTTCCGTAATGAAAGTAATGACCAAAAATTTACTTTTGATCTGGTATTAATCTGTTTTGATATCAAAATAATTATTAATTAATCTTTATTGTACTATGAATACAATCGAAGCAATCAAGCCAGGACCCAAGCCTAAAAAACCAGATGGAGAACCCGACAGAAGAAGAAGGGTAAACCCACCCAATCAACCAAAGCATCCAAAGCTAAAACCTCACGAACATGAAAGAGGGGATTAGACTTGGATAAAATGTAGAAGCAGCTCATTGGCTGCTTCTTTACTATATTATTATTTTGAAATTAATTCTTATTTCCAAATTCAAATGATGTACTGAAATCATTTTTTAGAATGATAAAAGCATCAAACTTTTTACCATTTTTGCTTTTCATATTCTTGATTAATGATGTTTTGTTTTGAGTTAACAGTAAAGTAAGATCTTTAATGCTGAGTTGTATTCCGCAAATAGTTCTGAATAGAATCCAACTGCATTGTTCCTTGGGACATTTTACGATTTTATCTTTGATGATAAGAGTATGTTGTTGGCATTTGGGGCATTTGAGTTGTGGGATGTTTTCTTGTGGAATATGAAGTGATAAAAGTTCGCTGGTGATTTCTGCTGTGTATTCTTGGATGTCGTTGATGAATTGAGTTCTATTGAGCTCGCCTTTTTCAATTTTATCCAGTGCCATTTCCCATTCTGCCGTCATTTGGACATTGGCTATTTTTTTGTCTTTGACAAGGCTATAGACTTGTAAACCTTTATCGGTGGGATGCAGGGTTTTGCTTTTCCTTATTATATAGCTTCTGCTAAACAGCGTTTCAATAATGGAGGCTCTGGTGGCTGGGGTTCCGATGCCGATAGTAGAGAGTGCCTGCTTTTCTTCTTTGTTTTCAATCGAACTTCCTGCGTTTTCCATGGCTGATAAAAGATCGGCTTCTGTATAAAGTTTAGGTGGTTGTGTGGTTTTTTCCAATAACTCGGTTTTTGGAATCGTCAACTCATCTCCTATTTTGAATTCCGGAAGCTCAGTCAGGGTTTCACCAGCATTAAGGGTATTTTCATTGTCAGTGAGCATTCCCTTTATGGCTCGCCAGCCTTTGTTGAGTATTTTTGATCCCTTGATCTGGAATTCATAATGATGTACTTTTATCATGATATGGCTGACTTGTTTTATACACGCATGGGAAAGGGATTCCAATAAACGGTAAGCAATCATATCATAGATAGCTTTTTCAGTTACAGTAAGTGCGGATGGAACTTTCGTAGTGATGAGTAAACCGTGATGGTCCGTTACTTTTACATCATTAACGATTCTCTTGTTGAAATTTCCGAATTTTAAAGTAGATATGGCTGATTTAAATTGATCGTTTGTATTGAGGATTCTGACCAGTTCAGGAATCTCTGTCCATAAGTCTTCAGGAATATACTTGCTGCCGGTTCTGGGATAGGTTATAAACTTCTTTTCATACAAGCTTTGGGCAATCTGTAAAACCTCATCTGCAGAAAGACCCAATTTTCGGTTGGCTTCTTTCTGGAGTTCGGTCAGATCAAAAAGTAATGGAGATTGTTCCAGTATTTTTGTAATAGATACATCTTCTACAACAGCTCTACCTTCCCTTTCTATGGATTTTTGGACTTGTTCTGCCTGCTTCTTTCCTTCCCATTGTAATAGTGAAAGACTGGTGAAGTCTGTATATTCTTTTCTATGACTCAGCTGGATTTGAAAGTACTTTTGCTTGGTGAAGTTTTGATGCTGAAGAAATCGTTGACAGATCAAAGCAAGGGTTGGGGTCTGCACTCTGCCTAATGAATAAATATCTTGGTTCCCTGCGATGGTTAATGCTTGTGTGGCATTGATTCCGACAAGCCAGTCGGCTTCGCTTCTTGCTTTTGCTGCCTGATATAAACCGTCAAAGGCATCGCCTGACTGAAGGTTTTTAAATCCGTCCTGTATTGCTTTTTCGGTAAGGGAACTGATCCAGAGTCTTTCAAAAGGTCTATTGCATTGTATGTAATGATAGATATAGCGGAAGATCAGTTCTCCTTCCCTTCCCGCATCTGTGGCGACAATAATACTGCTGCATTGATTAAAGACTTGCTTTATGATATTGAGCTGTTTTAAAGCTGAAGGATCAGGCTCATAGCCTTTTGCTTTCTTTAGTTTTTTGGGAGTCAGAATAAAAGGATTTGGAAAGATAGGTAATGAGGCTTTATTGAAGCCTCTTATACCATAATCTTCCGGCATTCCTAATACTATCAAATGTCCCAATGCCCAGGTGACACAATATCCGTTACCGGAAAGGTAACCCTCTTTTTTTTCATGGGCTCCTAACAATTGTGCGATTTCTCTTGCAACGCTCGGTTTTTCCGCGATGATTGCTTTCATATGATGGATTTAAATGTTAATTATAATTTCTGTCTTCTTGGTTTTCTAACCCTTTTTTGCTGATCTTCCTGTTGTTTATGGGCAGGTTGTTGCTGTTTTGATTCTAAAGGTTCCTTCACATTTTTAGTAGCTTCATTGGTTTTCCCTTGAGAATTAACCGCAGTCTGAGTTTTATGATCTTCTGTAGGTTTTGCCTCTTCTTTAAGTTTATTAGGATTGTTGAATGAGAATTCAGTTTTGGAAGTTTCTTTGTTGAAGGTAATATAGCCTTGATAGGCTTTGCCTTTAGCATCCTGGAGTCCATCGATATAAATGGTTTGTCCGGCTTTGAATTTTTCATACTGTGAATCGTCCAGCACTTTTCCTCTGAATATTCGGGGAGCTTCTTTATCCGTAGGTTGAGTTTGTTGTTGATTATGATGATGTTGTTGACTTTGTTGCGGTGCCTGGTTATTGCCAAACAGAAACTCTACATAACGCTTATCTGCATTGAATTGTACGGTGGCATCGAAGGATTCTCCTTTTTTAGAAGTCATGCCTTCAAGATATAGTGGTCCTCCTTCTAGTAGGATTTGTTTCTGATGTTCATCGAGTTGTATTCCTTTGATTTCATCAGGAATTTTCATGTACTCCGCTCTATAAGCAACCAATTCGTTGGTTAAACGGTCACGGCTGATGACTGATGGAATGATTTCATCGGTTTTAGGATTAACCAGATCTACTACCCTACCCATATTTCCGCTTTCTCTAAGATTCTTTTTGTCTTCATCACTGAATTCATGTCCGAGGAATTTCATATTGAGGTTAGGTTCTTTTCGGATACCATGCAAATGAACAGCAACCTGTCCGGTATCTCCTGTTTGAAGGGATAGTCGAACATCCATCTTACTGATCGCCGTTCCCAGATTAATGGTAATGGGAATCAATGTATTGGTTTTAAAACCTCTGAGTAATGAATCCATAGCGTTCATCTTTTCAAGCTTCTCCTGATTAAGTCCGAACTTTTCCATCGTTTTCCAGTCGATCTGTTCTGGTTGAAAACGATATTCCTGATTTTCTGTGTTGTTGTCCATTGTATTTTGATTTTTGGGATTGTTATTATTTTTCGATAAAACTTCGTAGTCTTTCAGCTTTTCTTTTTCTTCAGGAGATGCCCGATCAACATATTTTTGAAGATCCTTGGCGGTATTGACAGCATCATATTCTGAAACCTTGAAAAAGTTGAAATGAAAGGGATTTTTGAGTTGTCGGTAAAAATTAGAAAAGAAGTTGGAGAAAATATCTCCATGTTTATCAACCTTGATCAGCTCATCATTTTCCTTTTTACCCTCGGGAGCAAACTTTTGCAGATTGCCTTCCTGATCAACTCCTTTGACCATTTCAACCTGATTGGTATGAATGTTCAGGACAAGGAGTGTGTCTGTTGATGGTTTGATTTCACCGGTTTCCTGAGAGTTTATTATTTCATCTTCCATCTTATTTTATTTAATGGGATGAAGGTATTTAGTCGATCACGAATTCATAAAACTTGGAATTACAGTAGTGTATTTGGCCGTTGAAGTCTTGATCATAATGAAGAACTTAGGCACTCTCTGATCAGTTGATGAACATCCGAAAGCTTATAATACAGCTTTCCGCTGATGGTATAGTAAGGCAGCTTTTTATCCGTTCGATATCGTTGTAATGATCTGGAGCTTATTTTTAAAAGCTGTAAAACATCCTGGTTGTCCAAAAGCTGCTCCCCGTCTATTTCTATAAATCTGGAATGGTTCTTAATCAACTGTTCTTTTAGAATATCAAATCTTTCCATGATTCTCTCCATCCAGGCTATAAATTCTGTTCTCTCAATATTCATAACTGTGATTTTTATGATTGTTGGTGATGTAAAATTGGACAACAGGAATGATATAAAATCACTACTTTTTCGTAGTAACGAAATTTTTTCATAATTTTTAGCAAAGCTTGAGCTTACATTGTGATATATTTTCACTCACACTCCCTTAGATCCGTTAAGTATTAATTTCTTGTATAAATAGTTCACATATTGAAAATTGGCTGTTCTGCAAGTTCTTATATTGTGATGGTATCTTAAAAGCAATAATTAAAAAGTGGTTATACATCTGACACACAAAAATTGGCCAATTTTTATAATATTTATTTGGAATGATTGTAAAAAAAGGAGGGATAAAGAAAGAATTAATCAAAAGATTATACGTAATTTTAAGCCAATACTTATGGGTAGAATTAACATGATCTTCCTTTTTTTCTGGCATTAAAGTTTTATCAATTGGTATTATAAAACGATCCAATGAAAACTTCTAAAATCAAATATGCATATAGGAATCTTATACAACGATATCGAATTGGGATATTCTCCAATTAGTTCTTATCATCTAGGGTTATTAACACGGAACAAAAATTTCTATAAGAATTTTATAGATAGTCATTTATATATTATTGCACAAAGAAAAGAAATCACTTTTCATAAATTATCTTACTCAAAGAAAAGTATAAAATTTGAAATCCATCAGGAAGATAATGATAAGATTATTAACTGTGAGCTTCCGTTAGACCAAGATGGTTTTAGGCTAGATTTAAAAAAAGATATACAGTTTCGAGTACATGATAGAAGAAACACTTTAGAAAAAAAAATAGAATATCCTTTTGATGGAATGCAGGCATTTTCTATCCTAGGAACGGATCCCTTAACCCAAAACAGTGAATTAGCAGTTTGGGTTTCACCTGATAAACTTTTTTATCATCATTGGAAAGGCGATCTTATCGCTAAATTTTCCGATGACTATCGTGATATGCTGAATTTCAAGATACATTATGTAGGCAAATCTACTGAACAAAATATTTGCAAAAGATTATCAAATCATTCAACTTTTCAGGAAATATTAATCAATGAAACTCCGCTCAGTTATGGTAATATTCCATCAAATGAGATTATGGTTCTTCTTATGAGGATATGTGATAATAATAGTATTGTTAGCTGGGGTAAAGAAGCCACTCCGGAAGAAATGGCTGACTTTATCTTAAACTATCAACTCCCTAGTGATAAAACGGTTTCATTAGATGCTGAAAAAGCATTAATAAAACATCTACAACCTCAATACAATAAGATTCTTTATCACTCCTTTCCTCAAAACAATGATCTTGTTAATATGGATTATCATTCCGTAATCTTATATGCTTTCCGTGATCCGATTTCTTTATTATACAATCAAGGAGTTATGAAAGGTGGAAAATTTGGAGAAGAGCGGGACTATATTGCTGTAGAAAGAAATTAATTAAAATAACTCTTAGTCCCTTGTTTGCAAATCAAATAATATTAAATCATTGAAATGAACAAAGACCTAGTAAAACTATTCCCGAGCATTAATAATTCAATTCTCACCCATACCCCAATAATTATGTTACCTATCCCTCCATCAGCTAAACCAGTTGGTTGTGGAATATATTTAAAAACACAAAAAGCCCGATATCTAATTAGTGCTGGACATCTTTTAAATATCCAGGATTGGAAAGGTTTGATAGTACCATCAGGAGGAACTAAAGTTTTAAATTTAAATGGTGTGCTAGCCACCACTTTTCAGAAAGGTAATCAATCGGATGATGTAGACTTTTCTCTATTTAAATTCTCACCACGAATGAATAAACACTTTGATGATCAACAATGGAAATTTATTACTCCTGAGCAAATCATTACAAGTCACATTTTAAATGATGAGGGATATTACTTCATTTCTGGATATCCTGTAAGTGGTGTTAAGAAGATTTCAGGTAAAGCTGAATTTAAACCACAACCCGTTAAATTTATTACAGAAACTGTCGATCAAAAAGTTTATGATAAATTCGGTTTTAATAAAGATAATTTCATTCTAGTCAAATATAAGAGAAAAGCAGCACCTTTTGATTCTAATTTACCGCAGATAACAAAAGAATTAAGTGGAATTAGTGGCAGTGGTCTTTGGTATGTTCCTGACTTTAATGACAAAGATGATAATGGAATTCCCAAATATTATCTTGTCGGGATTATGACCGAAAATCATAAAGATAAAGGCTTTTTAGTTGCAATAAAAATTGATTTTATAACCGAACTAATGATACAACTTTTTCAAGACCTCTCATTCGAACATACTAGATTCGATATCACCAAAAAGTTAAAGGAAATCATTATCGATCACGATTTATAAATATGATAAGAATTAAAATGGTAAATTTTGACTTGTAGTAACTTCATTAATCAATGTCGTAATTAATTCGCTAACAAATGAACTCAATTGCTCGACAATAGTTTGAGTAAATACTTTAAGTTCAAGTTGTGGTGAATTACTTGAAAAAGTTTTATTACAAAAAAGCGTTATCATGTAGCCGTTAGAGTTAAATAATAAATTAGTCTTATATCCATGAATATAGGCATTTCTCAGTAAATTTATAGTTTCTAAGTACATATTAAAAAAATGCTCATAATTCTGAATACATTGAATAAAAGGGGTAATATTAAGATAATTTAATCTTAATAGTGAAGATAAATAATCTAAATACATTCCAAGAGGCATACTTAAAGGCTTATTTTTAGTTTTATGAATAATAACTTTTTTACCTAATATTTCGATTAATCGAACTATATTTTCAAATATTGAGGCAGTTGTAAGCACAAATGTTTGAAATTCATTATCTATTAATTCTTTATAGATTTCTGGAGATTCAAAGTTCATCATTTTAACAAACGAATTTGTGTCAAAGTAAAACTCACATGAAATCTCTAGAGGTAAAGTCGCTGCATTTCCATTTATTATTTGATCGTCTAGATCTTCAAAATAAACATGATAAATAGTTTGTATTTTTCTTAATCTTGAATTTATACTATTCAGTAATTCCTTCAGATTGGGCGAGGACTTTATTTCATAGATTGAATCAAAATCTGAATTTATAGAGGTGATTGTTGCTGATACCTCGTGTACATTAACTTTTTGAAGTAAATGATTAATTTCTGAAGATAGATCAACTAGTTCAATTGTTTTATCTGGGGCCATACTATATCCAAGTTTCGTTGTTAAAAATATTATCATTACTACGATCAATGCTACTTTGAATTGATTTTATTGCATTATTAAGTAGTTCATATGTGTTAGAAAACAGCGAATAATTAGATATTTTTCTTTTTAAAATTTCCATCAATATAATATCTTGTGAAAATGGTTCTCCTGGAGTTCCAATTTTAACTCCTGTATTAGTCAATGCCACATAGGCATTTGACGTAAGGTCTTCTAGACTATCATTTTCAGTTTTAACTGAGTTAGCATTTTCAAATATTCTCAAAATAAGGTCTATAAATCTTTCATCTTGGGCAATAAATTCTTGCAAAACGGTAAGTAATCTATTTTGTATTTCGTAATTCGGTTTATAATCATCTGCCAAATCGTTAATGACTTTAGCTAATGAAGGTGCTAACTCCTTAGAATCAGCCAAATATTCAAATAATGATTTGGCAAAATACAATACTGTACTATCTTTCAAAGATAAAAACCAATCTACAGCATGTTTAAATAATACAGGTCTTAAATGTTCTAAGTCTTCAAATAATGCAGAAGCATTGTTTGAAGGAACAAAGACATAACTATCATATACTTCATTTGTTTTGAGAATATTTACCAATCTTAAGAATCTTTCATCAAAATAATCCATAATAACTTTACATCCTTCATTTCTAAGAATTACATTCATAACCATTTCAAATTCATATGATATAGAAAATCTCAAACTATGTTGTAAAAGCAAATTTCTGGTCAAGTTATAATTAGAACCAAAACGATTCAAATACATAAAAGTATATTCAGCATGACTTTGATGGCAGTAATCAAAAAAATCTAACGTTACACGGGTCCCCAGTGTCGGATCATAAGCCATAATTGTGGGTATCATTTCAGCAATTTGATAACCATTCTTTTCAGATTTTTTAATAAGTATTTTTTCTAGAAATGTAATTTCAAAATCAAAGATTTCCTTACTATATATATCTGTAGAACTAGAAAATATACTTAAAAATACATTATCCATTTGTGAGTCTTCTAATTCTAAAAGATTTGTTACAAGGCTAATATACATTTTAAGGTCAGAAGTATTATTCCTTAACTTTTGTAGAATATCTGGAGCGATTCGAGAAAATAAAAAAGAATCAACTCCATTTTTTAAAACATCATAAAACTCCATTAAAAAATTATCATCTTTCAATATCAACTGCTGAGTAAATACATATAGATTAATAAATTTATTTCCTTTTAGTTTGTATGCTTGAATAAGTGAATTTGCAATTTCACTAGGGTTTTCTTTTGTTAATAATTCATTTATTCTTTTGCTTACTTCCTTTCTAACCTCATCGTAAGACTTACTTCTATCCAAATCAAAATTTCTTGAAAGAATGTGGACAAGCTCTTCAACGAGTGATGTTGCTGATAATTTGTTTTTAATATTCTGTAATTGATCTACATGTTGATTCTTTTTATCCCAAAATCTAAAAAATCTAAGCTGTTCATTTAAAAAAAATTTTTCGGAGCTACTAAATTCTGTTGAATCTAACGCAAGAAAAGATAGAATTTTACTAACTTCTTTTTCTCCATCATAATGTGGTAAATTCTTATAATTACTAAAGATATCTCTCGCTATATCAATTAAAATTTTTAGAATAATTAGTCGATAATCAACATTCTTTTTTTGAAAAAGATTTAAAAGATTTTCAATTACCTTTTTCCGGACAAACCTGACGTTTTCATTTTCAGGAACCCTGTATGTAGTAATGTTAATTGACTTTCGGTCAATAGAAGATTCAGTAGTCATGAATTCCAGTTTCATAAATGAGCTGAAAACTTGGATCAGTAAGAAAGTTTCATTTTCATTCAATAATTTTTCTTCAAACTTCAATCGATCAAGAAAATCAATTTGTCTTTCCATCTTAAAGCCATCATAATAATCTACTTTTGTAAAACTATAAATAGATCCTAATATCGAAGATATATTATATTTATCTTGTATTTCAAAAATAGCATTAAAAACAAAACTATAATTTTCTTTATTTATTAATAGGTAGGAAAGGTGATTCGAAATGTTGGTTATTATAATGCTTGATATAGCACTCTGAGAATCTTTATTTTGATTTAGTTCTTCAAGTTCTTGAAAAAAAACACTTTTTGTATCTGTTAAACTTTTAATGTATATAGTTATCAAACCTTTAGTTATTTCAGGAAAATGTCCTCCAATTTTAAAGATAGTAGAACTAATATCTAAAAAATCAAATTTATTTGATACAAAATTTACAGAATTTAAATATACATCTGATAATGCTTTTAACACCTCTTCTGTTTCATTATTTGAAATAGAACTACTAAGATTAATTAATATATTATTAATTTTGTTTTTGAAATATTCAATATATTTTGTCAGCTTTCTACTCTCTATATTAGAGACTAAAATATCACTGTAAAGATCAGGTTTAATTGAAATTGATGATTTACCATCAAATACACCTCTGTTTTTTAAATAAAAAATTATTTCTTCAACTTCTTCAACATCTACTCCTGTTACTTCAGCAATTTGTTTTAACTCATCAGAATCATGAATATTTATAGGCTCAATTAGTGCTAAAACAGAAATGACATTTAGAATTTTATTTATTGAGAAATTAAATTCTAAATTAATTTTTGATATAAAGTCATTAAAATGGTTTGTTACATATTTTTTTAGAAAGTTATCATTCCTTAATTGGGTAATTTCTTTCTTATTTTTTATAGCATTAATCATGGCAACAATTACAATAGGTTTACCATATGAGAAATGCACAAGTTCATCAATAAATGCTTTAAAAGTAGAAGTGGTTAGATAATGTAAAAAAAAGCTTTTTGTATCAGAAATACTCAACGCATTTATTTGATAGTTCCAAACGAAATCTAAGTTAAATTCTTTTAGTGGTAGATCTGGACTATTTATTCCTTTCTGTCTACTCGTCATAATAAGTTTAGCCTTATCTCTTTTTTTTGAGACCAATGAAAATAAATCATAAATGATATTATCTTCAAAAGTATGGGCATCGTCTACTAAAATGATATGATTTGTATCTCCTGAAATCGCATAATTAACACTATCATAATTTATACTGTGACTATTAAGCACAAGTAACACCCATCTTTCATTCAAAGTCTCTAAAGCTTTAAAAAATTCTAATATGGCCCTTGTTTTACCTAATCCCGCTTCACCAAATAAATTAAATACTATTTTATCTGACTTGATAAATTCAAAAAGAGCATTTTCTAAACTCTGATTCTTTACATAATAGTTTGTTAGACTTATAGGAGATAATGGATCTTTATTCGCTAATTGTTAACTAAAGTAATCACGATAATTGGTTAGCTGAGCTGTATCAAATCCTTCGTCAAGCCATAATCGAAGCAATGGATATGCAATAATTTTGGTATTTAATTTAGCACCATCCCAAATTTCAAATAAAACATTTCCACCAGTTATTTCTTTCCATAAACTCGTAAGTTCTGCTATCGAATTGGGAAGTAACTCTACATTTGTTAATAAAAAATAATGAGATACATCCGAAGTTAATTTAGATGATTCATTTTTCAAATCACTCTTTAAACTTGATAAAGCAGTTTTGGTAGGTGTTGTTTTAAATTTATATTGAAAACGCCAATGATCGTTGTCTGTAATCATTTGCCCATCAATTCCTCCGTCCTTTCCTGGCGCACTAAATGGTACAAACTTATTTCCTAATTCAAAAGAAAGTAATGCGTTACAAAAATGTGTGAAAATATCGGAATTAAACCGAGACCAATCAATAGTTTTCATTCAAGTTTTATGGCTATAATATTACGTTAAAGATAATGATATAATATGGAAAAAAAATCTTTTAGTAAGATCGTATCAGAAAAGTCCAAAATTTAAGCAATTTGAATCAATCTAAACGTGAGATTTATTCGTTCTTTCATAGGGATAGACGATTTGGCAATACGATGCTCCCAGTTCTCTTGTAGATCTCCTTTCATAATGAGTAATGATCCATGAGGAAGTGGCAGGCTGTATTTGCTTTGATGGTAGTCTTTTTTTCTGAAATCAAAGTTTCTGGTTTGTCCAAGGCTGATGGATGCGATGACTGGACGTTTACCATAACGGCTTTCCTTGTCCCGATGCCAGGCGACGGAATCATTATGATCACGGTAAAGATTGAGTAATACGCCATTGAATTGATAACCGAACTCTTTTTCTATTCTTTCTTTTAAAGCATACAGTTCGGGAGTCCATTCATTTCTTTTAGTGGTATTATTATCGGCTGAATCGTAGGATTTTGCATCGCCATACCAAACAGTCAACCGTGGAGTAAGTATCATCTTATCGTACATTTTCTGGGTACGCTGTTCCCAGGGTGCAGTTTCCAATAATTTGTTTCTAAGCAGGTCAGCTTCTTCCCGGCTCAGGAAATTCTCTCTGTATTCCAAAAGGTCTTTTGGAAACTCATAGAATTCTTCTGTATCAAATAAACTCAGCTGGGTCATTGTAATTTGTATGTAAAACATTTAACTTTGTCTCATTCCGTTTCTACGGAATAATTTTTTTTCATCATTTGTGTTTTTACTTCCCTTCGGGGAAGTTTTTTGATTATGCCATGTACTTAAAATGAATTCAATTCTTATCTCCCATTTTTTCTTTGATATGTTTGATATCAGTTTTAATTTCTGTGATAAAGTTTTGAATATGATGTTCTGCAAATTCATCAGGCTCATATTCTTTGGTATTAATACTACAGGCAAATTCCCAGATTTCTTTAATTTCAGGCAATGGAATTTTATAAGGCTCATAAAATTGATTGTCAGCCTTAACCCATATACCATCTGCTTCATGAAACTGAAACCTCTTATAACTGATACCATCATTGGTGGTAATGAAAACATACGTTCTGTCCGTTTTCAAATCCGAAAGATTTTCTACATATTTTCCCACGATATAGGTTCCGTTCTTATAGGGGGGCATTGAATCTCCATCAGCTGGAAATGCCCTAAACTTACCCCCTTTTAAAAAAGGTAATGATATGGTCTCCAGACTTTCTATGTATTCCGGATCTCCGTAGCCATTCAGGTAGCCCATTGAAGCTTTTTGGGGAATAATCTCAATTTGATTGTTTCCATCTTGATCAACCTTTATAGGCAGAACGATTCGATTGTCAGGAAGCTCCATGAGTTCATCGATAGAAAATTTTCTGACATCTACAGTCAACAATAGGTCGATGCTGATGTTATAGAATTTTGAAATTCTAAGCAATATTTCAATAGGCGGCTCTGTTCTACCATATTCATAGGCAACATATCTGGATCGGGTAAGAAATAATAGATCTGCCAGTTCTTGCTGAGTCATATTTTTCTTTCCTCTTAAAAACACGATGTTATCAGAGAATTTTGACATTGTTACAATTTTAGACAACAAAAATACAAAATTAGTTTCAAAACGTGACTAATTTTGTAACATGGAAAGAGCAATTGCACATATGGATTTGGATACGTTCTTTGTTTCCTGTGAGCGGCTTAAAAACTCTGTATTGGAGAAAAAGCCCGTTATCATAGGTGGTGGAGACCGTGGCGTGGTAGCATCTTGCTCATATGAGGCAAGAGAATTTGGGGTGCGGAGTGCAATGCCCATAAAAATGGCTTTGAGACTCTGTCCTGAAGCTTTGGTCATAAAAGGTGACATGGAATATTATTCCAATATGTCGCATACCGTAACAGATATTATCAGGGAAAAAGTTCCGGTCTTGGAAAAAGCAAGCATTGATGAATTTTATCTTGATCTCTCCGGAATGGACAGGTTTTTCGGATGCTACCAATGGACAAATGATATTGCTGATGCAGTAACCCATAACACAGGTTTACCGATAAGCTTTGCGCTGTCTACCAATAAAACAGTTTCAAAGATTGGAACCGGGGAAGCAAAACCGGGAAGACTGGAAGTCAAGGCACAGCATATACAACCCTTCTTAAACCCATTGTCGGTAAAGAAAATTCCGATGGTAGGACCTGAAACTTTTCAACTGTTTTCAAGACTGGGTGTAAAGACCATACAAACACTGTCTGAAATGCCTGTTGATATCCTGCAGCAGCTGGTTGGGAAAAACGGAACCGTTCTATGGAAAAAAGCCCATGGGATTGATGAAACTCCCGTTGTGCCCTACTCTGAGAGAAAATCTATATCCACTGAAAATACTTTTTCACAGGATACTATTGATATACAAAATATTCAAAGCATTCTCTCTGGAATGGTGGAAAAGCTTTGCTATCAGCTAAGGCAGGAAAAATGGCTGACCTCAACCGTTACGGTAAAGATCAGGTATGCCAATTTTGATACGGAAACCAAACAATGCAAAATCCCTTACACTTCAGCAGATCATACCTTGTTACGATATGTCCTTGAGCTTTTCAAGAAAGTCTATACTCGAAGAATGAGAATTAGACTTATTGGGGTAAGATTTACAGGGCTTGTTCATGGCTGCCATCAAATGGATCTTTTTGAAGATACTGAGGAATTGATATCTCTGTATCAGACATTGGATAAGATTAAAAATAGATTTGGCTCCTCCAGTGTAGGAAGGGCTTCAGGAATATTAGGCTAGTTTTTATTAATTATGTTTCTCAATTGTCATACTTATCACAGCTTGCGATACGGTACCTTATCTCTGGAAGATCTGGTTCAGCAGGCTGTTGACTATAAACTAAAAGTACTGGCCTTGACCGATATCAACACCATTACAGGAATTTATGATTTTTATAAATTATGCCAGGAAAAGAATATCAAACCGATTGTAGGGGTAGAAATAAGAGTTGAAAATGAATTATATTATATATGCATTGCCAAAAACCAGGAGAGTATTGCCGAAGTTAACAGGCTTTTGACAGATTACAACTGTGAGGGAATAGAAATTCCAAAAACAAATCCTGATTTGAAAAATACTTTTGTAATCTATCCCCTGCACAATACTCCTGAAAATCTCCTTGATCATGAATTTATAGGGATAAGAACAGATGAATTAAACCTTCTGATAAAACCGGAATGGCAATGTTTGATTTCTAAAATGGTAATTCTGCAGCCTGTCACTTTCAAAACAGAAGAAGAATATCAACTTCACAAGCTCCTTAGAGCTATTGCAGGCAATACATTGATTACCAAATTATCAAAAAATGATTACTGCAAGAGCAATGAAACCTTTATCGATAAAAGGACGCTTTTAGAAAAATATCAATACTATCCTCAAATTATTCAGAATACCCGATATATTGTTGAGGCAAGCAGTTTTGAATTTGATTTTAAAACTCCAAAAAACAAAAAACACTTCACTGACAGCAAGGAGAATGATTTCTTGCTTTTAAAACAGCTGGCTTATGAAGGTTTGCATAAACGATATGGTACCAATCATCTTCAGGCTAAAAAAAGAGTCGAGAAAGAACTGGCAGTAATTGACCAGCTTAATTTTTGCGCCTATTTTTTGATCACCTGGGATATCATACAATACAGCAATCGTATGGGATTCATGCACGTTGGTAGAGGAAGCGGAGCAAATTCCATTGTCAGCTATTGCATCGGGATTACCGATATATGCCCTCTGGAACTGGATCTGTATTTTGAAAGGTTTTTAAACCTCAACCGAAAAACACCTCCTGATTTCGATATTGACTGGAGCTGGAAAAACCGGGATACGATTTTGGAATATATATTTTCAAAATATGGAAAAGATCATGTGGCTTTCTGCGGAACCAACGTAGAGTTTAAAAGCAGATCTAGGTTCAGAGAACTTGGAAAAGCATTTGGTCTGCCTAAAGATGAATTGGATGAACTCTCCAAAAAACCGAAAAATCAGCATGATCAAAACTCAGTTGTCCAGCTGATTTACAAATATGAAGAACTCTTAAGAAATTTTCCCAATCAAAGGAGTATGCACTCTTGTGGGATTTTGATTTCTGAAGAACCCATCACCCGATATTCTGCATTGGAAATGCCGCCAAAAGGCTTTCCGATTGTTCAGTTTGATATGCATACCGCTGAAGATATTGGTCTTGAAAAATTTGATATCCTATCTCAAAGAGGTCTGGGAACCATAAAAGATACGGTTAATCTCATTGAGGGAAAAAGAGGTATTACCATTGATATTCAGGATACAAATCTGTCAAAAGATGAAGCCACATGCAACGAATTCTTAAGTATTGGAAAAACCATAGGCTGCTTCTACATTGAATCACCAGCTATGAGAGGGTTATTGAGAAGACTTAAATGTGATAATTATAAAGTATTGGTAGCTGCCTCCTCTATTATCCGCCCAGGCGTTGCCCAAAGTGGTATGATGCGGGAATATATTTTTAGACATAATCATCCCGGTCATTTTGAATATTTTCATGAGGTCTTTGAAAAAGAGCTCGGTGAAACCTATGGCATCATGGTATACCAGGAAGATGTGATAAAAATTGCCATGCATTTCGGTGGTGTATCTGCTGCCAATGGAGATGTATTACGAAGAGCAATGAGTGGTAAGGGAAGATCATTGTCTGCACTACAGAAGTTAAAAGATGATTTTTTTGAATCCTGTAAGAAAAAAGGACATCCTGAACAATTATCCAAAGAAGTATACCGGCAGATTGAATCCTTTGCAGGGTATTCCTTTTGTAAAGCCCATTCAGCGTCCTATGCTGTAGAGAGCTATCAGAGCTTATACTTAAAAGTTCACTACCCTATTGAATTTATGGTATCAGCCATCAATAATGGAGGTGGGTTTTATAGAACAGAAGTATATATCCATGAAGCTAAAATGTCAGGAGCCGTCATTCACAATCCATGTGTAAATCTTAGTGAGTATCAAACAACACTCTATGAAAAGGAGGTATACCTAGGCTTAATGCATATTGAAAGACTGGAAGGCCTCATTAAGGAATTGATTCCTGAAGAGAGAAATAAAAACGGAAATTATAAATCATTGGAAGATTTTGTAAAAAGAATTCCCATTGGTATAGAAACACTCCAGATACTTATTTTTGTAGGAGCATTCAGGTTTACCGGTAAACAAAAACATGAACTATTGATAGAAGCCAGATTTCTGTTGTCAAAGAATCAATACAGAACCAAAACCATTTCATTATTTGATCAGCCCCAAAAAGATTATCAATTACCTGTTATCCAAAAGGATCTTTTTGAAGATGCTTTTGATGAAATCGAAATACTCGGATTTCCAGTTTCCTACTCCATATTTGATTTGTTGAAAACAAAATATAGAGGTCATGTCCTAGTTAAAGATCTACTGAAATACCATAAGAAGCAAGTCAAAATGCTTGCTTATCTTATTTCAAGGAAACACGTCCCCATCCAAAAGAAAAATCATCCGGGACAAAAAGACGATATGTACTTTGGAACTTGGATTGATGCAGAAGGACAGTATTTTGATACGGCTCATTTTCCGGACAGCCTTAGAAAATTTCCATTTAAAGAAGGAGGCATTTATCTCTTGCTTGGTACAGTCGAAGTAGATTATCACTTTCCTACTGTTACTATTACAAAGATGGCTAAAATGCCACTTATTCCTGATCCCCGATATTCAATGGATAAAGACAAATCTCAGGAAATTCAAAGAAGCCTTCGGGAGGATGTAAGTATGACTTTTCGTAAGCCCTATCCTCAGCAACATGAGATTGGCTTACCCAGAGGAAAGATGAATTAAAATTCTATCTTCTTATAAAATTTAAAATTATTTTTATTCATCAATTTAAATTTAAAATACCTATAAAAACCGTCTTCTAAAATACAATTACCTACTTATTTTTATATTTGTCAATTGATATAATAAACCATGAACTACAATGAAAACTGAATTTATAGAAAAATTTAACACTCTAAAAAAAGTTCCAAAGGACAAACAGTTACTCCAACAAAGAGGAAGAGATTTTGAAGAATTAATAAACAATGTGTTTCAAGATGAAGGAGTCTTGCTAAAGAAAGGATTTCATTCTTCTGATCGTAAGTCCGAACAAATTGATGGAGCAATTGAAATAGACAATAGAATATTTTTAATTGAGACCAAATGGGTAAAATCAAAATTGGCAGCTTCTGATTTATTTTCCTTTATTGGAAAAATTGAAAACAAGTTCTTTGGAACATTAGGAATTTTTATATCCAAAGAAAAATTATCAGAAAACTTTATTAATGCACTTAACAAAGGTAGAAGACAGGTTGTTATTGTCATCCATGGGGAAGATGTTGAATTACTATTCGACTCAAAAAATAACATATCTATTAAGGAATACATTTCTTATACACTTAAGGTTTGTTCATATGATAATATTTTACATTTTCCAGTCAAAAAATTTCTTAACATAGATAAGCCTAATACTTCAATTAAAGAAATTCATAGTCTTAATGAAGAGTCAATTAAATTTATCCGAAATAATTTATCGAATGAGCCAATCTCTGAAGATGATTTATTATTAAAAATTAATGAAAATGATCCCAATTTAAATAATAAAATATTTGAAAAAATTATTTTAATGTACTCCGACATTTTTAATGCTAGGTTTAAAAATCTTAACTTTGATTTGACAATCATTGAAAATTTCGATAAATTTTTAAAACTTTTCCACGCCAGTAAAGAGACTTTAAAAACCACAGCTAAAGAATACTATAAAGAATTAATATTTAAAAGCTTAGCTATTTATCACCGAGATTTCTTCTCCAATACTTTTTCTAAATTTTACATCCAACTTTCAAAAGAAGATAAAGATAATATTGAAAATAAATTAATAAATAAATTTAAATTAGCCTTTAAAAACTCGGATTGGAATTCAGAAAATTATATTACAGATATTATTAAACCTATTTGGAAAAATATAGCTATAAATGAAGATTTTAAGGATTTTTATTTGTCAATATATTTAAGAGAAACTAAAGACAAGTTCTCCCAAAAGAAATTTGCAAACGAACTCGTACAAAATGATGAAATTAGTGCAGAGTTCGCAGAAAAATGGTTAACTGGAAAAATTGGAAATATTTTTGAAGAGTACAATAAAACAGTCGATCAAAATGATATTAAATTTGTTGCGAGAACTTATCTACCATTAAACAAAATTTTAAATAAAGATAATTGGATAGAATACATTAATACATTATTTACCAGTGTAAAGCAATAAAAGATTTAGATAAATAGAGTACCACTTTCTATTATTCTTAAAACTATAGTCTATTTTTCTTTTATGCATTTGTCTGATCCGTTAAATATTTGATCTTTATTAAAACTGAATGAAAAAGAGAAATCTAAACCAGATAAATTGAAAAGTAATTAAAGTCAAAAATCTATATAATATTTTTGAATCTTAAAATCTAAAATGTAATTTTTTCTGATCATTTTCATACTCTTAAAGTTAAAGAGTATAAGAATTGTGTCCTAACAAAGTTAGCAACTCCAGAATTCCATTTGTCATTTGATGATACTATGCAATAATCCTTTCATTAATTTTGAATAGAATGTATAAAAAATCATTAACTTTATATTAATGGCTTATATTCAACTTATTTAAAAGTAGTAAAACTATACTTTTGACAAGTCTGTTTGAATACTACTTTGTGTTGTCCCAATAATAAAAGCATCTTTGTCAATAATGTCAAATTCATTAAATGAACCAATTACTAAATGAACTGAGTTTTTAATTAATATAATTGATTCTTCTTTACTCAATTCAACATTTTTATTCCCTCTCATCCATCTTTTGGGATTGGATTGATAAATTCTTTCTGCCTCTATATCTGTAATCATTTCTACATCTACTTTTAGCATATTATCAAACCATTGATTTGCCGTAGCGAATCTCATTTTAAATGCTTTTTCAAAATCCGCAACTATGATCTTATTGCTGATCAATTCACTGTAAGATGTATATATATCTATATCTTTGTACGTTCCTAAAAGGTATTTGTTTTTAGCTTCATGATCAAGTTGCTGTTTCCATTTAAAATCTTCGTCAAACACCAATACATCTGAATGACCATCGAATGATGACAAAATAATTACATTTGGTTTTTGCCCTTTACTTTCAAGCCAGTTGATTGAATCATCAATCACTTTTTTTATATTTTCATTTACTATTGGATCGATTTCTTCCACGAAAACCAAACTAAAAAAAGCATCATCTACCCATCTAGCGATCATACCGCTAACATCTCCAATATTAAAAATACTATCTGAATTACTCTTTAAAAAAATTCTTTTAAGATTATTGGGAAATATTTCTTGACCAATAAAATTTATGACTTCACTCGACTTCTCGACGTTTCCACGAGATAAAAATAAAGCTCCAATAGCTAAATTCTGTTTCCATACTTCCCCAATATAATTTTCAAAATCTTTAATTTTATCTAAATCCAGAGGCTCCTCTGCAATTGATCTTTCTTTACTAGTAATAGTTTCATACCTTAGATCTTCAAAATAATTGTTTATTTTATCAGCTCTTCGTTCAAAATCAAGCTCATTATCATATCCTAAAATGGATTTCCAGAATTCGGTATCGTTTTTAATAATTGCAATATTTTCGCGCACTTTATCTGCAAAAAATGGGATGTCATTTATTTGAATTTCATCTAATTCCAAACGTTTTAAATCATTAATATATAGAGGTATTTCTTTTTCTTTTAAAAGATCAACAACAAATCCAAATGTTAGCCAATCGTTTACGTTTGGTGGTTTATAAATTTTACCGCTTAGTCGCTCTTTATAATCCCAGCTGCTCCATTCAAAATAATTATAATTTGGACTGTGCCGCAGATAAAGAAGATCACTCACAATCTCCTGAGAATCGACCTTCATAATAAGCCCATCGAGAAATTTCCTTGTTGATGCTAAATCATTTAATTTCAGCTTATATAAATAAATTGCCCAGTATCTTAAACCAAGAATTCCATGTCTCTTATATTCGTCAAAATATTTGACACAACCGTACAGCCTTTTACTCTTTTCTAATTCAGCTGGCGATAGCCTTGAAGAATTAGTCCTGATCTCAAATTTTAAATTGTAAAAAAGATATTTATTAAGTGGATCAATACGATCGTATTCATTTATAACATAATCAAAAAGCTCAGTATCTGAATTCCTGATCATCATGTAAATCATTCTACTAAAAGTACAATAGGACTTATAAAGAAATACATTACTAATGCTTAAATTTTCTTCATTAGCTTGTTCAATATCTTTTTCATTGTATGGTACTATATAACTGATGAATTCATTAAGGTGCCTAGCTGAATTTGTAGTAACATACCTATAAAACTTATTGTAAGTTATACTATCTTTTTTTTTAAGATAGCTATTGTAATAATAAGAGCTGAAAAAATTTATATACCTGCTGTAATGTTCAAGTGATTTATTTCTACTGCTTAAAAGCAGAACATCCACAACAAAATCATTCAGAGTTTTAAAAGTTTCAAGGTTGTTGCTGTCAATCGCTTTTTCAATTGACTGCCAAATAACCCCATCAATACCTTCTGTAATATCGTTTTTATCTTGATACATCATTTGTTTAACATTTGAATTTTATATAACTCAAGATAAGCCTTTAAAGGATCAGCGAGATTCCTATATTTGTTTTCTTCAGCTAGCTGTATTATTTTACTATCAAATTCTTTTCTATAAACATCTGAAACATATTCAAAGCAAGGTTTTTTACCTGTTGAATAGCACATTCTTAAAAGCCACAATTTGATGGGTAGGTTTTTTTTATTTGTTATCCGTAAATGTTGAACTGTTTTTAAATTTACTGCATCATCTAATGAAAGAGAATCATAACCATCTATAATTTTTAATTTTAAAATTATATTTAAAAGCCACAAATTAATATTTCTTAGATAGCGCACGTCTTTGTTATTATCAATTTCCAAAACGTCCCCACTCAAAATCATTCTAGAATTCTGCAGAGTTGCCAAGTCTATTCGTCTTTCTATTAAATTAATTCCTCGTTCCTCCATAAAAGATTGATAGAGCTCCGGACTATATTTTTTCATTAGAATTATCTTCATACGCACTTTACCCTCTTTCATTAATTCTTTAAACAACATATTGCTTATTTCTTTTTCATTTGTGAAATAAATAATCTGTCTAAAAAGCATACCTATTAAAATCAATATAAATAGAGAAATATACGTACCAGCCAACACAAGTTTGATATAAATAACTTCAGCAAAACTGTCACGTAGGGTAGACAGAATAATAAAGAAAAAAATAGTTGAGAGCGTGAGGTATATAGTGAAATATAAAAGTGATTTTTTAAATAATAATTTATAAGTCGTTGGTGACTTAACCGCCAAATTATTAATTAAAAATCCAACAACCACTAATGAAATACTAATTATTGTAGCAATATTTGTAGTTCGTTGATCAACTAAAACTTTAACCGTTTCTATATTGAAATCGAAAACTTTTAATACTTCAAAATCCAATACCAATGGTGCACAAAATAATCCGATCACGATAATAGGTATGAAAAAATAACTATTTCGATCTGACAAAAAATTAATTAAAACATGTTTACATACAATTAAAAATCTGTCATGAAGATCTTCATGTTCCTGCTTAACTTTTTTTCTGACCTTTTTCAAAAGTCCAAAATATTTATTCATGTTAAAAGTTTTCTTGATATACAATAAGTAAAGCCAAATTTTGAAAAATATTAACTTATACATATCTATCGTATAAATAGTTTTATGATCTAGTTTCATTCAAATATAATCAAAACTTTTCTATCAAATCTTCGAAGTATATGAATTTCTATTATTCTTTAAGCCAGATCGTCTATTCATTTGTTTAGGAAATATATACAAATCTACCTTAATCTCCATACCAACCATTAAACACATATTTTAGGATTTTTATAAAATAATAGCGATTTTAACAAATACAAGAAAAAAAATAAGACTTTTGGGTACATCTAAGCTTGCGGATAGTGAGTACTCTTTGGCTTTTAAATCAGAATTTAAAAGAACAATATTAATCACCAAACTCTTTTTATTCAAATAAAGAGTTTAGCAAAAAAACACATTTTAGAAATTACTGTTATCATTTACATTAAACGTAAAATTTTCATGCATAAGAATAATTCTATTTCAAAAAATAATTATAATTTTAGATAATAACCATTGAAGAGTAATCATGTTAATTATTAGGAATCTAGAATGCGAAAGCTTTTTAGGTGTAGAAACAAATCGCGTTAGAATTAGACCTACAAAAAATCAAGTACTGCCAAACGATTTGGTAATTAAGTCTTTGATGGAATGTAGGGATATAACTAAATTTTCCTTAGGAATAAAACTTATTGCTGATGCCCCTTTTTCAACATTTTATTGATTAAATACAATAATTAAATATAATATCAAACAACAAACTATTGAAATCAGATTATTTACAAAGAAAAAGAAATATCCATTTCATTAAACACTACCCTATTAAATGTATATCAAGCACCTATCAATCAAAAGATTTCGTTCTATAAAGGAACTAAATATATCTTTCAACAAAGAAGTAAATGTCATTATTGGTCCTAACAACGCTGGAAAAACCGCAATTATTGATGCTTTGAGAATTTGTTTAGGTTTAGGAAGTCAAATCAGAGAAATTGGGATAAAAAATGATGAGGATTTCTATTTAGATACATCTAACCCAGATTACATATTGGAGCCAATTGAATTTCAGTTAATCTTTGAAATTGAATGTGCAGAAGACCGTCAGTACTTTACTAGTTTGTTATGGCAAAATCCCGATATTCCGGAAGAAGTCGACTTAAGATTAAATTTAACCTATTGGCTAGAGCCTAATGCAAATGGAAAACGTTTAAAATGGTCACATTGGGGAGGTGAATCAAGTACACTAGATTCAAATGAGCTACAGTTGTTGTATTATACTTATTTAGCCCCATTGAGAAATGCTGAATATGAGCTTCGCCCTTATTCAAAAGACAATAAAGTATCTTCTCTATTCAGAGAAATGTCGAAATATTCAAAGACCCAAATCGTAGAAGGTAATCCATCAATAATTGACCAAATCCTAGACGATGACCATAAAGTTGCTCTAGCTACAAAACTTGAAAATGTAGTGAATGATGACGAGTGGTCTGGTTTAATTAAATCAGGAGAAAATTTAGTAAACAAGCATTTGGAGAAATCTGATATAGCAAACAAGAACCCAAAAGTTAAAATTGGGCTGACTAACTTCAAGTATAATAATATCGTCAAAGGAGTTGTAACTAGTAAACAGATTTACTCAGATTCCATTATTGCTGCGGACTTGACTAAACAAAGATATTTTGATATATCTCAAAATGGATTGGGAGAAAACAACATAATTTTTTCTGCAACAGTTTTTGGCGATATTGAAAATAGAAGGATAGAAAAGAAAGAGCATTATTATGCAATGCTTATTGAGGAACCTGAAGCACATCTTCATCCTCAAAGACAAAATACATTCTTTACTTATCTCAATGAATTAAAGGATTTTGGAGTTCAAATATTTATGACATGTCATTCACCTACAATAACTGCCAAAACATCTATCCAAAATCTTCATGTTCTTCAAAATCTAAATCATGAAGTAAAAGTGGTTAGTGTAAAAAATATAAATTTAGAACCTAAGAACACTAGTTATCTGGGAAAGTTTCTCGATGTCACTAAATCACAATTATTCTTTTCAAATGGAACCATATTAGTCGAAGGAATTTCTGAAGCACTCTTACTTCCTATTCTTTCAAAGAGAATGGCACCGCCTGGAAAATATAGTATCGAAAAAAATGGCATTGAATTAGTCAATATTGACGGGGTTGCGTTCGAACCTTTTGCCAAACTATATAATCCAGATGATGAGGATAATCGGCTTGCTACAAGATGTCTTATTGTTACAGACGACGACAGAGGAATTATATCAGCAATTGATTTCCAATCTATCGAAGAAGGAATAGATAAAATTACTTCTAAAGCAATTATTAAGCATCTTCAAACTCTCGATTTATTAGATTCAACTAATAGAATTGTACTTGGTGCGAACCTTTCTGAAATGGAGATTCTGGGGTTGGAGACAAAAATGACTTTTATTAGAGCTCAAATAGAAGCTAAAATAAACAATCCGTCAGCAAGAGCAATCAAAGCCACTGGGTTTGAAAAAAACAATCTCAAAACAGTAACTGCTGAGATTACTTTTGAATATGAATTAATGATTTCTGGAAACAATATTAATCTCATATCGAATCTCTATGCCTCTATGCATACTGGTACGACATTCTTGAATTCAACTCATTCGAAAGAAGAACGTGCAAGAGAGATTCTTATTCTCTTAAATAATTTTAAGGATAAATCTGAATTGGCTCAGCAAATTGCGTACAATATTGAGTTTGAACCCGATTGGAATGGGTTTGTAGCTCCTCAATATATTATTGATGGAATAACTTGGTTGATAGATGGATAAGGAAGCTGAGATTTTATCTAATTTATCTGAGGAACAAAAGCAAATTGCTCAATTTGATAAGGGGCTTTGTGTTGTTCGAGCATGCCCGGGTAGTGGTAAAACTTATTCTGTTGCATCGAGAATTGCATTATTATTGTCTAAAAATCACTTTAGCAAAAAAGGAATCGCCGCATTATCATTTACGAACGTTGCCGTTGATGAAATCAGAGAAAAACTATCGCATAACTTCTCACTGAATGGAATTAGCCATCCTCATTTTATAGGAACCTTAGATAGCTTCATCAATCAATTCATTTTCCTGCCTTTTGGACATTTAATTATGGAATGTCCCAATCGGCCAGAACTGGTTGGTGAACCACATTCTACGTGGAGCATCAAAAAATATCCTCAAGATTACGCTCAATATTTTGATAAAACAACTTTCGATATAAACGATAAATTAATTCAACGTGCACCTGCCCAATCCTTTCATTTTGAGTGGAAATATTATAACAACTCAGGTGCTATCAATGGTAATATTCAAAACATTATTAACTCAAAATTAGAGTTTTTCAAAAAGGGCTATGCAATTCAAGCGGATGCTAATTACCTGTCCTTAAAAATATTAATAAAGTATCCGAAAATAGCTGAGTCTATAGCAAAGAAATTTGAATATTTTATAATTGACGAGGCTCAGGATACTGATGAAATTTTAATGGCAATAATCGATATTTTTAATTCAAAAGGAGCTGAAAACATTATGTTGATTGGTGACAGAGATCAAGCTATTTTTGAATGGAACAATGCCAAGCCCCATCTTTTTGACCAAAAGTATCTTGCATGGAACAAAATTGAATTGATTGAGAACAGAAGAAGTTCCCAGTTAATATGTGATTTTACCAGATATCTGTCATCATTTAATTCAACAATAGCAATAACTCCAGGGATCCTGGATTTCACCGTTGAACCTTCCATTAATGGATACTTGAAAGAGAAGAAAGCATCCCAAAAAGATCCTACCGTAGTCACCATTGAGGAAAGTATAGCTTCTTTCAACAGTGTTTTAGAAACTTTCTTAAGGCAATGTACAGAGAATGGCATTGAAATATCACAAAAAAATGTTGCAGTGTTATATCGTGGCAAAGCAAAAGTGAATTTTCTCGGATTAACTCCTGTTAATTATGACAATAGTATGGACTGCTGGGAATCTAAAAATCTCTTTGTAAAAACAATTATTAGAGGTAAGTTCTTATATGATTCAGGGCTTTTTATAAAAGGTTACAGACTCATGGAAAGGGGGTTGATAGAGTACAAAAGACAAAATGACACAAACAGTCTTATTGCTAATAATGAGTACGTTCAAACGATAATTAATGAAAAAGGATTCATGACATATCGGAAAGGAATTCATCAGGTTATGGATAAACTACCAGCAACAAAAGACAAAACTATTTCAGCATGGATAGAGGAAGCAAATCGTAATTTGAAAAAACCACTCGTCATCAAGACTGGAACTGGGCAAGATTTAATTTCAGAGTATTTTGGTGAAACAGATACGAATGTTCAGCCATTTGAATTTTATCATGGTACAATTCACTCGGTTAAAGGACGATCTTTTGATGCAGTTCTAATTCTACTATCCAAAAAATCAGGTTTTAATTACGATACTATGCTCAAAAAAGATAAAACTGCTCTCAGCGAAAAGGAACAGGAAGAATTGAGAATTATCTATGTTGGGATGACAAGACCAAGAAAAGTACTCCAATTAGCTGTCCCCGAAGATGATGTTGACCTCTGGACCTCCAAATTCAATGTTTTAAAATCTATGACTTAAGCAACTAAGAATGAGTAACATGTATCATTTAGGAACAGAAGAATAAAATAGACAACAATATATTTGAACCTACCAGACTATATTTTCCAATCTAACTATCTACTAAAATCATACTATTACTTAATTAAATCTTTATTAAAAAGTAAAGGACAGTTGAAGCCAACTTAAGACTAACTATTCCATTGCTGCTTGTAAATTAATTTTTAGAATTAAATTGCCATAAACAAAAACTAAAAGAGTTTATTTGATAAAAATGAATTTTGTAGTTCTTTTTTAATTTGGCTCAAACGAACCAAATCATCTATAAAAGTGTTTGAAGATACGCTCGTCAAGGTCCCTTGACAGGAATAGTTCTACACTTTACTTTAAAAACAACTATTCTACTTAGCATTTGAACAATTATAAAGGCGCTTATTTTTTTCTTCTTGAAGTTTACTTCGTAGACTCAACATATCCTGGCTCACTTTCTTATCTAATATTTTTGCATAATGCTGTGTAGTTTTGATACTCGTATGTCCCAGCATTTTACTTACACTTTCAATTGGGACACCATTAGACAAAGTAACAGTAGTGGCAAATGTGTGTCTTGCAATATGGAACGTTAAATCTTTATTAATACCACAAACACTCGCAATTTCTTTGAGGTAAGAATTCATTTTCTGGTTACTCAGAACAGGAAACAGGGAATCTGAATTTACGCACTGCGGATGGTTCTCATATTTTAATACTAGCTCCTGAGCTACAGGTAATAGAGGAATTCTCGTTGAGGTATCGGTCTTTTGACGATGGGTAAAAATCCATTGGTCACCATCAATTCCGATATTGAGGTTTGATTTTGATAATTGCTTGACATCCACATAAGCTAATCCGGTATAACAACTGAATAGAAAAATATCCCTGACCTGCGTCAACCGATCTGATACAAATTCCTTTTCGTAGATACTCTGAATTTCTTCTTTAATAAGATAATGCCGTTCCACAGCTTTGATCTTTGCTTTATAACCTAGAAAAGGATCTTTGGTGAGCCATCCATGTGCCATACATAATCGGATGATTTTTTTAAAATTTTTGAGGTATTTCACAGCCGTATTATTTCCACATTTTCTTACACTGCGCAGCCAGAAGTCATAATCACTGATAAAACCATGATCAATTTCCGTGATATCAATATCACAAACTTTTTAAAGATGTCTTGTAACGCTCCAATGTACCGGGGGCAAAATCGTAACCTACCAAGGCCTCCATTTTGTCATTATGCTTCTGAAAGAGGATCAGTCTCAAAAGTTGGGGGGAACTGTTTAGTTGGTGTATCTTTGTATTATGGTAAGCGATCACGAACTTCTTAAATTATTACTTCCGGAATTTTTAGTTGAGCACTTTGATATCATCAAATTCCAGGATCATAATGGTGAACTTCATATTTATTTTGAAGAAAAAAGCAGCATTCCTGATGAATTACAAGATAGATTATTAGAGTCTAAAGGTTTTCTGCCTGAAATTATTGTAGATGATTATCCATTAAGAGGTAAAATTGTCAAATTACATGTGAAAAGAAGAAGATGGACTGATAAGCACTCAGGTGAAATCCTACAGAGAGATTGGGGCGTTGTAGCCAAAGGAACACGCATGACCAAGGACTTTGCAGGTTTCTTAAAAAAAATTAGCCGATACTAAAGCTCTTTCTAAAAGTTATATCCGAATTTTTCGGTATCAAAGGCAAGACTTTTCAGAGACAATACAAGAATAACCTAATATCATAGCTGGGGGCAAAAATCTCACGCAAAGGACTGGATCATTTATCCTGAAAATCTTTCAGAATCTCTATCTCTGGATGAAGTAGCACTTTCTGATGGAGAACTTTATACGGTTCTTACCTCCAAAAGAGCCAAAGGGAGAAAAGGAAGTATTGTTGCAATTATAAAAGGGACTCAGAGTGATTTTGTCATTGCCCATCTTTTAAAAATCAGCAGAAGACTTCGTATGAAGGTGAATGAGATTAGCCTGGATATGGCAGGTTCCATGAAGCGTATTGCCAAAACATGCTTTCCTTGTGCTGCCCAGGTGATCGACCGCTTTCATGTTCAAAAACTTGCCCTGGAAGCCCTTCAGGAAATCAGGATCAAACATCGTTGGGAAGCCATTGAAATGGAAAATAATGCTCTTGTAAAAGCCTATGGAGATCAAATTCTAAAGGCAGAAGTTTTTGAAAATGGAGATTCCCGGAAACAGCTTTTGGCAAGAAGCAGATATTTGCTTTACAAGAGCCGGGAGAAATGGACGCTGTCCCAGAGACAAAGAGCTTCCATCCTTTTTACTCACTATCCTGACCTGGAAAAAGCGTATTGGCTAACTGACAGCTTAAGAAAAATCTATAATCAGCACATTACAAAATCTGTAGCTATGACTAAACTAGCTCATTGATTTAAAAATGTGGAAGAAGCAGATTTTACCTCTTTTTCCACTTTAAGAAAGACTATAATGCAACATTACAGAGATATTCTAAATTATTTTGATAAAAGAAGCACTAATGCAGCGGCTGAATCTTTCAATGCTAAAATTAAAAACTTCAGGATGCAGCTCAGAGGCGTGAAAGACAGAACATTTTTTCTATTCAGATTAACCAAACTTTTTGCTTAGCCCCCAACTTTTGAACCTGATCCCATATGAATAGTGACCTATTTTGATTTTTTTTGATACTAGTGCTAAAACAAAAAACGCTGTAAACATTGATGTTTACAGCGTTTTAGCTTATTTTGGTTTCCCAACTGGCGGAGAGTGAGGGATTCGAACCCCCGGACCTGTTACAGTCAACAGTTTTCAAGACTGCCGCAATCGACCACTCTGCCAACTCTCCTTAAACTCCGGCTGCACCGTTGTTTTCAGTGGTGCAAATATAGAAAGTTTTCTAATACTGGCAAAATATTTTTAATAAAATTTAAATTTATTTTTATTCAATGAGAATTTCTATTGTATACAAAAGGAAATATTCAAAATAGATATTTGATTTACTGCAAACTACAGCTTGTTTTACATTACCGATGACTTCTGGAGTTCCCATACTTTTTTCAAATAAACATCAGTTTGATCTAAAAATTCCTGATCGGTCTGATGAACCTCAACATGAGGAATCACCCCTTGCCCTTTTTTCTGATCCGGAAGATTTTGTGCATCCTGAATAACATGAACAATTGAGAAACCAGTCTGTATTCCGGTATTTGGAAGCTCATACACCAAAGGAAGGTGTCCGTTATGCTCGTAATATCCACCCACCGTTTCTTTACCTATGACAACAGCATTGGTATACGATTTAATAAGAGAAGCAAGATGGGAAGCTGCTGAAGCTACCCGTTGATCTACCAAAAGATAAAGCTGGCCTTTAAATGTTTTTTCATTAGGAAGAATTGAAGGGTTTTTATCATCCGCCCAGTAATATTTTCCTTGAATATCTTTAGGATAGAGATCTCTTAAATAGGTATTCAAACCTTTTTTATCTGTTACCCCATTGGAAAGAAATAGTGGCGTGATGATGAGTTTTTCTTCCATCGGAACTTCATTGAAGTTGGTATAAGCATATTGACTGTCGCGAAAAGGTCTTGATGAAAGAGAGGAAAATACTCTTTCATAAAGAGCTCCTGTTCCACCCGTATTTCCTCTCAAATCAACAATCAGGTTTTTACCGTTTTCTTTTTCCAGAGTATTGATCATTTCATCAAGAAAAATACTAAACTTTTTGTATGCAGGATCCTCTTTACCTGTTGCAAAATCAAATCCTCTAACTGACAAACGGTACATGCCCTCTCCTTCTTTAGTAAAGCTATATTTTTCTGACAAAAGTTTTTTGTCGAAGGAAAGTGAATGACGTGATTCCTGAAGTTTTTTCACCCTGTCTAATGATATTCCCGGTAAGGAAATTTCATTTACTTTTCCATTCCAGCGATAACTGATTACATAATTTTTATGAGTTCCAAATTCGATATAAAACTTATCCAGCATTCCCCTCTCAAATCCTGTTGTTTCTTTATAAGTCGCGGAAAATCCATCAGAAAAATAATATTGGGAAAAACGGGTGATCATTTCTTTCGCAGAAATTCCGTTAATTGACAACACCTGTGCACCAAGAGGCACTGCAACCTCTTTTGAATCCTGCAGCAGACGTCCGTCTATATTTTTCAATGTAACAGGCAGATATTCCTGTTTCTGGGTAAGATAATAAGACGCGTGATTGGGAAGATCCGTATAATTGTGGCAACTCCCTTCAAAGCCAGTTAACTTAGCGATTACTTTGTAAAAATCAAAGATAGTTTTACAGTTTCGGGCTTCAATTTCTGCCTGTTGGTAAATGCTGTCGATCTGTTTTTTGTTTCTGTAAACATACAATCCGGAATTAGCTTTTTCTCTTATAGAGCGGAAAACATGAAGATCTTCCAAAAACTGGTCTGGGGTAAACTGATCTTTCAGAACCTGAATATTCTTAGACTCAACAATCGAAACTTGAGCAGGTTTACTTTTTTCAAGATAGGACTTAGCCCAGACCTTCAGTTCATATTTTCTGCCTTTTTCCGGAGTAAAATATAATCTTTCCACACTTTTTATTCCTCGGGAATCATCCTGTTCCTTTACCTTTTTCCCGTCCATGAATAAAGATACCGACAGATTGGCATCACCGGACTGAACAGCAATCCAGGCGGGTTGAGCAGAACGGGGAGAATATTTCAGGGTATCTCCCGGTTTCAGCTCAGTATTGGTTTGTGCGTATGCAGAATTGACAAGGAATAAAAGAGGAATAATAAAGGGTTTGGTCATTGTCGTTTTTTATATCGCTAATATACAAATTAAGCCTGGTAGGCGGAATTCCTCTATTTTTTTTAACGTTACATTTTTACACTCATCTCCTGTACTTCTTCTGCTGAAAACCCATAGATTTGAGGTGTTTTTACATCCAGCAAATTCAGGTAAATATATATTTCTGCTCTGTGATGAATTTCGTGTTCTATCATCGCTCTGAGCCATTTCCAGATTGAAATTTGGCTGTTAGCGGGTGTTAAACATTTACGGGTAAGATCTTCATCGGATAGATTACTGATGATTTCCAGCGTTTGTCTGTGCATTTCATTAAAAAATTTCACCGTATTTTCATATCCGTCAGCCAGTTCTTTTCCGCACCCTTGATAAGCGCTCTTTCTCCCTGAAATTGTTTCACCATACATATACCGTTCAATAGCTGCAATATGCCTGATCTGATCTCCAATGGTAAATTTCCCAGGTTTATAGGAAAAATCGAGATGCTCCGGGGGAACTACTTCTATAATTCTGTTTGTTCTTTCTCTGATCTTTTCATAATAATCGAGGAATGATTTCACCGTTTTAATTTCCATTTGTTTTACTATTAATCAAATTAACACTCAGTTTTTGTTGAAGTGAATATAAGAAATACCGAATAGAACATTCGCATTTTCAATACAAATTCTTCAAATTGTTTAAAAATCACATATAAGGGAGTATTAAATTTGGAAACGTATGAAAAATCTGATATTTTAGTTAAAAAAATAATACTGATGAAAATTTGGATTTGCTTGTGTACGGCAGTATTGAGCTATCAGAACATACACGCCCAGTCTGCCAAGATTGATACAGAAAAACTCCTTGAATATTATGAGAATCAGCGCTATGATGATGCGGCCCGTTATCTGCAGAGTTTTTATACTGAAAATACACAGGACATAAAAGCGTTAAGCCAAATTGCCTACTGTAATATGATGGCAGGAAAACTTCCTGAAGCAGAAAAAAGCTACCTGAAAATCAACGCCCTACAACCTGATCATATATCTACGCTGTTCAGTCTGACAAGTATTAATTCCAGACGGGGAAACGCATCCAAAGCAAAATCTTACCTTCAACAGATCATTGGGCTGGACAGTTTGAATTTCAACGCTTATAAACAGCTGGCCGGTTATGAAGACAATTCCGAAGCAAAATTAAAGTATCTCAAAAAAGCAAATACCTTAAAAGCCACTGATCCTGATGTTGCTTATGATCTGTCCCAAGTTTACCGTGAACTGAAACAGTATCAAACAGCATATGGCGTACTCAAAACAGCCATTTCAGCTGATCCTGAAAATTTCATACTGCAGCAGGCTCAACTTCCCATATCCAATCTGCTGGGAAAATATCTGGAAGTCATTGAAATTGGTGAAAAGCTCCTGAAAATAAATGCGGATCCCAATATAATCAATGATATAGGGCAGGCTTATTTTTATGTAAAAGATTACCAAAAATGCATTAATATGTATAAAATCCTGGAAGATCTGGGAATTCAGAATGAAGGAACTTTATATTATATGGCGCTGAGCTACCGGGAACTGAAAGATTATGACAAAGCAGCCCTATACGCCCAGAAAACGATTGATGAAGCTATTTCAGACCATACCCCCCTTTATTATGCTGCGTTGGCCGGCATTTACGAGGATAAAAATCAATACAATGATGCACTGACTGCTTATAAAAGAGGACTCACCTTTTCTCAAAACAACATAATTTACTACCGGATGGCCCTGCTTTATGATCTTAATCTAAAACAGACCAAAAATGCAGTCAATTCCTATCAGATGTATCTTAAAAATAAACCTGATCAGGAAAAAGAAAAGCAACAGATTGAATATGCCAAACAAAGAATAACCACTTTAGCAGCAATCAAATAACAGTCTCTGGCAGATTTAAAGATTATGCTTTCATGTGTTTCAAAATCCAGTTCAGGCATTCCTGGGAATCCATAATGCTCCATGAGTGAGGATGGCGCATGCCATTCGGGCGGATTCCCCGGTCATTGGTAATGACAAGGTCTGCATTTTTATGTCCTTTTAATCTTAATAAATTGATCATTGCTGTAATATCTACACAGTTAAGATCATAGATATCCCGTCCTCTGTTTTCAATCTGCCAGAGAATGCCGGGTTCTGTATAAATAAGCATCGGGGTATTGAGCAAGTATTTAGCATTTCCACCATCTTTTTCACGATAGGAAAACATAGATTCCTTGATATATTGTTCTCTGTTTTTATCGGGAGTACCTATCGCTGCCACCATTTCTTCGGTAAAATATTTGGCTTCGTTGGTTGCCACATCAGAATAATTCCTTTCAATATCCCTTTGCATCCTGTAATAGATGTTTTCATAATCTAAAGGAACATCAAGAGCGAATATTGAGTTGGGGACGAAGTAAGTGTTGTTGTCTCTCAGAGCTCTTTCTGCATAAGTAAAAGCCAGCATTCCACCACCGGAAAGCCCTCCCATAGAGATTTTATCTTTAGAAACTTTATGCTTTTCTACGGTGTCTTTCACGATTCTGTCCAGAAATTTCTGTTCAATATGAAATCCAAAATCGCTATCTTCCCATGTTGGAAACAAAACAATCAGGTTTTTCTCCAATGCAAGATCATCGAGGTTAACCTGATTCATAACAGACTCCCCTGTTTCTCCTCCTCCTGGAAGGATAATGAGAATTCCCTCTGGTTTTCCTTTTGGAACCATTTTTAAATAATGATTTTGAGTATCTTTAAATGTAATTTTCTCCGGAGCCTGTGCGAATAATTTAGCACATAATATGCCCAATAATAAAGTAAAATATCTGGTTTTCATAGGGTATTGTTTTTCTGCTTACTCAATAACAATAATTCAGCAGAGATATTGTTTTTAAAACGAAAAAACTGTATTTACTGTCTTATTTTCGAATTTATATTGACAGTGAGCCACGAACGAGTACAGCATAGGGATCATTTATACCCAGCCTACTTTTTTTCTCCATATCGTATATCCTTCATCCTTTGCATCTATTTCGGGAATATTTTCCGGGGAAAGGATTCTACTCATTTTTTCAGAAGACAAGGGAGGAAGGTGCACAGCTTCCCTTTCCTTATTAAGGTTCTCTTTGTTTTGAACAGGATAAATTCCTTCTGGAATAAGCTGCGTTCCATACTTTTGCGGCCTGCTTTGAAATACCTGAATACGATCATACAGATAAGCAATATTTTTAAGATTAATATCACTTCTGTTCTCATTCATCATTTCATAACACTGTTTCATAAAATCCGGTTCTCCAATAGAATGCTGAATAATCAACCAGGCGGCATCACTTGCCTTATCACCAACTTTTGAAATGGTAGGAAATCCTATCTCTTTTATCATCTCACGCAGCCGCTGCGCATTATTTTTATGAACTTTTTCCATATCGGGATGATAACCTCCTGAAAGTTTTCCTTCGAGTGAAAGCTTTTCTCTTACTTCCAGATCGTAGTTGGCAAGTTTCATTAATTCCTGGGCCAGTCTATCGTTCATTTTTATAGTTTTTTAAAGATAGTTGCATGATTCTACAAAGTCTGCCTATAATAACAACTGATGACCTTTCTTTTGCATATTACCATCAAATTGGACCCAGCGATATCCTCCAATTCATTTTTCAGTGATCCAAATTACAAAAACATTTGATTCAAAAAACTTCCGTCCGGATAAAATCAAGAATAAAATCTGCTCTTTCTTTAACTTCTGCTTTAGGAACTTCCACAAGATTATAACCATATCCCTGATAGATCCTTTTAATATGGCTGAAAGTAGATTGTGCGACTTCAAATGTTTGTTTTCTTTCCTCGTCATTTCTATAAATAGACTTCCATGGTGGGAGAATAAAAACATTTTTATGATACATCATTTCTTCGGCTTTTACTTTCATTTCATTGGGAATGGGAATATTTTCAAGATTGAGATATCCTAAAGTATCTACAATTCCACGATCAAAAAATACGATTTCCGGAAATGAAGAATCTCTCATATTTTGAAATGTTTTCACAGAAGCATCAAACATTAATTCTGCAAAATATTCTTTATTTTTCCATGGTAATCCTTCTCCGTGAATGGCTATTTGTTCTTTGATGATCCTGCGGCCTTCTTCTGGAACAGTTACACATCCACGATGATGCAGTTCATTGAGCAGTGTTGTTTTCCCGGCTCCAGGACCACCGGTAATAATGCATAATTTTTTCATTGGGGTTACATAATGGTTCGAATACGCACAGCCTCACCTCAACAAGAATTTGCCCTTATTTCTTAATAATGATATGCGTTATTTATTTTGAATAATGATATTTCTGTACGTATTGATCCTGTCTTGTTCCTTATACATATTACATAATATCAGGATATCATCTGTATTATACTGCTCTGCAATCTGCTGAATTTCTCCATAAATAGTATCAGGAGTTCCCATAATAATCCTGTTGAGAACAGTAAAAAAATCCTCTTCCTCTTGAGTTCCCAAAATCTTTTCTTCAACCTTTTCAGGAGGAAGGAGAACATCTGGGCTCACCAGTTGTCTCGACTGTAGAAACTGATAGGCCATTCCATACGCATTACGTTTTGCCTGCTCCACAGTATCTGCGACAGAAACGGCTACTGCAATCTGTAATGTGGGTTGGGAACTGTATTGGTCAGAATCAAATTCTTTCAAGTATGTTTCTGTATTTTCTATGCCTGCTTCACTATTCATAAAAGCGGCAAAAGAATATCCTATGCCATGTTTTGCGGCTTCCTTAGCAGAAGTTATCCCGGAACCCAGCCAAAAAATTTCCGGTAGAATCTTTACATGCGTTGGCTGAGCAACAAGTCCCTCATACACCCCTTTTTCTTCTTTTAAAAACTGAATGGCTTCTTCCAGTTTGGTTTCCTGATTGGAGAGAACAGTTAACTTATGGTTATTGAGCGCCATCACCGCATCTTTTAAACCTCCTGGTGCTTTTCCCAATCCGAGAATAAAACGTCCGGGATACACAGTCCCCAACATTTTTGTCCATTCTGCAATTTTATAAGCAGAATAATTCCTCATCATAATACCGGCCGTACCTACTTTTATGTGTTTTGTTTTGCCAAGAACAATGGCAGACAGCAATTCCGGGCTGGAGCTTCCATATGCTTCTACTCCATGGTGTTCAGAGTACATAAGACTATGAAATCCCATTTCTTCTGCGAATAAAGCAAGCTGAATACTGTTATTCAATGCTGTTTCTGCATCACTCCCCATTGCGATCGGCGATTGGTCCAGTATTCCTAATTTCAACTTCATCATATTGAGACTAATTTATATTCAGGTAATGTGAAATTATGAAAAAAAAGAACCGTCCGAAAATATTCTTAACTCAAATCATCTGATGTAAAGATTGGAAAATACAATAACAAAGGTAGCTCTTCAATTATTTCTGATCTTCCTTTGGTGGAAAAACGATTCCTTCATCTTGTATGAGATCGTAGCCGAAGTTCATAATAGTTTCAATTACCGGAATAGATTTCTTGCCTTTTTCCGTCAGACTGTATTCCACTTTTGGAGGAACAACGGGATATACTTCACGATGAATCATCTCTTTGCTTTCCAACTCACGAAGCTGGCTGGTGAGCATTTTATCTGTAATGTGCGGGATGTCTTTTTTCAGTTCACTGAAGCGAAGTGGTTTTTCCTGCAATCTCCACAAAATGGGCATTTTCCACGTTCCGCCAATGTGACTTAAAGCGAATTCTATAGGGGTGTAATAAAGTCTTTTATCATGAAAAAACTGAGGCATAAGAACTGTTTTTTTGTTTGAACACTTTCTAAAATGTAAGTATATACTTTTCTAATAGCTCGTTTTGCAAATTTGCAAAAAAATCATCAATAGAAACAAAAGCCTTTATGTGCTGAATTCGGGATAATTGGAGTACCACTGTGATCTTTTTCTTATTAAAATTTAAGTGTACTTAACTGACTGAATTCTTCCTTGTTGTATATTTTTTCAATGGCACCATTCTGTAGAAAGGCTATTTTATCGCAGGTATGAAAAAGGGTTTCAATAATATGAGAACTGATGATCACAATTTTGTTTTCCGATTTCAGCTCGCGGATAATATCATACAGAATATGTACCCCTTCAAAATCTACTCCGTTGAAAGGTTCATCCAGGATATTAATAGGTTTATCCAACATCAGCATCCCAATAAGGGCCAGTTTTTTCTTCATTCCACTGGAATAGTACTGTACATATTTTTTTAAGGGAATATTGAACTTTTCAATAATTTTGGCAACTTCCGCCTCTTTCTCTGAAGCAAAATAGGACAGATACTCTTCTCCGGTAATGTAGGGATAGAAATAATTTTCTGTTTCCAGATAGGAAATCATTTTCCTTTGCAATCGTTCGTTTTTCCAGCTGATCTCCCCTGAAAACGGAACACTTTTATAAAGGGATTCAAACAAAGTAGTCTTCCCTGCTCCGTTTTTACCAAGTATTCCCAATATACATCCTTCTTCTATAGATAAATTCAGGTTGTTTAAAACTTTTTGATTTTTAAAATCAACATTTATATTTTTAATCTCCAACATAGGTCTTGATGTTTTGGGTAGCGTCTTTTATATTTTTTCTGAGTAAAAATACTGCTGGGAGGATCGTCATACTGCATATAGAGTATTCTATATAAACTCCCATATTGAAATAATTATTTTTTTCTTTGTAATGGTACTGTCCGTATTTTCTGGTAAGAATCATCAGAAAGTATAGATTCATAAATACAAAATAATACAGGAGATAGAAACTTTCGGCAGGATTCAGGATCAGGAATATACAATAAGCAGGTAAAAGAATAAGATTAAAAAACAGAGAATTCCTTCTGATTTTTTCTTTTAAACGATACTTTTTGAAATACATAGTCAGCATTTCTTTATTTTCGTTAGGTTCGTAAATATGTGATATAGAATCAAGAATAAACAATCCCACAAAGATCAATGTAGCGGGGGTATAGGCAGAAGCCATAACAACAATGAGCCCCAAAATGCCCACCCACGTATTTTTCCTCAAAAAACTTTTCCACTCAAACAGATCATTGGGGATGAAGTTCCATTGTAATGCCTTCCAAGGATTGTTTTTTGGAGTGATAAAAGCCAATAATACAATCAAAATATAACATCCAAAACCTACTTCATCAAATGTATAATTTATATTTCCCAGCAGCAAAATAGTGTAGATGAAAAACGCCTCCAAAACGATAATCCATCGCCACCTATTTACAAATACTTTCCTAAGAAAAGGAATATCTTTTCTTTCGTAGTGAAACAAGAGTGTAAGGATAAAAAATATAGGCGGGTAATAGTATTTCTCCGGCAATTTTATCATGATTAAAGCAATAAAAAAAGCCAAAGCCGGAATACTTGCTCTCGGATTCAGGTTTAAGAGTCTAAAACTCTGATGAAGTCTGAATTTTAAATGGTTGATTAATTTTTTCAAAAGGGTTACTATGTTCGCTTTGACAAGATATGAAATTGGAACTCTATTTGAAAAAAACACGGTTTTATTTAACAGTTTTTATGACATACAAAAAGTCCCACCTAAGTCTTAATAAGCAAACTCCCGATAAAGTGTATAAAAAATCCGAAGAAAATACATACTTCTTCGGATTAAATACTGTCTAATTTTATGTCAATCTATTTTAGAATGTCTCAATACAAACTATTTCTATTTTACTTGACTAATACCTGAGCTCGTTTCAGATTATCCGTTGCCTGTAGGATTTTATTCTTCAGGATCGAATTATAATTGGGGTTTTGATCTAAAAACTTCTTAACCATTTCCAAAGCTTCTGAATTTTGATAGGTACCGAATGTAGAACGCAACCAATTATCCGGGAAGAAAATATCTCCGGTCTTTTGAATTTCCTGTAAAAGTTCCAAAGATTTGGGAAGGTAAGTTATAGAAGTCTTTTGCCTCAAAGGATGATGCAGATAGCCTAGTGCTGCTCCAACAGCCGATTCATTGGATCTGTTCCGCTTTTCTGAAAGCCCTTTGAAAAATACATCTCTGATCTCCTGATCTGAAGAAGCTGCTTTCATAATAATTTTAAAACGGTTGATACGATCTGGGTTTTTGATTCTCGTCAGCTGTTCCTGTAGCAGATCACGGTTGTCTGCATTTCTAAGTGACAACGCAAGGGCAAGATTTGTAAAATCATCATCATTAAGCGATACACCCTGTGGCGGAGTCTGGGATTTCCAGATAGTATGCAAGTTATCATACGCCCGGCGGGTTTGAAAAATACCCTGGTAACAGTCGAATAAAATTTTCTTATTATTTTTGGAGGATTGACTGGGTAAGGCATTCCAGATTGTATTTTCTATGTTTTCGGATATTTTCAATCTATTATTTTCGGATAAAAAATCCCAGTATATCGTAGAAATATAACCCGTGATTAGTCGTAAATTAAGCTCTGTCGTTTCTTTTTGAAGCTGTCCGGTAAAAAAAATCAAGAGTTCCTGAGGTGATGTTCCTGAACCTCCCAACATATTTTCATATAAAGATATGTAAGCACTCGCCCTATTGATAGGATCTTTTACCACAGAAAAATCAGACATCATCGCTGCATCGGTATTGAAAACTCCATAACCAATTCCTGATGAATTCTGCAGCACAAAAAGTGGTCTTGCTTTCCCTTTCAATGCAGAGATTTCCTGCTCGTTTTTCAATAGTTTTACATTCACTTTTTCGATCCTGTTATTGGGATAAAATAAGCTGAGTTCAAACTCCTGTGGCCATATTTTCTGTTCTTTTCCATATTCCGGATGCTGAGAAATGGTGAAACTTTCTATTTTATCACCATTATAGTGAGCATTATAATTAATGACAGGTCTTCCGGGATCATTCACCCAGACTTTATTCCAGGCCTTTAGATCCTGTTGGGTATGTTGATCCAGAATATCGATCAAATCCGGCCATGTTGCGTTGCTGTACGCATATTTTTTAAGATATTCTCCAATTCCCTTTTTGAAATCTTCCTCACCAATTAAAAGCTCCAGCTGACGCATCATAACAGGAGCTTTGTTGTAAATGATAGGGCCATACATCATCCCTGCATTCTGAAGATTATCCAAAATCTGCCGAATCGGATTGGCTCCCAGAGTACGGTCTACAGAATAGGCCGCGGGAAAATGTGTCGTTAAAAATTTCAGATTATAAACACTTTTATCAGAAGAAGCACCCGTACTTTTATCAGCCATAAAATTGGCAAAAACCTCCTTCATCCATACATCATTGAACCAATCCATGGTCACCATATCACCAAACCAAAGATGGGCAACTTCATGAGCAATAAGATTGGAACGGTTATTCAACTGATTCTGGGTTGCATTTTGATCCAAAAACAAGGTAGAGTTCTGAAATAAAATAGCTCCGGGATGTTCCATTCCTCCAAACTGAAAATCAGGTACAGCCACCATTCCATGTTTTTGGAAAGGATGCGGAATATGAGTCCATTTTTCAAAATAGTTCAGAGAATTTCTGTAGAGTGAAAAAATAGAATCCATGCTATTTTTAATTTTGACGGAATCTGTTTCCCGATACAGAATTTTAGAATCCTGCTTATCAATTTTCTCTGTGAAAGCTTTAAAATCTCCTGCGGCAAAAGAAAAAAGATAGGTTGGAATCAGGTCCGATTCTTCAAAATCCAGCACTTTGGTTCCTTTTTCTGTCTTTGTATTTTTAAGTTTTCCATTCGCAATAGCATTCCATTTTTCAGGAATTGTTAATGATAAAGTATATTTTGCCTTCAGGTTGGGCTGGTCAAAGCACGGAAACATGGTTCGTGCGCGGTCCGGAACAAATAAGGTATACAAATAACCATCACGTCTGTTCAATGCAGCATTTCCCGCAAGAAAATTAAAATGAATCTGATTAAATCCTGAATTCAGATATTGAGCATCAATGATAATATGCTCGTTTTCAAAAACAGGTTTTATGGTCTGCCCATTCACCGACACAGAGATCAGCGAAGTGGTTTCTTCTTTAAAATCTAAAGCTAAAGGAGAATTGCTCTTCTTTTTATATTGAAAAGAAACGATTTCTGCTCCTGAGATCCTATCGGTTTTGCTTTCGGGGATTTTCAGATTGAGATCATACTTAATATCACTTAATGTGCTCTTTCTCCATTGAGCCAGTTCATATGACACCCCGGATTCTATCTTCGTCTGAAATTTTGTCTGCGCAAAATAACCGCTGCTGAAAATAACAAAAGATAATGCTAATACACCTGTTTTCATAGATCAAATATAAGCATTGGATCAGGAATAAGCGTCCTATTTTTCCGACGTTTTAAATGTCACCAGAAACTTCTCGTCTTTCAAAGGATAGCCATCTTTAGATTCAAATTTCTTGTTTGACAGAACAAACTCATAGGTTTTATTGGGTTGAAGATCCATTCCCAAAACCAATGTGGTATTATTATTTTCCAATCCTATGACCTTGGCAAGCGGAAAGCTTTCTTTTCCTTTTGCTGAAGTTTCTATGGAATAATGATCGGGCACAATTTCTTTTGAAAAGGTAATTTTTATTTCCTTAGTATCAGGACTCACTGCTTCTGAACCCACTGCAGGATTTGTTTTCACTACATAAAGCAGATTTTTTTCGTACTCTTTAAGCAGCTTTTCTTTGTTTATTTTTTCTTTAAAAAATTTTGATCGGGCCAGAAAATCTTCTACAGCATTATCGTCATTATAATTCAGTTCAATAATGTCTTTTATTGCCTGTTTTTTGTCCTTAGCATTCTGATAATAGGATTTACAGATCTCATATCCTATATAGTAGCCTAGATCTGCGGCATCAGGTCTTTTTCTTCCATTATATAACCAGTTGGTAGAATTGGTACTGAACATATCATTTTTAAATAAAGCTTTAAGCTGGTCTGCATGAGCCGTTCCGTAAGATAAATATTTGGTACGAAGAGGTTTCTGCATCACCAATTCGGTAATAAAATCACACGATCCTTCCTTTATACTATGGTTCAAAATTCTTTTGCTTCTTCCGTTTTGCTGAGTATGGATATATTCGTGAATATTTAAAGAGACAATATTATCCAGTGATTGATCGGCAAACACTCCTTTAAGCCATCCTCCTTTAAATTCAGAAACATCAGTATCGGGGGTTCCCGTTGCAATTTCAGTACCTACCAATACCATATTTTTGCTCACCGTTCCACCCGAATTAAGACCTCCAACCGTAAAATACATTTCAGCATCTTTCAGTTGGGGATAAATTTCCTTTAATCTTGCAACAGATTTATTGAGCTCACCCATTTTCTCTTTTACCTTCAGCGTATTGGGTCTGATGGAATTCCAGAACTTTGGATATTCATCTATGATTCTTACAAAAACAGTATCCGAATATTCTCTTACCTCCATAAAGGTCTTAAGTCCTTTTGTTCCTTTACTGATATACAATTCGTTGATCAGGTTGAGCTTTTTAGAAAAATCGTCAGTTTTTTTAATCTGGTCATAGGCATTCCAGAAATTATCAATATCTGAAGTAAATATGGTATTTGAATTCTGTGCGTGCACTCCTGCAAATGCAAGTGCGAAAATAAAGGAAGTAATTCTTTTCATGGTTTTTTTTAGGCTCAGCAAGTATACACAGAAATATACTTGTGTACAAATTTTATTTTTCCGTGAAAATATTATTGTTATTCATTTTATAAAGCTTAAAAAACCACCTTATATTGGTATATAATATTGATAAAATAACCCATTTTTTCAATTATTTATATTAGTTCCAAATAATTTAAATTCTATCTATTAATTTTCATAAATATTTAATACTTTAGCTTAATAATTTAAACGAATGGGAATAGTCCTTAAACCAATTGATGTTGTAGATGATATTTCACAAGAAGACTTCCGTGAAAAATATCTAAAGCCATGCAAGCCAGTGGTAATCAAGAATATGGCTAGAAAGTGGCCTGCGTATCAAAAATGGACAATGGAGTACATGAAAGAGGTGGTAGGCGATGTGGAGGTTCCTTTATATGATAGTGCGAAAGCCGATCCTGCAGCTCCCATCAATACTCCGACTACGAAAATGAAGTTCAAAGATTATGTAGACCTTATCCAAAAGGAGCCTACAGACTTGAGAATTTTCTTTTTCGACCCTATTAAATTTGCTCCGAAGTTATTGGAAGATTATGTGCCACCCAAAAATCTTATGGGAGGATTTTTAGATAAATATCCAAGTATGTTTTTTGGAGGAAAAGGTTCTGTAACCTTCCTTCATTATGATATTGATATGCCTCATATCTTCCATACTCATTTTAACGGAAGAAAGCACGTCCTTCTTTTCGAATACAAGTGGAAAACGCGTCTTTACAAACTTCCTTATGCCACTTATGCATTAGAAGATTATGATATTGCCAATCCGGATTTTGAAAAATTCCCGGCACTGGATGGTATTGAAGGTATTGAATGCTTCCTTGAACATGGAGATACCCTTTTCATGCCAACAGGCTGGTGGCACTGGATGAAATATCTGGACGGATCGTTCTCTATTTCTCTTCGTGCATGGGACAAAAGCTGGGCTGTAAAAGCACATTCTCTTTGGAACCTGACTGTTCAACGTAATTTTGACAACTTCATGAAAGGCAGATACAAAAAAAGATATATGGACTGGAAGGAAAGAAAAGCCGTTGAAAGAGCGAATATTGCACTGAAAAAGGGACTTCCCAAATAAAAAAACAAGCAAACAAATCAAGTGTCCTGTCTTATTATGACAGGACATTTTTTTTAAGTTTCTCATTTGCATAAACATATGCATCTAAATTTTATTTAAATTGCATAGTGAACCCGCTCTCTTAATACACTATGTATGTTCGAAAAACTGATTGACAGCTTTGAGAAGCTTTGCCTGCAGATCATTATTGAAATACTGCTGGTTCCCGTAACTATTTTTAAATTGTTTCAGGAGCCACACCGTTGTTATGATTTTTCTATCAATGAAATGGAAAAGGAGGAAACAGAACGCTTTAGGGATTATCTGTCTCCAATCAAACTTTCGGTGTATACTTCCGTGATTATCTCTGTTCTTTTGATGGATTACAGCGGCCAACAGAGCTTTATCTCCAAGATCAAAGGGCTGAGTATGGTAGAAAAAGCATTATTTATCTTTTTGATCAACAATTCTACTGCGGTATTATTCAGTGTGCTTTTATTAGGGTATAAAAAAGAAAAAGTTAACAGTACAACTTTCCGAACCCTGTTGTTTTCCTTTATTTATACTACAGTATACACTTCTACTCCATTCTTTATATTAATACTTTCTACCATGTTTCTGGGACAGACTATTGACGTATTATCTTATCTAAAACATATCGAAACACTACAAACCTATGGAGCAAAAGATGATATCTTCTTTCTGGTTTTTGTTGTATTTATTATTATTGGGCTTATTGGTTTGGTGAAATTATTTAAAGCACTGCACTACATTCTGAAAGAAAATTTTCGCTATCATCCTTATGTCGTGTGGTTCTTCACTTTACTTTTTTTCGTTATACAGATTTACTATGCCAGAGGGTTTGTTTAAAATGGAATTTATAAATCACTTACTATTTTTTGTCACATTTTCTTTACTCAATTTGTCTTAAAAAGAAATATCATGCAGGAAAGTTACAAAAGGCTGCTCACCTATGCTTATAATATCACAGGATCTTATGAAGACTCACAAGATCTGGTACAGGATGTAATAGAAAAATATATTTCTTTAGATAAATCTGAAATTAGAAATGAAACTAATTTTTTGATAAAAAGCACCATTAATCACGCAATCAATTTCAAAAACAGACACACCAAAAAGATGGTCTACGGAGAATGGCTTCCCGAGCCACTTTCTTTTGAAAATGCAGAAAATAAACTCATCAAAGAACAAACTGCCCGTTATACGCTGCTGGTTCTTTTAGAAAAGCTGAATGCAAGGGAACGCGCCGTATACATTCTTAAACAGGCATTCGACTACTCTCATCAGGAAATTGCCGAAACTCTTGAAATTTCAGCAGAAAATTCACGAAAGCTATTGAGCCGGGCCGCCAAACAATTAGAAAATATACAATATAAGCCGGACAATATAGATCCCGCTTCCGGTACGGATATCCTGCAGAAGTATCAGTTGGCATTAAGTGAAGGAAATATCATTAATATTGAAAAGCTTTTGATTGATGATATAAAACTTTCAGCAGATGGCGGAAAACGTATTCGCGTAGTCAAAGCGGTAGAAGTAGGAAAATCGGCAACGGCACAACTTCTTTCCTATGTACAGCAACAGTTTCTTGGCAATAAGCCTTATACTTTTCATATCTTTAATCATCAGCCTGCCATTTGTTTCTGGCGTGAAGATCGCATTTACAATTGTCACATCCTGGATATTGATTCTCACGGATTTATCCGTGAAATCTATTCTATTGTAGATCCCGAAAAATTAAAAAGACTACAATAATTGTCACATTCCCGAAAAGCGGTGTGTCTTTAAAGAAAAAAAAGTATGAACACACTTCTTAGAATCGACAGCAGCGTTAGAACACAAAATTCTTTTTCCAGAGCATTGGGTGATTATTTTATTCAACAATGGAAAGAAAAAAATCCGGAAGGAGTCATTATTGAAAGAGACCTTACCCTAAAACCTGTTCCTCACATTAATGAGCAGACGGTAAATGCCTTTTTTAGCGAAATTCCGGATGTTGAAAGCACATGCCTTTCGGATGAGCTGATTAATGAAATTTATCAGGCTAATGAAATCCTCATTACTTCTCCTATGTACAATTTTGGAATTCCGTCCTCATTAAAAGCTTATTTTGATTTGGTAGTCAGAACAAAGAAAACCTTTTCAGAAAATATTACCCGCAAAGGATTACTGGAGAACAAAAAGGCTTATGTGATCTCTTCTATGGGCGGTATACTTCAGGAAAAACGAAATCCTTTGGAAATCCATATCACGCAGCTTCTTAATCATATGGGAGTTACTGACATCTCCTATTTTCCATTAGACGGAACCGTAATTGAAACCAGAATCGCTGAGCTGGTAAATTTTCAACAGGCTGAAATTGTAAAACAATTCAATGAATGATAGAAGACATTAAACAAGCCATTGAAAAATTTATTAAAGGGGGTGATAACAGTGATCCTTCAGCTCTTGAAGAAATTCTTCATCCGCAGTATCAGAACATTCAGGATGGATTTTTTGAGAAACCGGGAATATTTGTTATTTCCAAAGAAAATTACGTTCAATTAGTCCGCGATAAGGTATTTGGAGGGAAACCCCGTGATATTACTTATCATTCCATAGAACAGAAAAATAATATTGCCTATGCAACGGTTTCTCTGGAAAGCCCAACTCATGAATTCTCTTCTCTCATAACCTGTGTACAGGAAGAGGGAAAGTGGCGGATCATCACAAACCTGCCTTCAATAAAAACCAAATAATGACTTTACCAATCCTGCGGTGTAAAACTGCAGGATTTTTTACTATTGCAGAAGATGACAACATCTAAAAAGCCCCTGAAATTCATGTTTTTTGCTTTATATTAACAATTATTAAAATAACCTTAATCTCTGCTTCAAGTCTTTCTCCAAACAGACGTTTAATTTTGTGACGTTTTTAATCTAATCAAAAGAAAGTGAAGAAAATTTTTACATCTGTTTTGTTTTGTGCATCCCTATTTTTCTACGCACAAACCGGAACTCTTTCAGGAAACATCAATGATGACGCTAAAATTGCCCTTCCGGGAGCTAAAATATCTTTAAGTCCGGGAAATATTTATACTACTTCTGACGAACACGGAAATTTTGTTTTCCTGAACGTTCCTCCCGGTCAGTATACCATGAAGGTAGATTATCTTGGCTACGGCGTTCACGAATATAATGTTACCATAGAATCTGAAAAAAATACCCAGCAAAATATTGTATTTGATAAAAAAGAAACAAGTATTGCTGCCATCGTGGTTTCCGGAGCGACATTAAAAAACCAGGCAAGAGCTTTAAATAAGCAAAAAAGCAACGCCAATATCACCAATGTCATTTCTTCGGACCAAATAGGCCGTTTTCCAGATGCCAATATTGGAGATGCCTTGAAACGTGTTCCCGGAATCACCATTCAAAATGATCAGGGAGAAGCACGAAACCTTATCATCAGAGGTCTTGCACCCAACCTGAACTCTGTAACACTGAACGGTGACAGAATTCCTTCTGCTGAAGGCGATAACCGAAATGTTCAGATGGACCTTATCCCTTCCGATATGATTTCCACCATAGAAGTGAATAAGACCTTAACCCCTGATATGGATGCCGATGCTATCGGAGGTTCTGTAAACCTTATTACCAGAGCTTCTCCTAATGGACAGAGAATTTCCGCAACCCTTGCCGGAGGATATAACCCGATCAGAGAAAAAGGAAATTATACTGCCGGATTGGTATATGGCAATCGTTTTCTAAACAAAAAACTGGGAGCAGTATTCAGTTTTTCTTATAACAACAATAATTTTGGTTCAGACAATATAGAACCTGTATGGAGCCAGGCGAATGATAAAGCTCAGACAGCTTATATAAGCAAAATGGGAGTCCGCTATTATAATGAACACCGTATCAGGCACAGCTTTGATCTTAATATGGATTATGAATTCAATTCTAAAAACAAGATCTACGCCTCAGCCATGTACAACTTCAGAAATGATAAAGAAAACCGTTTTGCCCTTGGCTATAAAATAAAACCGGTCTATAATACTGATGAATCTGAAATTACAGGTTGGAAAGGAAGTATTACAAGACAAATTAAAGGCGGAGATGCAGACAACGACAATACACGTCTTGAGAAGCAGAAAGTTCAGAACTATGCCTTAAGAGGAGAACATTTACTGGGTTCAAAAGTAGATCTTGACTGGTCCATGAACTACGCTACAGCCAGTGAAGACAAACCTCACCAACGTTATATAGAATTTGAAAACAGCAAGATGAACTTTTCACCGGATCTTAGTGATCCCAGAAAACCTATGATTAATCTTCTTGCAGCTGATAATCTGGGAAGCTATAAACTGAGTGATCTTTCCGATGCCAACAGCTTTACTCAGGAAAAAGAATTTGGAGCTAAAGTAAACGTACGTTTTCCTCTTTCTGTTATCCAAGATCAAAAAGGAAGACTTCGTACCGGTTTCCGTATGCGCTTGAAGGAAAAGGAAAGAAATAATGATTTTTACGCCTTCGAACCTATCGGCGGAATGGGAAGCCTTCTTTCTGTGCCTACAGTTTATCATGATGGAACAAACTTCCAGGCTGGAAATTATGTTCCGGGAACGTTTGTTGACCCTGCATATCTGGGAGGGTTGGATTTATTCAACTCAGGTTTATTTAACGGTAAGTTGAAACCTTCAAAATTCCTTTCAAATAATTATACAGCCAAGGAACAAATTTATGCAGGATATATCCGTTGGGATCAGGATTTCAATGATAAACTTTCCATGATCGTGGGAGCCCGTATTGAAAGCACTACGATTGATTATACCGGAAATTATGTCCTGAACGAAAGTGACCTGGTTGGAAAGATCAGCAATACCAATACCTACACCAATGTACTTCCGAATATCTCATTCAAGTATGTTCCGGTGCAGGATCTTGTGCTTCGTGCCGCATTTACCACCGCTCTTGCCCGTCCGAACTATTATTCATTGGTTCCTTATCTGAATGTTATTTCAGAAGACGAAATTGTCTCCGCAGGAAATCCTAATCTAAAAGCTACCTATGCTTATAATTTTGACTTCATGGCGGAAAAGTACTTCAAATCTGTAGGGATTCTTTCAGGAGGAATTTTCTATAAAAATCTGAATGATTTTATTTATACCTATTCCCGAAGAAATTATACGGCCAGTGATTTTGCCAATGACTTTGCGGGACAGTCCAACCCTATTCCTGCAGGAGAAAGCAACTGGAAATTTACCCAACAGCGTAACGGTAACAATGTAGACATCTATGGTTTTGAAGTCGCTTTACAAAGGCAGTTGGATTTTATTCCCGGAGCCTTCTGGAAAGGAATGGGAGTGTATGTGAACTATACTTATACCCATTCAAAAGCAAAAGGAATTACGAACGAAGAAGGAGTTGAAAGATCAGATGTAGGATTTCCGGGAGCAGCTCCCCATATGTTCAATGGATCGCTTTCATGGGAAAACAAACGTTTTTCAGCCAGAATTTCGATGAACTACGCTTCTCATTATATTGACGAATTAGGTGGAAAAGCCTTTGACGACCGTTATTATGACAAACAGTTTTTCCTTGACGCCAACGCTTCCTATAAAATCACCAGCCAGCTGAGGGTTTTCGCAGAAGCCAATAATCTGACCAATCAGCCGTTAAGATACTATCAGGGAATCCCAAGCAGAACAGCACAGGCAGAATACTACAGACCAAGATTTACACTGGGAGTAAAATTTGATTTTTAAAAAACATGAAAAGAATAACTTATTATATAGCAGCATTTGCCATTTTTCCTTTTGTGATGAACTGCAAAGGGCAGAATCAGGCAGGAGAAAAACTAAAACCAACCGTTATTACAGAAACTGTAGTTCATGATACAGACGATCCTGCAATATGGATCAATCCAAAAGACGCTTCTAAAAGTATCATCATCGGAACAGATAAAGACACAGATGGCGGGCTTTATGCTTTTGATCTTCAGGGAAAAATTATTCGTAAAGTTTCCGGCCTTAAACGTCCCAACAATGTTGATATTGAATATGGTTTCATCCTGAACGGAAAAAGTACGGACATTGCAGCTGTTACAGAACGTGAAACCAACAAAGTAAAACTCTACTCTCTTCCTGAATTGAAAGAAATCGGTGAGTTTTCGGTATTTGACGGTGAAACAGAACGCGGACCTATGGGAATTTCCATGTATAAGAACCCTGCAACGAAGGAAATTTTTGCTGTTGTAGGAAGAAAATCAGGTCCTAAAGAAGGCTATCTCTGGCAGTATAAACTTTCTGAAAAAAATGGAGCTGTAACCGGAGAAGTTGTTCGTAAGTTTGGAAAATACAGCGGACTGAAAGAAATTGAAAGCATTGCTGTAGATGACGAAATGGGTTATATTTATTATTCTGATGAGCAATTCGGAGTTCATCAGTATTATGCAGATCCGGCCAAAGGAAATGAAGAGCTTCTTGTTTTCGGAAATAAAGACTTTACGTCCGATGTGGAAGGTATTTCCATCTATCCCACTTCTAAAAAAACAGGATATATTCTGGTATCCAACCAACAGAATGATACTTTCAATGTTTATTTAAGAGAAAATCCTGCAAAAGGAAGAATTGCAGAAATACCTGTTTCTACTCTGGAAAGTGACGGTTCTGAGGTAACAAACATCAACTTAGGCCCTCAATTTCCTAAAGGTGTATTTGTTGCAATGAGTAACGGTAGGGTATTTCATTTTTATGACTGGAGAATAATCGAAAAAAGAATTCAGTCAGAAATAAAGAATTCAAAACAGCCAAAATAAATTTTACTTTTCAATGGCTACAAATTCGCTTCTCTGCTTGTGAATTTGTAGCCATTTTCTTTTTTAAGGATTAAAGGACACTTTATTTGTAAGTTCCGAATAACCTGTCCCAAATAGAAGTATAGAATCCAAAATTCTTTGTCTCATCCTGATGATGATCATTGTGAAATTTTGTCGTTCCGACGAAAAAACGATCCAACCAAGCAGGAAAAAACTCCCTGTTCAAATGTCCAACAGTACCCCATACCAAATTGATCAATAGATAAACGGTAATGGAAATAACCGAAAAATCATGTGTCATTAATACGACCAGCATCATCAACCCAAAACCAATTGTTTCGAAAGGATGAAGGACAAAAAGACTCAGAAAATTGGTACTTACATGTTCGTGATGTTTCCCGTGCAGTATTTTGTATACAAAAGGCAAATGAGCTGCGTAATGAAAAAAGTACATCAGAAGATCCATCAATAACAACAATGCTATTACTTCCAGAAAGATATGAACTACTGATACGTTATATCCAAGATTAATCCAGCCATTTTTCCATAGAAAAGCTCCGACCAGCATCACAAGGCTGTTACAGAATACAGTAAAAAGACTGAGGTAAAAGTCTGGCTTTGTAATCGGATGATTCTTTTCCTGTAACTGATTTTTCTGACAGGTTTTATCAATAAAGACATATAAACCTATTGAAAAAAGATACAAAAAAACATTCACAATAAGACTGAATATGATCCACTGAGGCCATGAAAACTGCCCAAACAGATTGATATAATCAGAAAATTCAGTCTCATTAAAGTTCATAGATGTATTATAAAACGGGTAACAGAGCTTCTTTAAAATTCAATATTTTAAAATCGGCAATTTCGAAATCCAGAGTTTCATTGTCATTGGTAAAAACAACCGTCTTCATTCCTGCTTCCTTTGCGGCTTTCAACCCGGAATAGCTGTCTTCGATAGCAATACAATGTTTGGGTTCCACTCCAAGTTTTTTTGCTGACGTAAGATATACAGCAGGATGTGGTTTTCCCTGCTTTTCAAATTCTGAGGAATGAACAGCATCAAAATAATCACGAATCTGAAGTTTTTCCAGTACAGCATCAGCCACCCGTAAAGGAGCGTTGGTAGCCAATCCGACCTTGTATTCTTTATCTTTAATCGTTTTGATAAATTCCTTTATCCCATCCATAGCACAATCTTCCGAATGTATCATTTCAATCACTCTTGAAACAACTTCCTGTTCTACTGAACTTACATTCAGGTTTTCCCATGGAAATTTATCATACCAAAACTCAGTCACTTCCTGAGTGGTCATATATTTGGTTTGCGCAGCTAATTCATCCGTTATCTGAACGCCATATGATGAAAATACATCCAGTTCTGCTTTTGCCCAAAATCCTTCAGAATCTACAAGCACACCATCCATATCAAAAATTATCGCTTTCAAAGTCATCTTTCAATACAAGTACATGATGGATTACTGACTAATTTTATATACACAACGCTGTCCTCCGGAAATGATATGATCTATCCTTTCCACAGTATATTCCGGCCCAATTAATGACTGGAAATTTGACAGTTCTGCACGACAGAATCCCTGACACTCTGTAGCAGCAGCACATATTGGGCAATGGTTTTCGATCAGAAAATATTCTTTTCCTTCTTTTTTCCATTCTGCCATATATCCTTCTTTGGTTCGGGCTTCGGTAAGTACTTCAAGGCGTTTTTCCAGAGATTTTGCATTTGAAAGTGCCTTTTCATAGCGATCGTGTGTATTTTTCTCCCGGTCGGTTATTAATAGGTCCAATGCATTTTCTCCCAGCAGATTTTTTACTGATCTTAAAAGCTGAACAGTAACATCTGCATGGGTATCCGGAAACTGCGCCAATCCTTTTTCTGTAAGCGTATAATAGGTGGTTGGGCGGCCAACTCCCTCACTTTTTACAGAAGGCTGAATAAGTCCTTCTTCCGCCAGGTTGAGTAAATGCTTTCTCGCACCCTCCTTTGTAATGGACAGTTCTTCGGAAATAAGGAGTGATGTAGCTTCTCCCCTCATCTTCAAAAACATCAGAATGCGATCCGCTGCCGGCTTTTTCATTTGAACAATTTTTAAGTTGTTTTATTTTTCAACAACAAATATAGTCATTTTCTATAATCTTTACCCAAACACTTTAAATCAATTATTTACAGCGATTTATAAAGCATTTTTCTAAAATACATAAAACAACTAAAAAGTTGTTTTATTAAAATATATTGTTACCTTTGTCACACATTAATCAAAAAAATAAATGCAATGAAACCATTTACATTACCTCAGTTACCATATGCTTATGATGCATTGGAACCATTTATAGATAAAGAAACAATGACCATCCATCATCAACGTCATCATCAGGCTTATGTTGATAATCTGAATGCAGCTTTAGAGCAAACCAATGAGTCTAATCCCGATTTGGAGCTTTTGTTGCAAAGAATCAGTGAATACAGCCCAGCGATAAGAAATAATGGCGGTGGACATTACAATCATTCTTTATTTTGGGAAATCCTTTCTCCAAGCCCTAAATCATACCCTGAAGGACCACTCGGTGATGCCATTTCATCCAATTTTGGAAGTATTGAAAATCTTAAAGCCGAAATGAAAAAAAGCGGACTGGCTCTGTTTGGTTCCGGATGGGTCTGGCTGTATGTAAAATTCAACGGATCTCTGGCGATAAGCTCTACACCCAATCAGGATAACCCTATGATGGATGTACTTTCTATGAACAGAGGTTTTCCGATTCTTGGAATTGATGTATGGGAACATGCCTATTATCTGAATTATCAAAATAAAAGAGCAGATTATCTGGATAGGTTCTGGTCTGTACTGGATTGGTCTGCCGTAGAAAAAAAATATGAAGAAGCGCTTTTAAAAGTACGATAATAATCATCCTCTTATGAATCAGGAAATTTTCATTAACAAAGCAAAAACCTCGGGCATTATTGCTCTTGATCTTTTAGACTACAAACCTACGACAGAGATAGTGGAGCTGGATATTAAAGACCATCTTTTTATGGGAATGATTGTCAAGGAGAAGGAGTTTAAGGCATCTATTGCAGAGGTGGATTTTTCCATTTACAACGAAAAAGCAGTGGGCATTATCTGTTCTACTGAAGCAATCATCCCGCCATGGGCCTATATGTTTCTGATGGAAAAATTATCTCTATATGCCGCGTACGTAGATTTAAACAATGCTGAAACCATTCTTCTTGATCTCTGGAAGCGCCGCCTCATTTATGCAGATCTTAAACATTTTAAAAATCAGAAGGTGGTAGTAAGGGCTAATGCAGATCATGATCCTGCCCTTTATCTCCTGGCAGCCGGACTTTTGAAACCTTTGGTTAAAAGTCTGATGTATGGAGAAATAGGTCTTCCGAAAGTAATTTTCAAAACATAAACAACATGAAAGCAATCATATTCAACGGATCACTGGAAAGGAGAACTGAATCTACTTCAGGAATTATTTCCTCATATTTTGCAAAACGTCTGGAAGCACTGGGAATTCAGGCTGATATCTTTACTCTTGCCGACTCCGGAATTCCTTTATTCGATGTTACCCTTACCAAAACGCCATTGGCAGTAGAGCGTATGACGCAAATGTTTCGGGATGCCGAACTTCATTTTTGGCTGGCTCCGCTTTATCATGGCGGAATACCGGGCGTTATGAAAAACTGCCTGGACTGGCTTGAAGTAACCGCCAACAATTATGATCCTTATCTTACTGATAAAACTGTAGGACTTGTTTGTTGGGCAGACGGTCTTCAGGCTATGCAGGGAATCAATGCGATGGATGCGGTGACAAAATCCCTGAGAGCATGGCCACTCCCCTTCAGCGTTCCTATTGTTCGATCTTCTTTATTCGATGATGACAGAAAGACCATTTCGTCTTTATATGCGGATAAGTTTGACAGGCTCATCAATATTGCCACCACTAAAAAAATAGAAAAAATCACGATAAACCATTCTTAACATGATAGAAACAGATATACTGATCATTGGTGCCGGCCCTGCAGGGTTATTTACAGTTTTTGAAGCCGGGCTCCTTAAAATGCGTTGTCACATCATTGATGCATTACCACAAATGGGCGGCCAGTTATCGGAACTATATCCCAAGAAACCCATCTTTGATATTCCCGGATTTCCTAGTGTACTGGCCGGAGAGCTGGTTGATAATCTTTATGAACAGATCAAACAGTTTGAACCAGGTTTTACCTTCAATGAAACAGCGATTCATCTCCTGAAGCTTGAAGAAAATCTATTCGAAGTTATTACCGATAAAGGGACGAAACATAGAGCAAAAGCGATTATCATAGCCGGAGGCCTGGGAAGTTTTGAACCTAAGAAACCACCCATTGAAAATATTTCGGATTATGAAGACTCAGGAGTCAGTTATTTTGTAAAACATCCTGAAGATTATGCCGGCAAACGTGTTGTCATTGCAGGTGGTGGAGATTCTGCCCTAGATTGGGCCATTCATCTTGCGGAAATAACGTCTTCACTAACGCTAATTCACAGACGAAACGAATTCAGAGGGGCGTTGGATTCAGTAGAAAAAGTAAAGAAATTAAAACAGGAAGGAAAGATCAATCTTATTACTCCGGCAGAGGTTATTGGATTGAAAGGAAATGATTCGTTAGAAGCAATTGTTATTGAAAAAGAAGGTACTATTCAAACTATAGAAACCGATTATTTGATTCCTTTATTCGGATTGGTTCCTAAACTTGGGCCGCTCGCAGATTGGGGGCTGGAACTTGAAAAAAATGCAATAAAAGTAGACAACAGTACAGATTTTCAGACCAATATTTCAGGGGTTTACGCTGTAGGAGATATTAATACCTATCCTTATAAAATGAAACTGATCCTTTGCGGTTTTCATGAAGCAGCTATTGCCTGCCAGAGCATCTATCAAAGACTTAATCCTCATAAAAAGTTTGTTTTAAAATATACAACCGTAAGCGGAATTGAAGGTTTTGACGGAACCAAAAAACAAGCGGAAAAACAAGTAGTAGCAACGATTGACTAATCCTATGAAGAATGAAATTACAATTATCGTAACAGACCAGGAGGGAAACAAACATCCTTTGATCTGCCCAACAGATATGGGGCTTACTTTAAAAGACATTTGTAAAGCTTATGATCTTCCCATGGAAGCCATGTGTGGAGGAATGGCCATGTGTGCAACCTGTCATTGTTATATTCCCGATGAAAATGAAGTGCTATCTGAAAAAAATGAGGTTGAAGAAGCCCTTCTCTCCGAACTTTTCAATACAGAAAAAACCAGCAGATTAGCCTGCCAGATCTACCTTACCAATCAGATGGATGGAATTTCTGTACAAATTGTTGCAGATTAACCCATTAAAAATAAAAGTTTGCACAGTTTATGATATATCTAAATTGTTGAAACTGCTTTAATTAAGTTGAGTAGGGATTTCTGCAGTATCTTATTGAAGAAGTCCCTTTTTAAAACAATTAAAAAAACAAATAATATGGCTATAAAAATAACAGATGCCTGCATCAATTGTGGAGCCTGTGAACCTGAATGCCCCAATTCTGCCATTTATGAAGGAGCGATCGACTGGCGCTGGAAAGATAAAACAAAACTTTCCGGACATATAACATTCCCGGACGGAACAGAAGCAGACGCTAATGCCTATAACCCAGCCATTTCTGATGATGTTTATTACATTGTTTCAGGAAAATGTACTGAATGTAAGGGGTTCCATGAAGAACCACAATGTAAAGCAGTATGTCCTGTAGACTGCTGTGTAGATGATCCTGATCACCGGGAAAGCGAAGAAACATTGCTAAATCGACAAAAATTCATGCATGAAGCATAAAAAACAACACGCAATTAGCCAAAATAAATAATTTTCTGTAACAATAATTCAATACTCTATACTTATCGGGAAACAAAATATCACTAATAATTTAAACATCCTATTATAAATTATGAAACCGATATTACTTTTTCTCGCATTGTTGCCTGTTTTCCTATTGAGCCAGACAGATGTTCAACACATCAAAAACGAATATGCCCAATTGGTAGAGAAATCCAGTTATGGAAACAACTCCAAAACCGGTACCTATTACGATATCAATGGAATAAAAATGTATTGTGAAACCTATGGCCAGGGCGAACCTTTACTTCTCATCCATGGAAATGGTGGCTCGATTGTAGATTTTTCAAAACAGATTCCTTTTTTTTCAAAAAAATATAAAGTGATTGTTGCCGACAGCAGATCGCATGGAAAATCAATAGATAAAAAAGAGGCGCTTACTTATGAAATGATGGCTGATGATTATGCAGAGCTTCTCGAGAAAATGAAGATTGATTCAGCCTTGGTTATTGGCTGGAGTGATGGAGGAATCAATGGGCTTCTGCTTAGTATGAGACACCCGGAAAAGGTAAAAAAACTGATTGTCACAGGAGCTAATTTACGACCCGATTCTTCTGCGGTACAGGCTGATGTTTTCAAAAGAGTGAGTGCTAATTACACAAAATTCAAAGACCTGTTTGCTGCCAAAAAAGATAAAACAGACCTGGATTATCAAGTTCTCAAATATAAAAGATTATTGAGTGAGCAACCTAATATAGATCCGAAAGATCTTCAACGTATTAAAATTCCTGTTTTGGTTGTGGGAGGAGATCATGATGTCATAAAGCCGGAACATACCCTGGAAATTTTCAGAAATATTCCAAAAGCTAACTTATGGATCTTACCGAATTCCGGGCACAGTACTTTAATTGTGTATACGGATGAGTTCAATACAAAGGCGGATACTTTTTTCAAAACAAAATTCAGGACCATCAAAGACCGGGATCGTGAATTTTAATCCTATAAATGCCCCTACTAAGTCTATATTATTGGGGTAGACTTTTCCAAATTTTATATTTTTATTTCTAATCAACAGAAAAGGCGGATGTGAATCCGTCTTTTTAATTTATAAACTGCTGTTTACAATCCTGAGATCATAAATTTCCCAAAAATATGTAATCAAAAAAATAGAGCTCTTAGTTTTATCTTTTCAAAAAATAACGAAAGAAGAAAAACTTTTCTCAAGATTCTTCAACACATTTATCATTAAACGCAATTTGGCTCTTATCTTAGGAAGACTCAAAACTGATAACGAAGCTCAGTGTTGCGTTTTATTTTATAAATTTGCCAACCGGTTGAGTTGCTTTTTTACATATAAGAAGGAAGATTTCTCAATTAAAAAGACTCCATATTACTTTAATTAAGAGAGCATATTCAAAAGATTACGATCCTATAAAATTTAATATTAACTGATATCATTGAGATATAAATGAACAATTACAGACATTTTATTATCTGTGCACTAAGCACGTTCTTACTTTTTTTAAGCATTAATTTACTGAAAGCTCAAGAACACAAAATGGACCGTCCCTCTGTACATGGCATGTTATTGCTTGGGAATAGCTCCCTGTATGGTTCTCATTTACCCATGTTCCATAGCCCGCACGATTATCAGGTTTTATTACAGTTAAGTATTAGCAATAAAGACAAAGAAGCCTATATTAAAGATCGATTCGATCATCCCAACGAGAATGTATATACCTTAGAGCCAGAGGTTTTTGTATTACCGGAAATTCTTGAAAACAGAAAATCCTTCAAAGGAAATATCTACAGAGGACATTTTGAACGCGGCGGAGTAGAAATTTTGAAAAACGTTGAAGTGCATATCGATAAGTTGCTTTATTTCAGAAAATTAAATCCCTTAGCAACAAAGGATAAACTCCCTACTTATTTATTATTTGGGGATCAGAACGAACAATTTATAGCCCATTCAATCAAAGCACGGCCTGATTTTGATGAACTGCTAAGCCTACAGACGAGAAACACGGCAGTTCTTGATTCATTGAAGAAAGGAAAGGTTGTTGAGATTCAACTTCCTGAGCTTGATCTGAAAAAAACATATTTGAAAAAGCAATCAGGAATATTATTAAATGGTGAAAAACTGAACCTGTATCATTCTAAACAAATTTATATTGAATTTGATGATTTAAAGTAGCCTCCACAAAGACCTTAAAGAATTTATTATATTTTAACTTCAATTTCGGCGGGCTTTCAGCCCGTCGAAATCCTATAACTAACTGATTTACTAGTCAGTGAAAGTTTATTTTTCTTTCAACTCCCTATATATTTTTTGAGTAAAAGGTGTTTCAACATTCAACTCTTTGCCATACTGCAAAATAGCACCGGCAAATAATTCTAATTCGTTATCTTTTTTCCCGGAATTAATATCCAACTGTAAGGAGGTTGGAGTTCCAAAAGGAAAAGTAGCCGCTTTTTCGAATGTTTTCTCAATGATATCTTCTTCAATCGAAATTCCCTTTCTGTCTGTAATCGCTTTCATTTCTTTCATAATTGCAGTGGCTTCATGCTTTTGCTCTTCATCTGAACAAACGGTTCCTATAGATGAATTGTGTTTTGCTGTTACCAACCCGAAACTTGCAATAAAGAAAAATTTGGTCCAAATATCCGACAGCGAATTATCTTTAAAATCAAAATCAATTTTACTTTCAGCCAGCATATCTGTGATCCAGTTTACATCTACTGAAAAATTCTGGGGATCTCTCCCAATAATCATTTTTCCGGCTTTTCCTTTATGTTCTACCGTTCCTCTTTCCTTAATGTGAGAAGCTACGTAGATACACGTAGGTAAGATCGTATGTTCAGGGATCACTTTTCGAATTCTGTCATAGATATCGGCTCCGTTCATCATCGGAAGCAAAACAGTATCTGTATCAATCACTTCTGAAAGCTGTCTGCAGACATTTTCTAAATCATATTCTTTCACACAGATAAGAACCAGATCAGGATTTTTGATATCTTTGATGTGCTCTGCTATAGCATTGGGATGCGTTCTGTCATTGAGATGCTCCGGGGACAGAAGAATAAGTCCGTTTTCTTTTACTTTATTATAAGTTTCTCCTCTGGCTATGAAAGAGATATTATATTTTTCGGAAACTTCATTGGTCTGATTTATTTTAAATCCAAAATATCCTCCTACACCACCTAATCCTACAACTACAATATGTTTTTTGTTCATGAAATTATTTTTGACAAAGATGAATGAGAAATAGCAAATGATCACTTGACAAATGAAAAGAAATTACATTTTATGGATCTCCCGCCTAATCCTGCTCAGAGAACTGTCTTTAATTCCCAGATAGGATGCAATAATTTTCAGCGGAACATGGCGGAATATATCCGGGTCTTTTTTCATCAGATTGGCGTATCTGGTAGAAGCTTTTTGACTGGCCATTTCGATCAGTCTGTCGTGAATGTTATAATAATTAAGAACAAAAAGAAGTCTGCTGAATTCTCTGAATTCCGGGATATTATGAAAGTTATGCTGAACATTTTCCAAACCTGTTTCCCAGAAAATACAGTCTGTGACGGTTTGATACACTTCCTTTGCAGGCTGTTGTCTGAAAAACGATAAAAAATCATTTACAAAGCATGGTGCCGCATAAATATGAGTGGTAATCTCCTCATTATCTTCATTGATGATGTAGGATCTTACATACCCTTTCTCCAGAAAGAATGTTTTGGTACTGACAACGTCTTTGTCCAACAGCACAGCATTGGCTTTCAACTCAAAATACCCGAATGTTTCCGTAATCTTTTCAACCACCTCATCTTTGATGCTGAATAGCGAATGAAAATAGTTATTGATTGATGATTTATCCCTCATTTATCCAATAATAAATCTGTTTAAGTGATCTAAAATAGTGATAATTCTTTGAAAAAGATGAAAACCGGAGAAAGACAGGAATATTGAGCAGGAAGCTTGAAGAAGGGCAACGGAAGTGACTGTTGGTTTTACTATGCAGGGAAAAAGTTAAGGTTTTATTCTTCACTCATCACCTCATCATAGGTAACTGGATCTGTAACTTCCTGATATTGCTCCCATTCTGCTTCAAGCTGTTTGTTGGTTATCATTTCTTCTTCCAGTTTCAAGGTTTCACGATATTGCTTTGCTTCGGCCATCATCGTCCATTTACAGCCAATTTCCAGTGTATCCATATAATTTTTAATATCATGAATGTTTAATTTAAAGAATTCTTTTCTTGGATTAATCTTATTCAGCTGGCTTTTCATAAATTTTCTGTGAAGTTGTTTTTCCAAAGCCGGAGCATCTTCAGAATAGATCATAGCATGAACATCAAATTCAAAAGGAACACTGGCGTCTCCCAATTCACGAACCCGGTCAAGAGGTTCCAAACGTCGGGTCATTCCTATTTTATAAACATTTTCTCCAAAGGAACCAATATTCGAAATAATATACACATTTCCTGTTCTGGTTTGCTGAGCCATAGAGATTGCTCTTTGGTTTTTCTCTTCTGCCAGTGTAAGCTTTTGTTGTAGCTCTTCCAGTTTTTGCAGATAAAGTATTCTTTGCTCTTCATTCGCTTTTGCTGCCTGAGATTCTGCTTTTTCAATTAACTTTTTCAATGTCAGCTCTTCTTTTTCTGCATCTTTCATTGCCTTTTCATATTCCCTGCGTGCTCTTTCTTCTTCACGGATCTGTTCACGGATTTGTCTCTGTTCTTCCTGTTCCTGCCATTTCAGCTCCTGCGCTACCACAGCCCATCTAAGCTCTTCCAATCTTGCGCTATGATAGATTTCCGAAATTCTTGCATTCCTGAAAGCCTGTCCATTGAAATTAACAAGTTGAAAAACATCATCCATTTTTTGTTTCAATGTTCCGAAATTATCTTTCTTTACCCCGGCCAAAATAGAATCTACTTTTCCGTTGTAGGCGTCAATAACAAAATCAATGGCTGTATTTCTTCTTACTTCATCCATATAATCACAGATACCAGCCTGTCTGTTTACGATCATCAATTTATTATTCTGTCGAAGCTTTTTAAGGTTTTCTCCTGCTTCTTTATGGCCAAAATCCTCGGCAAGTTCATCCAGTAAAGTATACGTTGGTATTAAGTATTCGTTTCCATATCCTTTAATCACGTTTTTCATAGCTTTGATACGGTCAGCAATCTGATCGGCTTCTTTTAAGCTTCGATAAGCGTCTCCTCCAATATTTTCGGCTCTGGTTTCAGCATTTTCTACAATACGTTTTGCTTCATTAACAGCATTTTCATATAACAACCCGATTTCTGCAGATTTCTTCTCCGTAAGTTCTTTTACATTTCTACGCAATTCTTTGGCCTGTTCCTGAGCATCGGACAATTCCAGCTCAGCTTTTGCTTTCAGCTTCAGACTATCTCTCTGTGCTTTTTGCAAAAGGTATTCACATTCCGCTTTAATATCTATAATATCCTGGTATTTTCTTAAAGCATCATTATGAGTTCTTATCTCTTTATTTTTCTTATCAAGATTTGATAACTCTGTTTTTAACTGATCATTTTCTGTGTTCAGCGTTGCAATTTTTGCATCTTTCCGATCTGATTCTTTTTTAAATTTTGATGAAGATCCAAATATGTAGATTATCAGTAAGAGCAAAATAAAGATCAATACAATTTCCATGGTCAATTTGAGATTAAATAATGTTCAATATTAAGTAAAAAATCATTTAATCAGTTATGGGAAACCGTAACGGTATTCAACATAAACAACCGACTTTTCCACTTTCAATAAAACCTTTACTTTTCCAGCGTCGTAAAGTCATTATTTTTAACATTATTGAAATAATGCATCCCATTGCACTAATAAAAACAAAACAACACAAAATAATGATATTCAAGCATATAAATTCAAATTATACTTGATAAATATTATTTAATTTTTGTGGAAAAAGGTTAAATTTCATCCTGATTTTGAACATTTTTAAGAGGTTTTTGGTTAGAACCTGAGCAGATAAAAGTTCTACATTTGCTGTATCGATGAAGAAGTCCTTTCACATATCACTTATTTTTCTGCTTATCCCGTTTTTCACTGTAATACTGGGACTTGTCAGCAGCAAAAAAAGTATCGGCAATGTATATTCTTCACCAAATAAGATGGGTGTAAATGTTTCCGAATCTCTTCAGCAGCATGACGTTTCATTGATAGCATCTCTTACAGAAAACGACTTTGATATCGACAAGACTTTCTGGGATGTTCCTTTTGTTATTTTTGGAAAAAATACATTTTTGTGGGGAATATCATTCCACTCTAAACCAGCAGTACATTCTGTTTCAGAGTCTATACACGATTATCATCTTCCCCGGTATCTTTTATTTCATAATTTAAAGATCACAGTCTGATCCTTTGCCATTATAATTCAGGCAGCAAATATATTCTTAAACAGTTTGCAGCCAATTTCTCATAAAGGTTATCTGGAAAACACCGGATAATCAGTTTTCACCTATAAAAATATAAGCTATGCATGAATTGAGTATAGTGAAGGATATTTTTGACACTTTGGAAGAGCATTATAATGCTAAAGTTGAAGATATCCAACAGGTTCAGGTAACGGCAGGGCTCCTCTCCAATGTACAGCCTGTCCTCATTCAGAATGCATTTGATGCATTTATTACCGATCATCCCCATTATCAGGAAATGGAACTTGAAGTTCTGGTGAATGATATTATTGCCCATTGTGAACGGTGCAGGAAAGACTTCAATGTCAGGTATCACCGGTTTGTCTGTGATGACTGTGGAACGGCTTCGCCGAATATTGTTCAGGGTAACGAACTCTTCATTTCAAAAGTAATTTTTAAACAAAAAAATCATTAAAATATGTCAACAGCTAACCCAAAAAGTTTAGGTAACCGCGTAGGATCCGTTCAATGTGATAACACAACTCTTCATTTATTAAAAGCGAACGATTTTGTAGCTAAAGCCATCAGAGACCGTTTAAAAGGCATTTGTGTCATCAATGTATGTTCCTCTCCGGGATCAGGAAAAACAACCCTGATGCAGGAAACCGGAAAGCGCCTGGCTCAGGATCTTAATATTTCGATTCTTGTTGGTGATCCGGAAACTGAACGTGATGCCATCAGAATGCGCGAAGTAGGAATCAATGCACTTCAGATTGTAACCGGAGGAATGTGCCACATTGAAGCGCAGATGATTTTGCAGGCTTTGGATCATATTGATCTGGAAGGAGTTGATCTTTTATTCATCGAAAATGTAGGAAATCTTCTATGCCCTTCTGCTTTCGATCTTGGAGAAGATTACCGTGTTACCCTTCTGGCTTCTACTGAAGGTGATGATAAACCGAAAAAGTATCCCCGGATGTTCTTAACCAGCGAATTGATGCTTGTCTCCAAAGCTGATCTTCTTCCTTATGTTCCTTTCTCTGTGGAAGCCGTAACAAAGGATGCCCATGAAGTAAACTCTAACCTTGAAGTAATGACCATCAGCACCTTAAACGGAGACGGTATTGAAGAATGGTGCAACTGGCTGAAAGAAAAGGTAAAATTGAAAAAAGAAAGCGTTGCTCAAGAGGTGTAATGTATGGAAACAATACAGCCCATCGTAATAGATGAAGTAAAGTCAAGAGAAAACCTGAATGATTCTCATCCTGACATTCTGGAACTCGAATGGTTTGAAAATAAAAAACAAAAACTGACCCGGATCACCAGATCCGGGACAGTTCTGGAACTCAGACTGGGAAATCTTAAAGAATGGCAGCAGGGAGACCGGCTATACAGTCATGAACAGCAAGTTGCCACGATCTATTTTAAAACCTGCCTTACCATATGTTTTGTTCCTCAAAATGATACAGAAGCTGCAGATTTCTGTTATTTCATAGGAAATCAACACCTTCCTGTGTTTGTCATTTCAGACCAACATTTCGCCGTTCCTTATGACGGCCGGTTGTATGAACAGCTATCGGTGAAATATGGCCCCCGTCTAGAACTTAAGGATGCACAACTTTTATCTGCCCAATCATTACGTTATCTCACCCAAAAAAGAGCACATGAAAATTAAAACCTTATTAATTACAACTTTTTCTGCTATTCTACTGGTTTTGCAAAGTTGTAATAAACCAAAGAATTCGCCTTCAACAGAAACTTCAACCCACACAGAAGTAACAGCAACGGACAGCAGAGGTAAAAAAATTACGCTGCCTCATGAAGCTATGCGGATTGTGATTCTCTATAACGCACTTGTAGATGATGTTTATATGCTGCAGGCAGGAGAAAAAATTGTCGGTATTCCGCAGCAGATTTATGAAACTGAAGATACTTACCGTTTTCTTTCCAAACTGGACAGCAGGATTAAAAATAAAAGCATCGCCACTCCTACTTTTGGAGGACAGTCCAGCAATGCAGAAAGTATTATAGGGCTAAAACCTGATCTGGTACTTACATTCAGTACGGATGAAGATAATATCACACAAATTGAAAACCTGGGAATTCCTGTCTTTACTTTCTCGTCTTTAAATGATAAAAAAATCCTGGATGAACTTAAAAATGTAGGGAACCTTCTGGGAAAGCAAAAACGAGCTGAAGAAATCACTCAATATGTTGCCCAAGAAGTAAACAAAATGAAAGCTTCTCATAGCAGTTCTCCAAAGAAGATCTACTATGCATGGTCTAAAGGACGTATCATGTCTACTTCAGGAAAAGGAAGCCTTATTGATATGGCAATAACCCTGTCAGGAGCTCAGAATGCCTGTCCGGTTCCGGTGGAAGCACCCAATATCAGTGCCGAAACGATGTACAAATGGAACCCGGACCTTATTGTATTATGGAACTCAAAATTATCTGATGTATACAGTCTTAAAGAATTGGCAGCACTTCCTGCAGTAAAAAACAAACAGGTATTTGTAATGTCTCCTTCTTTTCCTTATGACCCGCATACGGTAAAGTTCATGCTGTTCGCCAAACAGCTTCGTCACTGGTGTATGCCAGAGTATACTCAGGAACAGCTGGATCAGGATGTAAAAAAGGCTTTCGAGGTAATTTATGGTAAAAAAGGACTGATCTGATGATAAGTACCATCAAAAAAGGGTCTTTATTAATTATAGCTCCTCTCCTGCTGATCATCGTTTCGCTCATTATAGGTTCGAGCCAGAATATCAACCTGGGGGAACTCTTTCATCATATCGCGCTGGAAACAGGTCTCTCTAGAGACCAGGCTTCATTGCAGGGAAGTTTACATACTATTTTATGGCAGGTCCGCTTACCACGAATTATTCTCACTTTTCTGGTAGGTGCCTCACTGGCTTCTGCAGGAGGCGTACTACAGGCTGTTTTCAGAAATCCAATTGTAGATCCTTTTACATTAGGAATTTCTTCAGGTTCGGCTTTCGGGGCAGCATTGGCCATGCTGTTTCCTGTAATGGCCGTTAATGTTTCTGCTTTTATTTTTGGAGTGGCAGCAGTGGGAATCACTTATCTGGTTTCATATGCAGGCGCCAAAACCTCCATTGTAAGCATGGTTCTTGCAGGGATGATTGTCTCAGGAGTGTTCACTGCTTTACTAACTGTACTACAATACCTCAGCGACCCTTATAAGTTGCAGGCGATTGTACAATGGACGATGGGAAACCTCCATACCGCTTCATGGCAGAAAGTGTATACGGCATTGTTCCCGATCCTTGCTGGCTTATTGATCATCATTATATTTCGCTGGAAGCTAAACCTTCTGGCATTAGGAGATCATGAAGCAATGGCTGTGGGAGTAAACCCTTTTGTATTAAAACTGGTCTTCATGGCAGTAGCAACAATGATCACTGCTTCAGCGGTGGCTGCAGTAGGAGTAATCAGTCTGTTTGGATTGATTGTCCCTCACATTAGCAGAATGATTTTTGGGCCTAATAATAAGATTACAGTATGGGCCAACATCAGTATTGGTGGAACTTTTTTGCTCCTGATTGATGATTTTTCCCGTACCGTATTGCCTTTTGAAATTCCGATCGGAGTATTTACCATGATTATTGGAGCTCCGGTTTTCATCTTTTTAATGCGGCGAAATGCTATAAACTGGAACTCATGAATTCAATTATTTCAATCGAACAGCTTTCTTTCGGATATGGCAACAATGAAGTGCTGCAGAATATAAGAGCTCAGTTTCCAAAAGGAAAATTATCTGTCATCCTGGGAAGGAACGGAAGTGGTAAATCTACCCTATTTAAAATCATTGCCGGTCTTGAGAAAAACTACCGGGGAAATGTATGGATTGGAGATAAAGAACGACGAAAAATTAAAATAGGAACTTCTTCTCCTGTTCGTCTCGGTTTTTTAAATCAAATTCATCAAACTACTTTTCCCTTTACGGTATTGGATGTAATATTAACGGGAAGAGCTTCATTTTCAAGATTTTCTCCTAAAAAATCAGACTATCAGGAAGTGGAAGACATCCTGTTGAAATTTAATCTAATCCATCTCAAAGATAAACCTTACACATCTCTTTCTGGCGGAGAGCGCCAATTGGTTCTTCTATGCCGGGTAATGGTTCAGAAACCTGATATTCTGATGCTGGACGAGCCTACCAATCATTTGGACCTGCATTATCAGGTCGCTGTTTTGCAAGCAATACGCCAATTGGTAAAGGAAGGTACTACGGTTTTGTGCGTGATGCATGACCCTAATCTGGCTTTTCTTTTTGGAGACGAGTTCTTCATCATGCAGAATCATAATCTTGTGTCTGTTCAATCTTTGGAAAAAGAGGAATTACATCAACTTCTGGAAGACACTTATGAATTGTCTTTATTGGCACTGAACAATCAGGGAACCCCAATATTCACCCCTCTATTAAAATAAAAAATATGAAAAATCATGAAGAAATACTTATTTCGTTGGTAGAAGATTACCATGTTTTCGAAGTACTGCCTTACGTTATGGAATTCAGACGGCAGCTCTATCCTTTGCTTGATCCTTTAATTATTCCCAAAGATCTGGTTAATTTCGAACAAAACTATCTGCAGTCTTTGACGGGAGCATTTCTGCAGGCCCGAACAAAAGGCGGGAAACTGATCGGCGCCATCGGTATGATGCCATATGACTACCGTTTTCCTCATCTCGATATAGATGAAAACACCACAGTAGAAGTGGCAAGATTATTCGTCAATCCGGAATATCGAAGAACAGGTATTGCCACACGATTATTTCAGGAACTGGCCAATATTGCAGAACAAAAAAATATAAAACGGTTATACCTTCATACGCATCCATTCCTTCAGGGAGCTTATGATTATTGGTTAAAGCAAGGTTTCAGACTTCTAAAATCCTGTTATGAAGGAACCTATCCAACATTACATATGGAACTGATGATTCCTACACAAGAATAAATAATACACAGAAAAATACATGAACACAACTAAAAAAGCATTATGCATCAATGGTATAATGCTCCTCCTTCCGTTGGCCTTATCCGCACAAGAAACCCATTCTATTTTCGGAAAAGTTTTGGATCAGGAGGGGAAAATTATCTCCAATGCAACAGTTTCTCTCCAGCAGGGAAGCTCAACAATAACGAGTAAAGATGGAAAATTTCAGTTTGATACTCCTATTCCATATCCTGTTCAGCTTATGATTAACGCCAAAGGATATTCAGAATCAAATATTACCCTGGATTCTCTTTCTTATAATGATAAAAATGGAATAACCATCCGATTGGCAGAAAATCAGACTAATATTCAGGAAGTTCTGATCACAGCGCGCAGAAATAATTCTTATCTCACCAATAATTTAGAATTAGGAGGTAAATTTTCGGGAAATCTGAAGGACCTGCCTCAATCGGTTTCTATTGTAAGCAGTGAATTTATGGAAGATAAGCAGGCTTATACCACCCGTGAGGTTGCTCAGGATCTCGCCGGAGTAACAACGGCTTCATCCTATGATGACCTTATTATCCGTGGTTTTAAAAGTGGTTATGAGACCGGAATCCGTCTTGTAAATGGCTTGCGTTCAGGGTATAGCTACGGGAACAGTTATTACCGTTCCCCTTTAACTATCAATCTGGAAAGTGTTTCTGTTTTAAAAGGCCCCGGAGCTTCATTATTTGGAGATATTACACCTGGAGGAACCATCAATATGGTCACTAAAAAACCTTTGGATCAGCAAAAAGGATCTGTTAACTTCTCTGTTGGAAGTTTTCAGACAATCCGTACAAGCATTGATCTGACAGGCCCTTTAGATAAGGAAAAGAAAGTACTGTACCGTTTGAATGCCGGATATGAAGACACCAAAACCTTCAGAAATGTCAATCAGCAGAAAAACTTTATGATTGCTCCTTCACTTACTTTTAAGCCTTTTGAAGGAACGCAGGTAGATATCGATCTGGTATATGATCAATTTCATGGATATCTGGACCGTGGGATGGGTTTGAGAAACAATGATTTTTATGCCCTGCCCCGCTCTTTCACCCTAAGTCAGCCATCAGATTTCTATAATACCAAAACATTGTCGTTCAGTGCCAGACTCAGTCAGAAACTTACTCATAACCTGTCTTTGAATGCCAGTTACATGAAATCTATTTATCAGGAAGATGTGAACGAGCACCGTACTCTCAACAGTTACGCAGATGCTCCCAACAATACAATTATGAATATGCGTTTCTTCGACCGTCATGGAAAGGATTATACGGATAATTCGGTAGTTTACTTTAAGTGGGACCTTACCGGAAAAGCCATTGAAAACCATATCATCGCGGGAGTAGATTATGCACAGTATGAAGGAGACAGCAACAATCAGCAGCGTGAAGCCAGACAACAAAAGATCGACGGAAAGATTGTTCCGCTGACATTTGATCTTAATAATCCTACTTATACGATTCATGATCTAAGCAATTATGTATGGCTGCCACAAGGTAGTTACCCTTTCTTAAGTCCCTATAAAACAACCGGAATTTATGTTCAGGACCAGATATCTTTTGACAGGCTGAAACTAATTCTGGGACTTCGCCACGAACACTATTATTCTGAGACGATAAGCAGCGCTACCACCCGTTACAGTGGTACCCAAAACGCATGGTTACCCCGAATTGGATTAACGTATCAGATCAATGACAAGATCAATTATTTTGCAAGTTATTCACAAGGGTTTGCTCCTGTAGGGGCTAATTTCATCCAGAACTATCAGGATTATGGTGCCGACAAACCTTTCACGGCGGAGCATAGCTTCCAGATCGAAACAGGTCTTAAAACAGGATTCTTCAAAAATCAGCTTCAAATGGATCTTTCTCTTTTCCAGATTGAAAGAAAAAATATGCTGATTGCAACAGGGGAAATAAGTCCGACTGGGTTTCCTGTGTATAGACAATCTGGGAATGCGGTTTCAAAAGGTGTTGAACTTGACATCCGCGGACAGCTGACTAAAGAATTTCAGGTGATGGCAAATTATACCTATAACGATACAGAGGTAAAAGCTTCTTCTATTGCTTCTGAAGTAGGACAGGCTTTACCTGGGGCGCCTAAAAATATGGCGAGTATGTGGCTGAAGTATGTGTTTTCAGCGCACGCTTTAAAGGGACTTGGTTTTGGTGCCGGTGTCTATTATGTCGACACAAGACGCATGGATAACAGCATTGGAAAAGACAGTGCAGGAAATGCACTTTGGGGTGAATGGCCATCTTATACAACCGTTAATGCAGCCGTTTATTATCATATTGGAAAAATGAAAATGTCAGTAAACATCAATAATGTTTTTGACAAGTACTATTTCCTGGGTGGGTTTGATTATACCCGTGCCTTCCCCGGAGCTCCAAGGAATGTAATGGCTTCTGTAGGATATTCTTTTTAATTTATTTTTTTACTCTTGTTAAGACCTGGACCGTTTGATAACAGTCCGGGTTTTTTGTATTCTGAATTGTTCTAATAATTAATACCATGAAGATAAAATCTACATAATTCACCTCTTATTTAACTTCATAACAGAATATTTACTTCCAGCCTCCTCCTAAAGCCGCATACAGATTAACCATCGCCTGCAACTGTTGAAGTTTATCTGTAACAGCATTTTGTCTGGCACTGAGAAGACTTTGTTCTGAAGTTAAAACGTCTGTATAATTGGTTGCACTGGTATATTTTAAAAGTTCTTTGGTAAAGTATACGGCTTTTTCGAGATTGGCAATCTGCTCTTTACGGGAAGAAAATTTTTCCTCTACCATCTGATACTGGTACAAAGCATTAGATACTTCCTGCCCGGCAGTTAATAAAACTTTTCTGTAATTGTATTCTGAAACTTCATAATTAGCCTGTGCTACTTTCAATTTCTGTTTATTCAAGCCATTATTAAAAATGGGTTGTACAAGCCCTCCTACAATATTGGCAAAGAAAGCCCCAGCATTAAAAAAAGAATTAAGCTGCGTAGAATACAACCCCGCCTGCCCTGTTATCGTTAAAGCCGGATAAAATGCTGTTCTGGCGACGTTAATCTGTTCAAAATTACTTCTGAGCTGTAGCTCCGCTTCTTTCACATCAGGTCTGTTGGCCAGTAACTGAGCGGGCAACCCTACCGACAATTCACTATAAATTGTTTCGTTAAAAATCGCATCCCGCTTGATGGGTCCAGGGGTTCGGCCAAGAAGTAAAGACATTGTATTTTCTGCCTGCCTGATATTATTTTTAATATCGGGTACGGTAGATTTTACCGCGTAATAATTGGCTGCACTTTGTACCACAGCGGCTCCTGTTACAACATTGCTGTTCTTTAGCACCTTCATTGTTTCCGTATCTTTAGCATATACTTCCAGAGACTGTTGTACAATGTTCAATTGCTCATCATAAGCAAGCAATTGGTAGTAAGTTGCGGCAATATTAGCCACCAGCTGAGTCTGTACTGCCTGGCGATAAGCCTCACTTCCTAAGTACGCAGCATACAGAGAACGTTTGGTACTTTTAAGCTTTCCCCAAATATCTACCTGCCATGAAGACAGTGCATAAAGCTGATAAATCTGAGAGGCAGAAGCCTGTGAGCTGGCAGGATTGTAAGCTCCCGCAGAAGCATTTCCTGAAAGTGAAGGTAAAAAGGACTGTTTACTTTGTATAAAATTTGCTTCAGCGACCTTAAGGTTTGCCGCTGCAGTTTTTAAATCAAGATTATTGGCTATCCCTTCACTAATCAATTCCTGGAGTAACGGATCTTTAAAAATTTCCTTCCAGGAAAGTATAGCGATATTATTTGCAGAGTCAGCAGATATCTTTCCGTACAAATCATCAGGAACCGACTGACCGGCTGTATAAGGTTTGGTAACATCACAACTGAAAAGCACCCCCGACCATAGGAATACCTGTACAAAAAGGCTATATTGTTTTTTCCAACGTATCATATTTTTGTGGGAGGGTTATTTTTATGATCAACAATCAATTCATCATTCTCGTCATATTTATTGGTACCTGCTTTTTCCTGCAGTCCCTGAAAAATCACGTAAAGTCCCGGGATCACGAAGATCCCCAGTAAAGTACCAAACAGCATTCCCCCAATAGAACCTATTCCGATCGATTTATTTCCGTTGGCACCTACTCCTGTTGAAAACATTAAAGGCATCAATCCAAAAATAAAAGCAAGGGAAGTCATCAGAATAGGTCTTATTCTGATTTTAGCTCCCGCCAGAGCGCTATCCAGAAGGCTCATTCCTTCATGTCTTTTTTCCAGAGAGAATTCTACCATTAAAATCGCATTTTTGGCTAAAAGTCCGATCAGCATAACCATACAGATCTGCACATAAATATTGTTATCAATTCCAAATAACTTGGCAAAAACAAAAATACCGCTCAACCCTACCGGTAAGGAAAAAATAACGGCTAACGGGAGAATATAACTTTCATATAAAGCACTTAAAAGAAGATAAACAAAGCACAGGCTCAATAAGAATATAACGACAGCCTGAGAACCTGAACTCTGTTCTTCTTTACTGATTCCGCTGTACTCAAAGCTGTATCCCGGAGGAAGTGTCTGATCTGCCACTTCATTAATCGCCTGCATCGCCTGCCCTGTACTATAACTGGCATTAGGAGAACCACTCACCGAAATGGCATTATACATATTGAATCTCGAAACGGAAGACGGACCATAGACTTTCTTCATGGTAATATATTCCGAAATGGGGCTCATTGTACCGCTTTTGGTTCTTATCTTAATGTTATTCATCTGTTCAACCGTTCCCCGGTATGGGTTATCGGCCTGAAGAATAATCTGATACTGCTGTCCGAATTCTGTAAAGTTGCTGATGTATGAGCTTCCATAGTACACATTCATAAGATTTAAAATATCAGATGGTTGTACTCCATTATCTTCACATTTTGCCACATTCACATCCACTTCATATTGAGGAAAGTTAGGATTGAAAGCAGTTGCCGCGTACTGTATTTCACTTCTTTTATTAAGAGCTGCCAGAAAATTCTGTGCGACATTGTAGAAGTCACCAATGGTATGCCCTCCCCGGTCTTCAATCTGAAAAGTAAATCCTCCACTTGTCCCGAAACCGCTAATTGTAGGTTGCTGCATAAAGTTAATCGAAGCTCCCTGTATATGTTTTGTTTTTTCTGTTAGCTGCTGTATCACATCTTTATCAGTAACTCCAGGGCGCTGGCTCCAGGGTGTAAGTCTCAAAATAAGCATTCCATAAGAACTTCCGCTTCCTCCCAACTGGTTTTGCCCTAGTGTGGTCATAGAAGCCTGAATTTCCGGAATTGTATGGGCAATACCGTCGATCTGTTTGTTAACCGCCTGTACCCTTTCTTTGGTTGCTGCCGCCGGAAGAGTGACGTTTACAAATATAGTTCCCATATCTTCTGAAGGAACAAAACTGGAAGCAACACTTTTAATTGTTACATAAAAAAGGCCACTAAAGAGAAGTACCAATACAACCGTCAGCCATTTTCGCCTTATCAGAAATCCAACCGTTTCTGTATATTTATTAATCAGTTTTTCATAATTGGAATTAAAACCGGACTTTATTTTTTGTAATATTCCTGCTTTCTCAGCCTCCTTTTCAGGGTTGGGAGGGCGCAAGAACATGGCGGCCAAAGCAGGGCTCAGAGTAAGAGCATTTATAGCAGAAATCATGATGGCTACTGCCAAAGTGATCCCAAACTGCTTATAAAATACTCCGGCAGAACCTCCCAGAAAAGTTACGGGAAGAAATACAGACGCCATTACAAGGGTAATAGAAATAATAGCAGGGGCAATTTCACCCATGGCATCAATGGCTGCTTTACGTGGAGAGGTATAACCATGTTCCAGTTTACTGTGAACAGCTTCTACCACTACAACCGCATCATCTACCACAATACCAATTGCCAAAACTAAAGCAAATAAAGTAAGTAAATTGAGACTGTACCCAAATAAATACAGGAAAAAAAATGTACCAATAATAGATACCGGCACCGAAACGCCATGAATAATAGTAGAACGTACATCCTGTAAAAAGATAAGAATAACCAGAAATACCAACAGAAAACATTCTACAAGCGTATGCAGAACCTTTGAAATACTTTCACTGAGGAAGTTATTGATATTTACAAGCTCTATCATTTTAATTCCGGAAGGAAAACTTTTGGAAGCATCCGCCATCACTTTTTGAGCCCCTGTGATTACCTGTTGCGCATTAGAACCTGGCGTCTGGCTAATGGCTATAGCAACAGCCGGTTTACCGTTAATCGCTGTGGCACTGGTATACGTTTGAGTTCCCAGATCAATCCGGGCAATGTCTTTTAAATAAAGATACTGTCCGTTTCCGATCGATTTTATAATGACATTCTGAAACTGATCCAGAGAAACCAAAGTTCCAGAATAGGTAATGTCATACTGAAACGCCTGAGCGAGATTATCACCAATCTTTCCGGGTGCCGCATTAAAGTTTTGGGCATTTAAGGCAGAAGTTATATCGGCAGGAACCAGACCATAAGCTGCCATTTTATCAGGTTGCAGCCAAATACGCATGGCATATGTCATTGCACCTCCAAATATATTAGCACCTCCTACTCCTTTTGCTCGCTGCAGTTGAGGAACAAGATTAATGGCTGCATAATTCTGCAAAAATTTCTGATCATATTGAGTTTTTTCACTGAATAATCCTACGATCAGAACATTACTGCTCTGCTGCTTTCTTACCGTAACTCCGGCCTGGGTAACCGCTTGTGGCAGCTTAGAAAGAACGGTACTGATTCTATTCTGAACATCTACAGCCGCCTGGTTGGGATCTACGCCCACCGCAAAATAAACACTGATACTGGCTGAACCCGTGTTACTTGCTGAAGAAGTCATATATGTCATGCCTTCCACCCCATTAATCTGTTGTTCAAGAGGGAAAACTACACTGTTGATAAGTGTTGTAGTATTCGCTCCGGGATATGATGCAGATACCTGAATAGTGGGAGGAGCAATATCCGGATATTGAGCAACAGGTAAACCATTGATACCCAGCACACCCAATACCACAATAATTACTGAAATCACTGTACTCAGTACGGGTCTTCTTATAAATAGTTTCAGCATGACAATCAGTTGGATTTAGATTTCATAGTACGATAAACCTCAGCCGTATTGGCAGGCATGGGTTTAATAACCGTACTGTCACTAATATTAAGTCCATTCAGTACTACTTTGTCCCCGGCTTTGATTCCGCTTTTTACAACAACAAAATTGCCATCATCTGTAGGTGAAGTTGTAACGGCTTCACTCATTACACGGTTTCCGCTCATTACCTGGTATACAAATGATTTATCCTGCATCTGATATACAGCCGTCTGTGGAACCAATAAAGCATTATCCAAATTAACAGGTATCCTGATCGTAGCACTTGCTCCATTTTGAATTATCCCCAGCTTATTACTGAATATTACTTTAAATGTTGCAGTTCCTGTACTGCTGTCAATACCACCACTGGCGGTTTCTATTTTACCTTTCTCGGGATATATTGTACCATCTGCCATCACAAGGGTAATGGGGGGCATATTATTTAATTTCTCTGCGGTAGTACTGCCTTTCATCGTATTCAAAAAGGCCAGTAATTGTTTTTCGCTGAGAGAAAAATAAGCAAATATATTCGTCGTATTGGAGAGGGTTGTGAGCGGATCTGTAGTCGTACTGCTTACCAAAGCTCCAATTTTATAAGGAATAAGGCCAATGGTTCCACTTTGAGGACTCCTTATATAAGTATACCCCTGATTGGTCTGTGCGTTGGCAAGTGTGGTTTTTGCCTGTGCCAGTGCTGCTTCCTGAGACTGTAATGTATATTGGGCTGAGCTTAATTCATATTTACTGACAATTTCCTGCTGAACCAAGGGTCTTGCCTTTTCAACATTCATTCTGGCGGTATTTACATTCGCTTCAGCAATCTTTATAGCTGCTTTTGCACTGAGAATATCCTGTTCATACTGTGGATTTTTGATTCGAAATAATAATTGTCCTTTCGTTACAGCAGCTCCTTCAGGAACATAAATATCCTGAAGATATCCGGAAACCATAGGCTTAATTTCTACTACGTTCTGCCCCTGAACAGAGGCCGGAAAATCATTAAAAACCGTAACTTCTCTTGGTGCTAAAGTAAGCACCTGGTAACTTTGAATATCTGGAGTCTTCTCTGGCTTTTTTTTAGTACAGGAAAACAATATAACGAGTAATAGAGAGATATATCTGCCTTTTTTCATATAAATGTGATTGTATAAAATAAAAATATCAGGGAACTTACTATTTTATTTCATTCTTATAAAAATAAGACTTTCATTGATTATTTTTATAAAAAATTTACTTCTTTCATGAAAAAATAAAAAATTCATCACCAATGCTCTGTTTCTAAGAAGAGGAACTTTCACCCATGACTGCTCTTTCCTCATGATAAAAATTCTGTTTTCAGATAAGTTGCCGCAGTTGGTCTATTTTTGTAAATTACCTGTTGTAAGACCGTAAAATTCTGACAGTGATGCATAATGATTTTAACTTCAATTTTATAGAGCCGGATGAGGTTATTGCTGATTTTGTAGAAAATCTGGGAACATTTCACAATCTGTCTGATGAACCTAAGGAAGTTGTCATTATTCCCGATGGAAGGGTGGATCTTTTCTTTTCACAATCCCCTTCCGAGCCGTTCCACGCTACTCTGATCGGATTGGAGACTTATCCTGAGCAAAGATTTATTCCACCGCATACTCATGCTTTTATTATCAGTTTTAAACCTCTTGCTGTTGAATATATTTTAAGGACCTCTATTGCTGATCTTCTCAATACCGGAAAAGATCTTCCGAAAGGTTTCTGGGAATTTGAATTATCTGATATTCAAAATTTCGAAACATTCTGCGCGAAGGCTACCGGAAAAATAAAGGAGCAACTTCCTTCAGACCTGGACGAAAGAAAGCGCAGACTTTTTGAATTGATATACTCATCAAAAGGCGAACTGAGCGTAAAGGAACTGTCAGAGAATATTGGCTGGAGCAGCCGGCAAATTAACCGTTATTTTACCAAACATCTGGGGTTGTCTTTAAAGGCTTATTCAACAATATTACGATTCAGAGCTTCATTGGAGCATATTGCACAGGGGAAACTTTTTCCTGAGCTTAATTATACTGATCAGAATCACTTCATCAAGGAAGTGAAAAAATTTTCAGGAGTGGCACCGAAAGAATTATCAAAAAATCAAAACGACCGATTTATACTATTATCAGTGTTGAAGGGAAAGTAATTTTGTCCTGTAAATTTAAATTAAAAATGCTGATAAATAATAAATCAATAGCAATTGTTGGTGGAGGTCCAGCCGGACTTACCCTGGCGAGACTTTTACAATTGAAAAATGCAAGTGTAAAAGTATATGAAAGAGATGTCAATCAATTTGCCCGTGTACAGGGTTCACCGCTTGACATGCATGAGGATTCGGGATTAGCTGCCATCCGAAAAGCTGAACTTCTGGATGAATTTAAAAATACTTTTCGTCCCGGCGCAGATAAAACACTGATTATGAATGATCAGGCAGAAATCCTATACAGTGATCACGAAACAAAGCCTGAAGAAGATTTTGGTGCCGAACATTTCCGCCCTGAAATAGATCGTGGCCCTTTAAGAAATATGCTTCTGGGATCTCTGCATCCTGGAACGGTGGTTTGGGACAGTCATTTTATATCCATGGAACCTCAAGGTACAGGCTGGCTTCTCCATTTTAAAAACGGAACCTCCGCTTATGCAGATCTTGTGATTGCTTCGGATGGGGCCAATTCTAAGATTCGTCCTTATCTTACGAATAATAAACCCATCTATTCTGGGGTGGTTATGCTGGAAGGAAATGTTTCCAAAGAAAATTCGCCCCATATTGACGCATTGATCCAGGGAGGTAAAATAATGGCTTTCGGGAATACAAAAAATATATTGATAGGGCAAAAGGGGAATGGAGATCTTGGTTTTTATGCCAGTTTTAAAGCTTATGAAAACTGGCCCGCTGACAGTGGTCTGGATTTTTCTGATAAAGCGCAGCTTCTACAGTGGTTTAGGGAAAAGTATTCTGACTGGAGTGAGATTTGGACTGAACTGTTTGAAAATGCCACAACACCTTTTATCCCCCGTCTTATTTATTCTATGCCTTTGGATCAAACCTGGGAAACGATGCCGAATGTAACGCTGATCGGAGATGCTGCCCATGTGATGCCGCCATTTGCAGGAGAAGGAGCCAATATGGCCATGCTTGATGCTCTGGAACTGAGTGAATATTTAATGGATCCTCAATATACCACTTTGAAAGAAGCTATTGCTGCCTACGAAATAAAAATGCGTAAAAGAGCGGCTATTGCGACACAGGAATCACTTGAAAACGGAGAGCGTATGCACTCTGAAAAAGCTTTGGAAGCCATGCTGGAATTCTTCAACGGACATTCTGAGGAACAGGAAGAAAAATAAATGACATTAATCTCAAATTTCTGCTCTACAATAATATGCTCATCATAAAAGGCTGTTTCAAATTTGAAACAGCCTTTTTCCCTCTTAAAAAATGTCTCCCATTCAACGTGATTCCGGAAGAAATTGTGTTAGTTTCTGATTATATTTAGCACAACTTTTAAATGTTAATTTTCGTATACCTCCATAAATCTAGATTAAAATTTTAACAACATAAAAAAATCACCTACTACACTCATACAACACCTTCCTAATGCACTGTATATCAATAGCAAAAAAGACAACAGCACTTAATAGTGGAAATGATACCCCATAAAGTCAACAGATAAAATAGAGAATAAAAAAATAGGCGGTTTTAAGATTGGCTCAATCTCATTACAATTTGATGACGCAGTTACCTTAAAATGATTTATCCGGGTTGTGGATACTATCTGAAAAATCACTTACTTAACAATTGCTTTATATTTCTCTTTTTCGTTTTTTTCCAGATTTCCATCCTTCATAATTCGGATTAAATGTAACTCAGAATACATTCTATGTATAAAATTGATCTTTTCTTTTGAAAAAAGCAGAAAACCTCAACACAAACAATAATCAACTAAATATCAATACATTGAACTATTCAAATTCACATGTAGTACCCGTGTAGTAGTAGTATTTTTTCTACTTTGTGAAAAAATTTTCAAATTTGGGGACAAGACCACTAAGAAATGATGAGTGGTGAAAGGAGAATATTTCGAATACTGTCTGATGTGATGATCAGACAGTTTTTTTTTGATTAATTCAAATCATCAAAAAACTGATAAATATCTACTTCTGTAGGAATATTAAGTTTTTTTCTGATCCTGTACTTCTTCTGCTGAACAGTTCTGTGCTGAACCAAAGTATAACTGGCAATTTCTTTGGAAGTAAAATGAAGTTTCAGCATCGCACAAAAGGCGAGTTCTGAGCTTTCAAGATTTGGATTGATCATAAGAAGCAGATCTGTAAAATCGGGATACACTTCTTTGAAACGATTGAAAAACTGGGGATCATTGTTTTTTGCCATTTCCATAATCTCATCCTGAGTATTGTCATTGATCTGGTTTTTCAGGCTCTCCGCTTCTGTTCTCAACAGTGCTTTTCTTTTCTTTAATCTACTGATAATTCTCCATGAATATATTCCCAGCAACGAAAAACCTGTTAAGGAAAAAATAAGGGTCCATTGGATATTGTTTTTATGTTTTTCTGAATCTTCTTTTGTTTCTGAAATGAAAGATTCCATATCCTGATTGATGGTTGCCAATAAAGCTGTATTGGTCTTATTTTTAGCTTCGGTATAAGCGTTCAGATAGTAATATGCTTTTTCTTTATCTCCTAAATGATCGTATACAGTTCGGAGGTCGTTATAAATATATTTGCCATAATAAGCATAAATACGTTTTGTTTTCCCATTTATTTCCAATGCTTTGTGAAGAAATTCTTCTGCCTTTTCATACTGTTGATCAGCAATGTAATATTCTCCCATAATGGTATTGGTGTAGAGGTTAATACCATCTTCTTTACCTCTCGCATTCGCTTTTTGATAAGCACTGGTAATATATTGATAAGCAGAATCTTTGTTTTTGTGCATATAAATGTAATCGCTTATCGCACACTCTGCCAGCCCGGAATGATCCAGCTTTCTGGCTTTCTGGAAAAACTCCAGAGCTTTTTCCGGTTGCTTTTTCTGGATGAGATAAGTAGCCTGTCTGAGATAAATATTAAAAAGGATATTATCTTTAAGTGTGTGATTCTTTTCTTTTTCTATATAATCCAACGATTGTTTATTATACAGGAAGGCTTTGTCCAGTCTCTTGAGTTCCATATTAAAACGACCATAAACATTATAGAATATGGCCTGATGAATATTATTTTTTGAATGTCTCAGGATTTTTTCTGCATTTTCAAAAAATGTCTGGGCCTTCTGATAGTTTTCCAGTGAGATATTAACCTCAGCCAGATTGATATAACATAATGCCTTTCCATCTTCATAGCCAAGCTGCTCTGCTTTTTTGTAATACTTTTTATTGAGATTGACAAGAGAATCATAATCTCCGGAGAGCCTAAATTCTTCGTTGCTTTTCATTAAAGGAATATCAAAACTTTTCTCATAGTCCCTGGAATCCGGATTACATGAAATTAAAATAATTAATAAAACATAAAAAAATATACGTGTCATAATGCTTTCTCCATTTAGACTTAGTTTGTAAAAATTATGGTTTAAAATTAGTTTTCTTTAGTAGATGGTATTATGTTTTTTTAATTTTGGTAGACAATCATCAGCAATTCTCTCATTATAGCCTTTAAACTTTCTCATTAAATAACAAGAGAAACATTTTTTTTAACACAACTTTAGTGTGTTTCTTATATACAAAGTTTATAACTTAAGTAACTTAATCTTTTGTGACTTCTGTGGTTAAGTTTAAAACAGACTCACTGTTTCAAATGATCGAAAAACTCATAAATATCTTCTTCTCCTGGGATATTCAGTTTTTTTCTGATCCTGTATTTTTTTTGCTGTACAGATTTATGCTGCACAAAAGTATATTCTGCAATTTCTTTGGAGGAAAAATGCAGTTTCAGCATAGCACAAAATGCCAGTTCTGAGTTTTCAAGATCAGGATTGATTTTCAAAAGAGCACTGATGAAATCCGGGTCTAATTCTTTGAATTTCATTAAGAATGAAGAATCATTTTTCCTAGCCAATTCTGTCACTTCCTGCAACATTTTGTTCTGAACATGATCTTTTAGTTGTTCTGTTTCCTGTTTTAGGGTTGTTTTTTTATTTTTCTGCTTTTGTATTACTTTCTGAATGTAAATCCCTGATATCGTGATTGCCGCGGTAGATAAAGCAATATATAAAGGAAGTTCATTTTTATGCCAGTCTGAATCTTTTTTTATTTCGGAGATAAAATCTTCTGTGGCTTTATTCATACTGGCTACTCTTGCTGCATCCAGACGGTTTTCTTCTTCCATGTATTTTTTCAGGTAATAATAGGCTTTACCACCATCATTTTTTTTCCTGTAAAGTTCTGCCAAAGATTTATATACTCCATTGATATGGGAAGAATAGGTACGTCTAGTTTTGATATTGATTTCCAGAGCTTTTTTGAGAGCTATCTCAGCGTTTTCATTATCATTGATCTCACTGTAATAGTATCCCATTGTATAATATACCCAAAGGGATTCTACATCACTTGTTTTATGGGTCAGCATCAGTTCATCAGCTTTTAAAATATAAGGTTCCGCTGCTTTTGCCTGATGCGTAAATAAATAATACTGCCCCACCATACAGTTGGTATATGGTGAATTTTCAAGCTTGTTTCCCTTCATAAAAGATTGTAAGGAAGTTCCCCACCACCCTTTCCATGCAAAATAAATTCCTTTATTCACATACAGCCTTGGAAGAAGCTTTGTAGTCAGGCTTGATTTTTGGGCTTTGCTTAAGTACATAAATGCCTTGTTATTACAGTCTATAGCCTTATCATACTGCTTGAGGTGGGAGTAATACTGACTGTAATCATCATAAAATGTTGCCTGATGGTAGGTATTCTCAGAATCCAGAAGGTCTTTTGCGGCTTTGTTAAAGAAAAACAGTGCTTTTTCATAGTTTCCGGCTGATACATTCACTCCTGCGATATTGAGGTAACAAAGCCCTTTTCCCTCTTTGTATTTTATTTTGGCAGCCTTCTTCAAATATTCTACATTAAGTTTGATAAGTGCCTCATATTGCCCGGAAAGCTGCAATTCAGAACTTTTCTTACTTAGTGAAACATCAAAATCTTCTCTCTGTTTATTTTTAGAATCTTGCCTACAGGACATTGTAAACAATAGTAAACCTATACAAAATATACAGATCAACCTCTTTATGAAAATTGAATATGTTTCAGTGTTTTTAATAATCATTATATTTTATTCATCATCGCGGTACAGGTATTTTTTCACATTCCTACCTATACATCATTAAAAAAACAAACTGTAAAAAGTGAGCTTCAAAAGTGCTGTTTTTTTACAATCTATGATATAAATATACATAATTTATTAAGTCCGATGAAATATCTTTTTTGTTAAAAAAACTTTCTTTTTACTCTTAAAATCTATATTTATCCCGCTCTAAAGGCTATTTTCCTCTAAAGAAAAGCTTTTTACTTTTACTGTTTTTTGAATTTTTAATGTATATTTTCCCTTTTCAATAAGACGACATTCCCGTAGAATTGTTACATTTTTTATTCAAAAAAAATCTAAAAGAATATTCTTCATACTTGTCTAGTTTTTCACCAATAAAAAACCGTGAGATCTTTCACGGTTTTTGTTTCATTATGATGATTTTAACTTAAACTAATACTGATCCTCCATCGATAAGGAGAGATTGTCCAGTTGTATGGGGCTGTTTCATAAGATAAATAAAAGCTTGGGCAATATCTTCAGCCTCTCCAACTCTTTTTAATAATGATGCGTCCTCCATATATTTGTAGAATCCATTACGTTCTTCCTCGCTTAAACCATCCCATAAATTGGTTTTGATGACTCCGGCTGCAATATTATTTACTCTTATGGGAGCCAATTCAACGGCCATTGCTCTTGTAAAAGCATCCATAGCACCACAGATACTGGCACCAAGACTATAACCTTTGCTGGGACGATGTCCAAAACTACCACTCATGAGTGTTATGGATCCTCCTTCGTTTAGGTTTGCTTTTCCGTATTTAATGGCTGAAAGAACACCCCAAAAACGTATATTGAAGAAGTTTTTAGCCTTTTCCATATCCATCTCCTCTATCATATCCATACTGATGTTTTCACCTGCCGTATATATCAGGTGATCGAAGTTTCCCACCTGCTCAAAAAATGTTTTAATATTTTCTTCTTTACTTAAATCGACAGAAAAACCACTACTTTCAGCGGGTAATAATTCTAATGCTGCAGATATTCTTTGTGGGTTACTGGATACTATAATAACCTTTGCACCTTCCCTTGCTGCTGCCTTGGCTGTTGCTAATCCAATCCCTGAGCTTCCTCCTAAAACGACAATTTTTTTATGGTTTAATACGCCACTTGTTTTTAGTTCATTTTCCATGATATATTCTGTTAAAAATTACTCTACAAAATTACCTGGTCCTGAAAAAATTATATTTACCATTTGGTAAAAACGAACTTTCAACAACTCATCATTCGAAAAAATAAATAACCCGCTGCTAAGTAACTGTAATTAATGAATATTCTTACGAATTCTGCTTAATGATTGCTGGGTAATCCCAAGATAAGAAGCAATACTATTCAGAGAAACAAGTTTAGCTACCTCTGACTGCTGTTGAAGAAATAGTTGATATCGCTCAGTTGAATCAAGGCCCAGATAACTGTTTCTTAATTCTACTTTGTCCAATACTGCCTGTTGTATAATCTGATCAATAAGCTTTGCTATAGGAGGTAAATTTTTATGCAGAAGCAACAGTTTTTCCCGGCTTATGACTACTACTTCAAGATCACATGCTGCCTGAATGCCCTCAATGGCCTCTGTCTGATTGGTAAAACTTTTTAAAATTGTGCAAAACTGATTCTCTTTGAAGAAGAAATTAGTGACTATATTGCCTTTCTCTTTTAAAACCGTAATTCTGGATACTCCTTTACAAACAAAAAAAAGCTCTCTACAAATATGGTTGGGATACAAAAGATAGTCACCTTCTTTATATACTCTTCTTTCAAATACCTCTTCTATACACAGCTTATCTTTATCATCAATAGGCATGAAAGATTCTAAGTAATTGATTAATTCATTGGACATAGTAGTGCAGCGTATTTGAGTATGACAATGTATAAAAAATATTTGTAAAGAAAACAATAAATGAGTGCAGTTTGAACATTCTATTCAAAACCAAGGGCTGTTAATCATACGATTAACAGCCCTTGGTGTATTTTGATTTTAAATCTTGTGACCCGGCTGGGATTCGAACCCAGGACCCATACATTAAAAGTGTATTGCTCTACCAGCTGAGCTACCGAGTCGGCCACGTTTTTAATTAAAATGAATACTTAAAGTACCTCATTTCAATTACGATTTTCTTTACAGTTCCTGCGAATAAAAAATTATTTAGCAGGTAATAAAATCACAAATCAAATGATTTTTACTGTTTGTGACCCGGCTGGGATTCGAACCCAGGACCCATACATTAAAAGTGTATTGCTCTACCAGCTGAGCTACCGAGTCGGCCACGTTTTCAATTAAAACGAATACTTAAAGTACCTCATTTCAATTACGATTTTCTTTACAGTTCCTGCGAATAAAAAATTATTTAGCAGGTAATAAAATCACAAATCAAATGATTTTTACTGTTTGTGACCCGGCTGGGATTCGAACCCAGGACCCATACATTAAAAGTGTATTGCTCTACCAGCTGAGCTACCGAGTCGGTCACTTACTTTTTCAAGTAAAACCCTTTGTTTAAGGGACTGCAAAGATAGAAATTTCCTTTTTAAATCCAAGCTTTTCTGAAGGTTTTTATTGAATTTTCTTTGCCATTATCAGCAAACATCTGTTTATAAATAAATTACGTTATCATATTTTTTCATAAAAAATTCCGGTAACATCTTTTCCCGATTAAAAAGGGAAAACAGATTCTGGTATTCATCAATACTTTTTAAATGCAGTCGGCTCATTTAATTTTTTATTTCTTTTAAACATCTATCTTTTGGCTTCCGGGAAAGAATTTACTTTATTGAAAAGTATGAGGCATATAATAGTTGTACCTGTGGTAAAATTAAAAGGACAATATTTTTCACTTTTATATCTTTTTCTGCATTTTCTATATTGACTTGTATGATGCAAATGTACAGAGAGTGACGACTGGCTGCAATGAAAAAAAAATACAGTTTCGGCCAAATTTATCATCGTTTTAAAAACAAAAAGAGACTGCCTTTATAAAAAGACAGCCTCTCACCACTCAACTATAAAAACAAGCTTCAAACAGCTATACTCTTTTCATTTTAGTAGAATCTAAACCTCTCATTTTATGCAGGTGATAGCCTGCGGGATTTTAAATAAAGAGCCGTACGGTTCAGATAGGGGAAAAGAAAAATCAACAATAGAAAACCAGCCAGCAGCCACACCATTATTTCATAATAATCCATCGCAAAGCGAACATGATCCTGAACATTCATTCTTCCCACCAATAATTTATGGGCTGCTTTTGCCGCTCTATCTTCAGGCATTCCTCTGGCAATCAGTTTAGAGCCCTGACGATGAAGAAAGTTTTTAACATCCGGGTCAACAGCGGTCAGATGATCCTGAAAGGCATTATAATGACGACTTTTCTCGAAAAGTTCAAAGAAATTGATTAATGCAATGCTGATACAAAATCCAAAATATCTGATAGCCAAAGCTGTCGCAGCGGCCGAAGGGCCAATAGAAGCGGGAACTGAGGAAATGATATAAATAACAGTAGGAACCATAATAAGCCCAACTCCCAATCCCTGAATGAATAAAGGAATGTAATAGTTATACTCATCTGCTTGAATATCAAAAGAATAATACATCAATACATGAAACAGCAACAGCATCAGAAAACCAGGTCCCCAGATATACTGAATTCTCTTCTTCTGCAACACCATACAACAGGCGATAATTACACCTGCAACAAGCCCTGAAAGATTAAAAATATTGATGTATGAGATATGAAAAGGATCTAAATGCAGTTCTGCAGCAAAATAATTGTTGGTAATTCCGGAAGCAAAACGGCAGATATACATCACAAAAAGAACCAGTAAACCTACTTTAAAATTCCTGTATCTGAATATCCTCAAATCAATATAAGGTCTTTTAATTGTGTGTTGGCGAACAACAGAGATCCACCCCACTACTACAATTCCAATAACGCTTCCTGCAATTCGGTTGTCTTCCAGCCAATAATATTCCTGTCCGAAAATGGTGATATAACCAACCAACACAAGCAGAATACTGAAAAGTACAAAACTCTGCCAATCCAGTTTATAGAGTGGAAATCTTGCGTGACTTCTATAGTTGCTCATCGCAAGAGTCAGAAAAACAAGTCCCGGCAGATAAGAAAAAATTGCTGTTTTATAAACGATATTAAAATTATAAGAATCAATAAGATTTGCGGTAATCAGGTTATTGAACGGCATAGCACAAAGCAGAATTCCAAAAAATACAGAGAAGCTTATTTCACGGCCTCTTTCACTGCTCAGTCTGGTAAATATCTGTGTAAGAGAAAGATTAACATTCCCAGCAAACAGCATCCCCTGCAGAAAACGTATGGGAAAGAGAATATAAATCTCTCGGGTACAATAACATATGAGGCACGCCAGAATCTGCAAAGTGGTGAATAAAAGAAAATACTCTTTTGCCGCGAGAAAACTGAAAAACCGTCTTTCAAGACTGTAAAAACCAACGTATCCGGCATAGAACAGAGCTACGGAAAACTGAATATCCGCAGGTTCACATCCATAATATCCTGCTGCTGCATTGATATTGGATAAAGGCAGAAAAAAGATAATGATCCCCGGTAACGTCATGGAAAAAAGAATGATTTTTACCAACCATTCAGGAGCCCATCTTTTGAAAAAGGGCATTTTTCTTTTAACCATTGGAATGTTTTTTATTGGCATATACATTCACATTCATTCCTACTTTAAGAACGTTGATTTCGTTTCTTTTTCCATCTACCCTTATTCTCACAGGGATACGCTGTACAATCTTCACATAGTTTCCGGTAGAATTATCAGGCGGAAGCAATGAAAAACTGGATCCTGTTGCCGGTGAAAGCGAAATAATGGTTCCCTGAAATTCCTGATCCGGATAAGAATCGGCCACAATTTTCACATGATCACCAATATGCATATCTTTAATCTGAGTTTCTTTATAATTGGCCACTACCCATTTGTCTGTTTCATTATTAACGATAAATGCGAGCGTTTCCCCGGCATCAATCATCTGCCCAGCTTCTACGGTTCTTCTTCCCATTCTTCCATCATATGGAGCTGTAACAGCAGTGTAGCTTACATCAAGTGTATGGCGGTCCAATAAAGCTTTGAGCCTTGCAATTTCTGCCTGCACAACTGTTCTTTCTGCCTGAATATCTTTGATTTTGGAAACGGAAGCAGCATAATTGTCCTGTGATGATCTGTAATCACTTTCATTCACATCCAGGGCAGCTTTTGCATCTTCCAGTCTTTGCTTGGTCGCGGATTCTTCGTTGTAAAGTTTCTCATATCTTTTATAATCGAGCTCCTGTTTCCAGACTTTTGCTTTGCTGGCTTCCACCTGAGCCTGTGCTGCGGCAGCTTCTTTGGATGTAGTTCCGGTATTACTTTCCAGAACTTTCAATTCTGCATACGCTTTCTGAAGAGCGGCCTGGGTTTGTTTTTGCTGAAGAACATACTCTCGGTTATCAATCACTAAAAGAGTGTCCCCTTTTTTTACTTCCTGATTTTCTTCAAATTTCACTTCTACAATGAATCCGCCTGCTCTTGAAATAATCGGGTTAACGTATTCCTGAACCTGAGCATCATTGGTCTGCTCATATCGATAATAATTTTTAAGGGTAAAACCGCCCCACACCATAAGTGCTGCAACGATTAAAACTGAAATCCATCCTGTAATTTTTGTAATCAGTCGGTCTGTGGGAGTATATTTTTTTTTCATTGTATTATAAAGTGCCTGTAATATTTTGTAGTAAATAATAATTGTTTTGTGCCATAATTTTCGCTGCTTCCAATTCAAATTTGGTTTGTAAAAGCTGTATATCTGCATCCAGCAGATCTGTAATAAGGGAAGTCTGACTGAAATAGGTATTTTTCATGATCCTTGCGTTTTCTTTGGCCTGGACGACATTGGTTTCTGCCACCTTTATCTGTTCAAGAGCCTCCTGATACCGCAGATACGCTTCTTTTACCTGCTGTCTTATTTTGTCTTCAGTGTCTTTATGTACTTCTTCTTCTTTTTCAAATTCCAAAGCAGCCGCTTTTACTTTCTGAGTATTGTGATAGAGTGACGATATGGAAAATGATGCTTTCAAACCTACAATTCCTAAGGAATACCAATACGGATTGTAAGGATATAGGAAAATCTGAGGATTTGCATAATAAAATTCTCCGTATAGGCCTATTTTAGGACTTACATTCGCTTTCACCTGTTTCAGTTTCAGTTTACTCAATTCTGTCTGCTGTTCTGAAACATGGTAGTTAAAAGAGTGATCCAGTGCCTGTTTCAGGTATTCGTTGTACGTCATTTTTTCATCCCATTCGCTAAAGGGAGCCTCAGGAATAACAATCTGTTCATCAGGAATTCCAAGGATAATATTCAGTTTCTGTGTAGCAATAAGAATATCATTTTCAATGGTAACCAACGCCATTTTTCTTTTGGAAAGTTCGAGATCTACTCTTAAAACATCACTTTTCAGGACTACTCCATTTTTATAAAGTGTCTGAATTTCTTTCAACTGAACTTTCTGATCTGCAATATCTTTTTTAATAAGATCTCTGAAAATTAATGTTTTCTGAAGATCGAGGTATAATGATGCTGTTTTATAGTGAATATCAGAAACAGCCTGCTCTTTTTGAATAGTCTTGATTTTCTGAAGGGTCTGATTTTCTCTGATTTTAAGGTTGAGTTTGTTTCCTTCATAAATATTCAGATAAAAATCGGCTCCGGCTCTATACAGAGTATGGATCACTTCGTGTTGTGTAGGTTTTGAAAAAATTCCGTTTTCATAGATAGGAATGTTGGAAGCTTTTTCAATGGATCCTTTAACCCCAATTTCCGGAAGTCGTTCTCTTTTGGCATCTTTTACCTCAGCTTCAGCGATGTCTGTACTTAGGGTATTGATTTTAATATGACGGCTGTTTTCTTCAGCTCTATGCCATGCATCTTTTAGGGATAGACGGATGGTATCAATTCTGGAGCTGCCTGCCTGGGCTGAAATAGTGTAGAATGTTCCCAGCATCAGCAGTCCGGTGAGATAAATTTTCATCTGAATTTTTCGAATTATTGCACTGCAAATTTATTGGCAATCCAGAGATTATTTTTATCTAAAATAGTCAAGTTTTACATGATTCCGGCCAAATGATTATATTTGCTTATTCATAATGATTTTAGAACGACAATGGGACTCATCGCAACACTTCCACATATAGATGAACACGACAGAAGTGTGTTTGTAATGCACGAAAAGTCTGAGAAACTGATTCCTTTTCATAATCATACTAAAGGACAACTGAGCTATATAGAAGGGGGAATTGCCTATATTACAATTGATAACCGAACCTATGTGGTTCCCGCCCGGCACTTCTTCTGGATTCCACAGGGAATGGAACATATTCTGGAAATTGGGCATACGGCTACCGTTCTGCATTCTCTGTATTTTTATGCTTATGATGATGATTCTGATCCTTTCTATGGAAGGTTGGGAATTTATCCTGCGTCAGAACTCTTAATTCAAATGATTCGATATACTGAAATTTGGGACGAAAAACACGTTACCGAAAAAGATGAAAATTTTGAGTTTCTGATTGCTTTAAAAAAAATTCTTCCCAAAACCCACAAACAGCCTTTACCTATTATTCTTCCAGCAACGCATAATAAGCAGATGCAAAGGATAACTTCTTATCTTGAATGGAATATTGGAGAGAAGCATACTCTCGCCAATGTAAGTGCCAGATTCGGACTGAGTGAGCGTTCTATGTCCCGTTTATTCAAATCTGATATGGACATTTCTTTTCTTCAATATCTGAAAACATTAAGAATCATCAAAGCGATAGAACTACTTTTGAATACTGATAAACCCATTAATGAAATAGCGGATGATGTGGGATACAGTTCTATCAGTGCATTCAGTGATACGTTTCATGAGTTTACGCAATCGCGGCCTTCGGATTTAAGAAAAAGCAGCAAGACTTCAAGAAGTTCTGGGATGTCGAAAAGTTAAATGCTGATTGGATTTTATTTTTACCGCATATAACACGGATTTTCGCAGATAATTGGGTGTAAACTAAGCTCTGTTTTAGTGGATGGAATTATAAGTCATATGGGTAAAATTGAGGAGGGTGATTGGTTATTTTTTTTCACCACAGATGACACAGATTTTCGCAGATGATTGCGTATATATTGAAGTGTGTGATGGCTACTGTTGGTAAGCATAGTAATTACTAACTGAAAGGAAAAAGAGAAGCGGAAAATTTTTGTTAGATCTAACAAAAATTTTCCGCTTCGTATTTGTTTATGAGAAGATATTTTTATTCTAAACTCAGGTTGCAATTGATTTGAAATTACATCTTTTTCTCATCACTTATGTATTCTTTATTGTGTTGCTTTCATCAGTGTTGAAGTAATCTGACTCTCTTTTTTTGTTGAATAGGTAGAATCGAAAGGTTCCATTACGTTGAATAAATATTGATAAAACGGAGCAATCTGCTGAACTTTTTCAGATTCTTTCATCGCTTTTTCTTTATTCATCTGTTGAAGGCCTTTTATAAAAGTGTTGAATTTTTTATCAATTGGTTCCACTGATTGTAATACGTAAGCACGGGCTTTTTCATTCTGGCCTATTGTTTTATAAGCTTCTGTAACTGCGGAAACTACAAGTGCATATTCCATAGGTTTGGAACGCATCTGTTTTCTGGATGCAGCCTGAAATTTAGGGGAAAGGCTACGGTAGTAATCATACTCTTCAAAAATTCCTTTTTTAAGGGTTTCTGCCAGTTTTAAACCTTTCTGTTCCTGTCCGGCAACAATATATCCTGTAACTATTGAGCTTAGTGAACGGGGATCATTATATTTTTCTACAGGAATTTCTCTGGCCGCAAGATCCAGAAGTTCCAGGGCTTTTGCTTTCTGACCACTCAGGATCAATGCTGAAACGGCTCTGCTTACAGACATTCGGTAACCCAAAATATTAGAAGTAGCAGTTTCGTCATAATAAATACTAAGATCTTTGAAGTTCCCCCATCTGAAATTTTTCACTACCTGGTACAGCGAGTTGGCATCTACCCTTCCTTTATCTCCATCCTGAAGTTGAGGAGTATAAATAGGAACCAATCTGTAGCTAAAACCATCAAACTGTAAATAATCATCAAGATAGAATATATTTTCGCTATCATACATTCCTCCTGAAGAAAAATTAATAGGACGTTTCCAGTCAAAGTTAGCCAGCATATCAAGCATCATCAGATTGCTTTTGTATAAGGTATTGGCTTCATATTTAATTGTTATCTGATCTACAGCATTCGGAAGGTCGTTTGGATTAATAATTCCCGACTGTACAGCATTTTGCTTATTCACTGGAAGGATAAATTTGTGTACCGGGATGATGTTGTATTTTTCATATTCCTTTTCACCGAAATACATCTTCAAAAGTTCATCTTTTGCCGGAGATTTTACTTTCAGGAATTGAATGGCTTCTTTCATCGTCATCGAATCCTCTGTCAAATATTTTCTAAATTCCTGAAACTCGGTTTCCGGAGCTCCCTGTTCTTTAAGCATTCCAAATAAACCCTCCCAGTCTTCTTTTTTCATCAGATAAACCTGGTCATTTACTCCATCACGGTATTCATCATGGGTTAATTCTCCAGGAATTCCTTTTGCGTTGTAGGTTCTTCTTTTTACCTGATCAATATTCCAAGGAGTCGCTAAAAGAGTAAAATTTACTGTTTTCACGTCATCCCTGAACCTTTCCGTTTCCTGAATTGCCCAAACCGGAAACGTATCATTATCACCGTATATAAAGATAATGTCATCTTTGGGCAAAGGCTTGAGAAATGAATAAGCATAGTCACGGGCCGCTGTTTTCTTACTTCTGTCATGGGAAGTATAATTCTGAAAGCCCATCATAAAAGGGATTCCTAATAATATCAATCCAAAAACAACGTTCACTATGTTGGATTTTATTTTAGACTGAAGGAACCAGAGAACAGCCCCGGCTCCCAAACCGATCCAAACGGCAAAGGCATAGAATGATCCTACCATTGCATAATCTCTTTCTCTTACTTCAAACGGTTTCACTCCTGTATAAAAAACAATTCCCATACTGGTAATGATGAAAAGTGAAAGAAGAGCATAGAATCTTCCAAAATCTCTGTTCAACTGAAAAAAGAAACCGATAAGTCCTAAAATAAGAGGTAAAAAGAAGAATTTGACGGTACTTTCATTTTTAAATTTGGCAGGCATATGATCCTGATTTCCCAATAAAGCATTGTCTATAAAAGAGAATCCTGAAATCCAGTTTCCTTGGGTATTTTCCAGATGCCCCTGAAGATCATTCTGTCTTCCGACAAAGTTCCACATCAGGTATCTTACAAAGTAATATCCGTTCTGGAAGGAGATAAAATAATCCATATTCTGGGCCAATGAAGGACGCTGAACTTTGATCAGGTCATAAGGTTTTACCTTAAGATAATCTGAGGCTGTAATAGAATCATTTTCGTATTTGGCTTTCAGTTCTTCGAAGATTTGTTTGGCTTGAGGATTGTCTGCCACATCTTCATTATCATCATTAAATGTAAAGTCGGGAGCACCATACAAGGCAATATAATTAGCCATTACATCATCATCACTGCTGAACATTCTTGGCATGAAGCTTATATGAGATTTATTAAAAACGTAATTGAAACGTTCTCCTGTTTTTCTATAAGTTCCCGTTTTTTCGTCTTTTTCGTAAATATCTCCTGTTATCTGTCTTTTATAACTGCCGTCTTCATTTTTTTCGATTCCATTTTTATCAAGAAAAGCGGTGTAATTCTGTCCGTAAATAGTTGGCCAGTCTCCATATTGTTCTCTATTGTAGTAATCTTTCATCCCGATGGCGGTATCCGGATCGTTGAGATTCATGGGAGGATTAGCATTGGCTCTTATCGGAATCACCAGCCAGCAGGAAAACCCGATAATCATATAAACAAGGGATAAAACAGCGGTCTGGTATAATTTTCTTTTTGTTTTTCTGGTATATTGAATTAAAAGATAGCTGATTACGGTCATGAGAATAAATGCAGCAATGGTTCCGGAATGAAATGGAAATCCTAATCCATTAACAAAGAAAATCTCCAGCTTCCCAAACAAAGTCATAATAAGAGGGAAAATGATTTTAAAAACAAATGAAAGAATTGCCAGTGTGATGAGGTTCGCATAGATAAAGGATTTCCATGAAAATGTATAATTTCGGGCATAATACATCAGACATATTGCCGGAATAGCAAGCATACACATCATATGTACTCCCACAGAAAGTCCTATGATAAAGAAGATAAGAATAATCCATCTCTCACTGTCTGCTGCTTTATACTCATTCTCCCATTTGGTAACCAGCCACATCAATAATGCAATAAACATGGAAGCCATAGAATATACTTCTCCCTCTACAGCTGAAAACCAAAATGTATCTGAAAATGTAAAGCACAAAGCCCCGATGACTCCTGCAAAAAGGATAGAAAATTCCTGATGTTTTATTAAGTCATTGAAATCTTTCTTTACAAGACGTCTTAAAAAATGAGTAATGGTCCAGAATAGAAACAAAATAGTAAATGCACTGAACAGCGCAGACATCGCATTGATGACGATAGAATAATTCTCAGCATTCCCTAATGCAAAAATGCTTGCCACTGCACCCATAATCTGAAACAAAGCAGCTCCGGGAGCGTGTGTCACTTCGAGTTTTACTGCTGAGGATATATATTCCCCGCAGTCCCAAAAACTCAGAGAATGCTCTATGGTTGAAAGATAAGTAATAAGTGCAATAGCGAAAAGGAACCATCCCAATGCGGTGTTCCGTTTTTTAAAAGACCAATTTTTCATATAATATTTTCCAATACTTTATAAGACAATTGAAAGAAATGTTTTATTACATGAAAATTGAATATTTCGTGTATTTAAATTAAAAAACCTTCAGATGATTCACCTGAAAGCTTACATTTATGCAAAAAAGATAATTTACACTTATTTATTATAATTAGGGCAATTCAACTCTATATGAAAATTTTAGCTTCTGCATACAGTGATCTTTTTAATCGTTTTGTTGAATGATATCTTCTTAGTAAGTATTATTGAGTCCTCCATCCAAAGGAATACTTGTTCCGGTAAGATAAGATGCATAATCTGAAGCCAAAAAAGCGACGAGATGGCCATATTCCTCTGTTTTTCCTAATCTTTTCATCGGAATTTTATTTTCTCTGGCTTTTTTTATTTCTTCCTGCGAAGCTCCGGTTTGTTGGGATTCATGGCGGATAAGGTTTTGAATTCTTTCGGTATCAAAATACCCTGTTAAAACATTATTCACAGTAATATTATGCTGCGCAATTTCATTGGAAAGAGTCTTTGCCCAGGCAATTACTGCGGAGCGGATCGAGTTGGAAAGTGCCAAATTTCCGATCGGTTCCTTTACTGAGAGGGAGGAAACGTTGATAATACGACCTGTGCCCTGTTTGATCATATTGGGTAAGGCGAGCAATGTGGTTTCACAAACTGTTTTAAATAACAAATCAAATGCTTTCTGGTAATCATCAACACTTTTGTCGAGTGCCAGACCAGGTTCCGGTCCGTTGGTATTATTGACCAAAATATCTACAGCGTTCCTTTGGAAATATTCTGTAATAATTTTTCTATAGTTTTCAAAATCTGAAAAATCGGCTACCAGATATTGATGTTTCTGTTCTGTATTGATTATGGGTAATGACGAAACGATATCTTTCAATTTGGATTCATTGCGGGCCATCACTGTAACATTGGCTCCACATTTTGCCAGTTCTAAAGCTATTCCTGCCCCAATACCCTGTGTGGCTGCTCCCACTAAAGCATTTTTTGAAAAAAGTTGAATATTCATAGGATTGTAGTGATTGTTATTTGGTATACTAAAGGTACGAAAAAAGTGATATTTCGTTTTTACAAAATTTATAGCTTAAGTATTTAAAAATCTTTTGTGACTTTTGTGGTCAAGTTTAATCATTGATCGTAAAAAAATTTTTCCTCATCAGACCTTTATTTCAATAATTCATCAATCTGTTCATAGAAAGAATTTTTACTGTAATCTGCTATTCCTGTATGGTGAAGACGAATTTCTCCTTTTTTGTCAAGAACAACGGTAGTAGGCAATGAACCCTCATAGAGAGCATTGGGAATAGGACCTGCCGGAATGATAAATGGGACTGTAAACTCTTTTTCCTTTAAGTAACTTTTACCAAGTTGGGTATTATCATCCATATTAACGGTAAGAAATACCATATCCGGGTTTGTTTTATATTTTTCATAGAGTTTCTGAACAGAAGGAAATTCTGCTCTACAGGGAGGACACCATGATGCCCAGAAGTTGATAAAAACCACTTTATTTTGTAAAGAAGCAGCATCAATAATGGTTCCGTCTTCTTTTCTCAATGTAAATCCTGCATATGATACAGAAGCGTCTTTACTGGTTTCTTTTTTTGCATCCGATATCCTTGAGTTGAGGATTCCGGTAGAAGCAATCTGCCTCATCAGCCATGCTTTGGCATCCGGATTTACGAGTAATATAATGAAGAGAAGGGCTAAAATTGCTGTAGACCAGTTTTTCATCAACCATACTTTCAGTTTTTCCATATTCTTTTTTCTGGTAATTCTTTATAGCAATATAGGGCTTATATTCGGATCAGGCATATTATTGAAGAGGCTTCTTTATAAAAAAAGCCTTTAAATCCTAGGATTTAAAGGCCGCCTCTGCATGGTGTTTTATCTTACCGAGAAAAAAAACACATCTCCATCTTTAGCATACATCAAGAATTTCATTTGTGTACTTTACCTTCCATCCGTTTGACTGTTTTTGGATATCCCACATCTTGCGGTATATTCCGTTTTTTTCTAAAAGTTCTGTATGATTTCCTTTTTCTGAAATTTCACCTTCATTCAAAACCAGAATCTGATTGGCGTTTTGGATGGTAGATAGCTTATGAGCAATAACCACAACGGTTTTGGATCTTACTAATTCCTGTATAGCGCGTTGAATATAGATTTCATTTTCAGGATCCAGACTGGCTGTAGCTTCGTCCAGTAATACAATGGGAGCATCTTTCAGTAAAGCTCTCGCAATGCTTATTCTTTGTTTTTGACCTCCGGACAGCTTGCTTCCTCCCTCTCCTACTTTGGTATGAATACCTTCCGGTAAATCGTTGATAAATTCAAGACATTGCGCTTTTTCCAAAACCTTTTCTATTTCATGATCTTCAGCTTCGGGGTTTCCTATTTTAACATTATTATAGATCGTATCATCAAAAAGATAAACCTCCTGAAATACTTCGCTGATCTGCTTATAAAAAACATCCTGATTGATATTTCTGATATCTATACCTCCAATGGTGATACTTCCTTCATTCACATCCCAAAATCTGGCAATTAAAGAAGCAATAGTTGTTTTCCCTGAACCTGAATGTCCTACCAAAGCAAGCATGGAGTTTTCAGGAACGGTAAAATTGATATTCTGCAGAGTCATTTTATCCTGATATCCAAAGCTTACATTACGGAAACATATCTCGTAATTCTGAGGAATTTCATTTTTTTCGGTTTCCATGGTAGGTTCTTCTAACACTCCGATGATGCGGCTCAGACTTTCGTTCATATATCGAAGAACCAGATAGTCTACCATCACAACTTTCAACGGATTATAGAGGTTATACCCCATGATGAGAAAAGTTATGAGCACCGGAACTGTGATGGACTGATGGAGAAGAAAATACAATCCAAGCGCGACCATACTTATAAAACCAATCTCAAATACAATTCCTGCTGTTACAATAAACGGCCCTGGAATGGCTTCCATCTGAATGCTTTTACGACGAAGATCATCAAAAGAATCTTCAAGACCTTTATGTCTCTGCCCAGTTAATCCATAAGATTTCAAATGACGGATTCCCTGTACATATTCTAAAAATTTTGCTCCAACTGTATTTCTGGCCGCAATTTGTTTTTTCCCTAAACTGCTTACAAAATAATTCGCAATCCTTAAAAAGGGATAGATTAATGGTAACGCCAACAATAGGCAAAGAGCCAGCCTCCAGTCATACACGAACAGAAATACAGATAATAAAGCTGTTCCAAATGCTGCTGAAGCAAGATTTCCGATACTGTGTCCGAATATCCCTTCAAAATTGGCAACATCCTGCAAAACAATGGATGCAATCTCTCCCGGATCTCTCTGCTTAAAGAACCCCAAAGAAAACTTCTGAATATGATTCCCCAGTTTAATGCGCAGTTTTGTGGAAAGATCATAAACCAAAATATTCGATTGCACCATAGAACGGGATGCCACAAAAAATTGAATAAGCAGCATCACAGCCATCAAGGCCACTACCGTCCAAACTCTTGTCAGATCCGGCTGTTTTGAGAAAAGCTCCCACACAACCACCAGCAAAATTCCTGAAGGAGCCGCGATAAACATACTGTGTATCACTTCCGTGAAAGCTACTTTTCGGGTGTCTTTCGGGTTAAAAGAAGTGACATATTTTAAATTTTTTATCATGATCAAACTTTTTTAGAAGTTCTATGTTCTGCCAATAATTTTCTTCTGAACAGGAACAGCAGTGAGCTGAAAAATACCAAATACGCAATATTGAATATCGCACCGCCAACCCATCCTGAATAAGGTAATGGCAGCATGCTTTTAACAGGAATAATAAGCAATGTCAACACAAATGGAGTCAGCAAAGCCATCCATCTTGGAAGAAGTGTTTTGTTTAAAAGAATACACACGGCGAAAGAAATCCAACCGACTGCCAAAACTCCAATGGCTGCTCCCCAGGCAATATTCAGCATTTTCATAAATCCTCTTCCTGTTTCTAAAAGATAAGGATGGGAAGCGGGATCTGTATGATAAACTGCTTTATAAATTTCCCCAACATAAAAGAATCCCGCATGACCTAGCGGAGACAGAACTGCACCAGCCAAAAGAACCCAGTACACCAATATAGCATACCATTTCTGATTATCTTTAAAAAACTGATATACCAGCCAGCTTGCCGGAATAAGCAATGGACCTGTAAGAGCGCCAATTAACGCACCAAACATCAGTCGGGCCGTTGAACCTTCTAACATTAATGTAGCAAATTCAATATTGACCTGCTCTGCATAGGTTTTTGAAAACAACGGGTATTCAGCGGGGTTGGGGTCAAATCCTGCCACAAAAATATCCCCGATAAGCCAGCAAATGGATACAACAATTGCTGCAGCAAAAGCCCAGTTTATTTTATTTGAATAATTCATAAATTTTTCTGTAGATAAACAACTCAATATTAAACATTAGCACTTGCATTTTCTTCGTGTCTTTCTGTTGCCGATTTATCTTCGGCCACTCCGGATTTCCAATAGGAATAGGCATAAAGTTCTTCCTGTTTCCATTGTTTTTCTTTTCTGAGATATCTACGGATTTCTTTAACAGAGGAAAATTCTGCAGCTACATAACCAGAGCGAGAACCTTCAGGCAGTACCTGCTCTTTTACTACTTCTGCCAGTTTACTGCCCTGCTGAGGGTGCTCATTATGAATCCATATAAACTGAATATCAGCATTGGTTTGCAGATTCTGCTCATCCTCTTTGCCATAAACCTCAATAATACATATTCCCTTAGCTTCTGTGGGAAGATCTTCAAGAATTGCAGCCAAAACCGGAATTCCTGTGGCATCTGCAGCCAAAAAATAATGACCGGCTTTGCCATAGAGTTCTGTTTTTCCATCTTTCATCAATACCCCCAACAAATCGCCGGGTTTGGACTCAATAGCCCACGCTGAAGCTGGACCTTCATCTCCATGAGCTACAAAATCGATCCATATTTCATTCCTTTCGAGATCAATTCCCCGATGGGTATAAGTTCTTATGCTGGGACGGGTTTCTTTAGGCTGAGGTTTCCACTGCATTGTATCATAATCAAATTCAGGAAAATGAATCTGATTCACTCCTTTTGGTGGAATAAGTATTTTATTGTTCACCCCTATCGTGGTATTCTCTATTAATGGAACCTGTTCTCCCGTTAAGAAAATCCTTATATAATGTGGTGTGATGTATTCTTTTCTGCTTACTGTAAATTCTGCCTGTATTGCTTTAAAATTTCTCATAGTACTTTTATTAAGGGTATTTTTTCTTTTACATTACAAATTCTTTCGCTCTGATGTGGGCGTTCCACATTCTCTGATATATTTTGCTTTCTTCGAGAAGATCTTCATGCTTTCCTTCCGAAATAAGCTTTCCTTTGTCAAAAACCAGAATGGCATCTGCATCGGTAATGGTGCTAAGCCTATGGGCGATTATCAATACAGTTTTATCTTTAATCAAACGACTGAAAGCCTGCTGGATTTTGTATTCGTTTTCGGGATCTGCAAAAGCCGTAGCTTCGTCCAGAATAAGGATTGGAGCATTTTTAAGGATTGCTCTGGCCAGCTGAAATCTTTGCTGCTCTCCACCACTCAAATGGACTCCCGACTGTCCAAATAGGGTTTCGTAGCCATAAGGAAGAGATAAGATCAAATCATGAATTTGTGCCGCTTTAGCCGCTTCTATTACTTCTTCATAGGTTTTATCCATTCCCATTTTTATATTTTCAAACATGGTCTGCTGAAACATAAAACTGTCCTGAAATACAAAGGAAACCATCTTCATCAGCTGTTGCTGGGGATAATCTTTAATGTTAATCCCTCCAATTTTTATATTCCCTTTACTGGTATCCCAGAAGCGGGCTAAAAGCTGTCCTACTGTACTTTTACCTGCTCCTGAAGGACCTACCAGTGCTGTAATGGATTTCTCTTTAATCATAAAATCTACATTTTCCAATACAAGATTATTCTCATCATAGGCAAAGCTCACTTCTTCAAAGACAATACTTAGATCTTTGGCCTGATGATTTTCATGGTTTTCTTTTAAGTTTTCGTGATACAAAAGGTTATCTATCTGCTCTACTCCACGGTTGATTACCGAGATTTGTATTCCCATATTACTGAGTACAAAAAGTGGTTTAATATATCCGGTTCCCAAGATCAGGAAAAGCAATAGGGTTGACAGTGTAACTCCATTTTTAAAGTATAAATACAACCCAAGAGCCAGTACAGGAAGCATTGCATTACTGATAAAGCTCATAAATACAGCAAATGCCGGAGTGCTGGATTTTACCCAATCATTAACAAAGCCGTTAAACTGTTTCACCGTATTTCCATATTTGTCAAAGGTTTCTGCAGACTGACCGAAGATCTTCATCACTGGCATAGCCCGTACATATTCTACAATTCCGGAATTCATATCTTCTAACGACTGATGATAGTTTTTCATTAGGGCTTTTGATTTTTTGCCTCCAAACATAATCGGAATCCAAACTCCCAAAATGATTAAAGGAACAAAGCTGATGGCCGCCAGTCTCCAATCCTGTGAAAAGAGAAAAATAATAGTAACCACAGGCAAAGCCACACCTTTTACAAAATCCGGAATCTGGTGAGCAATGAAGTTTTCTATTCTCTCAACATCATCAGACAGAATTTTTTTCAGTGCTCCTGAGTTTCTGTTGTTGAGATATCCCATAGGAAGTTTTCCTACTTTATCGACAATGAATCTTCTTAATTCAAACAAAACATTATACGCTGCGATATGTGATAAAATTCCGGACAGAAAGAATACCGACATACTGACTACAGCTGCAACAACTGCATAGATGATATATTCACGAGCCAGCCTAAAATCTACATTTTCCTTGGTCAGTTCACGGATAATATAAAATACAAGTATATAAGGAACCAAACTCAAAAATGCATGAATAACGGCTAGCAAACCGGACAGAAACAACAATATCTTTCTTCTTCCTGCTATTTCCAGCAACCTTGCGATACCGTTCTTTCTTTTCTTAGATTCTTTCATGAAAAACAGACTTAGTTATTAAGAATGATTCTAAATAATCATTACCTTTGTGCAAAAGTAGAGTGTACAGCCAAGAGTTTGGGTATGCAGAACGGAATAAAAAGTCCGCAAAAAGGAAAATCTAACCAAAGGAAAGACAATGACATTACGCTTATATGACGAAAGTATCGGAAAAATGCTCATGGAGCGAAATTATCCTGATACCTATTACGTAAAAGACGGAGATATCCAGGAGTGTATTATACAGCTGGAACCTCCTTATGGTAATGGGTTTTACCATGAAATATGTTTCGAAAACGTACATATCAGTTTTGGGAATATTGCATTGGATCATAAAATTCAGCTGTATTTTGAAAGTGATTTTGATACAGTGGAAATGCATTTTGCCTTAAAAGGAAAAAGCGCCGCCAATTCTGAAAATTTTGGAAAAACAGTACAGTTTGACAGCTATCAGCACAATATTATCTATGCTCATCAAATGCAGGGAAAGATGGATTTTTATGGTCCGGATCTTCATATACTGGAAATTAATCTGGCTCCTTCTTTCTTCAAAAAATTCCTGCCGGATTATTCGGGCCTCTTTGAAACATTCAGAAATGCTATTGAAAAACAGCGGTCATCGCTCATTAATCCTCATCACAGCCGCATCAGCCTGGAAATGTATCAGATTCTGAATGATCTTATGAACTGTGACAGAAAAGGCATTTTCAAAAGAATCTACCTTGAAGCTAAAGTAAGTGAACTTCTCCTTTTACAGATGGAGCAAATTCTTCAAAATGATTCTGCAACCTCCACGCTGCCCAAAAAAGATGAAGAAAAAATCTATGCCGTAAGAGATTATATCGCCAATAATCTGGATGCCAACTGTTCTCTCAATGACCTGGCTCATCAGGTAGGCACGAACGAATTTACTTTAAAGAAAGGCTTTAAAGAGCTTTTCGGTACCACCGTTTTTGGTTTCTGGAATGATACTAAAATGGAACTTGCAAAAAAAATGCTCCTAGACAGCGATATGAATATCAGTGAAATTTCAGATATGATCGGATATAAGAATCCAAGGCACTTTTCCGCAGCTTTCAAAAAGAAATACAATATATTGCCGAGCAAAGTGGGAAGCAGATGATTGTAATTTTTTAGCGGGTGAAAGTATAACGGGTTGTATTTAAAATAATTTTCTGTACAATATTTCAGACGCTTCTGAGTTCTAATAATAATCAAAAATCAGAAGAAGAAACTGGTGTATGACTGCTTATTTACCTCTAAATTTGCGGTTTTGCCTTAAAAAAATAACCATGAAAAATCACAAAATCACTACAATTTTCAACTCTTTTTGTTCACAATTGATCTTCCTTCAGCCGTCTATTATTCAATTTCATGATTAAAAACCTCTGTTTTTTCTGTGTATTTGAAATAAAATTCTTCCTAGTAATTAAAATAATTTATTTAATCCCCATAATAAAGACATACAGATGAATTAAATAATATCCCAAGCATAATATTATTTTTTCCGCAACAATTATGTTTTATTATTATTTCACATACATTGGAAAAACAGTATAATAGCTTCTATTTTTGATGGATTTCTTTCATAATTAAAGCTTTAGGTGTAACTAATCCCTCATTTATTCAACTAATATTGCGTCACATAAAAACAACTATTCTTATAGAAAAGCTCTACTACTTTAAAATAAACTAATGCAAACATCCTTTTTTAAAATTACAGCAGCCACCGCTGCTCTCTGTTTCAGTACCCTGGCCATTGCCCAACAAACCTATTCTGTAAGCGGAACCGTGAAAGACAAAAAAAACGGTGAATTACTGATTGGAGTCACCGTAAAAGTAAGTGAAAACCCTGCCATCAATGTTGTTGCCAATGAATATGGATTTTACTCTCTTTCGCTACCAGAAGGCAATTACACCATCATTATTTCCAATCCAGGATATAAAGATTTTGAACAGCAGATACAAGTAGATCAAAACATCAAACTGGATCTTCCGCTACTTCCTCAGGAGGAAATTTCAAAAGCGATTGATGAAGTGGTTATTACAGGGATTAAAAAGGATAAAAATCTCACTTCCGCTCAAATGGGAACAGAGACCTTAAGCATTAAAAGTATAGAAAAACTTCCGGTTCTGTTCGGAGAAAAAGACGTCATGAAAACCATCCAACTGTTACCCGGCATCAAAAGTAGCGGTGAAGGAAGTAGTGGATTCAGTGTAAGAGGAGGTGCGACAGACCAAAACCTGATTTTATTGGACGAAGCTCCTGTATACAATGCCTCCCACCTTCTTGGTTTTTTCAGTACATTCAACAGTGATGCCTTGAAAGATGCAAGCATTATTAAAGGAAACAGCCCGGCCCAATATGGTGGCCGACTTTCGTCTGTACTGGATGTGAAAATGAAAGACGGAAATAACAAAGATTATAACGTGAATGGAGGTGTTGGTCTGATCAGCAGCCGACTAAGCGTAGAAGGTCCTATTCAAAAGGAAAAATCATCATTCATTGTTTCAGGAAGAAGAACGTATGCTGACCTTTTCCTTAAAACTACCAAAGATTATAAAGACAACAAGCTTTATTTCTATGATCTTAACCTGAAAGCGAATTATCAGATCAATGAAAACAACCGTATTTACCTTTCAGGATATTTTGGAAGGGATGTATTGGGCCTTGGTGATACCTTCAATACAGATTGGGGAAATACAACCGCTACATTGAGATGGAACAGCATCATCAGCAGTAAATTATTTTCCAACACTTCATTCATTTACAGTGATTATGATTATAAGATCAGCCTGAAAAATGATGATAATGTGTTCGATCTTAATTCAAAAATAAAAGACTGGAACCTGAAGCAGGATTTCACCTGGTTTGCCGGAAATAAGCATTCTGTACGTTTTGGTCTCCAGTCTATCTATCACACCATTATCCCAAGCAGTGCTTCCGGAACGAGTGTGAGCAGTTATCCAAGAAATCCCAGATATTCTTGGGAGAATGCATTGTACATCAATGACGATTTTAAGGCTACAGAAAAGTTGACCATTAATTATGGAGCTAGGCTTTCGATGTTCAGCGTATTGGGTGGAGATACTTTCAACATGTATAACGAGGGAGTTCTTACAGACAGTGAGTTTTTAGAAAAAGGAAAATTCGGGAAAACATATGTGAATATTGAACCGAGAGTTTCAGCCAACTACCGAATCAATGAAGTAAGCAGTGTGAAAGGAGGTTATTCCCGCAATACACAGAACCTTCACCTTTTAAGTAATAGTAACAGTGGAAATCCTACCGACCAGTGGATTGGAAGCAGCTACACGGTAAAACCTGAAATTGCAGATCAGATCAGCTTAGGATACAGCAGAAACTTCAACAATAATAATTATGAGTTGAATGCTGAAGTATATTATAAATCTATGCAGAATCAGATCGATTTCAAAAATGGAGCCCAGATTGGATTTGATGCCGGCGCTGATGTAGAAAGTGAACTGCTTTTCGGGAAAGGAAGAGCTTACGGTTTGGAACTTATTGCAAAAAAGAAAAGCGGAAAGCTTACAGGATGGATTTCTTATACGTTATCTAAAACAGAAAGAAAAATTAACGGAATCAACAACAACGAATGGTATAATGCGAGAATGGATAAAACCCATGATCTCTCTATTGTAGCAACGTATCAGCTGAATCCAAAATGGACTTTCTCCGGACTGTTTGTTTACAGTACAGGAAATGCCGTTACCTTCCCTACTGGAAAGTATGAGCTGAATGGTCAGACCGTATTCCAATACAGTAACAGAAATGCAGACCGAATGCCCGCTTATCACAGAATGGATGTAAGTGCCACTTATGAGCCAAGCACCAACAAACGTTTCCGTGGTTCCTGGACTTTCGGTATTTATAACCTGTATGGCCGTGAGAACGCTTATATCATCAACTTTGAGGATAATCCTGACCGCCAGGGAACTACCCGCGCTACACAGGTTTCTTTATTCCGTTGGGTACCTAACATCACTTATAACTTCAAATTCTAAATCATGAAAAAATCATTTTTTATCATATTATCCCTATTTGCATTAACTTCTTGTGAAAAAGAAATCGACCTTGATCTTAACGACCAAAGCGGAAATATCGTCATTGAAGGAAATGTAACCGATAAGGTAGGTCCTTACACTGTGAAAATTACAAAATCCGTTGGTTTTTCGGAACCGAATCAATATCCGGCAGTTACCGGGGCCCAGGTTATTTTAAGTGATAATACAGGACAGACGGAAGCCCTTCATTATGTAGGAAACGGAATGTACCAAACTACGACTTTTTATGGTGATCCCGGCAGAACCTACACGCTGAAAGTACAGGTTGAAGGAAAGGAATACACCGCCCAAAGTACAATGCCTGAACCTGTGCTTCTTACAGGATTACAGCAGAGTTCATTCAAATTTGGGGATAAAAATACTTATACCCTTTTACCGCTTTTTACAGATCCTGCTCCGCTAGGCAACCGATATCTTTTCACTTTTACCATCAACAATCTTACGAAGAAATACATGACAGTTATGTCGGACAATGTCAACAACGGATTGCCTAATCAGCAGCCTTTGATCCTTCCGAATGATGATAACAAAGGAAGAGACCATGAAGTAGTGGTAGGAGATACGATTCATGTAGAAATGCAGTGCATCAGTACCAATATATTTACGTATTACAGTGCCCTTCTTCAAATTTCCGGTGGCAACGGTGGCGGCGTAACCCCAACCAACCCACCAAGCAATATCAGCAATGGAGCTTTAGGATATTTTTCAGCCCATACCGTCAATAAAGACAGCTTTGTAATTCAGCAACTGACAACTCCATAAATTTAAAAAAGGATATTCCAGCGTTTTGGAATATCCTTTTTTATTAAATTTTAATTTGCTGTATTGATATATGAGTACATTAAAATAAAAGCAGCCTTCAAAAGAATGAAGACCGCTTTCTGGAAATGTATGAATGTTTTTTAATTAATATCCTGATTCCAAAACCTTTAAAAGTTCGGTCTGCTGAACAACGTCATTTTTGCTGCTGATCAGGTTATAATTGGCCTGAAGCCAACCGTTGCGGACTACAAAAAATGTATAAGCGTCCATCAGCCCTTCTTTATATTTTTCTTCAGATTTTTGGAATGACAGCTTTTGGTTTTCAAAATTGGTATTCAAAAGATTGTATTTTTCCTGAGCATTTAAAAACTGTGCCTTAATGGAGTTGATATTCTGCGTAAGATCATTAATCACCAATTCTTTATCATAATTGGAGTTAATAATATTGAGTTTTGCTATTTCTACATTGGTTTTTACCTGTAACTTATTAAAAATTGGAATATTAAGTCCAAAAAATACCGTCTGATTTTTATTCTGAGAAAACTGATCAGAGAAACGGGTATTGAAGCCCTCATCTTTTCCCAACACTTTATTATAAAAAGTAGACCAACTGTAGCTTCCGTTCAAAGTTGGCAGATAAGCAGATTTGGCAATATCTTCTCTCTTTTCCTGTGCTTTAATTTCTGCAATAGCGGATTGATAAGCCGGATTTTTTTCGAGCAGTTTTCTGGTAAAGTCCGGATCGTGAAATTCTTCTTCAAAGGAAAGGTTCTCATCAGTCATTACAAAATCCACTGAATCCTGAGTGAAAGCCAATGCATTAAGCAGATTGATTTTCGCCTGGTCCCGCTGATTTTTGGCAGACACCCACTGTTCCTGTAAGGTTCCAAAATTGGCTTTGATATCGTACACATCACTTTTGGGCCTGTTTCCAATTTCTACTTCTTTTTCCGTGCGCTTGATCTGATCCTGCATTCCTGTGATTTGAGTTTCCAGAACTTCGAGCCAACTTTTGCTGTTTTGATAGGCAAAAAACATTTGAATCACATTCAGTTTCACCTTATTCTGAGCCAGTTTCAGTTTATAGGTACTGGTTTCTTTATTCAGCTTAGACAGAGATATATTGAGAATATTTGTCCAGTTGAAAAGGCTCCAGTCTGCCTGAGCCGTAAACTGATCATATTGGGTATTGAGCGCTTCTCTCTGGTTACTCAACTGGTTAATGGAAGAGCCAAAACTATAGGTATGCTTCACTCCCGCGTCTATGGAAGGCAACAACATTCCTTTTGATCCGGTTATCAATTGGTCATTTTTCGCAACATTCACCGTAGCCTGTTTCACCAAAGGATGATGCGTCATTGCGTAGTTGAGACATTCCTGCAGGTTCCATGTTTGCTGAGCCGGATAAAGGCCAACAAAAAATAGGAAAATGAAATTCTTCATGAGTACTTTCTGGTTTGAATAAATTAAAAATAAGGTGAGCAATACACTCAGTTACTCATATTTCAGGTATTTTACAAGGTTCACTTTTGTGGCTTTATAAGCTTTGATACTTACTACTGCGAAAGTAAGTCCCAACAACACTAAGAAACTGATTACAAACGGCCACACCGGCATATTAATTCTGTAAGCAAAATCTTTAAGCCATTCATTCATCAGATAATAACAGATGGGAATACTGATCAAAACAGCTATCACAGCAATCCAGAGGAATTGACGCGTCAGTCCGAAAATCAGAGTATAGTCTGAAGCACCCAATGTTTTTCTGATGGCAACATCTTTCAGTTTCTGTTCAATCATTAATGACGATAGTGCGAAAAGTCCCAGTAAAGCCACCATCAATACCATGGCATTCAAAATAGCAAATAATGTCTGTTGCTTCTGATATACTTCAAAAGTTTTGGCAAATTTCTGATCAAGGAAATAATAATCAAAAGGATAGCCCGGTTCTACTTTATTTTGCCAATATGTTTTTAATCTTTTTACAGTTCCGGCAATATCATTTTGATCTATTTTAAGCTGAATATTATATACATTGTACCTCTTCCACTGTGTTTCTCTGTAATGAAAAAATACAATAGGTTCTATTTCCGTTTTCAGATTCCGGATATTGAAATCTTTTACAATACCCACAATTTTATAATTTTTGTTATCAAATCCCGGTTTAATTTCATTTTTTAAAGCATCCTCATCTTTCCATCCAAACTTTCTTACAAAAGCCTCATTCACCAAAACATTATTGATCGTATCTGATGAAAGATTAGGGTTCAGCCAGCGCCCTTTTTTAAGTTTTACATTGATGAATTTCAGGTAATCATAGTCCATAGAACCATGCTGTCCCTGTATACTCTTATCCATAAAGTCGACATTAGAACTGCTGGATCTGCCACTTCCGGGAACTACTTCTCCATAAGAAATATCAGTAACTCCGGGTATTTTTCTCATCTCGGTTTTAAGTCTCTCATACTTCAGCCACGGTTTTGCATTATTTTCATTGAAGCTGATCATCATGATCTGTTTACCACTATAGCCCAGGTCCTTGTTCATCATATATTCCACCTGTTTGTTAACAATTAATCCGCAGATAATAAAGAATGAAGAAATGACTAATTGCAGTGTCAGAATTCCGTTTCTCAGCCAAACCCCATGTTTACTTCTTGCGAAGTTACCTTTAAGGGTTTCTATCGCCTTAAAGTTAGAAAGATACATGGCCGGAATCAGCCCTGAAATCAAAGTGACCATAATGACCATCAGGAAAGAGTAAAAGAAAATATGCCAATCATCCATCTTCATTTCTTTACCATAAAACTTATTGAAGCTTGGTAAAAGAAGCTCTGTTAATGCCAGTGAAAGCAAATATGAAGCAATACAAATCACAAATGTTTCCAGCAAAAACTGCAGCACAAGACTGGATTTGGTACTTCCGATTGCTTTTCTGACGCCAATTTCTTTTGCTCTCTGAGAAGCCTGCGCCGTTTTAAGATTAATAAAATTAATCGCTGATAAAACCACAATAAGAACGGAAAGCGTAAACAGAATCATCAGTGTTTTGAAATCTGGAAACCCAAACCATGATGCTTTTGCATGGAGCTTTACCTCATCCCATGGCGTCAGTAAACTATCGGTAGGACCATACAAATCAAGATATTGCTGAATGGTTAATCCGGCAGAATCACTCTCCAGGCTGGCGCGGTATTCTAAAACATCTTTTCTGAATCTTTGCTGTACCATAAGAGGGTCTGTTCCTTTTTTTAACATAAAAAGACAGGCGTAGTTAAAATTCCCCCAGTTCTTTTCATCATTTTTAATCTGTTCAACAGGACTGATGATAAATTCCGGTTTTACCTGAGTATTTCCCTTAGGCAGTTCATACACTGCTGTAACAATATAATTGTGGTTATCAAACTTGATACTTTCTCCTGCTACATTTGTTCTCCCAAACAGATTTTTGGCAGCAGTGGTAGAAAGCGCAATGACATTCCCTCCTTTCAGTGCATTTTTATAACTTCCGGCAATCAGTTTAAATGGGAAAAAGTCGAAAAAACTTTCTGTAGAGGTCATTCCATCCTGCTGATAGACCGTTTTATCTTTTGTTGTCATCTTCAATCCTATTCCGGAACCATTAAACAAAACGTAATCCTGAACTCCCGGAATAACGTCTTTAGCACGCCTTGCCATTGGAATAGAAATATTATTTCCATAAGAATTTTCTTTCTTGTGATACGTCTGGAAATAGTAGATATTTTCCTTTTTAGGATTCCATCTTTCAAAGGATTCCTCATCATTCCAATGCATAAGAATGAGCATAAACCCGGTTAATCCTATAGTAAGTCCAAATAGATTGATGAATGTGGACAGCCAGTTTTTTTTATAATTGATCAGGGCAATTTTGATCCAGTTGGTAAGCATAATAGTAGTGTTATAGTTAATGATAGGTGATGAAGTGCATCTGGATTATTCAAATACTCCTGCATCTGCTTTTGCAAAGACATCTTTTCTCTGAGAAGCGTGTTCTTCACTAAAGATTTCACCATCTTTCATATTAATAATCCTTGAAGCAAAACCTGCATCATAGGATGAGTGCGTTACCATCACAATGGTAGATCCTTCTCTGTGGAGCTCTGCCAGAAGGTTCATCACTTCATTTCCGTTGGAACTGTCCAGATTTCCTGTTGGTTCATCCGCAAGAATCAGCCTGGGTTTGGTTACCAATGCTCTTGCTACTGCGGCTCTCTGCTGCTGCCCTCCCGAAAGCTGTTGTGGATAATGTTTTGCACGGTGGGCAATATTTATTTTCTCCAGAATCTCCTCTACTTTTCTTTTTCTATCGGAAGATGAAAAGCCGTTGTAGATCAATGGAAGTTCAATGTTCTCATACACGGTCAGCTCATCGATCAGGTTAAAATTCTGGAAGATGAAACCGATATTCTTTTTACGGACGTCTGATTTTTTTCTTTCACTCAGCCCGATCATTTCAACTCCTTCAAATTGATAGGAACCTACTGAAGCAGCGTCGAGAAGTCCAAGAATATTTAAAAATGTAGATTTTCCACAGCCTGAAGGTCCCATTATCGCAAGAAACTCGCCTTCCTTAATACGGAGATTTACTTCATTTAAAGCATTGGTCTGTACATCTTCTGCCTTATAAATTTTTGAAAGATTATGTATATTGATCATTGTAGTATATGTTTAATGTTATGGTTATTGATATTATTGAAAGCCTTTTTATGGCTGTTGATTACAAGAGGTTAAAAATATTCATCTTTTTACTTTTTAATCTCAAGGATTTCATATTTTTTTAAGTCTGAATAATCTGATGTGATAACGGTCTCTCCTTCTTTCAGTCCTGATATTACTTCATAATACATTGGATTTTCTCTGCCGATACTGATTGTTCTTTTTTCTGCTTTATCTCCTTTGACTACAAATACCCATTTTCCATTAGTATCTTTAAAGAAGTTACCTTTTGGGATCATCATACTCCGGGTATCTGCCGAAAGTTTTAGCTTTAGCCCGAAAGTCATTCCTATTTTCAGGTTTTCAGGTTTTTTATCTTTAAAATTAAGTTCTGCTAAAAACTGTCCGTCTTTTACCTCCGGCAGGATTTTGGTAATCAGTACATCGTAAAGTTTCCCATCATTATCTAGAATTCCTTTAATTCCGTTCTGAAGCTTATTGATATAATACTCATCTATTTTGGCAACCATTTTGTAGCCGTCCATCAAATCAATCTTCCCTATACTTTGTCCATTGGTAAGGTTTTCTCCTACTGAGATACTGAAGGACGAAAGTCTTCCGGAAGCCGGTGCCACAATCAGGAAATTATTTTTATTGGACCGTAAGATCTGAAGGCTTTTATCCATCTGCCCGATTGAACTGTTTATAGACGCCATCTGAGCATTCCTGGAGTTTTTTTCTGTAGAAAATCCTTTCTCTACAATAGATTTCCTCTGCTTCTGATAGGTGAGATTTTGCGTACTGATATCATAATCTGTTTTTTTCCCGATTTCAGCATCATAAAGCCGTTTCTGAAGATTAAAATTCTGCAACGCTGTATTATAATCATTTTGAGCCTGCAGCAATTCTTTATCCTGAGCCAGTTCCTGGTTTTTCAGTTCAAGAAGGGTACTTCTCATCTGGCTGATCTGCTGCATAATTCCTGTTTCCTGATTCATATAAGTAAACTCGGTATTAGGATTATATACTCTCGCAATAGGCTGTCCTTTAGTGAGCATCTGACCGTCTTCTGCAAAAATTTCCTTCACCGCTCCTCCTTCCAGTACATTTACCAGTGAGGAATTAAGAGATTGGGTCTGTGCTGTTACCATAACCATATCTTCAAATTTCCCCTGGGTAACCTCATCCATCTGAATATCTGCAGCGGAAACATTATATGTTTTTTTCTCATTGATAAAGTACACACCGGACAACGATATTATTGCCAATATCGCCAATCCGCCTAAAACAAATTTTAATTTCGATTTCTTTTTTACTATTTTCGTATCCATATTAAAGATAACTCATTTTATTACAATAGATTACACAATGCAGATGCCAGAAAATTATAACACTGTAAGTCATTGAAAATCTGCAATTCTTTTGTAACCAGTACAGAAAGCACTGTTCATTATCGGACACTTTTTGTGCGAAAATGAACAGTTTTAGTATTAAAAACTCATTTTTAACAGTAGAAACCATACCATGCGTAAAAAAGAAGCCCATATCCTGATTGTAGATGATGATGAAGATATCCTGTTCTCTGCGAGAGTCTGGCTAAAAAAGTTCTTCACGGAGGTAAGCTGCCTTAGCAAACCGGGTGAAATTTTAAAATTCACGACTGAAAACCAGGTGAATGCTGTGGTATTGGACATGAACTTTAGAAAAGGGTTTGAAAAAGGACAGGACGGTCTTTACTGGATGAACGAGATCAAAACTCTGGAACCTCAACTTCCTATTATCCTGATGACAGCCTATGGTGAAGTAGAACTTGCTGTAGAAGCACTCAAAAACGGAGCTTCCGATTTTATTCTGAAACCATGGACCAATGAAAAGCTATATGCTTCTGTTAATTTGGCCGTAGATATTTCCAGAAAGAACAAAAAACTCAGCCAATGGGAAAATGTGAACCAGAAAAGCAATCAGTACCAACTGGAAAGTCACTCCGCCAAAATGCAGGAAGTTTTGGAACAGATTGAAAAAGTGGCTCCTACAGATGCCAACATTCTTTTACTAGGTGAAAACGGAACCGGAAAATATGTATTGGCAGAATCTATTCATCAACAATCCGAAAGAAATAGCCAGCCTTTTGTACATATTGATCTCGGAAGTATTTCCGAAAGCCTTTTTGAGTCGGAGCTGTTTGGGTATAAAAAAGGTGCTTTTACCGATGCCCATCAGGATTATGCAGGGAAAATTGAAAATGCACAGAACGGAACTGTCTTTCTTGATGAAATCGGAAATCTGCCGTTACAGCTTCAGACCAAGTTACTAAGCCTGATCCAAAACAGGAAACTGTCCAGATTAGGAGAATCTAAAGAACGTTTACTGGATGTCCGTTTTATTTTTGCTACCAATGAAAATTTGAAAAAAGCGGTTGCAGAAAATCGTTTCCGGCAGGATTTATACTACAGGATCAATACGGTAGAAATTCAAATTCCGGCTTTGCGTGACAGGCACGAGGATATTGGATTACTGGCACATTATTTTCTGGATCGCTATAAACAGAAATATCATAAACCCAATCTGGAACTTACGGATGATATTATGGCAAGTCTTACCCATTTTCCGTGGCCGGGGAATATCCGCGAACTCGATCATTGCCTGGAAAGAAGTGTTATCCTGTCTAATGACCATACCCTTCAGCTACTGATCCCGCAATTGGAAGAACAGGAAAATACCATAATCAATTTAAATATTGAAGAAATGGAAGAACTTCTCATCAAAAAAGCGTTAAAAAAACATACCGGAAATATCTCTCTGGCGGCAGAAGATCTGGGACTATCCAGAGCTGCTTTGTACAGAAGAATGGAGAAATTTGGACTGTAATTTAAAATTGACAATCAAATTTCATCTTTTGAATCCGAATATTAACCGTAAAAAAGTATCTTTAAATAACAACTTTTGTTTTTGAATAAAAAGTACTGAAAACTACATGAATACAAATTACAGTCTGTGGGTGTTATATAATCTGCTCTCCATTGCCAGTGGAATTACAGCTTATCATTTTTTTACAGAAGGAAAATGGTTTAATGCTGCTCTCTTTATACTGCTATCGATTGTTTTTACCGTTTTGATTTATTTTTCATTATCAACAAAAGCATCAAAAGTTGAAAAGATTATCACTTCTGTAAGTAAAAAAGATTTTTCATTATTTCCTCAGGAAGAGGGTGATTATTTGCTGGACCACAGCATCCGTTTATACTATCAGAGCAAGGAGGAACAATTTTCGTTATCGTCTTATAAATTACTCTACGAAAGTATTCTGGATCATATGGAAACTGGTCTTATCATCTTATCTGAAAAAGACGGCAGCTGGGAAGTTTTTTATGTAAATAATGCTTTTCTCAATATTTTGCAGGTTCCCAAATACAACCAATGGGATCTTTACGCGACGAAAGTTCCTGAATTTTATAACATTATCAAAGAAACAAATTATCAAAGTTCACAGGAGTTTTTTGATATTTCCGTGAACAGTAATTCTAAACAGTCTTTTTCTCTAAGAACTCAACAGGTAAAAAACAGACAGCACCTTTTCTATATCATTACGCTGGAATCTGTTCAGAAAATTATCGAGCAGAAAGAAAAGCTGGCCTGGAATAATCTTATGAAAGTAATCTCTCATGAACTTTTGAATACGCTGACCCCTGTGAACAGCCTGATTCAGAACCTGGAATATATCAGTAATCAGGAAACCATTGACCAGGGAGATCAGGAAGAAATGAAGGAAAGCCTGATGATCATTAATTCCAAATCTAAACAGCTTTTAAATTTTGTGGATCATTACCGCCAGGTTGCCGAATTACCCAAACCTCATCTCGCTCCTGTTTCTTTAAAAAAAGCGATTGAGTCGGCCCTTGGATTCCTGAAATCTGAGTTTGAAAAAAATCATATTCAGATCCTCCAGAATATTGAAGATTATACTGTATCTGCGGATAAAAAAATGATTGAACGAAGCCTAATCAATCTTTATCTGAATGCGATTCATGCTGTTTCGGAAAAAGAATATAGACAAATCTCCACTACTGTAAAATCCTACAATAACCGTATCATTGTAAGCATTACAGATAACGGCTCGGGGGTTACTCCTGAAATTAAAGATAAAATTTTCCTGCCATTCTTTACCACAAGAACCAACGGCTCTGGCATTGGACTTACTCTTGCCAAAAGCATTATGGAAGCTCATGGAGGCTATCTTAATTATAAAACGCTGGAGGAAGGAAGTACCTTTGAACTCTGGTTTTTGGAATAAACAGGTTTCTTCCCTATCACAACTCCTTTTTTATTGACTGGTTACCGGGATAGGTGTCATAGCTATTCCTTTGTCACATTTTAGTTGGGTGTATTTGTAATGTATTGGGGCATGTTATCATTTTTTTGAAGTTTTATTTTTTGTTGTCACTCCAATAAGTTTTCTAATATAGTTATCTAATTCTTGGGATTCATAGAAATTTAAGCAATCTGCTACGATTGTATAACTTCTACCTGTTTCAGAATGATAAGATGATTCAAGAGTTGCTATGTCTTTAGATTGTTTTTCAGTAAATTCTCTAATTTTAGCACTTTCATTATTAGAAATTTCGCCTAAATCAATAAATAGATTTTCAGATTTATCAATTAATTGAAACTTATCGTTTAAATAAGTAGCATCTAATTTATTATTGTTTACATATAGACAATTACAATAAGCATATTTCTTCATATACTTAATTTTATCATCTTTTGTTTGACCAGAAATTAGATTGCTAAAGATAATTAAACTTATAGTTATTAATTGTATTATTTTAGTTCCCATAGTCTTATTCTATTTGTTTGTACAAAATCTAAGTCGTTTTTTTATTTTTTATTAGATAAAGCATATGAAAATAATATTTTGAATTTTTAGGGTCATCATGTTCAGCTCCATATACATGCATTCTGTCTTTGGCTCCGAACTCTGTCTGGCCATCTGTATAACCTATGAATTTTTCTTTACCATAAAGGTCTAAGTGTGCTTTTGCTGATATCTCAGTATTGGTTCCGGCATTAATGATGGTCTTCTTACCACTGTCCTGGCTGATCTCCTGCTTGGCAATAATCTTGATATTCTGTCCAACATAAGTATCCATATTTTTGCCTGCTTTGGTCTCGATATTCTCTTCAATATCAAACTTCAGATTCTTTGATTTTATAGTAATGGTTTCAGGGGCTGTAATGTTGATGTTACTTCCTTCAGTATCAAACCTAAGTTCATTGCCACTTTTATTCTTCAACAAAGTTCTGGGCAGACTGTACAACAGAAATTTTACCACCAATGTAACATTGGCATGTTGAATTTTCTAACAGTTCTTTTTTACCCTCAATTTCAAAATCAGAAGTATTTATTGTCCCACTTAATAGTTGAAGGCTTACAGGAAGACCTTAAAACACTACACATTCCAAAAGATTTAATGTTAGTGTTAGGCTGTTTGTCATCTTCTGTAGCCTGTAGCTTTCCATCAATACTCATAAAAGATTGACTTGTTACTGTGAGTGGAGTTGGTGAAATTTCTTTGTCACATTTTAGCTGGATGGTATTTGTGATGTGTTGTGGCATGTTATCATTTCTTTATGTTTTATTCTTTAGTACTACTCTATTTTTAGGACTCTTACTCTGTTTGAATCTTTACAAAATAGTATTTCAGATAATCTTTCATATAGTTTTTTAAATCCGAATCATTCTCTACTTTATATTCTTCAATTTTTTTCACTAGTTCTAAATATGAGGTTTTCAATTTTATATTTTTAACAGTGTATATTTCAGTACATTTTCCAACAATCAAATATCCATTTTTCATTTCTTTTGAAAGGTTTTTCAACTGAAAATTATAAGGAGTTTGAAATTTCTTAATTGACTTTAAGATATCTTCCTTTTCAAATAATCTTGGGAAGGGCTCCAAATTATTAAATGTTGAGGTATAGTTTTCATCAAAAGTCTTAAGATGGAGAGATTCATCTAAACAATTTGAGAAACCATAAAATGTATATTGCTCAAAGGATTTTTGGTCATTACTAAGTTTTTTCATAACCAAAATTCTATCATTCTGTTGAGCTTGACAGCCAACAAATATGAAAGTAAAAAAATATATAAAGCTGCCTGTATAATATCCTCTGGCATCCACTTCGTGTCTTATTTCTGTCATCATTAATGTTGTGAAATGGGAAGTCTGGTTGCTATCCTGATTTCTCATGTCTATATCTGCCACACACCCTATGAATAGAAAAGGGACAGTAGTATTTCCAGACACAGTAAAGACTTCTACAGCTTTACTTCCTCTTGCACTTTTTTGGGAATCATCCACATCCAGAAACATATTAGCATTGATAGGAGTAGGGATTAGAGACCTTGTTTTAAAAATACCATCATTTAATTCGTATGCTTTTTGAGATAAATCTCCGAGGTGTTTTATCTTATTATCGGATCCAAGCATTTTTGCATGGCTGCTGCTATTATAACCAAAATATTCGGGTTTAGTGTGAATAGCTTTTAACTCTACCTTTATATCTGTAACATTGCTTCCATAGATGAGTTGGATAGGCTTTTCAGATGAAGGGAGTTTTCCAAAATGTAAAATATACCCATCATAATAAAATTGCTCTCCATAGGCTTCTGCCAATCTTGCAAGATAATTGTAGTGTGTTTCACAATACTGTGCACTGTAATTGATGTAACCTTTATTTTGAGTTTCTATTCTGTAATCAAACTTACTGGTTCCCAGAGATTCTTTGATGATTCTGTCGGCAATAATAGAAGTGTTTACCGATTGATTCCCTCCAAAACTCTGGGTATGCGGGGTCGAATCCATTAAAATTGTAGGGCTGTATCCTTCCAGAACAATATTTCCAAGACTCATTTGCTTTTGACTAAATGCAACCTGTGTAATAACCCCTACAAAAGTTCTTTCGGGGCTTTTACCTTCGTAATCCTTATATTTGAAAGTTACTGTAATACGTTTCCCTAAAAACTGCCTCGCTTCTTCAAGGTTATGATTCTGTACTTCATCTAAAGAATCATGGGCTAAAGTCAGTTTGAAATGATGATGCGTTCTGGCGCTTTGCTGTAAACGGAAGTGTTTAAAATGGCTGATGGATTTTCCTTCAATCACGATGTCCAGCTTAACCACACGGTTAATTCCAGGCATATGATTCTCTGAAATCCTTTCAGAATTAGAAAGATTTTTTTTCATCGATAAAGAGTGATTTGTGTTGGCATCAAATATAGATAATTAGACAATACCAACAATATAAATTTTGAAAAAATCAAAAAGTGTAGTAAAACTACGATCAGAATAAATTGATCTATACCTGTTGCTATGCATTATCTAAGAAAGTTCACTTTTAAAAGAGAACCTTTCTCTAACTATAAAATTTCAATTAACTTATTCAAAAGATAGCTGAGATTGGCCTGGCTCGTGTATACTCTCAAGCACACGAATTTGAGTATTTTCGTACACTATAATTCCTCTACCAACATCCCTACAACCACCCTCTTTATTTGCAAGTATATATATTTAATAATTTCATCCTGCCTGTCATTATTTACACCTGCACTAAAAGTCTTTCCACTATCTATCATAGATCCATTCCGAAGTATTTCTTTCATTTGAATTCTGTATAGTTTATTAGCTTTTTTTTTAAAATCAGCACCGTTCTTACTATTCCTCTGTGATTCTGTTTTGTTGGGAGTAGACTTATGTAAAGTTTCGCTTCTCTCCTGTTTGTTTTCAAAAGTAGTATCAGTGAGGCTGTCTCAAAAGTGAGATACCCCCTCCTCTTGTCGAGTTTTTGTAGTGGTCTCATCTGGACCATTTCATTTTTTTATACAATCATCCTTTACTTACTGACAGACTGTTGTCACCACTCTATTTTACCTTTGTTTTAAAGTTATTCAACAATACAATTTAAAACAATATGAAATTAACATCCTTAAGAATCATCACCCAAGACATCAAAAAATCTGTCGGATTCTATGAAAAAGCAATGAATGCAACGAGCCATTGGTATACTGAAGATTTTGCAGAACTTTCTACAAGTACCATTACAATTGCCATTGGAAGCACCCGAACCATGAAAATGTTTTCCGAAGGACTTACCGAGTTTTCCGGTACAAAATCTACCATTATAGAATTTATGGTTAAAGATGTAGACGCAGAATATGAAAGGATCAAACTGATTACTTCAGATATCGTTCAGGAACCAACAACAATGCCTTGGGGGAACAGATCGCTTTTATTCTGTGATCCGGACGGGAATATGATCAACTTTTTTACTCCTGTAAGCTCAGAAGCGATCCAGAAGTTTAATTAAAAATTTTTGAATACAAAATACCGTTTTTTCAGAACGGTATTTTTGTTTTATATCATCATTGAAGCTTTAATGATCAATATTTTTAGATTTTCCCAAAAACACTACTCCAACACGCTATTGATTTTTTATATTTGGCTTCGAAAAACACCAATACTTTATGATGAATTTAAAATCGTATCTGGAATTAAAAGTAGATGATCAGGAATATTTGTCAGCATTTACCATTACCGGTTCAAACATTCAATTTTCGGGAACAGTATACATTGATGAAGACAGCCGATCTCTTGCTGATTTTGCCAACAGCCTTATTGATTTTCCTAAATATGAAAAGAAGCTGTTTTTTGAAATGGGACATAAAGATTCTCGATTCTCTTATTTCTCAATAAGCCTTTATCCTACGCAGTCTCTTTCTCATATTGGGGTTCAGATCACAATGGTAACGGATGCTCATTTTCGGGATGAAGATCAATGTAAAATCCAGTTTGAGATTGTTGTAGAGCCTAGCGCCATTGATGAGTTTCGGAAAGCTTTATTACAAATTTCGCGTAAAGGGTCAGGAAATGCTATTCTATATGGAAAAGACAATCGTATATAACCTATCCAGATGAAAGATATAAAACTTCATCAAAAGAAATTCAACGAAATAAAAGAATTGTTGATCTCAAAATTGGGCGAAAAAATTGTTATTGACGAAGAGCATGGAACCACAATTCTTCAAATTAAAGATTCTGAATATTGGCTTTCCGTTGATCATTCTGAATTCACAGTAGGATTTGGGTTCAATCATACGCATTTCAGTGAAGAATATGACAATTTAAAAAAGGGCATTGAAGAAGCCTTTAAACTGTTGACCCATGAAATACGAGTTACAAAATACATCAAAGGTAACACCATTTATAAAGCAGTTACAGAAATTAAAATTTCTGATTCTACAACAGAAAGCCTGGGAGTTGTCGGAATTTTATTCTATCCTTTTTGGAAAAAAAAACAAACTGAAACTTCCTATTTTGAAGCTATAATAAGAAAAGAGGACATTGAATCGGAAATTGAAAAAATTGTAACAATGCCCTAACTAATAAAAAACCAGCCTGAAATAAGTAACAAGCTGGTTTTTATTATTTTTAATTACCTAAGAAATCAATTGCCTTATTTACAAATGTTTCATGGTTCTGGAAGAAAGAAGCGTGACCAGAATCCGGAAAGATTAAAAGCTCGGCATGTTCTAATACCTGCGCCATATTCTTAGCATTCTGCACTGAAACCGGAAGATCATTTTCACCATGAACAATCAGTACCGGATTTTTGATCTTTTTAAGTGTCACAAGTGCATCTGCATCAGGCTGTGCCCAACTTAATACGGCTGTAAACTGAGCATTTGAGGTATTATCGCTCAACGGAAGATCCCTATCTGTCGTACGAAGCTGAATTCTGGCAAAAGAAGCTTTTCCTGCAGCAATACTCTGGCTGGATTCTGTAAATCCAAATTTCAGAAAAGAGGCTTCAGCGCTCAATCCTGCTGTTCCGGCAATAATATTGGGAAGATTAGACAATCCGATGGCTCCCTGTGGTCCTGTTCCTGTTAAAATCACTTTATTGATGAGCGAAGGTTCCGTTAAAACAATTCTCTGAGCCACAAATCCACCCATGGAGAATCCCATGATATTTACTTTATTCAAATTCAATGCTTTGATAAAATCTATAGCATCATTTGCCATCGCCTGAACCGTGTTGGGGGTTGTTCCTTTTGAAGAGGCAACTCCTTTATTATCAAAAATGATTACTTTGTATTTTTTAGATAAACCGTCTGTTATTGCAGGGTCCCAATCATCCATTGAGCCGCCGAGCCCTGGTAATAATACTAAAGGGGCACCGCTTTCATTTCCTAGTGTACGATAGGCAATCGTATTTCCTTTTACATTTACAAATTGGGTTTTGGCGTTTTGGTGGTTGTTATTCTGTATCTCCTGTACCGTGGGAGGTTCGTTTTCCTCGGTGCAAGACACTGTTACTACTGTAAATAGAGTTAAACATAGTAAACTTACTGCTGAGATTTTTCTAATTGCTTTCATTGTTGTTTATTTTTTTGTTTGATTATGGTGCAAACTTAAAACACAATAAAAGGCGGAACACCCAAAAGGTTACTCAACAGGACTTTTTACCGATTTAATTAGACAATTCTGGTGGGGAAAACTAAAACCTTTTTTATTTTTTATCCATTAACCGCCGTATTTCATACTGATTCAGAAAGTATGTTCTATCAACAGAAATTCCATCCCGGCTGAGTGACGCACGTTTTGATACATATTTCTTTTCATTCCAGTCGAGAATGTAGGTTCTTGTATTGCTCATAAAATTACTGGCTTTTTCACTTCCATCAGAATGCATATTGGTAATTCTGTTAAAATTACTTTCATCCATCATAATCGGCTGGTTGTTGTAAACATATATCATTTTATATTCCATGATACATCCATAATACTTTGTCACATATTCATTGCATTTTTCTTCCCGAATCTTTTCAGCCTGCGGTAAGAGTTGGTTGAGTTTTTCAATCTGTAGCTGCTCTTCAACCTTCAGATCGTCGAATTTGATATGTTCGATTAACGACTGCCCTATACAAATCTGGTACATTCCCATCCATAGCAAGGTTAAAAAGATTTTCATGAACTCCTGTTTTTGCGAATATAAAAAATTTAGAAAGACAGTATCAGTTGTAAAAAGAGCTTATTGTATTCCCCTGTTCCCTTTTAAAGAATGGAGGGCATTCATTGCTTTTTCGGCATCATGTTGTGCAATAAAGATATGGTCATGAAAATAAGCCGCAACTACATTACAGCTGATATTCTCTTTTTTGAGAGCATTGGCAAAAGCAGCGGTAAGGCCTACAGCTTCCAGTGAGGAATGGATTGTAAGCGTAATCCACGAAGAAATATAAGTGTATTTCAAATGCCATTCGTCTGCAATTGTTCTGTCTAACACCACAGTAACAGCTTCCGTTTCTTTAAAGAAAAACAGAATTTTCTCTATATCCGGGATCTGGTTCAGTGTTTCAACAGTACAAAACACATATTCTCCGGGATTCAATACAGGTTCCATATTCTGAAGCAGAACCGCTAGATCTTTTTCTCCTGACATCTTTTTTATGCAAAACTAAAGTATAGATTCCGGGATTTATTTATCATTTGATAAAAAATGAAGATCAACCGTTAATGGTTGCTTTAACAGTATTTCTTGCCCTATGCAAAGATCATTCAGAAATAGATTAGGTAATATTGTATTGTCATCATAACTTAAATATATCTCATTAACAATTAGTAGATTATTTTTTTAAAATAAATTTATTGTGCCATTTTTTACCATCCGAACCGTTCTTCATTTTCGTTAAATTCTTAAAAAAACAAAGTCTATGAATAATTACAGCCATACTACTGAAGTAAAAACCTCTACAGAGATGATATATAAAGCTCTGACAGAACAAATTCCTCTTTGGTGGACAGAAATGTACGAAGGTTCTTCGCTAAAAACCAATGATAGATTTACCATAAGATTTGGAGATCAGGTACACAAAACAATGCGCGTAAAAGAATCTGTGCCCAGTTCAAGAGTCATTTGGGAGGTGGAAGATGCTCTGATTGCTATTTCCTCACTGAAAAATCAGTCAGAATGGATAGGAACTACCATCGTCTGGGAAATAAAAGAAGAAAAAAATGCAGCGCTGCTCCATCTTACCCACATTGGGCTGAATCCCTCGATTGAATGTTATGAGCTTTGTATTGGTGGATGGCAGCAATTTCTGGGAAGCCTGAAAATGTTTTTGGAAACCGGAAAAGGTACTCCTTATCAAAAATAGCCTTTTATCAAAAAGCAAGGGAGAAGCAAATGCTTCTCCCTTTTTTGTACTAATAACCTACCAATTGAACTTCTCTATGTGTATTTGTGTTTTTTATATTCTTGCTATCATTTGGTTTTTTTTATCAAGAAGAACTTTTTTAAAGGTTATTCATACAGTTTATAATTGTTTCATCATTTGTGTTTTTATATAATTATAGTTTATTATTTGTACCGCTATAATTATTAATTTTTTTAGATAAAATATACATCTGAAAAAAGTGCTTCTATTTTTTCTTTCCGTAAATCTTATAGTGCAAAGTAACGACATTGCCGGGTAAAGTCTTCTATAAAAGGGATCGATACATATCGAAGTGTTTATAGATATTTATCGATAACAGGGTCCGGTTGATAAAAAAATGTAAAAAAATAATCTTTGGTACATTATATTTTATGATGAGTTTTAACAAGATCCACCAACTCAACCAGGTTTTCTATTTTCAATTTCTCAAAGATATTTTTTTTGATTGTACTTACTGTATTTTGCTTGATATCCAAGCTATTGGCAATTTCCAAATTTCCGTATCCTTCGGCATAGAGTTCGGCAATTTCCATTTCTCTTTTGGTAAGGGTACTGAGCGGACTGATTAAATTGGGATTATAGACAAATTGTAAAAGCAGATCTCTGGAAAGATCGGAAAAGTATTCCCCTTTCTGAATAAAGGCAATAAGTGCTTCTCTTATTTCATCTTCTTCACTTAATTTGCTAAGATATCCATTGGCTCCCGCTTTAATAAATTTAAGAGCATGGAGATCTTCCTCAAGACCTGTAAAAATTAAGATTTTCATATTGGGATTTACAGCTTTCATTTGTGGCAGAATATGCAGACTGTTTCCTTCCGGAAAATGAGCATCCATCACCGCCATTTCTATTCCTTTAGACTCCACCAGTTCCATAGCCTGCTGCAATGAGGAAGTCTGATAAATTTTAGCATTTGGAGCAATATCATTGATGACGATCTCCATTCCCTGTCGCACAATACTGTGATCATCTGCTAAAAGAAATATGATTTCTTTATTTTCAATTGGTATTTCCATTATTATTACTATTTAAATTGATCCTGAATGTTATTTTTGTTCCTTTGTGCAACTTACTTTCAATCGATATTTCTCCGTTGAAAAGTTCTACGATTTCTTTCACCAGATTTAATCCCAGCCCAGCTCCCAGATTGTCTACTTCATCAGATACAATACCCTGATAGTAGGGATCAAAGATTTTAGCAAGGTCAGATTCTGAAATTCCTACTCCGGTATCTGCTACTGTCGTAATCAGTGATATGGTATTTTTATCAATAGATTCTGTTACCAGCGTGAGATCAATTTGTCCGTTTTCTGTGAACTTATTGGCATTTCCGAGGATATTCATAAAGATCTGATTGATTCTGATATTATCCGAGAATACAACCCTATCTTCAGGAATCCTGTCTGTAATCACAAACTTATTATTTCTCGTCTCCAGATAAGGAGTGATTACTTTTACAATAGAGCCGATTTCATTTTTAAGATTGAACTCACTCTGTATCAGTTTCTTTTCAGCATCCTGATTTTTAGTATATTCCAGAATCTGGTTAGACTGAAGTAATAGTGTACTGTTGGTAAATTTTATCGATTTAAGATAATCTTTTATCGTTTCATCTTCCGTAGATCTGTAGATCTTGTCAATAAAGATATTGATGATCTTAAGCGGCGACCTCAGATCATGGCTCAGCATTCCTAATATCCTGTTTTTGAAGTTGAGATTCTTTTTGATCTCTCCATTCGCTTCGTTCAGCTTACGTTCATAAATAAAGGCCATTCTGGTAAAATACATGATCAGAATGGAGACAATGAACATTAAAATCATTAGTCCCAGTACAAGATAGGTTCTGATTTTATTATTGTCTGAACTTTGCTGGTTGTATTCTTTTTCAAGCTCGGATTTAAAATCCCTGATCGCACTTTCATATACTTCTATCAAACTATTGCTGTACACGAGAAGTTTACTGAAATTACTATAAAACTGAAGATTATCTTTCTGTTTCTGAGCTGCGTACCTTTGTACTTTCTTTACTTCAGCAGCATAATGTTTATCCATAGATTTGATGGTATTATCCATCTTAGTTTTCACCTGAGAAATATCTATGGTCTTATTATTCGTTAAGGTAATCACGGTGCTTTCTTTCTGAACATCCACTTTCCCTTTAACGGCATCTTTCAATCGTCCGAAAAGCCCCTTTTTCTTTATCGTATCTGCATACTTATGGGTTTCTATTTTAATGTCATCAAAATCATTTTTATATTTTGGAGGCTCGTATTCTTTGTCCTGTGCTTTTGCCGGTGGGTTCAGAGAAGACTGGTAAACCGAATCTATTAAATTTTTCAGTTTGGTTGTCTGCTCCGTATCTTTTACATGTCGGGAAAGATTCTTTTTCAATCTCGGGCTTGTCTTCTCATAATCATTAATCTTATCAAAATTAATCTTAAGTTTTGTAAGAGACTGAAAATATGCCTGCAAATCCTTATCATCCTGGCTTACCATATATTTCTGAAGATATTCCTGAGCATCCAGAAAATCTTTTCTCGAATTATCAGTCAGTTTTCCCAGTGCACGGCTGTCTTCCAACTGGTTTTTAATAAACTGAAGCTTCTTTCCGTTGACAAATTCGTTATAAAAAAAGATGGCGATAATTACCTGTATCAATAAAATACATATGATTAAAGAGTAATGAACAACCTTCCTCAATTTAAAATTTAAGAATTTATTTTTCATATTTATGCGTCAGCTAGTTTAATTTTCTGATTATCTTGCTTTTACCGATTATTATTATTCAATAATATTTTATTATTATAAAAAATATAACAATAGGCATATATTATACAATTTACAAATTTAAAGTAATTTTTTGCTTCTTTATAATACTAATTATCAGGTAAATCAAATAAATTCAATACTATTTTGTATCAAAATGCTTTTACCGTTTACGAATTCCTTCCTGTCTATGGAAATCTTCAGGATTGGATGCAAAAATCGGGTACCCACAAAATATTTCGAAAGTTCCTGATATCCACGATCAGAAGCTTGATCCCGCTATCCACTCTTACTCCTCACGCCCGCCTTTTCCACCGCTCAGGCTCTGCAATGTCCGCCGTATGCTCCGGGGTAACCGTTTCTATCGGGGCTAATGACTATTAAAAGCGGATAAAAGCTATTGATATCATCACATTCTACTCTACATCATACATCAACCTCTTTCAACTTTAATGATTTACTAATCATAATCAGTATTTATACTCAAAACAATAATTGGTAATTTACACTATGAAATACCTCCCGCCTTCTTTGTTACTTTGAAATGCTGAGTAAGCAGACTTAAGCCGAGAAAATGCTGCAAGAACATTTTGACCTACACCGCCCTGATTGGTTAAGCCAAGATTATTATTTAGGGTGGTAAGTATATTATAAAAAAGTGTTTACCCTTACTCCGGAGCAATCCGGAGTTTTTTATGTTAGACCCATTCCATAAAAAAAGTATTCTCGCATCAACTTTCGCTCATCATCAATAAAATATATTCCGTTAATTTTCAATACTATATAATTAAAACCTTATAAAATAACCTAATTTTTAGCACCGCTTTCTTTTTGATTTTAAAATAATGAGTACATTTGCATAACTGGTTATATAATTAATTATACTTTATGGATTTATTTGAAAAAACAGGAAAAATAGCGTTAGGCAGCCGATTACGTTATATGGCTTCAAATGTTACTGACGAAGCGGCAAAGATTTATGAGTTGTACAATGTTGACTTCTCACCAAAATGGTTTCCCGTATTTTTTGTATTAGCAGAAGAAGGATCCAAAACAATTACTGAAATCGCAGGTGAAATAGGACATTCACAGCCTTCCGTCACCAAAATTATCAAAGAAATGACCGCAGCTGGTCTGGTGCAGGACAATCTTAAATCTGAAGATAAAAGAAGAAATATGGTAGACCTTACGGAAAAAGGAACAGCACTTTCATCCCAAATAAGGATTCAATGTACAGATATCGATCATGCTATTAATGAAATCATCAAGGAGGCAGAGCATAATCTTTGGGAAGCACTTGCAGAATGGGAACTTTTATTTGAACAAAAATCTCTGCTGGAAAGAGTAAAAGAACAAAAGAAAATCCGTGAAAGTAAAAATGTAGAGATTGTGAAATATGAACCTAAGTATCAATCGGTTTTCAAAGAACTCAACAAAGAATGGATCTCCACTTACTTTGAAATGGAGGAAGCAGATTATAAAGCACTGGACAATCCTGAAGAATATATTATCAACAAAGGCGGAAAAATACTGGTTGCTCTCTATAATAACCAACCCATGGGAGTGTGCGCTCTTATAAAAATGGACGACCCTGACTATGATTTCGAATTGGCTAAAATGGCCGTATCACCAGAAGCACAGGGAAAAAATATCGGTTGGCTGCTCGGTCAGGCTATCCAACAGGCCGCAATAGAAATGGGGGCTAAAAAGTTATACCTTGAAAGTAACACGGTATTGAAGCCTGCTATCAATCTCTATTACAAACTTGGATTTAAAAAAATAACAGGCCGCTCTACTCCTTACCAGCGTTGTAATATTCAAATGGAATTAACCTTATAAGATAAAAAAATGTACAATAAAAAAGTAGCTGTTGTCATTAAAGACGACCTTTTACCTTGGCAGAAGCTCAATGTTGTTGCCTTTCTTGCAGGAAGCATTGCGATTGAATTTCCGGAAACTCATGGGGAAAAATTCATCACTGCAGACCATAAAACGTTTTTGCCATTTATAAAACATCCAACTCTTGTTTATAAAGCCGAAAGTTCAGAGAAACTGCAAAGAGCCTTCCAACGTGCAAAAGATCGGGAGCTTGCCATCGGAATATATACCCAACAGCTTTTTGATACCCGTTCCGGAGAAGAAAATGTTCTTGAGATAGCAAAACACACCGCCGATCAGTTGGATCTTGTGGGAATCATTGTGTATGGCGAGAATAAAAAAGTAGATAAAGCCTTGGATGGATTAAAATATCACGAATAAACCTTCAATATTATGTACGACAGAATTAAACAGAGTTTTGACCAACAGGGAATCATGAAAACAATCGGTGCCCAACTCGCGGAAGTAGAAAAGGGTAAAGTAAAAATCACCTGTGAATTTTCTGAAAAACTTACTCAGCATAATGGTTTCTTCCATGCGGGAGTGCTCACGACCATTGTAGACAGCGCCTGTGGCTACGCAGCCTTAACAACCATGCCGGAAAATGCCAACGTTTTAACGGTAGAGTTTAAGGTAAACTTTATGAAACCTGCCAAAACCGATCAGTTGGTGGCTATAGGAAAAGTTCTGCAAGCCGGAAGAACCCTTACCATTTGCGAAGGGTATGTCTACAACCGAAACGAAGAAAAACTCATTGCAAAAATGACTGCAACAATGATTGCACTTGTCTAACTTTATTCGGGAATACAGAATTCCCTCCTATATTTTATTCTTATTATCAGGAATGCACACGTTTTTTACTGAGTCTATTCTAAAGTGTATCTTCTCTGTTTACATTTTGGGTTCATTAAAAAATCTGTGCATTTGTTGTAATTACCATAATATTCTCTTTTCATATCGCCATCATTAGTATTTTCTATTTTTCGTAAGAATTCTTGCCGTTATATTTTGCTAACTTGTCTCTTTAAAAAAGAAGAAATAAAACCTTATACAGATTATCCGATTGTATCGAAAAATAGACATTTAAAACAGTCGTGATATTATTCTAAAAGGTTTAACAGCAAAACAGCTTCATCATCTTATGACCAATAAAGATTTTAATTCTCAGCGAGGTTTTACATTCAGTAAACATATCCCGGAAGAATTATCGAATTTTGACCGGGTCTTTGACATCTTCAAAGATCTGCTCACCCATACGTCCGGGGATATTGAAGAAGCCTTCGAATGGCTCGATATGCTAGACAAGGAATATGAAATTTTCACCAATGAATATACGCTTCAGGATTTTGAGGAAGACTTAAAAAAACGTGGCTATATCAAAGAAGAAGAACCGGAAGATGGCAATTCAGGGCCAGGAAAAGGTAAAAATATGTTGACGCCCAAACTGGAAGCAGCCTTACGGGAGTATGCTTTAGACCAGATTTTCGGGAACCTTAAAAAAAGCGGCACGGGAAATCACCGCACTACAAAAACAGGAATTGGCGACGAGCGGGACGGAGAAAGCCGGTCCTATCAATATGGTGACGATCTTTCCGCTGTTAATATGACCGAAAGTTTAAAAAATGCACAGATCAACAACGGAATTTCAAATCTGCACCTTACAGAAGATGACCTTATTGTAGAAGAAACCAAACATAAGGCTCAGATGAGTACCGTATTGATGATCGACATCAGCCATTCCATGATTTTATATGGTGAAGACCGTATCACTCCTGCCAAAAAAGTAGCAATGGCCCTCGTAGAGCTTATTAAAAGGAAATATCCTAAAGATTCCATCGATATTATTGTCTTTGGAAACGAGGCGTGGCCCATCAAAATAAAAGACCTTCCCTATTTAAAGGTGGGTCCTTATCATACCAATACTGTGGCAGGATTAGAGCTTGCTATGGATATTCTGCGCAGAAAGAGAAATACCAACAAGCAGATCTTTATGATTACCGACGGTAAACCAAGCTGCATTCAGCTTCCTACAGGGGAATTTTATACCAACAGTTACGGACTGGATGAAATGATTGTCAACCAATGTCTCAACAGAGCTGCCCAGGCCCGAAAACTGAAAATTCCTATTACAACATTCATGATTGCACAGGATCCTTATCTGCGTCAGTTTGTGGAAGCATTTACCGCTCAAAACAAAGGAAAAGCTTTTCTGACCGGCTTATCAGGCTTAGGGCAGATGATTTTTGAAGATTATGAAAAAAACAGAATAAAGAGAATTTAATATAACGTAAGAAATAAGACTGATCTTACAAACGTTACTTTTAAAGCATCTCATCAGATAATTATTTTTACTTAAAAGACAATGAAAAACGATATTACATTCAAAGAATTAAAAGACTCCGGTTACACCCATAAAACGATCAATGAAGAAATCCAGGCTAATCTAATCTCAAGAATTAAAGATAAAAAACCTGTATTCGAAGGACTTTGGGGATATGAAGACACTGTAATTCCACAGCTAAAAAAAGCCATCCTCGCCGGACACCATATCAACCTTCTTGGGTTAAGAGGTCAGGCCAAAACCAGAATCGCCCGAAGTATGGTAGATCTTCTTGATGAATATATGCCTATTGTAAAAGGATCAGAAATTAACGACAGTCCATTCCATCCTATTTCAAAATATGCCAAAGATCTTATTGAAGAACTGGGCGACAACACTCCTATTTCGTGGGTACACCGTTCCGGCCGTTTTTTTGAGAAACTGGCAACTCCTGATGTAAATGTTGCTGATCTCATCGGAGATATAGACCCTATCAAAGCTGCAACCTTAAAACTTCCTTATTCTGACGAGCGCGTCCTTCATTACGGAATGATTCCCCGCGCCAACCGCTCTATTTTTGTTTTGAATGAACTTCCTGATCTACAGGCCAGAATTCAGGTTTCTCTGTTTAATATTCTGCAGGAAGGTGATGTTCAGATCCGTGGATTTCAGTTAAGAATGCCTTTGGATATTCAATTTGTATTTACAGCCAATCCGGAAGATTATACCAACAGAGGAAGCATTGTAACGCCATTGAAAGACCGAATTGGTTCTCAGATTTTCACCCATTATCCAAAAACCATTGCCCTGGCCCGCCAGATTACGGAACAGGAAGCAATCATCTCAGCAGAAGATCAGTCACAGATACAAATTTCCGATCTCGCAAGAAACCTTTTGGAAGAAGTTGCCTTTGCAGCCCGCGACAGTGAGTATGTAGATGCTAAAAGCGGAGTAAGTGCCCGTTTAACCATCAGTGCGATGGAAAACCTGGTTGCTGCAGCAAAACTACGCTTGATAGAATCCGGTGTTGAAAAAACGACAGTTCGTTTGGTGGATTTTATGTCCATCATTCCATCTATCACAGGGAAAATTGAACTGGTATACGAGGGTGAGCAGGAAGGAGCCGATTATGTAGCCAAAATACTGATCGACAAAGCAGTAATGAGACAGTTTGAAAGTCTTTTTCCACGCATTCCTAAACTGGAAAAAGAAGATATTAAAACACCATATACCGACCTTATCAGATGGTTCAATAAAAATCATCTTGAACTTAATTATAATGATACAGATGAGGAATTTTACGCAAAACTCAACAAGATAACTCCTCTGGTAACTGTTGTAGAAGAAAATGCCTCAGATCTGAGTACAGAAGACAAAAACTTCTGCAAAGAACTGGTATTGTGGGCCCTGACCATAAGCAGTAAAATCGATAAATCTGAAAATCAGTCTGCATTTACTTTTGATTCTGCAGGAATCGGACAGTTTTTGCGCAATTAAAAAGGATTTTTAGTAAAAAATAAAAGAGTCGGCTTCATTTGAAGCCGACTCTTTTTTATAGGGTAATGTTTATAATTGTTCTATTTCACATCAAGTTCGATAATGGTAACGATCTCCTCATTGTTGAAACCTATCTCTTCATATTCAAAATCAAATGTTACCGAAATTTCCACGTTAGTTTTTCGTGATCGATCTGTAAAACCTCATAATTCAAAAAAGAACTTTAAAATCGTATTACAAAACAGATCGAAGTTCAAGAACATATTCCCATTAATAGATATTCTTAAGCTTTGCACAAACAGCAAACCTCACAAAAATCAAACATAAAGACATTAGTCGAAAATATTTTTAAAATAATTTCAATTTGATTGATAAAAATTCATTAATTTAGGATAAAACTAAACGTAAATTTATTATGAAAAATGTAAAAAAAATCGAAAGACAGGAGATGAAAGCCATTAATGGCGGCATCAATTGTACAGGGGGTCAACTATGTTTAATCAGTGGAAAATGGGTATGCATGCCCTACGACGGATGTGGTGGCGGAAATCAACCTTAAGTTTTAAGTTTAACCCAATTACTATATTATGAAAAATTCAAAAAAAATTTCAAGAGATCAACTGAAGACTATCAACGGTGGGGCAATAGGCTGTTCCGAAGCGTGCTGCCCTCCTCCGGGAATAAAAAAATGCCCATGGGTAATCTGCATTGTGCCTTGTCCTGTAACAAGTTAAAATCAGGGTTAATGGGTACTATCATGATGTCTGCACTATAGTATCAACACTGATAGGAAATAAAAAGCCTTGGAATCAAAGATTCTAAGGCTTTTATATAAATAATAGCTCATAAATATTTTCAAAAGGTATTATCTCTTGCAACTGTTTTCCGAGCTATTTTCAGGTTGTGTGTATTAATCCGTTTTTTTAATTTTAACTCCCTACAATAACCGATATAAAAATACATTCAGTATTGAGAAAAGCGAACCATGAAAAATGAATACTATGATACTTTAAACCTTAAATCTGACGAAAAGGTTTTAGAAATTTACAGAGATCGAAATCGATATGTTAAAGAGGCCCAGGAAGCGTTAATTGAGATATTGAAAAGCAGAAATCTGTATGAACAGGCTATAGAGGAAGAAGAATTAGAATATATTGAACAGGAAGAATTGGAACAGGAAACTATTCAGGATTTTGAAAGGAATCTGTTTGGAAAATATTTTTCAAATATTGAGTTTGCTCAAAACTGTTTAAACAGTGGTGAATATTTTAAGGCAGATTTTTCTGTTATCCAGAAAAGCTTTGTTCTCAGTAGACTCGCTATCGTTATAGGAATGCTTGGAGCCATAAGTTTCTGTATGTTTTTAATCATTCATCGCTATAATAATGATCTGATATTATATTGGGCTACCCCATCACTTCTTTTATCACTATTAATAATTGTTGGAATCAAGGGACAAAAATCTACAAAATCCTCTCTTAGATTGGTTAGAAAAAGTAATCTAGACATTGATCTGACAATACAGATGAAAGACCATCAAATTACCGTTAATTATCCTTTCAAATATGAATATTACTGGACTTACAGACAAAATGTTAAGCCCAGAATCAGGCAGGTAGAACTATTTATTTTTATCTATGAGCGCGATGAAATGATTATTTCTTTAAACGAAACATTAGACGCTTCTAAAACGCCACCTCCTCATTGGGATTTTATTCCGGATGAAAAAATGGTAACAAAATCCAAATTCTCGTTTACAAATTATGCTTTTAAAAGTCCCAATTTGTATAAACTACAAAAAATATTAGACGGACTAAAAGAGCAACACTGAGAAAACAAAATCTACTCTGCTGATTACTCAAATTTCAACCGGCTAATGATTAAACAATTACCGCCGTCCAAGAAAAATCCGAAGAAAAGACGTTCTTCGGATTCTGTAATGTTTAGTGTAACATCAATCTATTTTTAATGTAATTTACACATTTTGTGGAATTTCCTGTTTTAACATGCTAATGATTTCATTGGCACATCCCCAGGAGAATGTAACACCGGAACCTCCATGTCCGTAATTGTGAATTACAGGCGCTTGCGGATCTTTTTCTAACCTTACATTTCCTTTTCGCAAAGGTCGTAAGCCTGCACGAACCGGTTCTTTTTTATCTACTGTGGCATTCTTCAGCATAGGAAGGAATGTGACACAGTTATCCAGCATATCCTGTATAGGTTTATAATTATCTAATCCAATGGAAGTATCCCACTCATTTTCTTCTGCCAATCCCCCAATTACGGCCATATGATTACCTCTGGGAACAATAAATACGAAATTACTTCCACTGGAAAATTCATCATGTGAAATACAGTATGCCTTATCAATATAAGGTATCGTAGTTCCATAGTTATGAATTCTTACCAAAGCTCCACGCAGAGGATACATCTCATCATTGGCAAGCTCTGCTGCTCCCAGTCCGGAGCAATTAATAATAAAATCTGCATTATATTCTGCCAATAATTTCTGGGATTGTTTTACAATATCTCCTGTAATTTTCCTTTGGATAATTTGAACTCCTTTTTCTCTTACCTTCGTTAACAGCCAATCCATATACATATCCGTATCAACCATCGGAGCAAGGTAAGAGTAGGCATCTACTAAACCAATATCTTCATTTACTCCTTCTTCTTTTATCATCGCTGCATCGTGTCTAAATTCTTTCACCTTCTCTTTTAGTTCGTTCATTTTGTTCAGGTAAGAAGGAGTACTATTTACCGGCATTTTGAAATAAAAGATAACAGGTTTTATTTTTACTCCTGTCTCTTTCTTTTCGGCGAGTTCAAAAAATTTTTCATACGAATTCATACACCAGTCTTTCGAACGTTCTAAAGAGGCAACATCCTGATGAAACCCACAAACTGCCGGTGGCCATTCCCAAAGAGCTCCTGCAACAACAGAGACAATATCGGGGGCTAATTTTTCGGCAATTATTGTTATTTCATATCCCTCGTCCAAAAGGGACAACCCAGTGGTAAGACCGGATACACCAGCACCAATGATAATGATTTTCTTTTTGTTTTTCATGGCTATTATGTATTAAGAATAAATATCTAATGGTTTATATAATTCATTAATATGTGAAATTTTTATCAAATTTAAAACAAAAGTAACAGCAAAACAAAAAAAATATCACAAGAAAGAGAATTAAAAACAAGTAACAATTCTTGAATATATTAAATCATAAAATGATCAAAAAGAGAATTTAGAAAGGAATTTAAAAAGATAATAACTTTTATAAATATAACGATTTGAGTATGGTAAGATCTAAGATACTTTTCTTAGGAAGAACCAAAGACCATGCATGTCCGTTCGAGATCCAGGATATGGATTGATACTGAGGAAAATTGATAAAACGGCAAATAATAGCGTCTTCACGATGCTCTATATCTTCAATTTCATAGAGGTGAAAAGGTGTCATAAGACCTGTTTTGAGGACTTTTGATAAAGCTTCTTTAATAGTCCATAAAATGGTAAGGCTTGTATGCTCATCGGAATGAATCTTAGAAAGTTTATTTTTTTCACCATCTGTAATAATTCCTTTGATGGTTTCTGCCTGTTCAGTATTCACAGCTTCAACGTCTACTCCCATCGGATGTCCTTCCTGAAATATAACCGCAATGGCCATTTCTGTGGTATGGGAAATGCTCAATTGTATATTCCCGGTTCCGGCCAAATAAAGAACAGGCTGCTGAAATACTCCAGCGCCTACTCTTGCTTCTGTTACCACGATATCATTCATAAATGTTTTTAATGCCATTTTAGCGGCATATCTACCCAACAAATAGCTGTGCTGTACTTTTGGAAATTTCAATGTATCAAAAAATTCCAGTTCTTTTTCGTGAAGAAATGACTGTCTTATTTCTCTTAATTGATCCAGAGAATTTCGTACTGCTGCAATAGCGGCAGGGTGTAAACCATCAGCTCTCTGTAAGAATAATTTTTCAACCACAATTGTATTTTGTAAGAATAGTTTCATAGCACTAAGGTCATCATCAATGAAGATATAAAAGTAACGATATTATTTGAAAGAAAATGGGTCTGGCTTATTCTTCCGCATTCTGAAATCGGTAAAAGCATCTCTTCTGTTCAACAGAAAATAGATGTTGTTATGCAGTAAAAAGCCTAATTCCTGCCCTGGGATTTCTCCAAAAGAGTGGCCCGGCCAAATTAAAGTCTGTTGAGGGAGATACTGCTTGATAAACTGTACAGAGTCATAAAGAGCGTTTATTCCATTTTGATCGCAGATTCCTACTCCTTCGATAAAAATAGTATCTCCGGTAAAGCAATTTCCATCAATCAGATAACAGACGCTTCCTTTCGTATGTCCGGGAGTCAGTAAAGCTGTTACGCTAAAATTTCCTACCATGACCTCCTGCAGATGTTGAATTGCAATAAGGTTTGGACATTTAAAATCATATTGACGGATCTCGATGGCTGACATATACACTGGAACTCCGTAATATTCTGCAAAAGTTTCGGCAAGGTCTGTATGATCGTGGTGGGAATGCGTCAATAAAACCCCTGTTAATGCGATATGATTATTTGTCAAAAAGTGGCTGATGAGCTCATAATCCCAGGCCGGATCAATCAATATTCCGGAATGGTCATTATGAATCAGGTAACATTGGTTTTTAATACCCTGCCCTGAAACACGGAAAACTTCTACTTTCATCTGTTTATATTTATTTTTTTCAACAGCCAGATGGAACACCCATAATCACTTCCTTGTGTGCCAAAAAATTTTCGACATGGGTGTTTCATACTACTGTGTTCTTTATTCTGTTCTGTAATTTATCTAATTGGCTCATCTCTCTTCTGTAAGGGCTCATAATCGTAAAAGTTTCAGAATGGCTATCAGGCTTCAGATTATATTTAACAAATGCAGCACTGGTTCCCGAAGGTCCCATATCTATATAAAGACAGGGACCTTTGGCTTCCAGAAGATCAATTATTTTCGTAAAATTAGTATATCGGCTTACGGCCTGCCAGAAATAATCATCGGCAAGCGCATTGAGTTCTTTTGCTTCAAAACCTGATATCAATCCCTCAGCAGGAGCGTTCAAAGCGATTGAGGAACTGATGTACTGATCAAAATCCGCTTTTGCAGCCTTCATTAAGGGAGAATGAAAAGGAACATTGACGGGTAAGCGAAAGAAGTTAATTCCCTGCTCAGCCAGTTCATTTTCAAATACTTCTAAATGAGAAGTAGCTCCTGACAAAGTAAAATGTCCGCTAAAATTATCTGACGCGAGAAATAACTGATGTTTCCCATAAAGACTTTTCAGTTTTTGTTCTTCGGCAAATACCACCAGCATTCCTCCTTCAATATCAGCACGGCAGATCGATTTAGCCTGTTCTACGGCCGCTTCCACCGCAGTAGCAGCATCCCATACTCCCCCCGCCACACCGGCAGCAAATTCTCCCAGGCTGTTCCCCGATATAAAGTGTGGCTGAATTCCCATCTCCAAAACTGTTTCATAGAGGGCGATCTCAACGGCAACAATCGCAGGATGGGTGACGAGTAATTCTTCGAAAGATTCTTCTTCGCTGGTATACAACTCATCGATCAAAGAATAGTTCAGTTGCTTTTTTATCATTTGAGACAGCGTTTCGAGGCAGCTTTTAAATGTTGGATGCTGCTCATACAAATCCCGTCCCATTCCACGATAGTGACTTCCCTGCCCTGAAAATAAGAATACAATATTTTTTGATTCGTTTTCTGTCATTTAATTATTTATCATTAATGCAGTGTTCTCTAATAATTTAGCTGCCCCTACCATGATATTGAGTCCAATTTCATCCACATGGCGATTTTTCCAGCTTTCCATCGGGGTTCCTTTTACCCACTGGTTGAATGCTCCCAATGCGGAACCTGTATGGATCTGGAAATTAGCTTTGTTTTCGATATTTCCTTCAAAAGCAAGCTTATTGGTATAACCAAAATACCAACGGAAGACCAATGCCATTTTAGTTTTGGGATTCTGCTCTGCTTTGGTAATCTCAGCTTCTGCTCCTGTATTTCGGCAATATTCACGCACTTCATTCCAAATTTCGGCAATACTTTTTTCAAAATAGGTTTTCTCCAGTTGCGTTATTACTTTTTCAGGAATTTCTTCTAAGCTGTTGTATTGATTGTATAAAGCGTACAGTTTATTGGCTCTTGCAGCAAACAAAACTCCTCTTCTCAGCACCTGCACTTTTGCTCCTATTTCAAACATATCTCCTGCCGGCGCATAATCCGTGTCCTGAACATTGATGTCCTGTAAAAGATCTTTTACGGCATCACTGGTTCCTGCCTCTACGGTACACTGATTAACCGATCCCGTTACGATAAAGTCAGCACCCATAATGTAGGCGCATGTTGCCGCCTGAGGAGTTCCAATTCCGCCTGCCAATCCAACACGGATTTCTTTCTCATAAGCATATTCCGCCATAATATCGGCTCTTAAACGCTGAATAGATGGTAGTAAAACCATGGCAATACCACGATCGGTATGTCCGCCTGAATCTGCTTCCACACAGATATCGTAGCTCATAGGGACTTTTTTGGAAAGGGCTGCCTGTTCTGCAGTGATAAGGTCTTCTTCCAATAAATTTCTTACGATTTTATCGGGAGCAGGACGCATAAAGACTTCCGCCACTTCCGGTCTGGAAACTTTAGCAATAATATTATGCTTGCATATTACTTCACCGTTGGGGCCTTTCTGTAAACCTTTTAATCTGTAATATACCAAAGCGGGCATCATCTGCATATAGGCCGAAGCTTCAATATTGGTTACTCCGTAAAGAAGTAAAAGTTCAACAGCCTTCATTTCCGAAGCCGTATCATTTAAATTATGCAGGAAATTGACTCCGTAAGGTTCTCCATTGGTCAGTTCTTCCTGGATTTTAATGATATTCTTTTCTATTTCTGCCAAAGGCATTCCTCCGGTTCCCAAAAATCCCATGAACCCGGCTTTTGCCAAACGGATTACCAACTGCGGAGAAGCAATTCCTCTGTACATAGATCCTGCTGCATAAGCATATTTAAGCCCATAATCTTTGCGGAATTCGTGGCTTCCGAGTTTGGTAGAAAGGCATTCTTTTTTGGATGTTTCTCCATTTACTTTACCATTCACAGAACCGTTAATATGAGGTTTTACGGTTTCGGTTATTATCTGTTCTTCGTGGATCAGCGGAGTGCAGGTATCTTTAATTTCATTCACCATTTTAGTCAAAATAACGCTTCCTGTTTCTTCATATTCGGTAACGCCTTTCCCCATAAGAGTTCTGATGGTATCTGTCCATTGTACAGAGCTTTCAATCTGTTGAGCCAGAAGATCGATGATCTGTCCTTCAGGATAAGGCTTTGCAGTCACATTCGCAATTACGGGAGTCTGTAAAGCTGAGAAGCTAAAGTTTCGAAGAAAATCTTTAAATTCTGTAGCTGCAGGTTTCATATATCTTGAATGGAATGGAGCACTTACAAAAAGCGGAAATATTTTAATTTTACGTTCTTCAAATTCCTGCACGATCTTATCAATCGAATGCTGAGGGCCGGCAATGACAATCTGCGTTGGCGTATTGATATTGGCAATATCTATATCTCCGTATCCTCCTTCTGACAGCAATTTTTGTACGGCATCCACTTTAAGCCCCAATACCGCTGCCATTCCGCCTCCGGATGCTGCCGCCATTAATGCACCTCTCTTCTGAACCAGTCTTAATCCTGTTTCAAAACTGAATGCTTCTGCCGCTAACAGGGCATTATATTCACCCAAACTGTGCCCAATGAAGAAATCCGGTTTGCTTCCTGATTGGTTTGCATAATGGGTAAATGCATTTACCGTATATAGCGCAGGCTGTGTGAATTGTGTTTTGCCTAACTGGCGTTCCGGATCTTTGATGCATAATTCTTCAAGGTCGTAGCCTAAAATTTCTGATGCTAAGATTGTTTCTTTTCTGAACTGATCGAAAAGTCCTTTTCCCATTCCTTTGTATTGGGATCCCTGACCTGGAAACATTACTGCTTTCATATGCTAATATTTATTGTTTTTATGATCATATGGAACACCCATAATCATTTTCTTGTGTGTTAAAATAATTTTTGACATGGGTGTTTCATATTGTTTATAGTGTGTTTAGTTTGTATTAAAGGGTTTGTTTTATATTTTCCTCTGTATTCATTTGGGTTAACCATTCTGTGCAATACGGTGTATTGACGATGGTAAAGTGATTGGCCTCTGTAGGGATGATCTGCACGTCGCTGAAGTAATGGTCCCAACCTGCTGCTGCCCCGGCATCGCCCCAGTTTTCTCCTGAAAGCTGTGTATTGTCTGCTTCTACAAAAATCAGGGTCTGATCCAGCTTTTCTTCCAGACGGTATTCTGCTGAAACTGAAGCACGGAATACTTCCCACATTCTGGCAACGGTTTTAGCAGGAAGTGTATTAACGGTATCGCAGATAAACTGCATATAATGTTCTTCCGGAAGTTGCTGAACAAGTTCTTCTACGGCTTCGTCATTCAGCCATGGCTGGCTGAATTGGATCAGTGATCTGAAATAGGTGCGTAGTTTTTCAGTTTCTCCTAAAGAATTGAAAGACGAAAGCGGATCTGTGAAGCAATCCAGAAAAATAATTTTTTCGATCTCCACAGTGGATTCTTTTGCCTGTTTTATCATTTCATAGATTACGATTCCTCCATAACTGTGTGCCAGTAAGGTGATTCCCCCTATCACTCCTGTTTCTTTGATCTGTTTCAGGTTATAGGCTGCCATATCTTTGATACTGCTATTCGGAGCTTCGTCTGCAGCAATTCCTTTCATCTGCAATCCGTATACAGCTCCTTCTCCCGGCACGTTACCAGCAAGGGTAAAGTAGCCTTCTGTAGATCCCAATGCTCCAGGAATGATAAAAGTAACGTCTTCCAAACTGCCTTCTCTCAAGGTTAAAACAGATTCTTCACCGGACTCTTCATTACCATTGATCAGTATTTTAATTCCTGCGATCGTTGGATTCTTCATGATGTGAATCAGCTGAATATCTTTATCAAATGTCGTATTGATCTTATGAGCAAGCTGAATCATCGTCAGAGAGTTTCCGCCAACTTCAAAGAAATCATCATGAATGCCTACTCTATTCAGTTTTAACAGTTGAATCCATATTTCAGCAAGAGTGTGTTCTGTTTCATCGGATGGTGCTGTAAATTCTCTTTCAATCATATCATTGGGATCTACACTTGGCAGTGCTTTTCGATCAACCTTACCATTAGAAGACAATGGAATTTTATCAATTTCAATAAATATGGAAGGGACCATATATTCTGGTAAATGTACTCTGAGGTGTTTCTGAAGTTCTTCTTTATCAAAAACATCGTTAGCTACCACGTAGGCAACCAGCCTCTTGTTTCGGTTATCATCTTCCACAGTCAGTACAAGTCCCTGTTTTACGAGTGGAGATAACTGCAAAATAGTTTCTACTTCTCCCAATTCTACCCTGAAACCATTAATCTTCACCTGTCCGTCCTGTCTTCCAAGGAATACAATAAATCCGTCAGGATGCTGGCAGCCAATGTCTCCGGTACGATATAATTGTTTTTGCATTCCGGGATGCATCATGAAGCTGGCAGCGGTTTTTTCAGGATCCTGATGGTATCCTTTGGCCACCCCAATTCCTCCAATATAGATGTCTCCAGGAACGTTTACAGGGCAAGGAGAAAGATTAGCGTCTAATACATACATTTCCTGATTACCTAAAGGATATCCGTAAGGAATACTCTTCCATGACGGATCTATTTCACCGATTGGATAATGAATAGACCATATAGATCCTTCTGTTGCCCCTCCAAGACTGATTACGCTGCTGTCAGGATTTATCTTTTTAATTCTTTCCGGTACATCCAAAGGAATCCAATCTCCGCTCATCCAGTACATTCTTAAGCTGGCAAGGTGCATTTCAGCGGTATCCTCCTGTCTTTCTATCAACAGATTCACGATCTGAGGTACTGAATTCCAAACGGTCACTTGTTCTTCTTTGACATAACGAAGCCAGATATCCGGGTTCAGTCCTTCTGTTTCAAGAGGTAAAACAAGTGTTGCTCCACAGGCGAATGTTCCAAAAATATCATAAACGGAAAGATCGAAATTGAGATCTGATATTCCAAATACTTTATCGTCCGAGGTGATGCCGAATCTCGCATTCATATCATACAGGGTGTTAACAGCTCCACGGTGGTCAATCATTACTCCTTTCGGTTTTCCGGTAGATCCTGAAGTAAAAATAATATACGCCAATTCTGTATCCGGAACTTTTACGGTTTCGAATTCCGTTGATTCGTCTGCAAAAGTACTTTCTTCCAAAAGGATTATTTTAACTTCTTCCGAGCAATTTACTTTTTCCCTATAATCCGGCTGTACCAGAACAATAGTAGATTCAGTTTGTTGGATCAGTTCATTCATTCGATTTTCAGGAAGGCTGCCTTTCACAGGAATATAATGTCCTCCTGCTTTCAGAATCCCAAGAACTCCCCAAACCTGCTCCAGACTTTTGTGGGAAACCATTGCTACAGGAACATTTGCAGGAAGGCCGGATTCTACAAGGGCTCCCGCCAGACGATTGGCCATTTCATTCAGTTCTGCATAGGTAATTCGTCTTCCATCGTGTACTACTGCAATATGATCCGGAGTTTTAAGAACCTGTTCTTCGAAAAGGTCCGCTAATGTTTTATGTTGCGGATATTCAACGGCCGTATCATTTCTTTCATGTAGGAAGTAGTTGATTTCTTCTTTAGATAAGACTTCATAGGCTTTTATCTGCTTTGCTGTATCTTCCAGAACGCCATTCATTAATTCCATGAAATATCCCATATGTTGGCGAATGATACCCGGACTGAATACATCCTGATCATATTTTAAGCTTACAATAATTTCTTTTCTGAGATCCTGTATTTCCAAAGAATACACGTGAGCCGTTTCCTGATATACTTCATCATAAATTTCAATACCGGAACCACCACCGGTTAATATTTCATCAAAGATGTTCTGATAAATGAATGATACTTTGAATGGCGTTTCTCTATTACCGGAGCGGTCTAAATTCAGATCTGATAATAATTTAGGCAAAGGATACGCTGCATGAGACATTCCATTGATCATTCCTTTCTGAATATTTTTCACCAACTCTGCAAAAGTATGGTTTCCAGACACTCTGTTTCTCAATATCATCATATTGACATAATAGCCAATACTGTTTTCATACTCCTTTTTAGGGCGTCCTGCAGTCGGCATAAGGATCAACAGGTCTTCTTCTGTGGTCAACTTATGAAGCAACATTGCATAGATCCCTGAGAATAAAGCAGAAAGATTGACTTTCAGCTTTTTGCCTAATTCTTTGAGCTGATCTACTTTCTCCTGACCAAGCTTTATTCTTTCAATGCCAATCGTAGTTGTTTTGGTACTGTTCTGCTTGTACAGATCATAAGGCAAATTGAGTATGGGTAATGTTCCTGATAGGTTCTTTTTCCAATACGCCAGACTTTTCTCTCCTTTCTTACTTAGAATGAAATTCTTTTCCCAGTCTACGTAACTGAAATAGGCTAAATCAGGTTCTTTGGCCACTATTTTTTCTCCGTTTAAAAGCTTCTGGCATTTTTCAAAAAGAGAAGCTATAAACACAGAGCTCGACATTCCATCGAAAATAATATGATGAAATACCAGCAGAATATAATTTTTACCAGCAGTCAGGTCTCTTCTTATGTATAGTCTCACAGGCAATTCTGTTTCCAGATTGAATGGTTTTCTTACCAGACTCCATGAAACTTCATTGATGTTCTGACCTTCAGCAAGCTCTTGATCATCCACTTTAACTTCTGATACATTTTGAATTTGATTATAAATCTCTCCGGTTTCATCGGTAAGAAAACGGGATTTAAGAACCGGATATTCATCAAGTGTCAACTGGAATGCTTTCTTTACTAATTCATGCTCAATCGTTCCCGGAATGATAAACGATACAGGAACATTATAATTTGCATTTTCAGGTTCCAGCTGCTGTATAAACCAAAGTCCTTTCTGACCTTCTGAAAGCGGATATCTTGGAGATTCTTCCTCCTGAACTACTTCTGTTTCAGTGATGGTACTATCCGATAACGATTCAGGCAGATGAACGGCTGTTATTTTCTCATGATATTCTACAAGAAGGAAATCCGCCAGGTCATTGATCGTTGGATAATTATAGAAAACGGCCGGTGTAAGATCTGTATCGTAGAAATCATTCAGTTCGTTGGAGTACTTGATCAGTAAAATAGAGTCAAAACCATAATCACTTAGTTTTTCGTCTCTTTCGATGTCATTTTCTGATAATTTCAACAGTTGCGCCGTGATTTCCAATAATTTTGAAGCCACTTTATCCTGCAATTCAGCATTTTCAGGTATAGAAAGCTCCTGTATAGGCTTCTGTTTCAGCACCAATTTGTTCAGGAATTGAGATCGTATTTTATCTACCTTTCCGTAGGTTACAATTCCCTGTGTATAGCTGCTTCCCAATAACTGATCAAAAATATTGATTCCAACGGCATTTGGTAAAGGAGACAATCCGTATTGTTTGTCTAAATATTCCTGGCTTGTCTGATCCATTACCATTCCGCCTTCTTTCCAGAACGGCCAATTGATGCTGATGGTTTTTCCCTGTCGTTTTCCTTTATTGCGTTCAGTTTCTCTATAAACCGCATAATTATCTAAATACGCGTTTGCTGATGAATAGTCTGCCTGTCCCGCATTACCTGTGATTGCCGCCAATCCTGAAAACAGTACCATGAAATCAAGGGCTTCATCTTTGGAAGCTTCATCAATATTCTTAACGCCATTTACTTTAGATGCCAAAACAGTCTGCACTTCTTCAGGAATTTTATTGATGATCAAACTATCCTGAGTAACTCCTGCGCTATGGATAATTCCATCTATTCTATGGTATTTTTCCTTGATCTGATTCACCAAATGAACCACTTCTTCTTTGCTGTTTACATCACAGCTGAAATATGCTCCATGCGTAAGGCTTTTAATGAAAGTTTCTTTTTCCTGATCCAATTCTCCACGACCTGTTAAAATCACCTTCGTTTGTGGTACTTTGTTGATGTGGGTAGCGAATAATCTTCCTATTCCTCCAGCTCCGCCTATGATCAGATATACTCCGCCTTCTTTAATTTTTAATCCGTCATTATCTGAAATAGTGATCTCGTTCAGTTTTTTCACTTTTCTAAGTCCGGATTCATAACGAACCTCTGTATCTACGGTGGAAAGTTCTCTTTGTAGGATCGAAGTAAGTTCCGGCGCATCTTTTACAGAAAGTCGATCTACGCTAATGATCTTCCCTGTGATTCCCTGATTTTCAAGACTGGCTGTTTTCAGCAGTCCTGAGATAAGACCATAATCAAGATAATCTGCGATACAGCAAACGATCAGTATATGAGAGGCATTCTTTTCTGCCATTCTTTTTTTAATCACCGACATTACATCAATCAAATAATCTTCGGCAATCTGTCCGTCAATCGTTGTAGTTTCAATTCCCAACTCGGTTTTAAGATTTTCCGCTAATTGTGCCGGGCTGTCTACCAATAAGACCATTGGAATCGCTTCATTTTCCTGTCCTGCAAGGTTTTCTGCGTCACATTCTTCCCAGTTTGTGGTAAATATGCAGGCATCAGTTGCAGTATCTGATGATTCTGTTTTTTCAGTTCCATCTATTGGAAGGGTCACAAAGTCATGGAAACTCATCAATACTTTCCCCTGATCATTCAGAATATCAACATCATAGGTAATCACAGCTCCATTTCCCTGATTGGTCTTACTTTTTCGGGCATAGCTCCAGATGCTCAAAGGTAATTCTTCATAGAATACGACTTCTTTGACGCTGAAAGGAAGCTGAGTAACCGGTTTTTTATCGATAAAGCCCATTCCCATACATGTTTGTAATGCACTGTCTAAAAGTCCCGGAGAAACGCCGAACCCTTCCAGCTCTGGCAATGTGATCTTCGATAATGCTTCTGAAGATGAGTAATACATTTGTTCAATCCCCATGAAACTGTCTCCATAGTCCAGTCCTATCTGTCTGAAAATATCATAACAGGTCATTCGATCCACATTTTCTGATAGTTTGTTTTGAATCATTTTCAGATCGAATGAATTCTTCACCGGTAACGATTGTGTTGAAATACGTCCCTGGCTGTGAAGCTGCTCTTGTCCATTTACTGAATAAATCTCATAGCTCAAATCATCATGAATACTTTTTAAACGGATATGTACTTCTTCAGATTTACCATTGATCCGTACCGGACTCATCCAAGCCATATTCTTAATTGTGGTTACCTCCTCAGACAGAAGTTCTTCCCCTGCAATTCTAGCCATTTCAAGATAAGCGACTCCTGGTAATATAACCTGGTTTTGTATTGTATGATCTTTTAAAAATTCTTCATTTCCGGTAAAAGTACTGGAGAACTGGAACGATTTAACCGTTGAGGTATTACGATGGATCAGCGGGTGTAAAAAGCTCGTTTGTTGACGGACAGCAACCGTTTTCACCTCCGGAATCCAATAACTCTGACGGGCAAAAGCGTAAGAAGGAAGGCTTATTTTGTTCGGACGCTGTTTTGGATATAACAAATCCCAGCTGATGGCTACTCCTTTGGTCCATAACATGGCTAAAGATTTTATTTCACCGTGGGTAATGGCATAATCGATGTATGCCTTTCCGGCTCCTCCTTCCAATAAAAAGTCGGCTTTATTCTTTTTAATATTTCCGGTCATCAGGAGTTCTGTATTCCCTTTCAGGAAGTCATTCAGCTGAAGCATTAGATCAGCCTGATCTGCAGCAAGTACGGCAAGACGTTCTTCCATCGGTTCTCTTCCGATTTGTAATGTGTAAGCAACATCACGCATATTGGCTCCCGGATTTCTTTCTAACCATGATACCAGATTACCTACCTGACTTTTTAGTCTCTCGGTATTTTTTGCAGAAATAACGATCAGTACAGGTTCTGTAGAGGCTGTTTTCACATTGTTTTCCGAGTATTCTTCAATCACCATATGCACATTTGTTCCACTAAAGCCGAAACTGCTGATAGCAGCTCTTCTCGGTGCATTATTTTCAGTATTCCAATCACTTAAATCACTTCCTACATGGAAAGGACTGTTGGCTAGATCAATTAAAGGGTTGCATTCCTCAAAATTCAGGGTAGGGACCAATTGTTTATGTTTTAAAGAAAGCATAATCTTCAAAACTCCTGCTATTCCTGCGGCTACCAGTGTATGTCCGATATTGGTTTTAACGCTCCCAATTCTGCAATACTGTGTTTTCTCTGTATATTTTCTGAATGCATTGGTAAGGGCATCCATTTCAATAGGATCTCCTAAGCTTGTTGCTGTACCGTGTGCTTCTACGTAGCTGATTGTTTCAGGGTTGATGTTGAATTTTTTGTAGACTTCTTTTTCAAGTTCCTGCTGAGCAAGGACGCTTGGTGCGGTAATCCCGTTGGATGCCCCATCCTGATTGGTTAAGCTGCCTTTAATCACTCCATAAATCTGGTCTCCGTCGCGTTCTGCATCGGCAAGACGTTTCATGATCACGACTCCTACTCCTTCACCCGGCACGAATCCGTCTGCTTTTTTATCAAAAGTATGGCATTGTCCGGTGGAAGACATCATCCCTGCTCTGTTGGCCAAAGAATAAAAGCCAGGTGTGGTCATGATATTGATTCCTCCTGCAATAATAAGGTCAGTTTCTCCTTTTTGTAAGCTGCTGCATCCCATATCCATTGCCAGAAGAGAACTTGAGCATGCTGTATCTACAGAAACGGCAGGTCCTTTAAGATCTAAGAAGTAAGAAATTCTTGCGGCTAATATTGCACTGGAATTTCCCCACATTACTGAAGCTTCTTCACATTCTCTGATGTTATAGTCACTTGGAGCCACTCCGGCATAAACGCCACATTTGCTTCCTTTTAAATTTTTCGGATTGATGGCTGCATCTTCAATAGCTTTCCAACAGTGCTCAAGGAATAGACGCTGTTGTGGATCCATCATTTCGGCCTCGTTCCCTGATATTTTAAAGAATACGGGATCAAATTTATCGATATCCAGCAAGAAACTGCCCGTCCATTTTGCGTTATCATTGTTGGTGTATCCCTTCCATCTACCTGCCGGCACATTCCCGATCAGACTTTTCCCGTTTTTCAGCACTTCCCAGAATGCATCCAGATCGTTGGCTGCTCCAAACTGGCCACTCATTCCAATGATGGCAATATCATTTTCATAACGGTATTCCGGCTCTGAAGCTTTAACTGTAGAAGTAAATCTTGTTTTCACAGGCGCTGCCGTTTCAGAAATACCATCAAATACAAGCGTTTCTGAAGGGACTTCAACCTGTAATGCTTCGCTGTAATTCTGCATCAAATGTTCTGCAAGCTGCTGAACGGTTCCGTAGCTGAAAATATCTGTGGATTTCAAATCTACGTTCAGTTTTGCGTTGATGTTTTTGATGAGCTCCATACTGAGGATGGAATCAAAACCATAATCCATAAACTGGCATTCTATATCGAAGTCGCCTGGTGGAAGTTTAATTAAATCCGCAGCTATTTTGGTAAGCTGACTGATCAGGCTATTATTATCTATCGTTTTTTTCATAACTGGCATTTTCTGTTTGGGTGCCGTTGTATTTTGTTGGGTAACTGGTGAAATGGTCTTAATTTCAGGGTGGTTTTCTGATTGTTTTAATCCGGAAATGATTTTTCCATCGCTTGTAGCGCATATAATCTGCTGCGATAAATATTCTCCTTCAGGATAGCTTACAGGGTTCCGATATCCTGTTTCTTTCAGAACATGCTGCCAGCTTTCTGATGATAGTCCCGGACTTCCTTTTAATCGGATTCCGCCGTCTTCGTACAACCACCATCCGTCTAATAATCCGAAGGTTAATGTGGTAAATATTTCTGTGCGCGCTATTTCATTCATGATCAGCAAACCGTCCTGTTTTAATAAAGCTTTGATATTATTCAGGGTTACCGCCATGTTTTTAGTGGCATGCACTACATTCGCTCCAATCACAATATCATAAGTTCCTATTTCTATCTGTTGACCGGAAGGATCTGTTTCTATATTCAAAATAGCAGTTTCCAGATACGGTGCCATTGTTTTATACTGTTGCTCAGCATAATGAAGAAAGCTGTGTGACAGATCTGTGTACAGATAGTAAAGATGTTCTTTATAAGGCTCGAGTGCTTTAAATACAAACTGGCTGGTTCCTCCTGTTCCTGCACCTACTTCCAATATTCTGATCTTTTCACCCGGTTTAAGGTAAGGAATACTTGCTATGACGCTATTTTTGATAATTCCCGTCAACAGATCGTTGAAGTAATCCGATTGGGCATTTCCTTTATAAATTCCGCTTACATAATCCATGCTTCCTCCCGGAAACATTACTGAGGTGGCCTGCAGTTTTCCTGTAATGATTTCTATAAAAGATTCCAGACAAATCTGAAGCAGTGTTCCATGAGGGCGGTATTCCTGCTGCTGGATCACCAGTTCACTCATTTGCTGTTCAAAATCAAACTTAGAAAGTTCTTCTTTCATGTCTGTTGATACCAGAATCTGAGCGTCTTTTATGTTGATATATCCTTTTGATGCTAATAAATCAATCAGAACAAAAAATAGCTGTTCGTACTTATCGCTAATGGAAAGCTGAGATCTTAAGTTTCTGATTGTTTGTCCAGTAGTCTGCTTGTCTTCCAGCCCCAGTTGAAGTAATACTTTTAATATCCCTTTACAGCAAAGCATTTCAAATAGCTGCTCTTCTTCGTCTGCATTAGGATATATAAGGGAATCTGCGCTTTCCCATTGTAATATTGAGCTGAATTCAACTTGTGAACTCTCCTTGTTGTGGCGCATAGTAGGCATAGCAACGGCAGTTGCTACAGAGAGCTTAAGCGCAACAATCTGTTGTTCATTACTGTTTAATACGGTTTCCAGCAGGAGCACTCCTTCTTCAGTCTCAATGCTTTCAATACCTGCCTGCTTCATTTTTTCTTTATAACCATCAGCTGACACAATACCGATCTCTCCCCAATATCCCCAATTGATAATTTTAACAGGGATATTCAACAAATGGTTTACACTAAGGGCATAACTGTCTTTGAAAGAACATCCTGCCGCATAGTTAGCCTGCCCCGGAGCATGAACCAACGATTGTGCTGAAGAATAGAAGCAGATAAAATCCAGAGGCTCATTTCTGAACGTCTGTACCAAATTCTGACTAGACAGAGACTTAGGCATGAATGCTTTTTTAAAATCATCCTCGGTCATGTTTTTAAGCAACATATCATGCAGTACAATTGCGGAATGGAAAATACCATTGATCTCGCTGTGATTTTCTTTAATTATTCTGTAGATTTTCTCAACCTGTTCAGTATTTGTAGCATCACATGAGTAATATTCAGGTTTTTGTCCCAGTTTGGCAATTTCTTCCTGAGCCATCATAATAGCTTCATCAGCGACTCTTCTTCCCAACCAGATGATCTTCGCCTGATATTTTTTCACCAGGTATTCTGTTGTTGCTTTTCCTAGTCCGCCCGCACCACCTAACAAAATGTAAGTACCTCCGTTTCTAAATGTTGAAGCATTTACTTCAGGTAATGCAACAGGGTATAAATATTGTCTGTAGTAATGGCCATTTCTCAAAGCCGTAACTGCATTTTCTTTATTATCGAGACTTACTGCGAACAGCTCTTTCCAATTGATTCCTGCAGGATTTTCTACAGCAGAAAGATCCAGATCAATTCTGTTAACCGACCATTGAGGCTGTTCTTTCACCAACGCTCCTGTCATGCCTATAATGCCGCTTCCTGCTGAGGTTACTTTATGATTGGGTAAAACCTTTTGCGTATTGGAAGTGAAGACCGTCAGTTTCAGGCCCTGGGCTTCGGTTTCTAATAATTGTTTTATGCTTGCAAATACGGCCAATTCTCTTGCAGAGTGATCATCTTTTAATGGATTATCATCTTCTTTAGCTAACCCCTGCAGCAGATAAACAGCTTCCGTACCGTCTGGAATGATATCTAAAGTTTTTGTGATGTCTACTTCTGCTCCGCAGCTCTTTAGCCACTTTCCAAGTTCTTCACTGAATAAAAGGTCTGAATCTCCAGTAACCAGGATGTGTTTTCCCTGAATTTCGGCTGAGGTTTCCGATTGAGTAATAACTCTCTCCCACATTGGTTTATGAGCAATGGATGAAGTGTTACCTGAAGTATTTTGAGGTGTCACCTGAGGAGACAAAACCAAATCTCTGAAATGCAGTAAAACAATTCCTTCATCATCCATAATATCCATCTGGCAGCAGAAAGTTCCGTTTTGTTTTTTATCAAACGTTGCCCGACACCAGATCATGGAAGGTAATGTTCCAAAAATTGTTATTTCCGCAGCATCTGAAGGCTGATAAAGAGATTTTTCTCCTTGGGTCAGCAGCCAGCCTGTACCGGTCTGTACAATATTATCCAATACGCCCGGGGAAAGGATAAACTCCTCAGTAACCGGAAGTACAATTCTAGCCAGTGCTCCGTTTTTATCAAAGTACAGTTGTTCTACTCCCTGAAAATCAATTTCATAATATTTACCTGCTTTAGCAAACAGACTGTAAAGTGTTTCTTTTTCAAGAGAATACTGATATTGCTGAATCAGATTTTCAATATTTTTCTGATCATGAGGTGGCTGAAATTCTGTATTCAGTACTCCCTGACCGTTTAGCTGTGGTTTATTTTCTTTATGTTTTGTGTAAATCTCATAAGCGATTTCATTTCCTGCATTAAAAAGACTGATCTGAACGTTCGCAGGAACTCCGTTTACTCTGATCGGATCCACCCATGATACATTTTTCAGTTGTGTAATGCGTTGGCGTAAGCTTCTTTCTCCGGCTTCTCTTGCAAGCTCCAGTAAAGCAGACGCAGGTAATTCTTTATAATTGGTGATCTCACATTTCGTTAAGAAATCCTCTTTCCCCGTGTAGGTACTGATAAATTTCTGCTCATTCAGGTCAGAATCGTTGCTGTGCAATAGTGGATGAAGATTGCTCTGTCCATTTTGGATGATCTCACTGTCTTTTATCGGGATCCAGTAGCGGTCTTTCATAAATGGATAGGACGGCAAACTGATTCTTGAAGGTAATCCGTTTGGATAAAGAGATTCCCAGTTTGTTTCCACTCCATTTACCCAAGCCATTGCTATAGAAAGCAGGTCATTTTTATGCTGAATATAATTTTCATCCTTCTTGCGGATATTTCCTCTGATTGGATTTATGATTTTATGTTCCAGATAATCGTTCAACTGAATCATTAAATCTTCCTTATCCGCAGCTATGAATGCCAGTCTTTCCTCCATTTCTTCTCTACCAGTCTGCAAAGTATAGGCAAGGTCATACAGATCAGCCTGGTTATTTTTTTCTAAGAACTTTTTAAGATTCTCTACCTGGATGGCGATCCTACTGGTGTTCTTTGCTGATAATGCAATGATTACCGGCATTTGATACCCTAATTTTCGGGATGGCTGAGCCAGATATTCCTCAATGATGATGTGAGCGTTACTTCCTCCGGCACCAAATCCACTGATTCCTGCGATACGAGGTTTTCCTTCCAAGGTTGGCCATATTTCAAGCTGCTGCTGTACTTTGAAAGGGCTGTTTTCGAAATCAATATCCGGATTTAAAACTGCTGAGTGTAAAGAAGGAACCAACTGCTGATGCTTAAGCTGCAAAATCACTTTCGTTAATCCTGAAATTCCTGCTGCTGATTCACAATGGCCAATATTTGACTTGACAGATCCGATGCTGCAAAATTGTTTATCGGTGGTTTCAAACGCTCTGTTCAAACCTGCTATCTCTATCGGATCTCCAAGACTGGTTCCTGTTCCGTGGGCTTCTACGTAGCTTATATCGGTTGCCTTAACTCCACTTTTTTCGATGGCATTTTTAATGACTGCTGCCTGAGCTTTCGGATTTGGAACTGTATATCCATTGGTTTTACCTCCGTGATTCAACGCGGTTCCTTTGATCAGCCCATAAATATGATCACCATCTTTGATGGCTTCACTTACACGTTTCAGTAATACGGCTCCCACACCTTCTCCAGGTACATATCCATCACCTCCCTGGCCAAAACTCTCACAACGGCCTGCTCCGGAAACGAAACGTCCCTGACTCAGCATCAGATATTTGTTAGGATGAACGCTGATATTAACTCCTCCGGCAATAGCCATATCGGTGTTTCCTACAATCAGGTCATTGCATGCTAAGTGAATAGCTGTTAATGAAGAAGAACACATGGTGTCAACAGCCATACTTGGGCCATTGAAGTTAAAGAAGTAAGAAATCCTGTTGGCAATACTGCTGGCAATACCAGCCGGTGTCACAAAATTCCCTTTCATTCTTTCTTCAGCCCCGAATAATTGATATTCTTCATACATTACTCCTGCGTATACGCCTATTTTTCTGGCCGTTCCTGTTTCAGCATCTTCTGAACGGATGCTTTCACGGGTATATCCTGCATCTTCTATGGTTTCCCAAACGGTTTGCAGAAAAAGACGTTCCTGAGGATCCATCAGTTCTGCTTCTCTTGGTGAGATGCTGAAGAATAAAGGGTCAAACTTATCTATATCATTCATAAATCCTCCCCATTTACTATAGCTTTTTCCCGGATGTCCTTTTTCTTCATGATACATTTCTTCAGCGTTCCAACGGTCTGTCGGCACCTGTGTAATGCAGTCTTTTCCTGTTTTAAGATTCTCCCAGAATTCTTCGAGATTATCAGCATTCGGATAGCGTCCGCTGACCCCGATAATCGCAATATCCTCGTTGGTATTTTGATGGTTCGGTTGATGCTGAACCATTGAAAAACGCTGACGTCTGTTTTGAAGATCAGCTGCTGGTCTTTCAGTCTGTATAATTTCCTTTTCTACAGGATTTGAAGTTTTAACCGCCGCTAATCCTGTCAATTCTAGCAGTAATGAGCGATGGCTTTCCATAAAGTATCCGCAAAGTTCTTGTAAGGTCAGGTATTCGAAGAATAATGTACGGGGTAATTTACCAAACACATCCTGCAGACAGTTAGAAAGTCTGATGACCAATACAGAATCAATTCCGTACTGTTCAAAAGGAACCTCAGCCTTCAATTTTTCTTCCGGCATTCTCAGTTCTTTTGCGAGAAGGTTACGCAGATAGATCATAGATGCGTCATACAGAGTTTCTTTGCTAGCATAAGTTTCTACTGATGACATAGTATACACTTCTTCTGATTGCTGTGATACGGCTCTCTCTTCCTTAGTAACTCCAAACAATACCATTCCCTGAGTAATTCCACTGTTCATTAAGTTTTCAAATGCTTCAATTCCTGCATCCGTTGGCATCGGAGCCCAGCCAAAATGCTGCTTCATAAAGATTTCAGCTTCAGTACTAATGTGCATTCCTCCGTCTTTCCAAAGTGGCCAGTTGATGCTTACCGTTTTTCCCTGACGTCTGCCATTTATGCGTTCGCTTTCTCTGTACTGCATATAATTATCCATCCAGGCATTGGCTGAAGCATAATCAGACTGCCCTGCATTTCCGTGAACTCCAGCTACTGAAGAGCAAGTGACCATGAACTCTAAAGGAAGATCTTTCGTTGCGATATCCAGATTTCTGGTTCCTTTTATTTTGGCAGCAAAGACTTCTTTTACTTCTTTTTTTGTCTTTTGAAGGATTATACTGTCACGGATCACTCCTGCACTGTGAATGATACCATCAAGTTTTGTATGTTTTTCAATAATATGTTGAATAAGATCATTAACTGCTGATTCATCACTGATATCACAAGGATAGTACGAAACATCATTTAATTGATCTACAGCACTTTGTTGAGAAGAATTCAACTGAGAACTTCTGCCCGTAAGAATGATAGTAGCTCCGGCTTTCCGGTTAAGATATTTTGCAAAAATTAATCCTAATCCGCCGGCACCGCCAGTAATAAGATAAACTCCATCTGATTTGATCTGTACAGGAGTTGAGTAAGCATCCACTACAAGGCTTTCCATTGTTCTTACCTCACGTTTTCCTGCTGAATACCGTACTTCATGGTCTGCATTATGCTGTTCGTTCATCAGAATAGTGCCCAGTTCTTCAAGATCCTGAAATGCTTCGTCTTCTATACTGATCAGTTTTCCGGTAATCTTTGGATTTTCCTGAGATAATGTTTTCAGTAATCCTGTGATAAATCCATACTGATAATACTGATCTCTGCTGCAGGCCACTACAATATGGGTTGCTTTTTTATGAGGCATTACCGTTTTTGCCAGCGAAAGTATTTCCATAAAGAAATCTTCTTCTTTAGCGGTATTAATAGCGGTCGTCGTTAATGAAAAATGATTGTAAAGATCATCCGCCATGGTCCCGGAGCCACCTGCCAATATGATAACAGGAGTTGCTTCTGTAAGAGACTGTACAGATTCCGGTTCCGATTTCCAATGATCAGCCAGCAGACTAAGACCTTTTGGAGCTATTTCATGATTATTAGCTGTAACAGTATCGGTGGCTGTAAAGCCGTTCACAGGCAGTAATACCAACTCTCTGAAACGAAGAACAACTTGTCCTTCAGCATTTAAAAGATCGATATCATAGCTGCTTATTCTTTTTCCTGAATTATTTTTCTTCACATGGCACCATAATTCAGTAGGTAAATCCTGATACAGTTCTATTTCAGTTACGCTGAATGGCAACAGGGTTTCTTTATTGCTTTTTCCCAGCTGTACTCCCATGCAGGTTTGTAATGCACTGTCCAGAACGCCTGGCGTTAAAACAAAGGTATGATCTGAAGGTAAAGATATCCTTGATAAAACTTCATTTTCACTGTAATACATTTCGAAGATGCCACGGAAACTTTTACCATACTCCAATCCTGCTTCACTGAATAGCGTATAACAGTTTTCTCCACTTATTGTATGAGCCAGTCTTGCTTTGATCGTTTTGATATCTTTCTGTTCTGGAGCAATGAGTTCTTCAACTGATACAATACCTTTGCAATGGATTTGCTCTTCATTTTCATGGGTATAAATTTCAAATTCTATGGCTTCTTCTGTAGTAAATAAACTGGTAAAAACAGTTTGTTCTTTATCTTTTATCTGGATGGGATTGAGCCAACTAATTTCTTTTAATTTCGTGATTTTTTCCTGTACAGATTGTTCTCCTGCTTCTCTTGCCAATTCAAGATAAGCGACTCCTGGCAATGTTTTCACATGATGTACTTGATGATCGGTTAAAAAAGATTCTTTACCTGTGAAAATACTTGTGAACTGCTGTTCTTTAAGGCTGGAAGTATTGCTATGCAGTAAAGGGTGAAGTTTTGATCTGGTTTTTAATGATAATTCTCCTTCTGCCTTTGGAAACCAGTAACGTTCATTCGCGAAAGGATAAGATGGCAGACTAATCAGAGAGGGTTTTTCGTCATTATAGATCAGATTCCAGTCGATATTTACCCCTTTTACCCATAGCTGTGCTAAAGAATGACTCTCCTTTTCTCTGATGATGCTTTCCAGATAAGCCATCCCAGACTTCCCTTCCAGAGAGATACCCAGTTGGTCATTGTGAATATTCCCAATATATAAATTCTGTGTATTCTTTTCCAGATAAGAAGACAATTGTGAAAGTAAATCTTCTCCATCTTCTGCTATAAAAGCCAGCCTTTCTTCCATTGCTTCTCTTCCCGTTTGAAGGGTGTAAGCAAGATTATCAAGATTGATTTCGGAATGGTTTTCAATATGCTTTTTGAGGTTCTTAACAATAACCTTTAATCTCTCTTCGTCTTTGGCTGATAATACAATCAACAATGGCATTTGCTGTCTGTAAGAAACATTTTCACCTACATATTCCTCTATGATCAGGTGTGCGTTGCTTCCTCCTGCACCAAATCCACTGATTCCGGCAAGCCTTGGTTTATTATTTACAACCAGCCATTCTTCAAGTTCTTGCTGAACTTTAAATGGTGTATTTTCAAATTTTATGTTAGGATTCAGTATCACAGAATGCAAAGATGGTACTAACTGACGGTGCTGCATTTGTAACAGAACCTTTGTTAATCCCGATATTCCTGCTGCCGATTCGCAATGTCCTATATTGGATTTTACGGAGCCAATGCTGCAGTATTGTTTATTTTTAGACTCGAAAGCTTTATTTAAACCTGCTATTTCAATAGGGTCTCCAAGACTTGTTCCGGTACCGTGAGCTTCGATGTAACTAAAATCTTCAGCCTTTACTCCTGCTTTTTTCATGGCAGCTTTGATGACGGAAGCCTGTGCTTTTGGATTCGGTACGGTATATCCGTTTGTTTTACCTCCGTGATTAAGAGCAGTCCCTTTAATTAAACCATAGATACGGTCTCCATCTGCTAATGCCTGACTGTAAGATTTCAACAATACAGCACCTACTCCTTCTCCAGGAACATAGCCTTCTCCTCCTTCTCCAAAACTTTCGCATCTTCCTTTACTGGAAACGAACATTCCCTGGCTCAGCATCAGGTATTTATTTGGATGTACACTTACATTTACCCCTCCGGCCAGCGCCATTGTACAGCTTCCATTCTGAATACTTTCACAGGCAAGATGTATTGCTGTGAGAGAGGATGAACACATGGTATCTACGGCCATGCTAGGTCCGTTCAGGTTGAAAAAGTAAGATACCCGGTTGGCAATACTGCTGATGCTTCCGCCAGGATTTACGAAATTACCTTTTGCATTTTCTTCAGCTCCAAACAAAGGATATTCTTCGTACATCACTCCTACATAAACACCTATCTGTGGCTGGATTTCGTTCTTATCTCTTCCGCCTTCCAGTTTCTTTCTGGTGTATCCTGCATCTTCGAATGTTTCCCAGGCAGTTTGAAGAAAAAGACGAGCCTGTGGATCCATTAATTCTGCCTCACGAACAGAAATGTTAAAAAACAATGGGTCAAAATGATCTATTTCATCCATAAATCCGCCCCATTTGCTGTAGCTTTTTCCTGCTTTTCCTTTTTCTTCATCGTAAAAATCGGTAAGATCCCAACGATCTGCCGGAATTTCTGTAATGCTGTCTTTTCCGGATTTTAGATTTTCCCAAAATTCTGAAAGGGTTTTAGCCTGAGGATATTTCCCTGAAAGTCCGATAATAGCGATAGGCTCGTTAGCGTCTGAACTTTTTCTTATCATGGGTTTTTCTATTGGTTGAGGAACAGTCTTCAGAGCATTTTTAAAGCTTTCACCAACAGGTTTAGAAATAACAGCCGGCTCTTCTGTCAATGCTGTTTTTACACCAGTAAGCCCGATTAATTTTTCAGAGTAAGCATCGACGAAAAATGCGGTTACTTCCGCCAATGTCTGACATTCAAAAAATAAAGTTCGGGGTATGTTATTGAAAATACTTTCCAGGCGATTGGTGAGTTTCGTGATCATGATAGAATCAATTCCGTACTGTTCAAAAGGAGTATCGGGATCCAGTTTATGATTCTTCATTTTGAGTTCTTTTGTCATTACATCTCCCAAATAAATCATAGACGCTGCATACAACGCCTTATCATTCGCAACCGTTTTCCTTTGGCTGGTTTTAGGAGACGAAGATCCATTCATCCAAGTGTTTAATTTATCTTCTTCACCATATACCACTACACCTTGTGATGCAGTATTGTTTAACAGCATCTCAAACGCGGAAATCCCGTCATCAGTAGGCATAGACCATAATCCAAAATGGTTGGCCATGTATTTCTCCTGTTCATCATCGATCTGCATTCCACCATCTTTCCATAAAGGCCAGTTGATGCTCAACGTTTTTCCGGTTCTTTTTCCCTCCTTTCGCTCTTTCTCACGGTATTCTGCAAAGTGATCCAACCATGCGTTAGCTGCTGCATAATCTGCCTGACCCGTATTTCCAAATACTCCCGCTACTGATGAACAAAACATCATAAAATCAAGCGCTTCATCTTTTGTAACCAGATCTATGTTCTGAGCCCCTGTAATTTTAGCAGAGAAAACCTCATGAATCTCTCCTGTTGTTTTATTGATTATTAAACTGTCACGTGTGATTCCCGCACTATGAATGACGCCATTCAGCTGGCCATAGTTGTTTTTTATTTTTTGAATTAAATCTGTCACAGACTTTAAATCCGTAACATCACAACGCTCATATCGTGCATTTCTAAATCCTTTAATTTTTTCCTGTTGTGTCGGGTTTAATTCGCTTCTGCCTGTCAGGATTAATTGTGTTCCCGGTATACTATTCAAGTAATCTGCGAAGATCAATCCAAGTCCGCCAGCTCCACCTGTGATCAGATACACTCCATTTTCTTTAATCTCTGTTTTTAATCCCGGATTTTCATCAGAAATTCCTGTTAAACTTCGAACTTCTCTTTGTCCGGATTGATAACGTACTTCCGGTTCCTTACCTTTTTGCTCTTCAACTAAAATTTCTGATAGTGTGTCTAATTCATTGATCGAAAAGCTTTCTACTCCGATTGTTTTTCCCTGTGAAAGTTGATTTTCCTGTACAGCAGTTTTTAACATCGCTGAAATGAAGCCATATTCAGGCTCATCTGCCACAGGATAAACAAAGTGAATTTTCAGCTGAGCTGTTTTCTTATTTTGTATTTCTTCTAAAACCTGAGTAAACACAGCTTCCGGGGTTCCTTCGGCAATTGTTTTTACTTCACATTCTAATCTTTCGCTTAATTTCTCAGCCAGTACAGCAGATCCTCCAGCCAATAAAACCAATGGAGCAACTCCTGTTTCATTTTTTGAGAACTCTGTGCCAGTTAAAATCTCAGGTTTCCAGTGGTAATGGTACAGATGGAGTTGAGGAGTTCCGTTTGAGTAATTTTTGTCTGAATCATGGGTGGTATCCTTTTCTAAAGGAACGACAACAAATTCAGTAAATCGGATGATCGTTTCACCAATATTGTTCAATAATTCGATATCATAGCTATTCGCCAGCTTACCTGATCTATTTTTCGTAACATAGCACCAAATCTCTTCCGGAAGGGCTTGGTAAATATTCATTTCTCTGACACTGAAAGGAAGCATAAGCTGTTGATTCTGATCTGCGAGACTGATTCCTAAGCATGTCTGTAACGCGCTATCCATCGTCCCGGGAGACCATACAAAGCCTTCTGCAACTGGAAAAGCAATTCTTGATAAAGCTGCTTTTCCATCATAATAAATTTCCTGAATTCCCTGAAAGGTTTTCCCATATTCAAGTCCTATGGAATTCATGATCTGGTAATAATCTGATCCTTTTTTATAGTCTCCTGAATCTTTAAAAAGATCAATAAGACTGTCGATATTTTTTATTCCAGGAATTTGCTGCTCAGATGTGTCCAAAATTCCTTCGGCATGCAATTGTAGCTGTATATCTGCCTCGCTGGTAAAAATTTCATAGGCGAATCCCTCTTCCGTTTCTGTAACATTCATATGAAGCTGAACGGGTGCGTCACTGATTGTGACAGGCTGTAACCAGTTGATTTCTCTGAGTTGAGTAATGGTTTTTCCTGCAACATATTCTCCTGCCGCACGGGCCATCTCAAGGTAAGTAACCCCAGGAAGCACTTTTGTTCCGAGCACTTTATGGTCCGTTAAAAAAAATTCTTTTCCGTTATATATACTGTTGAATTGGTGTTGTTTCATCTGTTTATATTAATTTTTTTGGTGGTCTGATGGAACACCCATACTCGTTTCCCTGTGTAGTAAGAAGCTGCGATATGGGTGTTTCATACTATCATTTAAAATGTAGGTTCTTTTTTATAGGTGTGTAAAAGAGGATGCAGCTTTTGCTCTTCCCGAACTTGTATTACAGGTTGTACCTGAATAGTCTGATGTACAGAATTTTCTTCTTTTTTGGCAAACCAGTAGCTTTCCTTTGCAAAAGGATAAGATGGCAAACCAATGATGGATGGTTGAATGTCCTGATACAGCAGATTCCAATCGATAACGGCTCCTTTTATCCATAATTGAATCAGAGAATGGCTTTCTTTTTCCTGAAGAGCACTTTCCAGATAGGCTTTTCCAGCTTTTCCTTCCAGCATGATTCCAGCATCATCTTTACGGACATTTCCTGTAAGCAATCCTTCAAAATGATGGTTAAGATAGTTATTCAGCTGGGTGATCAGATCAGCTTTGTTTTCTGTTAAAAATGCTAAACGCTCTTCCATCGCTTCTCTTCCTGTTTGCAAAGTGTAGGCAAGGTCATAAAGGTTAATTTCTGTCTGTCTTTCAACAAAATCCTTCAGATCTGAAACCTTCTCCCGGAGTCTGTTTCCATTTTTAGCGGACAATACAATAATTGCCGGTCCGGAAACGTTGCGATTCTCAGGCTGAGAGTTTACATATTCCTGAATAATGATGTGAGCATTACTTCCTCCTGCACCGAAACTACTGATTCCAGCGATCCGTGCCTTATTATCTTGTGTTGACCATTCTTCCAGAGACTGCTGTACTCTGAACGGACTGTTTTCAAAATCTATGTTTGGATTAAGCACCTCAGAATGCAGAGAAGGAACCAATTGACGATGCTTCATTTGAAGCAAGACCTTTGTTAATCCTGATATTCCTGCTGCTGATTCACAATGCCCGATGTTCGATTTTACGGAACCTACGCTGCAAAATTGTTTAGTATCAGATTCGAATGCATTTTTTAATCCTGTCAATTCTATAGGATCTCCTAAACTTGTTCCTGTTCCATGTGCTTCGATATAGCTGAAATCTTCAGGCTGAATTCCTGCTTTTTTCATGGCTGCTTTAATGACTGCAGTCTGAGCTTTTGGATTCGGTACTGTATATCCATTGGTTTTGCCGCCATGGTTTACTGCGGTACCTTTAATCACGCCATAGATACGATCACCGTCAGCAACAGCACGGCTTAAAGGTTTTAATAGTACTGCTCCAACTCCTTCACCCGGCACATAGCCTTCTCCTCCTTCTCCAAAACTCTCGCATCTTCCTTTACTGGAAGCGAATCCGCCTTCACTTAAAATTAAAAATTTGTTTTGATGCAGACTTAAATTGACTCCTCCAGCAACTGCCATTTCTATTTCTCCTGACTGTAAATCTTTACAAGCCATATGAATTGCCGTTAAAGAAGAAGAACACATGGTGTCTACTGCCATACTAGGTCCGTGGAAATTGAAAAAGTAAGATACCCGGTTGGCAATACCGCTTGGATTACCCAATAAAGCGGTAGGATTTCCTTTTGCGGTTTCTTCTGCTCCAAATAACTGATATTCTTCGTACATGACTCCCACGTACACTCCAACCTGTCCTGACATACCGCTTATTTCATTTACTTTCCCCTGAAGTTTGGTTTTTGTATACCCTGCATCTTCCATGGTTTCCCATACTGTCTGTAGGAAAAGTCTTTCCTGAGGGTCCATGATTTCTGCTTCTCTTGGAGAGATATTGAAAAATAGAGGATCAAAAAGATCGATATCTTCCATAAATCCACCCCATTTGCTATAAGTTTTACCTTCTTTACCTTTTACAGGATCATAAAAATCACTGATCTTCCATCGGTCTTCCGGAATTTCTCTGATGCTGTCTTTTCCGGATTTAAGGTTCTCCCAAAACTCATCCAGATTCTTAGCATCAGGATATTTTCCACTCAATCCGATAATGGCTATATCTTCTGATAATATGGCTGATTTAGGAAGTTCTTTTTCAGGAGTTTCTGTTCGTTGATCTACTGCCTTATTCGATGCTGTAGATTGTATATTTTTTGCCTGGTCTGTGAAAGCCACTTTCTTATGTTCAACTGCAGATCCTGTTAGCTTCAGAAGTTCATTTCGGTGGGTTTTCAGGAAATAAGAAACCAATTCACCCAAGGTCTGACACTCAAAAAATACGGTTCTTGAAACCTTACCCAATTTCTCTTCCAGCAGGTTGGTCAATCTTACGACTATGGTAGAATCGATACCGAATTCTTCGAAAGGAATATCCTGCTGTAATTTGGCTACAGGGATCTTTAAAGTTCCGGCTATCAGTGTCCCGATATATTCTATAGATGCTTCATATAAATCGTCATCAGCCTGGAAAACCGGGGTTTCTTTTGCTATTTCTTTTTGAGGCAGTGAACTTCCCTTTTCTATTCCCAGTTTTTCAGGATCTCCATAGATAACAATTCCCTGATTGAAATTGCTGTTCAATAAAGTGTCAAAAGCATGAAGTCCATCAGCTGTCAGCATTGGCCATAAACCAAAATGATGCGCCATATATTTTTCCTGTTCTGCACTGATCTGCATTCCGCCCTCTTTCCATAATGGCCAATTGATGCTTACTGTTTTTCCTGTTCTTTTTCCACGAAGACGTTCCATTTCGCGATGGGAAGCAAAATGATCCAGCCACAAATTAGCTGATGCGTAATCTGACTGTCCGGTGTTCCCGAATATCCCAGCTAATGATGAAAAATAAACCGTGAAATCAAGATTTTCATTTTTGGTTGCCAGATCAATGTTTTTAGCTCCTTTCACTTTAGCAGAGAAAACATCTCTAACCTCGGCTGCTGTCTTATGGATCATCAGGCTATCTCTGGTTGCCCCAGCGCTATGAATGATACCATCAATGTGGCCATATTCATTTTTAATTTTTCCAATTAAAGCTGTTACGCTTCCAAGATCAGTAATATCACATCGTTCGTAAGCAGTGTTGGATAATTCTCTTAATCTGCCTTTTTGTGAAACATTAAGCTCACTTCTTCCGACCAATATTACTTTTGTCCCTGCAATCTGATTGAAATAATCTGCAAATAATAATCCCAATCCACCTGCACCTCCGGTGATCAGATAGACACCATTTTCTTTAATGGTTGTTTTTACCTCTTGATTGTCGGTTTTGTTTAAAGCTTTCAGTTTTTTAACTTCTCTTCTTCCAAGGTGATACCGAACTTCAGCATCTGTATTGTACTGTTCAATTTGTAAGATCCTTACTAATTCATCCAATCCGTTAATCGACAGATTTTCTACTTCAATTAGTTTTCCTGCAGACACTAAGCTTTCCTGTACAGCTGTTTTCAATAATCCTGAAAGAAAACTATAGTCGATTCCTTCTCCGGCAGGATATACCAATTGAATCATCTGCCCTACAGGTTTTCTTTGCTGTATTTCTTCAAGAATCTGAATAAAAGTTTCTTCCGGAGCATTTTCGTGAATGATCTTTACTTCACATTCCAGACTCTCTTCCAGCTTCTCTGCTAATACCGCAGAACCACCCGCCAGAAATACCAAAGGAGCAACTGATGAGTTTGTTCTTTTTGAATTAAATTCCTCTACACCTGCTTCCTGCCAGTCATTAGCATACAGGTGTAATCCAATACCATTCTCTGTGGTTACCGTATTCTGACGTTTATTCTCATGAGTCACCGAAGATGTACTGTTGTTGTTTTCTAATGTTAAAACCACCAACTCAGTGAAACTGATGAGAACTTCTCCCTGCTTATTCAGCATTTCAATCTCATAACTGCTGGATTGCTTACCTGAACTGTTTTTTCTAACATAACACCAGATTTCTTCGGATAAAGGCTTATAGATATTGATTTCCCTTACACTGAATGGCAACATCAATTGCTGACTTTGATCAGAAAGACTGATCGCCATACAGGTTTGTAATGCCCCATCCATCATTCCAGGAGATAAAGTAAATCCAGCTTCGGGAGTGAGTTCAATTCTTGATAATGCAGACTCCGCATTATACCAAACCTCCTGAACTCCCTGGAAGGTTGTTCCATAGTCCAATCCAATGGATCTGAACAGTTCATAATAGGCCGCTTTATCCATTTTTGAAATAAAGCTATTTCGTAACTTATTGATGTTTTTAATCTGAGGAACTGAGCTGGAAACCGATCCCATTATTCCTTGTCCGTGCAGTTGTTTCTCATCTGGACCTGAATAGATTTTATAAGTCCATTCATCATGTAAAGTTTCAATATTAATGTGAAGTTGTACGGATTCAGCATTAACTTTTACAGGCTGTAACCAGTTCACTTCTCTTAATTGAGCTATTGAAACCTCAGCACCCAGCTCACCTGCTACACGAGCCATTTCAAGATAAGCTACTCCAGGCAGAACCTGCTCTCCAAAGACCTTATGATCTCTTAAAAAAGATTCACTTCCATTGAGCAGACTGCTAAACAAACAATTCTTTAGACTGGAATTATTCTGATGCAATAAAGGATGTGTAATAGCAGAACTTGTAGCTATTTTCTGTTCAAATTTCAGCCAATATCTTTCTCTTGCGAAAGGATAATTAGGCAGAGTAACTTTATTACAATTAGTTTCCTGATATAGTACATTCCACTTTACGGGAAATCCTTTTACCCAATATTCTCCTACAACCGTCCAGGCTTTATTTGCTAAAGCATTTTGAATCGCAGATGCTTCAGAAGATCTGTTTACTTCTTTTTTATGCTGTCTAATATTTCCAGTAAAATAATGTCCTCCTTTTCCGGTTGTAAAATCAGTAAGACGGTTAACTAAATCTTCAATTGTTTTCGCTGGAACAGCCAATCTTTCTTCCATCGCTGATCTTCCGACCTGCAGGGTGTAGGCAATATCATACAAGCTGATCAATGGTTCATTTTTGATATGTTTAACAAGCTGTTCAGCCTGTACAATTAATTGTTCTCTGCTTTTAGCTGACAAGATGATCAATACTTCTCCACTATGCTTAACCTCTTTCTTTTCCAGAGGGATGTATTCTTCAATCACCATGTGCGCATTGGTTCCACTAAAGCCAAAGCTGCTGATGGCCGCTCTTCTTTTTGTATGAGCCGGTGTATTCCAATCGGTTAATGTATCCTGTATTTTAAATGGACTCCCTTTAAAATTGATTAATGCATTAGGCGTCTCATAATTAATGCTAGGTGGCAATTGTTTATGTTTCATTGCCAGAAGTACTTTTAAAACACTGGCCACTCCGGCAGCTTCCAATGCATGACCGATATTGGTTTTCACACTTCCCAAACTGCAGAAATTCTGTTGATTGGTATACGCTCTGAATGATGCATTTAAAGCTTCAAATTCTATAGGATCTCCCAATCCCGTACCCGTTCCATGAGCTTCAACATAAGTTATGGTTTCAGGATTGATATTAAATCGATCGTACACTTCTTTCTCCAGTTCTTCCTGAGATACTACACTAGGAGCAGTAATACCATTGGTTGTTCCATCCTGGTTAGTTAAACTTCCTTTGATCACTCCATAAATACGGTCATTATCCCGTTCTGCATCTGCAAGCCTTTTTAAAACAACAACACCAACACCTTCTCCCATCACAAAACCATTAGCCCTGCTGTCAAATGTGTAGCATCGTCCATCTGCAGACAACATACCCGCTCTTACCGCCATATCATGTGAATGGGCAGAATTGATAATATTAACACCACCCGCTAAAACAAGATCTGTGTCGCCTCTTTGAAGACTGTTAAATCCAAGATCCATTGCAACCAAAGAGCTTGAACAAGCTGTATTGACTGCTATTGCAGGTCCTTTTAAATTAAGGAAATAAGAAATTCTTGAGGCCAATATCGCACTTGAATTTCCCCAAAGTGCCGAAGGTAAAGTTCCTTCAGTTCCAGCGATATAATCACTGTGTCCTGCTCCTGCATATACGCCGCATTTCAAGGCTGAAAGGGAGTCTGGATCAATTCCTGCATCTTCAATAGCTTTCCAGCTATGTTCAAGGAATAACCGCTGCATAGGATCCATCATTTCTGCTTCAGACCCTGAAAGTTTAAAGAATAAAGGATCAAAATAGTCCGGATTTTCCAAACAGCTTGCCCATCTTGTCTGTCCTTCAACACTGTTATGATCTCTCGTCCATTTCTCATCCTTTATCTCTTTGACAAGGCACTGCCCTTCTGCCAATACTTTCCAGTATTCATTCAGATCATTGGCTGTTCCAAATTGTCCACTGATTCCTATAATCGCAATTTCAGCGGCGGAATCAGAATGCGTTGAGGTTTTATTTTCAACTGCCTGACTTTTCTTTTCGGTTAATATGTTTTTATCTGCAACAGCATAGTGATGAACCTCAACAGGAGCCTGCAATTCTTCGGAGAAATTCTTTAACACATAATCCGTCATTAAATTAATGTTCGGATAACTGTATAAATCAGTTGCTTTGATGGTGATATTCAGTTCGGAATTGATATTGTTTACCAGTTCAACACCCATAATGGAATCAAAACCATAGTCTTTAAACTGAGTGGTCGTATCAAAATCTTCTTCAGGCAATACAATAGTTGCTGCTGCGATCTGAATTAATTTTGCCATCAGCCAGCTGTTATCCTGAACTGTTTTAGTCTTTAGATCAGCAGATTCAGTTGTATCTTCTATTGTTATGTTTTCTGAAGAATATTCAAATAGTTCCTGATCTGACTCTTTTACAGAAACAACTACTGTCTTTTTTCCTTCCGGAATCCAATAACGGTTACGTGCAAACGGATACACTGGTAAACTTATTTTGGCAGGTTTTTGACCCGGATAACACGCAGACCATTCTTTTAATGCTCCGCTTAACCAGTTTTCTGCCATTGAAATTAAACTCGTATTATTTTCTTCCGGTTTGCAAACAGGAGTATTCAGATCTTTTTTTTCAGAAAGAAGGTTGATAAGATCTTTAGTATCAGCCGCTATAAATACCGCTTTTTCCTTCATCTTTTCACGCCCATTTTGCAAAGTATAAGCGACATCATGTACATCAAGCTGAGGATTCAACTCAAGATAGTTCTTAAGATTGATAATCTGTTGTTGAAGTTGATCCTTTGTTTTTGCCGATAATGGAATAATAGCACTGCCTTCTATTTTATGAGCCATTTTTGATGGCTGATATTCTTCAATAATGATGTGTGCATTAGCTCCTCCAAATCCGAAACTGCTGATCCCGGCAATTCTTGGCTTATTTCCTTCGCTAGTCCATTCTGTAGTTTCTTTCTGTAAACGGAATGGAGTATTTTCCATCTGTAAGTACGCATTTGGATTTTGCAAGTGCGGATTACCAGGTAAAACTTTATGCTTCATGGCCATCAGTACTTTTGCGAGTCCGGCCATTCCGGCTGCAGATTCAAGATGTCCAGCATTTGTTTTTACACTACCAATGCTGCAATATGCTTTTTGCGTTTGCTGAAGTCCTTTGTCTTCATACAATGTATTGAATGTAAGCTTAAGACCTTCAATTTCTATAGGATCACCCAGTGCTGTTCCTGTTCCATGTGCTTCTATATAGCTGATATCACGTGGATCGATATCTGAATTTCGGTATGCTTTTACCAATAGATCTCTTTGTGCATTGGGATTCGGAGAGGTTAACGTATTGGCTCTTCCACCATGGTTTTCAGCCGTTCCACGGATCACTCCGTAGATATGATCACCATCAGCTTCAGCCTTACTTAAAGATTTCAGGATCACAATTCCTACTCCTTCTCCACGAACATAGCCATTGGCACGCTGATCAAAAGTTTTACATCTTCCATCTTCACTCAACATCCCTGCACTGCTGAAGGAAAGTGTCAGTTCCGGAGATAGTATGGCGTTGACTCCACCTGCAATTGCCATATCGCAATGTCCGTTTCTGATGTGCTCCACACCGCGGTGAATGGCAATTAATGCACTTGAACACGCAGTATCCACCGGCTCACTTGGTCCATGAATATCCAACAGATAAGAAATTCTGTTCACCAATATAGAATGAGCGGCACCGGTAGAAAATTGTGCCAGACTCGTGAGATCGGTTCCGTTATTCAATAACATGGAATAATCCACCGCAGATACTCCGATAAAGGTTCCGGTATTGGTTCCTCTTAATGCGGAAGTGGCTATTCCTGCATCTTCCAAAGCGTGGTATACCGCTTCAAGGGTAATCCTTTGCTGCGGGTCCATTAAAGCAGCTTCTTTAGGCGAAATATTGAAAAATAAAGGATCAAATTTGTCGATATCGCTGATAAATCCACCCCATTTCGCTTTGGTTTTACGGCTTTCTTTTTGAGGATCTCCGTAATATTCCTGCCAGCTCCATCGGTCTTCAGGGATTTCTGTGATCAGATCTTCATTGTTTTTAATCCTTTCCCAGAAAGTATTGATGTCAGGTGATCCCGGAAAACGTCCGCTGATCCCTATAATAGCAATTCCTTCCTCAGCTGGCTTTTGAGCTGCCTTTACTGGTGAGCTGTTGTATTGTAAAGAATGTTTTCTGTTTTTACGTCCGGAAAACTGATCAGACTGAGTTGAATACTGAACTGGAGTACCAACCTTAGAAGCACTTTCACTTTCTATTGCAAGGTTTGGATATTCTTTGATCAGGAATTCTGAAAACACCCCGATAGCCGGATAGTTGTAAAATACCGTTGGCATTAATGTAAGATCGTAGAAATTATTCAAAGCACTGGTAAACTGGGTCATTAAAAGGGAATCAAAACCATATTCACCAAATTCTGTTTCCTGGTCAACCGTAGAAACATCCATTTTAAGTAGTTTGGCTACAATTCCACTCACTTCTCTAACGATCTTATCTTTCGCCGTTTTTGAACCACCTGCGTTTTCATTTGTACTTTTAGGTACTGAAACATTTTTTTGAGTGGTTCCTGCCACTGCATTACCTGTCGTTCTGGAAATTCCTTCTTCTTTGCCAAAATACACTGCATATTGTCCTGACTGAGCTTTCAGAATAAGATCAAACATCTCCAGACCTGTTTCTGTTGCCATTGGGATCATCCCAAACTGGCTTTCAAGATATTTTTCTCCCGCTGGACTTACCTGCATTCCACCAGATTTCCATAATGGCCAGTTCAGACTGATCGTTTTTCCTGATCTCTGTCCTTTGGCAGTGGCTTCGTTTCGGTATTCAACATAATGATCCAGGTAGGTGTTAGCTGATGCATAATCTGCCTGCCCTGCATTTCCTGTAACTGCTGAAACAGATGAAAAGAACATCATAAAATCAAGAGGTTCATCTTTTGTTACTTCATCTAATACCTGCGCTCCTGTAATTTTAGGATGGAGTACCTGTTGGAAATGTTCCTGGGTTTTATTCTGAATAAAACTATCTCTCAGGGTTCCGGCACTATGGATAATTCCGTTCAATCCCTGATAGGTTTGTTTGATGGTTGTAAGCAATCGCTCTGTATCCTGATAGTCTGTAATATCACATGGATAATATACCGTTCCCGGAATTTCAGACAGTAATTTTTCTATCTCCTGATCTGCAGTTCTTCTGCCTGTCAGGATAATTTTTACATTTTTAGTTTTGCTTAAATGCTTCGCAAAAATACGTCCGAGACCACCTGCACCACCTGTAATAAGGTATACTCCATTTTCACGAATCGCCATTTGATCTACGGCTAGAATATCTTTTACTACCGGTCTGAACTGTTTTGTTTTGAGAATACCCTGATCATAACGGATTTCAGCATTTTTACCTGATCCATTTTTCAATAATTCTGCCAGGAAGTCAGGATCTAAACTATGCACACCGATGGTCTGTCCGGTAACTCCAGGATTTTCCTGAACTGCCGTTTTTAACAAACCGGTAATAAATCCTGCCTGTGGATATTGATGATTTGGGTAAACCACTGTGATATGCACTGAAGCATTTTTCTTCAGATAACTTTTAAGCTGTTCAAGTATTGTAGTAAAATATTCGATTGGCTGATCGATTGCAATGGTCTGTACCGGGATTCCCAATCTTTCTTTTAATTTTTCTGCCAATGAATCTGTACCTCCTGCAAGCCAAATGAACTGTTTCTCAGTTTCAAGTACTTTGGAGGAGTCTTTTGCAACCATTTCTTCCCAAACCGGCTGATAGATAAATGTATCAGTATCTTTTTTAACAGACTTTGTGGGTTTAAAACCATCTAACGGAAGGGCTACAAAGTTTCTGAAACTCACTAAAACGACACCATAATCATTGATCAGATCAATATCATATGCTGCTAGTTTATCTTCTGATTTGGTTTGTTTATTTTTTCGTGCATAAGCCCACAATGATTGGCCTTCCAATGTCTGGTAGCAGCTCATCTCTCCCATAAAATAAGGAAGTGCTAATGCGTAAGTTTCGTCACTAAGCTGTTGGAAACCGTAGATGGTATGGAGCATACTATCAAGAATCCCAGGAGTATACATAAAGCCTTCAAGGCTGGTCAGATTAATTTTAGCTAAACAGCCATAGTCATCTGCATACATCTTTTGAACTCCCTGATAGGCAGTACCGAGATCAAGTCCAGCAGCCAAAAATTCATTGTACATTCCTTTCCCATCCAGTACCTTATTTGCTTTTGCTTTCAAAGCATTGATATCCATATTTTCCGGCTGGATCAGCTTATCGGTCAATATCTGACCGTTACCATGTATAACTTCCTCATCGTTGTAGACTTCATAACAAAGCTGATCACCATCCCTATAAATCGCGGTTGAAATCTTTGCATAGTCATCCACGATGGAAATCGGATTGACCCAACTGATATTCCTTAGTTGTGTTACCTTTTGGCCTGTACTCAATGTTCCGGCAATTCTTGCCAGTTCGAGATAAGCGACTCCCGGCAATATCTTTTCGTTTCTTACTTTATGATCGCTCAGGAAAACTTCCTCTCCTGTAAAAATACTGGTATACTTTTGTTCATTTAAATCCGATTCATTCATATGCAGTAATGGATGAATTCTGGTATTTGCCATTGTTTTTAGCAGGAATGAACTGACAGGAATCCAGTATCTGTTTTTGGTAAACGGATACACTGGTAAATTGATTTTCGAAGGGCGTCCGTTGATATATAACAGGTTCCAATCTACAGATGCTCCTTTTACCCACAAACCTGCCAATGAAATGAAATCTTTATTGTCAATGGCAATACTGATATAGGCATTTCCGGAACCCGTTTTATCCTGTTTTATATTTCCTGTAAATCCATGTTCTGAATTTCCTGAAATATAGTCTGTCAGCCTGCTCATCAATTCGATTGTATTGGCTACGACCAGCGCCAGTCTCTCTTCCATCTCGTCCCTTCCCGTTTGCAGGGTATAGGCAATATCAGAGAGATTCGCTTCAGGATTTTTTTGAACAAAATCTAAAAGATTACTCGCCTGTTGCTTTAGATTATCTTTAGTTTTTGCTGAAAGTATAATGATTGCCTCAGTCTCTTCCTGGTAAGGATTTATCTGAGCCGGTCGGTATTCTTCAATGACAATATGTGAATTGGCCCCTCCGAATCCGAAACTGCTGATTCCTGCAATTTTAGGGCGGTTATCGGATGTGAGCCACGGACCTGTCTCTGTTCGCAGCTGGAAGATGCTTCCATTTAATTTCAGATATTCATTAGGATTTTTTAAGTGTGGATTTCCTGGCAATGTATTGTGCTTCATACACAACAGTACTTTAATGGTACTTGCAATACCTGCCGCAGATTCCAGGTGTCCGATATTGGTTTTTACACTTCCGATACTGCAATGCGGTTCCGAAGGCTGTTGAAGCCCTTTATCTGTATATAAATCTTTAAAAGCAAGCTTCAATCCTTCTGCTTCTATTGGATCTCCAAGAGGTGTTCCGGTTCCGTGAGCTTCAATATAACTCACATCACGCGGGTCGATTCCGGCACTGCGGTAAGCATGCAGCAAAAGATCTCTTTGTGCAATCGGGTTAGGTGAAGTTAAGGTGTTCGCTCTTCCGCCGTGATTTTCTGCGGTACTTCTGATCACCGCATGAATAGGATCACCATCTGCAATGGCCTGTTTCAATGATTTAAGGACAATAATTCCTACTCCTTCTCCTCTTACATACCCATTGGCACTTTGATCAAAAGTTTTACATCTCCCGTCTTTGCTCAACATTCCTGATTGGCTGAAAGAAAGGGTCAGTTCAGGAGAAAGCAACGCATTCACCCCTCCTGCAATGGCCATATTGCACATCCCGCTTCTGATATTTTCAACCGCTCTGTGGATGGCAATTAATGAACTTGAACAGGCCGTATCTACCGGCTCACTTGGTCCGTTGATATCCAGTAAATAGGAAATCCTGTTCACCATCATGGAATGTACGGAGCCTGTAGTGGTATGCATTTGCCCTGCTAAATCAGTTTCATGGCGAAGGCGTATCAGATAGTCAGAGGCAGAAACCCCTATGAATATTCCGGTATTGGTTCCTTTAATGCTTTCTGTAGCAATTCCACCGTCTTCCAGCGCCTCGTATACTGACTCCATGAGAATACGTTGCTGTGGATCCATTAGCTCAGCCTCCATTGGAGAAATACTGAAAAATGCAGGATCAAACTTATCGATATCGGTAAGGAAACCTCCCCATTTGGATCGGGTTTTATTCTTTTCCGTTAGAGGATCTCCGTCATACTTTTTCCAATCCCATCGATCTGCAGGAACTTCTGTAATCAGGTCTTTATTTTCACTGATATTTTTCCAGAAAGTATCCAGATCCGGTGATCCCGGAAAGCGTCCACTCATCCCAATAATGGCAATAGGTTCATTGGCAGATTGTGGTCTTGGTTGATAAGGATTGAACTGCTTTACAGGTTGCTTTACAGGTGTTGCCACCATTGTTGAAAAAGCAGTCTTTTTTATAGTGATCTTTTCAACCGGCTTAGCTATTGGAGCAGCAGGAGCTTCTCCGTGTAATGCAGTGAGCGCCTCCGTATATTCTTCTGTCATAAATGCAGCCAGTTTATTGATGGTTGCATAATTATAAAAGACCGTTGGCATCAGATCCAGATCATAATAACCGTTGAGCTCATTGTTGAAACGGGTTAATAAAATGGAATCAAATCCATAATCTCCGAACTTTTTATCGTTTTCAATTTCGGCAGGTTCCATTCTTACTAATTCAGCAACAATACTGATGATCTTATCGGTTGCTTTTTTCTTTAGCAGACTCGCTTCAACAGGAGCTGCTATTTGCTCTTCAACCGATCCTTCAACAGTTTCGTCATTAGTATCTTCCTGTATAGTAGTTTCAAGACCATCCAGAGGAAGTGCCACAAAATCTTTGAAGCTCAACAATACATCTCCTTCATTATTCAGGAGATCCAGATCGTATGCAACGACCTGATCACCGTCTTTGTAATTTTCACTTTTTCTGGCATAGCCCCACAATACCGAAGCGTCTGTTATAGGCTGGTAAAAATGTACTTCCTTTACAAAATAGGGTAACTCCAATGAATAGGCTTCTCCTCCGGAAATAACCAATCCATAAATAGTATGCAAGAGACTATCCATAATACCTGGTGTGTACATGCAGCCTTCCAGTTCTTCAAGACGGATCTCTGATAAAGCGATACCTTCTCCTACGTTAATTTTGGCAACTCCTCTGAAGCTTTTCCCAAGGTTCAATCCGTTTTCTTTGAAATTGTGATAAACTTCTGCTCCCGGAATCACCTTTGTGCAGGCCGCTTTCATCATTTCCAGATCATATCTTCCCAGAGGTTCTGCTTCACCGGTCATGATCAAACCGTTTCCATAAAGAAGCTGGCTATTTTTCTGATTATAAATTTTGTAATTAAGACCTGTTTGTTCTGGTTCCAATGCAATAGCAATAGAAACTGTTCCACTTTCCAGTTTTAACGGGTTCAGCCAACTCACATTTTTCAATTTTACCACTTGTTTTTGGGAGCTCAAAGCCCCTGCTGCTCTAGCTATTTCCAGATAGGCTACTCCAGGAAGTATTTTCTCATCCCTTACGATATGATCGTCAAGGAAAGATTCAGTTCCATTATATACTGCCGCGTATTGCTGTTGTTTATCATTAGATTCATCCGTATGTAACAAAGGATGCAGATGATTTTCTGTTATTTGTGTATGCAGTACTCTTTTAGGAGAATCAGGGATCCAGTATCGTTGTCTCGCAAATGGATAAACAGGGAGACTGATGCGTTTTGGTAATATATCTGTGTACAATAGTTTCCAATCAACATCAATTCCTTTTACCCACAGCTGGGCAAGGCTTTTGATTTCATTATTTTTGAAGGCTGTTTCCACATAGGCTTTACCCGCAGTTCCTTCGAGAAGGAAACCGATCTGCTCCTGATTGGTATTTCCCTGATAGAATCCGAAGTTATTGCCATTGGTATAATTTTCTAACTGAGTCAGTAAGTCTTCCTGACTTTCTGCAATCCATGCAAGACGTTCTTCCATTGCTTCACGCCCTGATTGTAAAGTATAAGCCAGTTCGTGTAAATCAGTATCTGGATGGGCTTGCAAGAACATTTTCAACTGCAATACTTTAGCTTTTAACCGGTCTGCATTTTTTGCAGACAGTAAAATAACAGCAGGCTGTCCTTCCACAGTTTCTTTTCTGTTAGCAGGAATATATTCTTCTATAATTAAATGGGCATTGGCTCCTCCAAAACCAAAACTGCTGATTCCAGCGATTCTTGGCTTGTTATTAGAAACATTCCAATCGGTTGTATTTTGCTGTAACCTGAACGGACTTCCATCCAGATTTAAGTATGGGTTGGTCTGAATCAAATGAGGATTTCCAGGCAGTGTTTTATGTTTCATCGCCAGGATGACCTTCATTACCCCTGCAATTCCTGCAGCGGCTTCCAGGTGGCCAATATTTGTTTTGACACTTCCAATACTGCAATAGGCAGCTTCTGTTGGAGTTTGATTTCTTTGTTTATATAAAGTATTAAAAGCAAGTTTCAATCCTTCTATCTCAATGGGATCTCCCAGCGAAGTTCCTGTTCCGTGAGCTTCTATGTAGCTTACATCTGCCGGATGAACTCCTGCTCTGGTATACGCTTTAACCAACAGTTCTTTTTGAGCATTCGGGTTTGGAGAAGTCAGTGTATTGGCTTTTCCACCATGGTTTTCTGCGCTTCCACGGATAATTCCATAAATATGATCACCATCTGCTTCGGCCTGTTCCAATGATTTTAAGATCACCACTCCTACTCCTTCACCACGTACATAACCATTGGCGCTTTCGTCAAATGTTTTACAACGCCCGTCTACACTTAGCATTCCGGATTCACTGAATGAAAGAGTCAGTTCCGGGGAAAGGAGTGCATTCACCCCTCCGGCAATTGCCATTTTGCTATCTCCGTTTCTGATGTGTGCTACTGCACGGTGAATGGCAATCAGTGAACTAGAACACGCCGTATCAACCGGCTCACTGGCTCCTCTAATATCCAATAAGTAAGATATTCTGTTGACCAGGATAGAATGTACCGATCCGGTTGCATAGTGCCCCTGTCCTGTTAAATCAGACTGATTATTCACTAACATAGAATAGTCGGAAGTGGAAACTCCAATAAAAATACTGGTGTCACTTCCTTTGATCTTATCCGGTGCAATTGCTGCATCTTCCAGAGCCTGATATACAGCCTCCAGAGTGATCCTTTGTTGTGGATCCATCAATTCAGCTTCACGCGGAGAGATATTAAAGAATAACGGATCAAATTTATCAATGTCGGAGATCAGTCCACCCCATTTTGCTTTGGTCTTATTTTTTTCTTTTAACGGATCTCCGTAATACGCTTTCCAATCCCATCGGTCTGGGGTAATTTCAGTGATCAGATCTTTATTCTGACTGATATTTTTCCAGAAAGCATCTAAATCATCTGACCCAGGGAAACGTCCGCTAATCCCGATAATAGCAACTGCTTTTTGTGTTGTATCGGTATTGTTACTGATGACATTCACAGGTGTTTTTGGTAATGAAGTACGTCCCTCATTATTGAAAGCAACTCGTTTGTGTGTGATAGCAGCAGGTTGAACCTCTTCTGATTTTACAACTACAGATGAGCTGTGTTGTTGAGCTACTGACGCATAGTGTTCTTCCATTAAAAAATCTTTCAGATCATTGATCGTCGGATAATTGTAAAAAACAGTGGGTAATAATTTAAGCTCATAAAATGCATTTAACTGGCGGGCAAATCTGGTTAATGAAACAGACTCAAAACCGTAATCACCAAATGCTTTGTCTCTTTTAATTGCCGAAGGATTTAATTTCAACAATGCTGCTACTGTTTCGATAATTTTGCCCGAAACTTTTTCTGCTATTTCAGATTGATCAATAGCTACTTGAGCTATTGGAGCATGGTCTACCTTAATTTTAGAAACCTGTACATCTTCATGAATACTTTCGTAGGTAACCAGAATTTCTCCTTTTCCATTTTTAAGTAAAGTATCAAAAGCTTTAAGACCTTCTGTGGATGGAAGTGAAAGTGATCCCAGGTGTGTTTCCAAATGCTTTATGTCTTCTTCATTCACCTGCATTCCGCCTTCTTTCCATAAGGTCCAGCAGATGCTTAAGGTTTTACCGTTTGCTTTTTTACCATTCCTTTCTGTATTTCGGTAAGTCGCATATGTATTCATATAAGCATTGGCAGCAGCATAATCCGCCTGTCCGGCATTTCCTTTAATGCTCGTTATAGAGGAGAAGAATACCATAAAATCTAGTGGCTGATCTTTGGTGGCTTCATCAATATTTTTCGTTCCTTCTACTTTAGCAGCAAAAACCTCATCCACCTGTAAAGATGTTTTGTTGACGATATAACTATCTTTAAGGACACCTGCACTGTGAATAACCCCATTTAACGGACCATATTCCTGGTTAATAAGATGTATCAATTTCTGGGTTTCTTCAAAATTGCTTAGATCACAATGATGATAAACAGCTCCAGGTATTTTAGACAATGAAGTCTTAATGGTTTCAGACCATACACTTCTTCCTGTCAGTACCAGTGTAATATTATTTTTACTACAAATATGCTCTGCGATCTTCAAACCTAAGCCTCCTGCACCACCCGTTAAAAGGTAAACCCCTCCTTTTTTAAAGGTTATACCTTCTGTATTTTGGGAGTCAAAAGTTACAGACACTGATTTTTTCACTGCTCTTACCCCTCCAGAATAGGACACCTCAACATCTTTATTATTTTGCTCCGCTTCAATCATTGAAGTAAGTTCTTCAAGATTCTTAACGGATAAATGATCCACAGAAAGTACTTTACCTGTAATTCCAGGATACTCAAGATGTGCTGTTTTAAGCAATCCGGATACAAAACCATATTCCGGATAATCACTGTTCTGACAGACGATTGTAATTTGAGTACGCCCTTTCTCCTTTATTTTTTCTTTTATTTTAGATAATACAGAATTGAAGAAAGCCACTGGCTTTTCCTGGTTGATGGCTATAACTTCCTGTCCCAGTTCTTCCTGCAGTTTATCGCACAAATCAATGGCACCGCCGGCAATAAGAATCATCTGATTGGTGGTTTCAAGTTGTTCTGAGCTTAAAGCTTCTTCTTTCCATTCCTGTTGATAGTAGGACACTTTTCCTTTTTCATTTAAGGAAATTTTTCTTCCCGAATGATCAGAATCTTTGCTACCCAAAGGCAGGAAAATAAAGTCTTTAAAGGATAATAATACTTCTCCATTTTCATTTAATAAATAAAAATCAGCAGTTACAACCTTGTCGTTATCTCCTTCTTTTTTTCTCACCGCATACCCCCAAAGCTCCTGAGCTTCTTCAAGTCCTTTATAAAAATTAATTTCTCCTGCATAAAAAGGCAATACCAATGCGTAAGAATCCATTAAACCATAAATGGCATGAAGAAGGCTATCCATAATACAAGGTGGATATACACAACCTTCATTATTCACCAACTTTATTTTTGACAAAGCATATTCTTCTGCCACATATAAAGTCTCTACCTGCTGAAAACTACTCTTCAGGTTTAATCCTTCTAAATCAAAAGCGTTATATAATTGTGATCCTGTGATTTCATTGACACAGTCTTTTTTAAGCTGCTGAATATTCATTTTTGCAGGAGCAGCCATTAAAATATTGGAAAGTCTTCCGCTATTATGTGTAATCAGGGTGTCTTCATGACCACTGTATATTTCATAAACCACATCTTCCTGATCGCGGTGTAATCCTATGTGAAGTGTTTCTGATTGATGAACCCAGAAAGGATTGATCCAGCTCACTTCTTTAAGTTGGGTAACCTGCTGATGGGTACTGAATTTGCCCGCAGCCCTTGCCAGCTCCAGATAAGCAACTCCAGGCAAGATCTTTTTATGGCGTACCTGATGATCCGCTAAGAATGATTCTTCGCCACTAAAAGTGCTGCTGAATTGTTGTTGATCCAGGTCCGAAGTATTCTGGTGAACCAACGGATGTAGTGTTCTTTCGATCGTTTTCCCTGTTGGGTTCAATTTTCCTTCAGCAGTAGGAAGCCAATAACGTTCCCTTGCAAAAGGATAGGTAGGCAGACTGATCTTACGAGGTTGTTTTCCAGCGTAAAGCAAATTCCAGTCGAATAAGAATCCTTTTATCCATAGATCAGCAATTCCAGCCCAATCTCCGGCATTGATCCTATTCTGAACTTCGGTAGATTTTTCTTCTCCTTTAGTTCCTATTTTACAGATTCCTGTTGTATATGTTTTTTGAGAATCTGTATCTTTTAAAAAGTCATCCAGTACACTTATTAATGATGGAATATCCTTCACAACAAAAGCTACCCGGTTTTCCATGGCTTCTCTTCCTGTTTGTAAAGTATAAGCGATATCCGCCAATGATAAATTGTTATCTTTTTCTAAACTATATTTTAAGTTAAACACCTGTTCCTGAAGGCGTTCTTCATTTTTAGCTGATAAGACAATAATCGCAGGATCCTGTTCTAATTCATTTTTAGGAGTCTGTTCCGGTGCTCTGAATTCTTCGATAATAAGATGAGCATTGCTTCCCCCGGCACCAAAAGAACTTAGCATCGCTCTTAATGGCAATTCTTCAGATTGTCCGTTCTGATTAATGATCACAGGTCTTTTCCATAGTGCTAAATTCTGAGGAACATAGAAAGGTGTATCTTCAAAACTGATATTCGGATTCAGTGTCGCAGAATGAATAGATGGTACTAAAAGCTGATTTTTAAACTGTAACAGAATTTTTGTCAGTCCCGCAATACCGGCTGCAGCTTCCAGGTGTCCGATGTTGGATTTTACAGAACCGATGGCACAGAATTGCTTGTCCTCCGTATATTCATCAAAAGCTTTACAAAGGCCTGTCATTTCAATAGGATCTCCTAAAGAAGTTCCTGTTCCATGGGCTTCTACATAAGATATGGTACGCGGATCGATTCCTGTTTTCTGTAGAGCGGTTTGGATCAACTCTCCCTGTAAATTAGGACTTGGTACGGTATATCCATTGGTTCTTCCATTATGATTCACGGTGGATCCTTTAATGACGCCATAAATCTGGTCACCATCAGCAATTGCTTTTTCCAGAGGTTTAAGCAAAACGGCACCTATTCCTTCGCCAGGTACATAGCCATCTCCGATCCCGAAGCTTCTGCAACGACCATCACTGGCTAAGAAATTATTCTGACTCAGGAATAAATATTTGCTCAATGACAGCGATAAGTTCACTCCTCCAGCGATACAGCTGTCTGATTCTCCGCTTCTGATGCTTTCACAAGCATAATGTAAAGCCGTTAATGATGCAGAACAAGCAGTATCTATAGCCATACTTGGCCCTGTCCAGTTAAAGAAGTAAGATACTCTGTTAGGAATACTGTATAAAAGTCCGCTTGGTGCGACAGGATTTCCCTTGGCTGTTTCTTCAATTCCAAGATTAACGTATGGCTGCCATAATGCGCCTACGAAAACGCCTACTTTTTTAGACTGCTCTGTCAATTTTTCGCGGGTAATTCCGGCATCTTCCAATGTTGACCAAACTACTTCCAGGAATAATCTTTCCTGAGGATCGATTTTCTCAGCTTCTCTTGGAGAGATATTAAAAAATAGCGGATCAAATTTATCTACGTCATTGATAAAGCCACCCCAACGCGCATATAACAAGCCATTCTCTCTGTCTTCGTCAAAATGATCTTTATAATCAAAGCGGTCCTGCGGAATTTCTTCAATGCAGTCGTCTCCTTTTTTCATCAAATCCCAGAAATCAGAAAGTGTATTCGATTTTGGATATTTTCCACTCACTCCAACAATAGCAATGTCTTTGTCAGTGCTTTTTTCTGTTGAATGACCAACAGGAGCAATCTCTTCTACCCTTTCCGGTGTTGAATCAATTTCTTCCGGTTCTCCTAAAAGATCCTTTAATACACTCGCATGTTTTTTCTGGAAATATCCTGCCAACTCATTGATATTGCGGTATTCAAAAAACAGAGTCTTGGATAAATTTCCGAAAGTTTTTGCCAATAATCTATTCAGATCGATGATCATTCTGGAGTTAATTCCCAGTTCTTCAAAGGAAGTTTCAGCATCCATTTCTTCTTCTTCCAAACCAACCCCTTCGTGTAACAATGTTTTCAATAAATTCTCAATACGTTCTATTGCAAGTTCACCACTTTCAGCAACTTTCACTTTTGGAGCTGCTGATTGAGCTGAAGTTATTATATTGGATGCATTGGTTGTCTCTTTGATTGAAAACCCATTAAGTTTAGCAATAATATTCCCTTCAGTATCTATTACTTGTGCATCAAATTTTCTGATTCCACTTTTGGTTTTGTTCGCCTCATGTGCTACCGTATGTACATAACACTCAGCAGGAATCTGACCTGTAAATACAATCTCATCGATGGCCACCGGAATGTATTTGGAGTTTTCCAAACCATTAGGTTTATTATTAATAATAGCGGTTTGGAATACACCCGTTAGCATACTCGGATGCAAAATATAATCTGGTAACGTTTCTGCAACGTGTAAAGGCAGGATCAGATGTCCTAGTGCTTCTTCTTTGTTGGTCCACAATTCCTTCATCGGCATAAAAGAAGGTCCTACATGTAATCCTTCCGCGATGATTTGTTCATAAACCGTTTCCCTGCTTATGGGTATGTTAAATTTTTCTTTGGCAGCCTGAATATCGAAAGTTCCCAGTTCACCAGGTTCAATAACGGCTTCCATGTTCACATCACCCATTGCATGTACCGTTTTTCGACCACCTGTATCCTCACTGAATATTTCGTAAGCATACAGAGAACCTTTCGGTACCATCTGGATAAAAGCATTGATGGCCGGCCCGGCAGAAGATAATACCTCCGGCCAGTAATTATTGGATAAACTGGATATTCTTTTCCCAAGCAATGTCGCAGCCTGTCTTCCCATTTCAATATAGCAGGCTCCCGGAACATTGTATTTTCCGTCTACGACATGATCCTGCATGAAGAATTCTTCGTTGCTGTAGCGTTTTCTAAATAATAAACTGCTTAGGTCTGACCTTTCCGCATCTACCAGTGAAGCCGTTGCTATATAACTTTTTGCAGTGTCGTTTGCTGGAAATTCCATCACCTTTTCAGGATCAAAAGAAGGAACCTCAGTGGCAATATTGGCAGCAAGATTTTTGATGGTATTGTATTCAATCAATAAAACCGGATTGATTGTTGCTCCCACATATTCAGTCAATTTTGCAGAAAGCTTTACTAATCCTGCAGAATCAAGTCCTAGTTTATTGAAGCTGTCTGTATTTGTTATGACTGAATTTTTAGGCAAAATATCAGCAACCATATTTCTCAATACGGATGAGAAATCTCCTTTTTCAGCATCTTTGTTTTCACTTTGAACATTATTCAATACATGTTCTACGCTAAGGTGGGATTCTATTTTAGCAGCAATTCCTTCAATCAATACTGCCTGACCAGATTTTGAGGTATTGTCTGTGCTTAATAATTTCAGGAAGCCTTTTAATGCATCTTCATTGAGCATTGGTTTCATCCCGAAAACCTGCCATAAATGTTCTCGTTCTTCATCGGAGACGGTAATTCCTCCACTTTCCCACAAAGGCCAGTTGATGGCCAGGCTGATTCCCTGATTTCCTTTTGCAATTTCTCTTCTGTTTCTGATTTCCATCATATGATCCAGGAAGTTGTTGGCGGAAGCATAGTCACATTGTCCCTGATTAGGCATTAATGAAGCAATTGAAGAAAATACGATAAAGAAATCTAATTTTTCTTTCTGAAGGCATTCATCCAGATGGATGGTTCCATATACTTTTGGAGTGATCACCCTTTCAAATGAATCTGCTTTTTTATTGATGATGAAAGAATCTTCAATCAGCCCCGCTGCATGAATAACCCCATTGATGGCTTTATATTTCTTTTTGACTCTGGAAATAGCTGCCGAAAGTGCTCTTTTATCAGCCACATCCGCTCTGTAGTAGATTGCATTTCCTCCAAGTTGTTGCAGTTTCTGAAGTTTTTCATCAATGACATCATTCTTCGCGCTTCGACCGATTAATATGATATTTGCTTTATAGTTTTCTGCCAGATAAGCCGCGAATACCATTCCTAAACCTCCGGTTCCTCCGGTAATGATGTAGCATCCTTTTTCCTTTAACAACAGCTCTGATGAGGTGCTGTTAAATTGTTGTACCGGAACAATGGTTCTCTCCTGCCTTCTTCCGTTACGGTAAATTACTTCCAGAAGAGGAGCCATCACATAATGAGTCATCTCCTGAATTATAATTTCCTGATAAGAAGATTTATCCTCTTCGCTGATCCCCAGTGTCAGAATGGAAATTCTTGGGTTTTCATACGCTAATGTTCTGGCAAACCCTCCAGCCATTTGTTGTATCGCTGCAGATTTTGTATCGTTATGATTGTAAGCAAACAGCAGCTTAATACGTCCTGAATATTCAGCGGTAATTAAAGCTTGTGACAGATATAATAATGCATAGATATCCTGCATATTTTCGGCTACCTGCTCACCACGGCTCATCCCCCATTTGTAGACCCAGGTATCTGTAACAATTCCGTCTTCTGCCAAATCTTTAGTTAGTTTTTTGAAAGAAGCGGCATCTGTACCATCCAGTTGGTAAGTATATTGATCTTTTTTCTCGTAAGAGCTTCCCGGCAAAACTAAAACCGGTGTTGTATAAGAATGTTTCTCTTTTATACTTTGATACAAGGATTCGTCGGTATCAAAAATAATAACGGAAGCAGGTCTTTCTGCATGAATTCCCAATGGCCTCTCCAGCCAGTCTGCTGTATAATGCAGACTTTCTACTACAGGTACAGCCGTTTCTTCGATGGTTGCTGTTCCGGATTTGTAGGATCTTTTTACAAATTCATTAAATTCCAGAATGATATTTCCCTGCTCATCACACAAGAACATATCAAAAGAAAATCGGTTTCCGCTGTGATAGGTATCTGATTTTCTAACATAGGCGTAATGAGCGTCTGACAGATTACCATAACAACGAACTGCTTTTAAATAAAATGGCAGCAACTGATGCTGTTTATCAACATTTCCCCAAATACATAACCCTACCACGGTTTGAAAAACTCCATCGAATAAAGAGGGTTCCCAGACTTTTGACGAGACCGGATTTTCTTTTGTAGTGGGTTTTAATAGGCATATTGCTTCATCATCTGTAAAGAAACCATTGATTATCGTTTGAAAGGTTTCTCTGTAGGACAAGCCTTCTTTAGCGAACTCCTCATAGATTTCTTCTGATGTTTTTTGAATAGAGCAACGTTGTTTTATCTTTTGTAAATCAATAGATCCTGCGACATCAGTGTTACTTTTCAGGGAAATATTTCCATTGGAATGAACTCCTTCTTTTGTCGTGATTTCAAATGAAAACCCTGTATTTACTGGTGTAAGTTTAATCTGTAAAGAAACATTTTCTTCGTATACTTTTACTGAATGCATCCAGCAAACATCATTCAATTCATGAACCGTACGGCCACTTGCTTGTTCTGCAACAGATCTAGCGATTTCGAGGTAGGCAACCCCCGGCATCATGCATTCTCCCTGTACTACATGATCATGAATGAAATAATCTGTTGGTTTTAAAAGTGTTTCATATTCCCATTGCTGCTGGTCTTTATTTGAAAACTGCATCAATGGTGATCCTACTTCCTGAACAATTGGTGAATTTGAAGTGGACACTGAAACAGAAGCAGCATCCATCCAGCATCTTCTTCTTTCAAAAGGATAGCCCGGTAAAGAAATTCTCACACCATCAGCCAATTGATTTTCAACATCCGTCTCGGTTTTGTTAATTTTTCCTGTGGAAATATACTCCTCTAGTTGTTTAATAAGATTTTCCACGTCAGAAACAACAAAAACAGCTTTAGCAGCCATTGTATCTCTACCATTTTGTAGGGTAAATGCAATGTCCTGAATGCGTAATGTTGTATTATTTTTTCTTATAAAGTCTGTAATTCTTTCAGCATATGCTTTTAATTGTTTTTCGGTTCTTGCTGATAATGGGATGGTATAATTCTTTACTTCTTTCTCTATATTTCTGGTTTGCTCTCCTTCATATGCCTGCAAAATCACGTGTGCATTTACTCCGCCCATTCCAAAAGAACTTACCCCGGCTGTCAATGCTCCACTTTGAATTCCGCTTTCTGAAGGCTTCCATTCTTTAGTTTCAGTAGGAATTATAAAAGGACTTCCTTTTAAATCGATGTAAGGGTTTAATTTTTGATGATGTAAAATTCCTGGCGTTTTCCCATGCTGCATACACAGTAAAACTTTAATAAGTCCGGCAATACCGGCAGCACTTTCAAGGTGGCCGATATTGGTTTTTAATGCGCCCAGAGTACAATTGATATTTTCTTCTGTTCCGTATTCGCTGAATACTTTTTTCAAAGCACTGATCTCGATGGGATCTCCCAAAGGAGTTGCAGTACCGTGGGCTTCAATATAGCTTATGTTTCCGGCTTCTAAAGCTGCATCTTCCAACGCTGCATTTACAACTTCAGCCTGTGCACGTACACTGGGAGACGTCAATGAGTTGGAACGGCCGTTATGATTAACTGCAGTTCCTTTAATCACTCCGATAATATGATCATTATCTGCTATGGCTGCTGTCAAAGGTTTTATAAAAATACAACCTACGCCTTCCCCCCGTACATATCCATCTGAACTTTCATCGAATGTTTTACATTTTCCCTCGGAAGAAAGCATTCCGGATTTTCCATGAGACAGATACATTGTAGGAGTAATCAATGCATTTACTCCTCCTACCAGTGCAGATTCACAATTTCCTGAACGGATGTCACGAATGGCATTATGCAGTGCCACAAGAGAACTTGAACACGCTGTATCTACTACCTCACTTTTTCCTCTGATATCTAGGAAGAAAGAAACCCTGTTCGCCAAAATAGAATGCACTGTACCTGTAGAAACAAACGAGCTGATCTCCTGATGAGTAGACTGAAGCATTTCTGCATAATCATTTTTGGAAACCCCCACATATACTCCTACTTTTCTGCCTGATAAACTTTCTGTGCTGTATCCTGCATCTTCTACCGCATGCCACGCCGCTTCTAAAAATACCCTGTGCTGGGGATCAATATATTTAGCTTCCTTAGGCGATATATTAAAAAACAGCGGATCAAATTTATCCATATCATTGATAAATCCGCCCCATTTACTATTGGTTTTAGGGATATCTGAAGCGGGATCTCCGTAGTAATCACGCCAATCCCAGCGAGACTCTGGAATTTCTGTTACGCTAAAGGTTCCATTCATGAGGTTTTCCCAAAAATCATGGTAATTATCCGCACCGGGAAACCTACATGACATTCCAATAACAGCTATATCATTATTCTTAAGCTGATCATCCAGCTGAAGATGAGTTTTTGAATTATTCTCTTCCATGTTTTTATATTTTAAAAATAGAAATGAGCTATCCCGCCCAACTGATTATACAATCATTGGGTATGATGAAGAATAGTCTCACCCTAGGTGAATTCTACTGTTTGTTTAGGAGTAAATGATCAATGCCTTTTAATACTCAATAGTTGGGAAGAGCCGATTTGGCAAGTAAAGGAAAATTTGTTTAGGTTGGGATTTAAAATCTCATCCATCCTGAACAGGTGTTTAAGATTTTTGCGGGTAGGCACATTTTTCATAGAAGTTTAATTTTGTTCATTTAGTTTTAATATACGAATTCCCCATGGTTAGGGAGTTTTAATGGTTTTTCGTTATCTATGTCTCAATTTGGTGATATGCTAATGTAAGTCTTTTATTAATATAAACATCATTAAAATAATATTAATTTATTAGGATGTTTAATTAAATTACCCATAACAAATAAAGAAATATCACTTATTTTATTCATTATAAAGCTTTTACATTGATGCTATTCTAAACATAACAATAGTCACATAAACGTGAATTTCCTACCCCTTGTAAAGTACTAGTGTTTAATAAAATAAAACTGAAAAAAACTACTTTAAAAATTTCAATGAAGAAGCATAAATCTAAAAAAAATGGTTCGTTTTGATTTTTAATCTTTATTAATATAGCCTCCTTTCTTTTCTTAAAAATGCTGAAAGGTCAATTCACAAAACGAGGAGCTATTTGGGGAAAATGAAATTTTATATGAAAATTTATGGGATGGTGAAGGGGGAAAAAATAATGATTAATTACTTTAATAAAAGAGAATTTCTGAGGCAAGTGTAAAAATCAAAAGCTTAATTTTAAATGATCTCTATAAATTATTTACTCCAATAAAAGAATTTGAATGAGGAATTTATATAGTAGAACAGAATTAATCAATTTCCAATTGATACACTGTAGATATTAAGGAAAATCTAAGCAGAAAAAGATTGAACTTATATGCAGAAGTTATGATAGAAGAAGTAAGTATTTAACTAAAAAGAACAATAAATACAGTAACGAACATCAGAAATATACTTATTCCCACGGTCAAATAAGAGGAATCTGCCCTTTCAATAGATTTTGTTGCCTGCCTTTTGGCTTTATAATTCATTTTTAAGTTTTTGCTAAACTATAGCTTTATATAGAGAACTCCAATTCAAGCAGCTTTCAAATTGAAAAATCAGTACACAATTGCTTAAATTTATAAATTGTTAACATATTTTATTCTACATTTATTTAAAATTTCTTAATATTTCATATATGGTTCTATAAAATATCAAATACCCCATAAAATTCTTTGCAAATCCTATGGGGTATTTTTAATTATCTAAGTAGGGAAATCTAGCCTTTAGATTATTCTTTAATGTGCGAACTGCTCAGGACTTAAGTAAGATTCTTCACTTTCTGATAAGTTATTTTCCTGATATTTCCCTCTTACTCTGGGATGAATGAACGTTAAAGCAAATGCAGACAGCAAAAATGCTGCGCTAATCCAGATGATGTTGTGAACTCCGGTAGATTTAATTACCCATCCCCCGGCAATGGTTCCAAAGGTTACACCTAAATTAAAAAAAGACGGCACAAAACTATTGGTAAATTCCAATGTTTCTCTGGGTATTTTATATGCCCCTCGAGTATTACCAATCAGAAATCCTGAAGTATGTACAAATCCCCAAATAAAAATAATAACCGTCATTGGGATAAACCAGGTTCCAAAGAAATACGCTAAAACTTCTACCAGAATAAGAGCCACAGGAAAATAGCGAAATCCTAAATGCACATTTTTACTTACGATTTTACCTACTATCCAATTCCCCAGAATACCGGCAATTCCAAACAGCAATAACATTAAGCTAACTTGTGCCCCATTCATATGCGTTATTTTGGTAAAGTAATCGGCAAGGTAGCTATAGGTGGCAAACATTCCTGCTATTTTCAGCAGTATATAAAGATAATTGATCCATACAAATGGTTCTTTCAATATCGTCAGGTTTTGGGTATTGTTCTTCTTTCTTTCAACCGGGGTAGATGGTACGACCAGCAGTAAGCTCAGAAAAGCAATAATATTGACAATTCCGGAAATGATAAATGATGCCTTCCAATTAAATAAATCAGCAAAGTAAGTCGTCAGCGGTACTCCTATCACCGTGGAAATACTAAGCCCCATCATGACCACAGATATAGCTTTGGGAGCATCCTTTGGAGCCACCTGTTTCATTCCCAACGTAAGAGCAATAGCCCAAAAAGCAGGATAAAAGATAGCTGGTATGATTCTGGAGATTAATAAAACTGTAAAGTTGGTAGATAACGCGGACATCATATTGGAAATCACAAAAGTTGCAAGAACGAGAAGCAATATTGTTTTTCTGTTGATGTTCTTTGTCAGCGCAGTAATAAAAGGGCCGCAGAGTGCTACTGTAAGTGCAAAACCGCTCATCAGCCAACCTGCCGTATCAATAGAAACATTAAAAGTTTTAGCCAGGACAGGCAATATTCCTATGACACAAAATTCACTTGTGGCTACGCCAAATACACCAAGTGAGAGTGCATAAATTGTTTTATTCATTGTAATTTATAAAATCTGTTGAAAATGTAATTTCTTTATACCGTTCAAACTCTTCATTGAGATGTTGAATTTTAGTCTGAACCCTGTTATAAGCGTCAGTTCCTAAAAGTAAACGTAATGGAGGTTCTTCCATTTGTGTAATTTTTACGATTGCTTCAACAGCTTTTTCCGGATTTCCGGGTTGTTTTCCATTATTTCCTAAGAAAATATTTTTATATTTCCCCGCAGTGGCCGCGTAATCTGGGATTTCATTTTCTGCGATACCCAGGGAGCTCCCTAAAAAATTGGTACGAAATGCACCAGGCTCTATTAATGTAACCTTTATTCCCAATCCTTCTACGTCAAGCTTTAAAGCCTCTGTTAATCCTTCAATAGCGTATTTACTTGCGTTATAGATTCCAAACCCTGAAGAACTTACCAAACCTGAAGCAGATGAAAAATTGATGATATGCCCGCTTCTCGCCTGGCGCATAAAAGGAAGAACGTAACGCAATAGATTAAGCGTTCCCATTACATTCACAGCAAAAACCTTTTCTATTTCCGATGAAGAAGCTTCTTCAACAGCCCCAAGGAAGCCATAACCGGCATTGTTGATCAGAACATCAATTTTTCCGTGTTCTTTAATAATGGTATTCACTGCGACTTCCACATCATTTTCTTTAGTAATATCAAGACTGATTACTGTTAGATTGTCATGTTCTAATATTGATGAATCAAATGTATTTCGGTCCCTTGTCGTTGCAATGACAATCTGATCTTTTGCTAAGAGATATTTCACAGTTAGCAATCCCAATCCTTGTGAGGCTCCTGTAATAAGCCATGTTTTTTGATTTTTCATATTTTTATTGTATTTAAATTATTATTGTGTTTTAGGATCATCATATATCCTCAACTTGACAGGTCAAAATTAGGCAGTTTAAGATTTCCAGGCCTTATTAAAAACATGAGATCACTTATGAAAATCAAACTGCAGTATTTAGATCTGACTACCCAGATATATTTTCTTCTCATCTTAAAACACCAATACAAACCAATTTGATTTTCATAAGTTCTACGAGATAATTCATAAAAAAATACAGATGGCAATTCTTTAACTTTGTAATTATTAAAATAATAGGTCATGGCACAGTCTTCCGAAAATAGAAAAATAGATCTGCTAAAAAATATGAGTGATATTTTACCCATATTTCATGAGTCCTTCAATGACAGCAATATACAGGTAGTCAGCCGAAAAGACGACCCATGTAAAAACTACCTTTCTCCCAACCGCAGAGATTTTTATAAGATCCTTTACTTTTCAAAAGGGTTAAGTGTACTGACCATTGGCATGAATACCTATTACCTGGATCATCCTGCTATTGTTTTCTTACATCCCAATGAAATCGTATCCTGGAAAAACCTGGGTGAAGACGCTGAGGGATATTTTATTTTATTTAAAAAGAAATTTATCGAATCAAAGCCCATACTGAAACTGGCTATGGAACAGTATGAACTGTTCTCAAAATCTGAAAAAAATGTTATTCAGCTGAAAAATGAGCATATTCCATTATTCGATCGCTGGCTTGAGGAGATGATAGGCGAAATGAAAACAAATGACTCTTTTACTGAAGACAGGCTTCAAACTTATATACAGATGGTGATGATTGAAGGTGTTAAAGTCGGTAATTTTCCTGCTCCGGGTATGGTATCTCAAGAGTATAAATACGTTCATGACTTTTTCCAATTATTGGAAGATGAAACTTCGCAGATCAATATCAACAATCCTATTAAAATTAAAACTGCAAAAGAATTTGCCAACTCGCTGTCTATACACCCCAACCAGCTTAATACCCTTTTAAAAAGGCATACAGGCCAGAATGTGAGCACTCATATTAAAGCACGGCTTCTGGAGGAAACAAAAGCTATGCTCATACAAACTAATCTGACACTTCAGGAAATCGGGTATAGCATAGGGTTTGCCGATCAACCTAATTTCAGCCAGTTTTTCAAGAAAAATATAGGAGTATCTCCGCAAACCTTCAGAAAAAATTATCAACAGGCTGCCGGATAATATTTTTTTTACATCATTGACAATCAAAGGTTACTTAATAAGGTTCTCTTTACGGTAAAACATGGGAGTATGTCCCGTATGATGAACAAAAAACCGATGAAAATGACTTGGATCTGTAAACCCGAAATCGCGGGCTATTTCGGAAAAGGTAGAACTGCTGTTGACAATACGCTCTTTAATGAGCTGTAACTTCAAAGAATAAATATATTCCCGCAATGGTATGCCCATTTTCTTTCTGAAAGTGACTCTTAGCCCTGATTCTGACATTCTAAAAACTTCACTCAGCTCCTTTACGGAAAGTTTGTCTGGATAAGAGATGTACGCATGGATATAATTCTGTATCCTGTCTATTAATGGGTCTTCCAGTCTCAGAATATCTTTTTCTCTGTTATCTTCAAAAGAATTATTCAGAATCAATAAAATACTGCGCAAAAGGTGTGTATGTAATTCACTTGTTTTTTCGCCGCGCTGCCTCCAATCTAAAATAAGAACTTCAATCATAGATCTAAGCTTTTCCAGTTGAAATGACGGAATATGACTTTCAAGATTCAGCTTTAATTTTCTCGCCAGACCATGCAGAAGATTATCCCAAAAATCAGTATTGCTGGTATTTATTCCTCCTTTCAGAATACCAGGAAGAAATTTTATAACACTAAAATGGGTTTCTTCTTCAATTTGAAAATCGTGTTCATCCTCAGGAAGCAGAAAAAATACTGAATCGGAAAAGTAATTTGATTTTTTACCATTTAAAATATGGACTCCTCTGCCTTGTCTTATGTACATCAGTTCAAAATGGTTATGACTATGTAAAGGAAATGGCCAAACTACAGTACTAAAGTCTCTGATAAATAAAGCCTCAAACTGAATGAGTTTCATTGATATATTTTATCTAAAATTACAAAAAATATATCGAAAAATACAATTTTTGATTTTTTACGGAATGTAAGTTTGCAGAAAAAAATGTAATGAAAATAATTCAAAAAAGTGGGCTTGTTATTCCGGTAATGGCTTTCTCTGCAGGAGCCATTGTCGCCAATGTTTATTATAGCCAGCCTATTCTGAAAGATATTGCAGACAGTTTGGGAAGCTCTGAAAATGCGGTTGGAAAAATTGCAATGCTGTCACAATTGGGTTATGGGCTGGGAATGTTTTTTCTGCTTCCTCTCGGAGATAAAGTCAATCGAAAAAAATTGATTGTAGCAATATGTGCTTTGTTAGTGATCATGCTTCTGATATTAGCGAACTCAACCCACCTTTCCGTGCTACTACCGTTAAGTTTTATCATTGGGGTATGTTCAACTCCGGCGCAGATCATTCTTCCTATGGCAGCGACTTTAGGGAAAGAAAACAGGGGAAAAAATGTAGGGATTGTTTTCAGCGGAATTCTTTGTGGCATCCTGGGTTCGCGCCTCATCAGCGGATGGCTTACAGATCTTTGGGGATGGCACAGTGTTTTTATCTTCTCAGCCATTCTGGTATTTATAAGCAGTATCCTGTTATATTTTATATTACCTGAAGTTCCCATCAAATTCAAGGGAAACTATGCCGGTCTTTTGAAATCTACGGTTTCGTTGATAGGAAAGTACAAAACATTGAGACAGGCATCTATTTTAGGTTCTCTGACTTTTGGTGTGTTCTGTTCTTTCTGGACCACTCTGACTTTCCGTCTCAGTAGTGAACCTTTCCATTATACCGCCTCGAAAATAGGTTTGTTTGGAATTATAGCAATCGGAGGTGCTTTGGTAGCTCCTTATTTTGGAAAATTGGCAGATAAAGGACAAGTCTTTAAAAACCTCTTTTTAACAGTGAGTATGGTGTTTTTAAGCATTTTAGCGATGCGTATATTTCCTGGCTCTTTGTATGTGCTTATTGGTGCTATTTTATTTCTGGATATCGGGGTGCAGGCTACACAGATCACCAATTTTACACGGATCTATTCTCTTGATGAAGAAGCTCACAGCAGGCTCAATACCGTTTATATGACTACTTATTTCATTGGTGCAGGTATAGGAACTTTCTTTGGACTTCTCAGCTGGTCATGGGGAGGTTGGAATCTTGCCCTGATCCAAATGTTATTTTGGAGCGGAGCAGCCTTACTGGTCGTTTATCTTTCAAGTAAAAATTCTCTCTAAACGACAACAAATAAGGTGCTTCTAGGAGGAAGAATCTTCTTAGAAACAACATTATCACATTAGGGATTAGGGATTAGGGATTAGGGAAAAATACTTTTTGACAGGAAGCTTATTTGTACGTTATATCAATTATTAATATCGATATGTTGGCGAACTGCATTGAGGATCTCGTCCCTGATGATTTTCAGGAGCTTTTGCTTCACGAAATGCTTATGCGTCAACAAACCGATTTTTCTGGCAGGCACAGGATCCATGAATGAAAATAAATATTTTTTTTCTTCTTCCGTAAAATCAATCGTAGACAAATAGGGTAAGAGCGTAAGGCCTTTTGTCTGTTTTACAAGTCTTACCAGGGTGTCTATACTTCCGGCTTCGTAATGTAAGTTCTCCCACTCCTTTACTTCCCTGTTCATGGAGCACAGTTCTTCAATCTGGGTACGCATGCAATGCCCTTCTGCCAGTAGCCAAAGCTTTTCTTTATTGATGTCTCTAAGATCTATCTTTTCTTTTTCTATCAATTCATTTTCCACATAACTATATAATTTGTAGTGTTCGTCATACAGCGGCATCTGTACAAGGTCATTATTTTCGATGGGTAGAGACAAAAAACCGATATCCAAGGTTCTGTTCAGAATATCCCGTTTTATGTTCTCAGTGACATCTTCACGAATTGTCAGGGTTATCATCGGAAATTTTCTCGAAAATTCATACAGAAACAATGGAAAAACAAAAGGAGCCACAGTAGGAATTACACCTATCTTCAATTCTCCCGTAAGTTCTCCTTTTAATTCTTTAACCACTTCCTTAAAATCATCCACTTCCTTTATAATTAATTTCATTTTCTCCACCAACAGACTTCCCTCTTTTGTCAGCTGCACAGGTTTTGTCTTTCGGTCAAAAATTGAGATTCCGATTTCTTCTTCAAGTTTCAAAATCATCGTACTCAAGGTCGATTGCGTCACATTACACTTCTCGGCAGCCTCCATAAAGTTTTTCTCTTCACACACTGCCATCACATATCCTAACTGATGAAAATTCATAAAAACAACAATTATCTATTTTATCAATAAATATATTGAAATATTCGTTTTTATCAATTATAATTTCTAAATACTTTTGACAAAAGTTTTAACAAAAAAATCAACGTAATGAAAAGCAATTCAAAAATAACAACCAACTCCGGTTCTGCCGTTGAAGGATACCAAGACTCGAAAACAGTGGGCCCTAGAGGTCCTGTATTACTGGAAGATTATTTCCTTCATGAGAAGATATCCCAATTCACCCGTGAGAGGATTCCGGAACGTATCGTACATGCAAAAGGTACCGGAGCATTTGGAAAATTCGTAGTAACCAATGACATTACGAAATACACCAGAGCAAAAGTATTCTCAGAAGTAGGAAAAGAAACAAAAATGTTTGTGAGATTTTCAACTGTAGGTGGCGAAAAAGGTTCAGCAGACGCAGAAAGAGATCCCCGTGGTTTTGCAGTGAAATTTTACACTGAAGATGGCAATTGGGATATTGTCGGTAATAATACTCCTATATTCTTTATCAAGGACCCGAAGAAGTTTCCAGATTTCATCCATACCCAAAAAAGAGATCCCCATACCAACTATAAAAGTGCTACAATGACTTGGGATTTCTGGTCGCTAAATCCTGAATCATTGCATCAGGTACTGATTGTGATGTCTGATCGTGGAACCCCCCGCTCTTATCGTCATATGCACGGATATGGCAGCCACACCTTTACGATGATCAATGCCGACAATGATCTTGTATATGTAAAATTTCACTACAGAACTGCACAGGGAATACAGAATTTCACAGATTCCGAGGCTGTAAAAATCAAGGGTGAAGATCCTGATCATGCTCAGAGAGATCTTGTGAACGCTATCAAGCAAGGAGATTTTCCGAGATATAATATGTTCATCCAGGTAATGACAGAAGAGCAGGCAGAAAAATTTCAATGGAATCCATTTGATGTGACAAAAACATGGTCTCAAAAAGAATATCCTTTAATTGAAGTAGGCTATTTTGAGTTGAATCAAATTCCTCCTAATTATTTCCGAGATGTTGAACAGGCTGCCTTTTCTCCCACAAATATAGTTGACGGAATCGGTTTTTCTCCAGACAGAATGTTACAGGGAAGGATTTTGGCCTATCCTGATGCTCAACGCTACAGAATAGGAACCAATTATCAGGATTTACCTGTAAATGCCTGCCCGTTTATGGTCAACAACTATCATAGAGACGGTGCCATGAAATTTACTGATAACGGTGGGGATTCTCCGAATTATTTCCCGAACAGCTTTGACGGAAATTTTGAAGATCCTTCATACAAAACAAAACCACAGGTACTTCAAAGTAATGTTGCAGAGTATTTTGACAGAAACGAAAATGATGACGACCATTACACCCAACCCGGGATTCTGTTTGATCAGGTAATGAACGATACCGACAGAGCAAATACGATTAATAATATTGTTGGAGCCATGAATGGAATAGAAGGACCTAAAAGGGAAGAGATTATATTGAGACAGCTGTGCCACTGGTTCAGAGCCAGCGTACAATTAGGAATGGGAGTTGCCCGAGGATTGCGAATAGATATGAACGAATTACAAAAACATATGCCAAGATAGTTTTCAGTTTAGGATGTGAGGGCTATTGCGCGAATAACTGTAGCCTCTATTATCCAATCGTTTATTTTATATATGTTTAAAATTTGTATTCAATGAATTGATGCAGATTATACCTGGGCAGCTTTATTGTCCAGGTTTTTTGTCTTAGTTTCGGTTGATGTGAGATATTTTGGATGAGACAGCCATTTTTATAATGAATAACTTTCCCTTCAAATTATAGATTCCAACTCACCTTCCAACACCTATATAATATCTGTGTGGCCTAACCAGTTCTCCCTATACAGATACTTACAATGTGTTTATACAGTTTCGGCAGCTCAATGAGCAAACATTTATTTGAGAAAATTTCTAAGAAAATTCAAAAGGGAAATTTATTAGTGGTATAAAATGAATTATTTAAATAAATATGATTTGTTTCCATCTTATACTATAATTCTAATGTAAAACTCGCCAAAACACCTTGAACATATTTCCACCTCAATCGTAGTTTTACTACACTTTTTGATTTTTTCAAAATTTATATTGTTGGTATTGTCTAATTATCTATATTTGATGCCAACACAAATCACTCTTTATCGATGAAAAAAAATCTTTCTAATTCTGAAAGGATTTCAGAGAATCATATGCCTGGAATTAACCGTGTGGTTAAGCTGGATATTGTGATTGAAGGAAAATCCATCAGCCATTTTAAACACTTCCGTTTACAGCAAAGCGCCAGAACGCATCATTATTTTGAACTGACTTTAGCCCATGATTCTTTAGATGAAGTACAGAATCATAACCTTGAAGAAGCGAGGCAGTTTTTAGGGAAACGCATTACAGTAACTTTCAAATACAAAGACTTTGAAGATGAAAGTCCTGAAAGAACTTTTGTAGGGGTTATTACACAGGTTGCATTTAGCCAAAAGCAAATGAGTCTTGGTAATATTGTTCTGGAAGGATATAGCCCAACAATTTTAATGGATTCGGCCCCGCATACCCAGAGTTTTGGAGGAAATCAATCGGTAAACACCTCTATTATTGCCGACAGGATCATTAAAGAATCTCTGGGAACCAGTAAGTTTGATTACAGAATAGAAACTCAAAATAAAGGTTACATCAATTACAGTGCACAGTATTGTGAAACACATTACAATTATCTTGCAAGATTGGCAGAAGCCTATGGAGAGCAATTTTATTATGATGGATATATTTTACATTTTGGAAAACTTCCTCCATCTGAAAAGGCTATACAACTCATCTATGGAAGTAATGTTACAGATATAAAGGTAGAGTTAAAGGCTATTCACACTAAACCCGAATATTTTGGATATAATAGTGATAGTCATGCAAAAATGCTTGGCTCTAATAATAACATTAAACACTTAGGAAATTTATCAGCCAAAGCCTATGAGTTGAATGATAATATTTTCAAAACACGATCACTCACTCCTGCTCCTATCAATGCCAATATGTTTCTGGATGTGGACGACTCCCAAAAAAGTGCAAGAGGAAGTAAAGCCGTAGAAGTTTTTACGGTTTCAGGAAATACAACAGTTCCTTTTTTATATGTGGGTTGTGTGGCAGATATAGACATGAGAAATCAGGATAGCAACCAGACTTCCCATTTCACAACATTAATGATGACAGAAATAAGACACGAAGTGGATACCAGAGGATATTATACAGGCAGCTTTAAGGCTATCGCTGAAGGAACAGGCTTCATGCCTAAACCTAATTTTACCGTTCCAAAAGCTGAGCCACAAGTGGCAACGGTTATCTCCAACGTTGACCCTTTAAACCAAGGAAGAATACAGGTTAGATTTGACTGGCAATTAAATGACACCACCCATTTTATCAGAATGATGAGTCCTGATGCAGGGGGAACAGATGCTGTAAGCCAGAATAGAGGCTTTGTAGCTGTTCCAGAAATCGGGGACCAGGTAATGGTGGATTTTGAATATCATCATCCAGACTTCCCTTTTGCCATGGGAGGAATGTTTCACGGAGGTGTAGGTTTAGGAGGTGGAATGAATAACCGGGTAAAATCTTTACAGACCAGAAGTGGGCACAGATTAGTGTTTACAGAAGACGAAAGTATTGTATTGACTGATAAAAGTGGCAATGAACTTAGGTTTGATACAAAAGGAAGTAACATCAACATTACAGCCCCTGAAACCATTACTATAAAATCAAAGAACCTGAAGTTTGATATTGAAGAGAATATCGAGACCAAAGCAGGAAAGAATATAGATACCCATGTTGGACAGAATATCAAGATTATTGCCAAGCAGGAGATCAGCCAGGACAGTGGTAAGAAGACCATCATTAACGCCGGAACCAATACTGAAATATCAGCAAAAGCACACTTAGACCTTTATGGTAAAGAAAAATTCATAGGTTATACAGATGGCCAGACAGAGTTCGGAGCCAAAGACAGAATGCATGTTTATGGAGCTAACTCATTATTAACTGCAAAAGATAAAATTGAGTATAAAGCTCCTCAAATGAATAAGCTTCCTGAAAATGGTGAGTTTGATTATACCAAAGAGAAGCAAATAGCATCAATGTATTGGGCTTATGAAGAAGAAAACACCTCTTTGATGGATGATTCCAAGTTTTTTGTAGATATGAATCTCATTGTTCAGACAAGAAACTATGAAGAAGGAGAAAGTATTGATGTTACTATAAAATCCGAGGATGGGAAGCCTTTAGCAGAGGGACTAAATGAATTAACTTTATCAGGGACAGTAGATAAAGATGGGATAGCAATCTTTAAAGAGCCATTAAAAGCTCACACTCTTGAGCTTATGACAGAAGAAGCAGAAAACACATAAATATACTATTATGAATATTAACTTTATACCTATACTACTTGAGGAGCCAAGACGTGTTTGTGCCACGTGTGGAAATCAACAGACAAGACCTGTTCAGGTTTTAAGGCCAAGCTGGAGAGATATGATTAATAACTATCCTAATAGCTCTGTTGATGTAAACACATTATATACCGATATTGGAAATGGATTACTGGGTATGTTGAAACAAAATAGTGCATGGGAAAATACTTGTGCATTTAGAATGAGCAGAGGTCTGAATTATAGTGGGTTTAAATTACCAAATAATAATTCAAATTATAGAGCAAAAGGAACAATAGGAGGAGTTCATAAAGGTGATGATAAATTGAATTATTGGTACAGGGTACGTGAATTAGCTCCATATTTGTCCGACCACCTAGGAAAACCAGAAATTGATATAAAATTAGATAAAATTGAAATGCCAGCCAATCTGAGAAAGAAAAACAATCTTACACAAGCAGAATGGACACAAGTGTGGAATAGTAAGAAAAAAGTTTCACAAACTGATTGGACACAAATACACGGTACTAAAGGAATAATCACTTTTGATGTTTCAGGATGGGATGGTGCTTCTGGTCATTTTACACTTTGGGATGGCAATCATTTAATTTATCCAGGTGGAGCTGAACATGATGACCCTAAAAGTTCAAAATATTATTTTCACATGCTTTATCCAGTAAAAAATAAAAAAAACGAGTTAGATTTTGTACAAACAAATAGAATAAGACTATGGGAACTAAAATAATACAATTAATAACTATAAGTTTAATTATCTTTAACAATCTAATTGCTGGTCAAACAAAAGATGATAAAATTAAGTATATGAAGAAATATGCTTATTGTAATTGTATATATGTAAACAATAGTAAATTAGATGCTACTTATCTAAACGATAAGTTTCAATTAAGTGACAAATCTGAAAAGCTATTTATTGATTTAGGTAAAATTTCTAATAATGAAAGTGCTAAAATTAGAGAATTTACTGAAAAGCAATCTAAAGACATTGCAACTCTTGAATCATCTTATCATTCTGAAACAGGTAGAAGTTATACAATCGTAGCAGATTGCTTAAATCTCTATGAATCTCAAGAATTAGATAGCTATATCAGAAAACTTATTGGAGTAACAACAAAAAAGAAAACTTCAAAAAAATGACAATACCCCTCATCACATCACAGATACCATCCAACTAAAGTGTGATAAAGGAGCTTCACCAACTCCATTCACAGTAACAAGTCAGTCTTTTACGAAGATTGAAGGGAAGCTACAGGCTACAGAGGAAGATAAACAACCTAATACAAACATTAAACCTTTCGGTGTATGTAGTATTTTAAGGTCTTCCTGCTTACCTTCACCTGTTAAGTGGGAGAACCACCTCTGATTTTGAAATTGAGGGCAAAAAAGAGCTGTTAGACAGTTCTATATGCCAGTGTTCTGTTGGGGGTAAAATATCAGTTGTAAAGTCAGCCCAGAGCTTTGTTGAGGAGTAAAAAATAGTATAGTTTTTAACTAAAAACCTGTAATCTTCCCCAAAAAACTAAGCATTTAAAAATATAGTTTTTTAAAATTGGAAGAGTATGAAGAACAGTAAATTTTCAGAAGTTCAGATCATTAAGATTCTATCTGAACAAAATCAAGGTAAAACAGTGAATGAGATTTGCCGTGAACATGGCATCAGCCAGCCGACATTTTACAAATGGAAAAGCAAATATGGCGGATTGGATGTACAGCAACTCACTAAAATGAAGGAGCTCGTTTGGGAAAATACTTGTGCTTTCAGAATGAGCAAAGGATTAAATTACAGTGGATTCAAGCTACCTTTTGATAATTCTAAATATAAGGCAAAAAGAGCAAAAGGGGGAGTTCATAAAGGTGATGATAAGTTAAATTACTGGTACAGAGTTAAGGAATTGGGTAAATATTTGGAAGAACACCTGGGTAAACCTGAATTTGATGAGACATTAAAAAAAGCAGAATTGGGAGGAGTAAAAGAAGGGTTATCTAAAGAAAAATGGGATAAGCTCCATAAAATGAAAGGAATTGTTATGTTTCAGGTTTCAGGATGGGAAAATGCTTCTGGGCATTTTACACTTTGGGATGGAAATAACCTGATATATCCAGGACTCCCCCAACACGATGATCCCAATAGTCAATACTACTACTTTAAAATGAAATACGAACAATATCATTCTATTAAAAGGACCAATATTGTTGTACAAACAGACGAGATAAAGCTATGGGAATTAAAATAAAAAAAATTAAATACGTATTTGCATTCTTAATTCTTTCTAATATAGAAGTCTTAGGACAGAATAAACTAATGGAAGTTAAGAAGTATGCATTTAACAAATGCTTAAGTTATAACTATCAAAAAATTGATTTAAGTTTTTATAATACATATAAAGATGCTTCAGGAGTTCAGTTTTCTATCAATGGAAATTTTTTGGAAGATGATGAATTGAAAAATAAAATAATAGATTACACTATTAATGAAACAGGTCAATACTATTCAATGAAAAACAGTTTACACTTTGAAACAGGGGACAAGAATATAATATTTTACAATTGTTTTGGGTTCTACGAATCCAAAGAATTAGATAGCTATATCAGAAAACTTATTGGAGTGCACCCAAAAAAGAAAACCTCAAAAAAGTGATAATATGCCACAATGCATCACTGATACTACACCATTAAAATGTTATAAAGGAAGCGATATCCACATTACTGCCCCTGAAGCCATCACTATAAAATCTAAGAAGCTGAGATTTTATAATGATGGAACATCGGAACCAAAGCAGAGGATTACCTAAGGCAATAACTGGGCTTATGAAGAAGAAAATACCTCTCTGATAGATGATTCCAAGTTTTTTAGAGATATGAATCTCATTGTTCAGACAAGAAATTATACTATAAAATCCGAGGATGGGAAACCTTTAGCAGAGGGACTAAATGAATTAACTTTATCAGGGACAGTAGATAAAGATGGGATAGCAATCTTTAAAGAGCTATTAAAAGCTCAAACTCTTGAGCTTATGACAGAAGAAACAGAAAACACATAGAAATCTTATCATGAAAATTAATAGTTTTATACCAACATTACTTGAACAACGGAGAGGTATTGTTGCAACAAGTGGGAATCAACAGACAAGACCTGTTCAGATTTTAAGACCAAGCTGGAGAGATATGATTAAAAACTATCCAAATACATCTATTAATGTAGTTACATTATATAATGATATAGGAAATAAATTAATAAATCATTATAATGACCCTAAAACAAGAAATAACTGGGAAAACACTTGTTCATTTAGAATGAGTAAAGGATTGAATTATAGTGGATTTAAATTGCCTTATAACAATTCAAAATATAGAGCGAAAGGAGGAATAGGCGGAGTCCATGTAGGAGATGATAAATTGAACTATTGGTATAGAGTAAGTGAGTTAGCTCCATATTTAGCTGAGCATTTAGGAACACCAGAAATTGATATAAAATTAGATAAGCTTGAAATGCCAGTTAATCTGAGAAAAAAAAGTAATCTTACACAACAAGAATGGACTCAATTATGGGATAGTAAAAAAAAAGTTTCACAAACCGAATGGTCTAGAATTTATAATACAAAAGGAATAATAACTTTTGATGTATCTGGTTGGACAAATGCTTCAGGTCATTTTACTTTATGGGATAAACAACATTTAATATATCCTGGTGAGGCAGAACACGATGACCCTACAAATTCAAAGTATTATTTTCACATGCTTTATCCAACTATAAATAGAAAGAGTGATTTAGATTTTGTACAAACAAATAGAATAAGATTATGGGAGCTAAAATAAAATTTCTATTGCTATTAATATTTCCAATTGGAATATTTAGTCAAAATAAAGTTACTAATTTGAAAAAATTAGCCTTCAATTACTGCTTAGTCGGCAATTATTCAGCTATTGATTCTACATTTTATAATAAATTCAAAGATGCCTCTTCAACTCAGATTTCAATAGATGGAAACTTTCTTGAAAATGAAGAACTAACTAGTAAAATTAATAATTTTACTACAACCCAAACATCAAAATACTATTCTCGAGATAACAATCTACATTTTGAATCTGGTAATAAAAATGTAATATTTTGTGATTGTTTAAGATTCTACGAATCCAAAGAATTAGGCAACTATATAAAAAAGCTCATTGGAGTCGCGCCAAAAAAGAAAACCTCAAAAAAGTGATAATATGCCACAATACATCACTGATACTACACCATTAAATTGTATTAATGTTCTGGGTGTATGGATAAGATAATACGCCATTAATGGATGACTCAAGGTTCTATGTTGATATGAGTTTAGTAGTACAAACATGAAATTATGAAGAGAGAGAAAGTATTGATGTTACTATAAAATCCGAGGATGGGAAACCTTTAGCAGAGGGACTAAATGAATTAACTTTATCAGGGACAGTAGATAAAGATGGGATAGCAATCTTTAAAGAGCCATTAAAAGCTCACACTCTTGAGCTTATGACAGAAGAAACAGAAAACACATAAATATACTATTATGAATATTAATAACTTTATACCTATATTACTAGAGGAACCAAGACGTTTTTGTGCCACGTGTGGAAATCAACAAACAAGACCCATTCAGGTTTTAAGACCAAGCTGGAAAGATATGATTAAAAATTACCCTAACAGCTCTATTAAATCAAAAGATTAATATAGTGATATTGGTGGCAATTTTCCAAAATTTAAGACTGATGAGGAGTTATTAAACTCTTATTTGGCAAATTCTTGTGCTATACGGATGAGTAGAGGACTAAATTTAAGTGGTTTTAAACTACCTAAAAGCAATTCAGGCTATGGAACAAAAGGTGGAGTAATGAGTGGAGATAAAAATCAGTCTTATTGGCTAAGAGTTAGAGAGCTAAGTCCGTATCTTGCAGAACACTTGGGTAAACCTGAAATAGATATTAAGTTAGACGAAATAAAAATGCCCGATACATATAAAAAAAGAAAATCTGTAAACCCTACTGAGTGGCAACAATTAAAAGCAATGAAAAAAGCAATAAGCCCTGCTGAATGGACTACCATAAGAAAAACAAAAGGTGTCATAGTATTTGATGTTTCTGGATGGGATGATGCAACTGGACATTTCACATTATGGGATACTCAGCATTTAATATATCCCGGAAATCCACAGCATGATGACCCTACAAATACAAAATATTATTTCAGTATGCTTTATTTAAAAATAAATAAAAAAAATGAACTTGACTTTGTTCAGACTAATAGAATAAGAGTATGGGAATTAAAATAATTAGTACAGTTTTATGTATATTTTTTAGTACAATAATAACAGCACAAACTGAAAGTGTAATTCTTAAAAAATATGCCTTACATAAGTGTTTGTCGAATAATTACAAAAATGCTGACCCTTCATTTATCAGTCATGATTATTCAGCATCATATATGTTCCAAATTAAAAGTGCCGACTATAGTAAACTGAATTTGCTAGATAAGCATATAGAGAAAACAACTTCAGATTACTATAAAATGGGAATTACGGAAAATCTTGAGGATAGTAAAGCTAACTATATCTTTTGGCATTGTATGGACTTCTATGAATCTAAAGAGTTAGATAATTATATAAGAAAGCTTATTGGAGTGACACCAAAAAAGAAAACTTCAAAAAAATGACAATATGCCTCAACACATCACAGATACCACACAACTAAAATGTGACAAAGGAGCCTCACCAACTCCACTCACAGTAACAAGCCAGTCTTTTATGAAGATTGAAGGAAAGCTACAGGCTACTGAAGAAGATAAACAACCCAATACTAACATCAAACCTTTTGGAATGTGTAGTGTTTTAAGGTCTTCCTGTTCTCCATCACCTGTTAAGTGGTGCAATACTTCTGATTTTGAAATTGAAGGCAAAAAAGAGCTGTTAGACATCTCTATATGCCAATGCTCTGTTGGTGGTAAAATCTCCATTGTAAAGTCTGCTCAGAGCTTTGTAGAAGAATAATATTGTAAGTCATAAAAATATAGAATACACACCTTTATCTATTTTGATAAAGGTTTTTTATTTAACAACTATCTAAAAAATTAATCACAAGATATAACAAAGAAAAACTTAAAGAACAATTTGTAACTATAGCTGATTAATTAAACTGAGAGGAGTTATCTCTCCGAATTCAAATATATGCTTATCCAATGCTCCTAACTACTCTTATTTACCAGACCCTTTTTTAACCCCATTATAGCAAAACCAGCAACAACCCCTATGACTATAGCTACTTTTACATTCTTGGAAGTATTTGAAGGAGGAGTGCCATATATTTGAAGTGGTTCTTGGGAAGGCTCAAGGATATTCCCGGATACTTCAGGACCATTTTTCATTTTCATCATGAAACGTACACCGGCGGATGCTGTATTGATTACTGCTTTGGGGAAAAGTCTATAAATTGAAGTTATTGCATACGCTCTGAAATCAGGAAATAAATCTTTTTTCGGCTTTCTGGCTAATTCAACCATTTTTGCAGCGGTATCTCGTGGATCTGAAGCAATAAAGGAGATCCCCATCTTGAATCCAGAATATTTTGCAGAATGAAGATTCCCAGTAGATTTTTGCAGTTGAGGGTACAAATTACAAATATGAATGTTTGCATAATTTGAAATCTCACCTTGAAGACCATCCATCATCCCCTTAATCCCGTACTTCGTTGCTGAGTACACAGAACTGTAAGGGGCCGGCATATACCCTCCTATAGAAACATTGTTGATCAAGATCCCTTCATTTTGTTTCTTGAAAATTTTAATAGCATTATAAGCTCCATGCATATAGCCAAATAGATTAGTTTTAATAACCTGTTCATGAATCTCCATTGGAATCTCTTCGAATTTTCCACTCGCCATAACCCCTGCATTATTTACCCAGATATCAATTCTCCCAAATCTTGAGAGTGTTTCTTCTGCTACCCTTTCTATATCTGCCGCAACCGATGTATCAGCGGAAATCCCCAATACCTCTACTCTCAATCCTTTGCAGAGCTCAACCACCTCATCTATACCTTTCTGCCCTCTGGCTACAATAACTATATTGCATCCTTCCAAAGCAAAAGCCTCTGCAGCAGCTCTTCCTACTCCACTGCTAGATCCTGTTATTACGACTGTTTTTCGTAATAGAGTCTGTTGAAATTGTTCTTCTTGTCTCATGTTTACTTTTTTTTGAATTCAGGAACAAATAGAACATGTATTGTGCCAGATGTGCAATTTTTAAAATACATTATACATTCATCCAAATTTTCACCTACTAATTTTGACAAAGGCCAATATTTAGAATCAATCGGTTTCACAAATTCTAAATTCTGATGATTAGTATTTGTGTATTTACCTATTTTATAAAAAATACCACAAATTCAATTTTTATGGTTATTGGTCTTATTATTGGATACATTTTAAGACACCAATCACAAAAATATCCTTTTATGAAAAACATATTGTCGTCATAAAAGGAGGTTTTGCCGGTAGTAATTTCATTAATGGTTTTTACCTGTAAATCGAATACATCATGAAAACAGTAAATAATTTTTGGGAAATACTTAAAGGTACTTATAAGGACTGGAGTGCACGTGATCTAGGCACTGAGGCAGCAAGCTTAGCATATAATGCCATTTTTTCAATTCCGGGACTTCTCATTATAGTTATCTGGGTTACCGGAATTTTCTTTGGGGAAGAGGCTGTTCGTGGGGAAATAACAAAGCTTGTCGGAAGCATGATGGGAAAAGATGTTGGGAAAAGCCTTGAAGAAATAGTGGTTGCCGGGATGGTGGATAAAAAGAATGTTTTCATGAAAATTATTGGTATTGCTACCCTTGTATTTGGTGCAACATCGCTTTTTTTCCAGTTTCAAAAATCCTTAAATAAGCTTTGGGATGTTGTTGCAGCTCCGAAAAAAGCTTGGGAAAAATACCTTCTGGATCGTGCCAATTCCTTGGGGATGATCATTGTTATTGCATTTCTTATGCTGATTACATTGTTGCTCAGCTCTTTTATCGGTCTTGCTAATGATTGGTTTATCCATCGTTTCGGACTCGAAACTTTAGTTGCTGTGAATATTATTAATGTCGTGATCGGTTTTATAGTTACCTTATTCCTTTTCGCAGCGATGTTCAAAATCCTTCCCGATGTTGAGTTGCATTGGAAGTCGGTGTGGGTAGGTGCAGCAGTAACTTCTGCTCTTTTTACTCTTGGCAAATACATCCTGACTTTTTATTTTGAAACCTTCAATCCAAGTTCTGCCTTTGGCGCAGCCGGTACTGTTATTTTATTGCTTCTCTGGATTTATTATACCTGTCAGATTATTTTCTTTGGTGCAGAATTCACTAAGGTGTATGCCAAAAAGATGGGCCATGAACTTAAGCCTTCAAAACATGCAAAATGGAGTCCGCAAGCCGTATCAAGGGAAGATTCTTCAGAAGTGGTTTCCGGTGCAGAACCTTACCAAAACAAATAAGGATTAAACCATTTAGTACTCATTCTACTATCGAAAAACAACAAATTACACAGTTCAACAATACTATGGAATTGTTAAACCATGATTGTATATTATGGAAGGATGTCAGGTAGATTTTAATCTGTGTATGAGAAAAGCCATCCCTGTAAAAGTGGGTCATTAGTGAAATCTATTCAGGGAACAATATGACCTTGATGAAAGGCTACCTGTCCTGTCTCTGCAAAGAAATTGTCAGGATTTCTGTTTAAAGTTAAGGTTCCAACAATTTCTACGGGGACCAGTTCTTCAGGGATTATTTTTGTCAGATCAAGGAGATCAAAATCAAATTTGCATTCATCTTTTTCAGGAACAATTTGTACTCCCCCATTCCGGGAAAGCTCCCAAAGATCGCGACGATGAAAATAAGGATCATTCCCTGAAATCTTCTGTGCTTCCCGGCCATGCCACTGAATGAACTCCCAGTTTGGGTTTAAAATGAAATTTAACAAAGTGTACATCACTACAAATGAAATCAGAAAGAGGTGAAATAAAGAAAGCGATTAATTTTCCCCTAATCATTTCCAGAATAAGAACAACATTTCATGTCTGTTATATATTTCCTATTAAATTAATATAATTGATTTTTTTATACGGCACAATCATTGTAAGTTATTAATACAAAATAAAGTACAATGAAAGCAATTTGGAATGGCGCCATTGGCTTTGGTTTAGTCAATATTCCTATAAAGATTTATTCCGCCACAGAAACTAGTAAATTGGATTTGGATATGCTTGATAAATCCGATTATTCGAATATTAAATTCAAGAGAGTTAACGAAAAAACAGGCAAGGAGGTTAAGTGGGAAAACATTGTAAAAGGTTATCTTATGGATGATAAATACATTGTTTTGAACGAAGAAGATTATGAAGCCGCAAGTCCCGAAAAATCCAAAATTTTATCCATCGACCAGTTTGTAAAGGAAGCTGAAGTTGATTCTGTTTATTTTGAAAATCCTTACTATCTCGAACCTCAGAAAAATGGGGAAAGTGCTTACAGACTTTTGCTCAATGCTCTAGCAAAGACAAAAATGGTCGGCGTCGGTACCTTTGTCCTCAGAGAAAGCGAAGCCATCGGCTTAATTCGCCCTTATAATGATGATATTCTGGTTTTAAACCGTTTAAGATTCGCTCAGGAAATACGCGACTATAAAGACTTAAAAATACCCGCTAAAAAAGCTCCCAAGCCAGTCGAACTGAAAATGGCGGTAAGCCTTATAGAGCAACTTTCGCAAGAATTCGATCCTCAAATGTACAAAGATACCTACTCCGATTCTTTAATGAAAATTATCAAACAGAAAGCGAAAGGAAAAGGTATTAAAACGAAAAAAACAGAACCTGCCAAAGAAGGTAAAGTGATTGATCTGATGGCTCAGTTAAAAGCCAGTTTACAGACGCCTAAATCTAAAAACGCATCATAATGGCTCTAAAAGATTACAACGCAAAACGGAAATTCGACGAAACGAGCGAACCGAAGGGAAAAACAAAAAAGAGCAAAGACCAGCTTATTTTTGTGATTCAAAGACATGCGGCTTCACGGCTTCATTATGATTTCAGACTGGAAATGGAAGGTGTTTTAAAAAGTTGGGCAGTTCCAAAAGGTCCTTCTTTAAATCCAAAGGATAAACGCTTGGCAATGGAAGTTGAAGATCATCCTTACGATTACAAAGATTTTGAAGGAAATATTCCTGAAGGAAACTACGGAGCGGGGCAAGTTGAAATCTGGGACAGTGGAACCTATGAACCCTTAGACCAAAATTCAAAACTTTCGGATGAAAAAGAACTGTTAAAGGAACTAAAAGCGGGTTCGTTAAAATTTATTCTTCACGGCAAAAAACTAAAAGGAGAATTTGCCTTAGTTAAAATGAAAAATGCTGAAAATAATGCATGGCTTTTGATTAAGCACAACGATCAGTTTGCAGAAGAACATTACGATGCCGAAGAAAATACCACCAAAAACTCCCGGGTTACAAAATTTTTAGAAGAAAAAAAAAGCCTAAAAACAAACAAAAAGAAGTTATAACTTCAGAAACGAAGCCTAAGTTTCAACGGTTCAATGATTTAGTTGATGAGAAAAAATTAAAAAATTTCATTAAGCCGATGCTGGCAAAACCTTACGAAAAGGCATTCAACGATAAAAACTGGTTTTTTGAAATAAAATGGGATGGTTACCGCGCCATTGCCGATCTCAGCAAAAAACACCCCTTATTCTATTCCCGAAATGGAATTTCTTTTTTATCCAAATTTGAAAAAATTTCACAGGATTTCAAAAATCAAAAACATAAAATGATTTTAGATGGTGAAATTGTTGCTTATGATGAAAACGGAAGACCTAATTTTCAGTTATTGCAACAGATTGGAGACCAACCCTATTTAGCCTTAGCTTATCAGGTTTTTGATATTTTATGGCTGAATGGCCATTCGACAGAGAAAATCCCTTTAATCCAAAGAAAAGAACTTCTGAAAGAAGCTTTAACGGAGACGGATATCATTAAATATTGCGACCATATCCCTGAAAAAGGTATTGATTTTTTTAAACAAATGCAAAAAATGAAGCTGGAAGGAATGATTGCAAAAAAATCAGACAGTCTTTATCTTGAAAATAGTCGAAGTTCAGACTGGCTTAAAATAAAATTCACCAACACAGAAGAAGCCATTATTTGTGGTTTTACTGAACCGCGCGGTTCCAGAGAGGGTTTCGGAGCCTTGATTTTAGGAAAATACAGCAATGGAAAACTGATTTACGCCGGACATACCGGAACAGGATTTAATAAAGAATCGATCAAGCAAATTCATGGAAGATTAAAAAAAATGGTGATAAAAACTTCACCTTTTGAATCCGCTCCTAAGACCAATATGCCCGTAACGTGGACAAAACCTGAATTAGTCTGCGAGATAAAATATTCTGAAATTACCAACGATGGAATGTTCCGACATCCTGTATTTGTGACTATTCGCGAAGATAAAAATCCTGAAGACATCAATGAAAAACCTAAAGAAATGAAAACAAAAACCGAAATACCAGAAAAAGAGAAAGAAGTTACATTAAATAAACATAAAGTAAAACTTACCAATCAGGATAAAGTGTATTTTCCCAAGGACGGCATTACAAAAGGTGAGGTGATCGATTACTATCAGTCTGTGGCGGAGTATATTTTACCGCACCTGAAAAACCGCCCGCTTTCCTTAAACCGTTTTCCAAACGGTATTGAAGAGCAGGGTTTTTATCAGAAAGATGCGGGTGACCATATTCCTGACTGGATTAAAACGACACAGGTTTATTCGGAATCTACCGATAAATACATCGATTATATTTATTGCAATGACAAAGCAACTTTAACTTACTTGAATAATTTAGGCTGTATTGATATGAACCCATGGAATTCATCGATTCCCGATTTGGAGCATCCTGATTTTTTGGTTTTAGACCTTGATCCTTCAAAAAAAAATACTTTCAATGATGTCATTGAAGCTGCTCAGCAAGTGAATGAAATCTTAAAATCCATTACAGTTACAGGTTATTGTAAAACTTCTGGAAGTACAGGAATTCATGTTTATATTCCGATGGGGGGAAAGTATGATTTCGACCAGGTAAAAGATTTTGCCCATATTTTAATGAAACAAGTGAATGAAAAATTGCCAAAAACTACGACTTTAGAAAGAAGTTTACAGAAAAGAGACGAGAAGAAAATTTATCTCGATTATCTTCAAAACCGAGCGGGACAAACGTTAGCAAGCGTTTACAGCGTAAGACCAAAAGAAGGAGCCTCTGTTTCGATGCCTTTAGAATGGGAGGAATTAAAAAAAGGACTAAAACCAACAGATTTTAATATACATAACGCTCTAGAAAGAATTAAGAAGAAAAAAGATTTGTTTAAGCCCGTGCTGGGAAAAGGTATCGATATGATGAAAGCCTTGGAGTTATTACAGAATATTTAGACTTAGAGCTGAAAAAACATAAAGGTTTATAAATTAAAGTCACATTCTGGAATTATATATTTTTAATAAGTCCATTCAGATAGGGAGCTTCCAAAAATCCGTTAAGAGACTAAAAGTAGTAAGACTACCGCCTAAACAATCAGGTTTCGTTTACAGTTCCGAATAAAAGTACTTATTAATTTAAGACAAACTGCAGCAAAATAATAAGATTATAAATCTTACTATTAACATGGTAAATATACAACTCTTAAATTAAAAAACGTGATTCAAAAAATAATGTTTTGATTTTCAATTAATTACCATCCCATTCATTGATATAGAAAATCCAGAAGTACTGCTATGTATATATGAGAAAACTTTGTAATTTTAAACAATGTCGAGAAAGAGTGAAAATATTCCTGTCAATATGCTACATGAAGAAAGCTGCGGAGGAATTATGTTGATGAGGGATTCATTCCACGGATCACCCAATTTTGAGGAAGTGGAACGGTCTCATCGAGATAGTGGTTATACCTTTATCATACAGGAAGAAGGAACTACAAGTATAGAGATAGATTTTCAAACTTATGATCTGCAGGCATCTTCAATCATTTTCATTCATCCCGATCAAGTGCACCGTCTGATAGCATTTAATCAGGCGCTCATCAGTACCTGGATTGTCACAAAAGAAAATCTAAGACCCGAACATCTTAACCTGTTGGAGGATCTGGTTCCGATTACCCCTCTAACATTAGATGAAACATCACAGTCTCTTCTTTCCGAAGCTTTCCATCTTTGTATGAGGATATCCGAAAGAAAATCCACCCAACTTTATCACACTGTTCTTAAAGAAAGTTGTAATACGCTAGTCACTTTATTTGCATCACAATATGTATCTCAGAACAAATCAGCAGGCCTACACAGCAGATTTGAAATCATAACCAAAGAGTTTCGCAACGTTTTAGAAGCTAATTTCAGAAAAACCTCCTCCCCTTCCGAGTATGCTTCGTTTCTTCATATTTCAACATCGTATTTAAATGAATGCGTTAAGGCTACAACAGGAAAATCTGTGACATTCCATATTCAACAGCGAATTATACTGGAAGCCAAACGTATGCTCTTTCATTCAAGTAAGTCCGTTAAAGAAATCGCAGGAGATTTGGGCTATGATGATTATTCATATTTCATTCGGCTGTTTGTGAAAGTTGCCGGCCTCACGCCTGCCGCTTTCCGAGAGTTAAACCGTGAATAGTCCTATATTTACTTCCATCTATTATTGTAACGTTTCTGAAATGGATGTTCCTTTGCTTATCAAAAAAAGATATCAAAATGGAAACCTCGCAGGAGATAAATTTATTAACAGGCAAAAAGATTGCAATTGTTGGCGGCGGTCCCGGTGGACTGACACTCGCAAAACTTTTACAGCAAAAAGGGGTCAATGTACAGGTGTATGAAAGGGATAAAAGTCAGTCTTCGCGAGTGCAAGGCTCCATAGTAGACCTGCATTTCGATTCCGGACTCAAGGCAATCAACGCTGCAGGTTTATTAGAAGAATTTGCCGCAAACTATATGCCCGGTGCTGATAAATATCGCTTGCTTGATATTAAAGGCAATATTTTATTAGATGATGGGAATCAGAAAGGGACAGCAGACTTTGGCAATGAGCATTTCAGACCTGAAATTGATAGGGGAAAACTACGGGATATTCTGCTGGCCTCATTACTGCCAGACACTGTGATATGGAATAGCCAGTTTGTAAGCATGCACGAAGTTAAAAATGGGTGGGAACTTCATTTCAAAAATGGCAATACAGCATTTGCAGATATTGTAATTGGGTCAGATGGATACCGATCTCTGGTTCGTCCTATCCTAACAGATATTAAAGCTTTATATTCCGGTGCTACAATTATACAAGGAGAAATAAATCATCCAAAGGATGAATGCCCGGAAATCTTCCAATGGGTAGATCAAGCCAACCTCATGGCAATGGGAGCAGGCTCAACAATCGCTGTACAACTCCGTGGCGACGGCGGTTTAACTTTTTATGCTGCATCGATGCACCCCGAAAACTGGGGAGAGACAAATGGTATTGATTTTAAAGATGCCGGAGCAGTACGCAGCTATCTGAACGATCATTTTAAAGAATGGAACGAGGTATTTTTTACCCTTTTTGAGGCGTGTCAACATTTTGTACTCCGCCCCCTGAATTATTTTCCGATGGAACATCAATGGACCACAAGAGCAGGTCTTACCCTTATCGGCGATGCGGCGCATCTGATGCCTCCTAACGGTGAGGGAGTAAATTTAGCCATGCTGGATGCCTTAGACTTAAGCGAATGCCTTACAAATACTGCATTCAATGATCTTCATACTGCAACAGCAGCTTATGAAAACATCATGTTTGAACGGGCAGCAGGTTTATCTCGGGAAACAGTGGAAGGAATAGCGGACTTTGCATCTCCGACTGACGAATCGATAAAGGAATTTATAAAAATGATGTCTGAAGGCCAATCAACAATACAACACTGATTTGCAGATTATTAATCAGTAATTTTACTCATCAGCTAATACGTCATACATTTCATCAGCGATACAATGAAATTACCCTCAATTGGATTACAAACAGTCTCAATTGGGATACAACTATAGCCTCTTAAATATCCAACTTTGCTGTATCATTTTAAATTAATTCAAATTATGCAGACCAATGAAAATAAAGTAGCATTAGTATCTGGTGCTAACACGGGTGTCGGATTTCAGATCGCTAAAGCTCTGGTAGAAAATGGCTATACCGTTTATGCAGGATCTCGTGACAAACAAAAAGGAGATGCGGCTATAACGCAACTCGGAGGATCAGCAAAAGCACTCCAACTGGATATTACTGACAATGAATCTATAAGAGCAGCAGTAGAAACCATAGAACTTGAATATGGATATCTGACACTGTTGGTCAATAATGCAGCAGTTTCTCATGTTGGTAAACAAGGTCGTACCATGGAAGATATTTTAAATTCACAACGTGCCTCAATCGTCCCGATCCATGAACTGAAAGCGGTTTGGGAAACCAATGTATTTGGGACACTTGCCTTAACGCAGGCCTTTCTTCCCTTGTTACAGAAAGCAGAAAGTGCACGGATTGTAACTGTTTCCAGTGCTCTTGGATCATTAACTATTAATTCTAATCCGGAAAATCCATTTCGCACAAGTTTTGATGCTGTCTATGGTGCCTCAAAAACTGCACTAAACGGTATTTTTCTTTCCCTGGCAATCGACCTGGAAAGTACGAATATCAAAGTTCATCTTGTAAGTCCGGGATTTACAGCAACGGCACTTAATAACTTTCAGGGTACCGACACCGTTGAGGAAGGTTCTATAGAACCCATCAGAGTTGCTTTAGCAGAAGATCTTCCAACAGGAAGCTTTACGGGGCCGGCAAATTTTGGAAGAACTGAAACCACTCTCCCTTGGTAAATTGTTTCAGGATTAAAAACCTATGAGAACAAATTTCATAGGTTTTTTATTTACATTTATAGTATGAAAAGTAAAGACGATAAACTGATCCGCTTTATATCAATATCGGAAACTCATCAGGCGTTTGGGTTACCGGCACCTCAACACCCAATGATAAGTCTTGTTCATTTCAATAAAGACAATCCTTTCAATACGACGATGGCTCCCATCTACGATATTTTGAGTTTCTATAAAATCACCTTTATCACAAAAAACAGAGGAAGATTAAAGTATGGGCGAAACTATTATGATTATGATGAAAGCAGCATGCTGTTTTTAGCACCCAATCAATTAGCAGGAAGTACTGATTACAATAGTGAAACCCATTGTTATATATTGCTCATTCATCCGGACTTTCTGCTTGGTCATCCTATAGCAAAAAAAATAAAGCAATATGGTTACTTTTTATACTCTTATAATGAAGCACTGCATCTTTCAGAATCCGAAAAAGAAATCATCCTTTCCATCTTTAAGATCATGGAACAAGAACTTAACAGTCGAATAGATGAATTCAGCGAAGAAGTAATGATTGCTCAGATTGAATTGCTATTGAGTTATGTTAACAGATTTTACAAGCGGCAGTTTATTACCCGAAAAGTTGTCAATAATGATATCCTCCAAAAAACCGAAACTATTCTTGATGATTATCTCAACCATCAGGAAACACTACGTAAAGGACTACCCACTGTACAGTACATATCAGACAAGCTAAACATTTCACCTGGCTATCTGAGTGATGTCCTGCGCACACTTATCGGAAAAAACACCCAACAGTATATACGGGAGAAACTTACTGAAAAAGGAAAAGAAAGACTCATCAATACAGATTTTACAGTATCCGAAATAGCTTACGAACTCGGATTTGAACATCCGCAGTCTTTCAGTAAAATGTTTAAAACAGCAACGGGACTTACGCCTTTAGAGTTCAGGACTTCATTTAATTAATTTTGGTAAAATATACGATTAATCTAACCAACCAATAGCTTCCTGAAGGGTTAAAATCTTACACTAAAATTGGGGAAAAACAGCCCACTTATTCTGGTGAACAAACCTTATCAAAAGGTAAAACCCATCTAAAAGTTAATTTCACGATAAGAAATACTATCGCCAGGAACAGCTGAATATGCAGATATTATAGCTAATTAATTAGTAAGTGTAACATATTGATACAGCATTTTTGGATTCTCAGCTTCGTTTACAAGAAAATCTGCCACATCCGCTCTTGAAATTTTACGCACTTTCATTCCTGTATATAAACTCTTTAAAATCCGGTAGGTTGATGAATCTAAACTGTTGGTCAACATTCCTGGTCTTACAATCTCCCATTTTATGGAACTTTTTGTAATGAGTTCCTCCATTCTGGTTTTATCTGCGTATTGACTTTTAAGGAATAAAGAAATGACTGTCCGCATAAAAAAGTTCAAATATTTTTCACTTTCTCCAGCTCCAAAACCGGTAATAACTAAAACTGGAGAAGTGAAATTAAGTTCCTTGCAGACTTCAGTTAATACTGTTGCGATCTCAGAAAAAAGTGTAACTGCCTTTTTATTTTTTGTCCCCACTGTTATCATTACAGTATCGGCACCTATGAGAGCATTTCTTACATCAAACACCGAAGTAGCACTTCCATTAATTTTAATTAAATTCGGATGATCCGGAATATCACCGGTATTTCTTGATAATGCCGTAACGGTATGTCCTCTTTTGAGTGCTTTGTTGACGGATTGTAATCCAATTCCAGCACCAGCACCTATAATTGCTATTTTCATTTATATTGCAGATTTAATTTCCAGGTATTTTTCAGTAGTCTTTTTCGAAGCCACCAATAGACTTTCACTCCCCCAATTCCATGGTTCTCCATGAGTAGTCATTAATTCTGCACCAGATTCTTTAGCAATTAATAACCCCGCAATCCAGTTATAGGTATCGATATCCTCCTGAATAAATAAATCTATTCTTCCTGCGCCCACATAGGCTAATTGTAACCCGTGAGGCCCATAGTTTCTAACGATTCCAAAATTATGAAGCAGTTTTGTAACGGTAGAACCAATTTTTTCATTCAATTGGTTATCTGACTTATCCTGATGACCATATTCAAAAACGGCCACCATAACTGAAAAATCAGTTTTTTGACTAATCTTGAGCAATTGACCATTCATATAAGCACCTTCACCATCTATTGCCCAGAACATTTCCTCAGCAAGGGGATCATAGATAACAGATACTATAGGTTTTCCCTTGCGGATAAGGACAAGGTTTATGGTCCATCCTGCGATATGTTGAAGGTATTGTATTGCCCCATCCATCGCATCACAAAGCCAATATTCATTTTGTTCTGCTGGTCTTCTCTGTGAATTTGTATCAAACTCATCACCAATGTGCCAAAATGTATTCGGAAATTCCAGAGACAAATCCTGTTTTAATGATGTCAGACATAAGTCGTCAATATCATCCAACTGCTTTAATAGCTCATCCATACTTTGTGGTATGGGATTTTTTTTATAATCTTTTAAAAAGGCATCGCCTATTTTTCGTACTGCATCCAAGATAACCTGGACATTTGTTTGGTTTTGCATATCAATTGTTTATTAATTACAATGCAAACTTACATACGATAAAGGTTCTGGCAGTAGTTTTAAAAAGGGGAATGATAGTCCTGATCACGGAATTTTTTCCGAAATTCAAGGGGAGTGAGGCTGGTTAATTTTTTAAAAAGTTTTCCGAAATATACGGGCTCGTCATACCCTACTTCATAAGCAATTTCCCGTACCGTACTGTCCGTGAAATATAATAATCTTTTTGCCTCCATAATCGAAGCTTGCTGAATATGTACGGACACAGGATTACCGGTCAATGATTTTATGGTATCATTTAGATGTGCCGTCGAAATGGAAAGTGCAGCAGCATACTTTGCAGGCTGTTTCCATATTTTAAAATTTTCTTTGGAAAGCTTAATGAAAGCTTCTTTAATGATGAAACTTCGCTTTTCTTTCTCTTTATTACTAGGTAATACACTTGCAAGATTTCCAGCAATGAGACTCAAAAGACTATTTAATAATGTATGAATGCTTTTTTGAATATAATTGTTTGTATTATGTAACTGCATCTTTTCAATCAGGTCCGTCAGTATTATAATCTCCTTATAAAAGACAGTTTCTTTTTGAAGCATCAGCGGATTACTGATATTATTTTCTAATAATTGCAATACATCTTTATCCACCAGTGATGGATCAAAACTGATCATCCAACCTTTTGGCTGTTGCACTTCTATGACATGGTGTACCTCATCTGGGAAAACAAAAAGTATGGCAGGGGCTTTAAATTCAATATTTTCAAAATCAATATTTAACTTAAATTCACCTTTCACGGCTAACATAAACTGACAGTGATTATCACGGTGAGGCCTTGAAACATCGTGCTCATCTTCTTCTCTGTTTTCCATATTTGTAATGAACATTCCTGCCTTTGAATTAGGTGAGAGTTCAAACTGTTTAATGAGGCTTTTCTGATTTTTCAAGATTTACAATTATTGTGCTGGAAATCGCATACATTATTAATTCGAGTAAAAATAAATATAATAGTTTTCCATTTTATAATAATTAAAGATAACAATATACTTTCATATACCCATGTAATGTGGTGATAATATCCTTATATCTACTGGATATAACTTTTATTTAAAAACATCACTTTTACTACCAGATATCAACAACCTAATCTATAATTTTATATTTTTGATTGGGTACGTTCAAATATATAATGCCTTTATTTTTTTTAAAATTAAAAATTTTCAAAATAGTTCTTTAGCAAAAATTCTAAAATATTTGAAATTTATAATTAAATGTTTGAATACCTTAAATTATTAGTTAGAAGTTATTTTATCTTTATACAATTATTCAAATACAAAATTATTAAACAAATCTTATTAATATGATTAAAGCAAAAGGTTACGCAGCTCAAGATTCTAATTCTGATTTAGCTTCTTGGGAATTTGAAAGAAGAGAAGTCGGCGCACACGACATACAGATTGAAATTATGTATTGTGGAGTTTGCCATTCGGATCTGCATCAAATAAAAAATGATTGGTTTCCGGGATTATTCCCCATGGTTCCAGGACACGAAATTGTAGGTAAAATCGTTAAAGTAGGCGACCACGTAAAAAATTTCAAAGTTGGAGAACTTGCAGGAGTTGGATGTATGGTTGACTCTTGTCAGGAATGTGAAAACTGTAAACACGATCTGGAACAATACTGTTTAGACGGAAATACACAAACTTATAACAATCTTGATCGTAGCGGGAATCCAACTTACGGAGGTTATTCTGACAGCATTGTTGTAAGAGAAGAGTTTGTATTGCATATTTCTGAAAAATTAGATTTACCAGCTACTGCTCCATTGCTTTGTGCAGGCATTACGACCTACTCTCCTCTTCGTCACTGGAAAGTGGGCAAAGGTCATAAGTTGGCTGTTTTAGGATTAGGAGGATTAGGACATATGGCTGTGAAATTCGGAGTTGCTTTTGGTGCTGAAGTGACAGTTTTAAGCACTTCTCCTTCAAAAGAAGAAAATGCAAAACAATTAGGCGCCCATCATTTTGTAGTAACGAGTGATCCGGAACAATTAAAAGCAGTACAAGGTTCTTTTGATTTTATTTTGGATACCGTTTCCGCAGAACATGATATGAACCTTTATATTTCATTATTAAAAACTGACGGGGTTCATATATGTGTTGGAGCACCTTCTACCCCAATGCAATTGGGTATTTTCCCACTTTTAGGAGGAAGAAAAAGTGTAGCGGGTTCCGGAATCGGAGGAATCAAAGAAACTCAGGAAATGCTGGATTTCTGTGCTGAGAACAATATTGTTTCAGACATTGAACTTATTGATATTAAAAATATCTCTACGGCTTATGAGAGAATGCTTAAAGGCGATGTGAGATATAGGTTTGTTATTGATAGCAAAACATTATAGAGTTAAAATAAATTGAGTCGTCCTACATTAGGCTGACATAAAATTAGACAATATTTAATCCGGAGAAGTATGTATTTTCTTCGGATTTTTTTTTGATACTGGCACAAAAATAAAAAACGCTGTAAACAATAATGCTTACAGCGTTTTAAATTTTTGGTCTCTAACCTTGCGGAGAGTGAGGGATTCGAACCCCCGGACCTGTTACAGTCAACAGTTTTCAAGACTGCCGCAATCGACCACTCTGCCAACTCTCCTTAAACTCCGGATATACCGTTGTTTTCAGTGGTGCAAATATAGTGTGATTTTTAATTTCCTCCAAATTTTTCAGACCAATTTGCAACTTTTTAAACCAACTCGCTGGCTTCTAAAAAAATAAATTCATGAGATTTTTAAAAATCAACTAAATTTTATTGTTCTTTTATTCAATATTGGATATTTTTCGCAAAGTAACGGACCATTATACTTCAAAAAATTGTATATTTTATTTTCTCATCCAATCTCTCATTCTATAATAATCAATTGCTTGTTGTTTCAGAGGGTTTGTACTCCATTCTTCCCATTCACCAATATAAGGATTGTAGCCACACTTTAAAGGTTTGGAAGTATCAAGTCCATTGTTAAAACTTGTGAGTTCGGTGTAAGCTCTACAATCAGTACAGATATAACGAAATTCACAATCTTTACAAACTTCAATACTGTCTTTGGTTAAGTTCCAATATTTTTTAAATTCAGGATGATTTAAAGCATTTTCTAATGTTGTATCCTGGATATTTCCATAACTTCGAGGCATGGAGGGGCAATTTTTAATGTTGCCCTTTACATCTATTGATATTTTTTTATTAAGACAGGTGTTGTACTGTTGAGCTTCAAGATAAAAGTTACGATTAAGATTGATATTTTTTAAATCAATCAATCCACAACTTAAAGGGATATTAATTTTATTTTTAATGATACTTACCTGAATATGTTCTAAATTTTGAGAATCTTGTTCATCCGATGAATGCAATATAAAATGGAGCAATTTATTCGAAATACTATAGTGGTTCTCTTTGATAAATGTAACCAATTGTAAGTCATAATTTGCAACAACTGATACTTCATTGATACAAGAATCATTGAGTAAATTTAATTTACTAATTATCTTTATTATATCATTTAATTCCAGTTCTGAAAATCTGATTTGTAAATATTTAATTCTCAAATCACAAATTTGTTCTACCAGCACATCATCTAAGATATCTGAATTGTTGACATCCAAAATTAAATAGTCAACATAAGAAGGGATTTCTTGAAATTCTGATGCATTCTGAAAAGCTGATAATTCTTTCTTAGAATTTAGAATGACCCCTAATTTATTATCTACAATAAAATTAAGATACTCTTCTAATGCTTCAACGCTCTCGTTATCTAATTGCTTTTTTAATACAGAATAATTTTGATGCTCATTTGATAGTAAATCAAAAAAAGCAATCGGAATGAGTTGCAAAAACCCAGTACTTGCATCCAAAATAATAGAATTTTTGGCTCCTCTGATAATTTTAACCGAATCAAATAACTTTAAAAACATAATTAATACAATAGGGAATAATGTTTTTGTGAACGGAAAATCTTTGTTTTTCTACTTTTCTTATCTTTATTTTCAGAATATTTAACTTTAGACACACTGTTACTTCTCTTCCATTCCTGTAGAGAAAATTCGATTCCTTTTAGGTATAATTCTTTTTCTTCTTTCATAATAAATCTGCAATATATTTTTCTATTTGATAGCCTCCATAATGACTAACTTGATGAAACTGTCCTAATGGATTCACTTCTAAAAAATAATAATCATCATTAGACTGTAGCAAATCAACCGTCCCACATTTTAAATCCAGTTTCTTTGCTAATTTTAATATTTTCCTTTTCAGTTCTGATGGAAGCTCAAGAGGAAGGTACCTTTTATCTCTCTCTTTTATGTTCCTAATATCAACATTGTCAGAAAAATCAAATGTAGCAATTGCCCAAATTTGCTTTTCAAAAAAAAATGCCCGTATTTCATAAAGACAATCAATCTTTCTTTGGATTAATGAAGGTATAATATTTTCTTTTTTATCATGAATATTATTTAGGTCTACTTCATGTGTGTAATTCAGATACAGGTCATTTTCAACGATAATAGGTTTCATTTCAGAAACTGCCTTTGTAATATAAGACTCAGACATTTTAACCTGCTCAAAGTCATTTAATTCTGATAAAATGTAAGTATCGGGAATTTTTAACCCTAGAGATTTTGCCAAAAATAGAACTTCTAACTTATTAACTTCTTTAGTAAAGAGATTTCCAAAGACACGAGCCCCATTTACTTTGAAATAATAGTATATAAACTCCGATATAGATTTGAGTTCTGAATTATAAAAATCAACTAAATTACTATCAATTTCACCTGTTACTATATCATAATAAACTCCTCCATTTCTATAGAATACTGATTTAAAGTCTTCTAATTTATACTCAATTTCGCCAATGGAAATTTTGAAAATACTACTTTTAAAATCGAAAAAAACTTTGTTGATATGTTGATTCTCACTTAGACGAACAAATTCTTTATTTTGATAAGATAACCAACTACATATTTCATCGGTCATAGTATCATTATCAACACTAATGAGTAATATCATCTAACCTAATTAAATACTTTTTAAATCGTTCAGCATCCTTATTATTATTAAACTGAAAACCTTCCATCGCAATATTTGAAAAAAGATATTTCTTATCACTTAGAAAAAAGATATTTTTATGAACTTCTTCTTCAGTTGTTGACAAACCTATTAGTTTCCTTTTTCTGTTAATCTCGTTTATTTTAACACCTACTTCTGCTGTCCTTTTCTCAGGTAAAATTGCTTCAGATATATAACAACAATCCAGTTTTTCCTTACTCAAAATAAGTTGATAAACCTTAAAAAATGAGTAGTTCTGTGTACCATTATTCAGATCAAATAAGTGCCCCGCTATGTCTGGTCTTATTTTTCCTTCATTTAAAGCTATTAGTATTTCCTTAGAAAAATTAACTTTTTGACTGCTATAATGATTATTTGCTAACTGATGCCATATAATATAATAAAACTTCTGATAAAACATGTTATCTGCTGAAGTTAGTCCTATATTATACTCGTTAGGAAATCCTTTTTTCTGAATCAAGCTAATTAATTTTGTAGACGTGATGCTATCACTTTTTGTAAGCTCGTTTTTATACGCTTCATAGTTTCCTCCCGATAATTTTCTGTAATACTGGTCAATTTCATATAAAGAATCCAAAGACTTTTTATAACTCAAATCAATATTATTTACACAAGGTTTTATTTTATATTTCTTATCGTTTTTGAAATTTTCAGAAAAAAAATCATCATTAACATCTTTCCCCAAACATTTCAATGACTGATAGTTAGAAAAAGCTTCATCCAGATCTTTTATTTTTAAAGCTACATTCATACTATTTTGCAAATCTTTTGCATGAGGATATTGAAACTCCTTAAAGGCTTCTTTGTAGAGATTATTTGCACTCGCTAAATCAATATGAATAATTTTTTCTTCTGCTTTATTTATTAATTCGTAATATTTAACGAGATGCCGATTTGTCAATTCAAAATCCTGAGCATTAGCTGTCAAATTTCCTACTATAAGTAGAAATAAGAATATTTTCTTCATTAACATTATATAATTGTAAAAGAGAAGCATAGTTACTTCTCTCTTACTTTAGGGGTTACAAGGTTTATTTATTGGATATGTTCCATTATATCCCATACCCCCGTTATGAAAGTCCAAATCACTTGTATAACCCGTACATACACACGCCCCACCTGGTCCTGAAGGCAACTCAGCTTCCCCTCCACCAGTAACTGTTGGCGTTACCCCAAAGCTTGGTTTAGCAGGCCCTCCCTGTCCTCCTAAAATTGTTATTAACTTTTCATTTTGAAGTTTAAAACTTCCTAATTTTTGTAATGATTTTGTTTCCATCAAATAAATTTTAAATGTTATTTTTTATTTAAATCACTATAAATACTAATAATTCAAAGTGAATCATTCAACAAATAAACATATTACCAAAAACAAAATCAAAAAACATTTCAGTTTATTAAGAATTATATTTTTATCAAATAATTAATATATTATATAATAACTATTTTAAAAACCTTTTTTAAAAATAAAAAATGAACATTATCAATATTTCTTCAATTGATTAACTTATTTTAATTTAATTTTTAAATATTCATTTTTTTAAATTCAAAAGAAACATTATTAATAAAATTCTATTTTGGACAAAATAGAATTTTATGGTAGGTTTATATATTAAACAGCTTTAATGAACTGCCTCTTTTTGTTACTAACTTAGATTTATAGTAGAAACTAAATGCTGATATGCTACTGTAATACTTAGAAATACAATGGCTAAATTTGATGATTAAATAACAATAAATTTATGATTGAAGTACATCATCTTAACTGCGTCAAAATTGTTTCCGCAGTTACCGAAAATGTTTGCGGACATTGTTTAGGTAAACTTCCCTAATTACTGGAATATTATTCCGACAGCTCTATTGGATTTTCATATTTCAGATTTTCTTGTCTTTCTTTTTCTCTTTGTCTTACCATATCCTGTCCTTTTATGATTGTGGTTCCATAGCTTGCAAGCACGGCAGTAGCATTGGCATCTGCATTTCTTAATGCTTGTTTAAGTTTCGGCTGTGTTGTTTCTATTGCTTCAGTATATCTGCTTTTCCTAATGGTGATTAATTTTCCCTTCAACTTGGAATCAGATATGGATTTTACCAATTCAAAATCGTAATCTCCCTTATCATCCGATATTTTAACAATTAAACCAGGTAATCCACTAAATTTATAAGGACCATAGGGCAATGGAATATCAGAAGAATACCACGCGATCCAATTCCTTCCTTTAAAGGTAGCTTCTGCTTTCTTACAATTAATTGTGTTAATTACTTTTGTCTCATTACTCAATTTCCAATTCTTTATTACTGGCTCTTTATAGGTGAGTAATGACATGACAACTGGTGCAAAATACTGTATAGCTTCACTAGATTGTATTATAGTAAAGTAAAAATTTGTTTCTGGAGTTGAAGTTCCATTTTTAATACTGAGGGTAATGCTTCCGTCTGAGTTATTTGTCATTACTCTTGAATTTTCTAATATAGAATCCTTTTTAAGAGAATTTTGACTTGCAAAAAATGCACGGCTTTCCCCTATCAATAAAGTAAAAAATTCTTCATGTCTATAATCAGTACGTAAATTAAATTTAGCTTTTAACCGATAAGTGAACTCGCCACGCAAGGTATCTTGTTTATGTGATTGAGCAAAAGATAAAGCACTATACAATAAAATGAATAGTTGAAATATATTTTTATGGTAATGCATAGATGTTTTTCATTATAAAATTGCACTTATAGTGGATATGATTTACCATAAGTGCATGAATTTAGAGTATTTAGGCTAAGCTGTCACTAGCCCCTACATGAGTTGGTGTTCGACAATTAATGGCTTCAACCCTCTCACGCCATTCGTTAGCTTGTTGCGGAGTCCAATCTTGAGTAGTTGTAGCTGTTATACCACATTTAGTTTCGGCATACCAAACTTGACCTCCTTTTACTTCTTTAAGGTCATTACGAGATAATTTTTTTAATTTCTTCATTGTGTTAAAATATTTAAAATTTGAATGGCTAATATATGTATATAATTCAAGCGAAAGAGAAAAACTTTATTATGTTAAAACCCTCATTTTCTACAGTTTATATATCTACTTGCGCATTTTTTAGTAATATTTGTTTAACTAGAAATTGTTGCTAAGCTATTTTTGGAATTCGATTTTGAGAATTCGATTTTACTCAGAATTTGAAGTCTATGTTAACAATTGAACCAGCTTTTGATATGCAGTTTGACTACCCATATACATAACAATCCACTCTCTTTATTTTAATTTTGAGAATGTTTCTCTTTTTGAAATCGGACCTATCTTTATTTATCTGGAAAAAGATAAAATATTTTAGTTTTTTGGGTCGAGAAATATAGCAGCAGCTTTACTCCTGAAAATTGACAAAATGAAGAACTAGGATAAGTGGTTATTATATAAGAAATGTAGAGAAGAGAAATTTAATAAAAAAAACAAAACCTACTGAAATCAGTAGGTTTTGTTTTAATATTCTGCGGAGAGTGAGGGATTCGAACCCCCGGACCTGTTACAGTCAACAGTTTTCAAGACTGCCGCAATCGACCACTCTGCCAACTCTCCTTAAACCCCGGCTATACCGTTGTTTTCAGTGGTGCAAATATAGAATGATTTTTAGTTTCTGCAAAACTTTCCCCACACAAATTTTAACAAAACTTAATAATAGACTAGGAATCAGGGGAATTATTTTTAATAAATATGCTCCTATTCTTTGTCTACTATGGCGATGAAGCTGTTTTTTAAAAGATGAGACGGATATACGAACAGGTCTCCATCCTCTCCCTTTATCACAATAGCTCCCTGTTCATCGTTCAGGCATTTGTCCAACTGGTTTTTCAGGTCATTGAGCTTCCCATGCGGAGCTTCTATGATGTAGGTTCCGGTAACATGTTTTATTTTGATGACTTTTGTTTCCATATTATTTTTGATTAGTCCTTAAATGTAGGAATTTTACTTAAGTAGAGATATATTTATTATCTTGATCAGAAGCTCTTTAACAATGATTCAAAAAATAGGTGAACAGATCGTTAAAATTAAAACTATTCAATTCCCTTTATTCAATTCTATATTTTACAATTTTTGCTCCTCACAGACCACACATTTTTTCTATATTTGTAAAAACACAGATATCCCATGACAATGGAAAAACTAAGAACATTAAGAAAGCAGAAAGGCTTTACGCAACAACAGATTGCAGATATTATTGCAACCGATGTCTCCAACTACAGCAGAAAAGAAGGTGGAGATCTTAAGATATTTGATGATGAGTGGGAAAAGCTGGCAAAGGCATTGGACGTTTCTGTAGAAGATATTAAGGAAGATAGAACACCTCAAATACAGCACAATGACAAACCTATTCTCAATGATAATGCAAGTATCAATTACAATCAGTACTGCAATATTCCAGAGTATATATTGGAGAGCCAGCAGGAATACATTAATCTTCTGAAAGAGCAGATAAAAGCTTTAAAAGAAGAAAATGCGAAACTAAAAAAGAAATAATTTACTCTGCATACAGAACAAAAACGACTTCTATGAGAAGTCGTTTTTTATTTTTAATCTACAAAAATCTATTTACCCTCTTCTCGAGACACTTCAGTGGGTTATATAAATATCTCCATACCGTTTTATGCAACATCCTCTCTCCGTTTTAGAAAGGCCTACATACCCAACCAGTAATAAGAATAGAGTATATTTGTAAAGATTCGAATAATACTATAACCGAACTAAAAAACTAATATCCTATGTTTATTAAATCCTTTATCAAAAACACAACGGTTACGGCCTCTCTGGCTTTCTCTTCTATGTTTTTTGCCCAGAAAATGCCTATGTCTGTTCTTCCTTCCGGTCATCTGGTTGTAAAGGCAGATATAGAAGGAAAAAACGGAAACTTTATATTTGATACCGGAGGAGGAATCAATCTCTTTCTGGGAAATTTTTCCAAAGGTTTGGGACCGAAAGAAACGTATAATTATCTTACGGCTTTCCGGGCTACCGGTGAGAAGATGACGATTCCTCTTTTCAAATCCAAAGAGATTGTTTTTAACGGTAAAAAATTTAAAGATACCTGGTATGCCACTCACGATATGGAGATCAAAGGAATTGACGGTTTAATTTCTCTTCCCATGCTCTACGATACAGAGTTTATCCTGAATTATACAACCAACGAGCTGATCTTTCCCAAAGAAAAACTGAGCAGTAAGAAAGCAATGGATATTCAGCTGTCTACCAATGCAGATCAGTCGCTGGATATTACTACTTATATATTATTGAACAATAAATACAAGATCAACGTACTGCTGGACTCCGGCGCGGGAAAAGATTCTTTCTGGCTGAGTGAAAACCTGATGAAGACTTTGGGCATTAACAAAGAGAGCCTTCAGGTAATGGAGAAAAAAAGTGAATTCAACCCTGATGTGACGACGAAATTTTATAAGGGTGATATCGGCTCTATTTCTACTTCTTTTGCTACTGTAGAAAAACCTGGTGTGTTCTTTGTGGAAGGTCTTATTTATGAAGGAAAAACAAGCATCAACTGGCTGGGGAAAAAACTGGGATTCAATCTTAAAGAAAAGAAAATCTATATTCTGGATTAGGCCTTCAAAATCCTGTAAAACTGTCATTGACTATAATTTCTAACGAAAGAAGAATCTTGATGAGATTCTTCCTTCGTCAGATTGACAATCATGTTTGTTATTCCGCAAGATTCTCAGCTTTGTTGAAATATTTCAGATTTCATACGTACCTTGTTCTGCTCTGAAAGACAAATACGCTTCATCTTTTACTCTCCTGCCGGTTCAAAAAGTTCAATTTTATTTCCTTCAGGATCAAGAATATGAACAAATTTACCATATTCGTAAGTCGTTACCTCATCCAAAACGGTTACGCCTTCTCTTTTCAGTTCTTCTACCAGCGTTTCAATATTTTCTACGTGATAGTTGATCATAAATTCTTTTTTAGAAGGCTCAAAATACTCGGTAGATTCTTTGAAAGGACTCCATAAAGTATATCCTTTTTTATTGGATTCGGCATCTTTCCAGTCAAATTTCGCTCCGTACGGGCTGGTTTTTATTCCAAGGTGGGTTTTGTACCATTCGTTCACCTGTTCCGGGTTTTCACATTTAAAAAATATTCCTCCAATGGCGGTTACTCTTTTCATTTTTTATTCGTTTTTTGTTCAGTTTATTGTCTCTTTATAGGCAAACTCAAATGGTATTGCACTTTCACAAATATATCAATGTTTTTGTTAAGCAATTCATTATTCTGACTGATTTTTTTGATAAGCTATTCCCTGAAAGAGAGATTTTAAAAGAATGAGAAAATAAAAAGCGCACCCATCGGGCACGCTTTATAGTCTATTTTAAAACTGAGTTTTTAGTGTAATTCCGCTAAATATTTTTCTGCATCCATCGCAGCCATACATCCGCTTCCCGCAGCTGTAATAGCCTGTCTGTAGATATGATCCTGAACATCCCCTGCAGCAAATACTCCTGGAAGATTTGTTCTTGAAGATCCTTTTTCGGTAACGATATATCCATTCTCATCAAGATCTACCTGACCTGCGAAAATATCTGTATTGGGCTTGTGACCGATAGCAATGAAAATTCCTTCCACATCTACAGTAGATTTCTCCTGAGTCTGATTGTTGATAATTACGGCTCTTTCTACCAAGCTGTTTTCACCTTCAATACCAATAAGCTCGTGGTTGAATTTCACTTCGATATTCGGAGTGCTTTCTACTCTGTGAACCATCGCTTTGGAAGCTCTGAAAACGTCTTTTCTTACCAATAAAGTCACTTTCTTACATAATTTAGCAAGATAAGTGGCTTCTTCAGCAGCGGTATCTCCTGCACCAACAACTACGACATCTTTTCCTCTATAGAAGAATCCATCGCAAGTAGCACAAGCTGAAACACCTCCTCCTGCATATTTCTTCTCGTCTTCAAGACCTAAATACTTGGCTGTAGCTCCTGTAGAAACAATTACTGTTTTTGCAAGAATTTCTTTATTTCCTGCGTATAATTTGTGAACACCTCCAACTTCCTTAGAAAATTCGGCTTTGGTGATCATCTCATAGTGTACTTTGGTTTCAAATCTTTCTGCCTGTTTTTGCAGATCCATCATCATTTCAGGACCTGTAATCCCGGCTGGATACCCTGGAAAGTTATCAACTTCAGTAGTGGTTGTTAATTGCCCGCCCGGCTCCAAACCTGTATACAATTCAGGTTTCAAGTCCGCTCTTGCTGCATAGATAGCAGCGGTAAAGCCAGAAGGCCCAGATCCAACGATCACACAATCTAAAATGTTTTGCTCCATAATTTACTTTGTTCGAAAAGATTTAATTAAATTAAGACTGCTAATTTCGGAATTTTTACCGGCTTTTTAAAGTAATTTTAATGATACTTGTCAATAAGAGATATGTGAGTTTTCAATTGGGAATACTATTGTTTCGGTACCATCTATTTTAGTTTTTAAATAGAGAGCTTACGATACCTTTCTCTATCCTTTATACTGCCATCATCTTTCTGTCACTAATATCCATCTTATGAGACCTTCTCTTTCCACAATATTCCAGGAATGGGGATGCTTTTGACCATTGGCTCTTATTCCTCTGTTTTGGGTTTCTATATATTCTGTTTTGCGGCTGCCCAGATTGTATAATAATTCATTGGCTTTCTTAAGAAAAAAGGCATTCAGGTCTTCAAATTTTCTGTTTCTGTTTTTATTCTGCCATTGAAGATCGGGTTCACAATAAAACCTTGTTTTGATTCCTTTTACATACTGAAGGTTCTCAGTTGAATTTGAAGACATGAGAAAAGGTGAAACACTTTGATACTTTTGAACATTTTCAGACGGTTTTCCTAATTCTTTTTCAAAAAGCGATATCAGGAATTTTCCTTCTTCTACGGCATCCGGATTAACATTAGCGGCAACATCTTTTTGGGCATTTAGATAGAGCTGTTCCAAATCTATGGGAGAATCTACTACTAATACACCTTTAGGCTGAATAGAATTTTTACTTTTCACCAAATAGCTTGATAATAAAAATGCAACATTTCCACCGCTTGAAAAACCTCCGATAAAAATATTATTTTTATCAATATGATGTTGATCCAATATAGAGTTTACCGTCTTTGAGTACTTTTGTTTTTCACTTTCGGTTAAAAAAAGTTTTTGATTGTAGTCTAAAAGTAAAGTTGTGATCCCTTCTTTTTCCAAATCTTTCAGAAAACCGGCTTCCTTTTTTGTATTTTCGATATCACAAGGAAAACAGGGAAATAAAACCAGAACCGCTTTTTGATCCGCGGATCTATTCAATTCATAATGTTTTCTCTTAACAACATTAGGCTCTGATCTGTTCGCAGTACAACTCAGAGAAAATACAGAAATAACAATCAGAAAAATACTTTTTAGCATCAAAAAAAAATTATTTTAAAACCATGCTTAATTCTTCATTGGTCGCTCTTCATTTCTCAGGCTCCCTCCCTACACTTTCATTTTAATTTTATCAACATTAATTATCTTATACACCAACTCTTTGATCAACTCAGCTTCGCTCATATTGACGGCACCCAATCCTTTTCCTTTCATATCAAATTCTCTTAAAATAGAAATGACTCTTGTAGCATGTTTCAATGGATAAAGTCTGGCACTTTCTGCATAATCTTTAATAAAATAAGGATTCACACCCATTTGGGAAGCAATAGCCTGTGGAGGCTGCCCAGCCATGGTTTGATAAATGATAACATTGGAAAAATAGTTATAAAGGCTTGCCAGCATCATTACAAAAGGGTTGTTTTTGGGATTTTTACCCATAAAATGAGCAATTTTAAAAGCTGTATTGGCATTTTTAGTCCCTAAAGCTTTCTGAAGTTCAAAAACATTATATTCTTTACTGATCCCGATATGATTTTCAATGATTGTTCCGTCCAGGACCTCCCCATCTTTAAGAATCATTTTTAATTTGTTCAGCTCATTGGCAATCCTTGAAAGATCGTTTCCTAAATATTCGGCTAAAAGGTGAGAAATATTGGGTGCAGTTTTAATCTTAAGACTTACACATTCATCCGCGATCCATTTGGGAAGATTGTTCTCCTTCACAGATTCACTCAGGAAAAGAGCTTTTGCTTTATCCAAAGCCTTGGCTGCCTTTTTTCGGCTGTCCAGCTTTTTATGTTTATGAGCAAAAACCAATACTGTGGAAGGTACAGGATTTTCTACATACGCTTCCAAAATTCTGTTTTCATCTTCATTGAATTTTAAATCCTGAGCTTCTTTCACAATAATCACCTGCTTATCTCCCATCATGGGGAACTGTCTGGCTAAGGATAAAATCTCCTGATAGGAAGTATCTTTACCATAGGTAACGGTTTGGTTGAAAGCTTTTTCATCTTCTTCCAAAAAGTTGTGTTCAAGGGCTTTCACAGCAACATCAATAAAGTAGGCTTCGTCTCCGTGGAAAAAATAAATAGGTAAAACTTCTTTATTTTTAATATTTTTGAGGATTAAATCTAATTCTTTCATCTTATAAATGGAACTTCCAAAACTGAATTTTCAGGAAACTTTTGATTTTAAATTCAAGAAAGACAAAGATAAGTTTTTTATTTATGATTTGGTTCGCAAAACTTATCTTCTACTCACTCCCGAGGAATGGGTAAGACAGCACTGGATACACTATTATCTTACAGTAAAGTCTTATTCTACATCGGCATTGATCACTGAAAAAAAGATCGTTCTCAATGGTTTAACCAAAAGAGTTGATCTTTTAATCACCGAAAAAACAGAACCTATCATCCTGATTGAATGTAAAGCCCCACAAATTAAGCTTACAGAGAAAACATTTGAACAAACCGCAAGATACAATTCTATTATTGGTGCTAAAGAAATTATTTTAACGAATGGACTTCAGCATATTAATGCCTATTACGAAGACGGGCAATACCAATTTTACAGACCTCAGTAAAGATAATAACACAATTATAATTGTATGTTAAAACTATTGCAATGGTATGCTTTTGGGTATTCTCTACTTAGTTTTAAAATACAGTTTTTAGTCATGAAAAAGTTATTAATTGTGGTCGCCTTAGGTATATTCACATTAGGCTTTTCACAAAATTATTACAATGATTACAGAGGAAGCATCGCTTCCATCAATTGGGGACAGGTAGCCATCTACCTTGGACTGAATAAAGCCCAGATCAATCAGCTTACGATACTGAACAGCCGTTATCCTGATTATAATTCCTGGAACCACATGTACGGCAGAGAGCCTAACAGATGGTACACAGACCGTTATTATGCCATGGAGAAAATAATGACCCCTGAACAATATAGAAGATTTTACGCACGGTATTATCAAGGGCTAAATCCAAGACTGAAATATGATAATGATTACAGAAAATACCGTGGCAGATCTATGCCTTATGACAGAAGGTTTAATGATCACCACGATGATCATCATCGTGAACATCACGGATAAAATAACAAGCTGAACCGGAAGACATCTTCCGGTTTTTTATAATCAATAGTAAAGTTTACTTAACAAAGAAAACATAGACAAAAAACAAAAATTAACTACATTTAAAGTATAATTTACAATATGAAGATAAAGAACATTATATTCGATTTTGGAGGCGTATTGATGGATTGGAATCCAAGATATTATTTTAAAACCTATTTCAATGATGATGAAAAAATGGAATACTTTCTGGAAAATATTGCTCAGGATGACTGGAATATTGAACAGGACAGAGGAAGAAGCCTTTCGGAAGGAACCGAAATTCAGGTGAAAAAATTCCCAGAGTGGGAAAAGGAAATCAGAGCCTTTTATGATAACTGGACTGTGATGCTGAAAAGTGATATTCCTCAGAATGTTGATGTTTTAAGAAAACTTAAAAATACGGATTATAAGCTATTCGGGTTAACCAACTGGTCTGAGGAAACTTTCCCTTATGCTTTGGAAAATTATGATTTCTTCCAGATTTTTGAAGGAAAGATTGTAGTTTCAGGAACAGAAAAGCTGATTAAACCTGATCCTAAAATATGGCACGTTTTAATGGAAAGGTATAATATCCAAGCAGAAGAATCTGTTTTTATTGATGATAATCCCAAGAATATTGAAATGGCAAAGTCCTTAGGTTTTATTACGGTCCAGGTAACCCCTGAAACTGATCTGGAGCACGAATTAACCCGCTTAGGAATACAAGTTGGTTAAATATATACTACCTACCCCTATGATGGATTATTTTCATTAATTTGGCTGAGGATTTTTTATTAATATGAGAAAAATTTTACTTTTATTACTATTTTGTAGTGTAGGATATAATGCTCAGACCATCCAAGACCAAGAAGCCTTCAAAAAATGTTGTAAATACGTTATTTCAGATAAAACACCTCATTTCCATGTGAACAGAACCCCAAACCTATGTAAAAAACATGAAGAAAATTGCTTTTTTGCTGGTCTTTTCAGGTGCTTATTTTTATGCTCAAAATATTGAAGATAAGGAAGCATTCAAAAAATGCCGTAAAGAGTTCAATACAAAAATTTGTCTTGCAGATGAAGATAAAGACAATATTCCGTTTTATATTGACAAATGCCCTACCGAATCTGGCTCACTAGAAAATTTTGGCTGCCCATGGCCTGATACTGATAAAGATGGCATAGTAGATAAAGATGACTTTTGTCCTACAGTTGCTGGCCCCATTGAAAATAAAGGCTGCCCATGGGAAGATACAGATGGTGATGGAATTTTGGATAAAGATGATAACTGCCCCACCGTTCCTGGTCCTGCCAATGCCAATGGTTGTCCTGTAATTTCCTGTACATTCGGTAAGGACCCCAATATCCGTATGAAAAAAATCGATATGGATGTTCAGGATATTGAAACACTCTACGACCTCATCAATAAAAAAGCTTTTGATAATATTGTACAAAAGATTCCGAAAAAGGATTTTACAGATCCCAACGCTTTCTTTTATATCAATTATATAGATCACAAATCTTATATTGATGAAAATACACCTGATGATGGAACATCACCAGGATATAATTTTCTGATCACCAGATTCTGGAATAAAAATATTCTTGAATACATTCAGAAAAAATACGGAAAGAACATCTATATTTCAACAGCAATAACATCTGATACCCTTGAAAACGATCATAAAATAATAGGTGACAAAACGTTTGATTATATGATGAAATATTATGATCCAAAAATCGGCAGAATAAGGATACAAAGAAAACAAAGTCCTACTCCTATAAATCCTATTACTATTTCAATAGAATTTGTTACCCCTTATATTATACAGATTAGCTACAACCAGGCGAGCATAACATATGAATATAAAAACAACGAATGGCAACTACAGAAAAATAAATAATCATTTAAGCAGGACATGAGGAAAGCTATTTTTTTCCTGATATTTGCAGGAACTTATTTTCAGGCTCAGAATATTGAAGATAAAGAAGCATTTAAAAAGTGCCATAAAGAATTCAGTAAAAAGATCTGTCTCTCGGATGAAGACCAAGACGGTATTTTGTTTTATCTGGATCAATGTCCTAAAGAAGGAGGATCATTAGAAAATAAAGGTTGTCCGTGGCCTGATAAAGATAAAGACGGAGTATTGGATAAGGATGACAAATGCCCTGAACCACTATCTGGTCCTGTTGAAAACAACGGCTGCCCATGGCCGGATTATGATGGTGATGGAATTTTGGATAAAGATGATGCCTGCCCCACGATTCCAGGACTTCCTGAACTGAATGGATGTCCCAGTAAAAAAAAAGATTGCAAGGAGTACAGGGAAAAGGCAGACCTAAGATTTAAGAAATTCAAAACAGATTATGCCAATATTGAAGTTATTTATGATAAAATCAACAAAATAGCTCTGGATGCTATTATTAAAAAGGGATATATCAAAGCTTTGGCTAACAAAGAATCTCTTATTTTCCTCAAATATATAAATAATACCGCCTATTTTGATCAAAATTCCTGCGATGACGGAAGTAATCCGGAATACAACTTTTTAATTTCAAAATTCTGGAATAAAAACGTTCTTGAATATGCCCGTAAAAAATATAATAAGGATATCTATCTTTCAACCAAAATTCCACCTGAAGATTTAAAATTGTACCACGACATTGGGATGAGTAAAGAAACTTTTGATTATATCACAAAATACTATGATCGGGAGACCATGAAAATAAAAATACCGGGTAACCATAAAGGTGTAATGAGTGCCAGTCAATCAATACCTAACGTTATCACTTTTATAACCCCCTACCAAATCAAAGTTGAAGACCCTAAAAAAAATATTATTATAATCTATGAATATAAAAATAACAATTGGGAATTAATCAAAGAGTAAAATTTATAACAATTTATTTTTCATTAACTTAGATCAACTATTAATATGAATAAAATTATTTTCCTTCTGGTATTTGCCGCTACTTATTTTCAGGCTCAGAATATTGAAGATAAAGAAGCATTTAAAAAGTGCCATAAAGAATTCAGTAAAAAGATCTGTCTTTCGGATGAAGACCAGGACGACATTCTCTTTTACCTGGATAAATGCCCTAAAGAAAGAGGACCAATTGAAAATAACGGATGCTTATGGCCTGATGCAGATAAAGACGGTGTACTGGATAAAGATGATGCTTGCCCTCAAATAGCCGGTCCTCCAGAAAACAACGGGTGTAAATGGCCAGACACGGATGGTGATGGCATTTTGGATAAAGATGATAACTGTCCTACAGTTCCCGGAATCGCCAATCTGAATGGCTGTCCAACCTGGAAATAAAAAGTGTAGAAATAAATTAAAAATATGATACGTTCAATCTTACTAACTACTTGTATTATGGCATCAGGAATTCTTTTTAGCCAAAAACTTAAAACAGTCACCTATCAGGACGGAGCTCAAAAACTGAATGGTTTGGTTACCTCCAATGCAGGAAAAAAACTTCCCGGGGTTCTCATTCTTCCGGCCTGGAAAGGAATTGATGAAGAAGCAAAGAACGCTGCTCTTGAACTTGAAAAGCAAGGCTATATTGCTTTTATTGCTGATATTTATGGCGAAGGAAAAATTCCGGCCGATAATGAGTCTGCCGCGAAAAGTTCCGGATATTACAAACAGAACTATAAAGAATATCAAAACAGAATTTCTTTAGCATTGGAAGAATTAAAGAAGGCAGGTGCTATTTCTGATAAAACCGCAGTTATTGGATACTGCTTTGGCGGAACAGGAGCATTAGAATCTGCAAGAGGAAATATGCCTGTTGCTGGAGTTGTTTCTATTCATGGAAGTCTTGGAAGAGATCAGAGTAGAAAAAATGAGAAATTAAATCCTAAAATTCTGGTTGAAAATCCAGCCGATGATAAAAGTGTAACTCCTGATGACTATAATAACCTCATCAAAGAGATGAATGAAGGTAATGCGGACTGGCAGATTATTACCTACGCCCATTCAAAACATACATTCACCGATCCAAAATCACCGGATTATAATGAAGTAATGGCCAAAAGAGCCTGGAACCACACGCTCTTGTTTTTGAAAGAAATTTTGAAGTAAAATATAAAAGGCAAATCTGTAGATTTGCCTTTTTATTTTTCATAGTAAAAACTTGGGAAGAAAACTTCATACCAAAACAAATATAACACAAATAATTTTTAATCTCTAAATATTGGTGAAAGGGGAAAACCTAAATAATGTACAAACTCCGTTGAATATAGATTTTTATCATTAAGAGCCGAGGCTAATTGTGTTAAAAACAATTTAATATGGTCATATTTTCTTGCGGGATCTGTTTTATGAATTACTGATTGAGTATCGTATAAATTTTCATTAAACGTAAAAATAGGATATCCATAATATGAAATAGCATCTATGTTACCATTTCTCTCAATAAATAATTTAGCATCAATTTCATTTAAATTATTATAGGCAAATTCAGATCCTATTAAACCTTTCTCCAAGTCTAAGATAAAGTTATGTCTATACTTAGTTTCAATTCCTTTATATATTTCATCAAAATCTAAAGTATTAATATCAAAGGAAGTTGTTTTACATACTAAAAAAGAAATTAATTCATCATGTTCAGAACCTTTATATTCTTTTTTTATACATTTCCCTCTTTTCTCTTCATTTAATTTTTTGTTCCTGGCTAATTTTTTTAGTGTGTCTATAAAAGAACTCTTATTTAAAGTAGATTTTACTTCTCCTATTGCAACAACACTTTCAATAGAAAAGAAATCAATATAATTTTTTTCTAAAATAGGTGCTTCATCATTTTTATATATCACAATATCCAACTGAAAACTAACATTTTCAGGTGTAAGTATAAATCCATCAGAAATTTTATGTTTTGTAATATACCCTAACAGGTCCTTTAGGGCATTTTCTCTATATTTACCATATTCACCAGGGTGAATTAGCTTATTTTCTTCATTAAAGAAGATTGATTCACTATCATTTATAAAAATAGATGCAAAATTTTCAATTTTCCGGTCAAAGACCGTTTCAAATATTCTATTGGCCATTAGTTTTAAAAGTCTGAATTGATTATTTTAATTTTATGTTTATAATAATTTACTATTTTTAGCTATACTTCTTCCCTATTCACCAGCTCCATAGAGAAGGCTGGCAGACAGATCGCCATGTATTCGCAAGGCTCTGAAAACGGATTGCTATAACGAATCCTCGCTCCTTTTTCAATAAGGATACTGCTTCCTTTTTCAAGAACAACTATTTCTCCGTCTATTTCAAATTGTTTTTTACCTGAAATAATATAGGTAAATTCATCAAACTCGGGAGTTTGATGGGGCTCACTCCAGTCTGGAGGGGCAATCATATGGGCAATAGAAATTTGGGAATTTCCTGTAGAATTTCCCCAATGCTCTTCTATAAGTTTTCCATCAGTAGTGGGGACTACAAACGGTGACTGCTGAATTTTATATTTTTTCATAGCCAATCTTCTTTCCTGATTTCGTATACAAAATTAGTTCGTGTAGGTTCTCCAAAGTAAGCCACTTCTTCTTCGGCGATTTTCTTACCCCCGATTCTTCCCAAAGCCGTTTGAGAACGGAAGTTTTCTTTTCCAACATGGAAATGTACCTTATCTACATATTGGAAAATATAATCCAGCATCAGCTTTTTCACTTGTGGATTGATTCCTTTTCCCCAAGACTTTGTTCCATAAAAGGTATATCCTATGAAAATATGGTTATTCCCTTCATCAAAATCATAGTAACGGCTGCTTCCCAATATATCTCCGGTAGCTTTTTCAACAATTTTAAAAGCGCCTTTACTTTCTATGGCTCCTTTAAAGAAATTTTCAAAAACTTCTCTTTGATAGCGGTCTTTGTTAGGATGTTGTTCCCATACTTTAGGATCGGAAGCCACTTCATATAAAGATTCAAAATCCCCTTGCTGTAAGGGGATTAATTGATATTCTTCATTCTCTAAAACAGGTTGAACAGAAAAATTCATGCTTACCCTTTTTTGTTAGAATCTGATTCTATTCTCTGGATTTCTTTCAACTTATCAGAAATCTTGATTACAGTGTCTAATTTTGCTGGTTTCAATGAAATTTCAGCCTGATTGGTATCCCATTTTATCACAAGGTTTCCAGAATTTTCATCTGTCGGATTCAGGGTAATTTCAAACCATTCCTGCTTGTCAGCCAATTTGTTCACCGGTACTGTAACATCTACTACATCCTGTTTAGGATCATAAGTATAGGCACCCCATTGCTGGAAATCTTTATTCAAGATTATTTTCCATTCTTTTTCAGTAGGAACAATGAATAATCCGTACGTTCCTGCCGGAACATTTTTCCCGCCAAAATTAACGGTCTGTCCGAATGTAATTTTTGTGGAAGAGTTAGCTCCTGCTCTCCAAACCTGGCCATAAGGAACCAAATCTCCGAAAATCTTACGCCCTTTCACTCCCGGTCTTCCATAGTCTATAGAAATTTTAGACATAGAAAACTGCTGCTCTACCTTCTGGCGGGGACTTACTGCAGGTACAGAATAGTCCTGTGCAAAACTGAATGCTGAAATTGAAATGCAAACTGCTGCTATTAAATTTTTCACGTGTAAATTTTTGCTTAAAATTACAAAAATCAAAATAAAATATCTTTCTCCGGTTCCAAGAATTTTTAGATTTTTTTCGATCAGGTTTATGGTAAAATGATCATTTGGTAGAGATTTTCAACAGTTAAAAAGGTTATTTTTTTGATATTTTTCTTTGTCTGAGTCTGATAACATGATTTACAACAGAATTGCTTTTTCCAGCTCCAGTAGTTTCTGTTTTCTCCAGATTCCTCCTGCATACCCCACCAATTCTCCATTTGAACCAATCACTCTGTGACAAGGGATTAAAATGGCAATTTTATTAATTCCATTAGCGGTTCCTACCGCTCGGATCGCCTTAGGATTTCCTAGAAATTCTGACTGTTGTTTATAGGTTCTGGTCTCTCCTACCGGAATTTCGAGTAAAAGCTGCCAAACATTTTTCTGAAATTCTGTTCCGATTACCAATAACGGAACTTCAAATTTCTGTCTTTTTCCTTCAAAATATTCTGCTAACTCTTCTTCCAATTGCTTGAAATATTTGTTTTCACCTTGTACAATTTCTGCATTAAGAGCTTTGGATAATGAACTGAACTGCTTTTCGATATCCTTTCGGTCGGTGAATTCCAAGAGGCATATTCCTTTATCGACAGCACAGGCAAACATGGTTCCGAGGGGAGTTTCAATTCTTTTAACATCAATAATCATTTGTATTTTGCTCTTTTTTGGTGAAACTCCCAGAATATTCTTAAAACTTTCATTAAAACCACTTAAACTTTCATATCCTGAATCTAAAGCTGTCTCCATAATACTTTCGCCATTTTTTATTTTTTTGAAAGCTGTGTTCATTCTGAATTCTCTCTGAAAAGCATGAAATGTCATTCCGTGATTTTTCAGAAACCAACGACGGATCGTTACCGGTTCAACATTTCTTCTCAGGAGATCTGCATCTTTGATCTTCACAGATTCATTTTGCGTCAATTCAGCCAGTAATTCCTGAATATATTGAGGTGTTTCATTTAATTTTTCAAGAGGTTTGCATATTTTACATGCTCTGTACCCTTTTCTAATGGCCTCTTCTGCATTTAGAAAGAATTCTACATTTTCTTTCTTAGGCTTTCTTGCAGTACAAGTCGGCCGACAGAATATTCCGGTAGTTTTTACAGCCATCCAATAAGTTCCTTCAAACGAAGAATCTTTATCCAGCGATGCCTGATACATTCTTTCTGCTGTAAGTTTCATTATGATTCAAAAATTGGTAAAAAACTTTGTTCTTTTATAATTTCCCTACTTTTTCCTTCTAAATTTCTATAAATATATCCATTTAGGAAATTACCCGATGATATTCTTTTTACGCCTAGATTCTGAAGAGTTTTAAAATCGGGCAACTCGGACATACACATTACATTTACAGGGAGTTTCGTTGAATTTACAATGACTTCGATATCATCTTCAGAAGTAATACAGGGAGCAAAAATACCATCAACTCCCGCTTCTTCAAAAAGTTTAACTCTCTGTAATGTTTCTTCGACAGGGTTTTCCAGTCCTAATAAAAAAACATCCGTTCTTAAGTTAAAGAAAATTTCAACTTTAGCTTCTTTTAGCTTTGAAATAATAAGTTTTAACTTTTCAAAAAAAACTTCTTTATCTACAATCATTCTGGTTTCATTGGTGATAACGCTATCTTCTATATTAATACCAACCACTCCAATCTCAGCAAGTTTGGAAATATTTGCTGCAATTTCATCAGAAGTTTTTCCATAACCGCCTTCCAGATCTACCGTTAATGGTATTGATACTGATTTTAAAATCCTTTCAATAATATAAAGATATTCATCAAAACTCATATTTTCTCCATCTTCATATCCTAAACTGTTAGCAACGGCCGAACTTGAAGTTGCCAACGCTTTATACCCTAATTTTTCATACACTTTGGCACTCTGCGGATTCCAGACATTACCCAATAATAATGGTTCGCTATTTTGATGTAGTTCTTTAAATATTTGAATATTTTTCATTCTATTTTTTTGATAAAATTAATCTTTTAGGGAATTGGTGAACAACCGAAAAATGGACAAGTATTTTTGCATATTATTATATCAAAAATAAAAGGTAATTTACTTATCTCAAATTATCAACCGATATCCTAATCATCCATGTTCAAAAAAGCAATTTTTATATTTTTTGTTTTCATAAGTTTTTCACTTGTAAAAGCGCAGCAAACGATCCCATTCAGAATCACCAAACACAATAACATCATTGTAAAAGCGCTGGTCAACAAAAAAGATTCTCTGGATCTGATGTTTCAGATTGCCATGAAAGACTGCTCTATTTCTCCTGACCGCAAGAGAAAAGCAGATCATATTATTTTTAATAAAGAGAAAATAAGTGATCAAAACACCCTGAATATCGGCAAAATGTCCTGGAAAGACATTCGTTTTATTGACAATCAGCTAACGGGTCATGAAGCAGATGGAAAGGTGGGAACAGTAATCTTTGAGGGAAAAACCTTTATGATTGATTATGACAACAACAGGTTTGTTATTTTTGATGAAAAGCAAAAACCTGACCTTAAAGGATTTCTTCCTGTGAAAACGATTCTGGATCATGAAGCTCTTTATATTGCAGCAGACAATGTTGTTGAGAGCCATCAAAAGGAAGCTTATTTTGCGCTTCAATCCGGCTATTCGGGCGGAGTATTATACAGCAATGATTTTGCAGACCAACAGGAATTGGACAAAAAACTGAAAGTAACCGGAGAAAAAACGCTGAAAAATTCTGAAGGAAAAAGTGTGATTACCAAACAGGCAATTCTTCCTTTTTTTAAGCTGGGAAATTTTGTATTTAAAGATGCTTCCGTAGGATTTTTTGCTGGGGATCTTAAAACGCAGAATGTGAGTTATCTGGGAGCCGACATGCTGCGTAGATTTATCTGGATTTTCGATGCAGACAGGGAAACGGCATACATTAAGCCCAGCAAATATTATTCGGAACCTTACTATATAATAAATTAACATCTTTTTGTTAATCCTTCTCTTTTAAAAAACGTAAAAGGTGAAGGAATTCTTCACCTTTTATATCTAGCCGCAGCAATTATTGTTATTTTTTAATTGTTTTACGCGCCATGGCTCCGGTATTTCTTCTGTATCATTACTCTTTTGAGGGATTGACTTCGTTTTGGGTTCAGATTGAGTTGAGCAACAGCTTTGATTTTTCAAAATTTCCAGCTTTTCCCAAAACTTTTTTGATTTTTTATTTTCCATAAGAATCAGGTTTAGTTATTGTTTAATAATATTTTTAAATTTTCGCCTTTCAGCTCTTGAGGAGTCCATGAAACGACAACCTTTTTTCCATCAGTCAATTCATCTACTTTCTCCATCCACTTCTGCTCTCCGTGTGCTCTTGCCTGTAGTAATGGGCTTTTAGTATTTGTATTGCTCATGCTGTTATTCACAATCCACCAAGTATTATCGATCCCTGCCCTTGAAAGATCTGACTTTAATCGTTCCGCTTCTAAAACAGGAGTTGCTTCCGGAAGAGTGACGATCAAAACTTCCGTCTCCTGGGTATCTCTTAAACGGGGCAATAGATTTCTTACCGATTGAGGAATATCCCCTTGTGAACGTTCTACTTCTTTATGATAACTTTGAGTACTGTCTAACAATAGTAAGGTATGCCCTGTAGGCGCTGTATCAATAATTACAATTTCTTCATCCGCATCTGCCACCATATCTGCGAATGCCCTGAATACTGCGATTTCTTTGGTACAAGGAGATTGTAGATCTTCTGTAACATAGGCTATTTCAGCCTCTGTTTTTCCCTGGCTTCTTGCTTTGAAAATAATATCCGAGGTATAATTCTCCAATTCTTTTTCAGGATTGATATTGGTAATTCGTAGTCCTTCTCTTTCATCAATAATGTATTTCAGGTGGTCTGCAGGATCAGTCGTAGTTAAATGAACTTTTTTCCCTTTACCCACCAAGCCTAATGCAAGAGTGGCTGCCATAGTGGTTTTTCCCACTCCTCCTTTTCCCATGGTGAAGATTACCTTTTTATTACTTTCATAAAGTTCATCCACCAAAACCTTTAAACTCTTATAATGAGTCTCCTTTTTAAATTCTGAATAAGATTCGAGATGATCTTTGATTAGTAAGTTCCGTAGGTTTTCTATCCCCGTCATATTGTAGGAACGTAGTGGTACAAAGAAGCTTTTTTGATGGTTCAGAATATCCGGAGCATTTTCTAATGCAAGGCTCTGTTTGTTATAATATTCATTTTCTGAGAGATCTTCAGAGTCCGGTTTTTCCATCAGCCCATTGATGATAAACCATTGATTTTTTATCTGAATGTCCCAAAGTTCCTGAGAAGAACGGGCCACTTCTTTCAAAGGGGTATCATCTGGTCTTGAAACCAGCACAAGGGTCGTTTGTGTAGGATCTGACAAACGTTTTACCGCTTCCTTATACAATTCCTGCTTTTCTTTCATTCCGGAAAGCTGCCCCATATAATTTTCGGAAGGATTTTCGTTGCTTATATAATGATCCCAGGCTGATGGAAGCTCAAGCATTCTTAAGGTATGCCCTGTAGGAGCGGTATCAAATAGGATATAGTCATAGGTTTCTGATTTTTCTTTGCTGGTAATCACCTCAGAAAATTCATTAAAAGCGGCAATCTCTACGGTACATGATCCGGAAAGCTGTTCTTCCATATTTTTGATCATCATGGCAGGTATTTTTCCTCGATAAGGCCCAATAATAGATTCTCTGTACGCTCCTGCCGCTTCTTCCGGGTTGAGATTAATGACGCTCAGGTTGGGTATTTCTTTAATCGGAACTCCTTTATTATCAATGAAAGTATTAAAAACGTCCTGGAGGTTTGAAGCAGGATCTGTACTGATTAGCAGAACTTTTTTACCATTATCTGCCAAAGCAACCGCTGTAGCACAGGCCAATGATGTTTTGCCTACTCCACCTTTACCGGTAAAAAACATATATTTTGTCAGTTGAACATCCTGAGGAATATAAGCTTGCAATTGTTCTCTTGTCATGATCTTTATTTTTTGTTTTGATTATTTTTTGTTGTATTCATATTCAGCCATTCATCAATTTCCACACGGGTTGGATATTTCTGCTCTTTTACGATTTTTCCCTGAACGACTGTAAGGGGAAATATTTCCATTCCTTTATCTTGAAGGTAATCGTCTATTTTCGGAACAGCGTTGAGTAAATGAGGCTTTAATGCTGCATTAATTCTGATTAAAGAAATTCCTGAAAGTTTCAATTCTCGAGTAAGTTGTTCAAGTTCGTTAAGCTCGGAATAATGAGCAGGATCCATAAGGCTGGTTGAACAGCAGCCTCCTATTTCGAAAACCGTTACGGTGTACTGTGTATTCATTGTATTCTCTTTTATTAAGAAGTCGGATGAAAATAAAAAAAGACACATTTTCATGTATCTTTTCTGTTGTATTATTGTTTTTGTTTAAAATAAAGACTTGCAGGTAGGTTTTACCGTGCATGAAATGAAGGCTCCATTTCTATTATAGGTAATATCACAGCAATCGATAAACAGATCGTGAAGCTTCTGCCTGGCTCTTTGTATGCGCATTTTTGTAGCAGATAGCGACAAGTTAAGCTGCTCAGCAATTTTCTTTTGGGGAATACCATCAATATCACTCAATACTAAGGGAACGGCATATTGATCTGGTAAAAGATGTATCATCCGTGTTATGGGATCATCAAAGATTGAAAGCTCATATACATCATCATCTGCAACTTCTGGAAATTCATCCGAATGAAAATCCGGCATTTTATATTTTTCTCTATAAAAGTCAGCGATTACAAATCGCGTGATCTGAAACAGCCACGCACGGATATTACTGATTTCTGTTTCTTTCTGATGAGCCTGAACAATTCTGGACATCACTTCCTGAACAATATCTTCAGAAGCTTCTCTATTTCCTGTCTTTTTTATGGTATAGAACAGTAAAATAGTATAAAATTCTTTTACAATTTCATCCAGATTACAGCATTCTTTCATTTGTCTACAGGATTTAAAGATTGTATTTTTTCTTGAGCCATAAACTTGCTTTAACCAATAGGATTAAAACCGGGACCTCAATCAAAGGACCTATAACCCCAACAAAAGCCTGTGGAGAATGAAGCCCGAAAACAGCGATAGAAACAGCAATTGCCAGTTCGAAATTGTTTCCTGTTGCGGTAAAGGCTATAGAGACATTTTTATCATAAGGAACTTTTAATGTTGTATTGATCAGAAAACTTATAAAAAACATCAGAACAAAATAAATGGTCAGAGGAATGGCCACTTTCAATACATCCATGGGTAATTCCAGAATCTGACTTCCTTTCAGGCTGAACATTAAAACAATTGTAAACAGCAATGCGTATAGTGTAACAGGAGATATGGCCGGAATAAATACTCTGTTGTACCATGTTTCTCCTTTCTTTTTAATCAGGACATATCTACTCAGAAAGCCACTGAGAAAGGGAATTCCCAGATAAATCATCACACTTTGGGTGACCTCTTTTACTGAGACTTTTACATTAAAACTTGCCAGGCCCAGTTTTTCCGGCAGCACATTAATAAAAATCCATACAAAAAAGCTGTAGCTTATTACCTGAAAAACAGAATTCAGAGCGACTAATAAAGCGGCATATTCACGGTTTCCTTTGGCCAGATCATTCCAGACAATTACCATGGCAATACATCTTGCCAGACCTATTAAAATTAAGCCCACCATATAATCCGGTTCATTTTTCAGAAATATAATGGCAAGAATAAACATCAAAACCGGTCCTATAATCCAGTTGAGCAGCAATGAAATACTGATCACTTTTTTATCTTTAAAAGCGATGGGCAGTAAAGAATAATCCACTTTTGCCAATGGAGGATACATCATGAGGATCAACCCTACAGCCAGCGGGATATTAGTTGTTCCGATGCTGAACGTATTAGTGATCTCGGAAATTCCAGGAAATATTGCGCCGAGGCCAATTCCGGCCAACATTGCCAGAAAAATCCAAAGAGTTAAATATCTGTCGAGAAGTTTGAGTCGGGGATTCATTTTTTTATCTTTTAATCATTGAAAAAACATACAACATTTCTGAAGCGATCTCTATACTTCGCTGATGGTATACCTCATCCTGTTCCGGTAAGTTGTCGGATGACTTTGGATCTTCAAATGTGATGGGAATTCTTGCTTCTGCGCCTGGTATAAAAGGACATCCGCCATCGGCCTGTGAACAGGTCATTACCGCGGCAAATCCTGAAACGGGGTTGAACGGACTGTCATATTTTTTAGAAAAGCCAATAATAGGCAGCGCATTATCATCATATTTCACAGCATACACCGGGTTATGATTTTCAGAAATTTTCAAAATAATCAACCCTTGATTGGCTAATATTTCGACAACTTTTGGAAATAAAGCGGTTTCTTCAGTACCTCCCGAGTAGCAGGAAACCAGATCAATCCCAAAATGGGCCGCTGCGGTCTGCGCCCAAATCTGAGCAAAGTGGCTCCGGCGAGAATTGTGAGTGCAGATAAAATTGATAGAGACCTCCTCTTTTTGAGCTACTTTTTTCTGAATAAAATCAATCAGAGGTTGCAGAATTTTCTTTCTGTTTTCGCTTACAGATTTTAAAAGTAAAACCTGTTCAATTGTTTTAGATACGCTTGCATTCATTGTATTTATTATTTATATATTGCAATATAACGATGTTAAAAAGTGTAAAAAATGCTTTAGCAGCATTGATTAGTATTGACTTCCTGATCAAAGAAAAAGTTAAATTGAGATTGTATGGTCTTCCAGATCTTCTCATCTATGCAATAGCATACAGATTTCCCTTCAATGGAACCTTTGATAATTCCAGTATTCTTAAGTTCTTTCAGATGTTGTGAAATGGTTGCCTGGGCCAATCCCAGCTCTTCCACCAAATCATTACAGATACAAGCCTTCTGATTAATGATATGCTGAAGAATAGCAATTCTTGCAGGATGTCCCAATACTTTAAATAATGCAGATAATCTGTTCTGTTCTTCTGTAAATATCTCTGTTTTAGTAAGTCCCATTTTCTTATATTTTTATATCGCAATATTACGATATGTTTTTTTCATGGACAAGAATTTTGAAATATTTTTTTCTCTCCTTCATAAAAATAGGGCGAATTGTATGTCTACAATCCGCCCTATACCCCAATAATTAATAATCAAAGTCTACTATTTCACTTTAGGATAAAGCTTATTTTTAAAATTTATAAAGTAGGTTTCTGTTTCTTTAAAGTCGTTGTTTTTCATAAACTTCACCACTGTATTCAGGTAAGTTTCTGAGGGAAGAAATTCTGTTCCCGTTCTGTCAGACAGTTTTCGGTAATCTGCTTCAAGCTGTCCGGGATTTTTGGCAAGCTGTTTAATATCGGTTCTAAATCCTTTGAATATGAATTTCAATGCTTCATAATTGGCAGGGTAAGAAACGGTACCATGAACTTCTCCGGGAAAAAAGCTATGCTTATAATGTAATGAGCTATTTTGCTCAACAATTCCTTTAAATTCTTCTATGGCCTGTGTCATATCAGAGTTCCAGTTTTTCTGCTGTTCTTCATTATCAGCCTGAGAAACGTACAAAGATTTCTTTGCCGGAAACTGTTTATTTTTCTCCAGATATTCTTTTGTTCTTGAAATCATTACCTTATTGTCCCACCATAAACTTGGGTCGTTGGCCACATAAGCATTGAAATATTCCGGATGGGTAAGAAATGTATTAATGGCAAATAAACCTCCAAAGGAATGCCCAACCAATACTGTATAATCCTGGGTTCTGTAGTTTTTATGGACGAATGGTTTTAGCTCTTCCTGAATAAATTTCACAAAATTTTCACTGCCACCACTGTCTGAGAAAAGTGTAAGATTTGGGTTTACCGGACTTTTCTTTTGAGACTTCGTTGGAGTAAGATCTCTTGTTCTTTCTGTATTTTTAATTCCTACGACAATGCATTCCGGGATATCTGCATACGGAGGTCTTGCCAGAAAATCGCTCATTCCTGTGTAATACTCAAAATTGATTTCACCATCTAAAAGATAGATAACGGGATATTTTGCCGGGCTGATTGTAGGATCGTTGTAGGTTTTAGGAAAATGGATCCATATTTCCCTGTTTTCATTCAAAATCTTAGAAAACAAAGCATGCTTCTCTCCTATTACTATTTTTTCCTGGGCTCTTCCTATGGTAAAAAGTAATAACAGAATACATGATAAAAATTTTAATCCGCTATTCATTATATCTTTCTTTTCGATGTGGATATTTTTATATTTACTTTTTTCGATGAATGATTTTCGCTAAGTAAAAATTGACGCTGGATATACGCAAAATCGCAAAAAGTGGTATTCTGTTTTGAGTAGTAAGAAGTAAGAATTTGAAATTGATCAAATTTATGGATGCGTGTTAAAATCTAATTACTAAATATATTTACTTTGTTAAAAGTATTCGATTTTCCTACCTCTTAGAAAACGTTTTAATCCTTTTAGTGACCTTGCGTTGTCCAGCAATTAATTATTTTTTTAAATCTTTTTTATCTTGCGGAAATCATTTTTCCATTTGTATAATAAAGTTTAATGATGCAAAACTACGTTATTTTTATTAATTCTAAATAAAAATATGATGAAAATCATAAAATATTTACCTTGCAAAAGTGCATAAATAAAGGGTTCCCGAAGATCGAAAACCCTGATATATTACTTATTATAATGTTTTTAAGAGCTACAATTTATTTTTGAAAGGTAAGATTGCTGTATCTGTATAAGGACTTAATTCTTACAATTTAGTTTGAAAATAGTAATCTTTAAAGATATCCTTTACAAATTCTGAGGCTTTTTCAAGAGCGTCTTTACCACATTCCAGATGTTCAAAATCATTCTGAAATACGTGATGCATGGCTTCCCAAATTTCTAAACGAACCTGAATCCCTTCTTTTGCTGCGGCATTCGCCAAATTAACTGAATCATCCAACAAATGTTCGTTGGCACTTACCTGAATAAGCAAAGGGGGCAAGCCTTTCATTGAGCCATATAGAGGAGAAATTCCCGGAGTTTTAATATCTATATCTCCAGCATATGCTGCTGCGGATTCTTTTAAAGTATCATAGTTAATCAAAGCATCTGAAATAGCAGAATCGGTCCAGGAAGCTCCCGTTAGCGTAAGATCGGTCCAGGGAGAGAAAACAACGGCTCCCGCGGGTTGGGTTATTTCCGGGGTTGCAGCGAGTTGCTGTAAAGTCGCTAAAGTAAGTCCTCCACCTGCAGAATCTCCCATCACTACAATTGATTTTGCGCCTTGCGTTAAAAGCCATTGATAAGCATTCATTACGGCATTCGGAGCAGCGGGAAAACTGGCCTCATCCGAGAGTGGATACTCTACCAAAAAAAGAGCCATCCCTGTTAAACTTGCTATTTTACTTCCCAATCCACGAAATGCCTTTGCAGATCCTAAGGCATAAGCACCACCATGGACATACAAAATAACTTTATCCGGCGCAGCTTGAGCCGGAATACACCACCATCCTTTAATTGTATCTATATTGACTTCTTTGAGTTCAGTTCCGTCCTGTATTGGAGTTTGGCTTATGAGATCATTATATGCTTCCTTAGGACTTCCTTTATGGTTTCCAAAAAAAGAGATGATCTCTTTCATTAAAGTAGTTTCTCTTTCTTTATCTCTGTCTGAGATTTTGTATTGAATGGTTTGCGGTGCTAGCAGACTTTTTTCTTCTTCGTTCAACATAATTTACAAGTTTTTTTCAAAAGATCATTGTGCTACACAATCGTATAACCCTATAAATGTACTTATTTTCTGTGCAAAAAAAGTTATTAAATATGCTATAGATACAGTTTTTATACAATAGCAGCCACCATCATAGACATGTAGTAATTGGCACAATGTAAGGCATTGATGAGTACGATTTCTTTATTGGGAATAGCTTCAAATTCTTCAGTAGTTGTGATTTGGTACTCATAGTTCATAGAGCTCCATTTCACATGGGGTTTCATTACAAAAAGTTCTGTTCCCTGCTGATCTGCAAGTACAAATGCATCTTTGAATATGCCTCTGTGTTTAAAAAGGTAGCCTTCTTTTAACCCATCAAAATAGGTCTGAATAACAATTTCCCCATTCCAGTTCATACGAAACTTCAAAAAAACTCTTTCCTGATCTTTCAATTCTATGGTTGTTCCCCAAAACCCTTTGGGCTCAATCTGAAAAATATGGTCTAAGGCTTCTAACTCAGCATTAAATGTAAACCAGCTTCTATAGGTAAGTTTCCCTATCAACTGATCCTCTTTGGTTACCTCAAAAGTTAAAGAATTACTGGATTTTGCGTAGTATTCCGACATGGCTGTTTTTATTATTAAAGCTTTTATTTGTAACGCTCTAATTTATAAATATTTCCGCAAAAAATCAGATAATTTTAGCATAACTCACGATAATCTATCCAACTTTGATATTGATAACGATTTTTTCTTACCTTTTTGATTTCCAACGTTTATATATTTCATCAGAAATCAGTTTAGATATATTATACAATTCCTTTTCAAGTTTCTGATTGGAAACAGTGAAAAACCGAGTACTGCCAACAGTCAAAAAAACTTCTTCATTTTTATTAATCTTGGTGCCTATCGTACAAAATATAAATGTTCTCCAACTGCTTCCACCAGAAGAAATCCTTTTCTTATGCTTACTGATTTCGAAATTCCTGATGTCTTCCATAGAAAACGATTTTGACGAAAAAACAGTCTTTTTTGATACGAGTATATTGGCTTTTTTATCGATCACCAAAATATTCTTTGCCGGTTGAATCAGTAACGAGACACTCATCGCCAACGGATATAAAGCTAACAATGTCATGACGAATACAAGGGCTATAGATTTGAAACTTTTAATTTCAAGGGCTTCCATTAAGAAGAAGTAAGTGACAGCGGAAAAAAATAGTCCCAAAGCAGTTGCAATCAGGATATCAAACCAATACTTAAAAGTTTTTCCGCGGTTAACAACCACTTTATCGGGCGTAGAAATAATGGTGAAATTGGCGATTTTCTTTATCAAAATACGATGTTTAATGGAGGTGATCTGTATTGCTTTCAGTATTCTCTTCTTTATTTTCAATGGCAGGAACAGCCCTCTTCTTCAAAAGCCACGCTATGATGACTCCAATAATAAATCCACTTACCAAACCTCCGATATGAGCGGCATTATCAATACCTCCTAAAACGCCCATAAGCAGATTAACGCCCATAAAAATAATTGTACTGAATAAAAATGCTTTAGTGAAATCCGGATGAAAAATTTTCATAAGCATACAAGCCAGAAAAAAGCCATAAAGCCCGAATATTGCTCCAGAAGCTCCCACACCTATAGCACCATCATACCATGCTATGCTTGCCAGACTTCCTATAAGACCTGTGATGAGATAAATTAATGTAAATTTTAACCTTCCTAATAAAGGTTCAATGAATATTCCGACAAACATAAGCCCCATCATATTTGTTAAAATATGTATTAAACCACCATGTAAAAACATACAGGTAAGCAATCGCCACCATTGTCCGCTTACTGTGAGCGGTTTATAATTAGCTCCCCAGTTCAGCAAATCTTCTCCTTTGAATGACAACCATCCTAATCCTGAAAATACCATAATAAGGTAAATCAAAACGTTTAAGTTGATAATAATTGGAGTTATAAAGAAACCTTCTGCTGGGATAAAGATTTCAAACATATCTTTGAGATCTGAATTTTTTTCAAGCTGCCCATTTTTAAAGTTTTTCAGCTTATCTTCCTGGAATTTTGGAAATACTAATGCAATCAGATAGATAAAAAGTCCTATTCCGAATGAGTACAGAATCCATAAACCTTTATTTCCGGCTCTGGTTTCAAACGGCCCTGATTTCGCTTCAAAAATAATATTTTTAACATACGGATTTTGTTTAATATTTTTTAATGCATTATTATATTCATCGTGGTCATTAGTATTTCCGACAACTTCCAGATAGGAGAATGTATTAAAATTGGTTGCATTAAATTCTTTCTGCGATTTTTCTGCAAACAATTTAAATTTTCTCATTTTTTCCTCGTTAGAAAGGCCCATGCTTATATCCTCAGAATATCTTTTACCAAGCCAATACCGGTAAGGAGTTTTAACTGTATCCGAAGCTTTTTCTAAAATCGGCATTGCAACATAGATAAGCATATTGATACGCTCGTTATTTCTTCCTTCTACAGACGTTGTATTTTGTAATGCAAGATGCTTTTTATCTATATAAAAATGTTTAAGCGAATAATAAGCAGTCTGTTCTTTTTCAGACAATTCTGAAATAGTATTGAGCCTGGTTAATTTTCCTGTAGCCGTTGTTAAATATTGCTGAGCAATAATAGTAGGTAATGCAATAGCCATGCATGCTAAAAACTGATAAAAAAAAGAGGTATCGTCTCTTTTGAATTTAAATAATTTGATTCTAGGCCGCAACCAGATCAAAATAGGAACAAAAGGAAGCCCGAAAGGAAGCCAAAACTCTATAATATCCTTTTTTATGGAGATACCCATTTTTATAAAAAGCAGCCAATGTAGGAAGGTATATATGATAATAAAACCTATGGCTATTAACAGAAATGGCTTGTAAATAATTTGTAATTTATCTTTCATTTAATTGTATAAACATAATCTGTTCTGATTCTCTCAGCATTTTTCTCCAACTCCTGAATGCTGTATTTTTTTCCGTCTATATCTACAGAATTTATTCTCCTATACCAACTGCTATTATAAGTTTGATCTATTCTTGTTGTTGAATGTGGGTTCAGCTCCATTGTAATGGCTGAATCTTTAATTTCAATTTTTTCAAGAGTTTTTAGATTTTTTATTTTCTTAAAATCTTTAGGAGACAAGACCTCATCTTCATAGTTAAAATTTAAATCTTTATGAAAAGGTCTCTTCAGATCATCTAATAATTTTTTCTTATAATTGATGGTGACCGTCTTTTTTGTGTCGGTTAAGTTCTGAAGATAAAAATCTGTTGATATTGAACATCCTGATAGAGCAAACAGGAAAACCATTACTAAAAGAAATCGGATTTGTTTCATTATATTCTATTGTTTAAGTATTTCTCATGTATTTTGAAAACAAAGTATACCATTCCATCTTGCAAATGTCATGATTTAATCATTCATGTCAAAATATCCCAAACGCTTAATATCGGGTTCTATTGTGTGATATTGAAAAGGAAGTGAACAAAATGACTGATTATGTATTTTATACCTTTAAAATAGCTTGCTACCTTAATAAAAAAACCTCATAGATTTTGAAAATCTATGAGGTTGGGAATATTATTCAAGCTCGAAATTACATCGTCTCCATTTTGAAGCTCATGCTTTCGATTACTTTTAAGATCGCTTCTACTGTATCCATTGAAGTTAAACAAGGAACACCGTTCTCTACGCTCATTCTTCTGATCTGGAATCCGTCTCTTTCAGCTTGTTTACCTTTTGTAGTGGTGTTTACAACATACTGAACTTTTCCTTTCTGGATCAGATCGATAAGATTTACACTTTCTTCTCCGATTTTGTATCCGATTTTGCAAGGAATTCCTTTTTCTTCGAAGAATTTTGCTGTTCCTTCTGTAGCCCAGATTCTGAATCCTACTTCATGGAATCTTGCTGCAAGAGCAGCTGCCTCCTCTTTATGTTTATCTGCTACTGTGAAAAGGATAGAACCGTGCATAGGAACTTTTCTTCCTGCTGCTACCAATCCTTTGTAAAGTGCTTTTTCAAGGGTTGTATCTTTCCCCATTACTTCTCCTGTAGACTTCATTTCTGGGCCTAAAGAGATATCAACTTTCGTTAGTTTAGAGAAAGAGAATACCGGAACTTTTACAAATACTCCTTCTTTGTTTGGAACTAATCCGTTTTCGTAGCCTAAATCTTTAAGTTTTTGTCCAAGGATTGCCTTTGTTGCAAGGTTTGCCATTGGAACTTCTGTGATTTTAGATAAGAAAGGAACTGTTCTTGAAGAACGAGGGTTTACTTCGATCACATATACATTTCCTTCGAAAAGAACGTACTGGATATTCATTAATCCGATTACATTCAGTCCTTTTGCTAATCTTTGAGTATAATCAACTAAAGTCTCAATTTCACTTTGTGAAAGATTCTGCGGTGGATACACTGCAATAGAATCTCCGGAGTGAACCCCTGCTCTTTCGATGTGTTCCATAATTCCTGGGATCACTACTGTTTCACCGTCGCAGATGGCATCTACTTCAATTTCTTTTCCTACCATATACTTGTCAACCAAAACCGGGTGCTCAGGGCTTGCTTCTACCGCATGCTCCATGTAGTGTGCCAATTCTGCTTCTGCATATACAATTTCCATTGCTCTACCTCCAAGAACGTAACTTGGACGAACCAATACCGGGTATCCGATTTCGTTAGCAATTTTGATAGCCTCTTCTTTTGAAGTGGATGTTCTTCCTTTTGGCTGAGGAATACCCATTTCTTGTAAAGCTTTCTCGAATTTATCTCTGTTTTCAGCTCTGTCAAGATCTTCCAGAGAAGTTCCTAAGATCTGTACTCCGTGAGAAGCTAATTTATCTGCAAGGTTGATCGCTGTTTGTCCACCGAACTGTACTACAACCCCTTTTGGTTTTTCAAGCTCGATGATGTTCATTACATCTTCTTCTGTAAGCGGCTCGAAGTATAGTTTGTCTGAGATAGAGAAGTCTGTAGAAACTGTTTCAGGGTTGTTGTTGATGATGATTGCTTCGTAACCCATTTCTTTGATCGCCCAAACAGAGTGAACTGTAGCATAATCAAACTCAACTCCCTGTCCGATTCTGATAGGTCCTGATCCTAAAACGATGATCTTTTCTTTATCAGAAACTACACTTTCGTTTTCTTCTTCATAAGTTCCGTAGAAGTATGGGGTTTCACTTTCAAATTCAGCAGCACATGTGTCTACCATTTTGTAAACCGGCATGATTCCGTTTTCTTTTCTAAAGTTGAAAACCTCACGTTCTTTTACATCCCAAAGAACTGCGATATTAATATCAGCAAAACCTAATCTCTTAGCTTCGATTAATGTTTCTTTGTCAAATTTGTTGGCAGCGATTACTTTTTCGAAATCAACTAATTTCTTAAGTTTCCAGATGAAGAATTTATCTATTTTACTCCATTCTACAATCTGCTCCCAGTCGTATCCTCTTCTTAAAGCATCTCCAATGATGAATAATCTCTCATCATCACATACTCTGATTCTTCTTTCGATTTCTTCAGCTGTAAGCGCCTGAGCCTGCTTAGTTTTTAATCCTAAATGCTTGATTCCTGTTTCTAATGAACGGATCGCTTTCTGTAAAGATTCTTCAAGGTTTCTTCCGATCGCCATTACTTCACCAGTAGCTTTCATCTGAGTAGAAAGTCTTCTGTCTGCTGTTTCGAATTTATCGAATGGGAATCTTGGGAATTTTGTTACCACATAATCAAGAGCCGGTTCGAAACAAGCGTATGTTTTTCCTGTTACCGGGTTCATGATTTCATCCAGCGTTAATCCTACAGCAATTTTTGCAGCAATTTTTGCAATCGGGTACCCTGTTGCCTTACTTGCTAAAGCAGATGAACGGGAAACTCTAGGGTTTACCTCGATGATATAATATTCGAATGAATGTGGATCTAAGGCCAACTGTACGTTACATCCTCCTTCAATCCCTAATGCTCTGATGATCTTCAGGGAAGCATTTCTCAGCAACTGATACTCTCTGTCTGAAAGCGTCTGAGAAGGAGCCACTACGATAGAGTCTCCTGTGTGAACTCCTACCGGATCTATATTTTCCATGTTACAAACTACAATGGCATTGTCGTTTGCATCACGCATTACTTCGTATTCAATTTCTTTGAAACCTGCGATTGATTTTTCAATAAGACACTGGGTAACCGGACTGTGCTTCAGTCCCAATTCAGCAATCTCTTTCAATTCTACTTCGTTGGAAGCGATACCTCCTCCGGTTCCTCCCATTGTAAAGGCAGGGCGAACAATGACAGGATATCCGATATTATCAGCAAAAGCAAGTGCTCCTTCTACCGTGTTTACGATATCAGATTCCGGTACCGGCTCATTCAATTCTCTCATCAACTCACGGAAAAGGTCTCTGTCTTCTGCTCTGTTGATTGCAGAAAGTTTAGTTCCCAATACTTCCACTTTACATTCTTCAAGAATTCCTGATTTTTCCAATTCTACCGCCATGTTAAGACCTGTCTGTCCTCCTAATGTTGGTAATAATGCATCCGGACGTTCTTTTCTGATGATGTGGCTTACAAACTGTAATGAAATCGGCTCAATATATACTTTATCAGCGATTTCCACATCCGTCATGATCGTCGCAGGATTTGAGTTGATCAAAATTACTTTGTAGCCTTCTTCTTTCAAAGACAGACAAGCCTGCGTTCCTGCGTAATCAAATTCAGCTGCCTGACCGATAATGATAGGTCCTGAACCGATTACTAAAATTGTTTTTATATCTGTACGTTTTGCCATTTTTCTTTTTTTATTAGAGTCAAGAATCAAAATTCTTAAACTTCGTATTTTTTACTTTTATAAAACTTACGATTGTATTTTGTCATTCCGTAGAAATCTAACTTATTATAGTTGAGATTCTTCATTACGCTACTGCTTCATTCAGAATGACAGGTTAAGTTTTTTGTATTTTGTCATTCCGAGGAATCGAGGAATCTCGTTTTACTGTTGGGATTCTTCATTCCGCTTTTGCTTCTTTCAGAATGACAATTGGAGTGTCTTACTTTTTAAAGTCCTCCATCATTTGAATGAACTCATCAAACAGGTAGTTTGCATCTTCTGGGCCAGGGCTCGCTTCAGGGTGATACTGAACGGAGAAGCAAGGGTAGATTTTGTGTTTTAATCCTTCGTTTGTTCTGTCATTCAGAGCGATGTGCGTTTCGATAAGGTCTGTTCCTTTTAAGCTTTCCTGATCTACTGCATACCCGTGGTTTTGAGAAGTAATAGCTACTGTATTTTTTTCTAAATCCAATACAGGGTGGTTTCCTCCTCTGTGTCCGAATTTCAGTTTGAACGTTTTTGCTCCACAGGCAAGACCTATTAACTGGTGTCCTAAACAGATTCCGAAGATAGGAACTTTTCCAAGCAATCCTCTGATCATATCCAGAGCGTGCGGTACATCTTCCGGGTCACCAGGACCGTTAGAAAGCATGATTCCGTCCGGATTCATCAACAGGATATCTTCTGCTGTTGTATCCTGAGATACGACGATGATATCACAGTTTCTTTGAGACAACTCTCTGATGATTCCCAATTTTGCTCCGAAATCTACCAATACTACCTTGAAACCTCTGTTTGGGTTTGCATAAGGTGTTTTAGTAGAAACTTCTTCTACCTGATTGGTTGGGAAAGTCGTTGCTTTCAGTTCTGAAGCGACAGCCGCATCATCTGCATCTGCATTTACGATTTTTCCTTTTACCACTCCGGAATTACGAAGAATCCTTGTTAATCTTCTTGTGTCGATTCCTGAAATTCCTGAAAGGTTTTTCTTTTTAAATAATTCATCTAAAGTAATCTGAGTACGGAAGTTGGAAGGAAGATCGCAAAGTTCTTTTACGATAAGTCCTTTAATTGCCGGCTCAATACTTTCATAATCATCACGGTTAATACCATAATTCCCGATAAGCGGATAGGTCATACAAACTATCTGACCGCAGTAAGACGGGTCAGAGATCAATTCCTGATACCCTGTCATTCCGGTATTGAAAACTACTTCCCCTGCAGTTTCCAACTCTGCTCCGAAACCTTCTCCATGAAACACTTCACCGGACTCCAGTATTAATTTTTTCTTCATTTTTTCTATTTAGATTTTCTTATACTTTCTATTCTATTTTAAACCACCCCGACAAAAATTCTTTGAATTTTCGCCACCCCTCCAAAGGAGGGGAATTTTGCGGTGTCTATAATTTCGGAACTCGAATCCCGAATCTTATTTATTTTTATTTAAAGGTATACCCTTTACTTTCTAATGCTTCTTTCAAAATGGCCATTCTTGCGAAAACGCCATTCTGCATTTGCTTAAAGACTCTTGATCTTTTGCATTCTACAAGATCTGAATCTATTTCCACATCTCTGTTGATGGGTGCCGGATGCATGATGATTGCCTCTTTTTTCATTCCCTGCTCTCTTTCTTTCGTCAATCCATATCTTTTATGGTACTCTGAGGCAGTAAAGCTCATGGCTGCATCGTGTCTTTCATGCTGAATTCTCAATAGCATCAGAACATCCACTTCAGCGATCAGCTCGTCAACTGACATATAAGTTCCGTTGATCAGGGCTCCCTCGTCAAACCATTGCTCTGGTCCGGAGAAGTATACTTTTGCGCCCAGTCTTCTTAATGCTTCTGCATTTGAGTTGGCAACACGGCTGTGTTTTACATCTCCTACGATCCCTACTTTCAATCCTTCGAATTTTCCAAACTCCTGATAGATTGTCATCAGATCCAGCATACATTGTGAAGGATGGTTTCCTGTGCCGTCTCCTCCGTTAATTACCGGAATGTTGATGTTCTTCAATTCTTCAAAGTATCTGTCTTTTTTATCTCGGATCACCACCAGGTTTACTCCCAGGCTTTCGATCGTTCTCACTGTATCATAAAGACTCTCGCCTTTGTTTACTGAACTGTGCGATGCATCAAAAGGAACAACCTGTAATCCCAGTTTTCGTTCTGCAAGATCAAAGCTTGTCTTTGTTCTTGTACTGTCTTCGAAGAAAAGGTTTGAGCAAAAAACTTCTCCTTCAATTTTGGCAGTTTTACCATTTGCAAAAGCCAGTGCTTCTGTCAGTATACTGTTGATTCTCTCGGTGCTTAGTTCTGTAATCGTAAACATAATTCTTAATTTTTGAGCATAAAAAAAGCGAAGACAACAATCTTCGCTTAATAACAATAAATATCGTAAAGGGCGCTTTCGCCCGGTAAATCTAATGATATAAATGCTTTTTTATTCATTAGGTGCAAAGATACAACAATTTTATGAACCTACAAAAATTAAGTTTGAAATAAATTAAAAACTTTAGTATTTCCTTATTCTCATTTAAAATTAATATTTTTGTTACAACTCAAATTAGTTTATGGATTTAAAAGACAAAATGATTCTCAGTATTATTCAGGAAGACTCCACATTATCTGTTAAAGAAATTTCAGAAAAGATAGGTCTTACCTTTACTCCTACGTATGAACGAATCAAACAACTGGAGAAACAGGGGATCATTGAAAAATATGTCGGTCTTTTAAACCGTGAAAAACTGGGCCTGAATATCATCGTATACTGTAATGTCCGCCTTAAAGAACAATCCAAAAAAGTATTGGAAACCTTTGAGAAAAACATCGGAAATTATGATGAAGTTCAGGAGATCACAAGCCTTTCCGGGGAATATGACTATATGTTGAAAATTATTGCAAAAGACATCAATTCTTATAATGAATTTGCGGTAAATGTGATTTCAAATCTTCCCAACATTGGGCAATATCACAGTTCTATAGTATTGCACGAGGTGAAAAAATCAACGAAGTTTAAAATTGATCTGGAATAAGTCCTTTTACTTTTAACCTCATTATTAGTTCTCATCTTACTTGCTGAAAATCTTTGATTTTCTTGCGTACTATTATAATGTACATTATTGTCATTTTGCGCCTTTGTGTTTACTAACAGATTTATCCTAATCTCTTATTTTGTTGAGAAACGCAAAGACACAAAAGAAGTTTATAATCTTTATGCTTTAAGGCACTAAGGTTTTATCTCCGATAAAATAAATGGTATACAGCTTATTAAATATTAATTTTCAACTATATTAATAGTTTCAAAATCAATCATCAAATTCAAAGAACGAAATAGAATCCCACCATTAAGATTGTTTAAGCAGGTAAGATTTATTAAGATTAAGGGGTTCACAAACGAATGCAAGGCAGAAAGCTAAAATAATTTTAGGCTCTACTGGTTCTGCTTTATTTTTTCAATCTTAATGGCTTAGATTCTAACCCAATAATTTGTTTTTCAGCTTATTGAACTGATACTCTATTTTATCCAGGCAAAGATTCCCAATACTTCCCTGGTGAGTATGATCCAGATTTCCAGGTTCAAAATCAAATGCATTGTTTTCGATTTCCTGTCCTACTTTCACATAAGCATCACGGAAAGAACTTCCGTTTTTTACTTCTTCATTAATCTTTTCTACGCTGAACAGGTATTTGTATTTTTCATCTTCAAGAATTCCGTCTTTTACCTTAATGTTGGGTAAAGTATAGCTTAGAATTTCAAGACATTCTTTTAACGAATCTATCGCCGGGAAAAGGATTTCTTTTGTGAGCTGCACGTCTCTGTGATATCCTGAAGGCAGATTATTGGTGAGAAGAATCAGTTCATTCGGAAGTGACTGAATTCTGTTGCAGCGTGCACGAACCAGTTCAAAAATATCCGGGTTCTTTTTGTGGGGCATAATGCTGCTTCCCGTCGTAAATTCTTTTGGAAAACTAATGAAATCAAAATTCTGACTCAAATACAAGCAAACATCATAAGCAAACTTTCCAAGTGTTCCTGCTAAAGTGGCCATTGCCATTGCCAGCATTTTTTCCGACTTTCCGCGGGTCATCTGCGCATACACAGAGTTATAGTTCATTGTCTGAAAGCCTAAGTTATAAGTGGTACTTTCACGATTAATCGGGAATGAGGAACCATATCCTGCAGCAGAACCCAATGGGTTTTTATTGATGATATTTTTGGTGGAAAACAGCATTTCAACATCATCTAAAAGGGCTTCTGCATAGGCGCCAAACCACAATCCGAAAGATGAAGGCATCGCGATCTGCAGATGGGTATATCCTGGTAGTAAAACATTCTTGTGTTGATCTGCCAGTTGAATTAAAATCTGGAAAAAATCGTCTGTAAGTGCTGTAATTTCACGGATCTCATCCAATAAATACAACTTGATATCCAGCAAAACCTGATCATTTCTTGATCTTGCAGTGTGAATTTTTTTTCCTGTATCTCCTAATTTTTCAATTAAGATAGCTTCTATCTGAGAATGGATATCCTCAGCTTCTTTATCAATTTCAAAACTCCCATTTTCAATTTCATGTAAAACAGTATTTAAAACAGCTAACATCTGCTCTGATTCTTCCTGAGAGATAATCCCAGCTTCTGCAAGCATTGTACAGTGTGCCATTGAACCTTTGACATCATATTTTGCCAGACGTTCATCAAAGTCGAGATCTTTCCCGACAGTGAATGTATTCACTAATATATTGGTGGCAAGGTCATCCTTCTGCCATATCTTTTTCATATTGATTCGATTTAAAATATTTGATTGGTTTTGACTTGCCCAGCAAGGCATTCCTTAATTATTAACTATAAAAAAACATCTCCTCATTAAAAGTTTTTCTTTTTAATATTCTTTTTTGCATAAATCTTTATTAAAAATGTCAACTTTTTGCCTGCTGAGCGGAGTCAAAACACATATTGAGTCGGAAGTTTGAGATTGGAGGCCGGAAGTAAATTACAAACTATGATAACTCCCTTACCCTATCTTCACCTTCCATTTTATAACACTTTTTCCAAAATTTGGATATAGATATCAATCCCTTCTTCTATTTCATTGATATAGATGAATTCATCCGCAGTGTGAGAGCGCCTACTGTCTCCAGGTCCCATTTTCACGGAGGTACATGGTATAATTGCCTGATCTGAAGAAGTTGGGGAACCGTAAGTGGTCCTGCCTATTTCCAACCCTGCTTTCACAAATGGATGATCCATTTCAATTTTTGAAGAATTCAGCCTGAAAGATCTCGCCGTAAGGGTTGATTTCATTTGGGACTGAATCATTTCGAAGGCTTCCCTGTTAGAATACTCATCTGTAACTCTTACATCCAGTGTAAAGTTGCAGGATTCGGGCACTACGTTATGCTGTACTCCGGCATGGATTCCTGAAAGGGTAATTTTAACATCTCCCAGATATTCTGATACTTTTGGAAATTTAAAGTCTAAAATATGCTGCAGATCCTGCATACATTTCACAATCGAATTATCATCATTAGGATGAGCAGCATGAGAAGGAGTCCCCTTCATTTCCCCATCTATCACCAACAGCCCTTTTTCTGCAATCGCCAGATTCATCTGCGTGGGTTCTCCTACAATGGCGAGTTCAATATTGGGAAGCTGTGGAAACAGGGCTTCAATTCCGTCAAAACCTGAAATCTCCTCCTCTGCTGTCAAAGCAATAACTAAATTATATTTTAAATCTTCTTTTTCATAGAAATATAAAAACACCTGTGCCATAGAAACCAACGATGCACCAGCATCATTACTTCCCAATCCGTACAATTTACCGTCTTTTTCAACGGGAACAAACGGATCAAGCGTGTACGCTTTATTTGGCTTTACGGTATCATGATGGGTATTCAGTAAAACAGACGGTTTGAATACATCAAAGTTTTTATTGACTGCCCAAATGTTATTTTTAAAACGTTTGGTCGGAATCTGATGTTTGCTGAAGAAATTTTCAATTTCTACCGATGTATTGAACTCATCTTTGCTGAATGAAGGAATTTCAATCAGGTTTTTAAGCAACTGCACCGCATTGTTTAGCAACTCTTCTTTATTATAAACAGATTTCAGTTCCTGCATGATGGTTTTCTATATGATTTTTAAGTTCGGTTTCTTTAATCAGAAACACTTTATTTACATTATTTTTTACTGCTCCAAGAGCATTTTCCAGTTTGGGTAAGATCCCTTTGTGAAGTTTTCCCTGTTCTTTAAGTGCTGAAAATTCTTCTTCAGAAACACTTTTTATCACAGAATCCGGATCATTAATATCTTCTAAAACGCCTTCTTTATCGAAACAATACAGCAACTCCACTTCATATTTCTCTGATAAAGCCTGCGCCATTACAGAGGCAATGGTATCGGCATTGGTATTGAAGAGATTTCCTTTTTTGTCGTGGGTAATCGCTGAAAATACCGGAATGAGATTGAGTTTTATCAGTTTTGAAAGTAATTTCTTATTAACACTTTTCTTACTGATGTCACCCACAAATCCGAAATCTATTTCAGGATGTTCTCTTTTTTTGGCTTTAATCAGATTACCATCTGCTCCGGAGAATCCTATGGCATTACATTTCTTCTGCTGTAGCTTTTCAACAATATTTTTATTGATTCCTCCAGCGTATACCATTGTTACAATATCGAGAGTCTCTTTATCGGTAATCCTCCTTCCATTGATCATCTTCTGCTCAATCCCCAGTTTATCAGCAAGCGTTGTAGCCAATTTTCCTCCTCCGTGTACAAGAATTTTCTTTTCCTGGATTTCAGAAAACTGTTCTAAGAATTGGCTTAATAATTCTTCATCATCAATTAAAGCTCCGCCAATTTTTATGATGTATAACTTTTCTTTCATTGTAAACTTTTGAGATATTTACCTCTTTTTATCCTTGTTAAGATGGAAAACCTTGACAAGGATCGTTATCAGGATTTTAATTCATCTAAAATTTCACTGAACACAGCCTGTGCTGAGAAAATACGATTCTTTGCCTGCTGGTAAATGATAGAGTTTTCTCCGTCCATTACCTCATCACTCAATTCCACGTTACGACGAACGGGTAAACAGTGCATTACCTTTCCGTTGTTGGTATTTTCCAATTTCTCATTGGTAAGCATCCAATTTCCTTTCACTTCCGGCATTTGTGCATAATCGTCAAAAGACGACCAGTTTTTCACATAGATAAAATCTGCATCTTTTAATGCTTCATCCTGATCGTGAATTACCTTTATATCTTTGGTGAAGTTTTTATCAAGATCATATCCTTCCGGATTAGCAATAACGAAATCTACGTCCATTTCCTGCATCCATTCTGCAAAAGAATTTCCTACAGCCTGAGCGATCGGCTTGATGTGAGGAGCCCAGGTTAATACAACTTTCGGCTTATGGTCTTTTTTCCAGTTTTCTGTAATAGTAATGCAGTCTGCCAAACTTTGTAAAGGGTGGCGGGTTGCTGATTCCAAAGATATAACCGGCACTTTCGCATGTTGCTCAAACTGACTCAGAATGCTTTCGTTGACATCGTCTTCTTTGCTTTTCATTCCAGCGAAGCAACGTACCGCAATGATGTCACAATATTGATTTAATACTTCTATTGCATCTTTGATGTGCTCTACGGTATCTCCGTTCATTATGGCTCCATCGGCAAATTCCAGATTCCAGGCTTCCTGTGCAGCGTTTAATGTTAACACATTCAATCCCAGGTTTTGAGCGGCAATCTGGCTGCTTAAACGGGTTCTCAGACTAGAATTTAAAAATACAAGTCCTATTGTTTTTCCCTTTCCTTTTTCTGTTTCGGTAAGCGGATCGGCTTTTATCTGTAAAGCTTTTTTTATGATGTCCTGTAAGTTTTCTACATCACTTACAGAGGTGAATTTTTTCATTTTAAATTGATTTTAAAGATTTTTATCTTACATATTATGTGAGTTTTAACGCTATGATCGCAAAGTCTTTTTTTATTTTAACTTGAAAACATTTTCATTCGCAAGGGCGTTTCACTCACCAATTGAAAGTCATGTTTATCATTCTGAACGAAACAAAGTGTAGTGAAGAATCTCTTTTTTATCATAGTAATAGATTCTTCCTTCGTCAGAATGAATTTTCACAGGTTAAATATTCTCCAATACCACTTTAAGGGCATTGATGAAAAGATCTGTTTCCTCTTTTTTGATATTCAGTGCAGGAAGAATCCTCAGCACCGTCTTATCATTTGAGTTTCCTGTGAAAATATGATGATCAAAAAGTAATTCTTTCCTTACTTCTGAACAGTCTCTGTCGAGCTCTATTCCGATCATCAAACCTTTCCTTCGGATTGACTTGATATGTGGTAAATCTTTAATTTCATTTTCTATATACTCGCCCATTCGCTGAGCGTTTTCAACAAGATTTTCATCTTTCATTACGTCTAGAACTGCAATAGCAGCCGCGCAAGCAAGATGGTTTCCTCCAAATGTGGTTCCTAGCAGGCCGTTACTTGCTTCGAATTTAGGATGGATCAGAACACCTCCGATTGGAAATCCGTTACCCATTCCTTTTGCTATTGTAATAATGTCTGCTTCAATTCCAAACTCCTGATGGGCAAAGAAATATCCGCTTCTTCCGTATCCAGACTGTACTTCATCTAAAATAAGTACCGTGTTGTATTTTTCACACAGTTCTTTGATTTTAGACAAAAACTCAGCGGTTGGAATCATAATTCCTCCTACTCCCTGAATTCCTTCGATAATGACTGAAGAAATTTCGTTTCCATGAGTAGCAAAGGTTTCTTCTAGCTGCTGTACATCATTCCATTCTGATTTGATAAATCTTTCAGAAAAGTTAACCGGAGCAACAATTTTTGGGTTATCTGTTACAGCCACAGCTGCTGATGTTCTTCCGTGGAAAGATCCTGAGAAATAAAGAACTTTGCTTTTCCCGTTATGAAAAGAAGCCAGTTTCAATGCATTCTCATTAGCCTCAGCTCCTGAATTGCACAGGAAAAGATTATACTCTTCATGACCTGAAAGTTCCCCTAGTTTTTCTGCCAGCTCAGTCTGCAATCCGTTCTGAACGGAATTGGAATAGAAAGAAATTTTTTCCAGCTGGTCTTTTAATTTATTTTGATAATGCGGATGATTGTGCCCGATAGAAATCACTGCGTGGCCCCCGTAAAAATCAAGATATTGTTCTCCTTTTTCATCCCAAAGAAATGATCCCTGAGCTTTTACCGGATTTATGTTGAATAATGGATATACGTTGAATAAATTCATTTTTGTTGTTTTTTTATTTTTCTTTTGTCCTGAAACAAAAGAAACAAAAGTTAAAGACCTGGAAACTTCCACTAAAAATTAGTTCTATTCTCTGAAAATTCTAAAACTTGTGCGAAACCAAAACCTGTTCTTCGGTTCTGTATTTATGTTGCACCTCGCAACAGTAGAATTTTCTTAACGTTCGTAGAATTAATTTTCTTAACGCTCCACTTCCCTAAGTCGGATTTACTTATTGTTTAAAATTATCAATTACTTATTGTCAATTTAAAATGCTAACGGCTTTAGGTTTAATCCTGCATTTTCTTCCCAACCCAAGGCAATATTCATGTTTTGTACTGCCTGACCTGAAGCTCCTTTTAACAAATTGTCAATCGCTGAGTGAATAACCGCTACATTTCCACTTTTTTCAATCTGAATCACACAGCGATTGGTATTGACAACCTGCTTTAAATCAATTGCTTTTTCACTTACCTTTACAAAAGGTTCATCTGCATAAAAATCCTGATACAATTGATAGATGTCAGAAATTCCTAAATCTGTTTTCACTGTAGAACTTGTAAAAATCCCTCTCGCAAAATCTCCTCTCCATGGTACAAAATTCAGGCTGACTTCTTTATGGTTAAACAAAACTATATGTTTCAAAATCTCATCTACATGCTGATGGGTCAAAGTTTTATAGGCTGATATATTATCATTCCTCCATGTAAAATGTGTAGTAGCCTGCAAAGACTGCCCTGCACCTGTAGATCCTGTAATTCCTGTCGTAAAAACCTCATCCAGCAATCCTTTTTCCGCTAATGGTAAAAGCGCAAGCTGAATAGCTGTTGCAAAACATCCCGGATTGGCAATACTTTTTGATCCTTCCAGTTGTTTTTTATTAATTTCAGGCAATCCATAGATAAATTCTCTGTTTCCAAAATCTCCATCCAAACGGAAATCATTTCCCAAATCTATAACCAGGGTTTCTTCTTTAACAGAGTTTTGCGTTAACCAGTTCTGGCTTTCTTTATGAGGAAGACACAGAAAAAGAACATCTACCTCTTCCGGCTGATCTGTTAAAACCTGATCACAAACTGTCGCTAAATCCGGGTACAAGTCTGATATTTTTATACCCGAATTCGAACGACTATATAAAAAACTCAATGTCACATGGGGATGAAAAGCCAGTAAGCGTATCAACTCACTTCCTGTATAACCGTTTGCTCCTACAATTCCTACTGTTTTCTTCATATCGTAATGAATAGAACCATGTTCTATCTTTTGTTAAATCGCTCCTTTGGAACTAGTTGATATTTTTATTGATCTGGTGATATATATTTAAAGAATTGCTTACAATTTTTGTATATCCTTTTACATCATCTCCTGTCCATGCTCTGTTCGCTTCTCCATAGCTTCCGAATTTATCCGACATTAAATCATGATCGGATTCAATTCCGTTTAAGATAAATCTATATGGATGAAGGGTTACAAAAACTTTTCCGCTTACTGTTTTCTGAGAATCTATTAAGAAAGATTCAATATTTCTCATCACAGGATCTAAGAAAAGCGCTTCATGAAGCCAGTTTCCATACCAGTCGGATAACTGAGATTTCATCATCTGCTGATATTTTGACAATGTATGCTTTTCTAATAAATGGTGAGCTTTAATGATTACTGAAGCTGCAGCAGCTTCAAATCCTACTCTTCCCTTAATTCCCACAATAGTATCTCCTACGTGAATATCACGTCCAATACCATAAGCCGAAGCCAATTCTTCTATTTTTTGAATCGCATATACAGAGTGTTCAAAACTTTCTCCGTTCACCGAAATCACTTCTCCGTTTCTGAATTCAATCTCCAATTCTGAAGGCTGTGTTTGTTTCAATTGTGAAGGAAACGCTTCTTCCGGCAGATAGTTTCTTGATGTCAACGTTTCTTTTCCTCCCACAGAAGTTCCCCAAAGGCCTTTATTGACAGAATACTGAGCTTTATGGAACTCCATTTCATATCCGTAGTTCTTCAAAAATTCAATTTCTTCTTCACGGGACAACGCCATATCTCTGATCGGCGTAATGATTTCTACACTTGGGCACATTACCTGAAAGATCAGATCAAAACGAACCTGGTCATTTCCTGCGCCTGTACTTCCATGAGCAATAGCATCTGCATTTACTTCTAACGCATATTTTGCGATTTCCTGAGCCTGAATGGTACGCTCGGCACTTACAGAAAGAGGATAGGTATTGTTTTTCAGCACATTTCCGAAGATCAAATACTTCACGCAAGAATTATAGTAGTCTTCCTGAGCATCTACGCACCTGTACTCTTTTACTCCAAGATTTAAAGCTTTTCTTTCTAATTCTTTTTCTTCTTCTTTTGAAAAACCTCCTGTATTTACAGTAACGGCGTACACATCATATCCTAGTGTTTCACTAAGATATTTAGCACAGTAGGAAGTATCTAAACCTCCGCTAAACGCTAAGATGACTTTCTTGTTCATTGTTATATTTAATTTCCGGCTGCTTATTGACAGCACCATTTACTTTATTATTTTCCGGAACGAAAAGCATTGCTGTACAAAGACAGTTTTTACGTTCCTTCATCATTAGAATCTCATAATTCACACAGTTCTTACAGCCATTCCAAAATTCCTCATCCTGAGTCAGTTCTGAATAAATCACTGGCTTATATCCTAAATCACTATTAATTTTCATAACAGCAAGACCTGTTGTAAGCCCAAATACTTTCGCATCCGGATATTTATCTCTAGATAACTGGAAAACCTTATGCTTAATTTGAGTCGCTACTCCCCCGTTCCTGAATTTCGGTGACACAATAAGTCCCGAATTGGCAACAAACTTCCCATGTGACCAGGTTTCTATATAACAGAAACCTACCCACTCTCCGTTTTCAGTGGCCACCACAGCATTGCCCTCTGAAATCTTCTTACTCAAATATTCGATGGAACGTTTTGCGATTCCCGTTCCTCTACGCTGTGCAGAATCATACATTTCCTGCTGTATTTCACTCACATACATTAGATGTTCGCATGAGGAAATTTCTATTTCCATTTATTTATCTAAATTTTTTGGCAAATTTAAAATATATTTTCTTTTAAAACCAAATAAAAAAGATATTTTTTTTGTTTAAAAAATTTACACAGGTAAAATTATCTTTAATCAAAAATGTATATTTGCTAATTTATTATATATTTGCTAAAATACTATAGTTATGGAAAATACTTGTCCAAAATGCCACAGTAACAAAGTAGTAAAAAGCGGTATTGTGAATGAAAAACAGCGTTTCCACTGTAAAAACTGCAACTATTATTTTACCGTAAAAAAACTGGGAAAACAGATTGATGATTATTACGTAACAAAAGCTCTTCAGCTTTACCTGGAAGGGTTAAGTTACCGTGAAATAGAGCGTATTATAGGTGTTTCCCATGTTACCATCAGTTCATGGATAAAAAAATACAATATTACTAGGCCTCCCCATTCTGATTTCCATCCGGTATATAAAATATTAAAACAGAGCGAGCTCATTGAATATATTGCCCAGGAAGAAAACATTAAAAATTCAGGAATTATCATTACGCAATTTGCAGATAAGTATATGCTGATCAAATGGGAAAGATTTAAAAAGTAGGGATTAAAAAAGATAAGAGACAGGCAGATAACAGGCTATATATAGCATCAAAACAAAGATTATGGAGCTTTTAAGTTTTTTTAGCTATAGTATTACCACTAATATATATTAAATTTTCGTAAATAAATTATTAATTACAATTTGGCATTCACAAAAAACAACGCCAAAAATTGATAATTTATGAAGAAATTACTTACATTCATTGGATTTGCCTTAATCAGTAGTTCTCTATACTCTCAAGGTTCTCCTGATTATGGCAGTGGATTAAAAGTAAACCTCAACCCTGAGGGAGACAAATTCATCAGATTTATTTTATGGGACCAGCTGTGGCTGAGAAATACATCCATGAACCCGGGGAGTATGGTTGGCGGAGAACCTACCGACAACTCATGGAGTATTGGAAACAGGAGATTACGGGCCCTCACCTATGCTCAGATCTCTAAAAGATATATGATTCTCCTGCATTTTGGAATCAACAATCAAACCTTTATCAACGGAGGCGCTACAGGAACTTCAGGAACAGGCGGTTACGGAAACGGAAAGAAAACACAATTGTTTTTTCATGATGCCTGGAATGAATATGCAGTGATTTTACCTGGAGAAGCGGGAAAATTCAGTTTATCTTTAGGGGCAGGGCTTCATTATTATATGGGACTATCCCGAATGACAATGGCGTCCACTCTCAATTTTCTTACTGTAGATTCTCCGGTTTTTTCCTGGCCTTTGATTGATCATTCCGATCAATTTGCCAGACAGCTCGGAATGTTTGCTAAAGGAAAATATGGTAAACTTGAATATCGCTTCAGCCTGAACAAACCTTTCGCAACAGATTTAACCCCATTAAACGTTACCGACCCTTCAAAAGCAGTTGCAGTAGACAATAACGGAAATCCAAGCTTTTCAAAAGCCGGTTATGTTGAATATCAATTCCTTGATGAAGAATCTAATACGCTTCCTTTTAAAGTAGGTTCTTATCTGGGGACTAAAAAAGTATTCAACGTCGGAGCAGGATTTTATCATCAGGCAGATGGAACCAGAACGTCTGTTAATTCCAATATTGAAAAGCATGACATAACTCTTTTTGCCGTAGATGCATTTGCAGATATTCCACTGGGAGAAGCAAAAAATAAAATGGCGGTTTCAGCATATGCCGGATATTATAACTACAATTTCGGTCCAAACTATATAAGAAATCTGGCAACCATGAACATTGCGGCATCCGACCCCAATTTCATCGGCAATAAAGCAATTGCAGGACCAGGAAATCTACAACCTACCATCGGAACAGGTAATATTATCTACGCGCAGGCAGGATTACTATTACCCAGCCAAGCCGAAAAACCGAAAATAAGAATACAACCTTTTGCAGCCTATACCCACAAAAGTTTTGAGGCATTTGATAAATCGTCATCCCAGTTTGATGTCGGAGCCAATTGGTTCATAGACGGGCATCATGCAAAAATCACGACTCAATATTCAACAAGACCGGTTTATACAAGCCCTACGGAAAGTCCATCTTCAAAAGGGGAATTTATTGTACAGTTCCAAATTTATCTATAAAAAAAGTATAACATTTCAGCGAATGAATTAATATCCTATTCCACAAACATCAAAACTAATCAATATGAGCGAAAATCATCACGAAAGCTACGAGAATATGACCGACAAGCAGAAAAACCGCACGATTTGGAGCGTTATTACTGCATCATCACTCGGAACTCTGATAGAATGGTACGACTTCTATATTTTTGGAAGTTTAGCCATCGTACTGGCCACCAAATTCTTTCCTGCAGATAATCCTACCGCTGCATTTTTGTCTACTCTGGCTACTTTTGCCGCCGGATTTGTTGTAAGACCTTTCGGAGCTTTATTTTTCGGAAGACTGGGAGATATTATCGGAAGAAAATATACCTTCCTTGTCACTTTATTAATCATGGGTTTCTCTACATTCCTCATTGGATGTATTCCCAGCTATGAAACGATTGGTTTTATGGCTCCTGTTCTGGTTTTAATTTTAAGATTATTACAGGGATTGGCTCTTGGAGGCGAGTATGGAGGCGCAGCCACGTATGTTGCAGAATACGCACAACCTCACAGAAGAGGGTACTGGACATCGTGGATCCAAACAACCGCAACAGCAGGACTTTTTATCTCCCTCATTGTCATCCTGGTAACCAAGAATTCTCTTTCTCATGACGAATTCGATAACTGGGGATGGAGAGTTCCTTTCTGGATTTCTATTTTAATGGTGGGAGTTTCTTACATCATCAGAAAAAACATGAAGGAATCTCCTCTTTTTGCAAAAGCTAAAAGTGAAGGAAAAACGTCTAAAAATCCTTTAAAAGAAAGTTTTGGAAACAAATACAATTTCAAATTTGTTCTTCTTGCCTTATTTGGGGCAGCCATGGGACAAGGGGTAATCTGGTATACCGGTCAATTCTATGCTATGAGTTTCCTGCAAAAAGTAATGAATGTAGAATCAGCACAGGTAGATTCTCTGATGGCAACCGCCCTTTTCCTGGGAACACCTTTCTTTGTATTCTTCGGATGGCTTTCGGACAAAATTGGACGAAAAGCTGTAATGATGACGGGTATGCTGGTTGCAATTTTAGCCTACCGCCCTATTTACGACAGCATGTTTAAAAGTGTAAATCTGGAAAACAAGACAATTGCTACCAACGGAATTTCAGAGAAAAGAACAGCCAAAATTCACAATAGCATTACAACAGACAGCCTTGTTACTTTTCACCATGAAATTCTTTATACAGACGGAACGTTAATCAAAAAAGACAGCACTGTTCACTGGTCTCCCACAGGACCTGCTTTGAAAAACGGAAAACCCGAAGAAGCAAAAGTTTCCCAAAGCGTTACCCTCAGCGACAATACGAAATGGTATCTGGTATTCTTAGTATTTATTCAGGTTATATTTGTAACAATGGTATATGGACCTATCGCTGCTTTCCTGGTTGAAATGTTCCCGGTGAGAATACGCTACACCTCCATGTCTTTACCTTATCACATTGGAAATGGGGTATTTGGAGGATTATTGCCTGCTGTGGCCACTTATCTTGTCACCACAGGAAAAGAAGCCGGCCACGCGACATGGTATCTTGAAGGACTGTGGTATCCTATTGGAGTCGCCGCTGTGTGTTTGATCATTGGATTGATTTATCTTAAAAATAAGAACAATAATCTTCACGATTAAGCATTCAATCACTTAAATTTTTATTAATTTTAAAACAACTAAAATGAACGGACTAAAAAAAATATTAGGTATACTCTGGATCGCCGTAGCGGTGATTGTAGGATATTTCGGAATTACAGTGTTGGGAATTCCTAAGATTACTTCCGGAAAACAAGAAGATCTGGTTTTCGGCATCATTATTTTGTTTGTACTGATGCCTATTGTCTCCGGCGGGATGGCTATTTTCGGATACTATGCCTTAACAGGAGAATATTCTGGCGACAAAATATAATTTTAAAAAAAATGATGACTGATGAACGGATGATATCATATCTGTCGTTCATCAGTTATCTTTTGATCATCATTTATGAAAAAAAGACACGAACAAAAACTGATCATCTTAAGCATCGGACTCATGATTGCTTTCAGCATTCCTATCTCTCTTCTTTTCAACAGTGACAAAGAAGTTTTAGGCTATCCTATGATCCTAGTTTACCTGTTCGCTGTATGGATGTTCTCTATTGTGGTTTCATTAGTAATTGTAAAAAGATACGATGAGTAGTGTTTCATTATTTTTTGTAGTCTTGTTCTATCTGGCCCTTCTTTTCTTAGTTGCCCATCTGGCAGAGAAGAAAAGAAGTAAAATTTGGATCAACAATCCCTACATTTATGCACTCTCTCTTGCTGTATACTGTACAGCATGGACGTATTACGGAAGTATTGGAGTGGCTGCCACCAGCGGATTAGATTACCTGACGATATATATTGGTCCCATCATGATTATTCCTGCATGGATCTATATCAACATGAGAATTGTAAGAATTTCGAGAGTTAATAAAATAAGCAGTCTGGCCGATTTTATTTCTTTACGATATGGAAACAGCAGAAGCCTGAGCGCCATTATAACGATAGTCTGCCTTTTAGCTATTGTCCCTTACATCGGACTTCAGATAAAAGCGATCTCCGAAACTTTTCACCTGGTAACAGAAACCCCGATGTCGCAGGATATTCTCACAGACAATGCAACATTCGTGGTGATTCTGATCGCTTTATTTTCTTCTTATTATGGAACCAGATATGTTGATGCTTCAGAAAAACGACTGGGAATCATTTCTGCTATTGCCTTAGAAAGCTTTCTGAAGCTTTTCTTTATCATTATTTTAGGTCTTTTTGTAATCTATTATGTATTTGACGGCTTTTCCGACATTTACCAAAAGGCCAGTCATTTTAAGGATTTCAAAGCTAAAAATACCTTCAACGGGATTGAAGGTGCTATGAACTGGATGGTGCTCTGTATGATTTCAGCAACAGCAATCTGCATTCTTCCCAGACAATTTCACACTGCTATTATTGAAAACAGGCAGGAAAAGCATATCAAAACTGCTGTTTGGTTTTTCCCGCTTTATCTTTTAATTTTCACTTTATTCATATTTCCGATTGCGTGGGGCGGAAGATTGATTTTTGACGGACAGAAAGTAAATCCGGAGTTCTACTCTATTTTAATTCCACAACATTTTGACAACACCCTGATCACCGTACTGGTATTTCTTGGTGGGTTAAGCTCATGTATTTCGATGATTATTATCTCTGCCATCACCCTATCCATAATGCTTTCCAACAACCTTATCATTCCTTATGGATTACTTGGGAAGCTCAAATCTGAAAATGAAGAACAAAACACCAGAAGCATTACCACTATCAGAAAATTCAGCATTTTCGCTCTGATCATCATGGCTTTTGCTTTTTACAAATATTTCATTCTGAAAACGTCTCTGGATTCTGTTGGTTTAATTTCTTTTGTAATAATTGCCCAATTAGCTCCTGCTTTCTTTGGAGCCATATTCTGGAGACGAGGAAGCTACAAAGGGGCTCTTGCAGGACTTGCTGCCGGACTTGCCATCTGCTATTTCGGATTGATTATTCCGCAGTATTATTTCTCGTACAATCAAGAATTGAAGGGCGTTCTTAGAGAGATGTACAATGCTTTCGGATTCTTTTCAATCCCTTATCTTGACAGAATCCCACAGATCTTTTTCTGGTCTATTTTAGTGAACACCAGTTTATTCACGATTGTTTCGGTAAGCACCAAAGGAAATTACCGTGAAAGAAACTTCGCTGAACTGTATGTAGATATTGATAAATACATTCAAAATCACGAAAATGCTTTTATCTGGCGCGGAACAGCTTATATTTCGGATATTCAGAACATTTTGGAAAGATTTTTAGGAAAAAATAAAACCGAACAGGCCCTAAGGATCTTCAATTTAAAATACAACATCGATTCCAAGACAGAAACGGCTGATTCAAGGTTTATAAAATTCTCGGAAAACCTCCTTGCAGGCAGAATAGGAACCGCTTCCGCCAAAATCCTAATTGAAGGCGTAACAAAAGAGGATAAAATTTCATTAAAAGAAGTTTTAAATATTCTTGAAGAATCAAAGGAAAACATCACTCTTAATAAAAAGCTTACAGAACAGTCCGAAGAGCTGCAAAAGCTTTCCGATGACCTTCGAAACGCCAACGAAAGTCTTATTATTAAAGACCGTCAAAAAGATGATTTTCTGGATTCAGTGGCACATGAATTGAGAACTCCCATTACTGCCATCCGTTCTGCCGGAGAAATTTTAGCAGATGATGATGATATTCCTTTCGAAATAAAACAGGAATTTTTGAATAACATCATCACCGAGTCCGACAGGCTGAGCGAGATTATTAATGATATTCTTTACCTCGATAAACTTCAGCATGGTGAAATTTCATTACATATTCAGTCCTACAACATTATTGAAACTTATAAAAAGGCATTAAGCCCTATTCTTCATCTCATACAGCAGAAAAACATTCATTTAAGCGAAGTTGATCTATTAAATCAATTCATTTTTGATTATGATGAAGCAAGAATGATCCAATTATTCCAGAATATTTGGGGAAATGCGCTGAAGTTTACAGACGAACAGGGAACGATACAAACGAAATTATTTGAAAAAGACAAACATCTGATCATTACCATTTTCAATACCGGGAAGCATATTCCGGAAGAAGATCTTGAAATGATTTTTGACAAATTTTATCAATCCAAAAACCAGAACATTTTAAAACCTACAGGAAGCGGATTGGGACTGGCAATTTCCAAAAAAATTGTACAGGCACATGGAGGAAGCATAAAAGCCGAAAACAGCGGGCTGGGCGTCACCTTCACGATCAGCATTCCTGAAAAAATTATACAAGAAACCAAGAATGAAGTTGAACATCATTAAAAACGAACTATGAAAAAGATAATTATTGCGGATGACGAACACAAAATATTAATGTCACTGGAGTACAGCTTTAAGAAAAACGGCTATGACGTCTATATTGCCAGAGACGGAACGGAAGTTCTCGAGTTTCTGAAGACCATGGTTCCCGATGTAATTCTCCTTGATATTATGATGCCCAATCTGGATGGATACAGCACTTTGGATATTATAAGGCAGGATGAAAAACTGAAAGATACCAAAGTTATCTTTTTGAGCGCCAAAAACAACCCACGGGATATTGAAAAAGGATTGGAAATGGGAGCAAACGCTTATGTAACCAAACCTTATTCCATCAAAAAACTGATGCAGCAGATTGAAGAAATGTTTTAAGATGCCACTTCCCAATTAACCCTTTCAAGGTTAGAAAACAAACACACGACTATTGATATGAATACTGAAACTTTATTTAAACAAAGCATAGAACACAAAGAAGATTTCTGGAAAGAACAGGCCGGACAAATACAATGGTTTGAGTTTCCGGAAAAAATTCTTTCTACAGATGAAAATGGCTACCCTCAATGGTTTGCCGACGGACAGCTCAACATGTGTTATTTATGTATTGACAAACATATTGAAGATGGTTTCGGAGATCAGATTGCTATTGTTTATGATTCTCCTGTAACTCAACAGAAGAAAATGTATACTTTCAGTCAGGCAAAAGAAGAAATTTCAAAATTCGCAGGCGGATTACAATCGCTGGGACTACAAAATGGTGACACAGCTGTTATTTATATGCCTATGATTCCCCAGACGCTATTTGCAATGCTGGCCTGTGCGAGAATTGGAGTGATACACAATGTTGTTTTCGGAGGTTTCGCACCTCATGAACTGGTTGTAAGAATTGACGACTGTAAGCCCAAAGCACTCATCACCGCCACAGCAGGAATAGAGATTGCCAAAAGAATCCCCTATCTTCCTCTGGTGGAAAAAGCGATCGAGCTTGCGCAGGATAAAGTGGAACATATTGTTGTTTATAATAGAAAGCTCGTTGACAATCAGCACGAAATGTTTGAAGGATTACTTGATTACGAAGAATTGACTGAAAAATCCCAGCCTGTTGATTGTGTTTCCGTATCCTCTACTCACCCACTGTATTTATTATATACATCAGGAACTACCGGAAAACCGAAAGGAATTGTTCGCGACACTGGAGGATACGCCACAGCGCTGAAATTTTCTATGAAATACATCTACGGAGTAGAACCCGGAGAAACCTACTGGGCAGCATCTGATTTCGGGTGGGCTGTAGGGCACAGCTTTTCCGTTTACGGACCGCTGATCAACAGAAATACCACCATCATTTTTGAAGGAAAGCCCATTATGACTCCAGACGCAGGAACGTTTTGGAGAATTATCTCAGAATATAAAGTTTCAGTGATGTTCACTGCTCCTACCGCCATTAGAGCCATCAAAAAAGAAGATCCTAACGGTGAACTGGTTAAAAAATACGATTTGTCTCATTTCAGAAAACAGTTTCTGGCAGGTGAACGATGCGACGTAGCCACGTTGGACTGGTTTGCAGAACATATCGGAGTTCCTGCAATTGATCATTGGTGGCAGACAGAATCCGGATGGCCAATGCTTGGGCTTATGACTTTTGATGATCAGTATACCATCAAAAGAGCTTCAGCAGGAAAACCTATTCCCGGATATAACATTAAGATCTTTGACGAAAACGGTTTGGAACTCGACCCACATCATGAAGGCTATCTCGTTATCAAACTACCACTTCCTCCAGGGGCAATGTTAGGAATCTGGAAAGACCATGAGCGTTTTCAAAACAGTTATCTGTCCCAGTACAATGGTTATTATTTCTCAGGGGACGGAGCCATACAGGATGAAGACGGTTATATTTTCATTACCGGAAGAGTTGATGATGTTATTAATGTAGCCGGACACAGACTTTCCACTTCTGAAATGGAAGAAATTGTTTCTTCCCACCCTGATGTTGCAGAATGCGCTGTAGTAGGGGTAGATGATGAGCTAAAAGGACAGGTTCCTTTCGCTGTAGTTGTTTTGAAAAATGGTTCTGAGACTTCTGAAGAGGATGTTGAAAAAGATATTATCCAGATGGTTCGCAACAAAATCGGAGCGGTAGCCTTTCTGAAAAATGCAATGGTTGTAAAACGCTTACCCAAAACAAGATCCGGAAAAATTTTAAGAAAACTCATCAGAACTCTGCTGGATGGAAAAGAATTTCAGATTCCGTCCACTATTGACGATGAAAAAATCATTGAAGAAATTCAGGAAAAAATCAATGAATATAAGGCCTGAACGGGAAATTAAACATAAATTTAAAATATAATAAATTCAAATTTCAAAAAAACGAAAGGGATATGAGAAATTACTTAATAGAAGATTTACCACAGTATTTCGAAGACTATAAAAAATCCATCAAGAATCCTAAAAAATTCTGGGATAAGGTTGCAGATCAAAATTTTGTGTGGTATCAGAGATGGAGCAAGGTTGTTAAGTACGATATGAATGAAGCAAAAATTACGTGGTTCAAAAATGCAAAACTCAATATTACCAAAAACTGTATAGACAGACATCTTGCCGTAAGAGGTGACAAAACAGCCATCATTTGGGAACCGAACGATCCGAAAGAAGAAGCTCAGCATATTTCCTACAATGAACTATACACAAGAGTCAACAAAACAGCCAATGTTCTTCGGGATATGGGAATTGAAAAAGGAGACAGAGTATGCATCTATCTTCCTATGATTCCCGAATTAGCTGTTACCATGCTTGCCTGTGCAAAACTGGGAGCTGTTCACTCTGTTATTTTTGCAGGATTTTCCGCTTCTGCAGTTGCCTCGAGAGTGAATGACTGTGAAGCTAAAATGGTCATTACATCAGACGGAAGCTATCGTGGAAACAAGGTTTTAGATTTAAAAACCATCGTGGATGAAGCTTTGGAAAAAACACCGACTATTGAAAAAGTATTGGTCGTAAAAAGAACTCATAACGAGATCAAAATGAAAGAAGGAAGAGATTTCTGGCTGGCTGATCTCTATGAAAAAGCATCTCCTGACTTTGTGACGATGATCATGGATTCTGAAGATCCTCTTTTCATCCTTTATACTTCAGGGTCTACAGGGAAACCAAAAGGGATGCTTCACACCTGTGCAGGTTATATGGTATATACTGCTTATACATTCAAAAATGTCTTCAACTATAAAGAAAATGATATTTACTGGTGTACCGCTGATATCGGATGGATCACAGGCCATTCTTATATTTTGTATGGTCCGTTATTAAATGGAGCTACCACCGTTATTTTTGAAGGCGTTCCTACTTATCCGGAACCGGACCGTTTTTGGGAAGTTATAGAAAAACATAAAATTACTCAGTTTTACACAGCACCAACAGCCATCCGTTCCTTAGCGAAAGAAAGTGCAGAATGGGTAGATAAACATGATCTGAGTAGCTTAAAAGTAATTGGATCCGTAGGAGAGCCTATCAATGACGAAGCCTGGCATTGGTTCAACGATCATGTTGGAAAAAAGAAATGTCCGATCGTAGACACCTGGTGGCAGACGGAAACAGGAGGCATTATGATTTCACCACTTCCTTTTGTGACGCCTACCAAACCTACTTACGCGACCTTGCCTTTGCCGGGAATACAGCCTGTTTTGATGGATGATAAGCGTAACGAGATTACGGGTAATCAGGTGACAGGAAATCTCTGCATCCGCTTTCCATGGCCAGGAATTGCGAGAACCATCTGGGGAGACCATCAACGATATAAAGAAACTTATTTCACCGCATTTCCAGGAAAATATTTCACGGGTGACGGCGCTTTGAGAGATGAAGTAGGCTATTATAGAATTACAGGTCGTGTAGATGATGTCATTATTGTTTCCGGTCATAATTTGGGAACGGCACCTATTGAAGACAGCATCAACCAGCATCCAGCTGTTGCAGAATCGGCTATTGTCGGTTATCCTCACGACATTAAAGGAAATGCTCTTTATGGTTATGTAATGCTGAAAGAGATCGGGGAAGGCCGCGATAAGGATAATCTTAAAAAGGAAATCAACCAACTCATTGCTGACCAGATCGGTCCTATTGCGAAACTGGATAAAATTCAGTTTGTATCCGGGCTTCCGAAAACACGTTCAGGAAAAATAATGCGTAGAATATTGAGAAAAATTGCAGAAGGAGACTTTAGTAATTTCGGAGATATCAGCACGTTATTAAATCCAGAAATTGTAGAGGAAATTAAGAACGAAAAAATTTAAGCAATTTTTAATTAACCCTAAAAAGAGAGGCAGTCCCGAAGAGTTCTGTCTCTCTTTTTTTATAATTATTAACTAAAATTTCATTTTCCCAATAAGACCCTTGTTGTAATCAGATGTCAAGGCCAAATACCAACTTATCTACAAAAAATTAGAGTTAAATAAACTCCGTACTAAATAATTCTTTTATAGAAGAGCAATTGCGAAGGTTAGAATAGACCAATAGCCCTACTGCAAATTTACCAAATTAACAAAATTAAACAAATGTTCAATAAATATCATCAAACAATAACCCATTATTGTATAAATGAAATGTTAATTAACAAACTTTACCGACAGAAAACACAATAAAATAGAAAAATAATAACTACCTTTAATCATAACTTTAAACCAATTAACTATGTCAAATATACTAGCGGGGCTATTTGAGCACCACAGCGACTACAAAAAGCTTGAAAGTGATCTGGAAAACTCAGGTTTTGCCAATTCAGATTATGTGATCTACATTAATGATTCCGGTAATTCTCAATATCTGGCCAGTGTTACGGTAAAAGATAACGACCAGGTTGAAAATGCTAAAAATATCTTTCATCAGAATGCAGCTTTAAAAGCCTATTTATTTGAAGGAATGAATGTGAAAGAAACCAATTATGATACCATCAAAAAGTACATAGACGCCAGAAACAGGGCAGAAATACACAACAGCCCTGATGTAAAAATCAAAACATCCAGTGATGGCATGAATTCAGAAGTGAAATTCTAACCTGCACTAAAACTTATACTCAAAAATCCGTAGAACCTTCTGCGGATTTTTTATGTTTGAAAAAAGCAAAAATTTTCGTATTTTCGTTTAATTATAGGCATTAGCACAAATGAGTTACGACTTAGAACAAGAGAACAAGGAGATCCTTGCAAGATATAAGGATCTGATTTCGAATACATACAGGACTTTGGATGAGGAAAATAACAAACTTATCCGAAAGGCATTTGATATTGCTTTAGATGCCCATAAAGATCAAAGGAGAAAATCCGGAGAACCCTACATCTACCACCCTATTGCTGTTGCCAAAATTGTAGCAACGGAGATTGGTTTGGGGGCAACGTCTATCGCCTGTGCACTGTTGCATGACGTAATTGAAGATTCAGATTATACTTACGAAGATCTCAAGAAAATCTTCGGACAGAAGATTGCCAACATCGTGAATGGACTCACCAAGATTTCCATTATGAATCATCAGAACATTTCTGTACAGTCTGAAAACTACAGAAAACTTTTGCTGACCTTATCTGAGGATTTCAGAGTTATCCTGATCAAGATTGCAGACCGTCTTCATAATATGAGGACGCTGGAAAGCATGGCTCCTGACAAGCAGAAAAAGATTGCTTCAGAAACAGTTTATATTTATGCTCCAATGGCGCACCGTCTTGGTTTGTATAACATCAAATCTGAGCTGGAAGATCTTTCATTGAAATATAACAGTCCTGAAGTATACAACGAAATCACGGAAAAATTGGAATTGGCCAAAGAAAGCCGTGAAAGATATATTGAAGAATTTAAGACCGAAGTATCTGAAAAACTTCGTGAAGAAGGATTGAATTTTAAGATCAAAGGACGTGCAAAAGCTATTTCTTCTATCTACAGAAAAATGCTGAAGCAGGGAGTTTCTTTTGAAGAAGTTTTTGATAATTATGCGATCAGAATTATTTATAAATCTGATGCTAAAAATGAAAAATTTCTTGCCTGGAAAATCTATTCTATCGTTACAGATGTCTACCACAGTAATCCGTCAAGAATGCGTGACTGGATCACTCAGCCCCGTTCTACAGGTTACGAAAGTCTCCACTTAACTGTTCTGGGGCCCGATAAAAAATGGATTGAGGTACAGATTCGTTCCGAAAGGATGGATGAAATTGCCGAAAAAGGGGTGGCAGCACACTACAAATACAAAGAAGGCTACAAGCAAAGTTCTGATGACAGGAATTTCGAAAAATGGGTAACAGAAATCCGTGAAGTTCTTGAACAGCAACAGAACCTGTCCACGTCTGAACTGTTAGATAATATTAAGCTGAATCTGTATTCCAAAGAAGTATTTGTCTTTACTCCGAAAGGAGAAATTAAGATTCTTCCGACCAATGCAACTGCTTTAGATTTTGCATTTTCGGTTCACTCCGATTTAGGAATGAAATGTCTGGGTGCAAAAATCAATGGAAAACTGGTTCCTATTTCCTACGTTCTTCAAAATGGAGATCAGGTAGATATCCTTTCCTCTCAGAATCAGAAGCCCAAATCTGATTGGCTGGAATTTGTGGTGACCTCAAAGGCAAAGTCAAAGATAAAAAGTTATCTGAACTCTCAGAAAAACCAGTTGGTAGAGGAAGGGAAAGAGACTTTGCAGAGAAAACTCCGTCATGCGAAAATTAATTTCAATGATGAAGAAGTAAATAAGCTTCAGAAGTTTTTCAATTTAAAATCATCTCAGGAACTGTTCCTGAAATTCCAGAGCAATGAGCTGGATGCAAGCAGTCTGAGAAAATATATAGAAAGTAAAAACGTTTTCAATAATTTACTTTCAAGATTCAGAAAATCTCCAACGAAGAATACTCATTTCGAAGAACCGAAACAGCAAAATCTTGACATGATTGTCTTCGGAAAGGATGAGGAAAAACTGAATTATACCTATGCAAAATGCTGCACTGTAATTCCTGGAGACAAAATCTTCGGATTTATTACGATTTCAGACGGAATCAAGGTACACAGCGACAACTGTCCTAATGCAATTAACCTTAGAGCACAGTATGATTATCGTGTCATCCCTGCCAAATGGGTAAATGCTGAAAGCTTCAAAAACAGAGTAAAAATTGAGATTGAAGGATTAGACAGAATGGGGATGATCAACGATATTACGACCGTCATCAGTGGAAGTATGGGAATGGATATGAAAAGTATGTCTATTGAATCCAACAACGGCGTTTTCACCGGAAACATCAACTTGGAAGTAAAGAATAAAGGTCAGCTTGAAGAGACCTTCAAAAAACTTAAAAGTATTAATGGCGTTTCAAGAGTGAGGCGATTACAATCTTAAACATGAATTTATCTCTTTATTTTAAAAAATTTTTCAACAACAGCCAGTCTTCAGGAATTATCCTTATTTTCTGTGTGCTCGTTTCATTATTCATTGCCAATTCATCTGCCGCTGAAAGTTTTCAACGGTTTTTAGATCAACAGGTTGGCACTCATCTTTTCGGATTGAACTATCCTGTCAGCATATGGATCAATGATGGATTGATGGCTGTATTTTTTCTGTTGGTAGGACTTGAAATAAAGAGAGAGCTTGTGGAAGGAGAACTGTCTTCTTTTAAAAATGCTTCACTGCCTATTTTTGCAGCGGTAGGCGGAATGCTTGTGCCGGCTGTAATTTATACTCTTTTTAATGCTGGCACGGAATACAGCAACGGATGGGGAATTCCTATGGCCACCGACATTGCCTTTTCACTCGCCATCATCTCTATGCTGGGGAAGAGAATTCCAAACTCTATCAAGATATTTCTTGCTGCTCTTGCCATTGTAGATGACCTGGGAGCAATTCTTGTGATCGCGATCTTCTACACCGAACAGATTCACTGGACTTATCTTTTATTATCTTTCGGAGTTACGGCACTGTTGTTTCTTTTGAATTTTTTAAAAGTCACCAAAATTATATTGTATATTATTCCGGGGATGTTCTTGTGGTATTTTCTTCATCATTCCGGGATTCATGCAACAATAGCAGGTGTTTTACTGGCATTTTCTATTCCGACCAATGCATCAAATGTAGAAATATCTCCTTTGGAAAAACTGGAACATAAGCTTCATATTCCTGTAAGTTTTATGATCATGCCTATATTTGCCCTTACGAATACCAATATTACTTTTTCCAATGATATGGTAACAGGTGTTACCAGCACGTTGGGTCTGGGAATTATCTGCGGTTTGATATTAGGTAAGCTTATCGGGATCAACTTATTCTCTTTGATCGCTATCAAATTAAAGCTCAGCTCCTTGCCTCAAAACAGTAACTGGACACAGATGATTGGCGTAGGTTTACTGGCCGGAATTGGGTTTACCATGTCTATCTTTATTGCATTATTGTCTTTTAAAGAAGAAGTTCTTATTCAGGATGAAGCTAAATTTGCTATTCTTATTGCTTCTTTTATCGCCGCTGTTTTGGGATATCTGATTTTAAGTATAAGTTCCAAAGGAAATATGGAACCGGAGGAAGACTAATCTTTCTTCAGATCACTCAATTTTCTGCGATGGTCTTCATTATTGTCAAAATCCGGTTCTGCAATTTGATGATATTGAGTGGTTCCTTTCTCTATTTCGTCGGAAAGAAGTTTTTCTATTCTGAGTTTTCGGATAGCCATATTCAGTTCGTTTCCGAATAACAGAAGGTAGACGTTTACATTTACCCAGACCATCAGTAAAATCATACTTCCGATGGAACCGTAAAGAACGTTATAGCGAGCGATGTCTTTTACATAAATGGCGAAAATATAAGTCGTAACCAAAAACAGTACAGTCGTCAGAATTGCTCCGGGGACCGCCTGTCTGAATCTGGTAATCTTTACCGTTCCCAACCAATAAAATAAAGTCAGAAGAATAAAATAGAACAACGGAAATGACACAAAACCGATAATACTGGAAAGGTTGTCTACCAACCATGTAATATCGTAGGCGGGAGTAAAAAGCTTCATAACGACTTCCACATAATACACTCCGAAAAGTGTTAAAAAGACGATGGTAATAAATCCTATTGTAATAAAGAACGAAAGAATAAATTCCTTTACATCACTAAGCTTCTCTTCTGTATTTTCATTAAAGCCATTGATCAGGGAAAAAGTACCATTGGTAGCGAAGATTAGCGCCAGAACAATCGTAAGATTACTGATTCCCCTCATATTGGGAATGATATTGTTTTCTATATATCCTCTTACATCGCCTTCCATATTCGAAGGAAAAACATTATGCATCAGAACGTCAAAAATGTAGAACTGCAATTTATCATAATGCGGCATATAAGGAAGTACTGAGAGCAAAAACAAAATAAAAGGAAATAAACTGATGGTGAAGCTCCAGGAAATGGCAGCCGCTTTACGTCCTATTTTACCTTTGAAAATCCCCGAGATATAGATCTGAAACATCTGCCAAAGCGATATTCCTAAAACAGGAATATGAATGTTATCAAAAAACTCTTGGATCTTCAAAATAAAATTAGGAATCTTTATACCCATCTATTTGTTTGTTTAATACAAATGTAGGGGAATTAAATTAAATAGAGGCAATAAGGGGGCAGGTGTTAGGCGGCAGAGATTAGAGAGTTTGAGAAGGGGATGGTTTTAGGGATAACGTTGTGGAAAAACAATCCACATCTCATGCCACGCAATCAGCAACCAAGCAACCAACAACTGATAACTCGCATCCCGAAATCATAAACCGACACCCAAAACTTGACCTTTACCCTTTGAAATCCTATCTTTGCATTCTGAAACCTCTTATAAATGCGCATCAGTTTACTTTGTATCGGAAAAACAGACGACAAGGAAATCACTTCTTTAATCAACTATTACCTCAACCGGCTACCCAAACACTGGAATTTTGAAATTACGGAAATCCCGGATGTTAAAAATGCTAAAAATTTATCTTCGGATCTTCTTAAAAAGGAAGAGTCAAAATTATTTCTGAATCATATTGATAAAAATGATCTTGTTGTGATTCTTGACGAAAAAGGAAAACAGTTTACAAGCCGTGAGTTTTCCCAAAAAATTGATACCTGGATGAATTCTTCTGTGAAAAAAGTACATATTCTGATTGGAGGAGCTTATGGTTTTTCAGAAGAAATGTACAGCAGAGCCAATGAAAAGATGTCTTTATCTAAAATGACATTCACCCATCAGATGATCCGTTTATTTATCGTTGAGCAACTGTATCGGGCTGACCAGATTTTACAGGGAAAACCTTATCATAATGACTAAAGAAGCCTTCTGTTTTCAGAAGGCTTCTTTTTTATATTATTCGTTTATTATTTTTGAATATGGCAGTAAATATATATATTACATTTTCAAACCGATCTGTCTTTTCGCCTCTCCTACTACAAAAGCCACAGAATTAGCAATATTAAAGCTTCGGATGAGTTTTGACATCGGAATAGTCAGATGATTTTCAAAACGGTCTAAAACCTCTTTACTCAGCCCCACACTCTCCTTTCCGAAAACCAGCCAGTCTCCATCCTGAAAATCGGTCTCTAAATACGATTTTTCAGCGTGTGAACTCATTAAAAAAACCCGTGACATATCCGGAATTTTTTCAATCCATTCTTCAACATTGGCATATTCTGTAACATCCAGATGAACCCAGTAATCTAAACCGGAGCGTTTCAGGTTTTTATCATTAATGACAAATCCAAATGGATGAATCAGGTGCAGCCTACATTCTGTACCTACACATAATCTACCGATATTTCCGGTGTTATTGGGTATTTCGGGTTCTACAAGAACAACATTCAACATTTTTATGAGTTTTAAAACATTTATACTAAGTTGTGACTTAGTATGAGTATTGATGATCAGAGCATTTTTTCATAAAAGTTCTACTTCGTCAGTAAAAACATATTATTTAAAAACTCTCAATTATTTCTTTATGCATTTGGCGTAATATTCTGTCAAAACAGCTTTTTCATATCCTAATGCAACAGCTTTATCCAGATTTTCGCAGGCTTCTTTAGATTTAGCCGTTTCAAACAGGATCAACGCTTTGCTTACATAAGATGGTGCAAATTTAGAATCGATAGATAGGGCTTTGTTAATGTCCGTAAGAGCTTCTTTATATTTTTTCATTTTAAAGTAAACATCTCCGCGACCGTTGTACAGCAATGATTCAGGTTTTTCTGCAATAAGCTTGTTGTAGTCTTTTAAAGCTCCTTCAAGATCTCCATTATTTTTTTTGAGATTGGCAAGTCCGGTTTTTGCAAAAATATTGTCTGGTGCAAAAGTCAGGATCTGGTTAAGATCTTTCATAGCGAGATCTTTTTTTCCCTGGCCATCATAAATTTTGGATCGTGTAAGATACAAATCAGGGGTTTCGGCATTCACTTTGAGCCCTTTTTCTACGTATTCCAATGCTTTGGCCTTATTTCCTTTCTGGCTGTACAGAGAGGCAAGATTGGCATATACGGAAACCGACATTGGGTTTGCCTTTAAAGCTGATTCATAGGATTTAAAAGCAAGAGCCGTTTTTCCAAGCCTTCTCTGAGAAGTTCCCAGATAATCGTAATATTCGGATTGAAATTTCTGGATCTGTTCTTTTTCTGCCAGTTTGAGGTATTGCTCTTCGGCACATTTATAATCTGCCTTCTGGAAGCATTCTTCGGCCAGTTTTTTGTCCTGGGCTTTAGCGTTGAATATGAAACAAATAGACGCTACAAGTAATAAAGATTTTTTCATGAGTTTATAGTTTGCTTGTTGATCACTTTCCTGGCGAGTGCACCAAATAACACTCCCAATAAAGATCCAACAAACGCTCCCACCAAAATATCAATTGGAAAATGCACTCCTAAATATATTCGGCTGTAGGATACAACTATAGCCCACACAAATATAGCATAAGGAAACCATTTTAGCTTGTTTTTCAGTAAAATACTTAAAAAAGAGGCCAAAAAGAATGTATTGGAGGCATGTGCGGAATAAAAACCGTATTGCCCACCACATTTTACAATCCTCATATGATGCTCCAGTGTAGGATCGTGACAGGGTCTCAGCCTTGCCACACCATATTTGAAGACACTCGCCAACTGATCTGAAACCGTTGCCCCAAGTGCCAAAAATATAAGAATGAAAACTAAAGATCTTAGTTTGTAATTTTTGTATAAAAAATAAAGGAATATAATATACAGGGGAACCCAGATCCACGTACTGGAAATCAACATCCAGAACTGATCGAAAGAAGAGTCTCCCAAATTATTAAGGTAAAGAAATACCTTTTTATCTTCCTGAATGAGTTCCTCCATACCCTATCTGCTTACAGGTCCTTCGTGAGTCTCGTCTTCTGAAGGTTTTGGTTTTGGAGGTTCATTGGTTGCAGCCGGTTCTGTCAGAATATCTTTTTGGATATCATTCATAGGATTAAAATCCTTGGCAGCATCTTTTACCTTTTCAATTTCACGTTTAATTTCAGATACAGGGTTATCTGTTTCTTTCATAATCTCCGTTTTGATATCTTCTACAGCCCCACGCATTTTTCTAACACCTGCCCCTAGGTCACGTGCGATCTGAGGAAGTTTATCCGGTCCGAATAATACAACGATTGCAATGGCAATGAGTGCCATTTCTCCAATGCTTAATTCCATGCGGTAAAATTACGAAAGATTATACATTTATTTGAGGTAAAGTAAAAATTTAAACAAATTTTAAGAATTTTATTCAGTGAAAACGACTAATCGAAAACTGAAAAGGTAAAGTTTTAGATTATAACAATGAAGATTGAGGATCAATTTTAATTTTTTTATCACTTCAACCTATTTCCTGATTTATTTTAACAAGCATTACATTTCAAATTAACAAATATTTAATTCAAAATATTGAGAATTAAGTAACGATTCTGTATATTTACTACACACAACCTAAATAAAATTTAATATGAAAAAACTAGTAACTACTTTTAAAGTTGTTGCCTTACTCTCGGTATTGGCACTTAACAGCTGTCGTAGTGAAGACAGTGAGATTCTTCAGCAGGACGCAGTTCAGGCAAAAATAACAGCATCAGATCTCAGAAAAGAGATGACTCCACTTCCTTCTTCAGTTGTTCCTGAGATTGTACAAAAGCAGTTGGATGAGTCTAAAAAAAATCTTGAAACCTACCTGAAAAACGATCTTCAAATCGCAGAATTACAGGTAATGGGCCAAATTTCTACATCAAAAGGAATTGAAATTTCACAAAATCTGGTTTCCAATAAAGATCAGTTTATTGCCATGGGAAATATTCTGGATCCTTCTTCTGTTAAGATCGGAAAAATAGGTGATCTGTATACCGGTGAGAATTTAGCAACGGCTCAAAAAGGATTAAAAGAAACTGTTTCTGAGGAAATAAAATCCGGCACCAATGCACTGGAAATTACCTGGAACAGTAAAAACGGAAAGTTCTCAACAGTATGCTTCTATAATGAAACCGGAATTATCTGGGACAATATCCTTGGCGGGATGGTCATGATGGATACCCGGGGAAATACAGAATCATCTCATGCTGACAGAGCTTCAAAAGTACTTTCTACCTGGTATAAACAATGGTGGACCGCCAATTGGCTTTGGGGATCTAAGAGAGGGGAAACAGGCTATCAAATCACGATCTACTATTCAGGATCTACGGTTTCTAATGCTGATGTAAGCGATTGGGGATCTATCAGTTTAGGAAAAGCAAAAAGCGAAAGTAAAATTCTAAAGAAAACAGGAGCTTACGGACAGTGCCAATATGCATTGGGGCTTTGCACTCCTACAGGTTCATTAAGTTTTAATTCCAGTAATTTTTCGGTATCATTCTCAGGACTGGGAAGCAATATCGTAAGCAATGGCACCAAATCATTATATCCTTAATTTTATAGAGAATGAGTTTTTAAAATACGAAGTGGCTATTTCATAAAGAAACAGCCACTTTTAATTTTCAGAGTTTCTTTTCAGAGCTTCAACTGCATTTTCTTTGAGTCCGAAAGTACTGGTAAGAATTTCAAACAATTGGGTCTCGTTTTTTATAGAGATCGATTCTTTTATTCCATCATTGGATCGTATGTTCAGGGTGTAATCTGCATACGTATAACGAGCATTGGCATCTACTTTTGAAAGAACAAGATTTTTCCTGAAATTGGACTCCGGATGTGTAGACAGATACCAATTGGCAATTTCCAGATCGAGAGGCTCTACAAATTCCAGTCTAAAACGGTAAATAGGAAGCCATTTTTCTTTCCACGTCCAAAGGATATATACTTCTTCATGCCTGGAGACTTTAAATAAACCATTGGGAGTTTGCTGTTGATTTTCTTCATTCAATACAATGGGAGCAGTGAGAGTTACTGTACCAAAACCGCAGTCTGTAATATATTTTTCTCCGTTATAATCTACAATGAGTAATAAATGTGTCTGTGCAGCACTGCTGTTTTCATCTCTTTTCCAGACTACCCTTCCAAGCTGTAGTTTAACTTTGAATCCCAGGTATTGTAACACTTCGCTTAAAAGAAGATTTTGCTCATAGCAATACCCTCCTCTACAATCGGTAACCAATTTCTTAAAAACATTTTCCAGATCTAAAGAGGGGACAACACCTGTATAAGGATCTATATTTTCAAAGGGAATGTATTGCGGATGCAGCTGATGTATTTTAGACAATGTTTCCCAATCAGCTTTAGCTTCGCCTGAATAATGGATACGATTCAGGTATTGTTTTAATTTTAGCTCATCCATATGATCAATTTTAAGAAGATAACTTCATTACAATTTACATAAAATTACAACAGGAAGGTAAAAAATAAGGTTAAGATGTACATTCACCTTAACCTTACTTATTTTAATCCTGAATGGATCGTATTATAACTTTCTTTTTTTCTGAAATGCAGAGTAAGTAACCACCACACTTATTGCCATTAAGATAAATGCTAAAAAGAACGGTGCTCCAGAAAATTTGAACGGTGCTTCATCATGAGTGAAAAAGTAAAACAAATTCGTCATCATGGGAGGCCCAATAATGGAAGTTGCACTCATTAAACTTGTTAATGCTCCCTGAAGTTCTCCTTGTTCATTGGAAGGAACACTTTTGGTAATAACAGACTGTAAAGCGGGGCCGCAAATTCCTCCCAGGCAATAAGGTACCAAAAATACAAACATCATCCACCCTTCTGAAGCAAATGCAAACAGAAGCATTCCTACGGCATAGAAAGCCAGCCCGTAATAGATGCTTTTCTGCTCTCCAAGTCTGGGAGTCGTCCATCGGATAAGTCCTCCCTGTACAAGGCCCACCAATAGTCCTACAACGCCTAATGAGATTCCTACCATTCTTTCTGTCCAGTTGAACTTGTACATGGTAAAGAAACTCCAGTTACTTTGTACGGCATGGCCTGCAATATAGATCAGTATTAATGAAACAATCAATCCTGAAATTTCCGGATGCTTTCCTAAAAACTTGAATGAACCAATAGGATTGGCGCGTTTCCAGTCAAACTCTCTTCTTTTATCTTTATCTAAACTTTCAGGAAGAATAAAGTATCCATAAAGGAAATTGAGCAGACAAAGCCCTGCTGCCGCATAGAAAGGTACTCGGGCGCCATAATGTCCTAAAACACCGCCAACAACCGGTCCTATGATGAATCCAAGTCCAAATGCCGCTCCAATGAGACCAAAGTTTTTGGCACGATCTTCATCGGTAGAGATATCCGCAATATAGGCACTGGCCGTGGTGACACTTGCCCCAGTAATTCCTGCGATAATTCTTCCTAAAAACAGCCACCAAATTGTGGGCGCCAATGCCAGGAAAATATAATCTACAGCGAATCCAAAAAGTGAAATCAAAATAACAGGTCTCCGCCCATATTTGTCACTTAGATTTCCCACAAGCGGTGAAAATATAAATTGTGTAAATGCATAAGCAAATCCTAACCAACCTCCATATTTTGCTGCTTCACTGATGTCTGCATGAATAAGTTCCTCAATAAGTTTAGGAACAACAGGAATGATAATTCCCCATCCGGTAATATCAATCAGTAGGGTAATAAATATAAAGCCGATAGCCGCTTTTTTCTTTGAATTTTCCATGATGGTGCAAAATTAATCAAATCTGAAAAATAATGATTCTAAATTATGAAGAGTTAATGTAAATCTGAAAAGAAGAATCTGCACTTTTTTAATGAGCCAAACCCATAGGTTAAAAAAAACCTGTGAGGTTTATAAAGTCCACTCAAAATAAAATCCATTCTTTTATTCAAGAGAATTGACCTTATGTAAAAACAATAGACAATATTTTATAATAGAATTGGGCTCACAATTTTAGAGACTGATCAAAAAAAGGCCGTCTCTTTCGAAACGGCCTTTCCTAATTTATTGTAGTTCGTATTACTTTGAAGCAAGTACTTCTTTATCAGAAGTAGTTTTTCCGTGTACTTCATCTTCTTTTCCTGTTTTCAGGAAGTCATAAGCAATTGCTGATGCAATAAAGATGGATGAATAAGTACCGAATCCAATACCTATTAACATCGCAAACATAAATCCTCTCAAGTTGTCTCCACCGAAAATGAAGATTGCCAAGATAACCAGGATCGTAGTAAATGAGGTGTTGAATGTTCTACCCAATGTACTTGAAATAGAGTCATCAAATAAACCTGCCAATGTTAATGATTTTTTCTCTTTCAGATATTCTCTAATTCTGTCGAAGATAATTACCGTATCGTTGATTGAATATCCTAATACTGTAAGAATCGCAGCGATGAAATCCTGATTGATCTCCATGTTGAACGGCATAAATTTATGAAGCAATGAATATGCTCCTAAGATAATAACCGCATCGTGGAATAGAGCAGCAACCGCTCCTAAAGAGAACTGCCATTTTCTAAATCTCACCAAGATATAGATGAAAATACCCGCTAGTGCTGCAACTACAGCAAGAATACCATGAGTTTTGATATCGTCTGCAACGGTAGGTCCCACTTTTTCGGAAGAAATGATTCCTGCGTGGTCTTTATCTGCAGATTTGAACTCAGCTATCGTCATATTTCCAGGTAAGCTGGATTTTAATCCTTCGTATAATTTCTGCTCAACAGTTTGGTCAGCTTTCAAAGATTCGTCTTCGATAAGGTAATCGGTAGAAATTTTCAACTGCTTGTCGTTACCAAAAGTTTTTGCTTCTACAGAAGAGTTTTTACCATCTTCAGTCTGGAATACTTTTGTCAGCTTAGATTCAACATCTTCAGCATTTACAGCCTTATCAAATCTTACCACATAGTTTCTACCTCCTGTAAAGTCGATACCGTATTTAAATCCGTGGATTGCAATAGAGGCAACACATACAACTGTTAAGATACCAGAAACGATGTAAGCATATTTTCTTTTTCCAATGAAATCGATCCAAGTATTTCTGAAAAGATTTTTTGTAGCACCCGTCCAAACAGAAAGGTGTTTTCCTTTGTTTAATCTAGAGAAGATCATTACTCTTGAAATCAATACCGAAGTAAAGAATGTCATCAAGATACCGATTCCCAATGTTAATGCAAAACCTTTGATAGGTCCTGTTCCGAAAAGGAATAACACCCCTGCTGTTAATAATGTCGTTAAGTGACCATCAACAATTGCATTTAATGCATGTTTGAAACCGTCTTTGTATGCTTCAAGAATACTTTTTCCTGCGAAAAGTTCTTCTTTGGTTCTTTCATAGATAATAACGTTGGTATCTACCGCCATAGCCATTGTAAGTACAATACCCGCGATACCAGGAAGCGTAAGTGTAGCATCTACGGAATCCATAATTCCGAAAATGTAGAACAAGTTAATGATCATTGCAATTACTGCATAAACACCAGCTCCACCGTAGTAGAAAATGATATACCCAATAATTAATAAGAAAGCGATACCGAATGACAGAACACCAGCATCAATAGATTCCTGTCCTAATGAAGGACCTACAACCGTAGCCTGAACTACTTTTGCACCTGCAGGTAATTTACCCGCTCCTAAAACGTCAACCAATTCTTTAGCTTCTTCCTGAGAGAAGTTACCAGAGATCTGAGTTCTACCGTTAGGGATAGCATTTACAACGTTAGGGGCAGTATATACTCTACCGTCAAGCGTTACAGCAACTGGTTTACCTACGTTTTTCTCAGTTAATGTTTTCCATTCTTTTGCTCCTTTAGAGTCCATCTGCATATCTACTACCACTCTGCTCAACTCATCATAGCTGATGTTTGCGGTTTCTACAGCACCATCTACCGGAGCTTTTTGGTTGATGTTACCTCTGATAGCGTACAATACTAAACTTTCAGTATCGGTAGCTTCAGGTTTGTAACCCCACATAAACTGTGTATATTTAATGTTAGCAGGACGTAAAGACTGACCTACTTTGCTGTTTAAAATTTTGTTTACAGCTGCAGTATCGGATAGTTTTACGTTAGCAACACCATTTGTTCTTAATTTGTCAAGATGTAAAAGATTCATGAAGTTTACATTCTTTGCCACTCCCATAGAATCCCCCTTTGTAGCAACCATAGTTGTCAAAGTCTGGAAATAAGGCGCAATTTCAGGAACCTGCTGTACTTCCCAGAACTGAAGTTTTGCAGAAGTCTGAAGCATTTTCTTCACTTTATCGATGTCCTTCATACCAGGCATTTCTACAGAAATTCTAGCAGTACCAGGAACTCTCTGAACGTTTGGCTGCACAGCACCCATTTTGTCAATTCTCGTTCTGATTACCTCAAAAGCTGTTCCTACAGATGCATCGATTTTTCTTTTAACAATGCTTTTTACCTGCTCATCAGGTGTGTTGTACTTTACCTCAGTAAGAGTGGTATTTCCGAAGATTTCCGGATCTGCCAACTTCAGGTTGGTACCTTTAGCTTTGTTTACTACATCGAATTGCTCAAAGAAATTATCAATGTAAGCTTTTGTAGAATTCTTCTGTGCTTCATCCGTTTTGTTTAAAGCCTCGATAAGAACGGGGTTTGTAGAATAATTGGTTAAATCATTCACAAGATCTCTTTGGTTGATCTCCAAAAGAACGTTGATCCCTCCTTTCAAGTCAAGACCAAGTTTCATTTCTTTGTCTTTGGCTTTAGTGTAATAAAGTTTTGTGAATCCTAGATTCAAAGTATCCTTAGAAAGTTTTGCAATTTCTTTCTGATACTTTTCCGGATTGTCTCCTGCAATAGCAGTTGCCTGCTTTTCAATTTTGCTGGCGTACCATGTTGGTAATAGCTCGTTTAAGCAAATCAACCCTAGTACAATAGCGACAATTGTAATAAGTCCTTTTCCTTGCATTTTGTTATAACTACGTTAAATTAAGTCGGCAAATATAATGATTTTCTTGTATTTTATGAATTTTTGGCAACAGAAATGGTTTATTTTCAGATATATTGGTATTCTGATTTCGATTTAAGATTCAACAATTTTTCTATAATATCATAATGAAGTTTTCAAAATCCGATTGGTATAAAATTTTCATTCACAATTCAACACACTAATCATCAAGATATTATGAAAAAACTACTTTTTACCATTAGTATTTTTTCTTCCTTAATTGTTAATTCTCAAAGCATTAATTTGGAAGAATTTGTTACGGGGCTTACCAGTCCTGTAGAGATTACGAACGCTAATGACAGCAGGCTTTTTGTTGTACAGCAGAACGGTATTATTAAGATTATTCAACCCAACGGGACTATTAACGCGACTAATTTCCTGAATATTGGTTCGAAAATTGTTTTTGGCGGCGAAAGAGGTCTTTTGGGACTGGCGTTTCATCCACAATACTCTACCAACGGGTATTTTTTTGTGTATTACAACAACCCTTCTGGAAACATTATTGTTGCCCGGTACAGTGTAAGTGCTACAGATCCTAACGTAGCCGATCCTGATTCTGAAAAAATACTTCTGAACATTCCCAAACCATTTGACAATCACAATGGCGGCAGCATTCATTTTGCTCCTGACGGAAAACTATGGATCATCACCGGAGATGGAGGAAGTGGAAATGATCCGAATAATAATGCTCAAAACAAAAATTCATTCCTCGGAAAAATGTTAAGAATCGATGTAGACGCTACGGGTCCTTACAATATTCCTCCAGACAATCCTTTTGCAGGAGCAGGTGTAGATGGTTTGGACGAGATATGGGCATACGGCTTACGAAACGCATGGAAATTTTCGTTTGATCTTACTACAGGAAATGCTATGATTGCAGATGTAGGGCAAGGAGCTATAGAGGAAATCAACAAAATGCCAATCACACAGGCTGGTTTAAACTATGGCTGGCGCTGCTATGAAGGAAATACGCCCAACATTATTGGAGGATGTCCAGCACAGGCTACGATGACATTCCCTGTTGCGGTATATGACCATTCAGGGGGAAAATGTTCCATTACGGGAGGCTATGTGTACCGTGGGACACAATACCCAGCACTTCAGGGGAAATATTTCTTCGCAGATTACTGTTCTACTCAAATCGGAGTGTTGGATTCTAATAATGCCATCACATGGACTTCTGCTTACAGTGGAAACAATTTTTCAACCTTTGGGCAGGATTATCAGAAAGAATTATATGTAGCTGCTGTAACCAGTGGAAAAATTTTTAAAATATCAACAGGTACTTTAAGCACCCAGGAAAATGCATTAGCGAGTATTAAGGTTTATCCTAATCCTGCCTCAAAAGAGATTTTTATTGATGGAATTAAAGATAAAAAAGCAACGCTGGAAATCATCAGTGCAGAAGGAAGAAAAGTACGGGAAGTAAATCAAATTATTAACGGCAAAGGAATTAATATTTCAGGAATTCCTGCGGGAGTTTATTATATTAATTTAAAATCCGGGGAATTGAAATCCTATAGTCAAAAAATAATCATCAAATAACAGTTGCATAACCGAAACATTATTTTTTAAAAAGAAATCAATAAAAAAGCGGTTCAAAACTGAACCGCTTTTATTTTATATTGTCATTGAGAAAATCCTCGTTTCCGGTTTATTTCTCATCATTCTCAGGTCAAAAACCATAGCAACATTTCTTGTGAATGCTCTTCCGGCTTCGGTAATTTTCACTTCAGTTCCGTTGATCTCCACCAATCCGTCATTTTCCATCTCTTTCAGCATATCCAATGCGTTTTCAAGTTCGGGGAAAGAATTGTTGACATCGAATTTGGTTTCAAGCTGGCACATCAAATTCAGGATGTGTCTTCTTACTGTTAAGTCTTCTTGATTCAGAATATGTCCTTTCACCACAGGAATCTGTCCTTCTTCCACCATTTTCTGATATTCCTCCACCGTTTTCACATTCTGTGCAAAAGCATACCATGAATCTGAAATAGCTGACATTCCAAGACCTACCATCAGCTGAGTATTGCTTGAGGTATATCCCATGAAATTTCTGTGAAGTTTTTTATGAATCAAAGATTGATAAAGATCATCATGTTCTAAAGAGAAATGATCCATTCCCACCTCAATATATCCTAAATCCTGAAGCAGTTTTTTACCATCTTCGTACAGACGGCGTTTTTCTTCTCCACTTGGCAAGTCATTTTCATCAAACCCTCTCTGTCCTACTCCTTTCACCCATGGAACGTGTGCGTAAGAATAAAAAGCCAATCGATCCGGCTTCAGCTCCATTGTTTTTCTGATCGTATGCTCCATCGCCTCCCAGGTCTGATGAGGAAGTCCAAAAACAAGGTCATGACTTATTCCTCTATATCCAATTTCCTTCGCCCATTCTGTCACATTTTTAACGTTTTCGAACGGTTGAATTCTGTTGATGGCTTTCTGTACTTTCGGATCATAATCCTGAACGCCAAAGCTTACTCTTCTGAAACCAAGATCATATAAAGTCTGAAGATGTTCTCTTGTTGTATTATTTGGATGTCCTTCAAAAGAAAACTCAGGATGTTCTGCAATATCTACGGATGAAAAAATCCCCTCCAGCAATGTTCTTAAGTTTTCAGGTGAGAAAAACGTAGGAGTACCGCCTCCAAGATGTAATTCTTTTAATTTTGGTTTTTCATTGAAAAGCTCAAGATAAAGTCTCCACTCTTTTAAAACACTTTCCAGATAAGGCACTTCAACACTATGCTGTTTTGTAATACGCTTATGGCAGGCACAGAATGTACACAACGCCTCGCAGAAAGGCAAATGGATGTAAATAGAAATTCCCTCCTCTGCATTACTTTCATGAAAAGACCTGATTACACTTTCCTTCCATCCTTCCGGTGAAAATGTTGCTTCATCCCAATACGGAACGGTAGGATAAGAGGTGTAACGCGGCCCGGGAATATTATACTTATCTATTAAAGAGTTCATTTTGAAAATTAAAATTTTAGGGTATGGAATTTAACTGTATCAAATTCAATCCTACAAAATTAACCATTAGTTATGAATTTTAGCCTATGAATTATATTAGGTTCTATTTTATAATCAGTCTAAATACGTATGATCAGTCTTTTGCAGAATAGTGATAAATTCTATTCCTGATATTTAAAATTTTAATGTCATTACCGCTATTCTATCTTTTCCTGCAAAAACAACGTGATTTCCATCGATCCATTTACAGACGAAAAAACCCTTTTCATCCGAAATTTTCTTCCAGGTCTTTCCGAAATCTGAAGAATAGCTGATATACTGGTCACCTACAGCAATAATCTCCTTCCCTTTTGAGCCAGGTTTGATTTTAACGCAGGTCATATATCCCGCATTCTGTCCTGAAGCCTGGATCTGCCAGGTTTCTCCAGCATCATAGGTAGTCGCAATATTGTTGACATTCGCGTCCTGTTTGGTATAATCTCCTCCCACGGCAATACCAAAACGATCGTCATAAAAATCGACAGAATACATTCCCTGGGAAGATTCTCCCTGAATAAACGGAGTATTAAAAACTTCAATCTTCTCATTGATCAGATTCATTCTTAAGATTCTTGAAGCTTTTCCTCCCGTTGCAACCCAAAGATATTTTTTAGAGGATGAAATATTGGTATTACTGGCAGCAAAAGCAGCTTCACCTTCATTTAATTTTATATTATTATTAAATATATTCCATTTCCCATTTTTGTACACCACCAACTTCAACATCTGATCTTTATCTGCATCACTAAAAGTATAGGCCAGCTTATTATTGACAAAATGTAACGCATCATAAAAAGCCGTTTTAACAGTATCTTTAAAAACAATCTGCGATTTTAAATCTTTTTTATCAATTTTAAAAAAATAGGAAGGGCTTTCGATATTGATCATATAAAAAGACTCATCATTCTGTGCCAATGTTCTGAACTGAAGTTTTTCTTCAGATAGTTTTATCTGCTTTTGGTTTTTATCATCTTTCAGATCTACAAATCCAAATTTGGAATCCGTTCCGCTATACCAGACTTTGTTGTCATACAATTCAAGAGCCCGGATACTTATTTTATCATTAAAAATTGTCTTAAAACTTTCTACCTGCTGAGAAAACGCAGTAAATCCTACGGACAGAAATAAAACGGAGAAAATCTTTTTCATATACTATTTATTAGGACAAAAAAAACCGCCGAAGCGGTTTATATTATTAATCTTGGTTCTGATATTTTTCAGGGTTGTTCAATTTACTGTTTGATTTTCCGTAAAGGAAATAAACCAATCCTCCTAAGAATAGCCATACTGCAGACAATTCCAAAGCATGAGCACTTAGGTTCAATATTAAATATAGGTTGATTACAACACCTAATGCCACCACAACCTTATAAGCAGGAACTTTGAAAGGTCTGATCAAATTAGGTTCCTTTTTTCTCATTACCCAAACGGCAATACATACCAGGGTAAATGCGAACAGGGTTCCGAAACTTGTCATATCAGCTAGTGTTGAAATAGGTGTGAAAGCTGCAATAAATGCTACAACAACTCCTAATAGGATGATTCCTTTGTAAGGCGTTTTAGTTTTCGGGTGAAGCTGTCCGAAGAATTTCGGGATCAAACCATCTTTAGACATTCCGATGAAGATTCTTGACTGTCCCATCATCATTACCATTACTACGGAAATCAATCCTACAGTAGCAGCAATGGTTACTACATTACTCGCCCAGTGTTTTCCAGCGATTTCAAATGCATACGCTACAGGAGCTTTAATAGCGTCAGGATATTTTCCTTCAGGATTAAAATCTGTATAGTGCATCATCCCAGTTAAAACAAGAGATACACAGATATAAAGCGCAGTACATACCAACAATGAAGCAATAATCGCGAAAGGTACATCTTTCTTAGGATTGATGGCCTCTCCCGCTTGTGTAGAAACAGCATCAAAACCGATATAAGCAAAGAAAATGGCCGCTGCTCCTGAAATAATCCCTTTAATACCGTAAGCAGACACCAGATCTCCTTCAGAGTTTTTAATTTTTATCTGATCAGGAATAAAAGGTTTCCAGTTTTTCACTCCGTCAACAGCGTTATAAAGATCTGTATTAGAGAAAATAATATATATTCCTGCAATAATCACGAAGATTACAGCAGACGTTTTCATTAAAACGATCAGGTTATTGGCTCCTGCAGCTTCTTTAGTTCCTTTTACCAATAATGCGGTAATCAAAAGAACAAGAATAAATGCAGGCAGGTTCATAGAGAAACCGTCTCCCGTATAACTCGCCGGGTCAGAAGTAAGATAGGCCGGCAAATGGATATTGAAGATTTTCAGAAATTTGTTAAAATATCCGGACCAGCTCACCGAAACTGCCATACTCGCCATGGCATACTCCAGAATGAGGCACCAACCCATGGCCCAGGCAAAAATTTCCCCTACAGTTCCGTACGCATAAGCATAGGCAGAACCTTCTACAGGAATAATAGATGCAAACTCAGCATAGCACAATGCCGCAAAAACGCAGGCGATCCCTGCAATGATAAAGGAAATTGCAAGTGCAGGACCTGCATGATAATAGGCTCCTGTTCCCGTAAGAACAAAAATTCCACCACCAATAATAGCGCCCACTCCAATTGCTGTTAAACTCCATTTTCCAAGGACTTTTTTCAGCTCACTTTTCTTCATATCTGCCTCATAGGCACTTAGTGGCTTTTTAACCCAAATTTTCGACATGTTTTTTTATTTATTAAGGATTTACGAAAATATAAAAATTTTAGAAACTCTCACGTTTATCGGCAAATTTTAGTCATTTATTTTACATTAAAGGTTCAAAAACCTGACTAACACTTGGTTGAAAAGTATTTCTCAGAGTCTTTATTTTTGTTTAATTTTGACTGCATGAATGTATATGATCTTTTTGTAAAGCCCTATGAAAACTACACTGCTTTACAGATTATACTGGAAGCTTCGGGAGCAATCTTCGGAACTCTGAGTGTTTATTTCTCTATCAGAAAAAATATCTGGGTATACCCTACCGGAATCATCTCTACACTGATTTATGTTTATATTCTGTTCAACTTTGGTTTATTGGGTGATTGCCTCATCAATGTTTATTATTCCGTGATGAGTATTTATGGCTGGGTTCTTTGGGCAAAAAACTCCGAAGATCATGTGCATGTGGATGTTACCTGGGCCAGCAAAAGAGAATGGTTTTTTGCAGTGATTCTTTTCATTCTGAGCTTGGGACTTGTCACTCTTATTTATTATTACAAACCTTATATAGATAATCAATTTTCAATGAAAGGAACCAGTCTCGGACTGTATCATTTGGATTGGGCCAATTGGATGGATGTCTTCACTACTTCCATATTTTTAGTTGGAATGTGGTTTATGGCCAAACAGCGCATTGAGAACTGGATTTTCTGGATTATCGGAGATCTTATTTGTATCCCTATGATGATTTTTAAGGGACTTGGAATCACTTCGGTTCAATATTTGGTATTTACTATAATGGCTATCGTAGGATACCTCAATTGGAAAAAAAGTTTTAAAGAAAAAAAGTACATAAAGTCATGAAAAATTTATTAAAAATAGCACTCAGTATTTTTGCTATTACCAGTTTAACATCTTGTTTAGCATATAGCGACGGATATGGAAGCAATGGTGGCTATGGAGATCCTTATTATAATAACGGATACTACTACGCACCTTCCGGATATTACGGAAGTGGTGGATATTGGGGCAATGACGGCTACTATTACAGAAATAATGTGAATTATTACTATGACAACGGCATTCCTTATTATTACTACAACTATAATAACACCAGAAGAAAAGTATATGTAGAAAGAAGATCCAACACCATTACTACACAGAGAGAAAATAATGGTTTCCGAAATAGTGGAAATTCTTATAACAATAATGGCAACAGACCCAACAACAGCGGCGGGTTCAGAAATTCAAACAGCGGTTATCAGAACAACCAGGGCAATCAAAACACTGGAAGTTTCAGAAACCAAAACAGCGGAAGCAACAACAGTGGCGGATTCAGAAATTCGAACAGTGGTTATCAGAACAACCAGGGATCTCAAAACAACGGTAGCTTCAGAAACCAAAGCAGTGGTTTCCAGAACAACCAGGGAACTCAGAACAGTGGCGGATTCAGAAGTTCTGAAAGCACAAGATCAGAATCTTCCGGCAGTTTTAGAAATAACACAAGCACCCAAAGCACTGAATCAAACAGACAACAGAGCAGCGGACGAGGCTTTAGATAAAACGATTATAAATAACAAAACGAACAGCTAACACTGTTCGTTTTTCATTTTAAATATAGTAATTTTGCTGCTTCATTTTAGACAAAAAAATATGGAATTTTATAAATATCAGGGAACCGGGAATGATTTTGTAATGGTAGACAACCGTGATCTTCAATTCCCTAAAGACAAAAATACAATAGAAAAACTTTGTGACAGACGTTTCGGAATAGGTGCCGATGGTCTTATTCTTCTTGAAAACGATCCTCAGTACGATTTCAAAATGGTATATTATAATTCTGACGGTGGCGAAAGTACGATGTGTGGTAACGGAGGAAGATGTCTTGTAGCTTTTGCCTTTTTTCTTGATATTTTTGAAGATAAATGCAAGTTTATCGCCATAGACGGAGAACATGAAGCTGAAATTCATAATGGAATCATCAAACTCAAAATGATCGACGTAGATACTGTATCTCATGATGGAAGTGATTTTGTTCTGGATACCGGCTCTCCTCATTACGTAAAATATGTGCAGGATCTTAAAGATTATCACGTATATGATGAAGGATATGCCATCAGAAATTCTGAAAATTATAAAGAAAAAGGCATCAATGTCAACTTTGTGGAAAAAATTTCCGATAATGAAATTTTCGTAAGAACCTATGAACGAGGCGTTGAGGACGAAACTTACAGTTGCGGAACAGGAGTTACAGCTTCTGCTTTAACTTTTCTTGAAAAACATAATCTAACCTCTGTAAAAGTTAAAACCCTGGGTGGAAACCTTAAGGTATATGCTGAAAAAAACGGAGATTCTTTCCAGAAAATATGGTTGGAAGGTCCGGCAAAGCAAGTTTTTAGAGGTAAAGCAGATCTTCTTTAAAAACAGAAAACTTTTAATCAACATATTTAAGAATGAAAAAAGCAATTCTCATTATCATTCTGCTTGTATTTGTAGTGGCAGGATTTTTTGGTTTGAGATTTTATAATAAATATTTAGGAAGTAACGTAGAAAAAGAAGGCTATGTTCTGATTCCTCATAAAGCAGGTTTCAAACAGATTCTGGATTCTATTGCTCCTTACGTCAAAGACAGGGAATCTTTTGAAGCAGTAGCTAAAGAGAAAGGTCTTGATACCAATTTTAAGGCTGGGCGTTATCATATTCAGAGCGGAAAAGGAAATAAAGACCTTGTGAATATGATTAAAGCTGGAAATCAGACTGCTAATTCTTTCAGAATCGGAGATTTTGGAGATATGTACCAGATGATTGGCAAAGTGACTAAAAAAACAGAACTGGACTCTTTACATTTTGTAAACGATCTTGATGCTGTAGCAAAAGAAAAAGGCTATAAAGATGTAGAAGATTTGAAAAAATATTTTTTCATTGATACCTACAACTTTTTCTGGACTGTAAGTCCGAGAGAGTTTTTCGCAAAATTTGAAAATCAGTATAATGATTTCTGGACGAGCGAAAGAGAAAGTAAAGAAAAACAGTCGGGACTTTCAAGAGAGCAGATTTATGCACTGGCTTCTATTGTATATAAAGAATCCGGCGGAAAAAAAGATGAAATGAGAACGATTGCAGGATTATATTTAAACCGTTACAGAAAAGGCATGAAGCTTCAGTCTGATCCTACGGTAATCTATGCAATCAATAAACAGACTAATTTTAAAGAAACTATTAAAAGAGTATTTTATAAGCATTTGTCTACTCCATCACCTTATAATACGTATGCTAATGCAGGAATTCCTCCGGGACCTATCTGCGTAGTAGATAAAAATTCGGTGGATGCTGTTTTGGATGCGGAAAATAACAATTATATATTCATGTGTGCTGACCCTGCAAGACTGGGATATCATAAGTTTACAGCAAGTGCTGAAGAACACGCTATTAATGCTAAAGCGTATCAGGACTGGCTCAATTCAAAGAATATAAAATAAGCTTAGAAAGCACCTAAAAAAATTTAACAGCTAGAAAAAATAAAAAGATCATAATATTTTGAAAATCAAGCAAATACTGAAATTCAAAATATTAAGGGTTATCCTTTCACGATTTTATACAAAAAAATAACCTATGAAGAATAAGACAGAAATTGTCAATATTTTCACAAGAAAAACTTTAGGACTTACCTTCGTACTTTCGGCAGCGGCACTGGCTTTTGCTCAGGAAAAAGCAGGCGTTTCAGGAACTATTGTCAACAAGAAAAATCAGCCGGTTCCTTATGCCTCTGTAACCTTCAGCAACAAGGCCAACAAATCTTTAAGTGATGCTGTACTTACCGATGAAAAAGGGCAGTACAAAATTCAGTTAACTCCCGGTGATTATGACATTGCGGTAGAAGCTATTGACTACAAAAAGAGTATCGTTAATAAAAGCATCGCAGCATCCGGTAATATCGGAGCATTGTCTATAGAGCCTGAAGCAACGACAACTCTTGATGGCAAGACTAATGAAATCCAAGGAATTGTAATCACTGCCGCTTCCACTAAACCTTATAAAGTAGAGCTTGACAAAAAAACCTATGACCCTTCTCAGGATATCGTAAGTAAAGGAGGAAATTTACAGGATGTCCTCACCAATGTTCCTTCAGTTTCTGTAGATACAGACGGAACTGTTTCTATGAGAGGAAGTTCTAATGTGAAGTTCCTTATTAATGGTAAACCTTCAGCATTATTGGGTATTGACGATGGAGCCAATGCTTTACAGAGTATTCCTGCGGATCAGATCGACAGAATTGAAGTTATTACCAACCCTTCATCCAAATTTGAAGCCAGTGGAACAGCAGGTATCCTGAATATTATTTTAAAGAAAAATAAAAAGACAGGATTCAACGGAAGTGTAACCGGAACATTAGGTTATCTTCCACAGACTGCACTTAATACCAACTTAAGCTGGAGAAAAGGTAAATTCACATGGTTCCTGAATGGAGGTGGTGGCTACAGAGAGTCAAAGAATACCAATAGAAATGATGCATTATTTAACAGTGGTATAAACAAAGAGACTCATAATGAATCCATCAGCAAAAATAAAAATGATAATTATAATGCTACCGGAGGAATTACCTATGATATCTCTGAGAAAACATCGGTAAATGCATCCGGAACAGTAAGAACTTTCGACAGCGATAATAAAGGAAATATCAATTATTTTGATAATCCTTTTGCGGGAGGAACTATTTTCAGACAGAGAACAAGTTTAGGAAATGGAAATAATCTTGCTTTTCAGGGAGACTTCGGCTTAGATCATAAATTTGATGATAAAGGTCAAAACTTATCTCTTTCATTAAGTTTACAGAGAAACCGATCCAATACAGACAGCAACATCAATGACACTAAAGATGGCGCATTCCAGCTTCTGAATATTATAGATCAAAATACAATCAATAAGTCTGTTATTGCCAAGGCTGATTATGAGCTTCCTCTTGGGGAAAATTCCAAACTGGAAGCAGGTTACAGGTTGGATGCCAATAATAATGATTACAGCAATCAGGTTCTGCAAAGTACTACTAATAATCTGGCAGCGCCTGGTCTGGATTATCTTAAAAAGTATACATATGATGCTACGTATAAAGAAATGTTCAATGCTTTCTATCTTCAGTTTAAAAGCAAGATAGGGAAATTAGGGTATCAGCTTGGTCTTAGGGATGAAATATCTAATGTAGATATCAATTATCTGAACCGTGATGGTGATGCTATCATCAAGTCTAAAAATTACAATAATCTTTTCCCAAGTGTATTTTTAAGCTATGACATTGCAAAAGATAACCAATTCTTAGTTAACTACTCCAGAAGAATTGACCGTCCGCGTTCTTTCTTCCTAATTCCTAATCCGAATTATAGCGACAACCAGAACATCTTTGACGGGAATATTGATTTGAACCCTTCTTATGTGGATTCTTATGAGATAGGATATAACTTTTCCAAAAAGACTTTCAATATCAATCCTACATTATATTACAGACACACTACTGATGATGTAAAAATGTTGGTATATGATCAGGAAGCGACAACTACTATAAATGGTGTTAACCAGACTTTAACAACTTTCCATACAAAACCTATCAACCTTGGAACAGATGATCGTATAGGTATGGACCTTAACTTTAGCTGGGACGCTACGAAATGGTTAAAATTCTTAGGAAATGTTGATGTGTTCAGATATAAAACAGATGGTGTTTACTTTGACCCGGATATCATGAAAGAACCAACCTCTTTTGAAGGTAAAGGCTTTTCTTCAAGAGCAAGATTGACTTCTACCTTTAAGGTCGACAAAACATTCAGTTTCCAGCTTCAGGGATTCTACAGAGGAGCCCAAAAAACGCAAAGTATCGACAGAAAAGATATGTATGCGCTAAGCCTTGGTGCCTCCAAAACGATATGGAGCGGAAATGGTACAATAAGCTTTAACATTCAAGACATCTTCAATACAAGAGCTATGAGATCAACAGCCTATGGATCGAACTACGTAAGAGACAGCTACATGCAGTGGCAGCCGAGACAATTCGCGTTATCCCTTACCTATAGATTCAAACAGGGAGAGAAGGTGGATCAGCCTAAAAAGAAAAAAGATATTAACTCTAATGCAGCCGGTGACGACCAACAAGGTAGCCCGATGTAATACAAAAAAAATCCCGAAAAGTACTTTTCGGGATTTTTTTATGTTTTGTTTTATTTTACAGATTCTGCGCGTGCATCTTTTTCTTTTTCTGCTTCGTAGATTCTTCTTCTCAAATCACTGGTGGAAAACCTATGGTCTCTCTTATTGAAAAAAATTTCAATTCCTTTTTCTTCACAGTACTGTTTACCGGTAAAATCTCTGTCCATGTAATCGTCTCCGATGATTCTTACATCAATTACAAACGACTTTAAAATATCCAACAGATCTTCTTCTGTATAGTAAGGAATAATTTCGTCTACGGCGTTTACGGCCTTCAGCTGAATGTATCTCTCTACAATAGTCTGACTTGGTTTATTTTTGTTAGGACGGTCGTGGGACGGATCGATCTGAAGTCCTACGATCAAATAATCACATACGGTTTTCGCTTCTTCAAGCATTTTGATGTGCCCAGCGTGTAATAAATCAAATGAGGAAAATGTAATACCTATTCTTTGTGTCTTCATATTAATTTTAAATTAAAACTTTACTGAAAAAATCTTTTAAACAGATAAAAGGTTCTATTCTCAGCAAAGGTGTTTTTGTAAGGTGTTTTTGTAATTCGTTTTTATAGTCGTTTTTTAGTTATTATTTCATAATGATAAGGAAAGTTTTTCAATCCTCTACATTATGAATTTCTGGTGTTTAAATATTTTTGCCATTCCCAGACTGTTTTTAAAGATTCTTCCAAAGAGGTCTCCGCTTTCCAGTGAAGTTCTTTCTGAGCTTTTTGCGGATCGGCATAGGCAATGGTAATATCCCCTTCCCTTCTCGCACAGATCTGATAAGGAACTTCTACGTTATTGGCTTTTTCGAAAGCTTTTACTACTTCCAATACAGAGGAACCTTTTCCGGCACCCAGATTGTAAGTATCAATTACCGTATGCTCTTCTGAATCTTCCATTAGCTTTTTCAGTGCGGCAACGTGAGCTTTTGCAAGATCAACCACGTAGATATAATCTCTAACCGCCGTTCCATCCTCCGTAGCATAATCGTCTCCCCAAACATTCAGTTTTTCGCGAACACCTGCGGCGGTTTGCATAACGTAAGGAACCAGATTATTAGGAATACCAATAGGCAATTCTCCAATCTTAGCTGACGGATGCGCACCTATAGGATTAAAGTATCGCAATAAAGATATTTTACGTTGGTAGGCATTTGCAAAATCGATAAGGATCTGCTCCCCCATCTGCTTTGTTTTCCCGTAAACACTTTCAGGAAGCTTTAAAGGTGTATTTTCATCAATCGGCATTACATCTGCCTGTCCGTATACGGTGCAGGAAGAGCTGAAAATGAAATTGGAGATCTTTCTTTCTTTAAATTCCTGAAGAATATTGATCAGTGAGAACAAGTTGTTTTCGTAATAATCTACAGGTTTTACCTGGCTCTCTCCTACAGCTTTAGAAGCCGCAAAATTGATACATCCATCAATCGGGTGTGCATCAAAAACCTGGGTAAGCAGTTCTTTCCGTCTTAAATCAAAAGGATAAAAAGCAGGTTTTTTACCTGTAATTTCTTCTATATTATTTAAAATAAACCTTTCTGTATTGGATAAATCATCTACAATAACCACTTCAAAGCCGTTATTCAGAAGTTCTACTACGGTATGAGAACCAATATATCCAAGCCCTCCGGTAACAAGTATTGCCATTTCTATTTTTATTCTTTGTATTTTTCTTACTCTATGTGTTTTCCTATATCATCTAATTCTAGAAATCGCACTTTTTTATTTTTAAAAATATTCGTCATCAAAAGAAAAGCTGATGTTATAAAAAAAACAATAAAGAATATCAAAACATCAACTCCCTCAAAAGAGGTTTCTGTCCTCAACTTTATATATTCAAAAATAAAAAATAATAAAACTAAAATATAGTTTGTATTTAAATATAGTATTGCTTTTTTGCTCTTCAATAAAAAAGTAATGGCACTTAACAATGAACTCAAAAATATGACTGAAGTAAAAAGAAAGATAAAATTCTCCATGGAAAATATTTTCTCTGTATTGATCTCCAAAGCTGATCTATAGGTACCAAAGCAAAAAAAGAAGAATAAAAACAATTGGAATAAAAATATGACTATTCCAATTATTCTATATTTAAATATTGTATTCTTCATTATCCCATAAACTCAAGCACGGCATCTGTAATATACTTCAGCTGCTCTTCGTCTAATTCTGTATGCATTGGTAAAGAAATTACCTGATCCAGAAGTTTATCTGTATTCACGAAGTCTGCAGCATTGCTTTCCTGATAGTAGGCTTTCTGCTTTCTAAGTGCTACCGGATAGTAGATCATCGCAGGGATTTCTTTTTCTGTAAGGAATTTCTGAAGTTCATTACGTTTTCCGTTTAGAATTCTTAATGTATACTGGTGGAATACGTGTGTAGAATTTTCAGCTCTCTTCGGAGTAAGGATATTAGGATTTCCTTCAAATGCCTCATCATAATAATCTGCAGCCTTTCTTCTTGCTTCGTTGTAAGAATCAAGGTGAGGAAGTTTCTTTCTTAAAACAGCAGCCTGAATACTGTCTAAACGAGAGTTTACTCCTACTTCATCATGATAGTATCTTTCGTACATTCCGTGGTTTACAATTCCTCTTAAACGGTGTGCCAGTTCATCATTATTGGTAAAAATAGCCCCTCCATCTCCATAGCATCCCAGGTTTTTTGATGGGAAGAAAGAGGTAGTTCCTACCGTAGACATTGTTCCTGCCTGCTTTACTGTTCCGTCCGAAAATGTATATTCTGAACCGATTGCCTGAGCATTATCTTCAATAACATATAAATTGTGCTCTTCAGCAATTTTCAGAATTTCTTCCATATTGGCACACTGTCCGAAGATATGTACCGGAATAATCGCTTTTGTTTTGGGCGTAATCGCTTTTTTTATTTGCTCAGTAGAAATTGTGAAAGTATCATAATCTACATCTACCAATACCGATTTTAATTTTAATAGATGAATCACTTCTACTGTAGCAGCAAAAGTAAAATCAGCGGTAATAATCTCATCTCCTTCTTTCAGATCTAACGCCATAAGGGCGATCTGTAATGCATCTGTACCATTGGCACATGGAATAACATGTTTTACGTCTAAATAAGACTCCAATTCATTCTGGAAAGACTTTACTTCAGGACCGTTAATAAATGCTGCAGAATCCATTACATTCAACACTGCATTGTCTACATCATTCTTTATTTTGTAATACTGACTTTGCAAGTCAACCATCTGAATTTTTTTCATATAAATAAATATTTCTGTAAAAATAAGGAATTTAAAATCCTATCAAAAATTTTATTGATTTTGTTTTTATCTTTATACAAAATAATCTCATGAAAAAACTTTTACTCATTTGTTTCCTAACTGGTTATATTACCCTCTCTGCACAAACAGAACTTGTTTTTGTTTACTTTACAGATAAGCCCAATAAAGCTGCATTCTATGCAAATCCGCTCTCTGAACTGTCTCAAAAGTCGCTCAACAGACGTACCACACTGGGAATTTCGCTGAATGATCAGGATGCCCCTATTGAGCAGTCGTACCTTCAGAATCTCCAGAATCTGGGTTTTACGGTTACGGATTATTCCAAATGGCTCAACGGAGCTGCTGTAACAGCCACACCATCACAGAAAGTAATCCTTCAGGCCCAGCCTTTTGTTTTAGCTGTAGAAAGTTTTGCCAGAAATAGTTCAACAGGAGTAAAAACAACTCTGAAAAAAGGGAAAGATCAGACTATTACTGATAAAACTCTTACCAGTTTTAATTATGGCCAGGGAACTACACAGATTGACCAGGTTAACATCCGCCCGCTCCATTTGGCAGGATACACAGGAACGGGTATTTCTATTGCTGTGATTGATGCCGGATTTCCTATGGTAAATACAGGATCTGCCTTTTCAAGATTATGGACAGGCAATCATATCAAAGCAACATATGATTTTGTAACGAAAACCAATGACGTTTATAATACAACCCTAAGTCCGCACGGATCTGTAGTTTTGGGTGCTATCGCAGGTTTTTTGGAAGACACTTTTGTAGGTTCTGCTCCTGATGCTGATTTTTATCTTTACCGAAGTGAAAATGCCACTGTAGAGATTCCCCAAGAAGAAATATACTGGATTGAGGCTGCAGAAGAAGCCGACAGAAAAGGCGTAGAAATTATCACCTCATCATTGGGTTATGGTGAATTTGATGATCCCCGATATAATTATACTTACGCAGACATGAATGGAACGACTTCTTTCATCGCCAGAGGAGCACAGATTGCTGCGGAGAAGGGTATTTTTGTTCTGGCTGCTGCCGGAAATTCCGGGGCGGCTGCATGGCATTATCTTTTGACCCCTTCTGATAATGCTAAAGTATTTTCTATAGGTTCTGTAGATGCTGCAGGAAATGCTTCTGATTTTTCGTCTTTCGGACCCAATTCTCTTGGCATCATCAAACCCGATGGAAGTGCTCAGGGCTCCAATACGACCACCGTTTATGACAATGCAACCGTTACAGTAAGTGGAACCTCAATTTCCACCCCTATTGCAGCGGGTGGTGTTGCTTGTCTTATTCAGGCTTTTCCTACCATGAACAGAGAGCAAATTAAAACAAGACTACGACAAACAGCGTCCCTTTATCCTAATCATAGTGACCAGACAGGATATGGTATTCTTAATTTTGGAAGTTTGTATAATTTGATTTTAAACACTTCTGAGGTTGGGAAAAAAGAAAAGTTGAGCATATATCCAAATCCGGTTAAAAATGTTTTGAATATAGCGTATGAAGACAACATTCATTCTGTAGAAATCTATGATAATCTGGGAAGACTGATCCAAAAAAGTAGCTCTCAAAAATCAGTGCAGGTTGAGGATTTTGCAAAAGGAATCTATTATCTGAAAATTCAGACCCAGAATAAGGTATACTATGAGAAATTTATAAAGGAATAAAAAACGGGCAAAAGCCCGTTTTTTTATGATCTGTTATTAAAGCTGTTTAAACTTTTTTATTAAATCGTAAGTCACAAAAGCTTTTTTAAACACTTAAGCTATTGAAGTTATATACTTTGGGTATAAGAAGTACACCAAATTTTTGTTGAAAATCAAAGATTTTCATCCTCTATGAAATTCATTGTGCGGTATTTCCTTACCCTTTTTAAAGTGTTTGAAAATTATATAATGTTTAGATTCCTTCGGAATGACAAAGTGTACGGATACACTCAACGTCCAGTTTGTCATTCCGAAGGAATCCAGCCTTAGAAATTATCATTCTTTTATGTGTGTTTATTAAACCACAAATCGAAGATTCAATGAATTTAAACGCCACAAAATATGGAAACACTTTAAGTGAGCTTAAGAGAATATCCTGGTACAGAATAAGTCCACATATAAGTTTAAAAAAATCTTTATTTTTTTCTTCCGTGTACTTGTATGCTGTAGTATTTTACGCTTTCTTAAGTGTACTAAAGTGTGTTTTTTAATAACTTTTGTGACTTTTGTGGTTAAGTTATCACAGACTTAGCATGTAAAGATTTTCTGCAAAATCATTTAAGCAGAATTTCTGCTTGCGTTGATATTTCCAAATAAAGAGCGGGTAACAAGCTTTTCATATGCCTCTTTATTGCCTTCTCCTTTCTGAATTTTCATCAAAGCATATTGTTGAATACTCAACAGCGGAAGCACTATTTTCTCACGAATTTTCACAGATTTTCTGGATAGCGGATCTTCTTCCTGAAGCATTTTAAATCCGGTCAGCTCCAACATGATATCTCTTGAAAGCTCATATTCATCAAAAAGAACATTCCAGAAAGCACCAAATTTCGGATTGTTTTTAATGTAATAGGTCAAAGGAAAATAAGATTTGTTCATACTCATCATAGAGTTCAAAACCAGTGTTTTGAAGAAATCGGAGCCTTTGTACAATTCTTTTACTTCTTCAAATCTTCCCTGTTCTTTCATCTTGGCCATGGCATATCCAAAACCAAAAAATCCGGGCACGTTCTGTTTCAGCTGCGACCATGATCCAACAAACGGAATTGCTCTTAAATCCTCAAATTTCAATTCGCTTCCGTTTCCTCTTTTGGAAGGGCGGCTTCCGATATTGGTTTTTCCATAATATTCCAGCGTACTCATTTCCTGCAAATAAGGAACAAACATTGGGTGAGCCTTTAGGTCTGAATATTTCTGATAACTGATATCTGCCAGCTCAATAATTAAAGCTCTTTCTTTTTCGGTAAGATCTTTTTTTGCATTTTTAAATACATCATTTTCAACACCGGCCGTCAAAAGCTGTTCAAAATTATACTGAGCCTGCTCTTTATTTCCAAAGATGCTGGTAATAGTCTGTCCCTGAATAGTAAGTTCAATCTTATTATTAGCTATTGTTTTCCCTTGGGAAGCGTAGAAATCGTGAGTCTTCCCTCCTCCTCTCGCAGGCGGTCCTCCACGGCCGTCAAAGAATACTACTTTAATACTATTCTGTTCGGATAATTTCGTCAATACTTCTTTCGCTTTGTAGATCTCCCAATTCGCTTTCAAATAGCCGCCATCTTTGGTTCCGTCTGAAAAACCAAGCATAATGGTCTGTTGATTTCCTCTTTTTTCAAGATGTTTTTTATAGACCGGATGCTGATAAAGCTCGTTCATTACATTTTCAGCATTGGCAAGCCCTTCCATGGTTTCAAAAAGGGGAACAATATCCATCTTGATCTCTTCATCCTGATAGCCGCACACTTTGAAAAATGCGAATACATTCATCACATCTTTTACAGCGACAGAATTAGAGATGATGTATCTATTCATTCCTCGCGGCCCATTCAGTTTCTGGATTTCTGAAACCTGAGAAACCGTCAGCAATGTATCTTTTACAATATCCTCAAAAACTTCCGGACTCACTTTGTCTGATACCTGAATAAGTCTGGTAAATTTCTGCTCATAATCGGCTTCTTCATTTCCAAATACTTTGGCAAAAACCTCATCGATTACTTTCTGATGAATTCTGCTGTCCTGGCGGATATCCAGAGTGGCAAAGTGGGTTCCAAAAATCTTCACACGATCTCTGAAATTAAGCAGCAAATCAAGAAATAAAGCGTTATGCTCGTTGATCAATATGTGTTCTGCTTCATCGGTTTTTTTCAGAATATCTTCTGCTGTAATATTTTTTCCTTCAAAAATTGCCGTGTATAATTCCTCACTCAATTGAGTCAATACTTCAGAAACACCTCTGAAACTTAATCTTCTTCTGATAAATTTCAAATGGCTGTAATATGATTTTAAAATAGCTGAGCGTAATTCTTCGGCTACTCTTTTGGTAACATCTGCTGTTACGAAAGGGTTTCCATCTCTGTCACCTCCCGGCCAGAATCCCAACTGAATGATATCTTCATGCAGGTGGAAATTTCCGTTTCCAAAGGTCTTTTTAATCTTGGTAAACAGTTCTCCAATGGTATCATAGTATACATATCTTAAGTATGAAATAATGCTCAGCGCCTCGTCTATTGGAGTGGGTTTTTCTTTATTCACGAAAGGTGTTTTCCCTAATTGCTGCAACAGCATATCAATCTGGGTAACAGAATCGCTGGTAATGGCTCCTCTCAAATCCTGGATAATCCTCTGCACAGAACTTGGATAAAACTGTGTAGGGTGTGCCGTAAAGACTACTTTTACACTGAAATCCTTTAGTTTTTCACGTACTTTTTCAATCTTATGATCCTGAAAAGAGCGTTCAAATAAATTGGTTACTGTTCCGCTGTCACTTTCGGAGTGTAGGTTTGGAAATGCAGCATCTTCGATACTGTCGAACAATACCACCTGCCTTTCTATATACTGGATGATCTTGAAAAGAAGTTCCAGTTTCTGGTCTTCCGTTTGAAGATCTGTATGGTTTTTAAAAAATTCTTCGACGATTTCTTCAGGGGTTTTTCCTGCATCATACCCGGTTCTGCTTTCTTCATAAAGAAACGGAAGCAGCATTCCGATATTCGTCATTTTATCATAGGGCAGGCTCATAAATAATGAATTGTAGATCTGGAATTTGTTCTCCACAATCTGCCTGAACTTTTCTGTGCGTTGGTCATGTCTCATAATAACAAATGTAGGAGATTTTGGAATGAGTTGAATTGACAAATGACAAAATTTCGGTTCAAAAAGCAAAAAATTATATTAATTTTTGTTTAAAATTTGATTAGTTTTGGCGTCCATGTAAACTTCTATGATTAAATTCAATTTCAATGCGAATGTAAATATTCAAAATAAGAGATCGTCCATTGATAAGAAAGGGATTAAAATCATCCTGATTGTATTTGGTGTATTTATTTTTATTTGCGTTTCATCCGTCATAGGAATAACTTCTTTTATAACGGGTACCATTACTTCTATGGAAAAACAGTCGGAAGAACACAACAGACAAAGGGAATATGTTCTATCACTTCCTGTTTTAAAATGTGTTATTTATGCTGATAAAACAATTTCCGCACCTTTGTCTGGGCAGAAAGCCGCTTTATCTCTGTTAAGTTTCGGAAACGCCAAAATATACTCCAAAAATTCTTACCGCATATATGAGAATTTCGATTACAGTATGGCCGCAGATTATCCTGAAGGAACAAAACTTTCTGTAAATGGCAAGTTGTATAATATAGATTTTAAAATGTGTATTATGGACAGTCTTGGAGATGGAAAATATCATCTTACAAAAGGAATTTATGGAAGGACCTATAAAACCCCATATCGTCTGAGAGACTATAAACCTGTTGAAAACGAAAAAGTAGCCACACTTAAAGGCAAGCATCCATTAGTCAATTCCTTTGGGGAATCCAGCGGACCTAACAATATTTTGGTGAATGAATATGTTTTTAAAAACGGAGATTCTCTTTATATAAAAGGTAAGATTGAAGGTAACCGAATTGTTCAATTTGTAGAGCACGTCATTTTTTATTAGTTTTAAATATACAATCTAATCATTACCAACAAATTAAGCCTCTCTCTATTTGAATTGAATTTCACTACCTTTGTAAGATAATTCAACCCTATGGGCTACATTAGAGAATACTACGAACAGATTGTCAAGCTGCAGGAATCAGAATGGGCTTTTATTGCAGGACATTTCCACCGAAAAGTTTTTGCCAAGAACGAAATCATTACCCAACACGGAGATACTGAAAATTTTTTGTCTTTCATAGAATCAGGATTAGTAAGATTTTATATTCCTGACGATGAATATGGGTACACATTCAGTTTCAGCTTTGAGAAACAATTTACGTGTGCTTATGATTCTTTTCTTACACAAACGCCTTCAGAATACGAAATGCAGGCTTTAACAGAAACGGTAGTCTGGCAGATTTCTTATGATGATTTACAGAAAATTTACAGTCAGACGAATGTGGGAAATCATTTGGGACGATTTGCTTCTGAAAAACTGTTTTTAGCCAAAAGCAAAAGAGAACTTTCTTTATTGAAACTTACGGCCAAAGAAAGGTATTTGAAACTATTCACTGAACAGCCTGAAATGATCAGACGTGTTCCTCTGAAATATATCGCTTCTTATATTGGAATTACTCCGCAGGCTTTAAGCAGAATCCGCAGACAGATTAATTAACATAGGTTCATTGTACACTTTTCCAATTCTGCAGAACTTTGCAGGAAAATAAGATAATGAAATTACCTATTTCCGCATATGGCAGCTCTGTTTTAAGACAAAAATGCACAAAGATCAACGAGAATACTTTTGAAATCCAAACTCTTATTGCGGATATGTGGGAAACCATGGAAAACGCTAATGGATGCGGGCTTTCTTCTTCTCAAATCGGGAAACCGTTACAGCTATTTGTTGCCGACAGCCAGATTGCATTTGAAAACCTGGATTCAGAAGATCAGATTCTTTATTTTGAAAAAGATGATAAAGGAATGAGGGAAACTTTTATCAATGGAAAGATCATTCACAAATCAGAAGAGACGTGGGACGATTATGAAGGATGTTTGAGTATTCCCGGCCTTTCTCAAAAGGTAACGCGACCTTGGGAAATTACGATCGAGTATCTGAATCAGGACTTCATCAGACAGACTAGAACTTTCTCCGGACTTACTGCAAGAATCATTCAGCATGAATATGATCATACTCAGGGTATTTTATATACAGACCGCCTCAAACCTCTTACCAAAAAGATGATGGAATCTAAGCTGAAAAAGATTGCTTCCGGAAACATCACGACGGGATATCCCATGAAGTTCTGAAATATGATAGCCTGATACTTTTTGAATATTCTCGAGTTAGTCTTTAAAGCCTTAACACCGGAACAAAAATTAATACGAACAGCTTTATCACAGGAATATTTCAACGAATTCATCCTACATTAAGTTTAAAATGTATCTTCGCAAAAACTTTAATTAAAAATGAAATTCGGAATTATTTTTTATGCGATTTTTGCAATATTAGCCTTCTTTTTAGGTGTTTATTTATTACAATACTTCATTCCTTTATCTATTATTTTCTTCATTGGTGTATTTATCAATATCGTTTTCATTCATAAAGAATATTCTCTTCATAAAAGTGATAAAATTGAATATACTGACCATTCTATTCCTGAGGAGATTATAGTGAAATATTCGCGTTCCGGGAGAATTATTGCGATTGCTACCTACAGTATATTTGTAACTCTGGGGCTATTTTTTCTTTTGGGTCTTAAGTTTAAATTCAATGGAACGGCAATGTTTGTATTATTTATACTTCTTGGACTTACTGGCTATTTTATTTTTAAAATAATTTCAGAGGTCAAAAATATGTCACAAATTATCATCTCCATCAATGGAAAAGGAATTCAGATCAAAAACAATCCAAGATATTTGTGGAATGAAATTCAACTTGAAAAGATTATTGCAAAACGTCTAGTAAGCCGTGAACCTAAAAATGATTACAAACCTGAAATAAATTACTTATACTTTTTTCATAACGACGAAAAAATAGAAATCAACATCGATGATTTTGATATTACAGATTATCAGCTTGCACAGGTTTTGAAAATATTCAGGGCTCGTTTTAATAATTCGGGCTTACCCATTTGATTATAAAAGTATTAATAATTACTTTTGTTCTCTACCTCATCCATAATCCATGAAAAAAATATACACTTTCTTCCTCATAGCAGCTCTGTTCATCTCTTGTGAAAAAGAATGCTATAACGCTCCTCAGCCCATCGTTTTTGAGTTTGTAAATTCCAATAATGAAAACCTTATTACCAACGGGACATTGACATCTTATTTTATTAAAGACGAAAATAACGTCAGCATATCATTAACAAAAACTACTGATGATATGATTATTTTGGAAAACGTGGGAGCTTATAATGGGGTGAAAAAGTATTCTTTTTCTTCTAATGTTAAGCCTTTTGATTTTTCAATACAGTCATCCGAATTTAAAGGAGGTTGTGATGGCTACCAAATTAATAAATTAACATTTACAGGCATCAATATTGATGTAACAGATGAAAAAGGACATTATAGAATTGTACTGAAATAATTCTCTTTACCTTTGCACTGTAAACACATTTTCCATGAAAGTAATCATCGCATTTTGCCTTATCTTATCCAATCTGATGTACAGCCAGATTAAGGTTCCTGATGATTATAAAAAAATTCCTGATATCCTGGATACTACAGATTACCTCTACCCTTTTATTGTTCCGGACAAAGGATATGAATACTGGAGGGTTCTCAGCAATGACACAGATCCTGACAAAGCCGTTATCTACGAAAGCCAGGCTCCGGATTTTATGACCATCAATGAACCAGTTCCTGAAAGGGGGTTTTTCCAGAAATGTGTTGGAAATAATTGCTTTTCCTATATTCTGGCCTGCAAAAAAGATAGAGCATCTTATTTTTCCAACGAACAGGAACTCAGAAATTTTATCGGAACAGTAGATAATCTTCCCGAAGCACTACTGATTGCCAAAACGTATGGATTTACCATCGATACTAAAAACCTTTTTACAGGAGCCTATAAAATGGACGACCGCCATATCTCGATGTATGTTTTACAATCCAGAGGCTGCCCTGTGGTTAAAGAATCCTTTTGGGTGAAAATTAACAGAAAAACCGGAAAACTGGAATCAAAAAGTAATGGTATTTATTCTAAAAGTGAAGACTGCGCTCATTTTTAGAAATGCAGGACAATTGATAAAACCATTAAGATCTTTAGCTGTTAGATTAATAATGAAAATATTGCTTTTTATTCAGTTATAGACCTCATTCTTTTATTCAAAAAAGCTTCATTACTCTTCTTACTTTCCTATTGATCTTAATGATTCATATATTTTACCTGATAGTTCTTATATATTCACTGCGCCTTGTCCGGATGCTATCAGATAGGCTTCCTTCAACGTTTCTGAATAGGTTGGATGGGCGTAAGAAATACGGAACATATCTTCAGCCGTCACTTCGTATTCCTGTGCAATAACTCCCTGTGCAATAAGGTCAGCAGCTCTTGCTCCAATAATATGCACTCCCAGAACCTCTCCATATTTAGGATCTACCAATACTTTGGCAAACCCGTCCATATCCATGGAAGCCCTGGCTCTTGCACTGGCAGAAAACGGAAATTTCCCTACGTTATACGGAATATTATTTTTCTTTAAATATTCTTCAGAATACCCTACAGAAGCCACTTCAGGCCATGTATACACTACAGATGGAATACGGCTGTAATGGATATGACGTTTTTGTCCATTGATTGTTTCTGCGACCAAAACACCTTCTTCTTCAGCCTTGTGAGCCAACATTGCCCCTCCAATCACATCACCAATTGCATAAATATGGGAAACAGAAGTCTGATTGTTTTCATTAACTTTGATAAATCCACGCTCGTCCGTCTGAACCTCTGTATTTTCAAGTCCAAGACCTTTTGTATAAGGACTTCTTCCTACAGCAACTAAAATATATTCCGCTTCCAGTTGATCTTCGGCTCCGTTTTTATCTTTAAAAAAGACTTTAGCCCCGTTATCTGAACTTTCGGTTTTGTATACAGCGTGATTCAAACGGATGTCTATTCTTTCTTTTTTCAGAATTTTCTGTAAATTTTTTCCTAAATCATGGTCCATTGCAGCAATCAGATGATCAGCATATTCAAGAATTGTTACCTGTGTCCCTATACGGTTAAAAATAGAAGCCATTTCTACCCCAATCACTCCACCGCCAATGATGACCATAGATTTGGGTTTTTCATTCAGAGATAAAGCCTCTGTAGAAGTGATGATTCTTTTTTTATCAATTTCCACTCCTGGAATTGTTGAAGGTTTTGATCCCGTTGCAATAATATAGTTTTGAGCTGTGATATGAATGACTTCAGCTTCATTTGTAATTTTCAATGTAGTATTATTTACAAAAGCGGCAGTTCCTTTCAGACGGATAATTTTGTTTTTATTCATCAGAAAATCGAGCCCTCCAGTATTTTTTGAAACCACTTCGGCCTTTCTTTTATACATCTGAGAAAAATCAAGTTCTATCTGATCCAGTTTAATACCATGTTCCTGAAATTTATGATGGGCTTCTGCATAATGATGAGTACTGTCTAATAAAGCTTTTGTAGGAATACATCCTACGTTTGTACAAGTTCCTCCCAAGGTATCATATTTCTCTATAATCACAGTTTTGTAGCCAAGCTGTGCGCTTCTTATAGCAGCTACATAACCTCCAGGTCCTGAGCCGATAACGGCAATATCATATTGTTCCATTTTATTTATTCATTTTTTATAATTAATTTTACTTGCAAAACAAAAGCAAATTTAATTAAAACACTTTCAATTTGCAAGTATTGTATAAAAATTAACAAAATGAATAAGAAAAGATCAGACTGCCCCATCAGCTGCTCCCTGGAGATATGGGGTGATAAATGGTCACTGCTCATCATCCGCGATCTAATGATAAAAAAAGAATGTACCTATGGGGATTTTTTGAAAGCAGATGAGAAAATTGCCACCAATATTCTGGCTTCAAGGCTTCAGAATTTGCTGGATAGCGGAATTATTGATAAAAGAGATCATCCGGACAGCAAGTTAAAGATACTCTATCATCTTACTGAAAAAGGAACAGATCTGATCCCTGTAATTGTAGAGATCAATCTTTGGGGTGATAAGTATCTGACGATTCCTGATGCCAGGAAAAAGCTTCTGGAAGATATTAAAAAAGATAAAGAAGACTTTGTAAAACGTGCTAAGGCTTATCTCTTAAGCAATTAATTAAAAGTTCAGAAAAGCAATTATTGTGCAATAGCTTTCATGAAAATCAATCATAGTAATTTTAAAATTTCCTTAACTCAATTTTCTTTTTTCATTCCGTAAATTTGGGTTAAAATAAATTTAGAACAATGCTTAATTTCGAATTTAAAAATCCGACTAAAATACTTTTTGGAAAAGGTGAAATTGCTAAGATTTCCAGTGAAATTCCAAAGGATGCTAAAATATTAATGATCTACGGTGGTGGAAGCATTAAAAATAATGGAGTGTATGATCAGGTAAAAGAAGCGCTTAAAGATCATGAACTACATGAATTTGGAGGAGTTCCTGCCAACCCTGAATATGAAGTACTGGTTAATGCTTTAAGCTTTATCAAGGAGAAAAATATTACCTTCCTTCTTGCTGTAGGAGGTGGATCTGTAATTGACGGAACCAAGTTTATTTCTGCAGCAGCAAATTATGATGGAGAACCTTGGGAAATTCTGAAAAAACCGGTAAGAACTTTTGAAGGAGAAGGAATGCCTTTCGGAAGTATTTTAACGCTGCCTGCTACAGGATCTGAAATGAATTCGGGATATGTGATCTCAAGGAGAGAAACTAATGAAAAACTGGCTTCCGGAGGTCCGGGACTTTTCCCTCAGTTTTCAGTGTTGGATCCGGAAGTAATTAAATCTATTCCTAAGAACCAGATTGTAAATGGAATTACTGACGCTTATACCCACGTATTGGAACAGTATATGACAGCCCCTTCTTCCGCTGATCTACAGGAAAGAATTGCAGAAAGCATCCTGATCAGTCTACAGGAAACAGCGCCTAAAGTATTGGCAGATGATTTCAACTACGATGCTGCAGGAAACTTTATGTGGTGCTGTACAATGGCTCTCAACGGATTGATTCAGAAAGGAGTTATAACAGACTGGGCTGTACACGCTATGGGACACGAACTTACAGCTTACTTCGGTATAGACCACGCGAGAACTCTTGCGATTATCGCTCCTTCTCACTACCGTTACAATTTTGAAGATAAGAAAGGAAAACTGGCTCAATACGCAGAAAGAGTTTGGGGAATTAAAGACGGAACCGTAGAAGAAAAAGCTGAACTGGGAATCAAAAAACTTGAGGAATTCTTCCACAGCCTTCACATCAAAACAAAACTTTCTGAATACACAGAAGATTATAAAGGAACAGCTGAAAGAGTTGAAAAAGCTTTCACAGACAGAAACTGGCTTGGACTTGGAGAATATAAAAAACTGACTCCAAAAGATGCTTTAAAGATTGTAGAGATGAGCTATTAAAATAAAATCTGCTCAAGATTTTTAAATAGTATATTTCCGGTTTCGTTACTTTGAACCGGATCTCAATGTATATCAGAAGCGGGCTTTGGCCCGCTTCTTTTGAATAGTTTTTAGGTATCCTCACCCACACGATTCATCTTCAATAATATATTTTTTATTACATTTAACCGTTCCAAATCTAAGGCACACTTTCAATAATCTCCTTATTTATAAACATTCGTTTAGAAAATCGTTATTTCATTACGGATATTTCAAATTTATTTATATTTTAGCATATTCTTAAATTTGTGAAAATGAAAAAACAACTACTTTTATTTGCCTTTTCAGCCCTGGCACTTACTTCTTGTAAAGATGATAATCTCGATGCATACGAAATGGACATCATGAAAGGGGACTGGAAGGAAGTAAAAAGAGAAATAATTTCCGGAAAAGATAATAAAACAGTGCTTTACAGTGAGGTTTTAACTGGTTGCGAAACTAAAAACACGCTATTCCTAAGAACAGATTATTACGTAAGTTATACTGCTTATACCGGAACCGGAGCAGATTGTCACCCTACCGACAAAACCGAAGGAACTTATACGTACAGTGCTGACTCAAAAGTTTTAGGGATTAAATTTGATAAAGAAGCGCCTTCCAACTACAAAATTGAGGTTCTAACAAACAAAGACCTGAGAATGGCTCAACAATTCGGAAACATTGATATCAATGGAGATAAAATTCCGGATATTCCTTATGTTACTTACAAAAGATAAATGATAAACTCCCGCTGATCGGGAGTTTTTTATTACTTTTATATGAAATTTAAATTTGAAAATAATGAAGAAGATTCTATCAGCATTTCTATTGCTGTATTTTACCATTTCGTTTTCACAGGAAACGAAACCTATGTTCTGGCAGGACATTCAGGAATTCAAAAAACTTGATCAGCAAAATCCTCCGGCTAAAGATGCCATTCTGTTTATAGGAAGTTCATCCTTTACAAAATGGACAGACGTAGCTGATTATTTTCCGGGAAAAACAATTATCAACAGAGGATTTGGTGGCTCACGACTGATGGATCTGAACTATTTTGCGAATGATCTTCTGTCACCTTATCAGCCTAAACAGATCATTATCTACTGTGGTGAGAATGATTTTGCAGACAATCATAATCTAAAAGCGGATGAAGTTGTCAACAGATACAAAGAGTTCTACAAAAAAATACGTGAGAAATTTCCTACTATTGAAGTAGATTATATTTCTATGAAGTACTCTCCGAGCAGAGAAGAACTTTGGCCTCAAATGAAGGAAAGCAATAAAAAAATTGCCGCTTTTATGAAAAAACAACGCAACGCTAAATTCATTGATGTCACCAAGGCTATGGAAGACTCAAACGGAAAAGTAAGGAAAGACATTTTTGTGGAAGATATGCTTCACTTCAAACCTGAAGGATACAAAATCTGGGCAAAGGTGCTTACTCCTTATTTGAAATAACCTCCAACCATGATAAAAAAACAAATAACCATTTTAACTTTTATTTTACTTTCATCTTTACTGTTTGCTCAGAAAAAAAATGACAAACCAGACAATGAAGCTGTGTTAAAAGAAATTTCAGATGGAGCCTGTAAATGTACAGATTCTATTAAATTATCTAACAAAAAGAAAGAAGATATCCTGAAAGATGTACATGACTGTATTGATAAACGTACAGGAGCTCTACAGGTTTCTACCCTTTTGCTAGGAGCGGAAGAATTATCCCAAAAAGCCCCTGAGGTGAACGGGAAAAAGCAGATTAATTTAACGTTCAATACAAATAAAGATTCGAAGCAGTACAAAGAGAGTTATAACAGAATTGAGCGCTATCTGATGCAAAATTGCGAAAGTGTAAAAAGGGCCACTATGACTTCAGAAACCAGTTACGATAAGTTTTCAAAGAATGATACAGCGCTTGATTTCTATCAGAAAGCGGTAGATGCCTCTAAAAAAGAGAAGTGGAAAGATGCCATTCAGAATTATGAGCAGGCTGTAAAGGCTGATCCAACATTTATTTATGCATGGGATAATTTGGGAATCTGCTACAGAAGAGTTGGAGAATATGATAAAGCACTGAACGCTTATAAACAGTCATTAGCCGTAGATCCAAAAGGTAAAATGCCTTTACAAAATATACCTATAGCCTATATTTACAAAAAAGAATATCAGAAAGCTATTGATGCTTACAATGATTTTGATAAAATATATCCCAATGATCCGGAGGTTTATTACGGAATTAGGACAAATCTACTTCGCTAATCTTAAAGATCATGAAAAAGCGCTTGATTATACCTGTAAGGCGTACAGAATTTACAATGAACAGAAATCTCCTTACCGTTCTGATGCAGAAGCTGTAATAAGTCGTATCTACAAGGATATGAAAGAGGAAAACAAGATAGATAAGTTTAAAGAAATTTTAAAGAGCAATAATATTAAATTTGATTAAAAATAAAACTCCCAGTTGAGTCTGGGAGTTTTTTGTTTTATTTCTTTCTCTTTGATTTAGAGATTGCTTTCTGTTGAGCTCTGTTAGCTCCAAATTTCTTAGGTGCCTTTCTCTTCGAAGGACCACCCCAGTTTTCTTTTGTATTTTTTGCCTTCTTTTCATGGAAAGCTCCTCCTCCTTCATTCAGTTTTACCTGTGCAGGATTTTTCATAACCACCTGATCTTCTTCTGCAGCGATCTTTTTAGCATTAATTTTCACCTCTTTAGGGAAGTCATTAAACTTCAAATCTTTGTCCATCAACAATTCGATATCCAGAATTAAAGCTTCTTCTTTTTTAGTTACAAACGTAACCGCTTTCCCTTCTTTATCTGCTCTACCGGTTCTACCGATTCTGTGAATATATTGTTCAGGAATATCCGGAGTCTCAAAGTTGATTACGTGGGTAATATTTGAAATATCAAGACCTCTAGCCATTACATCAGTGGTAATCAAACCTCGGATCTCTTCATTTTCAAATCTCTTCATTGCCTTAAGCCTGTAATTCTGAGACTTGTTGGAATGGATCACATCAAACTGTTCCGGGAAAAGTTCGTCTATTTTAGTAAAGAGTAAATCTGCGTGTTTTTTATTATTATTGAAAATCAAAACTTTAGACATATCTGTATCATTCTTCAACAAATGTTCAAGAAGGTTGATCTTTGTATTGAAGTTTTCAACTTTATATCCTGTCTGTTCAATTTTCTCAAGTGGAGTTCCTGATTTTGCCAGTGAAATTTCTACCGGGCTGGCGAAATAAACATCCAGCATTTCATCTACAGCTTCTGTCATGGTTGCCGAGAAAAGGATATTCTGTCTTTTCTCTTTCATCATTTCAAAAATATGGGTAAGCTGTGGTCTGAAACCAAGGTTAAGCATCTCATCAAACTCATCAATGATCAGCTTTTGTACTTCTTTCAGAGAGATGGCATTATCAATGGCAAGGTCCATTACTCTACCCGGAGTTCCTACCAGAATATCACAACCATCATTGAACAATAATTTCTGGGTATTAATATTCTTTCCTCCATAGATTCCAATAACTCTTGCAGTAATATTTTCTGTCAGTTTCTCAAGAATTTCAGTTACCTGAACCACCAGTTCTCTTGTTGGAACAAGTACCAAAACAGTTGGATTTCCTGATTTGCTATATTTCCAGGTTTTAAGAACGGGCAAAAGGTAAGCTAATGTTTTTCCGGTTCCGGTTTGTGCAATTCCCATTACATCTCTTCCAGAAAGAATAGGTTTTAAGCTCTTCTCCTGAATAGGAGTAGGCTCAAATAATTCCAGATCCGCCAAAACATCAAGAATTTTAACCGGTAGGTCAAAATCTGCAAAAGTGAGTTTTTCCATTTTGCAAAGATACGTATTTAATTAAAAGTTAAAAATTACAGGTTGGAAATTAGTTAGTAACACCTTTTTAAAGGATAAACAACATGTAAATCCTTAAATATTCTGTTCACAACTATACCATTAGTACTCAATACCTTTACCTTATTAGTAGACCTTGACACTTTGAGTTTTGATTTTGATATCATCATCTTCCCATTTGCTGGAAGTAATAATAACATTGCCTTTCTTTTTCGGATCTTTTTTAATGGGAAATTGATCTTCCTCCCACTGGTTACAGTGTGTAGATATAGGAGAAACCATTGGTTTCCAGCCCGTTTTACTTAAAGCATACACATAAAATGGATGCCAGCAGCTTGTACACCAATCGGGATAAAAACCAATTTCATCTTTCCCATCTCCATTAAGGTCTCCCAGATTGTAGAGCGTTCCCGATTTTGCAGGAGAAATAGTAAAGGAAGGTATTTTTGTATCGCTGAAAGAGATGATGGTATCACATTTCCCATCGCATTCGTCACTGCAATCGGTCACTTTTGCAGAAACATATTCTTTTGTCCCATTTCCGTCAAAATCACCGGATATTTTTTCTGAACTTCCTTCCTGGGCGTTATAAAAGGAAGCCAGCAGAACTGCAGATGTTATAATAAGGGCTTTCATTGTTATTTTTTATTGAAAAGTATTAGGCTTTAGAATTGGAGAATTTTAGAGTTTTTTTGTTTAAAAATTTATTAGACTATTTTCTGTCTCTTCGTTATTTTCTGGTGACTCTTAGTAAAAGGATCAGGACTAAAACAACTGAAAAAATGAAACCGAGAACCGCAACCAAAGACAGTTCCCCAATTCTGGGTCCCGATTCCGATGTAAAAACAATAGATGTTGCGATGATATTGGCACCTAAAACCATGGCTAAAATTAAATTCACAACACTGGATTTGATCAGCTGGTTGGTTTTGTCAATATTTTTGATTTCACTGGATACTGTAAATTTATTTTCATCTAATTTTTGAAGAACTGAACGGAGCTCTTTGGGAATTTCATCTACATTATCTGTGAAATTCATCATTCGGTCCATTCCTGTTTTTAAAAGATTTTTCGGGCTTATTTTCTTTGTAAAAATCTTTTTGGTGTAAGGATGAAGACTTTTAACAATATCCAAATCCGGATTGATGGTTCTGCCCACCCCTTCTATGAGGCTTATTCCTTTGAAGAGAAGGTAAAAATAATCCGGCATATACAGACTGTTGTCCTTCAGGATATCCTTCATCTTATTAATGATCACCTGAACGTTGATTTCCTGTAAGGATGAACTGTGAACAAAGTTTAGGATGTCTTCCACATCTCCTTCAAATCTTCTTTCATCGGGTATTTCATAGCTTACCGCCATCTTTTTGAGATAACGCACAATTTTATGGGGATTTTTGGCGACGAAGCTTACAATGAGATTTTCGAGAATTTCTTTATCATTGGGTTGAATTTTTCCCACTGCACCGAAATCAATGAAAACAACTTTACCGTCTTTTTTCACCAAAATATTACCCGCGTGCGGATCAGCGTGAAAGAATCCGTAATCTAAGATCTGTGAGACAAAGAGTCTCAATCCTGCTTCTGAGACTTTCACGGGATCGATTCCATTCTCCAGAAGGGCTGATTTATCGGTTACTTTTACGCCATCAATGAATTCCATACAAAGAATATTGTTGTTGGAAAATTCTTCGTAGACCTTCGGAACGTATGTTTCTTTGTTATTTTTAAAATTGAGACGGAACTGTTGAATATTATTTCTCTCGTTGATCAGGGAAACTTCTTCCAGCAATGATTTTTCAAAGGTAGAAATTGCCTGTTTCAGATTAAGCTTTTCTCCTATTTCCGAGTACGTGGAGATCAGTTTTTCGATATCTTTAATCAACAGCAAATCGTCTTCAATGACTGACTGTACATCCGGTTTTTTGAGTTTTAAAATAACAGGTGAACCATCCAGCAAAAAAGCTTTGTACACCTGCGCAATGGAAGCTGTAGCCAAAGGTTTCTTTTGAATTTCCCGAAAGTAATCTTTAACAGAGATATTGAATTCGCTTTCCAACGCTTCTTCAACATCCATTTCTATCATTTCTACCTTGTCCTGAAGTTTTTGAAGCTCCTGAATAAGCTCGGGAGGTAGAAGGTCTTCCCGATTACTGAATGATTGGCCAAGCTTCACAAAAGTAGGTCCCAATTCTTCCAGAGCCAATCTGATCCTTTCATAAACGGTTCCTTTTGAAATAATCTCATCAGAATTTCCTGAAGCATCTTCCTGCTTATTTCCTCCATTCATTCTTGCCAAAAGATCTTTAAAACCATATTTACTCAATACGGAAATCAATCTGGCGGACCTTTTCAGTTTTCTTTGCTGCTTGTCGAACATAATATATTAATAGTGGTGCAATTTACTCCAAAAATTATTCCTATTTTTTATTAAATTCGGAAACTTATAACTAATAAACCTTACCATGAGAAAAATTCTGTTTTTATTATTGTGCCTGATCAATTTCCACTTCCTTTTCGCTCAATCCAGCTATGATTTAGGTTATAAAGAATATGACAGAGAAAATTTTCAAAAAGCCATCTCTTATTTTGACAAAGCAATTAGTAAAAAACAAAATATTTTTGATGCTTACCTGTACAGGGGAATGTCCTATTTCTACTTATATGATGCGCAAAAAGCTAAAGAAGATTTCGACAAAGTTCTCGTATTAGATCCAAAAAATTCTAAGGTATATTCTTTTTACGGAAAGTATTATGCGTTAACCAATCAGTTTGATCAAGCTATAGAAAGCTATACGACTGCATTGGAAAGAATGCCCGATGATTATAGATTATATGGTGAAAGAGGGGCTGCCAAGGCTGAAGTAGGCCAATATGTTGAAGCTCTTGAAGACACAGATATCTCGGTACAAAAGCTCCCTAACAATTACCGTGGGTATCTGAACCGTGGATATGTCAAAATGCGTATCGACAAATATGCTGATGCAATAGAAGATCTCACCACTTCATTATCGATAAAAAAATCAGAAAAAGGGTATGAGCACAGAGGTACCGCTTATGCTTTATTAAGAAAATATGATTCTGCATTACAGGATTTTGAAAAGGCTCTGGAATACAATCCAAATAATCCTCTGGTTCTTTATTATCAGGGAGAAGTATTATTATCTTCAGGACAGAAAGAAAAAGCGTGCAAAAGTCTGTTGAAAAGTAAACAATTAGGGAATAAAGAGATTGATGATGTTATTTCTAAAGCCAAATGCACAGAGAGCAATAATTAAAAACAACAACACATAATCAATGTTTTAAAGAATAAAAATCAGCCATAATAATAAAAACCATCATTTCTCATAAAATTTAATATATTTACGTCTTACAAATTAAAACAAACCAATAAAAGTATTACAACATGAAAAATTTACGTAGCAAACTTTCGAGAGAGCAGCTAAAAAGCATTTCAGGAAGTGGTCTTATCGACATTCAGATCCCTAATTGCTCTAATCAGTGCTGTCCAACAGACGGAAGACCAAGATGTCCAAGGCTGATTTGCCCTGCAGTGGTATGCCCTCACAACGATTAATTTGTTTTAAAAAATTTTAGGTAAAATAAAAACAGAATGCATTAGCATTCTGTTTTGTTATTTAAGATAGGTATCATAAAGGTCTCTTCTTCTGTCTTTCATTACCTGAACGGAACCATTGTGATGAAGATCTTTCAGTAAATTTAAATCTACATCCACAATTAACGTCATTTCGGTATTGGGGGTTGCTTCCCCTTTCACCGCATTGGATGGAAAAGCGAAATCTGAAGGGGTAAATACGGCTGCCTGCCCAAACTGAATATCCATATTATTTACTTTTGGAAGATTCCCTACACAGCCCGCAATGGCAACATAGCATTCATTTTCTATAGCTCTTGCTGCGGCACAGTGACGAACTCTCATATAGGCATTCTGAGTATCTGTGAGGTAAGGAACAAAAAGGATTTTCATTCCCTGATCAGCCAAAATTCTTGGTAATTCCGGGAATTCTACATCATAGCAAATGACAAGTCCGATTTTTCCGCAGTCGGTATCAAAAACTTTAATTTCACTTCCTCCTTTCATTCCGTAATATCTCTTCTCGTTGGGAGTGATATGAATTTTTCGGTATTCATCTCTGCGGCCGTCACGATGAAGAAGATAGCTGACATTATACAGTTCATTGTTCTCAAAAACCGGCATACTTCCGGAAATAATATTCACATTATAACTGATCGCCAGTTCTGAAATTTTTTCTTTGATCTGCTCCGTAAGTTTGGCCAGCTCTATCATACTGTCTCTTTCCGACAGGTTGTTGAAAGGAGCCAGCAAAGGCGTATTGAACAATTCCGGGAAAAGTACAAAGTCTGATTTGTAGTCGCCCATTACATTCACAAAAAATTCCACCTGCTCATAAAACGCTTCAATATCTTTAAAGTGTCTCATTTGCCATTGCACCAAGCCCAGACGGATGATACTGTCCTGCATGGTATTCGGGTTTTTGCTGTAATAGATATTGTTCCACTGCAAAAGAACTGCATTCTCCTGAGAGGCCTCATCTTCAGGAAGATATTTTTTCAATACTCTGATCGGAAGGAAATTATTTGAAAGCTGAAAAGACAAGACCGGGTCATAAATTTCTTTATCTCTTACTCTTCGTATATATTCTCTTGGAGAAAGTTCGTGACTGTGTTTGTGATAATTTGGGATTCTACCGCCAAGAATTATTGACTTTAAGTTCAGCAATTCACATAGTTCTTTTCTTGCGTCATAGAGCCTTCTTCCCAATCGCAGTTCACGGAACTCAGGATCCACGAAAACCTCAATTCCATAGAGTACATTTCCTTTTGAGGTATGGGTATTGAAGGTATAATTACCCGTAATATCGCTATAAGTATGATCATCACCGAATTCGTCGTAATTCACAATAATAGACAGTGCCACTGCAGCCAGTTTCCCATCTACAGTAATACAAATCTGCCCATCCGGAAACATTCTCGTTAATTTTTCAATACTTTTTTTAGACCATATGGATTCTGACATTTGAGGATATGCTCTCTTCATGGTTTGTGCCAGTTCTTCATAATCCTGAACGGTCAGGGATCTTGTTTCTATTTGCATTTGATGTAATTTTACTTAAATTTAGACAAAAATTTGTTTTAATAGACTATTACTAAGCAAAACATTAACCAAAACATCCATTAGGAATGGCAATAATTTTTCTGAATCAAAGTAAATGCCCTATTTGTAAAAAAACTTTAGACAAAGGACAAGATATTGTTTCATTCCCTTCTTTTACCTCAGATAAAAATAATAAGTTTTACTATTTAATGATGAGGGAGTTCACCGCTTTTGCCTGCAGAAAACAAAACTTGGAATGGAGGCATTAAAATTTTTAGAAGAATTTCCAATATAAACAAAAAAATCCCACCCAAACGGGCAGGATTTATATTTAAATTCAAGTCAAAAATTATTCCCACTCAATTGTTGCAGGTGGTTTGCTTGAAATATCGTAAGCTACTCTGTTGATTCCTCTTACTTCGTTGATGATTCTGCTGGAAACAGTATCAAGGAATTCGTAAGGAAGTCTGCTCCACGTTGCTGTCATGAAGTCGATGGTGTTGGCAGAACGAACTACAGCTGTGTATTCATATGTTCTTTCGTCTCCCATTACTCCTACAGATTTTACAGGAAGAAGAACTACGAATGCCTGAGATACTTTTTCGTAAAGATCGTTTTTGTATAATTCTTCGATAAAGATATCATCAGCTTCCTGAAGGATTCTTACTTTCTCTGCATCTACTGCTCCCAATACTCTGATTCCTAATCCAGGACCTGGGAAAGGGTGTCTGTATACCATGTGATGAGGAATACCTAATTCTTCTCCTACTCTTCTTACTTCGTCCTTGAAAAGTTCTCTTAATGGTTCTAATAATTCGAATTCCATATCTTCAGGAAGTCCTCCAACGTTGTGGTGAGACTTGATCACTGCAGATGGTCCGTTTACAGACTGGCTCTCGATAACGTCAGGATAAATAGTCCCTTGAGCAAGGAATTTAGCCCCTTCAATTTTGTGAGATTCTTCGTCAAATACGTGAATGAATTCGTTTCCAATGATTTTTCTCTTCGCTTCAGGATCATCTACTCCTGCAAGCTTTGAAAGGAATCTATCCTGAGCATCCACCATTTTAATGTTCATATGGAAATGTTCTCCATACTGATCCATTACTTTTTTGCCTTCATCCTTTCTCAACAATCCAGTATCTACGAAGATACATGTTAACTGATCACCGATTGCTTTGTGGATCAAAACAGCAGCTACAGAAGAGTCTACCCCACCTGAAAGCCCAAGGATTACTTTGTTGTCTCCTACTTTCTCACGGATTTCTTCAACGGTTTTTTCAATATAGTTGGTCAGTTTCCAGTTTTTCTCTGCATTACAGATTCCGAAAACGAAATTTTCAAGCATTTTCCCTCCTTCTTCTGTATGGGAAACTTCAGGGTGAAACTGAACACAGTAAATTTTACTTTCTTCATTAGAGATAGAAGCAATTACTCCTGATTTTGCATTGAGTTCAAAGCCTGCAGGCAATTCTCCTACTTCGTCAAAGTGGCTCATCCAAACTACAGAGTTCTGAGTTACCCCTTTCAATAAAGAACTTTCTTTAACGATTTCAAGATTAGCTTTTCCGTATTCTCCTTTCTCTCCTTTGTTTACTTTACCGCCTAAAAGGTGAGCTGTCATCTGCATTCCATAGCAAATTCCCAATACAGGAACGCCTTGTTCGTATAATGCTTTTTCAACCAGGTGAGCATTTTCTGCATTTACAGAGCTTGGTCCACCGGAAAGGATAATTCCTTTTGGCTGTTTTGCTAAAATATCTTGTAATGGTGTATTGTAAGGTAAGATTTCAGAGTATACCCCCATCTCACGGATTCTTCTTCCGATAAGCTGGTTGTACTGAGATCCGAAATCTAAAATAATAATACCGTTGTTCATGTTTGATAATTGATAAATGATGATTAATTTAAAAGCTTTAAGCGATAGGCTAGGCTATAAGCTTTCTATACTGCAATAAGCATAATGCCTGTAGCATAAAGCTTATTGCTTACTTAACTGTTTTACAAAAAAAGACTTGGAATGGCTCCAAATCTTTTTTCGTGATTTTTATTAAAACTTTCCGATGTCTTCTCTGTAGAAGCCGTAATCGAAATGTACATGACTTGCATCTTCATAAACTTTCTTGCGAGCGTCTTCAAAAGTAGCACCTGTAGCCACGATGTTCAGAACTCTACCTCCATTGGAAACCACTTTGTCTCCTTTGCTGATTGCTCCTGCGTATAAAAGTTTACTGTGTTTTACTTTATCTTCTCCTGTGATTTCGAAACCTGTTTCGATGTTTCTCGGATAACCTCCTGAGCACATTACCAGACAAACTGCTTTTTCGTCTTTAAATGTAAGCTCAATGTCTTTTCCTTCCATACAATCCTGGATCACATCCAAAAGATTGTTTTCCATAAGAGCCATCAACACCTGAGTTTCAGGATCTCCAAATCTCATGTTGTATTCAAGAAGGTAAGTTCCGTTTTTCGTAACCATCAATCCGAAGAAGATGATTCCTTTAAATCCAAAACCTTCTGCTTTAAGACCTCTGATGGTAGGTTCTAAGATATTTTTTTCGAAATCCGCATAGTGCTCCTGAGTAAATTCCGGGCTTGGTGCTACAGATCCCATACCTCCTGTATTGGGTCCTGTATCTCCGTTTCCGGCTTTTTTATAATCTTTTGCTGCTACACAAGGGAATAATTTTTCACCGTTAGAGAAAGCAATTATAGAAGCTTCAAAACCTTGTAAATATTCTTCAATAACTAAACGGATCCCGGCATCTCCATAGATTCTTCTGATCATGAAATCGTGGATGGTAGCCTCAGCTTCTTCAAGAGTGTCACAGATAACAACTCCTTTTCCACCTGCTAAACCACTTGCCTTGATCACTAAAGGATATTGCTGTGTCTGCACATATTCTTTAGCTTCGTTATAGGAATCAAATACAACAGCTTTTGCTGTTTTGATATCATAGGTCTGCATAAATTTCTTAGAGAAAGCTTTACTCCCTTCAAGGCTTGCCACTTTCTGAGTAGGACCGAAAACTTTAAGATCGTGTTTTTTAAATTCGTCCTTTAAACCTGCTACAAGAGGAGCCTCAGGACCTACGATCGTAAGATCAATCTTTTCTTTAATAGCGAAATCTCTAAGTTCTTTGATTTCTGATAAATGAACATTTTTCCCTATTACATCGGTAGTAGCATTCCCGTTAGCAAAAAACATTTTAGAAATTCTTGAGTCATTCTGAAGCTTTGCCGCTAAAGCAGATTCTCTACCGCCTTCACCTATGATTAATATTCTCATACTTTATTTATTATCTAGTCTTAATTTACAAATATATAATTTTGAATGCTATAAATACAATCCCTAATTATTTTTTAATTCTATTTTAATTAGTGGAAAAAGTGTCTAACACCTGTAAACATCATTGGTATATTGTGCTCGTTTGCAGCTTCTATACTGTCCTGATCTTTTACACTTCCACCTGGCTGAATGATCGCTTTGATACCTTCCTGAGCGCAGAAATCTACCACGTCACGGAAAGGGAAAAATGCATCTGAAGCTAATACTAAATCTCCGGAGAATTTTTCTTTTGCTCTTTCGATTGCCTGTTGTGTTGCCCAGATTCTGTTCACCTGTCCACCACCGATACCGAATGCCTGGATTCCGTTGGAAACCACAATAGCATTAGATTTCACATATTTCACGACTCTCTGAGAGAAAAGCAATGCTTTTTTCTGCTCTTCTGTAGGTTGAGTTTCAGTAACTACTTTAATATCATCAGAGAAATGAAGGTCATTATCTTGAACCAAGATCCCACCGTCTACTTTCACCCATGTCTGTTTATCAGAAACCGGGTTTACGATTTTGATGATTCTAAGGTTTTTCTTTTTTCTTAAAACTTCAAGAGCTTCTTCGTCAAAGTCTGGAGCCATTACAATCTCAAGGAAAGTTTTGTTGAGCTCCTCAGCTGTTGCTGCATCGATCTTATAGTTCATAGCAACAATTCCGCCAAAGATTGAAACCGGATCACATTCGAAAGTTTTCTGATACGTTTCCAATGCAGAAGTTCCGATGGCCACTCCACAAGGGGTAGAGTGCTTCACTGCGCAGCAAGCCATTTCTTCTTTGAACTCAGTCACTACTTTCCAGCAAAGGTCCATATCACGAAGATTATTGAAAGAAAGCTCTTTACCTCCAAGCTGTTCGAAGTCTTTCATTGCTCCGTTTTCGAAAGTGGAAACGTAGTAAGCTGCTGTCTGATGAGGGTTTTCTCCGTATCTTAAATCAGCCACTTTCTTATAAGAAGCATTAAGATAAGTAGGATATTCTTCATCTAAAAGCATTCTTGAAATTGCCGCATCATAAGCCGAAGTAAGGTTGAATACTTTTCCTGCAAGCTTTTTACGGGTTTCAATGTAGGTATCTCCGTTTTGCTCCATTTCAATTTTCACGGCTGCATAGTCTTCAACATCAGTGATTACCGTTACAGAATCAAAGTTTTTGGCTGCAGAACGAAGCATTGATGGACCTCCGATATCGATAAACTCTACTTTCTCATGTAAAGAAATGTTTTTGTTCACATTTTCAAAGAAAGGGTAAAGGTTTACGATCACCATGTCTATCAGACCAATTCCGTGCTCCTGAACAGTTTTCATATGCTCTTCGTTGTTACGAACAGCCAATAATCCACCGTGAACTTTCGGGTGTAAAGTTTTCACTCTTCCATCCAGCATTTCAGGGAAATTGGTTACCTCATCAATTTGAATAGGATTTAAACCAGCGTCTTTCAAATGTTTGAACGTTCCTCCTGTAGAGATCAACTCATAATTCTGAGCTTCCAAAAACTGCGCGAATTCAATTAATCCACTTTTGTCAGAAACACTGATTAAAACTCTCTTTTTACTCATTTTACTTTCAATTTTTTACTTTTTACAGCTATTTCAAACTGTGCTCGGGTCTTTCACCTCCGAACTTACTTTTATTTTACTTAGATTATTTGCTAATGCAGCAATGTATCAGTCTAGCAATGTAACAATACCTTCAACATTAGTAAATTGGTACACTGGTACATTGTTGTATTTATTAATTTCCCAGGACCTTATTGATCGCTATTGGAAATATTTCATATTCAATCTGATGAACTTTCTGTGCCAGTGTTTCAGGCGTATCTTCAGCGGTCACTTCAAAAGATTTCTGAAGAATAGCTTCTCCCTCATCAATGCCAGGAGTTACAAAATGTACGGTGGCTCCGCTTTCTTTTTCTCCTGCTTCAATAACGGCATTATGAACGTTCATTCCCCACATTCCTTTTCCTCCGAATTTCGGAAGCAATGCCGGGTGAATATTGATTATTTTACCATTCCAGTTTTCGCAGAACTCCGATTTTAAGATGGATAAAAATCCTGCCAATACGATCAAATCTGTATTTTCAGGGATTACTTTAACCAATTCACTGCTGAAGTTCTTTCCTCTCGGAATGAGTCTATTTTCTATATTGTGATTCTTTGCTCTTTCCAGTCCGAAACATTCTCTGTCAGCTACTACCAATGTTACTTTTGCATTCTGGATTTCTCCAGCTTCAATAGTATCAATGATTCTCTGCAGATTGGTTCCTGAACCGGATACGAGTACAACGATATTCTTCATATTTTTTTGGCAGCCTTGTCAAGGTTTAGAACCTTGACAAGGCTTTCTTTAATTAGCCCCGATTGCAGCGGCATCCTTTTTGGAAATGGCTTTGCAAAAAAGCACTGGCAAAAAAGATATAGCGGAAAGCGGGAGTAAGCTTCTAAAATTTCAAATTGATTTTCTCTGCTCCTTCAGTAATTTCTCCGATTTCGTAAGCATCATCTAAAAGGTGTAATACTTTTTCAGCATGTTGAGCATCTACAACGATTACCATCCCTACACCCATATTGAATGTTCCGTGCATTTCTTCACGTTTCACTCCACCTCTCTTTTCAAGCTCAAGCATTACGCTAGGAATTCTGATTTTTGATTCGTCGATAGAAGCACAAAGTCCTTCAGGAATAATTCTTGGAACGTTTTCGTAAAGACCTCCTCCTGTGATGTGAGCAATTCCTTCTACTTTTACTTCTTCTAATACTTTATGAATATCTTTATAGTATAGTCTTGTAGGAACTAAAAGGGTTTCATATAAAGGCTTTCCTTCAAATTCTTCTTCGAAATTCGGGAATACTTTTCTTACTAAAGAGAATCCGTTTGAGTGGAATCCTGAGCTTGGTAATGCAATAATCTTGTTACCCGCTTTGATCTTAGAACCGTCAATAATCTGATCTTTTTCTACGATTCCCACACAGAATCCTGCAACATCATAGTCTCCCGGCTGATACATCCCCGGCATTTCAGCAGTTTCTCCACCAATTAAGGCGCAGTTGTTATCTTTACAAGCTGCCACCATTCCTAAAACGATTTCAGCTGCAATTTCAGAATCAAGCTTTCCACAAGCTAAATAATCCAAGAAGAACAAAGGTTTTGCTCCGTGGCAAAGGATATCGTTGGCACACATTGCAAAACAGTCTACTCCGATAGAGTCATATTTTTTAGTATCTAAAGCTACTTTCAGCTTGGTACCTACTCCGTCTGTTCCTGAAACAAGGACCGGATTTTTATATCCTCCGATTTCATAGAATGCACCAAAACTTCCCAAATGATTCAATACATTGGAATTGTGGGTTTCACCGACCGCTTTTTTGATCTTGTCAACCGTTTTGTATCCTTCTTCTTTGTCTACTCCTGCTGATTTGTAAGTGTTGCTCATGTCTGCTTAGATTTTTAGATATCGGAGTTCAGATTTCAGATGATTAATTGTCTTGCATCTTATGTCTTGCGTCTTCTTATCTTTTAATATTTCAATTACTTTTTATACTCGATTTTAGAAAACAAAAAAGCCGACAATCTTTTCAGATTATCGGCCGTTATTTTATCTCAGAATTTCAGAGCCCATAATTTTCCCTTTATGAGAAAAACATTGTTTATAGGAGGTCTGAATTTTCATCTCTTTTCTTTTTGCAAAAATAGTAATTTTAAATGAATATTCAAATTCTATTTTTCAAGGATGGTTTCGATGGCTGCAATCTTCTTGATTTTTTCTTTTAATTCGCTGTTTTTCTCTTCGTTAGAAATTTTCTGTTCAGCTTTGTCAAAGTTATCATTAAAGAACGGAAGTGAAAAAGTTTCCACCACATTTCCTCCGTGGAAAGGGAAACGCTTTGATGCCGCTTCCAAAACTCCTGCTCCACCTCTACCGCCAGGGGATGTAGACATCAATAACATTGGCACCTCGTTCCAAACAGTTCTGTCTTTAATTCTCGATACCCAGTCGAACACATTTTTGAATGCTGTAGAATAGGTTCCGTTGTGCTCTCCCAAAGCAACCAATAATACATCTGCACCATCTATTTTTGCTGCAAAATCATGAGCCTCCTGAGGAACCCCATTCTCTAATTCTCTTTCATGTTTATAGATTGGCATTTCAAAAGGATTCAGATCAATCACCTCTGCTTCTGCATTTTCGAATAATGTTGATGCGTAAGCTACCAGCTGCTTGTTCATTGAAACTTCTGAGTTGCTTCCTGCTATTGCTAAAATTTTCATATACGATACTTATTTTTAAGATTACAAATTTAGTTTTTTATTTAAGATAAGATGGCAATTCCATAGGGACTTCCATTAATAATATTTCGGTGTCTTCTACGGCTTCAATATTAAAACTCTGAGTATCCCAGATTCCTAATCCATCTCTTTCGTTCAGAATGCGGTCTCCCACTTTTGCACTTCCTTTTAAAACGAAAGCGTACACTCCGTTTCCTTTTTTGTTCAGCATGTAGTTCTTGCCATTTCCTTTTGTAAAATTAGCCAGGTTGAACCATGCATCCTGATGAATCCAAACACCGTCATCATTTTTATTGGGAGATAATATCTGTTGAAATCCGTTGATCTTTTCTCCTTCTTTAATACTTTTCTGGTCGTATCTAGGTTCTACGTTCAATTCTCTCGGGAAAACCCAGATCTGTAAGAATTTTACTTCTTCATCTTTATTTTTGTTGTATTCGCTATGCTTTACTCCGGTTCCGGCACTCATCACCTGGATTTCTCCTTTTTTGATCACCGCAGTAGTTCCCATTGAATCTTTATGTTCCAGATCTCCTTCCAAAGGAATGGAAATAATTTCCATGTCTCTGTGAGGGTGTGTTCCGAAGCCCATTCCCTGAGAAACGGTATCATCATTTAATACTCTTAATACTCCAAAGTTCGTTCTGTCTCCGTTTTGATAGTTGGCAAAACTAAATGTATGGTAAGAATTTAACCAGCCATGATTGGCGTGGCCTCTTGAATCTGCTTTATGATATACTGTTTTCATTTTTGTGATTATTTATGGTACAAATGTACAGCATATAGCGGTGAGAATCGTTGATGTAGGTTAAGAAAGGAAATTGAGTTAGAATGCAGGATTAAAAGTAAAGCCCCTTTTAGCCAATCATCCCTATCAAGGTTTGAAAATCTGGCATGGCTAAATCAAAAAGCATCTTTGATTTTTGAATTTCTTTTAAGATAGAAAAACAAGGTACTAATGATAGTCATCAGAACAACCAGAATTTGTAAAACTTCGTTAAGATGATCAGAAAAACGCCCTAGAACATTTGTAACAACACCGGTTCCTATCTGATTGGCTGCCATTAGAAATCCGGACACCAGCACAGAATAAGTCGGAAATTCTACTGTTCCCCATCCAATTGAACCTGGAAATATACTTCCCATGAAAAAGCCGATCATAAACATCATGAATACAAGAAGATGGACATCAGGATAAACCAACAACAAAACAATCGTTATTGCGACTGCAATCGGAGCACAAAGGAATACCAAAGAAAGGTCAACCATTTTTGAAAATATGCCAAACAGAAGTCTGTTCAAAGCAATCCCAGCCCAAAACAGAGAAAGTCCAATGCTTGCTTCACCATTATCAAGCCCTTTATTTTTTAAAATAATTCCTCCAAAACTTCCGAATGTTCCTTCTACACAGCCGTAAAAAATAATCGCAATGAAAAACACCCACAACTTTTCAGGAATTCTGAAATGACCGGGAAGCTTAAAGAATGATCCTTTTTCAATTTTTAAAAATAAAAACACGATCAGTACTACCACTACTGTTACAAATATACTTCCGGGAAGATACATCCAGTTTTTGGGATCTCCTATCAGATTCATCATTAACGGAGAGGTGGATGTGCCCAGCCCTACCAAAAACTGAAGGATTAAAATCGCTTTGGCACTCCCTTTTTCAAATAAACTGGCTGCCAAAGGATTCAATGTGGTGATAGAAAGGCCAAAACCCGTTCCCGTGAAGGCCACTAACACCATCAATACCAGAAACAGCATCGCTTTTTCAGCAAGAAAGTAATGCAGGAACCATAAAGAACCTGTAGAAATAAGCATTAATACTATTCCAACTGCAAGAACGATTTTAGGGCCCCATTTATTAACCAGAACCGGAGCTCCCAGACATGCAACAATAATACATATCACCTGAGGAATAAACAGATTTCCAAATTGTGAGGAAGATAGTCCAAATAAAAAAGCATCTGTAAACGCTGTTCCCAATGACGGAAAAATCACAAAATTAACTCCAGTCAGAAAAGCTAACAGAAAGACAATCAATACAATAAGATTCCTATTGTTCATTTTTTATTTCAACATGGTATTTTTAAGATGCTCGCCCACTCTCAATGCCATAGCAATGATAGTTAACGCAGGATTTACGGCACCACTGGAGACAAAAAAGCCACCATCTACAATATAAAGGTTTTCCAGATCATGGGCTTTACAGTAAGCATCAACAACAGATGTTGAAGAATCCTGCCCCATTCTTGTTGTCCCGTTCTGATGCGCCGGTGAGGCGATATCCATTCCTTTACTGAAATAATAGCCTTTAAACAGGAAGCTTTGAAATTTACCGGATGCCTTTAGAGCTTTGATCAGCTCAGTTTTTAAAAGTTCGTGCCCTTCCTGATTGTTTTCTGTATAACTGATTTTAATCTTTCCCTCTTCAACCGTTACCCGGTTTTCGGGATCCGGGAGATCTTCGGAGGTTAGCCAGAAATCAACCGCATGTTTAGCCATCAGTTCGAAAGTAAACCCGGGAGCCGGAACAGGACTGTCGGCCCTGATTTGGTGTTCATCCGATTTACCCAGCATTTGTACGTGCCCTAAAGGAAATTCATATCCTCTGGCAGCGTGATAGAAATCATTAATACCAAAGGTTTTTCCAAACTTAGTGGAATTCGGTTCTGTATATAATGCGATGAGTGCCGTATTCTGATGAAACATATAATTCCGACCTACCTGATCTGATGTATTGGCAAGGCCGTTCGGAAAATGATCATTCTTACTCTCCAGAAGAATAGCCGCAGAGTTGACAGCGCCTGCAGAAAGTACTACAAGAGGGGCTTCTATATTTATTATTTCTCCCTTATGCTCAACCACTACTTCACTAATCTTTTTACCTGATCCGTCTGTATTGAGTCTTATCACCTTTGCCTGGGTCATCAGCTCCACATTCGGGTATTCCAAAGCTTTTGACAAGGCACAGAGATGAGCATCTCCTTTTCTTTCTGAAGCATCTGGAAAACCATCAAAACGGTCTAATGTATATGGTGCATTGGCCGTATTATGAGGCTTAAAATTAACCCCTATCGGCAACTCAAAGGGATGCAGTCCGTAAGTTGTAAGCTCATCAAAAATCTCCTGAATTCTCGGCTCGTGAGGTAACGGAGGATGAGGATAAGGTTCAGCATCAAATGGTTCTGTAGGATCAGACCCTCTTTTTCCGTGTACGTGAAAAAGCTTTTCTGCTTCAAGGTAATAGTCTTTTAAATCTTCATATTGAATAGGCCAGGCTGGTGATACTCCGCCGTAATGCTGAATTTCATTAAAATCTTCTTCTCTTAAACGGAAGAGTGCCGATCCGTAAAATTTGGTATTTCCTCCAACATTATAATGCATTCCAGGTCTAAATGTTTTCCCGTGTTTATCAAGCCATAAGTCTGTAGTGGTATATCTGTTTTTTTCGAAAACTTCTAGTGAATCCCAGTTTTCTTTTTCCACCGGAACATAGTCTCCTCTTTCCAGGATCAGTATTCTTTTTCCACTGTCTGCCAGTTTATAGGCCATTGTTGAGCCTCCTGCACCGGTTCCTATAATGATAATATCGTACATTCTTTACAATTTGGTGTATCTAATGTAGAGATTAAAAAAATAGCATCTGCTTAACAAAATGTTAAATTTCAATTGATTGTGTAAGTAGAAAGTAAATATTTTATAAATCTGCTTAGAATGCTTTCATCTACTTAATGATGTATTTTTCTGACACAAAGTTTTCTATTTTTGAAACTGTTGATTTTAAGAGAGCAAAAGATAGAATCAACTTCATTGATTCGTCAAAGCTTTATGGATAAGAATACCCCTTCATCAGTGATAAAGTCGCATCATTTTGTATGCATAAAGTAAAGCAAAATTATTCACAAACTTTGCCTTTATCTTTTTAATCAAAAATGAATTCAAACATGATCTATTACGAAGAAGATCTGAATCAATTGTAAATACACCCTAAGATTTTATTTCATCATCATTCAGATGATTGAATATTATTTCATTCAAAATCCTGGCTAAAGCCTGCCGTATTACGTGTAAAAAATGAAAGCGGGCTTTAGCCCGCTCGTATTGATCATATTATTGTTAAAGTTTCTGTTTTACTTTCTCTTTCGGTTTTAAAAATGGACCTGTTTGATTTCCCCTTCAATTTCCTTAGGAGTTTCGTCTTCAGAATTTACAAAAATTAAAGTCACCAATGCACCTATCAGCATACAAACACCTCCTACTACGATATAATCCATCGCCTGCTTTCCAAAAACGCCGCTTACAATTGGGCCACCAAATAATCCGTTGATAATTTGCGGAATCACGATAAAGAAATTGAATATTCCCATATAAACCCCCATTTTCTTCTGAGGAATCACTTCAATCAGCATGGCATAAGGCATTGCCAGAATGCTTGCCCAGGCAAATCCTAATCCAATCATGGAAATCCACAAATTGTCTGTTCCTTTAATAAAATACATGGAGATTAACCCTAACCCTCCACAGAATAAAGCCAAAGCATGGGTCTGTTTTTTACCGATCCATTTTGCAATAGGCGTCAGTAAAAAAGCGAATGGAATTGCCCAAAGATTATACATTCCGAACAGTTTACCTGTTAAATCTCCGGCATTATTGAACTCTTTCGAATGAGTATCTTCCGGAGACAGTCCTAAATGATGGGTAGCCAATGCACTGGTTGTAAATACCCACATGGTAAACAATGCAAACCATGAAAAAAACTGTACTATTCCTAATTTCTTCATTTGAATAGGAATATTCCCAAAATCCTTAAATATATCTGAGAATTTGGAAGGTTCTTCACTTTCTTTTTTATCTTCTTCAAATTCTTCAAACTCCAGTGGAGAATACTCTCTTGTTGTTATGATCGTATAAAGAATAGAAAGAATAAGCAATCCTGCTCCAATATAAAACGAAAAAATCACATTATCTGCCACAAATCCCTTGGGTGCTTCGTTGGAAATTCCGAGTTGGGTTAGCCAATCCGGAAGATAAGAGCCGAGTACCGCACCAATTCCGATAAGAATAGTCTGTACAGAAAACCCTATTGTTCCCTGATGTTTTGGAAGCATATCTCCCACCAAAGCTCTGAAGGGTTCCATAGCGATATTAACAGAAGCATCCATCATGGCAAGGAATATTACCGCCAGCAATAAAGCATTCGCAGCAAACATCTGAGTAACCGAAGCAGCATTTGGAAGCAGCACCAAACCTATGGCACACAAAACAGCTCCAATCAAAAAGTACGGTTTTCTTCTTCCCAACGGACTCCAGGTGTTATCTCCCATATGTCCGATGATTGGTTGAACGATAAGCCCTGTAACAGGTGCTACCAGCCAGAACCAGGAAAGTTCGTGAACATCAGCTCCCAAGTTTCCAAGGATACGGCTCGCATTTCCGTTTTGGAGCCCAAAAGCCATCTGAATTCCTAAGAATCCCATACTCATATTGATAATCTGAGTAAGTGAAAGTTCCGGTTTTATTTTTTTAGCCATTGCTGTTTTATGCTGTTATTTTGTTTTTAATTCCTGAATAAGGACATCTTCCAGTGCGGTTTTTTCAGCGACTACTTTGTCTACAACATCGTTCGGAATTGTCATAGAAAGTACATACTGTTTTACCTTCCAGCTTCCGTTGATTTTTTCCACCACACCAGAACCTCTGCATATCTTCATCTGGGTATCTAATAATTCGTCAAACCATGCTAGTTTTCCGTCTTTGCTGAAATAAATATTTCTTTTAAGAGCAGTAAAATTCCAGGTTTTCTTTTTATCGAAATGAGGTTTTGCCCAAACCATAAATTCTTTCTTATTCCAGACTTCCGTAGCATCTGTACCGATGAAAGTAGATTGATCTGCAAAAAAATTGAAATAGGTATTGTAATCTGCTTTGGCAGCCGCAACATTGAAAGCATCAAGCATTTTACCAATCTCTGATTTTTCTTTTTCAAATGTTTTTGACTGTGCAGAAAGAGAGGAACAGCACAATAAGAAGACGATAAGTGTATAAAAGGTTATTATCTTTTTCATAGATCAAAATTATTTCTCAAGTTCAATAATTAATGAAGTTTTCGCTGGTATGGTTATATTATTCTGCAATGTAAATTCTTTTCCTGAAATAACATCTTTTCCTTTTGTAAAATTGTGAAGTGATTCTTCAAAGTACTTCAGATCTAACGTCTGATCTTTTTCATTATTGTTAATCATCACCATTACGCTTTCTTTATCATTGTATCTAAAGTAGGTAAAAACGCCATTTTGCGGAACAAAATTTTTCGTTTTCCCGGTATGAATAACCTCTTTCCCTTTCCTCCAGTTCAGAAGTTTTTGCGTGAATTGGAAAAACTCTTTTTGTTCAACAGTTTGAGAAGATATATTGAATGCATTTTGCGGATCAGATTTCCAGCCACCCGGAAAATCTCTACGAATATCTGCGTCCCCGCCTTTCTGCTTATCTCCCCGCATTCCTATTTCTGAACCATAATAGATTTGTGGTATTCCGCGAACGGTTGAAATAAGAGTCAATCCCAGTTTATAGGCTTTGGGATCTGCCTTAAAGATCTCGTTCCATCTTTCCGTATCGTGATTTTCGAAGAAAACCAGCAGATTGTTGACATCAGGATAAAGGAAATCGCTGGTAAATGAATCATAAATCCGATTGATTCCTGTATTCCAACTTTCTTTTTCGTTAAAGGCTTTGGGCATTTCGCTAAATAATACGAAATCCATCACCGAAGGTAAATTGGAGTTGTATCCTGCCGCTTCTCCTGTTTTGGAATTTTTCTGCCACGCTGAAATATGTCCGGCAGTAGAAAGCCATGTTTCTCCAACGATATTGAATTTGGGATATTCGTCTGTAATAGCTTTGGCCCATTTAGCCATCGCTTCTTTATCGTTATAAGGATAAGTATCCACACGGAAACCTCCTAATTCCGCATATTCTATCCACCAAATTGCATTTTGGGTCAGATATTTCAGCACCAAAGGGTTTTTCTGGTTAATATCGGGCATTGTAGTATCAAACCATCCGTCCAGAGCATATTTTTTATCTATTTCAGATGCGTTGGTATCGAATTGAGAGGTTATTTTGTAATTGGATCTTTTGAAACCTTTTTCTCCATCACTGAACCAGTGGATCCAGTCTTTGGTGGGAAGATCTTTCATCATCCAATGAGAAATTCCCCAATGATTGGTCACGTAATCCATCACCAGTTTCATATTTCTCTTATTCAATTCCTGGGACAGTGTTTTGTAATCTTCGTTGGTTCCGTAGCGGCCATCAATTTTGTAAAGATCGGTTTGTGCATACCCATGATAGGAGTATACTTTCTCGTTATCTTCGTTTACCGGAGTCAGCCAAACAGTGGTAGCTCCCAGTTTCTGTATATAATCAATATTGTTGATGATACCTTTCAGATCTCCTCCATGTCTGCCATTCGGTAAACTGCGGTCGGCCTTCTCTGTAAGCTCCGGTCTGGAATCATTCTTTTCATCTCCGTTAGCAAAGCGATCGGGCATAATCAGGTACATGACATCTTTTGATGTATAGGATTCACGGTTCGCAGATTCGGGAGTACGCTGTTTCAGTTCGTAAGGATAAGATCCAAGATTCTTTTTATCTTTTTTAATATTAATGGTAAATTTTGGAACGTTTATTTCGTTAGTATTTACGGTAATAAAAAGATAATTAGGATTTTCAACCTTTTGGATATCTTTAATCTTGATACCATCTGAAAGGGTAACCTCATTATTTGCGATTCCTTTACCATATACAAGAATCTGAAGTTCGGGGTTTTTCATTCCTTTCCACCAGAAAGCAGGCTCTACTCTTTCCAACGTTTTTTGGGAAAAAGCGGCAGAAGCTATAGAAAGGGCTAATGCGGCATATATTGTCTTCATATTAGTGTTCAATTTAGCATTAAATTTTCAAATGGAGTATTGAAACATCTGTTTTTTTGTCACATTTCCTTTAAAATTTTAACATTTTAAGCTCTTATTTTTATTTTTCTAAAGATTATGCGCCCAGTCACAAATAATTCATGCAAAAAAGCCGTTTTTTATATGTTTTATTTTTAGCTTTACAGAAAAAATGTTTGATTTCAGCAGTATGTTCAAAACAGAAGGGCCAGATGTTGTTTACACATGGACCATTCCTGTGTTTGCGGCTATCATTTTTATAGAAATGGCTTACAGTCATTTTAATAAAGAGAAGATTTATGAAACTAAAGATGTAGCAACAAATGTTCTTTTCGCCCTACTCAATTATGGATTAGACATTGTTATGAAGGGCTTTTCTCTGTTTGTCATGATGTTTTTCTATCAGCATCGTATTTTCGACTGGCAGGAAGGAATATGGTATTGGATTGCTGTATTTCTAGCTCAGGACTTTGCCTATTATGTTCATCACTATGTAGATCATCACTCCAGGGTTTTCTGGGCAGTGCACATCACCCATCATAATTCTGACTATTTCAATATCAGTACCGGATTCAGAAGTCCTGTCTTCCAGCCATTATACCGATATCTGTTTTTCTCTCCCTTAGCTTTCATGGGCTTTCATCCGTGGCATATTCTGGTAGCGTATTCTTCTATACAGATCTACGGAACGTTTGTACATACTCAGTCTATTAAAAGCATGGGCTTTCTGGAATATATTCTGGTTACGCCGTCTCATCACAGAGTTCATCATGCCTGTAATATCAAATACCTGGACCGTAATATGGGCATGGGATTAATTATATGGGATAAAATTTTTGGAACCTTTGAAAAAGAAGATCCTGAAGTTCCTGTTAAATATGGTATCTATCCTAAGATGGAATCTAAAGATCCGGCAACGACTCTATTCTATGAATGGCGAAGAATAGGTAAAGATATCAGGCAGCCGGGAATTTCTTTTAAAACTCGATTGCAGTATCTTTTTTACTCACCGGGATGGAGACATGACGGTACCGGAAAAACGGTAAAGCAGTTCCAGAAGGAATATAAAGAAAAGATCAAAAATGGCACTGCTGCGAAAATAAAAAAGCAGGTACAAGAACCGGAGTATCAGTATTCACAACTCAGCCAACAAACAGAGGATAAGTAAATACATCATTTCACATGATGATGATTATAAAACAAGAGACGAAAAGTTGTTCTTTATGAATAAAGTAACTTTCCGTCTCTTGTTTTTCTATTTTATTAAAAGGCTAATTTTATTCTACAAAACAGCTTACAGTAATCATAATTTGGATCATTCCCTTTTTTTTCAAGCCTCCGATCTCTTTACTTTTCACTTTATTATAAAAAAATACCCCGGCCATGGAAAAATCCAATGAGCCGGGGCACCTTAGTGTATCTTCAAATTATTTTACTGGTTTGATAGAGACTGCGAAACCTCCACTTCTTACCATTTTAAAATTAATTTTCGATTTGCTTGTAATCTCTTTCTTGTAGATATTATAGCTTTGAGGATTGTTGATGTAGTCTGCATCTTTTCCATCTTCGTAAATCGTTGCCTCATATTTCTTTCCTTTATCCAGGAATGAGAAATCTACCGTGTAATCACGTTTGTTTTCATCGGTAATACCTCCTACGAACCAATTTTCTGTTCCTTTTGCTTTTCTGGCTGTAATCACATAATCTCCCGGTTCTGCAGATAAAATTTTAGTATCATCCCAATCTGCTGCTACATCTTTGATAAACTGGAATGCATCCATATGTTTTTTGTAGTTTTCAGGAAGGTCTGCTGCCATCTGAAGCGGCATGTACATGGTTACATATAGAGCAAGCTGCTTCGCCAAAGTAGTTTTTACGAAACGGGTATCTCCTGGGAAATAATAATCCAGTTTTGTCTGGAAAATTCCCGGAGTATAATCCATAGAACCTCCCATCCATCTTGTAAATGGAAGAACCGTCTGATGGTCGGGCTTGTTTCCTCCAAATGCTTCATATTCCGTTCCGCGGGCAGCTTCTGCAGAAATGTAGTTCGGATATGTACGGCTTTCTCCTGTAGGACGCACAGATTCGTGAGAATTTACCATGATCTTATAATCGTTTGCCTTTTCAGCAATTCTGTAAAAGTGATTGATCGTCCATTGAGAGTAGTGATGTTCTCCTCTAGGAATGATGTCTCCTACATATCCTGTTTTTACGGCATCATATCCATATTTATTCATGGTCTGGAAAGCTTTGTCTGCCCATCTTTCGTAGTTCGTTGCAGAACCTGAAGTTTCATGGTGCATAATCAGCTTAATTCCTTTTGAATGAGCATAGTCGTTCAACATTTTGATATCGAAATCCGGGTAAGGCGTAACGAAATCAAAAACAAATTCTTTGGAATGACCAAACCAGTCTTCCCAACCAATGTTCCAGCCTTCAATCAATAATCCCTGAAATCCGTTTTCTGCTGCAAAGTCGATATATTCTTTAACTTTTGTATTGTTAGCCGCATGTTTTCCATTTGGAGTCAACTTACTAAAGTCTGTCTTACCCAGATGAACATTTTCTGCTGTAGAATACGCCCACTGAGATTTACCGATGATCATCTCCCACCAAACTCCCATGTATTTTGTTGGGTGAATGTAAGAGGTATCTGTATATTTTGTAGGTTCGTTCAGGTTGAAAATCATTTTAGAATCCATCACTTCTTCTGCTTTTGGAGCGACAATAATGGTTCTCCAAGGGGTTACTGACGGTGTCTGAATATATCCTTTTGCTCCCTGTCTGTCTGCTGTAAGGTGTGTTTTGAACTTAAAGTTCGCTGCATCTACTTCCAGATGTGAAGCAGGATAATCCAGCACAGCTGCTTCCGCTACGTTGATATATAAAGGTGATTTTCCTTCTTTTTTCAGCATCAATGGAGACTGAACTGCATTTTTCACCAACGTCTGAGAGGCATTAGCATCATATGCTTTGTCCCACTGCGACGGAATTTCAGAAACTTTTGTTTCCTGATACTGATATTCCTGAGAGTCATAATCTGCAACAATCCACCAAGCTTTCATATCGGTTGGGAAATCAATTTCAGAATCTTCTTCTCTGATGACGAAATAATTGAGGTTCTTTTGTTGTGGGAATTCGTATCTGAATCCAAGACCGTCATTGAACAGTCTGAATTTTACTACGATACTTCTGTCTGTAGAAGCCTGGTTCAGCGTAACCGCCAATTCATTGTAATTGTTGATATAATTTTTCTTTTCTCCAAGAACCGGCTGCCAGGTCTCGTTTTTAGAGTCTCTTTTTTCATCTACCTTTGCAAAACCATTGTTAAGGTCATATTTTGCATCTTCCGGTTTGGCAATTTCGGAAGCGAATTTTATGGCGGTGTCTTTAAATAATCTCAATCCCAATTTAGAATCTTCAACCACTACTCCCCCGTTGTATTTCAGGTTATAGTAAGGTACTCCTTCTTTCAGCTGGAAATTCATTTCGAACTTCCCGTCCGGAGATTTTAAAGATTGTGCTTTCACACCTACAAACATCATTGAGAGCAATAACGCTCCAACTGTAATTTTCTTCATAATGACTATTTATTAACTTAAAATATCAAAGTACCGCAGTAAAGCAGCACTTTGCTTTATTTTAAATTTGATTTTTATTGTTTTTAAAATACCGGAATTAGAGAATATTCTGCGGTAATATCATTGAAATACACATCATATTTAAAGGTTTCACTTACTGGAATATTTCCTCCACCAAGCTCTGCCACTCCAAAAAACTCCTGAGCTTTCCCCCAGTTTGTTCCCCAATCATGATTTGCTCTGAACTTGAATTCTCCTGAACTCATTGCCGCATTTTTCTTCACCCAAATATGAGGGTCAAAAGTGGACTTTTGAAGATCTACGTCAGTACTCCAATCTCCGGATGCTGTTCCTATCATTGAAATTGTAGTATAAGTAACTGTTGGAGCCGGTATCGCATTAAAAGTATAGGTTAAAGCATTGGTATCAATTGTTAATTTATAATATCCTGCTGCCGATACAGAAATATTTCCCGAAGTACCACTTGCACTTAAAGTTCCAGCAGAACCACCCAAGCCATATTGATTATCCCAAGAACCTGGAGTTTTAATCAATTTAAATCCTCCTTTTGCAAAATACCCTGTAAAAGAGTACACTCCAGCTGTAGCTGTTTTTTGCAATGGACTAAATTTGGTATTCGTTGCCAAATTATCCCAGCCGGCTGATGTAGCATCACCAATTAAATATAGATCTGTATAGTTATAAGTAGGTCCTAAAAGATATGGAGTTACTACTAAAGTTGTAACAGCAGAATAAAAAGGCGCCGCCCCAACCAAAGTTCTTATTCTAACTTCAATCTCAGCTGCTACATTGGTAGCTGCCCCTAAGCTCAGCGCTATATTATTAAGCTGTTTATTAGTATAGGCTAGTGGTGAAGTTGTCACTTCTGTAGTAGAGGCATCCTTAAAATTTTTGCCTTTGATTCCAAACTGTATTTGTTGTGTATAAACTACAGGTATATTAAAGGTTGATTTATTCCAAGTGATATTCAGAGCTACATTATCGGGATTCGCCTTATCTAAAACAATAGTTGTCTTATCCGGTGTAATCTTACTTTTTATTGTTTCAGTAATAACAGCCTGATCCTCGTCTTTTTCACATGAAATGATAAAAATTCCAATGAATGCTATTGCTAATATTTTAAAGAAATGTTTCATTTTTAGATTTTGTTTAAAAATTAGTATCCAGGATTTTGAACCAAATTAGGATTAGCTACAATATCATTAGCTGGTATTGGGAAGAGGTTTCTATATTCATCTACACCTTTACCTTCTTTTACACCTCCTTTCCATGGCCATACATAAGAACTTGAAGTAAACTTTCCATAACGAATAAGATCTGTTCTTCTGGTTGCTTCCCAAGACATTTCTCTAGCTCTTTCATCTAAGAAAAAATCTGTGTTCACGGATGTCACCTGATTTCCTCCAGCTCTTGTTCTTAAAGAGTTTACATAGCCAAGAGCTGTACCAATACTACCTCCCGAACCACCTCTGGACACCGCTTCACCATACATTAAATAAATATCAGCTAAACGGTAAAGAGGAATATCTGCATCTACAAAAGTACCTGTAGGATCTGAGCCCTGAGTGTTATCCGCATATTTTATATTCTTATATTTAACGAAGGCATATCCATCAGTAAATGCAGTTATATCATTAATCTCCAGATTCTGTCCATTTGTATAAAAATTACCTCTCTGATCACTTGGGTTTCCATTGAATAAGTTAACAAAAGATTTTGTTGTTCTTATTCCTCCCCAACCTCCATTAACTCCAAATTGTGCAGCAGGCATAGATCCACCAATAGCAGCATGTACCATAAAAGTTGAACCTCCATAGGTTTTTGTACGCATACCATCATAATTTACAGATAAAATTACTTCCGGATTATTCAAATTGTTATCTGCCATAAATAATGACCCATAATTTGATTTTAAAGCATACCCTGTGTTAATTATTTTGTTACAATAAGTAATACAATCTGTATTTCTTTCTGTACCAGTATAAACTTTTGCATTGAGATATAATCTTGCTAATAAAGCCCATGCTGCAGCTTTATCTGCTCTACCATATTCATTAGTTCTAGCATCCTTTAAGTCATTAGCACAAGCCAACAATTCTGTTTCTACAAATTTGAATAGTTCAGTTCTTGTAATTCTTGGTGGTGGATTATTAATAACATCAGTAGTTTCCAGTACAAATGGAACATTTCCAAATAAGTCTAAAGCATGATAATAAGATTGAGCTCTCAAAAATCTAGCTTCTGCATTCATATATTTTGCTTCAGTAAGATTGCTTCCTGAAATTCCATTGGTTGCTAATTTTTCATCGGTTGTATTTTTGATAAACTCATTACTTACTGCAATAACATTATATATCCTGTAATAAATAGCAGCAACAAATGGATTTGAAGAGTTCCAGGTCATATTATGCATTTCCGGAAGACCTGCATCACTCCAGGCAATAACAGCTTCATCGGTTGTTAAAACCTGCATGCTGTACATTTGACGAAGATAATTGGAAAACCCTCCATCAATACCTCCGATGTCTGTATTTCCATCACCATTATTCTCATCTCCCTGTCCACCAATTGCCAAGCCTGCATAGATTTTCGCTAAAGCAGGTTTATAGTTACTAAAGTCTTTGTATAATACTGTAGAGGTTAACCCTAAAGTTGGTTCTCTTTCAAGATCTCGAGTACAAGATCCTATCGAAATTAAAGTAGACAATGTAATTGACCCAATAATTAGTTTTTTATATAAATATTTATTTTTCATAATAGATTAAAATTGAAAGTTAAACCCTACTGAATAAACTTTAGGTCTTTGATAAAATCCATTATCAATTCCACCAAAAACTTCAGGATCTACACCTTTGTACTTTGTAATGACAAATACATTCTGAGCCATAGCGTTAATTCTTAAATTAGTTCCCTTTCCTATTAATTCACCGGCATTATAACCAACTGTAAGATTATCCATTCTTAGGAACGATGCATCTTCAATAAACATATCCGAGAATAGTTGTGTAGTAGCAAATTGAGTATTCAAAACACTTGAATTGGTATTGCTTAAGAAATTATTGGCTTGAATATTTGCTATTGAACTGTTAGATGCAGAGTTATTGTATACATAATTACCCAACACAGCTCTTAGAGCTGTTCCAATCTCCCATTTCTTAAATCTCACCTTTGTAGAAAATCCTAAAATAATATCGGGTGTAGGCGACTTGTAAAAATATTTATCATCTTCAGTTATCTTTCCATCTCCATTTCTGTCAATATAAGCACCATCTAATGGTTTTCCGTTAGCATCATAAACTTGTTGATAAACATAAAAAGCATTCAATGGTTGGCCTACTGTAATTGCCTGAATATAGTTATTGATTCCAGAAATGCTTCCCGCAGGAATTTTATAGGCAGAATCTACATATTGTGAAAGGCTTGTAACTTTAGGATTAAATTTGGTTGCATTAAAATTAACATCCCAAGTTAAATTTTGATTTTTAATCGGAATAATATTCAGGTTCGCTTCAAAACCTTTGTTGGATATAATTCCAACATTTTTAATATTAAAGTTATTTAAATCTCCAGCCCAGGTTGGAACTTTCGCTATCAAATTTTCAGATTTCTTGTCAAAATAATCTATTGATCCACTAATTCTACTGTTAAGAATTTCAAAATCTAATCCCAAGTTTTTGGTTGTTGTTGTTTCCCAAACCAGATTTGGATTATAGACATCAGGACGAAGCAAAGTATAAAAACTATTTCCAAGTTGATACTGAGCAGTACTACTATTACTATATGAATAAGAACCAAAAGCCGGATAAAAATTACCCGTTTCCTGTTGTCCTGTTTTACCCCATCCTGCTCTTATTTTTAAGGAATTTATACTTGAAATATTTTTAAGGAAGCTCTCTTCGTTAATCTTCCAGGCAACTGACACCGCCGGGAAATTCCCCCAAAGGTTATTTCTGTCTGTTCCGTTCCAGAATGTAGAAGATCCATCTCTTCTTATCGATCCATTAATAACGTATCTGTTAGCAATCGTAAAAATACCTCTAGCATAGAATGACACCAATGTTCTTTGTGTATCACCTGGCGTAGAAAAATCTGTTTTCTGATTACCATAATAAGTTGGAGCTTCCGGTGTTATTGAATGAGTATCTTGATAAGAATACCCAGCAATAACATCTACATTAGTATTAATAGCCTCAATCTTTTTTACGTAATTTAAATAAGATTCAAATAATTTACTTTTGATTTCCTGAGAATAGGAACGATAAGAACCTAAACTTCCGATTCCTTGAGCATAATCCTTAGATACATTTACCGATCCATCGCTTTTAGCATAATCGTAAGATCCTGTAACATTTAATCTTAAATCAGGTAAAAAGTGGAATTTATAATCCAATTGTAAACTTGGGATAACTCTAAAAACAGAAGAAAGATCTCTTTTACCATATAATAAACCTAGTGGGTTTCTAGTACCATTTACATTCAGACCTGTTGCATGATTTTGAGGATCCAGCCATTCATAATATCCACCATAGTTAGAGTTTCCAGAATATACAGGTTGTGTTGGATCAAAATATGTAGCTGCTCCAATGGCGCCCTTATCAGGAAATCTATTTTCAGTAAAAGTTCCTTTGAAATTACCATTAACAGTTAAATGATTATTAAAAAACTTAGGAGAGAAGTTTAATCCTAAAGATGTTCTTTTAAAATCATTCGTTCTTACAATTCCATTTTGTTCATTATATCCTAAAGACACTCGATAAGGAAGACCTTTAACGCCACCAGAAAAAGAGACATTATTGTCTGTTCCCCATGCTTGCTGATAAATTAAATCTTGCCAGTTTGTATTTGAAGTTCCTAAATAACTTTTCTGTAATGAAGTTCCAAAAGTATTTACAAATTGCCTAAACTGATCTCCATTCAAAACATCAACATTGTTCATTTTAGTAGAAACTGAAAAATTGGTGTTAAAATTCACTTTAAACTTACCTGCAGTTCCTTTCTTTGTTGTAATCAAAATTACCCCATTCGAAGCTCTGTTACCATAAATAGCTGCTGAAGAAGCATCTTTTAGAATATCAAAAGTTTCAATATCATTAGGGTTAATTAATGATAATGGATTTGTGGCACCACTTAAACTATTAAAGTCAATGGGTACACCATCAATAACAATTAAGGGGTCATTATTTATAAAGGAAGAGCCTCCTCGTACCCTAATAGTAGAACCTGCTCCTGGAGCACCACTATTTCCAGTTATCTGAACCCCTGGTGTCTTTCCTACTATTAATTGGTCTGCAGTAGCTGCTCCACCATTAAAGTCTTTGGAACTAACCGAAGATATCGACCCTGTAAGGTCTGTCTTCTTCTGTTTACCATACCCAATCAGTACAACTTCCTCAATTTTTTTCTCTTGAGGGAGAGAGTCCTTTTTCTGCGCATGCATTACTGTGCTGGCCAGTAAAAAAGCGGGTGCGATTTTTAATACTGTTGTAAAATTCTTCACAATCTTATTTTTATAGTTTCGTTTTCAGTCATAATTTGGCCCCTAGCCATGCGTGCAATTTAAAAAAAAATTAGAATTATCATAATTTTAATATAATTTAAGTTAAAATTCTGTATATTACGAAACGAAAAAAAGTTAGTTCTTTAAAGTACAATAATTTATTCGATAGTATGCAATGCATAACATTGTGTTGTGTTTTAATAATTTGTTAAACATTTGTTTAACTTTATTTCATCTCCAAGTCGCTCAAGTAGCCTTTGGGAGTATAAAAAATCTACTAATAGTAGTATTCGGCAGATAATCCTTATCTTTGCGGTTAAAACTTTACTATAAATGTCAAACAGAAAGATGATTACGGCAGCTTTGCCTTATGCAAACGGTCCGGTTCATATAGGACATTTGGCAGGTGTTTATATTCCTGCGGATGTTTACGCAAGATTTCAGAGAAGATTAGGAAAAGATGTAGCGTTTATCTGTGGTTCGGATGAGCACGGGATTCCTATTACCATAAGAGCTAAAAAAGAAGGAGTAACGCCTCAGGATATCGTGGACAAATATCACGAGATCATTAAAAAATCTTTTTCTGACCTTGGGATTTCATTTGATGAATATTCAAGAACAACGTCTAAAAAACATTATGAAACCAGTCAGGATTTCTTTAAGGTTTTATACGAAAAAGGAAAATTCACAGAAGAAATTTCTGAGCAGTATTTTGATGAGCAGGCAGGAGAATTCCTTGCCGACCGTTACATTGTAGGAACTTGTCCTAATTGTGGTAACGAAAATGCTTACGGAGACCAGTGTGAGAAATGTGGTTCTACCCTTTCTCCTTCTGAATTGATTAATCCGAAATCAATGCTTAGCGGAAATGTTCCTATCCTTAAAGAAACAAAAAATTGGTATCTTCCATTAAATGAATACGAAGACTTTTTAAATGAATGGATCATTGAAGGTCATAAAGATGATTGGAAGACTAACGTATACGGACAGGTTAAATCTTGGTTAAATGACGGTCTTAAGCCTCGTGCAATGACCAGAGACCTTAACTGGGGTGTTCCGGTTCCTCTTCCGAACGCAGAAGGAAAAGTATTGTATGTTTGGTTTGATGCTCCTATCGGTTATATTTCTTTCACGAAAGAATGGGCTGAGAAAAACGGAAAAGACTGGAAAGATTACTGGCAAAGTGAAAACAGTGACCTGGTACACTTTATTGGTAAAGATAATATTGTATTCCACTGTATTATTTTCCCATCAATGATGAAAGCGCACGGAGATTATATTATGCCAGCTAATGTTCCTGCTTTTGAATTCCTGAACCTTGAGAATGATAAAATCTCAACATCAAGAAACTGGGCAGTATGGGCTCATGAATATGTAGAAGATTTCCCTGGACAACAAGATGTATTAAGATATGCTCTTCTTTCATCTGCTCCGGAAACAAAGGATAACAACTTCACATGGAAGGATTTCCAGACTAAGAATAATTCTGAATTGGTAGGTATCTTCGGAAACTTCATCAACAGAGTTGCGGTTCTTATTCATAAATATTATGATGGTGTAGTTCCACAAGGAGATGTAAACAGTCCTGAATTGCAGGAAATAAGTAAATCAGCAAAAGAAATTTCCGGATTCCTTGAAAATTATGAGTTCAGAAATTCATTAACGGCATTAATGAATCTTGCCCGTTTTGGAAACCAGTATCTTCAGACAGAAGAGCCTTGGAAAACAATTAAAGATAACCCGGAAAAAGCAGCTCAATCTTTATTTGTTGGAGCGCAGATAGCTGTAGCATTGGCTCAGTTATGTGAACCTTTCATGCCTTTCAGTTCGGAAAAACTATTGAATATGTTCAACGTTGAAAAGAAAGACTGGAATACTATTGAAAATCAATCCGTACTAATTGAAACGGGGCATAAAATCAATGAATCATCACTTCTTTTCTCCAAAATTGAAGATAATGTTATTGAAGCTCAGATTCAGAAATTAGAAGACACCAAACAAAACAATAAAAAAACAAACCCTAACGCAAAACCTATGAAAGAAGAGATCACTTTTGATGACTTTACTAAAATAGACCTTAGAACAGCTACTATTATAGAAGCTGAAAAAGTAGAAAAAGCAGACAAATTATTAAAACTTACTGTAGATACAGGAGTTGATGTAAGAACTGTTGTTTCTGGTATTGCAGAAAGTTTCTCTCCTGAGGACGTAATCGGGAAACAGGTAATGATCCTTCTGAACCTTGCTCCAAGAAAAATCAGAGGAATTGAATCTCAGGGAATGTTATTATTAACAACAAAACCAGACGGAAAATTATCTTTCGTAACACCGGATGACAGCAATGTTGAAAATGGTATTGAGATTGGATAATCAACATCATGATAAAGATAACAGGCTGTTTCACTAGAAGCAGCCTTTATTTTGTATACATCTTATGGTTAATAAAAGTGTTTTAAGAAAACTCTCTAATCAGGAATTGGAGGCTTATTTAAAAGAAGGCAACCGCTTTGTTCCGGAAGCTGTTCAGATGGCTTTTGAAATTCTGGAAGAAAGAGGACGTATTTTCAATGAGCAGGAAAAATCGACCATTCAACAACTGATTCAGTGTAAAAAAGAAGCAGAAGAGGCAAAACTCAATGCAGAAAGAGAAATATGGCAGGATTATATTACTGAAGACCCTAATGCCGTCAAGTTATTTCCACGAGAACTTATATTGATTATCAGTTTACTTTTAACGACCATTCCTGGCTCGCTGTTATTAGGTTTAAACTTTCTTAAACTCAAAAAATACGGAGCAGCTGTTCTGACTTTTGTTTTTGGATTTATTTTTGTCCCTATTCAGAATTTTGCAGTTCCTTTTATGTATGAGCACAATTCTCAACATTTTTTTACCCACAGAAAAAGCCCGGAACTTCTAATGGGAGCAACTGGCGCTGTAATTCTGTTTGTATTCTGGGTATTATTTACCCCCAAAAAGCTGCCCTACAGAGCAGCTTCGTATATTTTCCCTATTCTTATCTCCTTAATCATGTTGGCTTTGATGATTACCAATGACCAAGGATGGTTTTCAGGTTATTTCTTAGTGAGTTTCGCCAAATAAGAATCTTCATCTTTCAACACTCTTTCAATTGTAAACCCGTTGTTTTCGACGGCATTTTTTAAAGTATTGAAATCTAGGTACAGCCAGGTGATGGGTTCTTCAGATTCTCCTTTGTAATGAACTACATACTCCAGTTCTCCGTAATATCCTCCGGCAGGAATGTATACTCCGCCATCTTTATCACGATCGAACATATAAAGGATATCCGTACTGTCGATCAGGATTTGTCCATTATCGTTCAATAAAGTGTGTAGTTTCTGAAGATAAGTATCTATTTTAGCCAGTTTTTCAAAAACTCCGGTGCCATTCATCAATAATAAAATGGTATCAAATGTTTCCCCGGAAAAATCAAGCATATTCTCACAAACTGCTTTTTTAATTCCTCTTAGTTTGCAGACTTCAACAGATTTTGGGGAAATATCCAGAGCCGTCACCTCAAGGTTTCTTTCGTTTTGAAGGTATAAAGAATGAGAACCTGCCCCCGCTCCAATATCCAGAACTTTCCCTTCAGATAAATGCAGTGCTTTCTGCTCTATATCATTCATTTCTTCAAAATCTCTGAATAAATACGCTACCGGAAGTTCATCCAGCTCAGAAATTGACGTTTCAGTCTGCAGATCTTCAGGATTGTCATTGTGGTAATAATCCCAGATCGCTCTGCCCATTAAATCTTTCATAATGGCAAAGATAGGGGTTTAGCAATGGAAAATTGAAAGGAGAACACGTAAAATTATCAGTTCCCGACTTTCATGAAAATATAAATTGAGAGCCGAAAACGGGAAAACAGGCAATAAACAGATCTGGTGATCCATTCTCCTATTTTCTCATTCCCAACTCTCAACTTTTAATTTATAGTACTTTTAATTTTTAAAAATCAAAAGTATAAGAAAGGTTGAATGTTCTTCCTCTTCCTTTATAGTTAAACAATTCCGGAAGACCATAAGTAGAATACAACACCTGAGAACGCTTGCTCCAGATTGTCTGATAATCTGTATTGAACACGTTTTGAATTCCCAAATTGAATTTACCCCAATTGAAACGGTAGCCAATCATTACATCTGAAGTATTGTATCCTTCAATCACATTATTCAGCTCATCTTTCTGCTTGAAGTTTTGCAGAGACTGGAATCTGAATGACCAGTTTTGGACATTATATCCAATATAGGTTACCAATTTGGAAGGTGAAGCGTTATAAATCTCCTGCTTCTGCCATTCTCCTTTATTATCAACCTCAGATTTGATCAACAATCCGCTCGCTCCGAAATAAACACCATTGTTTAAAGAATAGGAAACCTCAGCTTCGATTCCCATATTTCTCAGTTTCAAATCGTTTACCAAAATCTGAAAAGTCTTCTTATCTACCGTCACCGTTTTATCAGACTTACTCAAGAATCCGGCAGCCTGCGCTCGGAATCCTCCTCTATTGATACGGTATCCTACCTCAAACTGATTGGTTTTAATAGCCTGCAAAGGCTGTTCTTTTACGTTGATACTTGAAACAACATCCCAATTGGTTCCGTTAAGAGTATAAGACCCTATTCCATAAAATTTAGCAGGGTCAGCCAGACTTACTCCTTGAGAAAAAGTTCCCCAAATCTGCTGTTGCTCGTTTAATTTGTACAACAATCCTGCATTGGCTAAAGTCATATTGTAAGAGCTTTTACCTCCAGGTATTGCAGATGCTGAGTTACCGTATCCCATAGCTACCTGCGTCTGCTGTTCAGAACCTACAAAATCGTCCATTTTAACGGTGATATTCTGATAACGAACTCCCGCATTCAGTTGCAGTTTGGGAAGGATGTTATATTTTGCCTGAACGTATCCTGCATAACTCTGAGAATGGTTGGTAGGATATCTTCCTAAGCTGTATTTTGTTTCATTGATCAGTCCACCACTTGACATTGTCTTAGCAATATCATAAACCGATTGAGTTCCTTCAAATTTTTCAAAGTCTACATCTACTCCATAAGTCACATTCAGACCTCTCCATGATTTTGACAATAACGCTTTAATCCCGGAATAATACGTATCCTGTTGGGAAGAAGACATGTAAGGAATTTTTCCACTTTTTAAGGTTACATTTCCTGGAAATGGATAGAATCCTAGTTTTTCAGCGCGGGTAGCAAACTGTACGTACAAATCCTGGCCACCAAGGATTCCGTTTCCTGTATAGGCTACAGTTCCCATATACCTTTCTGTACCAACATTTTTGTCAGACGAAAAACCATCCTTCATTTGTAGCAATGAAGCATCTTTCTTTGTAAAAGCACTTAGATTTTCACCTAAAAATAAACTTTTATCACCGTTAAATTTAGAGTTATAATACTGAAGGGAAGCTGTTATTTTATGTTTATTATTAAACTGATATCCTCCTGTAGCCAAAATATCGATCGATTGGTTGTACTGAAGATCGGTTTGGGTAATATCTGTAAAAAGCTGCTTTTGATCTGCTCCATATACTCCACCGTTCTGCTGATAAGCAATTCCTAATCTTCCGAAAAACTTTTCGCCTTTTCCTGCTATAGATTGAGCTGCACGGAAATCATGGTCATCTTTCCCCATAAAACCTGTACGTACTCCCAATTCAGTTTCTCCGCTGATTCCTTTTTTGGAAGGAGATTTGGTGATAATATTGATAATACCTCCGGTAGCATTTCCACCATAGATGGAACTGGCCCCGGAAAGGACTTCAATTCTTTCTATGTTAAAAGGATCAATAGCATCCAACTGACGGCTGATCGCCCGGATACTGTTCAATGAAACTCCATCAATCATCACCAAAGCCGAACGTCCTCTCATGTTCTGTCCGTAATTGGTTCTTCCCTGAGGACCAATATCCATACTTGGAATCAAAATAGAAAGCATTTCTTTAATGGGAACTCCACTTTTAGCCTGTTCCTGAATTTTTTCTTTCTGAACAACCCAAACGGTTCCTGGAATTTCGGAAATCTTTGTAGGTTTTCTGGAAGCGACAATTACCACATCATCAATACCTTTGGAGACTATAGAATCTTTAGCGGTCTGGGAAAATAGTACTCCCGATGCCAAAAGACCTATGAATGCATACTGCTTTTTCATTATTTCTAATCAAAGTTTTATAATTCTACAAATTTAATTTTTATTATTTCTAAATAAAAATAGTGAAATATGAAATCTTTCATGATTTGCTAATTTGGAAGAAAATAACCGCTTTTTTGACGCAAAGGAATATATTCATTGTCTTATATATAAGGAGCGCAAAGAAAGGAATCAACAAGTTGGTTTGATGAAACTTACTGCTGATAAAGAGAGAAAAGGAATAAAATACACCTAATTATCCGCATAATCTTAAGAACCACCAGAACACTCATTCTTAAAAAACGTAAAATCCCGACCTTTCATATAAGGTTCAGGATTTTACTGGTAAAAACAAGGTTATTTTTTATACTACAGGCCCAGCTGCGTCTTTAATTTCTTCTAATAATTTTTTTCTTTCGCGAAGTCTTCTTCTCGCAATCACAGATTTGCCACCCAATACCCGTACAAATCTGAAATACTGGAATCTTTTTGCTCCAAAATGATGGGTGATTACATAGAATAAAACTCCCAACCCGGCTACAATGATATATCCGAAAATCTTTTTCGTGGCGATAATGATAGCATTCAGTTGGATGGCTTTCATGTTCGCCGCTACATTCTGAGGGGTAACCGTCATTCCATCCATATACACCGCAAGATCTCCTACAGCAGTAATCTGGAAACGATATTGAAACCATGAATATAGGGTTGAAAAAATACCTACAGCCAGAAATGTTCTCCAAACCAATACCAATCCGATCGCTGCAAGCATTTCATCCATTTCAAGTTTATCCAGCGTATAAAACCATACGGAAATAAACAGGGAACACATTCCGTATCCCTTTAAGAACATGGGCAGATACCACTTGTCATAACTGAATTCCAGTACCATAGAGAAATACATAATAACTGCATATCCAATCATTCCGGCAAACCCTGAAAAAATATACATCTTCAATGGTTTTTCTTTTTTAAACCAGAATACGGCAATAATTCCGGCTATAATAATCCCGGGAATCATGAGGATATTAAGTCCGGCATTTGTAACCTGATCATATCCCAGTACACCTACCGCAAAAGACGTCTGAATGGAAGCCGTTCCTAAAAACATTCCCAGCCAGAACAACATAAATAACCCATGCTGCACATTGTTTTTGGTAAATATTTTGAAGGAAAGATAAGGTCTTTTTAAGGTGAGCTGGCGAATGGCAAGCAGAGCAAAACTCACGAAGGCAGCAATACTTGCATTGATGATATTTTTAGAATTCAACCAGTCCTGTTGTCGTCCAAATGAATATACATAGGCTGAAAACATAAATGTTGATATAAAAAGCAAAATGCTCAGCCAGTCGATATAATGCAGGGGAACTTTTAATGCAAAATATTTATCATGCATAAAAATCCAATGGATCAGTGCCAAAATAAAACACAGAACCGAGGTAAAAATATAAAACTGCTGCCAGTTATAAAGTAATGAAAAATCTGCCGCATAATAAGCCGCCACCTGATTCATCGCCAAGACAAAAGTATAGAATACTCCATAAAACATTCCCCGGTTTCCGATCATTACCATCAGTGGAAGAAACAGTTCTATGGTTACCATCATTTTCATAAACCCAATCAATAAAGAAGTGAATACGAAGATCATCGGCTGTAACGTGGTTGCATTCACATAGCTCAACAACCCTAAAAGCACCAGTAATAATACCATTTTATCTCTTACCTTAAATCTCATCTTAATTCTGAGAACAACAGGCATACAGGCTCCCATCCCTATGGTTGTAGCATAATTTGCCCACATAAAATATTCCGTCATTGCTCCGGTACCACTTACCAAATGGCTTATATTTCCTGTATACACTCCACCAATCGGCATTACTACTGCAAGCAGCAATACAATCAGCAGCAGCTGTACAGGTTTGGGCACCCAATCGCTATATAATCCTTTGTTGTACATGTTTTTTAAGTAATAGATTTCAGATATCAGATGACAGACTTCAACATTCAGCCTTAGCTTTCCTTATTCATAATTTCTGACATCTGATATCTTCTGTCTTTTAGTCTTTATTAATATTTACATTCATGTTCATCCCTGCGCTCAGTTTATTCAGATCTTCTTTGTTGTTAGATTTGGTAAACTCTATTCTTACAGGTATTCGTTGTTGTACTTTAATGAAGTTTCCGGTAGAATTATCCGTCGGTACACTTGAGTATCTTGATCCGGTAGCTGCAGAAACGGCGGTTACCACTCCTTCGAATTTTTTCCCTCCCAAAGCATCGGCAGTCATCATTATTTTCTCACCTACTTTAATATTCGGCATCTGGCTTTCAAGGAAGTTAGCCGTCACCCACTTCTGTCCGTTCAAAACGATGGTAGCAACCTGTTGCCCGGGTTGTATCAGCTGCCCTTCAGAAATTGTTCTTCTTCCCATTACCCCGTCATAAGGTGCTGTAATCACCGTATAAGAAAGGTTTATTCTTGCCATATCCAATGCAGATTTTGTTCTTTTGATCTCTGCATCGTTGATTCCTAATCTGCTTTTTACTTCTGTTGTAGAAAGGTTAGCGGATTGTTTTTGATTAACTAAAGTTTCATAAGCTGCTTTTTGAGCATCATACTCTGTCTTCACCTGATCGTACTGCTGTCTTGTTACGGCTTCTGCAGATAAAAGATTTTTGTATCGGTTCAGGTTCTGTTCAGCATTCCAAAGTCTCGCTTTTGCACCTGCAATATTGGATTCCATTACGTTGATATTATTGGAAACTGTATTTACCGAAGAACCTGTTGCCGTCTTCTGAGCTAGTGCATTTTGATAAGCGGCTTCTGCCTGGCCAAGCTGTGTCAGAATTTCACGGTCATCCAGAATCACCAAAGTATCTCCCTTTTTCACGTTCTGATGTTCTATAAACTTAATTTCTTTAATATAAGCAGAAACTCTTGTATTGATCGGATTGATAAATTCCTCCACCTGAGCGGCTTCCGTATAGGTTTTGTTTCCGATGTGAAAGTATTCACGAATCAGCCAGAATAAGCCAAAACCAATCACCAAAAAGACGATAATATTGGAAATAATGGCTCTGATCTTATTGGTTTTATTTTTCTTTTTTTTGTGATCTGCAGCAGAATTTGCAGATGTTGTATTTTGAGTGGTTTGTTCCTTGTTTTCCATTGTGTTGATTTTCAGTTTTAAAAATTAAAGTGTTCCGGTAGATTTCAAAAGGTTATAGTATTGATACAAAACATTAATCTCCGCATTGGCATAATCCAGTTCCGATTGCAGCTTCTGATTCTGGGCATCAATCATTTCCGCCTGTACTGCCAATTGATTCAGATATTTGGCTTCTGTAATCTTATAGTTTTCTTCTGCCAGTTTTTTAGAATCATTAAGGATATCTGCCTGTTGAATAGCTTCCTGGTACTTGGTATAGGCAGCATTTACTCCCATATCAATGTTCTGCTGTGTCAAAGTCATTGCATCATTCGCCTGATTCTTCTGCAGCTCACCTAATTTTACTTTTTCTTTTGTTCTGTACAGATTATCTATATTGTAACTGAGAGAAACACCGGTTTGCCATCCTCCTGAGTACATATCCAAAACAGGATTTCTCGTCGTAATAGGTCTTTGCAAGGTATATCCTCCAAAACCTGCTACAGTAGGCATATTATCTGTTTTAATGATTTCGATATTCTTATCCGCTACATCCCTATTCTTTTTGGCAGATTTCAGCAGAGGATTTTTTTCATGGGCAAGATCTGTGTAGTATTCCATTCCAATACCGGCATCTTTATTTCCTAAGCTTTCTGTGGGAATAATTTCTGTATCGGTAGGTAATCCCAATGCAATATCTAAATTATAGGATAAGATTTTTCTGTTGTTGAAAAGAGTAAGAATACCCTGATCAAGGTTTTTAATCGCCAATTCACCACGAATCACTTCATTTCGGGTCACCATACCCTGCTGATAGAATTTCTGGACATTTTTAAGACGTTCCTGAGCCAGTTTTTTATTATTCTGAAAAACCTCCTCTTGGTTGATGATTTTATACACATCCAGATAGTTTGAAATCACTAAAAATTTCACATCCTGTTTGTTTTTCTCCAGATCCAGTTCAGAAAGCTGCTCACGAAGCCCTGCCATTTCAATAGATTTGTTCACCAATCCTCCTTTGAAGATAAGCTGGGTAGCCTGTACAGCATAAGAGCTTCCGTAATGAGGCATCGGAACTTTTGTAGAGTTTGAGAAGTCTTTATCAATAGCAACTGCATCCCCTAAATAGAATTGACTTGTAGATGCCGTTATTGTGGGTAATTTCTGAAGCTTTGTAATAGCAATGCTCTGTTTCGCAATATCAACGTTCTGAGCAGAAACTTTTAACTGCTGATGATTTTGTACAGCCAGTTCGGCCACCTCACCTGCAGTCATCTGTTTGATCTGTTGCGAAAAAAACAGCGCAGGAAAAGCTGCTATCAAAATAGATAGTGCTGTTTTTATTTTCTTTGTCATTTTACCTTGTTTTACAGATGCAAAGTTAGGTCAACAACAAAATCAATCAAATGTTTGATTTTTGGAAAAAGATGTTCAAATGTAAGATTTTAAATTTCGAACTGATGTCGGTATTGTGTAGGGCTCACTTCAATATGTTTTTTAAAAAAGTGAGAAAATGAATATTGATCGCTGAAACCAAGGATAGAAGAAATCTCTGAAACAGGTTTATTGGAAGAGTTTAAAAGCACTTTTGCCTCATTAATAACAATAAGAGCAATGATATGACTGGCAGACTTACCTGTAATCGACTTAACTACTGAGGAAAGATGTCTGGTTGTAATCGACTGCCGCTCGGCATAAAACTCAACAGTTCGTTCTGTAAGGTGATGTTCGGCAAGGTCTGTAAGAAATACAAATACGATTTCTTCCTGTCTGGACATCTGGTTCATAGAATTATTGTCTTCTTTAGAAATAATTCCCGCCATCTGATAACAGAAAACAGAGAAAAGATGTTCAACCATTTCTTTTTTATACAACATTTCTGTTTCAGAATCCAGGATATATTTAAGGAAGTTAACGCTTTTCCATACTACCTCCATTTCATTTTCGGGAAAAGGAACCCCTTTATTCATCTGCTGTCTGAAATAGCGGTAAGTAATGAGACGATTGAACTTTAGCGATAAAGCTGAAATAAATTCTCTTTTATAAGAAACCATTCTGGACTGAAAATCGTCGGTCACAGAAACCACTTCATAGATCGTCTGCGGATCGGTCACCATAAACATATTGGCAGAAACTTCCAGATCACTGAAATGCTGGCGAAGCTTTATGGTCCCTGATTTAATAAAAATAAATGCAGGATTATCTGGCCGGAAAGGCTTATCAACAGCGATTCTTTCAAAGATATTACGTTCTGTAAAAATCTCAACTCCGTACTTTTCTAGGGCAGACATAGCACAAATGTAAGCAATCTTATCAGTGATTACAAAATTTTATTATTTTAGCAATTATCAACTTCCGCTACGATGAGAAAGGTAGATTTATTATTTGCAGAATACAGTAAAAGTCACAGAAACGCCATCAATAAAATGATTCACTGGATCTGTGTGCCCTTAATTTTCTGGACTATACTTGGGTTTGTATCTCTTGTCCCCGCCCCTCATTTTTGTATTTCGTATTTCGGATGCATCAGTATTGTGAGCATCATCATGGTTGTTCTGATTACCCTATTTTATATAAGGCTTTCATTCAGAATCAGTATTATTATGATCTTGATGATGTTTTTGGCAGAACATTTTATCTATCTTACCAATATCAGTTTGGGAAAACAATCCTGGATCCTCTACCTTTTAGTTTTTGTCATCACATGGGTTTTCCAGTTTATCGGGCATAAAATTGAAGGGAAAAAGCCTACTTTCATACAAGATATTCAATTTTTACTGGTAGGCCCTATATGGCTCCTCGGATTTATTCTAAAGAAAACCGGAATCAAATATTAATGAGTAAGGACTTTTACTTCTCATCCTGTCTATTGCATTCTTTTGAAGGTGACCTTATATTTTAACTGGCATATTATATGGGTATTTCCAGGTAACAATCTTTATAGAACTCTTTTTCATGTTTTAGAGATTTCAGCTTTGGGATACGTATTTTTCAGGTCGGTTTTAAAGCTATTTATGGAATTAACATTCAATATTCTTTCGTTTTATCTTACAAATGATCATTTTTGAGCACGCTTTTTGATCATATCCATAAAAAACTAACATACCCATGAAAAAAATTATTCTCTTATTATCTGGTCTTATTCTAATCAATTGCAGCAAATCAGGTGGTGAAAAGCAGGAAGTGAAAGCCGACCTAATGGAAGTTCTGACAGAAGATAAAACACCTTATTCTTCATCTGCTCCTGCACCTCCTCCATTTTCTGTTTCTGAGAAGGCAGCCTCCGGTGAAAATGGAACCAACAAAGAAGTTTATACCCCCAAAAAAACAGATACGATCTCCAAAAAAATCATCAAAAACGGAGATATGAAAATTCAGGTGGGTGATATTAAAAAAACGCAGAACCAAGTCAATGAGATCATCAGGAAAAACAATGCTTATATCCAAAAAGAAGAGTTTCAAAATACGGATATGGATGATAATCTTACTCTGATTATCCGTGTACCTCATAAAAATTTCGATGCATTGATCAGCTCATTTTCAAATGGAGTAGGATCTGTTTTGTCTAAAAATATTTCATCCAGTGATGTGACAGAGGAATATACTGATGTAGCCATTAAGCTGGCTAACAAAAAAATATATCTTGAAAAATACAGGGACATGCTTAAAAGTGCTGCTACCACGAAAGATATGCTTGAAATTCAGGAAAATATCCGAGAACTTGAAGATGAGATTGACGTGGCTGAGGGCAGGCTTCGTTTTATTGATGACCGTGTGAATTACAGTACCTTGAATTTGAATTTATATAAAGAGAAAGTGAGAAGTTCAGCTACCTCAAAAATCGGTTTTGGAAGTCGCTTTATTGATTCCCTGACTGAAGGTTGGAACAGTTTTGTAAGTTTTCTGCTGGGAATGGTTTCATTATGGCCGTTCTTTTTAATCATTCCATTTATGGTGCTATTATGGAGGAAATGGAAATCTGGAAAAAAAGATAAAAACTAATGTATTAAAAAATCCGGGCATCTTCGATGCCCGGATTTCTACTGCATTATCAACAATTTAATTGTACTGTTTCCAGTACAGCGTTAAAGGACAAAAATAATGCAATAACCGTGTTAAGGCCTGTTAAATCTTCATATTGAAAGAGCCAAAAAAGGATTAGCTTTTCGCAGGATAAAAACCACCTTGATGGCAAGGTGGTTTTTGTTCTTATTCTAAATTTTTGTTATTACTTTCGGATCGTTTTCGTTATGCTGCTTCCATCTTTATAATGAATTCTCACAAAATAAATTCCGGCTTGCAGATGACTTATATTAATACTGCTTTTTGTTGGGTTAACAGAAGAAAGCATCTGAATTCCAGCAGGATTAATCACATCCACTCTACTCATTTTTCCATAATAGTCTTCCGGTGAAAAACTGATCATATGATCAGACACAATTACTGAAAGACCGCCTTCTTTACTTGTAAGACCGGATGTACAACCCGGACCTTCAGTGCAGGTATCGATTACTTTCCAGACAGGATTACTTCCCGGAGTTTCTGCTGAATTAGCATACCATTTATTTTCCCATATTTTGCAGGCATAGAAAACCTTTGTTCCTGCTGTTGGATAAGTTTTTGCCGGATTATATTCTTGTGCACCACAATAGGTAACCGGACCGCTTGACTGACACCCGGGACCTTCTGTGCATACACTGATTTCCTCCCATACCATATCTGTTCCCGGAAGCTCTCCCGGATTAGCATACCATTTATTTTTCCAGATTTTACAGGCATAAAAAACTTTTGCTCCAGCTGTAGGATATGCATTGGCAGGATTATACTGTTCTGCTCCACAATACGTCTGACCATTCCCCGGTGTAATTTTCTTAGTTCGGACTTTTAATTCATTACTCATTTCAGAAATCTGATCGTTCATCGCAACAGATCTTACAGTATAAAGATATTCCGTGTCTTGTGCTAATCCTACTCGTGAAAAGCTTGTTTGTACAGTTTCTCCTACCTTAATCCCATTTTCAAATACCTGATAGTTTTTAATACCTTGTGTATGGGTCGAAGCCATCCACATTAATGAAACGGAGTTTTCAGTAGCTCCCATTGAGTGAAGGTTTGATGGTGCTGTGGGTTTTTCCTGTATACCCTCACTGTTCGTTTTTATATTGAGTGGTGTACTTTTTCCTGAAGTGAGCCCCGAAGAACCTTTTGCCTGTATTTCGTACATATAAACCGTATTGGCAGTTAAGCCGGTATCTTCAAATGCAGCCACGCTTACCTGCTGAATGCTTTGTCCGTTGCGGAAAACAGCATAAGATACTGCATCTGGCTGTGGAATCCAGCTCATTTTAGCAGAAGAACTTGTTACTCCTATTTGTGTTAATCCTGTAGGAGTGGCAGGTGCTGAAACTCCTGTTCCAGACGTTACGTTAACATCAATAACATTATAAAATGCATTTGTAGTATCAGCTACATCCCAAACCGCTAAAATTATATGATAACCCGTACGGTTAGCAGGAACTGTAATCTGATGAGAAACATTATCCTGCGGTGGTGTACCATTATGCGTAACTGTTCCAATGAGCTCAAGATCCTGGCGGGAAAGAGGTTTATTAGGATCCCATCCTTGCTTTGTCATGTAATAATGCCATTTTGCAGTCGCATGATAAGCCAGATATTTCCAGATAAAGGCATTGACACCCGTGGTAATATTGGTTTTCTTCCAACGGTCAGCAGTTTGGAGATCCAGCATAGTGTCTCCCCCAATACTTCCATTAGCAGAAGCAATCTTTCCATCTGCCGGACCCAATGCAGGAAAGCCTTTTGGCGCTTCCAGAGAACCGGGCTCATTAATGACAGAACCATATTTTCCGAATGCTACAGAATAGCCAAGTGAAGCCTTATCAAGACTTCCCTGATATCCTCTTGAGGCAGGACTTAGTACATATCCGTGTGCAGACAGATGAATTAAAGAAGGTACCAGCATCGCCAGCATGAGCAATACCGGAAAAAAAATTTTACGTGTCATCATATTTAAATATTTGGTGTTGATTTTATTGGATCAATTTTGTTTAAAAATGAATTTAAAATTATTTATACTCTCAATAACTAAAGAAATATAAAGGGTGTTGGCTTAAAGCATTTTAAATTATAAAATACTTAATGAAAATTAAATTAAACAAAATAAATTAGTTAATATTTGAAGTTAAAACACAAAATAACAATTCATAACATATTATTATTAACATATAATCATAACATTTTAAAACATAAAAATATGAAAATTCAAGTAAATTAATCACATATTATTGAAATAAATTTAGTTTAAATCAAGATAAAAAAACTGGAAGAGAGAAGATGAAACTGAAAACAATGTTAGTTCTATGATTTCTAAGGAATTAATGAAAATTTTTATAAATAAAAAAGCCGGGTGACTGATCCTCATGACCAATACCCAGCTTGTAAGTATAAAATACTCCTAATAATTTATTAACTAGAAGGAGTATTGTTTATTTCCCCAGCACAAATACGGCAGGAATTTTATGAAGCTCTGGCTTTTGTTTCTGCCAGTCTTTTATGGTCTTGGTTTTAATAAATTCGTGCTCGGGATCATTGATGTTGGCAGCAATACAAAGCTTGGTATTGGGTGGCAAAAACTTACACAAATCTTCAAAAAGCGGATTGTTTCTGTAAGGCGTCTCCATGAAAATCTGTGAATACCCCGTTTTCTGAACAAGACTTTCGAGATTCATGATCTGTTTCTTTTTCTCACTTTTATCAATCGGAAGATACCCATGGAAAGTAAATTCCTGCCCATTGAACCCACTTGATATCAGAGCCAAAATAATAGAAGACGGACCGGAAATGGGTATTACTCTGATATTTTTCTCATGACACCATTTTACGATAAGATTTCCGGGATCAGCAATACAAGGCAAACCCGCTTCTGAAAGCAGTCCAAAATCCTGACCTTTCAACATCAGTTCCTGAGCCTCTTTGATATCTGCATTTTCCGTATATTTATCCAACAGGAATAATTTCAGATCGGACTGTTTTTTTTCAGGAGCGAAAAACTTAACCACTTTTCTGGCTGTTTTTTCATTTTCCACGAAAAAGTAATCGGTCTGCATAATATATTCTTTGATCACAGGTGAAAAATGAGTGATAGAAGTATTTTCTGAAAGATAAGCTGGAAGTAAAAAAAGCATTGTATTATTTTTTTGTTCTTTCTTGTAAAGAAGGTTGTTTGAAATGATGAGCGAGTTCCATGGAAAAGGTTACCGATGAAATCTTCCAATCGTTGTTTATTTTCACAAAGGTAAGAATTTCTTTTCCCCAATGTTCCATAACGTCTTTATAAAAGCAGCTGTAGTCTGAAGTTACTGAAGCAATTTCACCGTCAGTAATGACCTGAACATTGTCTGTTTTATTTTGAGACCTATATTTTTTAAAACCCGTAATAAAAGTTTTATAGTCTTCTGTGTGTATCTGAGAAGCTTCAGCCACCCTATCTGTTCGTTTGGCAAAACTCCTGGCGGTAAAAACACCATTTACCTGAACCGGTCCGTAAAACATTTTGAAAAGTTCCTCTTCCTTTCCTTCTGCATTCAGCAAGGTTGTATATTTGTTGGCAAGCTGGCGAAGAGTAACTTCATCCTGCTGTTGTGCGGAAACAAAAACAGACACCAATATAAACAGCAACAGCAGTTTTTTCATATTAGACGACAATCTGTGTTACAATAGCATCACATCCTTTATCTAATAGCTGGTAAACCTTTTCAAAGTCTTCCATTCCACCCCAATAAGGATCCGGAACATCTGTATTTCCATGAGTTCCCGCAGCCTCTAAAAATAATAAAACCTTCTGACGTTCTTCCTGATTTTCTGCCCTGGAAACAACTTCTTTATATACCGAAGCATCCATACAGTAGATTTTATCAAAAGTTCTGAAATCATCTTTTGTGATGGGTCTCGATTTTTGTTGGGAAATATCAATAGTATGGTTAGCAGCCGTTTTCACAGCTCTTCTGTCAGGATGTTCCCCTTCATGCATCGAAATGGTTCCTGCAGAATCAATCAGAAAATCCTCAGTAAGTTTTGTTTTCATTATTCCTTCTGCCAGCGGACTTCTGCATATATTACCTAAACAGACCATTAATATTTTCATAGGCTATTATTAAAAAGAAAAAGGTTTATTTGTATGGACAAAACTAAATAAAAAATGAAGAATACAACGATTCTTCATTTCAAATATTTTAGCTTAGCAGGATATCTACTGTTTGATTCTTTCGGTAAGATCTTTAACGTATTTCTTGATTTCTTTATCAATTTTTGATACGTCTTTGATGGTATCGCAGGCGTACATTACCGTTGAGTGATCTTTCCCTCCCATTTCTTCACCAATCTTGGTAAATGTAGAGTTGGTAAATGCTTTTGAGAAATACATGGCAAGCTGTCTTGGTAATGCAATCTCTCTTTTTCTTGTTTTAGATAGAAGCTGTTCTTTCTTGATTCCGAAATAGTCGCATACCACATCCTGAATATAAGGAATGTTGATTACCTTTTTCTGGTTAGCAGCAATTCTATTGATGGTTTCTTTTAACAATTCAAGACTCAGGTCTCTCTTATATACTGTAGAGTACGCAATTACCGAGTTGATCACTCCAATAAGTTCTCTTACATTGGTTTTTGCTTCTGCAGCAAGAAAATCCAACATATCACCAGGAAGAACAATTCCGTCTCTGCTTAATTTGTCTTCAATGATCTGTCTTCTTGTAGATAAATCAGGAGATTTGATTTCTGCAGAAAGTCCCCATTTGAAACGGGAAACAATTCTGTCCTGAATATCCATAATATCGGCAGGAGCTTTATCTGAAGTAAGGATAATCTGCTTTCCATTCTGATGTAAATGATCAAAAATATGGAAGAAACTGTCCTGCGTAGCAGATTTTCCTGATAAGAACTGGATATCATCAATAATAAGAACATCCACCATTTGGTAGAAATTGGCAAATTCTGTCTGCTTATGTGCTTTAGCGGCAGAAATAAACTGTTGAATGAATTTTTCAGATGATAGGTAAAGAACCACTTTATCCGGAAACTGGTTTTTCACTTCGAGACCAACAGCCTGCCCCAAGTGCGTTTTTCCAACTCCATACCCTCCATATAAGAATAATGGGTTGAATGCGGTAGCTCCTGGTCTTTTAGCGATAGATCTTGCTACTGTTGCAGCAAACTTATTGCTTTCTCCTTCTACATAACTATCAAAAGAATAGTCAGGTTTAAGGTTAGAATCTATGTTTACTTTTCTTATTCCAGGGACCACAAATGGGTTTACAATATTAGCTGAAAATCCTTGTGGCATTGTTTCCTGTGTTTTTGGAGTAGGAACGCTTTGTCCCTTCATGTTCATAGTAACGGGTTTTTCAAGACCTTTTGGTCTGTTTTCCATTACAGAATACCATAATTTTACTCCTTTTCCTATATTTTTCTTCAGGGCAGCAGAAAGTAAGGACAGATAATTATCCTCAATATATTCCTTGTAAAAATCACTCGGTACGATAAGTGTAAGGTTGTTCGCAACTAATGAAAGTGGCTCAACCTTATCAAATAACATATCGAAAGATTTTTCAAGTTTTTTCAAGTCAGAATTGTCTTCAGCCGCGTTTAAGTTATCACGCATAAACTGAAGGCATTTCTGCCATAACATCATTAAATTATCATCCATTTTTTATGCCCCGATTATTCTTTGTTTGTACTGTTTTTAGAAGGAAGACAAAGGTCCAATATTTTCTTTTCAAAAAAAAATATTGCACCTATTGATTATTTAAAAATATATTTGTATGTATAATTTAAGACCTAAAATGATACACACAACACACTCAATACGAGTACGTTACGCCGAAACAGATCCTATGAAATATGTATACTACGGAAACTATGCTCAGTACTTCGAAGTTGCCCGGGTTGAACTCTTCAGAAGCATAGGAATTTCATACGATGAAATTGAAAACCAAGGAATTTGGCTTCCGGTTTCAGACTACAAAATTAAATATTTGCGACCAGCTTTGTATGATCAAAATTTAGAAATTCATACATATGTAAAAAAAATCCCGGGAGTTAGGATTGAATTTGAATATGAAATTTACAATGAAGAACATATTAAAATTACAGAAGCTACCACTACACTCTTCTTTTTAGACTCCAAAACGAATAAAGTTATTAAATGTCCGGAGTTTTTAATGGAACTCATTGAGAAGAACTGGAAAGAGACTACCAGTGACTAATAGAAATGGCAAGGAGTAAGAAATATTCCGAACCAGAATCCTATATAAGTTCAAAATATAAAATAGAAATTTTTACATGATTAAACTGAAAGTGGAAAGTTACCAATCGCTTATTATTTAAATGTCAATTTTCAATTTTTCATGCTCTATTTTTAACTTTTACTGTTGGGTCTTATTTGTGAATTAATTCGCACCTTTGTATTTGTTTATCATACCTTATATATATTATTATTTATGAAGATTGCATTTTTGGGGCCTCATGCCAGTTTCACCCAACTTGCCGCTGCACAGCTTTTCCCTAACGAAGAGCTTTTACCACAAGCCAGTATTCTGGATTGTTTCTATGCAGTGGAAAACGGAGAAGCGCTAAAGGCCGTTGTTCCCTTGGAAAATTCTATTGAAGGAACTGTTTCTATGACGCTGGATTATTTATATAAGACCCCGTCCATCAAAATCGAAGCGGAAGCGGTAATGCCTATTGCCCATCACCTGATGATTCATCCTGAAAATACGATAGAAGATATCGAAAGAATATATTCGCACCCTCAGGCATTGGCGCAGAGTTTCCATTTCCTGGATACGCATTATAAAGAGATTCCTAAGCAGGATTTTTCTTCTACAGCCGCAGCCGCTAAATTTGTTTCGGAAAATCCGGAGACTAAAATTGCTGCCGTTGCCAATCAGTTTGCAGCTAATTTGTATGGCCTTAAAATCGTAGACCGAAATATTCAGGATTTTGAACAGAACCACACAAGATTTATTGTAATCTCTAAGCATCAGGAAAAATATGAAAACCAGAATCTGGAAATTCTTGGAGAAAAATCAGGAATGTTGATCACTCTTCCTGAAGATCACCCTGGAGGGCTGCATCAGGTTTTGTCTGTTTTTGCCTGGAGAAAAATGAACCTCAGCAAAATTGAATCCAGAACATTGAAAACAGGTCTGGGTAATTATTTTTTCTTTATAAATGTGGAAGGACATTGGGAGGATGTTTTACATGGAAACTCTCTGAAAGAACTGGAATCTATTAATGCCGATGTCGATTTTCTTGGAAACTATAAAGAATTCCTTCTTGAAAGCTAAAAAACGTAGGCTAAAATCTATAAAAAAGAGCACTGTTATGGGAAAACAGTGCTTTTTTTATGCTTAAAATAAAGAAAAAAACAAAAATAATCACCTAACTCACAACAGGTTAAATCACTAAAAAATAACCCACCTAAAAGGGAGAATTATTTTTTTCAAACCATTCACAAACACTCTTTTAATCGATAAATAACAATAATAACTCGTAAATTAATTATGTAATATTTTACACCAAAAAACAAACATATGTTTAAATATATTACAATATATTAACGTTAAAAATGAAAAATCCATAATAAAGAATATGATTTTTATTGTATATTTGTTAACAACTAATTAAAAATCTTGATCATGAAAACTAAAATTTGCAGCTTAATATTAGCGTTCGCTTCATTGCCTTTATTTTCACAAGTTGGTATTAATACAGACACACCTACAGCCACTTTGGACGTTAATGGAACATTAAGAGTTAGGGTTACTCCATCTGCGGCTACTGTAACTGGATATCAGGTTTTAGCTCAAGATGTGGCCACTACAGAAGTTTTTGCACTGGATCCTCAGCTTATAATCGCAGCCTCCGGAACCAATACCACTATGTATGCCGCAAAAAAAACAGCTGGAATCAGCCTTTTATCACTAGGTCTTTTCCCAACGGGTTTCAGATCTGTAAATTTCCTACAGGCTGAAAGAACAATAGGATCTGCCAGCTTGTTCTCCGACACAGATAATACCTACACTATTCCTTCTACGGGCGTTTATGCTATATCGTTCAGCTTCCGTTATGGAACAGGGTTACAGGCTTCCATATTAGCCAACAGCCCGGGAATAGGTATTGTAAGAACAAGAGCCGGAGTAGCTACTACTATTGACTCCCGCCCTTTCAGTGGAGCAAACCTTCTTGTGTTAAGCTTGACCATATCTGAAACAACAATCAACTCTTTGTATTCGTTCCAGGCTGGAGATAAAATTTCTTTAGGTCTTACAGGATCAACAGCATTAGACGTAGGTTTACTTGGTTCCAGTGTTGCCTCTTTCTACATCTATAAAGTATCTAATTAAAAAAACATATTGTTAGTTATCTATACCGTTAACCCATCGCTATACTGTGATGGGTTAATTTTTGGCCGTGTTTTTGAACACATTTCTTTATATTTGATAAAAACTATAGCATGAATGAATTTTTCGCAGCCGTATTAGTCATAGTTATTATCATTATTTTTAACAATCTGAATTCAAAAATCAGAAGGCTTGAGAAGGAAATATCTGATCTTAGGTCTAAAATCAACACCCCCCCTTCAACAACTAAAACGGTCAAAGAAAATATTCTGCCAGATAATATTATTGCTCCTGAACAGCCACTACCTCATGAAGACGAAAGAGAAAATATAAGATTCCCTGAAAATGATCCGCCTCAGACTGTTCCTCAAAAAGATTGGATTACTCCCCTATTTGATTTTTTAAAACAAAATGCACTTACCATTATTGGTATTTTCACTCTTGTTCTCGGAATTGGTTATTTTGTAAAGTACGCGATAGACAAAAACTGGATCGGAGAAATTGCAAGAGCCGGAATTGGATTCTTTACCGGAGCAGTCATCATCCTTATTGGGCATTTCCTCAGAAAAAATTATACAACTTTTGCTTCTATTATTACGGGAGGTGGAATTGCTGTTCTCTATTTCACTGTAACCATCGCATTCCGGGAATATCATCTTTTTGCTCAGAACACAGCTTTTGTCATCACAAGTTTGATTACGGCCGCTTCTATCATTCTATCTTATTATTATAAAAGTGAAGTTCTCATTATTTTTTCGTTGATTGGTGGGTTTACCGCTCCATTGATGATCAGCACGGGAGAGAGCAATTATCCTTTCCTGTTTATTTACCTGAGTCTTTTAAATATAGGAATGCTTATCATATCTTTCCTTCAACATTGGAAAAGTGTTGGCTTGACCGCTTATATTTTTACAACCTGTTATCTTCTTTACTGGACCACGGATGATCCTGAGATTTTAGCGATTGTTTTTTATATGATCAGTTATGCCATCTTTTATATTTTTGCTTTACAGGATTATATTAAGAAAGGTAAGCTTTCAACGGCTGATATTTTAATGCTTGCTTTCGTTAATTTTTCAAGTATTTTAGGTCCGATTTATATTTTTAATGAACTACAGTATGAACCTGCGATTATTTTCCCTCTTATTCTTGCAGTAATCAATTCTATTCTTATTTTTAGAGAATACGGACGAAAAAGTTTCGAAATACCGTATGCAGTATTTGCAGGAATCACAACCAGTCTGATCACAGCAGCTGTTGCTATTCAGTTCAAAACTCACCTCATCACCAGCATTTGGGCAATAGAAGCTACTTTACTTCTTTTCATCTGGAAAAAAACCTGTCACCAGATTTTCAAAATCTGTTTTTATATTCTTTTTCCTCTGGTATTGATCGCTCAAACTATTACATGGACAGATTATCTTGGGGTAAAACATTATACTATTATCTTTAATCGTGTCTTCCTTACGAGTTCATTTACCATCGCTTCAAGTATTATTAATTTATATTTACTAAAAAACAGTACAAAGGAAAAAGAGAACAGTTTCTTTGAAGATCTTATTACCGTAGCCAGCTACGGAGTCATCTACACAACCTTCCTTCTGGAAATTATATGTCATCTTTCCGAAATGCCATGGTCCGCAGTTCTTACTACAGGATTATTATATAGCATTTATTATATTTTCGTATTATTAGCTTTTAAAAACCGACTGGAGATCCGAAGTGAAGTTCAAACGGTTTTACTCTATGTTTTGCTCCTTCTTGCCGCAATCAATATATCAATAGCCACCTCAAACGTTGTGGACACTATTCTATCCGGGAAATTATCTACCGGTTTTTATCTGCTGCATTTGCTTCAATGGATTCCTTTTATATATGTATGTTTCCGTATTATTCCTTCCTCAGAATTTCATAAACGTACCATTTCTTACTGGATACTTTCTCTGGCAACCATCATTTCTGTAAGCTGTGAACTTCATCACTCCTATGTTATAACAGTTTCTAAGGACGTTCTTCATTCTTATGCAGCCAAAGAACATTTTAATATTCTTTACCTTCCGATAATATGGGCTGTTCTTGCCAGTATTTTTATTTATATAGGGTTGAAAAAAGACATTCAGGAATACAACAAGATTGGTTTTGCACTGATAGGACTAATGATCTTAAAACTTTATGCTTACGACGTATGGCAGATGGACAATATTTCAAGAATCAGTGCATTTATTGCCCTTGGAGTTATTTTATTACTAAGCTCTTTTACTTTTCAGCGCCTTAAAAATATCATTAAAAACATGGTTGACAAAAAGAAGGAATTTGAAGACCACAAAGACTCATAATCAATAGAAAATAAGTTTATTACTAAGCAGAACCTAAAACAATGGAACATTCCGTTCACATTTTATAAAAAATAACTATATTTATCTCGTTTTTAATATTTACTTATTCTGATTATGAAAAAATTACTCTATTCTTTTTTACTACTATCGTCTGTGGCTTTAGTAGCACAGCAAAAAGTTGCTCCAAAGTTTGCTATTGCCGATAATGTTATCGGAACAGTGGATATGTTCAATACAAAAAAATCCTTAGTACAGGTTTCGAAAGTATATAGCACCCCGGCAAGTCTTCCTCAGAATCTGAAAAAATACAGTAAATTATTTACCAAAGGAGTGGCTGAATATAAATTTAAGGACGGAAAAAATATATTTGACATCATGTCATTGGCAGATATCAATGTTCAGTATGGAATTTCACAGGATACTCCTGTTTTTATTGACGGTGTGGAAGTTAATGATACAAAAACCTTAATCTACCCACAAATCAAGAAAAAAACTGAGGAAAAGAATTATAATGGCAAAAAGACGTTATTCATTTCCACCACTGAGTAATTTCCAATCAAGATATAAACAAAAGAGGCTGTCTCAAAAGTGAGATAGCCTTTTTTATTTTAATATTTATGATTCCATTTTTTCTTTAATTCTTCATAGATTTTCTTTTCCGTAGAATTGTTTCCGGGCTCATATAACTTAATATTTTTAATTTCTTCGGGAAGAAAATCCTGATCTACAAAATTACCTTCGTAAGAATGGGCGTATTTGTATTCTTTTCCATAGTCAAGATCTTTCATCAATTTGGTTGGAGCATTTCTCAAATGAAGAGGAACCGGAAGATTCCCGGTTTGCTTCACCAACGCCAGGGCATCATTAATAGCCATGTAAGCCGAATTACTCTTAGGAGATACCGCAAGATACACCGCTGTTTCACTGAGAATAATCCTTGCCTCAGGGTTTCCGATAACGTTTACCGCCTGAAAACAATTGTTCGCAATCACCAAAGCATTAGGATTAGCCAGTCCAACATCTTCAGCAGCCAGAATAAGCATTCGCCTTGCAATAAACTTAATATCTTCCCCACCCGCAATCATTCTTGCCAGCCAATAAACGGCACCATTTGGATCACTTCCTCTCATCGATTTGATAAAAGCTGAGATAATATCATAATGCTGTTCTCCATTCTTATCATAAAGAGCCATGGTTTCCTGAAGCACCTCAAGAACATCTGCATTGATGATTTCCTCTACCTTAGAATTCTTATATTGGTTCAGAACAAGTTCTACCGAATTGATCAGTTTTCGGGCATCTCCTCCAGAATATTGAATGAAGGCTTCTTTTTCAAGAATTTTAAAATCGGTTCCCTCCTCTTTATTATATCTCGCAGAAGCAATGTCAACAAGTTCTTCAAGCTTTTCATAGCTTAATGCTTTTAAAACATAGACCTGACTTCTGGAAAGCAATGCGGAAACCACTTCAAAACTTGGGTTTTCTGTAGTTGCTCCTATAAGAACAATCCATCCTTTTTCTACTGCATGAAGCAATGAGTCCTGCTGGGATTTATTAAAACGGTGAATCTCATCTATGAATAAAATAGGAGGTTTACCAGAAAATAAGTTCTGTTTTTTAGCATCATCAATTACATCACGCACATCTTTTACTCCGGAAGAAACAGCCGAAAGTTTATAGAACTTTCTGCCTGACTGTTCAGAGATTATTTCTGCCAGCGTTGTTTTTCCTGTTCCGGGAGGTCCCCAAAAGATTAAGGAATTCAGGGTGTCATTTTCAATCATTTTCCTGATGGTTCCTTTTTCGCCGGTAAGATGCTCCTGTCCCAGTACCTCACTCAGATTTTTGGGTCTTAATTTTTCAGCTAATGGAATATTTTGATTCAAAGTAATTTTATTTTTTAGGATCCATATTTCAGATTTTCGAACTCCGAAACTTCTAACAAAATTAAACTAATTTTCATTTTTTTACGCTATTTTTGCATTGTTTTGAAACTTACATTCAATAAAATCATTACATTTCCTTTGGTAATTTTGATAAAATTTTACCAGTGGTTTATCTCGCCTATACTTCCCAAAAACTGCCGTTACGAACCTACATGCTCACACTACATGCTGGAAGCGCTTAAGGTTCATGGTTTATTTAAAGGCTTTTGGATGGGATTTAAAAGGATTTTGAGCTGCCACCCCTGGGGAGGAAGCGGATACGACCCTGTTCCGCCGAAACATCATCATTAAAAAATCAAACGATTAAATCAATAGAAAAATGAATACTATTTTTTTCAGAATTTATCTGGTACTATTTGCATTGATTACGCAGTGTCTTGTAGCACAGGAATACCCCGGAGGTTTATCTGATGGAACTTTGGATATCAACGGAAATAATGTTCCTGTAAAGATCTTTTCTACTACAGAGTTTGGAGATCTTACTGCTTTTCCGGACAGAGCTATCAATAATAATGTTGTCGTTATCCTGAATGAGGCTAATTTTGAGACGGCTTATTACAATTATGGGATTTCGACTTTGGCAAAATTCAAGGATTCAAAGTATCAGTTTTTTGATAAAAATTTCAAACTGATTGAAACTGCTGCTAACAAAGATAACATCACGACATTTAAATATGCTGTAAAATCGGCAAAACCGATTACAGATTCTGATAAAGTAGAACTTAAAACTCCATTTAAAATATGGGATCCTTCTAAAGGAATCCAAATAGGTGGTTTCACGCTGCATTTTTACAGCCTCATGTTTGTGTTTGCCTTTGGGTTCGGATATATTCTCATGACAAGAATTTTCAAGATTGACAATGTAAATCAAAAATACCTGGAACCTCTTTTCACATGGACTTTGATAGGAACCATTCTGGGAGCAAGATTAGGCCACGTTATTTTTTACCAGCCGGAATTGTTTAAGCAGGACTTCTGGAGTGTATTTTTACCTATCAGTACTAAAAATGGATTTAAATTTACAGGGTTTTCAGGGCTAGCAAGCCATGGAGCTACTATCGCCTTGATCTTCACTACTCTTTATTATTCTTTTAAAATCATTAAGAAAAATCCTTTCTGGGTATATGACAGATTGGGTATTGTTGTAGCTTTAGGAGGTGCATTTGTAAGAATGGGGAACTTTTTCAATTCTGAAATCTTAGGTAAGCCTGCAGACGCTAATTCTCCTTTTGCTTTACTTTTCCCTCAGCAGAGCAGTGAATACGGTCTTACTGTACCTCGTTATCCAAGCCAGTTATTTGAGGCAATAGGATATGTTGCTCTTTTCATCCTGCTATGGATCTTATATAGAAAAACGGATAAAAAATATCAGCAAGGATGGTTATTCGGTCTGTTCTTCATCATTCTTTGGGCCATCCGTTTCTTTGTTGAATTCCTTAAAGAACCACAGGGAGATGAATTTATCCAGATAGGAAACTTAAACACCGGACAGGTTCTTTCTATTCCGTTTATGATTGCAGGGGTAGTTATTATGATTGTTTCAAAGAAGTTCAAAATCACTGAAGAAGAGAACGGAAAACCGGAATAAATTTTAAAATATTGCTTACATCGCTGATAAGGCGAAAAAAGCGAATAAAAAAGGACAAATTTGCCAAGCTGCGAATTTGTCCTTTTTTTGTTTCAGACTGATATTTTCAATTCATAATTTCCGTGTTTAAAGGTTTCTGGCCTTTTTCCGATCCAGTTCTGCAAAGACACCGCCCAATTCATGGATAACATCCGTTGGAAGCATCGATTCTTTGGAATACTTTTCGGAAGCCAAATCTGCCGCTTTTCCATGAAGCCAAACTCCTAAGATACAAGCATGCTCTTCAGAATATTGCTGGGCCAACAATGAAGTCAATATCCCCGTAAGAACATCACCACTTCCTCCTTTCGCAAGCCCCGCATTTCCTGTAATATTGTAATACACTTTTCCCTGAGGGGTAATAATTTGTGTATGATGATCTTTCAGTACGATGTAAATATTCAACTCTCTTGATTTTTCTATAGCAAGTTCAAGTCTTTTAAAAGAATTTTCTGTACTTCCGAACAGTCGTTCAAATTCTTTCGGATGAGGCGTAATAATAGATTTTTGAGGAATCAGTTTAAGATTTCCAGATGTTTTTGACAGAATATTCAGAGCATCTGCATCCAACACCAAGGGTTGATGATAGTTTTCAAGGAAGTTGAGCAAACCTTTCTCTGTATCCGGATGGGTTCCCAGTCCTGGTCCAATTCCATAAGTAAAGCCGGGATCATTTTCAAAATCGGTTATATATTTCCCTCCTGCTTCTATAAACATTGCTTCGGGGCAGGAACTCTGAAGTATTTCATAGCCACAATTCGGAGAAAGCGTAAAAGTAAGCCCTGCTCCTGCCCTTAAAGCTGATTTTGTAGCCAGAACTGCAGCCCCAATCTTTCCATAACTTCCGCCTGCAATTACTGCTTTTCCATAGTTTCCTTTGTGGGAAAACTCTTGTCTTGGCCTAAAAATATTCTCTATCAGGAAGTCATCTGTTACAAAGTATTCCGCTTCGGTTTTTTCCGAATAATCTTTACTTAAATCAATATCAAGAATTATTACTTTTCCGGTATATTTTCCAGTTTCCGGATGAAGAAAACTTCTTTTCCAAGATTGAAAGCTCAGCGTATAATCTGCCTTCAGAATAACGGCATCATCTTCAAACAGACCATCAGCAAATAATCCTGAAGGAACATCAATGGATAGGGTAAGGTTTTCTTTTGCGTTTAATTGTTCCACAAGATGCCGGTTTTCCCCTTTCAAGGATCTGGATAGCCCTATCCCAAAAAGAGCATCAATGATAAGGGTTTTATCATCAAAGCCGTATTGTTCTATCTGACTGAAATTTCGGATGGTAATACCCGAAATATCCCGAAGTCTTTTCAAGTTTACAGCGGCGTCTTGAGAAAATTTACTTTTAGGATCATGTATAAAAATGTCAACATCAAATCCTTTCATATAAAGCATCCTCGATATTGCCAGACCATCGCCACCATTATTTCCGTTCCCACAAAACACAGCTGCTCTTTTATGATTTTTGCAATGTTCGGAAATCCAGTTGGCAACAGCTGTCGAAGCTCTCTCCATCAACTGAATGGAAGAAATCGGTTCATGAGAAATGGTATAGTGATCCCAATTTCGTATTTGTTCGGTAGTAAATATTTTCATACTATTGAATGAAGTTTTAAGCAAATTACAAAACATTTTCTATTGTGATGTACGATCTTCATAAAAAAATTCTTCCTTATTATTCAGGAATAAAGGATTGATTTTCTATCCAATAATTCAAAATAAAATTCTACCTTCTGGGAATAAAAAATTACAGAAAGTAATGTTTTTTACATTTTTAAATTATATTTTTGTGTGTATACTAATTAAAAAAATATAAATTATGGGATTTGTAAAAGAATTTAAAGAGTTTGCTTTCAAGGGCAATGTTCTCGATCTTGCTGTCGGTGTGATCATTGGTGCAGCATTTGGAAAAATTGTTTCGTCTTTAGTAGAAGATGTAATTACTCCACTGATTTTGAATCCGGCATTAAAGGCTGCAGGTGCAGAAAATATTGCCAAGCTTTCCTGGAATGGAGTAGCCTATGGGAACTTCCTTTCTGCGGTAATCAGTTTTCTATGTATCGCTATGGTTCTTTTCTGGATCATTAAAATAGCAAATAAGGTTAATAAGAAAGAAGCTCCGGCTCCGGCAGGACCTACAGAAGATCAAAAACTATTAACAGAAATCAGAGATTTACTGAAAAGCAAAAACGGTTTATAATCAATCTGTTTTCACTGTATAAAAATAGAAAGCACCTCAATCGAGGTGCTTTTATGATGAATTCTCATTTCAGATTAATGAATCTGAAGAATACTTGAAATCTGTTCTGCCAGAGAAAGTCCTATTCTGTCCTGTGCTTCAAGAGTGGAAGCTCCTGTATGCGGTGTCAGGGAAATTTTTGAATGGGTAAGGATCTCTTTAGATGGCGTAGGCTCATTAATAAAAACATCTAATCCTGCAAATCTTACTTTACCGGAATCCAATGCTTCAATCAAAGCAGTCTCATCAATCACTCCTCCTCTGGAGCAGTTGACAATAGCAACCCCCTCTTTCATAATCTCAAATTCATTTTTACCGATCATATATCCATCTTTCTGAGCGGGAACATGTAAAGTAATAAAGTCTGAATGCTTCAAAACTTCCTGTAACGGCTCCGTTTCTATATCTACATTGATGAACTGGTTGTTGTAAAACTTCACTTTGATGCTCGCTCTTCCTACATTGTTATCGGCAGCTACTACTCTCATCCCAAGACCTAAAGCGATTCTGGCCACTTCCTGCCCGATTCTTCCCATTCCCACAATTCCGATCGTTTTGCCTCTCAGCTCAATTCCGGCAGCATATGCTTTTTTAAGTCCTGCAAACTCTGTGTCTCCTACTAATGGCATTTTTCTATTTGAATCCTGAAGAAATCTTGCCCCTGAAAACAGATGAGCAAAAACAAGTTCTGCTACCGATTCTGAAGAAGCCGAAGGCGTATTGATCACATGAATCCCTTTTTCTCTCGCATAGTCTACATCAATATTATCCATTCCTACTCCTCCTCTTCCGATAATTTCAATAGATGGGCATCCGTCAAGAATATCTTTTCTTACCTGTGTAGCGCTCCTCACCAATAAAGTTCGGATCTTATGCTCATTAATATAATTTACCAAAAACTCCTGTGGAACTTTTGTCGTAATGACTTCAAAGCCTTTTTCTGTTAATGCATCAATTCCTGATTGATCCAGGCCGTCGTTTGCTAAAACTTTCATAAATACAAGTATATTTAAAAATTGAAAAGATTTAAAAATTAAAAACATTTCCGGGCTTTACCCTGTTATTTAATCTTTAAATCTTTGATTTATATTTTTTTTATTCGCCTTCTTCTTTGAATACTTCAATCGTTACCTGCTTTTCTACCAAATCTGTAAATCTTCCTTTGTATCGGGTAGCTCTCACCAGGTGATTGTCTATCCAGTGGTAATTTCCCCCTCTTGGTTTTCCGCAAAGCACACTGTGGTATTTAAAACCATGCTTATCCAGCCAGTCTATTGTAATTTGCTTAAGGTTTTCAGTTCTTGAGGTAAAGAAACAGATCTGATGTCCTTCATCATACCATTTATTGATTGTTTCCAATGCATCCGGATAGGGTTCACAGGTAACCATTCTTTCCGGTTCTTCGTTGGGAACGTCATCAGTAATCGTTCCATCTATGTCTATTAAGTAATTTTTTACGCCATCCTTAAGGACCGGGCTAATGTGCTCTATGTATTCTAATTCCATCATTAAACATTAAGTAACAAAGTTAGGACTTTTAGCCCTAACAGTCTTATAAAACTTAATTTATATTAATATTTTACTACACAAAATGTTATTTCATGAATAATATTAATATTTTTCAACTATTTTTAAGCTTATGGTTAAAAATTTTCGTTGATCAGAAAAACACAGAGAACTCAAAAAGCCGAAAAAACTCTGATAAGTAAAATAGCTAAGAAAAATAAACTGTTAATCCGGCTTCTTCAGTGATATTTTCTTTTACGATAAAAAACATGATGTTTATCTAAAAATTTCCAAAATACATTTATTACACTTACATTTGTAGAAATGGAAGAATTTGTAGTTTTAGTGAATCCTGAAGATGAAGTTCTGGGTCTGATGGAAAAGCAGCAGGCACACATCAATGGTCTGTTGCATCGTGCTTTTTCTGTATTTCTGTTCAACAGCAAAGGAGAAATGCTTCTTCAGAAAAGAGCTTCCGGAAAATACCATTCTCCCAATCAGTGGACCAATGCTGTATGTTCGCATCCAAGAGAGGGAGAAACCTATCTTGCCGGAGCTACCCGCAGATTGAGGGAGGAACTGGGAATTGAAGCTGAGCTTTCGGAAAAATTTCATTTCATTTATAAAGCAGATGTTGGCAACGGTTTATGGGAACACGAGCTTGATCATGTTTTTACAGGAAATCATGAATCCGATTTCAACCTTAATAAAGAAGAGGTGGAAGAAGTAAGATTTATTTCTCCTGAAGATTTGGATAAAGAAATAGCAGCCTATCCTGAAAACTTTACAGAGTGGTTTAAGATCATTCTTGAAGAATACAAACACCATTTTTAATAATGAAAAAAATACTGTTTTTTTCTGCAATGCTGTCAGGAAGTTTGTTTTTTGCCCAAAAAGCAAAAATATACGAAAGTCCTAACTACTCCATCAATGTTCCTGAAGGCTGGAAATCCACCAACGACAGCGAGATTGTCAATATTTTCCCAACCAGCGAAATTGGAGCCATCACCATTTCTGAATACCACGATTTGGCACTTCCCAAAGAAGAAATGAAAAAATTTGTTCTGGCCCTTTATCAGTCTCAGGATGCTGAAAGTAAAGTAAAAGAGAAAAAGGGGTCCAGAGGATATACAGAATATTCTTATGAGCATTATGATGAAAAAGAGAAACTTTTCTGGACTACCAAAGCTTTTCAAAAAGACAAAAACTTATATCTGGTTTCCATCAACTGTGGACAGAAGTTCTGGAACGGAAACTATATGACCTTATTCAATGAGACTTTCAATAGTTTTAAAATAAAGAAATAAAAATTAAATATGAAGAAAACAGCATTGTACGACAAACATGTTTCTTTGGGAGCTAAGATCGTACCTTTCGCAGGTTTTGAAATGCCTGTACAATATTCCGGAGTAACGGAAGAGCATTTTGCAGTAAGAGAAAAAGCGGGATTATTTGATGTTTCCCACATGGGACAGTTCTTCATTGAGGGACCGGGTTCAAAAGATCTTTTACAGTTTGTAACAACCAACAATGTTGATGCTCTTGAAAACGGAAAAGCACAATATTCTTGTCTTCCCAACGAAAATGGAGGAATTGTAGATGACCTTATCGTTTACAAAATAGAAGATGACAAATATTTTGTGGTTGTAAACGCTTCAAATATAGATAAAGACTGGGATCATATCTCAAAATACAATACTTTCGGAGCTAAAATGACGAATGCTTCTGATGAGATGTCATTATTGGCAATTCAGGGACCTAAAGCAACGGAGATTCTTCAAAAGATTACGGATGTGAATCTTTCAGAAATTCCTTACTATCACTTTACTATTGGGAGTGTAGCAGGAGAAAATAATATCATCATTTCCAATACCGGTTATACAGGAAGTGGAGGTTTCGAAATCTATTTCAATAACGAAAGTGCTGAAAAACTTTGGGATGCTGTAATGAATGCAGGTGCTGAAGAAGGCATTATTCCTTGCGGATTGGCTGCCAGAGATACTTTAAGACTTGAAAAAGGATTCTGCCTTTACGGTAATGATATCGACGATACAACTTCTCCAATTGAAGCGGGATTAGGATGGATTACCAAATTTGATAAAGATTTTGTATCCAAAGATACTTTCGCCAAACAAAAAGAAGAAGGCGTTACCAGAAAATTGGTTGGCTTCGAACTTACAGACAAAGGAGTTCCAAGACATGATTATCCTGTTGTAGATGCTGAAGGAAACATCATTGGAAAAGTAACTTCCGGAACACAGTCGCCAATGAAAAAAGTTGGTTTAGGACTTGCTTATGTAGACAAACCTCACTTCAAACTAGGTTCTGAAATCTTCATTCAGGTAAGAAACAAAAACATTCCTGCAAAAGTAGTGAAAGCTCCTTTTGTATAATGGAATATTAGTTTAAAAATAGTAAAAACCGTGGAAAAGTCCACGGTTTTTTTATTATGATTTTAATTCTATATTTACCATCATATAAAATTACGGATGAAAAAATTAATTCTTGTAGTGGCTTTGATTCTGATATTTGTTCTCTATAAGTATCCAATATTTAACAGCATTGGAATCTCTTATAGTATTATTTTTTCCGGCTTCGTTGTTCTCTGTTTTGCCGGAGCAAAATTATACACTTCAGACATTAAAGACGATTATGAATCTGTGGAAAAAGAAACAGACAAATTACATCAAAATGATGGTGATTTTCGATATTCAGGAGAGGGATTTTATGTGAAAAAAGAATTTATAAAATGGACTGAAATTGTAGAAGTATATTCATTCAGTATTCCAGTTCTTCATCGGAAACAAACAGGAATAGAGATTATAACAGATAAAAAACAGTATGAATTCAATGATGACAACACTTCTGGTATTGAAAAATTAACTGACAAGCTTTCTGAAAATCTTCCGGATTGGAAGCTGAATTCAACTTTAATGGTTTCTAATAATTATGGACTAAGAAAAGTAAAATTGTACGAAAGAAATGTAAAAATAACGATAGATCATCTGAAATTCAGCTAAAAATTATATCATCATTAATAAAACAAATCCGCCCGGTACAATTTACCAGGCGGATTTTTATTTTAATAGAGGATTTTTTTAATCTGAAATATATTTCACAAGAGAGGCTCCGTTTTGAAGATTCAACATAAGTCTTTCTATTAGAAAGCGCACGTCCCTTAAAAAAGTGTCTTTTAAATATTCCTCTTCTATATCGTGTCCCCAACATATTTTCTTATAAAATTCAGGATTTTTTGATAGTGCATTTTCAAGCTCAACAAGTTTCACATATAAAGAATCGATACTGATAAACCCTTCATACTCTTCCGTATAATACCAAAAATCCAGCAAAGTGAGATCTACATCCAAAACCTTCTCAATCTGTCTCAATAATCTCTCTTCATCGCCCGCATCAACATAATCATCTCCGGTCATTATCAGATTCAACCCATTTCTGTGATCAAAAAGATATCGGTTTTTTAATTCCAAATATTCGTCAAAAGATTCTTTTATATCGAAAATAAGATAGATTTCCAGTCCAAATCCCATAAGATTATATCACTCCAAAAAATTTCTGTAATTTTTCTACATTCTTTTTATCATTTCCTACAAAAGCTTCTTTATCTGTAATGAAAACGGGTCTTTTCAAAAACGTATAATGATCCAGTAATAATTCCTTAAAATCTTTTTCCGTCAAGGCCTTTACATCCAATCCTCTCAGCTTAATCTGAGTAGATTTTTTACTGAATAAGGCTTCATATGAATTTGTTTTTTTATGCATCTCTTCCAATTCCTCTTCGGTAATAGGTGCTTTCTTTATTTCGCGAAGTTCCCAGTCTGTAAGGTCAAATTGTGCTAAAATTTTTCTGCAGGTATCACAAGTGTTGAGATAAAATACTTTCTTCATTGCTATTTCTAAATCTGTTATTTGTTAAAATTCTCTTTCATTGAAAGTTTCGTTTATCAAAAGTAGGATTTAATCTAAAACTTTCGAAATTATTAAATAACTTTATTCAAATTTTATAAAGATGCAGAACAAGCCTATTACTTTTCAGTTTATTTCGGAGCCTTCAGATGTCAACTACGGAGGAAATGTACATGGAGGAAGTGTGATGAAATGGATTGATCAGGCCGGCTATGCGTGTGCCACCACCTGGAGCGGAAATTATTCTGTTACGGTTTATGTAGGAGGTATTCGTTTTTACGAGCCTATTAAAATCGGTGAAGTCGTGAAAGTAGATGCTCAGGTGATTTATACCGGAACTTCCAGTATGCATATCGCTATCAATGTTTTTTCAAGAAATCTGAAACAACCTACTTTTGATAAAAAAACCCACTGCATTATTGTTTTTGTTGCAGTAGATGAAAACGGAAAAAAACTTCCGGTACCCAAGTGGGTTCCCGAAACCGAGGAGGAAAAGCAACAGGAAATATACGCCAAGCGTCTTATGGAACTTCGCACACAGATTGAAGATGAAATGAAACCTTTTTTGTAGGGGATGCGGGGTTTTGAGTTTGAGAGTGGGAGGGTTTGAGAGTATGAAGGTGCGAGGGTTTAATGGTGTGGGTAACCAGCAACTCATACGATCTTAACTGGTAGCTCGAAACCAGCAACTAACATAACCAGCAACTCGGAACAAAAAATATTTTTGAAAAACAGATTCTTCTTTTTATATTTGCCGTAGAAAAGGAAATGGTGTTCTTCCTTACCCAACCGCTTTACAAAAGCTGATGACGCCTGATTGAGAGATTATTAACAATAACTAATCAGGATTATTATGTCAAAAAATCAACGAACACCGGGTAAAAAAGCAATTTTTCACACTCACTTTTTCTTCCGAAAATTTCCAGCTGTTCCTTATATTATAAAATGGTTATCGATCAGTATTATTATTGGAGCTTTAGTAGGAACGGCATCTGCCGGTTTTCTTCAATCGCTGGAATGGGCAACTGATTTCAGAGAGCATCATATCTGGATCATTGCCTTTCTTCCTGTTGCAGGTCTGCTTATTGGACTTCTCTATTACTATTGGGGGAAAGATGTTGAAGCAGGAAATAATCTTCTGATCGATAATATTCATGATCCCCAAGAAACGATACCGTTCAAAATGGCCCCTTTTGTTTATCTGGGAACCATTGTCACTCATTTTTTTGGAGGATCGGCGGGACGCGAAGGAACAGCTCTTCAAATGGCAGGCGCTATTGCTGATCAATTCACCAAGCCCTTCAAGCTTGATAAAAGTGATAGAAAAATTCTGATTATTTCGGCTATTGCTGCCGGATTTGGTTCCATATTCGGAACTCCACTTGCCGGAGCTGTTTTTGGACTTGAAGTTTTTCTGATTGGAAGAATTCGCTATAATGCTATATTTCCGGCTTTTGCTTCTGCTATATTAGCTGATTATGCAACCAATTTATGGAACGTAAAACATACTCATTATCATATTGATATTATTCCTAAGCTTGAGTTTTTGCCTATTTTATATAGCATTCTGGCGGGAATTGTTTTTGGGATCTGTGCCGCAACCTTCAGTAAATTCATTCATAAGGCAGGTTTCCTTTTTAAATCAAAAATTAAATATCCACCGCTTCGTCCTGTAGCAGGGGGAATTATCATTGCTGTAGCTGTTTTTGCGATGGGAACTACCAGATATATTGGGCTGGGTGTTCCTGTTATTGTAGAATCTTTTGAAAAGCAACTTCCGTTATATGATTTTGCTTTAAAAATGATTTTCACCATCATCACTCTATCTGCGGGATTCAAAGGAGGTGAGGTAACGCCCTTATTTTTCATTGGAGCCACGTTGGGAAGTGCTTTGTCTTTATTGATTCCTCTGCCGTTTGGCTTATTGGCCGGAATGGGTTTTGTAGCCGTATTTGCCGGTGCTACCAACACTCCTCTGGCATGTATGCTGATGGGAATTGAACTTTTCGGGGCAGAATGCGGAGTGTATGTTGCCATAGCCTGCGTAGTATCGTATTTACTATCGGGGCACAACAGCATTTACACAAAACAGAAAATCGGAGAAGCCAAAAACAGAAGATATGAAAGTCAGCAGGACCGTTCGATTTCGGAGTTTTTATAAGGAGTGCAGGTTGCGAGATTCTTGGCGCGAGTCGACTTTTGTTGGTTTTTTTTGTTGATTGTTTTTTTGTTGCTGGTTACAGAATAATAGTCTTTTTTCGAGTTCCTAGTTTCTGGTAATATTGTTTACTGGTTATCCATACCACTAAACTTTAAACTCTCAAATACTCCCACTCTCAAACGCTCCAACTCTCCTTCTCGGTTTCCAACTATAATTCGTAATTTTACCTCATGTTTGATTACAGATTAAAAGTTTTCCATACCGTGGCTTCAAGGCTTAGCTTCACTAAAGCTTCGGAAGAACTGCATATTTCTCAACCTGCTGTTACAAAGCACATCAAAGAAATTGAAACTCAGTTAGGAGCCAAATTGTTCAACCGTAAAGGAACATCCATCCAACTGACCCAAAGCGGAAAGATCCTTTATGATTATGCTGAAAAGACAAGAAATATGTACCGTGATCTTGAATTTGAAATCAGCCAGATCAACCAACAGCATAAAGGAAAACTGATTATCGGAGCAAGCACTACGGTCGCCCAATATATTTTACCTGAAATTTTAGCCAAATTCAATGCCTATTATAAAGATATTAAAATTGAACTTCTAACAGGAAATACCGAAGCCATTTCAACATTACTGAAGGAGGAAAAAATTGATCTTGGAATTATTGAAGGAGAATCACAGTCTTCTTATTTTGATTATAAAACATTCAAATCTGATGAAATTGTTTTGGCTGCAAAATCCGATCATCCTTCAGCCCATAAAACACTGAATCTGAAAGACCTGTATCAATTAGACCTTATCTTCCGGGAACAGGGCTCGGGAACGTTAGAGTTTATACAGAACAGATTAAAAGAGAAGGAAATTAATATCAATGAATTGAACACCGTCATTCAACTTGGAAGCAGCGAGAGTATTAAAAACTACCTTCTTCATTCCGAATGTATGGCTTTTCTGTCCATCAGCACAATTCTTACTGAACTGAAAAATAATATTCTGACGGTTGTTGATATCAAAAATTTCAGCATTGAAAGGGACTTTCACTTTATTCTTCCCAAAGGAGAACAGTCTGAACTGATTGAACTTTTTTTACGATTTACAGAATAATTCTCTTATGATATGGAATTTTTAAAATTTATTTGGATGGGCTAAATCCCAACCCTATTGATCTAATCAAGCGAATAGTAAATTTTAACGATAAGATCTTTTATCAGTTATAACTTATAGTTATCCAATATAACAAAATACGATTTACTTCGTAATACTAATTTTCGGAATTTTGATGCAGATTTTAAAAGTTCGCATTATGAAAAATTTCATTCAAGATGAAATGACACGGAAAGTAGTCTTCATTGGGTTGGCGGTTGTATGTTTAACTCCGTTAATTTCGTCTCCGATTGCTCTGGCTCTTGGTTTTGGTTTAGCCGTTCTCATCGGAAATCCTTTTGAAAAAAATCTTCATCAATATATTCATCTGCTCCTTCAGATCTCTATTGTTGGGTTAGGTTTTGGGTTAAAACTGGACGAAGCGCTTCATGCCGGGAAAACAGGGCTTATGCTAACAGTTGTGAGTATTGTTACGGTAATGGTTTTGGGATATTTTTTAGGAAAAGTATTTAAACTGGAAAGACCGCTCTCTTATCTTCTTTCTGCCGGAACTGCTATTTGTGGCGGAAGTGCCATTGCAGCGGTTTCCCCAATTATCAAACCCAGTACGAAGCAGATTTCTTTGGCTTTGGCCATTGTTTTTACGTTGAATTCAATTGCTTTATTCGTTTATCCTGCGATTGGACATCTACTGCATCTTTCTCAGGAGCAATTTGGACTATGGTGTGCGGTGGGTATTCACGATACAAGTTCTGTAGTGGGGGCTGCAAGCAAATACGGGGATGACGCTCTGAAAATAGCAACTACTGTGAAACTGGCGCGTGCTTTATGGATCATTCCCGTTTCTCTGATCACCATGTTCGTTTTTAAAAGCAAAGATTCCAAAATAAAGATTCCGTGGTTCATTGGGTATTTCATTGTAGCGATTCTTTTGAATACTTATTTTCCGGTTCTTGACCGTTTCAGCAGCTTGATCACTGTTTTGGCAAAATCCGGGCTGAATCTGACTTTATTTTTTATCGGTTCTACCCTTTCTATCCAGACTTTGAAAACGATAGGCCTAAAACCATTACTTACGGCTGTCATTCTTTGGGTGACCATCAGTATCGGCAGCCTTCTTTATATTCTCCATTAAAAACAGCAGAACCCTTTCAATAATCAAAAGGGTTCTGCATATTAAATGTGGAAATGTTTATTTCAAGTGAAATAATTTTTTTAAACCTCTCCGCAAGTATATACTTGTGGACAAGCGATATATTGAGGACAGTATTTAGGACCTATTACTGATCCTGAACAGCTGCATCCGCACTGAGATAAATCCGGAGTACCGCCAATTCCTCCCGTAATACTTTTTAGGTCCCGATTGTTTAGTTTTTTAGCATTTTTCATAATGTTCACGTGATTTGGTTTTGATTTAATATTATAGTTTTTGTTACCTTCCAAAGTTAAACAAATATTAAACACTCACAACATAATTTAATATAAATTTAAATAATATATTGATTTTAACCTCATTAATCCAAATTGAGACATAAACCATTCATCAATATTATTTAAACAAATTAAATTATTCTGTAAATTCGAGATCTTTGTCGTGCGTTTCCGAAATGGTAAGTGAAGAATAAAAAGCAAGCCCAAATACGACGATTCCTACAATTGCAGCACTTTCCAATACGGAAAAGCTCCCTTTCAGAGAATCAAAAGCAAGAATCATTACAGGTACCAATCCTCTTACCATATTGGGCACCGTGGTAGTGGCTGTATTTCTGATATTGGTTCCGAACTGTTCTGCGGCCAGAGTAACAAACATAGCCCAATAGCCGGTACCTAAACCAAGCCATACACAGAACATATAGTACTTTGTTTCTGTATTGGTATCCCCGAAAAGCATCACTGCTAGGCCAATCAAAGTGAAAAGAAGCATATAAAAGATGGCCATTTTACGGGATTTTAAAGCATGGGAAATAAAACCACTGGTGAGATCACCTACAGAAATACCGATATAAGCCCACATAATTGCCTTTCCTGGATTGAGGTCCTTTATTCCCATTTCAGGAGCAAACTGATTGGCTAAAACTGCAAGAATCCCTATGCAATACCAGGTGGGTAATCCCACAGCGATACATTTTAAATACCTTATCAGTCTGTCTTTATTGGTGAAAAAGGATAGAAAGTTTCCTTTGGAGACATTTTTATGTTCAATATTTTTATAAATCCCAGACTCGGAGACACTTACTCTCAAGATGAGCAACAGAATTCCCATAATTCCGCCAATGATGTAAGAAATGTTCCAACCTCCGGCCAGTTCTACCGTGAGTTGAGCCACAACAGCCCCCATTAATCCAAAGCCAGCTACAACAGAGGTTCCGATAGCTCTTAAATTCTTCGGCAGACTTTCAGAAACCAGTGTAATTCCGGCTCCAAGCTCACCAGCCAATCCAACACCTGCTATAAACCTCAGACCAGCATATTGATACACCAAATGCGCTTTTGGGAAATAAGGAAGAAATCCACAGGCTATATTCGCCAGAGAATACACTAGGATTGATCCGAATAATACGGATAATCTTCCTTTTTTGTCTCCGAAAATACCCCAGAAAATACCACCAAGCAGCAAACCAATCATCTGACAGTTCAGAATAAAGGTTCCGTCGGCATCAGGATTAAGCCCCAATGCTTTTAAACTGGGGATTCTTACAATTCCAAACAGCAGTAGGTCATAGATATCTACAAAATAGCCTAAAGCAGCAATAATAACAGGAATAGAGAAGATAAGTCTTGCTTTTGCAGACAAAGAAAGTTCTTGCATTTTTAAATTTTGATAAAAATAAAAAACCTTTCAATTTCTTGAAAGGTTTTCATTAAATATCTTTTTCCGATTATTATCTTGCAATATTTACGGCTCTTGTCTCTCTGATTACGGTTACTTTTACCTGTCCTGGATAAGTAAGTTCATTCTGAATCTTTTCTGAGATATCGTAAGAAAGCTGAGAAGCTACTTCGTCATTCACTTTTCCACTCTCTACCATTACTCTTAGTTCTCTACCAGCCTGGATTGCGTAAGCACTTGATACTCCATCAAAGCTTAATGCTGCAGATTCAAGATCTTTCAATCTCTGGATATAAGATTCAAGTACCTGTCTTCTCGCTCCCGGTCTTGCTCCTGAGATTGCATCGGCAACCTGAATAATTGGAGAAAGTAATGACTTCATTTCGATTTCATCGTGGTGAGCTCCAATAGCATTGACTACTTCAGGGTTTTCACCATATTTCTCAGCCCACTGCATACCTAATAAAGCGTGTGGAAGTTCTGATTCCTGCTCCGGAACTTTACCAATATCGTGTAAAAGACCTGCTCTTTTTGCCAGTTTTACGTTTAATCCTAATTCAGCAGCCATTGTTGCAGCAATGTTTGCCACCTCTCTTGAGTGCTGTAGTAAGTTTTGTCCGTAAGAAGAACGATATTTCATTCTACCTACTATTTTGATCAATTCAGGGTGTAGCCCGTGAATTCCTAAATCAATGATGGTTCTCTTACCTACTTCAATGATTTCTTCTTCAATCTGCTTTCTTGTTTTTTCTACAACTTCTTCGATTCTTGCAGGGTGAATTCTACCGTCTGTTACCAATCTGTGAAGGGATAATCTCGCGATTTCTCTTCTTACCGGATCAAAGCATGAAAGAAGAATTGCCTCAGGGGTATCGTCTACAATGATCTCAACTCCTGTTACTGCTTCCAGAGCACGGATATTTCTACCTTCTCTACCGATGATTCTACCTTTCACTTCGTCCGACTCAATATTGAATACAGATACGGAGTTTTCGATAGCCTGCTCAGTTCCAATTCTCTGAATGGTTTGAATAACGATTTTTCTGGCTTCGTTTTTAGCGTTCATCTGAGCTTCTTCCATGATGCTCTGAACGTGTGCCTGAGCTCTTGTTTTTGCTTCAGCTCTCATAGTTTCTACCAATTCTGCCTTAGCTTCATCTGCTGTATAGTTGGAAATTTTTTCAAGAATTTCAACTTTCTTAGCGGTTGCAGTGTCTAATTCGTGCTGTTTCTTTTCTAAAATTTCGTTCTTCTTAGAATAGTCTGCAATCTGCTTATCCAAATCTTTTTCAAGCTTTCCTACTTTGCTAAGTTCATCATTCAGCTTATGCTCTTTATCTTTGGTTCTTTTTTCAACCTCCTGCATTTTCTTTTCACGTGACTGAATATCTGCATCATGCTGTGATTTTAGCTCCAGAAATTTTTCTTTAGCCTGAAGGTTCTTTTCTTTCTTTATGGATTCGGCTTGTACGTTAGCTTTTTCTATAAGGTTTTCGGCATTTTTATTAGCATCATCTATGATGAATTTTGCTTTAGTATTCAGAGAGCTTCTGGAGAAAAACATTCCCACGACTGCCCCGATTACTAAACAAACAACACCGACTATAACTTCTATCATAATTTATCTTGAGTTTTAATTGTATTCATATCCTTTAAAAATAAAAAAGCCCACAATAATCCAGAGATTGAGAGTAAACTCCTAATCAACACGATTTGAACTGATTTCCACTGTCTGTAATCCGGAAATCCGGCACGCCATTCGATGGACATTTGTTCGGTAATTGTTTAGCGTTGAGTTTACCTTTAATGTGTTAGAATTATTGTAGGCAGTCTGTAAGGGAAAAAAAATCTATTTCCCAATTTCATTCAACGTTTGATTAATCTGCGTTAATCTTTCGTTGGTAGAATTAATATTTTTCTCGTAGTTAAGAGATACAACTTCAGCGTTGGTTCCCAATTTCAGGGCACACATCGCCAAGGCATCCTGTTTATCTCTTACATCGAAGTTCTGTTCAAAATCTTTAATCATATTCTCGATCTGCTTCCCCACCTTACGCAAAGTTTCTTCTTCTGCTGCCGGTACGTTCAGCGGATACACTCTTCCTGCAATGTTGACGGTTATTCTCCTTACCTCCATTATAGTCCACTGTTTTGAAGCTGAGCAATACAGAAATCAATTTCTTTTACCAATCTGTTGATATGGTTTTTCATTAATCTATTGTGTTCAGGATTTCCTGATATTGCTGAATAAAGCTTTATATTTTTTTGTTCTTCTGCTAATACCTGATTTTTTCGTCTTTCCTCATCGTACTTCTTCTTCAATTCTTCATGCTCAACACTTAGTTCTTTTAAATTTTCCGTAAGATTTTTATAGTTCTTTTGCAGAGTCGAAATCTTTCTCTCTAATTCTGAAAAATTGTTTTCTAAATCTTGAAGCATTTCAGGTTTGTATATTCTAACTAGAAGCAAAAATAAAAAAATAATAACACTAACAAAAATAAAACGCTCTATATTTTGATATCTCAACAAAAAAGGAGATGCAAAGCACCTCCTATGTATTTTTAACGGGATATTTTTCTTATTCAAACTTAAGAACAAACATCACGGCTCTGGTCTGTAATGTAGAAATGGCAGATGCCCAGTACGGAGGTGTCGTTGCATTATCGGCAACTTTCTCGTTATTCATGAAAAATGTTCCTCTGATGGCTGGTGTAAGTTTAAATTTGTTGAAATAAAACTGAATCCCCATTTCTGCGGACCACGCAAAGTTGTGCGTAGTAGATCTGTAGATTCCCTGCATATTGTCATCTGTGGAAGTTGCATTAGACTGAAGGTTTACCACATAGTTTACCCCTGCTGCAACGTAAGGCCTAGAATTGTACCATCTTTGCCCATGAAGTTCTAAAAGCACGGGAATATCAATCAAAGTAGATTTAATTTCTCTTACTTTATCTTTGTCCTGTAAAGGGAACGGCATGAAAGGAGGATTGGTTAAAGATCCACCAGCATAGATGTCATTAGATTGTGTATTAAAAGTCAACTGTCTTTGAGCAAACTGTAAACCCGGTTCTATTCTTACGTCCAGATAGTCGTTCAGTCTCCATTTTGCAATCAGCCCGGCACCGAAACTATAACTTTCCTTAGAGGTTACAAGGTTTTCATTTTCGTTCATCCCGTATTTTGGATGTAGTACGATGCGGTAATCCAGTCTGTTCCCGTTCAAATAAAACCCCCAACTGAATTTCTGCTCGTCAAAGTCTTCCAACTTATCCATTCTGTTTCGGGTTCTGAATTGCGCGTTTGCAAAAACGGCAACATTTACTGAGGTTAAAACCAGTGCTTTTAATAGAAATTTATTCATAGGTTACTTTGTTGCTTTATAAATTGTGGCTATACCTAAACTTAATTTTTTATATTCAACTTTCTTAAATCCCGTATCTAAAAGAATTTGTTTCATCTTCTCCCCGAAAGGAAAAGCATTCACAGAATCCGGAAGGTATGTATACGCCCTATTATCTTTGGAAACCAGTCTGCCTATTGCAGGTAATATATTTTTGAAATAAAACATATAAAATGGCCCCATAAACCCCTCAACCTTTGAAAACTCCAGTATATAAACACTCTTGTTATCCTTAACTACTCTTCTTAACTCTGCCAAACCCTTGGTTAGGTTTTCAAAATTCCTTACTCCAAATGCAACGGAAACAGCATCAAATCTATTGTCCTCGAAAGGTAAATTTTCAGCATCCCCTTTTTGCATTGAAATTTTGCCGTCTAATTTAAGTTTTTTTATTTTAATAACGCCAACATTCAGCATTTGTTGTGATAAATCTAAACCAACTACTTTAGAACCGGTTCCTTTTTCAATGGTAATAGCCAGATCTCCCGTTCCTGTAGCCACATCCAGCACTTCCTGCGGGTTATCATTTTTCATCCATCTTACCAGTTTTTTTCTCCACAGAACGTCAATTTTCATGGATAAAACATGGTTCAGAAGGTCGTACTTCGGTGCAATGTTGTCGAACATATCCTCTACCTGGCTTTTTTTTGTAGCCTCTGAATTGTAGGGAGTAACTTTGGTGATATCTTTTGTCAAAACTTAAAACTTGTAATATTCTTTATAATAATTTAGGTAATCCTGCTTTCTGAAGATTTTGGATCTTGATTCCACCTGTTGGATATTCTTGATCACTTGGTCATAGTCTTCATCTACATTGTAATAGAAATCTTCTGTGTAAAGCTTATTGAAGCGTCTTGCTCCTCCATAGTAATCTTTTCCGTCAATAACCGTTTTACCGAGTTTCGCCAGTAACGAATCTTTTTTAAGATTATAACCGTAATACTGGTCGTTGACATAATAATCCTGGTGTGTAATATTAATCAGACCGCGAAGTTTATTCACTTCGAATGCAGAATCATACAGCATTTTTTTATTCTGATCAAAAACCTGAATAGAGTTTTTCCCTTTATTCAAATCCACATGCACATACTGCCCCGATGAAATGATTCCTTCAGAACCGTTATTGATTTTAAAGTAATACGTATTCGGGGTAGGATTATCTACAACATAATAATTCTTCTTGGCTAAAAAAAGGAAGTAGATCCCAAAGGCAACGATAAACGCCACAGCTGCAATAAGTAAGCCTTTTAAGGATGAATTGTTTTTCATAGATTGTAAAGTACAATTTTTGCAAATTTAATAATATTTTTAATTCTCCGTTATTAATATTAATTATTAACTTTGCAACTTTAAAAAAATCATATAAACGAATGCCGAATACGATCATTATTGGCTCTGGATCTTATATTCCAAACAGAGTTATTGGTAGGGATTATTTCATGAATTCCGAGTTCTACACAGAGGATGGAGTAAAGATTGAAAAGCCTGTGGAAGAAACTATTGCGAAATTTGTAGAGATTACAGAAATCGAAAACAGGAGATTCATTGAGGACGATCTTTCCAATTCACAAATCGGTTACGAAGCCGCAAAAATTGCCATTGAAGATGCAAAAGTAGACGGCGAAGAATTGGATTATATCATCTATGCGAGCAATTTTGGGGAAGTTACCGAAAACGGATATGCTGATTTCATGCCTACAATGGCAGCAAGAGTAAAGAACAAACTAGGTATTAAAAACAGAAAATGCGTAACGTATGATATGCTTTTCGGATGCCCGGGATGGGTTGAAGCAATGATCCTGGCTGACAATCTAATTAAAGCTAAAGTTGCTAAAACGATCTTGGTTATCGGAGGTGAAACGCTAAGCCGAGTAACAGATCCACATGACAGAAACAGAATGATCTTTGCAGACGGAGCAGGTGCTGTAGTTGTAAAAGCAACGGATGATGAAAATGTGGGAATCATAGCTCACAACACAATTTGTGATAACGGCCCGGAACTTAATTATCTTGAAAATGCTCCTTCCATCAACAAAGAGGTTGATCAGAAGCGTCTTTATGTAAGAATGCTGGGAAGAAAGATCTATGAGTACGCTCTTAAAAACGTACCTGTGGCCATTAAAGACACGATTACGGACGCTAATCTTTCTATTGAAGATATAGACAAAATCTTAATTCACCAGGCGAATGCTAAAATGGATTACGCTATGATTGAGAGACTTCACAAGCTTTATGACATTAAAGAATACGACCACTCGATCTCTCCTATGACGATCCAGGACTTCGGAAATACATCTGTAGCAACTATTCCTACGATGTATGATCTAATTATTAAAGGAAAAATGGAGGGTCAAACGTTTAAAGATAAAGGTAACATTGTAATGACTTCGGTAGGAGCCGGAATGAACATCAATGCTATCGTTTATAGATTTCCTTAATATATTTACAATAACAAAAAATATAAAAGCACAGGGAAGTTATTCTTTGTGCTTTTTTTTGAGATTATGCAAAAGAACTTTTTAATTATCGCCGGGATCTTCCTTTTTCTGGAAGTATACATTTATCAAGCTATCAGAACGCTTACTGATAACTCATGGATCAGAGTCGGTTATTGGGTGATTTCCTTAGCCGTATATGCTATTTTCGCTTATGAGGTCACTCATTACCAAAGATCGGACAAAAGCATGGTAAGGGCTCAGATTATGATTTCCCTGTTCCTTATTTTTATTCTCCCAAAAATATTTGTGGTTTTATTCCTCCTGATAGATGATATTGTCCGAACAGGAGGCTATCTGATCGGCTTTGCAAAACCTACGGAAAACTTCTTCCCGGAAAGGCGAAAGTTCTTAAGCTTAGTAGGACTGGGAATGAGCGGAGTGCTTTCAGCTCTGTTTATTGATGGAATTACCTTTGGGAAATACCGTCATAAAGTGAGAAGAGTAAGAGTGAATTTCAATAATCTTCCGAAAAGCTTCAAAGGCTATAAAATCATTCAGATCTCAGATGTACACAGTGGAAGTTTTTCGGATCCAAGCAAATTGCAACACGCTATTGATTTGATCAACGAACAAAATCCTGATCTGGTATTATTCACCGGAGATATGGTAAATAACGTAGCTGAAGAGTTCAAACCTTTCATTCCTTTATTTTCAAAAATTAAAGCTAAAGATGGTAAGCTTGCCGTACTTGGAAACCACGATTACGGAGATTACGTCAACTGGGAATCTCCTAAAGCTAAAAAAGACAACCTTGACACTCTGATCGATTACGAAAAACAGGCTGGTTTTGACATGCTGAGAAACGAGCACAGAGTCATTGAAAAAAACGGTGAAAAATTATACATTCTTGGGGTTGAAAATTGGGGACTAAAACCTTTCCCACAGTTCGGTAAGATAGACGATGCTTTAAAAGACGTTCCTGAATCTGCCACAAAAATCCTAATGAGCCATGATCCTACCCATTTCGATTACGTGGTAAAAAAACACCCTGGAAACATTCATTTAACCCTGTCTGGGCATACACACGGGATGCAGTTTGGTCTGGATCTTAAAAATATAAAGTGGTCACCGGTTCAGTACCGTTATCCGAAATGGGCAGACCTCTATGAAAGTGAAGGAAAATTACTGTATGTGAACAGAGGATTCGGCGTATTAGGGTATCCGGGAAGAGTAGGTGTATTGCCGGAAATTACGCTTTTTGAATTATCCTGATTTCAACAGTAAAAGCATTTGATTTAAAGATATTTTTGAGCGAATAATTCAATAAGTATTTTTGAATCAAGTGCTTTATCATCTAATCTAGTTAAGACTTCACGTACTTTCGGATATTCATCAATAAATTCGAGTTTCTCAATCTCTTCCAATCCGAATTCATTCATTATAACCTTAAATTGCTCTTCATCTACCCCCCAATATTTTATATATTTGCTTTCATCTATAAAAATTTCAATAAGGACTTCTTCATCATTATAAATGAGCCCAAAATTAATAAAAGCATCCTGTGCAAGTTCATTCTTATATTGAGCTATATATTCCAGCAGGCTTTCTTTTTCTACATAACGGCCATAGTTAAGATCAAAATCTATATATCCAAATAAAAAAGCGGCTATATCAGGAAGGGTTTTTGAAAGTGCGATGATCAGCTTCCATAGATTTGAATTATCAATATTAATTTCAGAATAAAATCTGAAACCTAAGGAATCATTATCATCATCTTTAACGGTGAGCGTGTAACCCTGAACAATATTTGCGGTCTTACTTTCCTGCCATCTTTTTAAAACCGAGGGGTTATTCAACGGAATTTCATCTTCATGTAAAAATCTGATGGTTGTTGGCAGTTCTAATGATGGTTTTGTCATAATCAAAAAATATAATCTTTCATTCGGGCTGTAGCCATTTCTCTTTCGTTGAAAAAAGTAAGCAGCGCCTCTAATTTATCTTCCATTTTTTTTCCCGAGAATAAGTTTCGGTAAAAGGGAACATGGAAATGATATTTATTAAAGTCTGTAAACTGCCATGTGTTCAGATAGATCAGTACGAATTCTTCATTTTGCAATGTCTCCAAGACCATATTCTGGTAATATTTCATGGGCAAAATCTGAAATACAAAATCATTATATGGCAATTGGCTGTAAGGTGAGATACTTTCGGGAACGATACTCAATCCATCTTCTTCTGTAATTTCAGTATCTCTCTTCAGACGTTTGAAAGGGAAAAGAATATTGGCATTATCTATATTGGAGACATAATTAAACTCCAGCATCTTCAGATCTTCCTGTGAAATTGTAACGTCTTTCTGACGAATTCCCCGGATCTGTTTCTCCAAAAGTTCCTGGATATTCTTCTTGGCATTTTCTATTTCTTCCAGATTGGAGTCTTTATTATAAAAAGCAATTTCATGCCCTTTGGATGAAATTGCTTTTATAAGATTCTGCAGTTTTTCAGTAAGAGAGATCTCCACAAAAAAACTGGCTTTTGTATCATGCATATCTAAAATTCTAAGAATCGCTTTGGTATTCTTTTCGGTGATTTTGAGTCTTTCTTCATCACTGATCTGGAAGCCGTTTTTGCATTCAGTTTCTATATTAGTCAGATTAAAAGTCAATAAAACCATTTCAATTAAATTTTAGATAAAAAATATAATTAATTAAAAATCAGATGTTAATTAAAAAATTACATAAAGCATTACTTTACTTGATTAATTTTTCGCTAATTTTACTTTAAGATTCTTGATCATATCTTTCGTCATTTCAGAAACTCCGAAATCATACGTTAATCCCCAGTCTTTTTTCGCTACTGAATCATCAATAGAAGCAGGCCATGAATCGGCAATTGCTTGTCTGAAATCCGGGTTGTAATCGATAGAAAAGTCGGGAATTTCTTTCTTGATTTCTTCTGCCAGTTCTGCCGGAGTAAAAGACATCCCACCTAAGTTATAAGAAGAACGAACTGTAAGACTTTCTTTTGGAGCATCCATTAATTTCAATGTTGCATTAATAGCATCATCCATATACAGCATAGGCATACCTGTGTTCTCAGAAATAAAGCTTGTATATTTCCCCTCCTCTATCGCCTTATAGAAAATCTCTACAGCATAGTCTGTTGTTCCACCTCCTGCGGGAGTTTTCCATGAGATCAATCCAGGATATCTGATACTTCTTACATCTACTCCATATTTATCAAAATAGTACTCACACCATTTTTCCCCCGCCATTTTAGAAATTCCGTAAACCGTTGTTGGATTCAGTACTACATCCTGCCCTACATCATGCTTTGGAATTCCTTTTCCAAATACGGCAATAGAACTTGGCCAGAAAATCTTTTTAAGAAGCCCTTCTTTCGCCATTTCACAAAATTGAAGCAATGGTTCAAGATTTAATTTCCATGCGAAAATAGGCTGCTTTTCTGAAGTTCCAGACAGTAAAGATGCTAAGTGATACACTGTCGTGATATCGTAATCTTTAATTACCTGTCTTACTAATTGCGTATTAGTAACGTCCATTCTTTCGTAGTGTCCGGCAGACGTAATTCCTTCCTGCCATCTATCCAATCCTGAAGCAACAACATTGTCTGCTCCATGAATTTCAACAAGTCTGTTGGTAAGTTCAGTGCCGATTTGACCCAAGGCACCCGTGATCAGTATTCTTTCCGTATAGGATTCCATTTTTCAGATTTTTTTAGAATTGTACAAAAGTAAAAAAATCATGCTTATCATAATAGAAAAGGTGTATTTAAAAATACATCAAGGATGACGTAGAAAATTATTAATAAATTTTGTTTCTCTTCTTACAGGTTTTCAGTAAGGTCAGTAAAACTTTTCATTTTTCAAAAAGGCGCTTCAATACTCTATAACCGAAAAAATTTGAAGTTCTATATCAAAACCTTTGTATCCTCAAAAAAAATTATCCGGAAAACAGAAAAGGATAGGAAAGCCCTACCCTTTTAACATTATTCTATATTAGTTCAAAGTTATTTTCAACTTATTTTCAATACTTTAATATTTATTAAGCTGTTGATATTATTCAACAAATCCTGTAAATCATAATCAATTTCAAATTCAGACTGTATCTCATCAAGAATGAACTGTAAACTTTTTGTTCCATCAATTCTTGAAAGAAGTTCAATCATAAAGTCTGCATTTTCATACTGAAACCCTTGTTTGGTAAAGAAGGCGGACCTGTAATCAGTTTCTCCCATATTGGTTATTGTAAACTCACGGTTTACAAATAAAGGCTGGGAAATACCCAGAACTGAATTCAGTGATACTATCGTATTACTTATTCTTTTTCTTGCGACAAATGCCCAATTTTTATGAACAATCGTTGAAAGATGCTTATCAGAACTCATATAAGGTGTTTCTACAAAGTCTTCGTCTATTATTTCAAAATCGAAGCCAGTAAAGACTTTTTTAATTTCTGAGGGCAGTAACTTGTGTGCAAAATTATCATAAGGATATCCCACAGGACCCAAATTAATAAAAAGGCCGCCAGGCTTCAGCACCCGGTCTATCTCCTGAATATAAGATTCCACATTCATCACATCAATGAAATAAATTGACAACAAGATATCCATAGATGCTGATCTCAGAGGAAGGTTTCTAACGTCAGAAATAAAAGGAATAATGTTTCCTGAAGAGGAATCTTTAGTCTTCTGAATAGTATGGGGAATGCAGGAGTCATCAATATTATAAATGTTGGATTCGTTGATCTCCATTAATTTAATAGGGCGTTCATTTACAATTTCATTAAAGAAATACATCATGCGGTAAGACAAATCCGAACAGTAAACTGTGGCAGATAAAAGTTTAGAAAACTCCCACGCAAACCGCCCGGTTCCACTTCCGATAAAAAATACATTTTCAGGGTTATCAGAATGTTTATCAATCAGCATTTTGACTGCTGTGATGATGATATTCAATTCCTTTTCACATTCCGGAAGATATGACCAGTCCCTTTTCAAATATAAAAGTTCTTTCCCTACAACCGGATCATGGCTTAAGGTAATATACTGAAAATGATCCGCCTGAACGTATTTTCTTATAGGATCAAGCATTTTATCATAGATCAGCAAGTTTTCTTGATAAGCAGCTATAATCCTATTGATGATCTCTGCACGATCAGCCTGGAATTTTGACAACTCTTTATTCTGCTGAAGATAATGGGTTACGTTCTTACTATGATTTTTTATACTGAAGAAAACTTCAGACAGAAAAAAAGAACTGTCGTTTACTAAAACCGGTGTATTATTAACCGTATGATAAACACTTGAACATGATGCACAGGTAATATCTTCAGAATCGATTTCTAAAGAATTCTTGCAATTAACACAGATAAAACTCATTAAGGGTAATTATTTTATGGCTAAAAAACCTTCAAAACAAAGGTATTTCATAACAGAGGTAACATCTTCGAAGCCTGCTCTTTTCAACAGGTCTAAATTTCCGTTGGTAGAAAAGGGCTCTAAAACCCCCTTCAGGCTCCGCTGTTTCGAAATAATCTCTTCAGGAGTATAGCCTCTGTCCAGCTTGTACTCCATATATAAGGTAGAAATGATATCCTGAAACCGGGCATCACAAGCGCGTACTTTTTCGAAATAGATAAAAGCCCCGCCCCAGTTAAGAGAATTATAAATTTTATCAATGACCAGCTGGCGTACCCGGGGATTGATAAACTGTACGGAATAATATGAAATAATAAGATCAGATTTTTCCAACTCCAGGTTAATGATATCGTCGCAGATCAAATTAACATTATTGAAATCTGCGCACTTTTTTTGCGCCTGAAAAATCATGTCCTGCTCAATGTCAATTCCTGTTATCTTAATCTGCTTTTCCATATCATGATTCCGATGGTGTATTTTTTCCAGTAAGGTTCCGGTACTGCAGCCAATTTCATAAATATGGGATCCATTATTCACAAAAAAATCAGACAGAGAGCATATAAGATCATGTCCCTGATTGTAATAAGGAACAGATAACTTCACATGTTCATCAAAATTTTCGGCTACAGATCCTGAAAATTTCCAGTTGGATTCTATCGACACAATATTGTTTCCTACGATACTTTTCATAACGCTTTCTGCAGATTTTTAGATTTAAACTTATCAAGATCAAACACATATACCTGATCTTTTATATCTAAAGAATCAAATAGTTCTTTTCTTTTTTCATAGAGTTTCTCATATCCCTCACAGAATATAGCGAACATTTCTTTTCCGTATTCACTTAATATCTGGTCAGAATACTGCTGATACTGATTGATTCCCAATCCGTATTTATACATTCTGAATGCATATCTTCCTATCAGTTCCAACCTTGAATCTTCATCCAGATTTTCTTCATGATCAAGAATAACATCAAAAATATAATTCCCAGAGTACTGAGGGAAGAATGAATAAAAGGCATTAATAAGATCACGATCATCAGTTTCAATCCCTGAAAAATGAGACATCGGGGTTGTATAATCCATAATAAACAATCTATCCCGATCTATAGACATCGGATAAAACAAAGCATGACCACATTGATGGGTAATTTCCTCCAAAAAGAAAATATCAGAAACTTTTTCGTTAATCAGATTAACATATGCATTATTCAGAGTACATATAGAAGCAAAAGAATTCAGCTGACTACTGGTAAATAAAACGATCCTTCTCATAGAATAATTAAGCCAGTCGGCATAGAAAGGAGTATGCTTTCTGATCAAGTGAAAGGCATTATTTAAATGCAATACACTTTTTTCGAGACCAGTTTCTAAATCTATATTTTCAGTCTGGTCCGGAAAAAACTGGATGATACTTTCATCTTCAGATCTGCATATCTCGATATCGGTGTCATTGATGTAAACTTCTTCCTTGAAGGAAACAAGTTCAACTTCTTCATCAGATTTAAAAACACCATAGGAATTATCGTCTTTGATTCTAATCTCAACATTCTGATTGGGCTCGCTGGTATAAAAATATCCTATTTTAGGAACATGAACAACACCATGTTTATTAGAAACAGCTTTAATCTTTGATGGTACAGGATCCAGAAACCCGGAAACCATCTGCTCAACAGGAATTGTAATCCCCGTACTGAAAGCAGAGCAGACCATAGGTTCATTAAAGGCATCCGTATCATCTAAAAGAGCGTACAGATTCTCATGTTTTTCTTTGAATAAACTACGGAAGATAAGCTCAAATTCCTCACTTCCCTCTTCTAAAAGGGTTTCAAAATATTGTTGTTCGATTTTCATGGTGGTATAGTTATGTGTGGAAAAAAGGCTGAATTTTTCAATTCAGCCCTGTTTTATGGCTTATTAACCAAGAGTTTTAATTCCAGGAGCCGGAGCTGGTGCAAGTACAACTTTTGTATAACCTGGGTGACAATACTGCTGTAAAGTCAAGGCTCCACCATTGATCTTGTTTAACATTTCACTTTTTACAGCTTTTTGCTCAAACTGATCCAGAGATAATCTTTTTTTTGTTTTCATGATATAAAAATTTTAAATTGTGCCTACTCTTTGTCTGGTTTTTCGGCTTCCCCCATTATTTTTTCATAAAGGCTTCTATTTCCCATATCCCTACCTGATAAGGATATTTCTCATATAAGGCTCCGTTTTCATTGATAGAATTGCCGGAAGCATAATATGTTGCCACATCTTGCATTAAAGATTTAAACTGTTGATTGTCTTTATGTATATTTTGTAAGCATATTGCTTTATAATAGAGAGCATCAGAAAATTTAGGCTGTAATTTCAGCGCGTTATCAAAGGCAGATACTGCCTCTTTATATTCTCTTTTCTCGTACTTTATAATTCCCAGATAGAAATAAGATGAGGGTGAGATCCAATCTTTCCCGAATTTTTTTTCTATAAAATCCAAATCCAGATTAATGTACTTCTCAGCTTTTTCGTATTGATTTAATTGAAGATAGCAAAGTGCTCTGTAAAAATTATATGTATGGTCATTTTCAAAACCTTCCCCAAATTCAGCAGATGCCTGATCAAAGTCTTTAATCGCACTCTTATAATCTTTGGAAAATATACAGTTCAGATATCCCCTTCTTCCCAAGTATCCCTGCCTGTCATACTTCACTGCTTTGTCGTAGTAATCCAGCGCGATGGTATATTTCCTTATTTTCCAGTAGGGTAATGCTCTCCTTTGCCATAGTAATGCGATCGTTGAATCTTCTTTTATTGCATTTTTAATATTGTCTTCCCAACCCTGCTCCAGATAATGGTATTTATATGCTCCATGATCAAGATATTTTGTAAGAATATCCTTTTGCCTCTGAGTGAGATCCTGAGAAAATGCTATTGAACATATAAATATATATGATAAATAAATTATTTTTCTGAAGAAAAGCATGATTTGGTTATTCGTTTTTATATCAACAATGTTAGATATATTTAATGAAATAACAAAATAATTTAATATTTATTTAATAATATTTTATTATGTTAAATAAATACTGCGAATTTATTATTTTAACGAAAAATAAAAACTTAAAGAAATTCACCATGAATAGACACTTTACAGTTTTTAATTCTAATTTTCTTGAATAAGTCCGAAAAATAAATCTCACATATGTGATAAAAATTGAAATAAAATACACAGATCATATCATTCCCATCGACGATGTTTTTAGGCAAAAAATTCTTTATTTTTGTTATAAAGAAAATCATATGAAGAAGTTTTTAATTGTTTCAGTACTGCTGGCCAGTCAATTAAGCTGGGCACAATTTACCGACATCACCATAATCAAGGAAGTTCAGGTAAAGAATAAAGGAGTTGTAGTTTCTGCACATCCTCTGGCCAGTGAAGCAGGAGCAAAAATACTAAGGATGGGAGGAAATGCTTATGATGCAGTCACAGCCACCCAATATGCATTAGCAGTAGTTTATCCTCAGGCGGGAAACATTGGTGGCGGCGGATTTTTAGTGGGAGTTAAAAACAATGGTGAAAAGTTTACACTGGACTATAGAGAAACTGCTCCCAAAAAAGCTTCCAGAGATATGTATCTTGATAAAAACGGAAAAGCAGATACCGACCTTTCTCAAAACGGAAGACTGGCCGTAGGTATTCCAGGAAGTGTGGCAGGATTCTTTGCAACACTGAAATACTGCAAACTCCCTATGGAAAAGATTATCCAGCCTGCAATTGAACTTGCAGAAAAAGGATTTGCCATTACAGATAAAGAAGCAGAAATGCTCAATAACCAAAGAGAAAAATTCCAGAAACATAATAAATCATCTATTATTTTTGTAAAAGATGCTCCATGGAAAGCTGGAGATTTATTAATTCAAAAAGATCTGGCTGAGACCCTGAAGCTGATTCAGAAATTGGGTGCTAAAGGTTTTTATGAAGGGAAAACAGCTGATCTTCTTGTTGCTGAAATGAAAAGAGGTAATGGAATCATCACGCTGGAAGATCTAAAAAATTATAAAGTTGCTGAAAGAAAAGCACTGGAATTTGAGTATAAAGGAAACAATGTTGTTACCATGCCTTTACCATCAAGCGGAGGACTTCTTTTAGCACAGATGCTGAGAATGGCGAGTTTCGAAAATCTGGAAAACTATCAGCAGAATTCTACAAAAGCGGTGCAGATTATGGCAGAAGCAGAAAGAAGAGCTTTTGCTGACCGTGCAGAATATATGGGAGATCCAGATTTTATTAAGGATAAAACACCTTACCTGATCTCAGATGAATATCTTAAAAAGAGATGGAAAAACTTCAGTTTTGATAAAGCCACTCCCAGTGCAGAAGTGGGAAAAATCATTGCACAGCCAAAAGAATCTACCCAAACTACCCATATTTCCGTATTGGATAAGGATGGAAATGCTGCCTCTGTAACGACTACTTTAAACGGATATTACGGAAGTAAAGTTCTGGTTTCAGGAGCCGGATTCTTTTTGAATAATGAAATGGATGATTTTTCCATCAAACCCGGAGTTCCGAATATGTTTGGAGCTGTTGGCGGAGAAGCCAATTCTATTCAACCTAATAAAAGGATGCTTTCTTCCATGACCCCTACGATTCTTCTTAAAAATGGAAAACCTTACATGGTTGTAGGAACACCGGGAGGAACTACTATTCCAACCTCTGTTTATCAATCTATTGTAAATGTTGTTGATTTTAAACTGAATGCCAACATTTCAGTGAACGCACCCAAGTTCCATCATCAATGGCTGCCAGAAACCATTACTGTAGAAAACAATTTCCCGGAAAGTACCATTTCTGAGCTGAAAAGCAAAAATTACGTCATTGAAAAAACAAAATATATCGGCAAAACAGAAATGATCGTCCTGGACGAAAAAGGAAATATCCATGCTGTTGCAGATGGTCGTGGAGATGACTCTGTAGCTACAGAATAGTATAATTTTCAAGACATAAGATATAAATGGGACCGAATTGAAGCTTTCGGTCCTTTTTTATCACTATTAATCAGCAGTTTTTCAGAAAAAACCTACTCCCTATCCACACCACTGTATCTTTATATTAAATGTAATGACTTTTGTCATATTTTTAAAAAAAAATCATAATTTCGCCTTCTCAAAAATCATTTATATTGAAAGCAAAAAAGATTTACCAGCAGCTTTATTTTCAGGTGATCATCGCCATTATTACAGGGATACTTTTAGGAAAATTTTATCCTGAACTGGGAGAAAAAATGAAACCACTGGGGGATGGCTTCATCAAACTGGTAAAAATGATTATTGCTCCGGTAATTTTCATTACCCTTACTTTAGGAATTGCCCACATGACGGATCTAAAAAAAGTAGGCCGAATTGCCATAAAAGCAATGATTTACTTTTTTACATTTTCAACGCTTGCCTTAATCATCGGGTTATTTGTTGGAAATATTTTACAACCCGGGCACGGTCTCAACATAGATCCTTCCACACTTTCAGGGGATGTGTCACAATATCAGGCAAAAGCTCACGAATCTACCCTTACCGGATTTATTATGAATATTATCCCGGAGACCTTATTCAGTCCTTTAGTGGGTGATAATATTCTTCAGGTCCTTCTGGTTGCCATTTTGATGGGAGTAGCTTTGGTTCTTACCAAAGAGAAAAGCCAGAGAGTTACAGATTTTCTACAGGATCTTTCAACACCGGTATTCAAAATTGTTCATATCCTGATGAAACTGGCGCCTATCGGAGCTTTTGGAGCAATGGCATTTACCATAGGAAAATATGGCCTTCATTCTGTATTGAACCTGATATTTCTGGTAGCTACCTTTTATCTTACCTCTATTCTTTTTGTGGTATTGGTTCTAGGCGCGGTTGCCTGGTATAATGGTTTTAATATTTTTAAGTTCCTTTTCTATCTTAAAGAAGAACTGCTTCTTGTTTTAGGAACCAGCTCTTCAGAATCGGCTCTTCCCGGATTGATGCAGAAACTTGAAAAAGCAGGCTGTTCAAAAACAATAGTTGGTCTGGTGGTTCCCACAGGCTACTCTTTCAATCTGGACGGAACCAATATTTATATGACTCTGGCTTCATTATTTATCGCACAGGCACTGAATATCCATCTTCCTATTGAAAAACAGCTGATGCTTCTTCTCGTGGCAATGCTCAGTTCAAAAGGTGCAGCAGGAGTCACCGGTGCCGGATTTGTTACCCTTGCAGCAACTTTAGCTGTTGTTCCTGAGATTCCTATTGCAGGAATGACATTAATTCTGGGAATTGATAAATTTATGAGCGAGTGCCGTGCTTTGACAAACGTTATTGGAAATTCCGTAGCTACAGTGGTGGTTGCCAATTGGGAAAAGCAGCTTGATAAAGAACAGCTCCTTTACTGTTTAGATCATCCTCAGGAAATCGAGAAAAAGCTGGAAGCATAGATAAGTGGTAGATGGTAGGTTTTAGGGATTTTGAATCGGAGGGTTTAACGTTGTGGGTGACCAGAAAGAAAAACAATCCACATCTCATCCCGCGCAACTAGCAACAAATAATTCGCACCCCGAAACTCTAAACCAAAATATTCAGACTCGCTGGCTGTACTTTTACATGAACTGGGGATTGAATTTTATTGAATTCCCCATCAAGATGCCAGTTCTTGGTATTGACTTTGAATGAAATCTCAGAAACTGGAAGATAAGTAACGTATTCATCATCTTTCAGGCGCTTGGTAAACATTCTGAAAGCAAATAGCGCAGAATAGGTCAACGGGAATTTCTTCACCAAAACCATATCTACCAAACCGTCACTTTTACTTGCTTTGGGAGCAATGTAAGCATTATTTCCAAACTGTCGGGTATTAGCAATATTCAGCATAAGGTATCTACCGTTGTACTGCTGATACTTTTCATCAAAGAACTTCACCTTGATCGGTTTATAATTGAAAAAGGTCTTCAGAGAAACTTTGATATAGTTTTTGAATCCACGGCTTGTTTTTTCAAACTCCTTCACCACTTTTCCGTCAAATCCTGTTCCTGAAACGTTGATGGAAAGCTTGTCGTTTACCGTAAACGTATCTATTTTTCTGGATTTTTTTGCTTTTATTTTTTCTAGAAGTTCGTCAAGATTTTTACTGAATTGGGTTTCATTAGAAAATCCGTTTCCTGAACCGGCAGGGAAAATCGCAAGCACTTTCTCTGTATTGATAAGATTTTTGGCTACCGTAGAAATGGTACCATCTCCTCCAATGGCTACAAAAATATCCACATCATTAAAGTGCGTCTGAATAAATTCATCAGTTCCCGGAATAGATTCCGAAATGTAATACAGTGGATTTTCAACCTTCGCTGTAAGCTCATTTAAAAACGGCTGGTAATTTTTTTTGGCTGAAAAGGGATTGATAATAAAAGCTACTTTGTTCATCACCGCAAAATTAAAAAATGCTTACTGAATAGTAAGCATTAATTTACTTAATTTTCATTCTTTCTTTAAATTCTGCATTTAAAGTACCTTTTAATTCTTCCCAGGAAACAGGAATTGTGATATCTCCAGCTGCAAAAGCAGCAATTTCGTAAGGACTATAATGGAAATACAGGTTTTTCTCATCGAAATAGAAGTTGTCGGATGCCGGAATTTTATCAACTAAAAGCATTTCAGAGTTTTTCACTTCCCCATCGCTGTCTGTAGTTCCGCTGTTAATTTTATCAATATTCTTCATCAGAATTACTTCAATTTTATTTTTAGGCATTGAAGTAATGTCTGAAAGTTCAAGTTTTTTACTGTTTTTAAGATCAAAGACTCTTTCGGAAAAACCATATTCATCATGAGCTCCTCCTATGTATGAGCTTCCTGTATACTGAATATGCATATATCCATTATTATTGGATTTCAAATTCATATAAGAGTCCGAATACCATTTCTGGGCATAGGTAATATCAGAATATGAATCGTCATCTTCCTTCATAGACTTGAAATAGTTGTTTTTTTCACTTTCAAGATACGCCTGAAGACCGGCTTTGGAAAAGTCCTTGATTTTTTCGTTATGAAAATAGATACTGTCTAAGAGTTTTTTGTCTTTTAAAGTAGGAAAGACCAATAGTTTGGAGGTAAAAGAGGCCCGTAAGGAATCTGTTATTGTAACGGAATCATTTATTTTAACAGAGTCTACAACCAATGCTTCAGCAGATTTATTATCTGTTTTTTCGGTCGTTTCTCCTTTTGGTTCTCCTTTTTTACAAGCCGTAATGGCAAGGAATGAAGACAATGCTAAAACAGCGATCGTATTTTTCATAATTTTAATTTTTTGATAACAATACAAAAACCATTCAAAAATTGAATGGTTTTGAAAAATATTTTTACGAAATAAATTATTTCTGATGAATCAACTACTTTTTAACAAGGCTGATCACCTGGTTTTCAAATTTTGAAGCCACGCCCCAAATCTGTTTAAAGGCAGGGTAATATTCTTTAGGATAATCCGGACTGCTTATTTTTGATGTAGAAGTAATTTCCAGTTTGTTGCCTTTTTGCACAACAGAATAGCTGTATGTAATTTCTTTATCTTCAGTGACTATCTTTTTTTCTTTCGGCATTTCTTCAATTACATATCCTTCCGGGATTTCAAGGATGACCTTTTTGGTTTTTGTAGAAGGAGTTCCAAAATCAATCGGATATTTTCTTTCTTCAATCTGATCAAATTCGTTGGAATTTTTACTTAAAAACAGCATTGGGTTAATAATCATCTTCTTCCCCACTTTATCAATCAGATTTGAAGAAGAGAAATTCATTTTGCTTTCAAATTCTCCGTTTTCAAGAACTTTTGATTCTATCCCGGTAAAATCTATTGAGAAGTTATCTTTATACTGTTTCTTATATTTTTCAGGATTCTCATCATAACTGTCTTTCACATACATGGCAAATGCCCCGGTATCACGATCTGAATAAGTTCCGGAAACACTTCCATCTTCATTGATCTTTGCATCCACAGTAAGGAATGTGTTGCTTTCCTTCTGATTGATCATTTTAATAAGCAACGCTTTATTTTTAGTGACCACCACTCCGTATTCATTCCAATTACCTAAAGGAATTTCATCTATAGAGGACTGTTTGTGGGTAGCATCATAGATATGTAAAGCTCCATCAATTTCTACGCTGGCCAATACAAAATTCATTTTAGAAACATTGGGAGATACCAGGTTTAGCACCCCGTTGTCTACAGTAGAAATAATAAGAGGATCTGCTTTGATTCCTGCTTCACGAAGCATCATCACAAGGAAAAGATTGATTTCTGCTGTATTTCCTACTTTGGTATCCAATAGTTTTTTGATTCCATCTTCTGTATAAATGCCACGGTCTTTATTCCATTTGAATGTTTTCTGAACATATGAAAAGATCGCGTTGGATTTTTCAAGATCTGTTTTCATTTCCAAAACACCTGCAGGAATGCTTTCTTTGGCCAGTTTTGTTTTTTTCAATTCTCCGCCGAAGTCTTCGTTCTGGTACAGTCTTTTCCCGATCTGATCCCAGGAAGAGGAGTACAGTTTAAGCTCTTTGAAGTTAGTTGAATTCAGCTCACCGCTAATTTTAGTACGGAAATTTTTATCATTTCTTACCCATTTCTCAGTTTTGAATCCTTTCAGGTTTTCATAGGCAAATCTAAATGTTTTATACTGAGTTCCATACATATTTCGGTCTTCAATTTCCCTGTATTTTGGTGGGATACTTCCTGTATAGTTGATGTTATAAGCGATACTCAGCGGAGCATCCAAAACATATTCTGTATTTAGAGATGGGATATCAGATTCTATCAGCATTTCCGGAACGATGAATAAGAATGGGGAGATCACTTCGTATTGATATTCCAGAACAGATCCGTTCTTCACATTGGGAAAAGCGAATTTGTTCACCGTAACATTTTTACTTTCTTTACTTTTATACTGGGAGCTCTTTTCTACTTTTACGGGAACTACATTTCCGTTTTCAAGGTTATAGGTAAATGCTTTGAATTTTCCTAATGCTTCTCTCTCGCTATTAAAACTGTAAAGAGGAATTTCAAGGTTCAACCAGTCTTCAGCTTTGTCTTTATCGTAGATTTTCACCCTGTAAAAGTACTTTTTACTCATGTTTCCTGTAGAAGTATCTACCATAAAGTGCATAGACTTGTACAGAATTTCTGCGGGTGCGTTTTCATCCAATAAAGATTTTGCCTTGGAAAGATCTGCTTCGTTAAATTTGGGAGGGTTTAGAAAGGCATATTTCTGAGCGTTCACCAGCAATGTCCCTGTGGAGCAAACCAACAGTAAGAATATTTTTTTCATCGTTATATTTTTGTAATTAGAATTTTTGAGTTATCCATATTCATGATCTTCTTTCTGAAACTCACATATTCATTATATTTTTCTTTTGGATAAATACCTTTAATAATCTGTATTTTTCTTACTACTTTCACCTGAGCATCACTTTTTACAAAGCTTATCTTATAAGAACCAAATTCTGAAGTGATGTTGGAATCTGTAGGCGTTTCGTCTATTTTATATCCTTTAGGGAGGGTAAAGGCAATTTCATAATCGTCTTCGTAAGATTGTCTTACCTCAAATGGAAGTTCGCGGCTCTCGTCGGTTTTGTAAACATCATCCGTGAAAATCGGAACAGCTCTGAACAGAAGGCTGCTGCCCACTTTTTTGGAGAAATTATTGGTTTTAAAATCTATATCATATGTTATCAATGCTTTGTCTCTGTCATTGATAAAGTTTTTCATTTCAACTTTTTCAAAATTCAATGTTTTGAATCTTCGTTTCAAAGCTTCATTTTTTTCTTTCGGATCCAGATTGATAAATCCTAAGTTAAAGTCGTATTGACTTCCAGTATAGTAAAAGTTTCCTTCTCCTGTAATGCTATTGTCTTCATTAAGGTTAACCTTCAGCAACTGCTTTTCTTTATTCTGCTCTGCTTTATAAACCGGCGTATTGATCAGTTCAATACCTTTTGGCGTTACAGCCAGTACATTTCTGTCGGTAGTACTATAGTTTAGGTGATTGAAAGCAATTTGCTGAGAAGTGTTTTCAAGCCATATATCTCCTTTTTCCGTAGGAACCATCAGAATGGCATGATTACCACCCATAGAAGGAAAATCAGGATCAAAAGAAACCTGTGATGCACTGGAATTGATGATACAATAGTGAGACGGAATCCCAGCTTCATTCAAAAGGGTTTTCATATAATTGGTAAGACCTTTACAGTCTCCATATCCTTTTTTATTCACCTCATCCGGCATCATAGGAAGCCATCCTCCTATTCCCAATCCTACAAATATATATCGCGTCTTTGACTGCATATGCTGAAACAGCTTTTTCACTTTATCTTCTGTAGATCCTTCCAGTTTCAATGCAGCAATTTCGGATTTAATAGCTGGTGTGGAAACAGCAACCGGTTCCACAAGGTTATTGTAATACCAAACTCCGAAGTCTTTCCAATTGTTTAAAGTTCCTTTTCTTCCTGCCAGATTGAACTGTACCAATGAAAAGCCCACTTTAGGTAAAATTTTCACGGGTTCCGGTACCATAAAATCGTCATCAATAGCCGGAACATTTTTGTAAGAATATGTTTTTTCTGTACTATTCCCACTTTCTATAACTGAGGTGTAGTTATATTTTGAAGGATAATTTTTAGTTTTAAGTTCAATTCCTGATTTATTAATGATCTTAAGCTGACTTTCTTCCAGGGAAGTATTATTGGAAGAAAAGGGTACAAAATCCGGAATAAAAACGGTATTTTCATCCGTCAGCTCATAAGAAAAGTCTATCGTATAAGGGTAATAAGCTGAAGTATAAGATAATGCTAAAACCCTGTTATCTGAATAGAATATTCCCTGAGGATTATTGGCAAAGTCATTAAAATCAGATTTTGAAAAACTTTTCACTTTTTTGCCTGCTTCGTCGTAGATGGTTACCTTTACATTAGAAATATTGTCTCCTTTTTGGTAAGGGATATAGATTGCCGCTTTGGAATCTCCATCTTTATTAAGAACAGTTGTCACTTTATTATACTGATACCTGATCTCATCAATTTTGTTGATCTGAGCGGTTGTAAAGTTTTTTCTGATCACAACATCTGCGTTCTTCTTTAAGTTTTCCGGAATTGCAGAAGCCGGAAAATTCTGTGCGAAATACAATGAGGCTGTAGATAAAGCCCCTACTATTAAAAATTTCATCATTATTGTTATTTTTTCACTAAACTGATCACCTGGTTTTCTGTATCGGAAACAATCTTCCAGATCTGTTTGAAAAACGGATAGTATTCTTTGGGATAATTCTGGCTGGCAACTTTTACACCGGAGGTAATTATTACTTTGTTGCCTACATTCTCAACCTTATAATTAAAGGATATCTCTTCATCATCTGTTGCTATTTTTTTATCTTTCGGAAGACTTACTACTTTATAGTTCTCCGGAATTTCAAGCTCTATCCTTTTTTCCTTATTAAAGGCCGAAATAAAATCTATCTGATGTACTCTCTGCTCTGTCTGGTCGAAGGATTCTTTATCTGCATTAAGAAAAAGCAGTGGATTGATGATCACTTTATTTCCGACAACATCCATTAAATTGTTCTCTGAAAACACCAGTTTCGTTTCAAAATCACCGTCTGCAAGCAGTTTTGACTCTACATTCTTACTATCTAAATTGTATTGAGCAGGAAAAGATTGTTTATATTTTTCCTTGTTCATTTCAAACTCATCGTAGGAATCAATAGCGTACATCCCATTATCTTTTCGTACAAAAGTTCCTTTTACCGTATTATTTTCAATATCTAAGGTCGCTTTAATATCGAATTCTTTCTTACTTACATTGGTGTTGGAGAATGAAATGGATGTTCCTTTATCTTTTTCCAACAGGATTCCGAAATCATTCCAGTCTCTTTCAGGAAGTAAATTGACCTTAGAATTAGGAGATGTTGCATCATAAAAATAAATCTGATTATTGATTTTAACAGAAGCCAATACAAAGTTTAGATTATTGAAATTCGGAGAAATAATATTTAAAATTCCATTATCTACCGTAGAAATCAGCAATGGGTTGGCCTCAATTCCGGCATCTCTCAACAACATAATCAAAAGAAGGTTGATATCAGCACTGTTCCCTGATTTTGTTTTGAGAAGCTGTTTCAAACTCTGGGAAGCGATTACTCCATCATTTCTGTTCCATTTATAATTTTCTTTTACAAAATTGAAAATTTTATCTGCTCTTCCTGAAGGTTCATAATACGTTTTAATGTTTTCAGGAAGTACATCTTTTATATTGCTTTTCAAAAATCCTCCGAAGTCATCATAGTTCCGGAATTTCACTGCAACATCATTCCAGTCCTTGAAACCATCATACACAAAATTTTTGGAAGAATATCTCTTCAGTTCAGGCTTTATTTTCCCTCTAAATCTATCCAGATCCTTTACATGCTTTTCCTTCTGGATCGACTTTATATTTTCATACCCGAATCTGAATACATTATATAAGGAACCCAATCTATCTTCAGTGCTTGAAATATGGTATTTAGGTTTAATAAGATTTCCTGTTGTATTGAAAACATAGGTAATGGCTTCGTCGGGATATTCCAGATTATACTCCTCGTAAACCACGGGAATATTATATTCCAGGAAATAAACAGGATTCAGAATGTTCCGGCTCGTTACCTTATAACTGTATTCTATTATCGATCCATCTGCAATATTAGGGAGGGCTAGTTTATAAATATTCAACCCTTTTGTAAAATTTTCTTTCAGTTGTTCTTTTTTATCGATGACAATTTTTTCCACCTTATTATTGGAAAGATTATAAATCTTGGCCTCAAATCTACTTAGCGACTCATCCGTTTGTAAAGGAATGTTGATGTTTAGCCAATCTTCCGATCGTTTTTTATCGTATATCTTGATTTTAGAATAGTATTCTTTCTCCAAAGACTTATCATTCAATACATTATACCTCATGCTGTTATAGAGAATTTCAGCAGGAGCATTTTTTTCTATTAAAGAATTCATCTTTTTCAGATCTGCTTCGTCAAAGGGAGGTGGGGAAAGAAATTTGTTTTGAGCAAAAAAAATGTTAAATGCCAGACAACTTACAGCTACAGTAAGCTTAGGTAGCTTGTTCATGGTTTTTATGTTTTTATTAGTTTTGAAAGATAATTGCCTACAAAGAGATTGTGAATTGAAGTAAGAGAGTGCTTATAAATCTTCAGTAAATATTTTTTTCATCACGATTATTAAAGTTCTGCAAACATAAGAAAATCTTAATTATTGTTAAAATAATATTAAAATAAATTTAAAAACCTGATTATCAATCACATAAATGCAATTAAGCATTGTCATTCAATAATATTAAGACATTAAGGTATAAAAAAAGACTTCATTTCTGAAGCCTTTAATTTTTTTATTTTTTTAATCATTTGGAATTTTCTTACTATCAAATGTATCACCGCCCAATCCTAGTACGGGGATAAAAATAAATCCAAAAATTAGAATCAGAATGGTGTACAATGGAGTTTCCTTGGAAAAACCTTTAGCGAGTCTGTCATACACAACCCAATAAGCATAGATATTCACCAATGGAATGCAGAAAAGAATGATCCACCATATTGGTTTTTTCACGATATCCAGGAGTACGATCCCATTATAAATAGGGATAAAAGCGGCCCATGCATCTTCTCTTCCCGCTTTTTGGAAAATTTTATACATACAGTATCCGTAAAAAATATAGCACACTAAACCGAAGAACATTGTTCCGATCCCAAGTCCTGCAGCAGCAGCGCCATTCATCCCTTCATAAGGGTCTGCTTGTAAAAGAGTTAACATAGTATTATTTTTTTTGATTTGTCCAAATATAAAAAAAGCTTCTAAATAATTAGAAGCTTTTTTATTATATTTTTAAAAACGATTATGCATCAATCTTTGCATATTTCGCATTTTTTTCGATGAATTCTCTTCTTGGTGGAACTTCATCTCCCATCAACATTGAGAAAACACTGTCTGCTTCCACTGCATTATCAATGGTTACCTGCTTCAGTATTCTGTGTTCTGGGTTAAGTGTTGTTTCCCAAAGCTGCTCAGGGTTCATTTCTCCAAGACCTTTGTAACGCTGTACTTCTACTCCTTTTCCGTCCGGAGACATTTCCAGTGTAAACTCTTCACGTTCTTTTTCGTTATAAGCATACACTTTTTTGTTTCCTCTCTTTAATAAATATAAAGGAGGTTGAGCGATATAGATATATCCGTTCTCAATAAGTTCCTTCATATATCTGAAGAAGAAGGTAAGAATCAGGGTAGAAATGTGAGAACCATCAATATCGGCATCGGTCATGATTACAATTTTATGGTATCTCAGCTTAGCCATATTCAATGCTTTGCTATCTTCTTCCGTACCTACAGAAACTCCAAGAGCGGTGTAGATATTTCTGATTTCTTCATTATCGTAAACTTTATGAAGCATAGATTTCTCTACGTTCAAAATCTTACCTCTCAAAGGAAGAATAGCCTGGAAGTGTCTGTCACGTCCCTGTTTAGCCGTTCCACCTGCGGAATCCCCCTCTACAAGGAAGATCTCAGATTCTGCCGGATCTTTAGATGAACAGTCAGATAATTTACCCGGAAGACCAGAACCTCCCATTGGAGATTTTCTCTGAACCATTTCACGAGCTTTTTTAGCGGCTTGTCTTGCTTTTGCTGCTAAAACAACTTTCTGAACAATTATTTTAGCTTCATTAGGGTTTTCTTCCAAAAAGTTGGTAAGCATTTCCCCTACAATTTTATCTACAGCTCCTGAAACTTCAGAGTTCCCTAATTTTGTTTTGGTCTGCCCTTCAAACTGAGGTTCCATTACCTTTACAGAAACTACAGCTGTTAATCCCTCACGGAAGTCATCACCGGTAATTTCTACTTTTTCTTTCGCTGGAAGGCCCAATTCGTCAGCATATTTCTTTAAAGTTCTTGTTAAAGCTCTTCTGAAACCTGCAAGGTGGGTTCCCCCTTCGTGGGTATTAATATTATTAACATAAGAGTGAAGATTTTCATTGAAAGAAGTGTTGTAACGCATCGCCACTTCTACAGGAATATCATCTCTTTCTCCTTCCATGAAAATCACATGTTCCATAATAGACTCACGGTTTCCATCGATGTAAGCAACGAATTCTTTTAATCCTCCCTCAGAATGAAAAATTTCTGATTTGAAAGAACCGTCTTCCAATTTCTCTCTCTCATCAGTAAGCGTTATATTGATTCCTTTATTAAGGTAAGAAAGTTCTCTTAAACGGCTTGCTAATGTATCGTAATTGTAAACTAATTCTGTAAATATTGTATCGTCCGGCTGGAAAAACTGCTTGGTCCCTCTTATTTCACTGTGACCAATCTCTTCAACTCCTGTCTGAGCTTTTCCTCTTGAATAGATCTGTTGGTATACATTCCCGTCTCTGTAAACAGTAGTGATCATTTCGTTGGAAAGTGCATTCACACAAGAAACCCCAACTCCGTGAAGACCACCGGAAACTTTATAAGAATCTTTATCAAACTTACCTCCGGCACCTATCTTTGTCATTACAACCTCAAGGGCTGATTTTTGTTCTTTTTCGTGGAAGTCTACCGGAATACCTCTACCATTATCGCTTACTTCAATTCCGTTTCCTTCTTTAATGCTTACGAAGATCGTATCACAGTATCCTGCCAACGCTTCGTCAATAGAGTTATCTACTACTTCATAAACCAAGTGGTGAAGTCCTCTGACTCCTACATCACCAATGTACATTGAAGGACGCATACGAACGTGCTCCATTCCTTCCAATGCCTGAATACTACTAGCTGTATATTGTTTCTGACTCATATCAAATATTAAAATCTTGCCATATGCAAAGACCTACAAATATCGTGATTTTTTTCGAGGTATAAAAGTTAAATAATGTCAAAAAAGCATTGATATAAGAATAAAAAACGCCAAAAGAAACCTATCTGTATTTTTAGAGTAATCAATTTAAATCATTATAAATTCAAAATCAATTTTTTATCATTTTTTGAAAGTAATGATCTTGGAACCTATACTATTTTAAACAGGCCTATTTTGTCATTCAAAATCTTGATTGAGGGCTGTTATTTAGAAATAAAGGAAACAAAGTTAAAATTCTTTTCATCAAGTCATACTGTATTAAATCATACCTGGGATCAATAATTTATACGTAAATTTATTTACTCAAAAGTTGGTATTATGGATGATTTTATTGCTGCCCGTGCGCAGATGGCCCTTTCTCTGGGCTTCCATATCATTTTCTCGTGTGTAGGTATGGTAATGCCTTTTTTAATGGCTTTTGCCCATTGGAAATACTTAAAAACAAATAATGAAGTATATAAAGGTCTTACAAAAGCCTGGAGCAAAGGAGTTGCTATTCTGTTTGCAACGGGTGCTGTTTCCGGAACTATGCTTTCCTTTGAACTTGGACTTCTGTGGCCCGGATTTATGAAACACGCCGGACCTATATTCGGGATGCCGTTTTCTCTGGAAGGGACGGCTTTTTTTATTGAAGCAATCGCCATAGGATTCTTCTTATATGGTTGGGAAAGATTCAATAAATGGTTTCATTGGTTCTGTGGATTTCTTGTAGGTATAAGTGGTCTTGCTTCTGGTATTCTGGTTGTAGCAGCTAACTCATGGATGAACTCTCCTTCCGGTTTTGATTATATTAATGGGCAATATCTCAATATAGACCCTATCAAAGCGATGCTCAACGACGCCTGGTTTCCACAAGCGCTTCATATGACGGTAGCCGCATTTTGTGCAACCGGGTTTGCTGTGGCCGGAGTTCATGCCTTTATGATTATGAGAAAAAGGAATGTTGAATTTCATACCAAAGCTTTTAGAATTGCTGTAGGCTTTGCCTTGATCGGAGCATTTGGAGCCCCTTTGAGCGGGGATGTTGCTGCAAAGTCCGTAGCACAAAGGCAACCCATCAAACTGGCCGCTATGGAGGCACATTTTGAAACAGAAAAAGGAGCTTCTTTTGTTATCGGTGGTATTCCAGATGAAAAAAACGAAGAAATAAAGTATGCTATTAAGATTCCTAAAGTTTTAAGTTTCCTGGTAAGCAATGATTTTAATGCAGAAGTAAAAGGACTTAAAGATTTTCCAAGAGATGAATGGCCTCCGGTTGCAGTTGTGCATTATGCTTTTCAAATCATGATTTTCTTCGGAGTGGTGATGATTGGTATTGGAGCTGTTTACTTATATGCTTTCTTCTTCAGAAAAAAATGGCTGAGTAAACACTGGCTGCTCAAAACCTTTTTAATAGCAACCCCTTTCGGATATATTGCACTGGAAGCGGGATGGACGGTAACAGAAGTAGGCAGACAGCCATGGATTATCTACGGAATCATGAGAACAGTTGATGCAGTAACTCCAATGCCGGGAATACAGTATTCTTTCTATTTCTTTACGGCTATTTTCATATCCTTATCATTGATTCTTGTTTTCCTTTTAAAGAGACAGATTCAAATGGTTCCAAAACTTTACGACCCTACCGACTCTCAGTTTAACGATAAAAACAAGAAATCATGATTTACATTGTTATAGGCTTTCTCTGGCTTTCCATCTGTCTTTATATTATTCTGGGCGGAGCAGATTTCGGGGCTGGTATTGTAGAACTTTTTACCAATAAAAAGGCCCGTCACAAAACCCAGGAAATCATGTATGAATCTATTGCTCCTGTTTGGGAAGCTAATCATATGTGGCTCATCATTGCGATTGTAATTCTTTTTGTAGGGTTTCCCGAAATCTATACTACAATGTCTACCTATCTTCATATTCCGCTGGTATTAATGCTTGTAGGGATCATTGCAAGAGGAACCGCATTTACCTTCAGACATTATGATGCTGTAAAAGATAACTGGCAGGTTCTGTATACCCATATTTTTTACTATGCCAGTCTTCTGACTCCTTTCTTCTTAGGATTAATTGCAGCTGCAACCGTTTCGCATTCCATCAATCCGGATGCCACCAATTTCCTGGATTTGTATATTTACAGTTGGTTAAATTGGTTTGGAGTATCCGTTGGTTTATTTACGGTAGCGCTTTGTGCTTATCTTGCCTCTATTTTTTCGTTGAGAGAAACCAAAGACAAGTCTGAGCTTTTATTAATGATCAGAAAATCCAAACAGACCATGATCTTCGTGGTTATTACCGGAATTCTTGTATTTGCTACTGCCTATATTTCAGATATTCCACTCTTAATGTGGGTGTTTTCAAAACCTTTAGGAATTATGGCGATTGCTTTTGCTACGATTGCCCTACTTCTTATTCTTCGGGCTCTGAACCGTCAGAAGTTGCTTCCAGTACGTGCACTTGCAGGATTTCAGATGGTGATGATCCTTGTAGCCGCTACCTATCAGCATAATCCAAACATTATTCTTTTAGGCAATGGGCAACATCTTTCTCTTTTAGAACATATGGCACCGGCAAAAACTATTTCTGCTTTGGGTTGGGCACTCATGCTCGGTTCACTATTTATTCTTCCGTTTTTATTTTATCTGATGGCTTCTTTCAGTAAGTTGAGAAAATAACCATACGTAATGCAAAATTATAAGGATAAAACCGAGCTTATTGAAGAAATCAGGAAAAGATATCTTCTGTATGATCAGGAATTTAAAGATATAAAAGAAGAAGACAAAGATCTATTAAAATCCGGAGTTGATAAAACACCTTCTCAGAATCTCTCCTATCAGATCGGATGGACAGAATTACTTCTTCAATGGGAATCTGATGAAAAGAAAGGCATTGATGTAAAAACACCAACTCCTGATTATAAGTGGAATAATTTAAAAGGTTTATACGAATCTTTTTACAATCAATATGGAGCTTTCAGCATTGCTCAACAGAGAAATCTGTTGAAAAAGCAGGTGAACGAAATTATAGAATGGATAGAATCCTTGGATCATGAAACCTTATTTTTACCGGAACAGAGAAAATGGGCCACAACGCCTGTAAAATGGCCGGTCTGGAAATGGATTCACATCAATACCATAGCACCGTTTAAAAATTTCAGGACACCGCTTCGGAAATGGAAAAAAGAAAAAGGTACAGAATAATTCTGTACCTTTTATATGTATACCTTATGAGAAATCTTATGCCAATTTCATCAAAAGATTTTCGTCAATTTTCTCTACTTTCACAATGTTATTTTTTGTCAAAGTCTTAGACGCTTTGTCCCATTTCTTACCAGATAACTGGCTTCTTTCCTTTACTTCAGCTAAAGACATTGCTTCTTCCTGAGAATTAAGGATTTCAAGAATAACTTTTTCATCCTCTCCCAGTTCAATTTGAGGAACTGCTTTCTCTGGTCTCATCTGAGGGAAGAATAATACTTCCTGGATAGAAGCGTTGTTCGTTAAGAACATGATCAATCTGTCCATACCAATTCCTAATCCTGAAGTTGGTGGCATACCATATTCAAGAGCTCTTAGGAAATCCTGATCGATGAACATTGCCTCGTCGTCTCCTCTTTCTGATAAAGCCATCTGTGCTTCAAAACGCTCCCTCTGATCGATAGGATCATTAAGCTCTGAATAAGCGTTGGCAATTTCTTTACCGCACACCATCAATTCAAAACGCTCTGTTAAGCCTTCTTTGCTTCTGTGCTTTTTCGTTAATGGAGACATTTCAACCGGATAATCTGTAATGAATGTCGGTTGGATGAAGTTTCCTTCACATTTCTCACCGAAGATCTCATCAATTAATTTCCCTTTACCCATCGTCTCATTCACTTCAATACCGATAGACTTCGCGAAATCGTATAATTCCTTCTCAGTTTTTCCGGTGATATCGAAACCTGTAAATTTCAGGATCGCTTCTGTCATAGAAACTCTTGGATAAGGAGCTTTGAAATCTACATTATGTTCTCCGAATGTAGCCGTTGTAGTTCCGTTTACCTGAATCGCACAGAATTCCAATAATTTCTCAGTGAAATCCATCATCCAGTTGTAATCTTTGTACGCTACATAGATTTCCATAGCGGTAAATTCCGGGTTGTGAGTTCTGTCCATTCCTTCATTTCTGAAATTTTTAGAGAACTCATATACTCCGTCGAAACCACCTACGATCAATCTTTTCAGATATAATTCGTTAGCAATTCTTAAATATAATGGAATATCTAATGCATTGTGGTGCGTGATAAACGGTTTCGCAGCTGCTCCACCAGGGATTGACTGTAAGATTGGAGTTTCTACTTCAAAATATCCTGCATCATTAAAGAAAGTTCTCATGGCATTGAACAATTTTGTTCTTTTCACGAAAATTTCTTTTACCTGTGGATTTACCGTTAGATCTACATAACGCTGTCTGTATCTTAATTCCGGATCTGTAAACCCGTCATGTACAACTCCATTCTCATCGGTCTTCGCTTGAGGAAGAGGACGTAAAGCTTTGGTAAGAAGGGTAAAGTTTTTCACTAAAACTGTCTTCTCTCCTACCTGAGTGGTAAACAATTCTCCTTCGATACCGATAATATCACCGATATCCAAAAGGTGCTTGTATACTTCATTATAAAGTTCTTTATCTTCACCCGGACAGATCTCGTCTCTGTTGAAGTAAACCTGGATTTTTCCTTTAGAATCCTGCAATTCTGCGAAAGAAGCTTTCCCCTGAATTCTGCGTGACATCAATCTACCAGCGATCTTCACCTGTTTACTTTCAGAAAAGTCCTGTTTTATAGATTCTGTAGTATCTGTAATTGTATACTCATCCGCAGGGAACGCATTAATCCCCATTTCAGTAAGCTTATTCAGCTTTTCTCTTCTAATGATTTCTTGTTCTGATAATTGCATTTCTTATTTTTCTAAAAGCGTACAAATTTAGGCATTTTTGAGTTGACCGTCAATTGATTTTTTCAGAAATTTTAAAATGAAAAGCGAAACAATGGAATTACTACGGAAAAGTCGGGAATTGAAAATTGAAAGTCACACTATCATCACCGGTAACTTTACAAGCTAAAATACTTTATGAAAGACACTCTTATTTTCGGTTAAGACTTGAAAGTCCACGCCAGAATTCTGCTTACTTTTTGCCCCTGAGCCATATCTATAATTTTGAAGTTGGCTTTAAGTTTCTTTAGAAGAGCAGTCAGTTTAGGAAGATTATCCTTTTTAGAAACCAGGCACGTAAACCAAAGAACCTGAGATGAATACAAAACACTTTCATTGATCATTTTTGTAATAAAAGCAATTTCGCCTCCTTCGCACCACAATTCGGTCTGCTGTCCGCCGAAGTTTAACTGAGGTTGCTTAGACTTTGATTTTTTAAGATTTTTTGTTTTTCTGAGATTTCCTTTTATAGCAGACTCTTCAGAATCGTGAAAAGGAGGGTTACACATAGAAAAAGTAAATCTCTCATCTGGACCCATTATATTTTTAAAAATATGGTTTGAATCTGGCTGATGTTTCAACTGAATTGCGGATTCTAAATCAGGATTTTGATCCAAAATCTGCTGTGCATTTTTCAAAGAATCTTCGTTAATATCTGTTCCTGTCATCTGCCATCCGTAAGATCTGTGGGCAATTAACGGGTACACAAGGTTAGCTCCTACCCCTATGTCCAATCCTTTCACAGAACTTCCTTCAGAAAGACGATTTTCTTTATCCGCCAGAAGATCTGCAATATAATGCACATAATCGGCTCTACCCGGAATTGGGGGACATAAATTGGTATCAGGAATATCCCAATTTTTAATACTGTAAAAGTGTAAAAGGAGTGCCTTGTTGAGAAGTTTAACCGCTTCAGGAATGCTGAAGTTGATGGTTACCGTTTGGTAGGCATTTACAAAAACGTAATGTTTCAGTTCCGGCACACAAGAAATAAGCTGCTCAAAATCATAGGGATTTCGATGCAGGTTTCTTGTGTGCAGACTGGATTTTTCATCGGACATATTTTATTTCTTCTGACTTAAAATATATTCAACCATTTTTTTGGCATCTTCTTTAGACACCTGTGGATGGGCAGCCATAGGAACACCTCCCCAAACTCCACTTCCTCCTTCTATAATTTTGGAAGCCAACAGTTCTATATCCTTTTCAGAATATTTACCGGCAATTTCCTTATAAGAAGGTCCTATCATTCTCTCATTAACAGAGTGACATCCTGAGCAGTCTAATGTTTCCATGATCTGGTCACCGGAAAGATTAGATTTTGCAGGTTCTGAAACAGCAGTTGTTTCAGAAGAAGAGGAAGATACTTCTGCTGTATTTTCTTTTTTAGAACAGGAAAACATCAGGAATCCTAATGCCCCTGCCAAAAATATTTTTTTCATTATTTTTTCGCTGTAGAATCTGTTTTAGCAGCTTCAGGAGCAGGTGTAGCCGGAGTTGCAGCAGCTGGAGCAGCAGGTTTTGCCGTAGAATCTACTACTGTAGTTGCTTCTGGCTCTTCAAGCATGGTGTTGCTGTCTTGTAATGAATGATCTACTTTTTTAGAACAGTTTACCACTAATAAACCTCCGATAAATGCAATTGCTAATACTTTTTTCATTGTTTTCTAATTTGACAGCAAAAATATAAAAAATAAAGTTTTAAACTTATGATAAATGTTCTCTTTAACTGAAATTTTAAAGATGAGCATTTATATTGAATGCACTTATATGATGTATCTGCCATTTCTTAGAAATAAGATTTTTTGGATATGCAGTATATTCTTAAGTATTTCATATTTTGTAACTTGGAATGGAATATTTTTCCAACTTTTATATTAAAACAGTAACTTTAAACCATGGTTTTAATTTCAAAGATTCTATTTTTTACCAGCCATCATGGTTTTTATACTGTGATCCTGCTCATCGTATTCTTTGTGCTAGTGTCTTATTTAACAAAAAAAATCTGGTTTTTGATTCCTATCATTCCTCTGGCGATTGTCAATGGCATTGGCGGGCAATTTATAAATGCATGGTTTTTAAATCAATACGGAACAGAAAGTACAGCTATCATCACCTCGGATATAGAAACCAACTCTACTTTGAATGAAATGTATATCCACGATTATGAAGCCATTGTAAAAAAACAGGATGGAAAATATACCTCAACATTCTTTTCAACAACTACTGCATCCATATATCCGATTGAAAACGCCATTAGAATCCCACGGACAGATTTCCCATTTCCTGTAAAATATATTCCAGGATATGAGAAGAATATTGTGATCCTTTATAACCAGTCGGAACAGGGCCAAAAGGAGCTTAAATACTCAAAATTGGCTCCGGTCAATTCGGCAAAAATAAAGTATGAAGCAGATAAAACCAACAGAGAGTTTATTGAGGAATACATCTCAGCCTTAGAAGATTACACCCAATCTTATGATGATGGAAATTATAAAGCAGAGCTGAAAGAACTCAGAGAAGAGCTTAAGCAGTTGAAATAATCTGAGTACATGTTAAGTTTTTTTAATTTTTCACTTTTTTATTTTTTGTATTAAAAATTTTTCTACTTTTGTAGCATGTTTAATATGAGCAACAATATTTGGTGGTGGCTTTCAAACTCTTCGTCGGGTCTGGAAGTATTGTCATGTTGTTAGTAGTACAGCAGAAATAATTAAAATAAACAATATATAGGCTTTGACGGATAACGTTGAAGCCTTTTTTATTCCTTAATCTCAAAAAAAATAAAACAACAGATGTTTACTGATACAATCAAAATAAAAACCGTTTCGAAAAAAACACTTGGAGATCTTCACACTCCTATGAATATCTATCTGAAGATCAGAGATAAATTCCGTGACACGATTCTTCTGGAAAGTTCTGATTCAAAAAGTATTGATAATAATTTTTCCTTCATTGCCATCAATGCCATTGCCGGAATTGAAGTGAAAAACCTTACTGAATTTGAAGTTAAATTTCCCGATTCGGCTCCGGTAAAACAGTTTATCATGGAACAAAATATCACCGAGATATTTGACAATTTCCGCAAAGTATTTGAGTGTGAGAAAACCAATGATCCTATAGAGCAGACGGCTCAGAGCCTTTTTGGCTATACAAGTTTTGAAGCCGTACAGTTCTTCGAAAATATTGATTTAAAAGCACAAAGCCCAGAAGTAGAAATTCCTATTTTAAGATATCGATTATATCAGTATGTGATTGCTGTTAACCATTTTAATGACGAGATGTACATCATTGAAAATCAAATCAGTGGAATTAAATCTGAACTTCATTTATTAGAAAACCTCATCAAAAATCAGAATACTCCCGTTTATCCTTTCGAAAAGAACGGTCAGGAAACATCCAACATCACCAATGAAGAATATATTGAACTGGTAAAAACGGCTCAAAAACACTGTATGAGAGGAGATGTCTTTCAATTGGTACTCAGCAGAAGGTTTGAACAGAAATTTAAAGGGGATGAATTTAACGTATACAGAGCATTGAGAAACATCAACCCATCTCCCTACCTGTTTTACTTTGATTATGGAAGTTATAAACTTTTCGGATCAAGTCCTGAAAGCCAATTAATTATAAAAAACAATAAAGCGACCATTCATCCCATTGCAGGAACCGCAAGAAGAACAGGATATTTTGAAGCAGATCTTCAGGCTATAGAAGCATTAAAAGCCGATCCTAAAGAAAATGCAGAACACACCATGCTGGTAGATCTGGCAAGAAATGATTTGGGAAAACTGGGTAAAAATGTAACGGTTACCAAACTTAAAGAGATACAGCTTTTCTCTCACGTTATCCATATGGTAAGTGAAGTGACAGCTGAGCTGCCGGAAGGCATCAATCCTCTAGAAATGGTTTCTGCCACTTTTCCTCAGGGAACTTTAAGCGGGGCGCCAAAACATAAAGCGCTTCAGCTTATTGATCAATATGAAAAAGATTCCCGCGGCTATTACGGAGGATGCATCGGAATGATAGGATTAAACGGAACCTGCAACCAGGCCATCATGATCAGAACCTTCTTAAGCAAGAACAATACACTCTATTATCAGGCCGGTGCAGGACTTGTTGCAAAATCTATCCCGGAAAACGAGCTTCAGGAAGTAAACAATAAGTTAAATGCCTTAAAGAAAGCAGTAGAGAAAGCAGAAAAGCTGGTAGAAAATTAAAATTATTCCAATTACAGCAACAGGTCATAAACGTAACCATTCCCAACAAAAAAAATAAAAATGGACAACAATATAAACACCCAGCAAACCCAATCTAAAGTTCTTGTCTTTGACAACTATGACAGCTTTACGTATAATCTTGTTCAGATCATTGAAAAAATTCTGAATCAGAAAGTAGATGTCGTAAGAAATGATAAAATAACCCTTGAAGAAGTCGATCAGTACGATAAAATCATTCTTTCACCAGGCCCGGGAATTCCTGAAGAGGCAGGCATTCTGCTGGATTTGATTAAAGAATATGCTCCTACAAAAAGTATCCTGGGAGTTTGTCTTGGCCAACAGGCTATTGCTGAAGCTTTCGGAGGAAGCCTGATCAATCTTTCTGAGATTTTTCACGGCGTAGCCACCACCACAGAACTTGTAAAAGAAAATACAAAACTATTCAGAAACCTGAGCTCAGGAATTGAAGTGGGAAGATACCACAGCTGGGCAGTGAATCCTGATGATTTCCCAACAGAACTCGAAATCACAGCAGTAGATAAAGACGGAATGATCATGGCTTTGCAGCATAAAACGTACGATGTACATGCTGTACAGTTTCATCCCGAAAGCATTCTGACTCCCGAAGGAGAAGTTATTATTAAAAATTTTCTTCTACAATGATAGCAACAGAAATACCCTCAACCCTAAAAACACCCCAAATGAAGGACATATTACAATACCTTTTCAATCATCATACGCTGTCGAAATCTGAAGCGAAAGCCATGATGATCGAAATTGCACAGAATAAATTCAATGCCTCAGAAGTTACCGCTTTCATCAGCGTTTTCCTGATGCGGAATATCACACTGAAAGAGCTGGAAGGCTTTAGAGAAGCTCTCCTTCAGATGGCGGTGCCTGTAAATGTAGATGCCAGTGATGCCATAGATATCGTAGGAACAGGAGGCGACGGGAAAAATACGATCAATATATCAACACTGGCCAGCTTTGTAGTAGCCGGAGCCGGACAGAAAGTAACAAAACACGGAAATTACGGAGCTTCTACCGTTACAGGTTCATCCAATGTACTGGAAGAACTTGGGTATCAGTTCAAAAACAATTCAGATCTGTTGAATGAAGATCTTGAAAGAGCCAATATCTGTTTTCTGCACGCGCCTTACTTCCATCCAGCTTTACAATCTGTTGGTTTATTAAGAAAATCATTGGGACTAAGAACATTTTTTAATCTCTTAGGCCCTTTAGTAAACCCTGTAAAACCTCAGTTTTCAATGATCGGAGTATACAATCTCGAAATTGCGAGAATCTATCAGTACCTGCTTCAAAAAGAAGATCCTGAGTTTATTCTGGTTCACGGATTGGATGGTTATGATGAAATCAGTCTGACCCATGACAGTAAGATCATTACCAAAAAAGGAGAGGATATTTATTCTGCAGAAGATTTAGGGTTCAATCCTGTACATCTGGAGGATATCCAAGCGGGAAATACAGCCCAGGAAACCGCAAAAATTTTCAGAAACATTCTTGAAGGAAACGGTACCGAGCCGCAAAATTCTGTAGTATTGGCCAATGCATCTGTAGCATTGTATCATACTCATAAATTCGGGACGTATGATGACTGCCTGCTTTTAGCCAAAGAAAGTCTGGAAAGTGGAAAAGCCTTAAAAAGCCTTGAACTTCTTATTAACTGATGAATGTCAATAAACAATTGTTCCACCATTTAACCTCCAAGAACAAGAAATGACCATACTAGATAAAATTATTAAAAGAAAAAAAGAAGAAATTGCTGTAGCCAAGCTCAATACCTCTCTTGAGCAGTTAAAAGACACCGAGTTTTTTAAAAGAACCACTTATTCTCTGAAAGAATCAGTTAAAGAAAAAAACGGAATTATAGCAGAATTTAAAAGACAGTCTCCCTCAAAAGGAATCATCAATGATCGGGTTCAACCGTTAGAAGTGGTTTCTTCTTATGAAAAGTTTGGAGCCAGCGGAATTTCTATTTTAACGGATAAGGATTTTTTCGGAGGAAGTTTCAACGATATTCTGAGTGTTAGAAATCATATTCATATTCCTGTTTTAAGGAAAGATTTTATGATTGATGAATATCAGTTTTATGAAGCAAAAAGTATGGGAGCCGATGTTGTTTTACTGATTGCTTCCTGCCTTTCTACCAATCAGGTTCAGGAATTTACGCATCTCGCCCACGAACTGAATATGGAGGTTTTATTGGAAATCCATACAGAAGAAGAGCTGAAACACTGTCACAAAGACATGGATCTGGTGGGTATCAACAACAGAAACTTAAAAGATTTCAAAGTAGATCTACAACATTCTGTACAGTTGAAAAACCTTCTTCCAAAAGATGTTTTGTCCGTTGCAGAAAGTGGAATTTATACTCTTCAGGACTTCAGTTATTTAAAGGAACAGGGATTCAACAGCTTTCTGATGGGAGAATATTTTATGAGAAATACAGATCCTGCCCAAGCGTTTGAAGATTTTACCAAACAGATCTAAAAATTATTCCATTGAGAATTAAAAATGAATGAGTAGTCAATTAACATCCAACATGAACCAGCAACCCTGCCTCAAAGTCTGTGGCCTTACAAAACCGGAGCAGATTCAAAAGCTTATTGCCATGAAAGTTGATTTCCTGGGATTCATTTTCTATGAGAAATCACCCAGATACGTATTAAATAGTCTGACTTTAGAAGATATTTCAAAGATCGACCATCCTGGCAAAACAGGTGTTTTTGTGAATGAAAAAGCAGATAAAATCGCCAAGATCGCTCGTCAGGCAAAACTGAACTTTATTCAGCTTCATGGTGATGAAACAAACGATTTTATTCTTGAAGTAAGAGAAAAATTACAGTCTGATATTAAAATCATCAAAGTAATAAGAATAGGAGACAATACTTTTGAGAACCGGAATAAAATTGCAGAGATTTTCAATATACCAGAAAGCCATACCGCACAACCTGTAAGCTATTATTTATTTGATACAGACAGCAAAGCCTTTGGCGGGACAGGAAAACAGTTCGACTGGAAATTACTGAACGAATTTGATATTCCACTTCCCTACTTTCTGAGCGGTGGAATTTCGGAAGAAAATATTGACAACATAACCCTGCTGAATCAAAAGCCTTTTGCTTTAGATATCAATTCAAAATTTGAATGGGAGCCAGGAAATAAAAATATCAGCAGAATAGAACAATTTAAAACCTTATACCAGCAGAATATATAACCTAAAAACACACAATGATGAATATACATTTGCTAAAAAAAACATTCTACAAAACATTATTTCCACCAAAATTCGGAAATGAAAAAATACAGACCCTCTATCATTTTGTTTCACAGAATGACAGCAATATAGGACATTGGGAAATCGGAGGACTATTATCTGATTTTATTTCTATTATTAAAGACTTCACAGAAGCAGACATTCAGTATTTTTTTGAAAGAATCAGATTGTGGAACAGCTATTACCTTGTTATTATTTCTGATAAATTCCTGGAGCCTTGTGTCAAAGCAAATGTAAAATATGATTTAGGTTTAATTTATACAAAAATATTTCTGCTCTATGAAGACACAGATCCTTATTATCTGATTGATAATCTGGAAATTGCCATTATCATGTATAGTTCCAAAATAGACAAAGCAACATTAATTGACTTGACTCATAAAATTGAGCTCATGTATTATAAAAAACTCATCACCAAACAACAATATGATCACCATCTCACTTTTATTAATAGTTTAAGCCTATGAAATATCAGATAAAACAGACAAAAACACTCGCAGAAAACGAAATTGAACATATCCTTCAGCTTTGGGAAGTTCCGGCCTGGAAGACAATGACGACTCACGATTTTCACTACTTCTTCAAAGATTCTGAGTTTCATTTTCTGAAGGATAACCTGGAAAATATACTGGCCATTATCCGTCTGAATTTTGATTTTACCCTGGAGATTATGGGCGAGAAAATCGCATTTGCAGAAGCTGTTGGGCTTGTTGCTGCCCAAAAGAAAAAAGGGTATGGAAATAAGTTGGTTGGGTATTTTACGGAATATGTTATTCAAAAAAATATAGAAACCATCGGATTCTGCCACCACGAACTCCGTCCGTTTTATGAAAAATGTAAAATTGAAATATTATACAACAAAGCCAAAGCAATCAAAGAAAATGTAGATTCAGAATGGATCAACGCTGAGGATGATGATATTTTAATCTTCAATGTTTCTGAAGAAAGAAAAAAACGACTCAATCAGTTGAGTGCTCAGAATAATGCTTATTTAATCACTAAAGAATAAAGAAATGAATTATAAAAATCCCGATGAAAACGGATATTATGGCGAATTTGGCGGCGCTTTCGTGCCAGAAATGCTATATCCCAATGTAGAAGAGTTGCAAAAAAACTATCTCGAAATCATAGCATCTGAAGATTTTCAGAATGAATATCAGGATCTCCTTACCCATTATGTAGGCCGCGCAACACCTTTATATTTTGCTAAAAACCTAAGCCAAAAATACGGTACCCAAATTTATTTAAAACGAGAGGACCTTAACCATACCGGAGCGCATAAAATCAATAATGCTTTGGGGCAGGTTCTTTTAGCCAAGCGTCTTGGAAAAACCAGAATCATTGCAGAAACCGGAGCCGGACAGCACGGAGTAGCCACTGCTACCGCCTGTGCATTACTTGGCCTGGAATGTATTGTCTATATGGGCGAAATTGATATCCAGAGACAGGCTCCCAATGTTGCCCGAATGAAAATGCTTGGTGCTGAAGTTGTTGCTGCAACCTCTGGATCAAAAACGCTAAAAGATGCTGTAAATGAAGCTTTAAGAGACTGGATCAATAACCCCGTTACCACTCATTATGTGATTGGAAGTGTGGTAGGTCCCCATCCCTTCCCGGATCTTGTGGCGAGATTTCAAAGCATTATTTCAAAAGAGATCAAAGAGCAGCTTCAGGAAAAAATCGGAAGAGCAAATCCCGACTACGTAATTGCCTGCGTGGGTGGTGGAAGTAACGCTGCAGGAACATTCTATCATTTTGTAGAAGAACCTGAAGTGAAAATTATTGCAGCTGAAGCCGGAGGCTTGGGAGTCGATTCAGGGAAAACCGCAGCAACTACTTTTTTAGGAACCCTTGGGGTACTTCATGGCAGCAAAAGTCTCGTTATGCAGACGGCGGATGGACAGGTTATTGAGCCCCACTCTATTTCTGCAGGTTTGGATTATCCGGGAATCGGACCTTTTCACGCACATCTTTTTAAAGAAAAAAGGGCAGAATTTTTTAGTATTAATGATGATGAAGCCCTGAAATGTGCCTTTGAACTTACCAAGCTGGAAGGAATTATTCCTGCTTTGGAAAGCTCTCACGCTCTTGCGGTATTAGATAAAAAGAAATTCCAGGAAGATGATATTGTCGTAATCTGCCTGAGCGGACGTGGAGATAAGGATATGGAAACGTATTTGAAAAATCTGTAAAAAGTCGGATCTAAAATGTACAATGTATTTCAAGTCTTATATGCTCTACATTTTACTTTAATACAATAAAAAAATGAAAAAACTCAACATATATTTTACAGCAGGTGTTCCACAGCTGGAAGATACTGCAGATATTATACAACTGATTCAGGATTCCGGAGCAGATATGATAGAAATCGGGATGCCTTATTCAGACCCGGTGGCAGACGGACCTGTCATTCAAAAAGCTCACGAACAGGCTCTACAGAACGGAATGACCATTGAAAAACTTTTTTCACAGTTAAAAACCATCAAAGATAACATCAGAATTCCTGTTATTTTAATGGGCTATATCAATCCGGTCCTAAGTTTCGGATTCGAAAGGTTTTGCCAGGAATGTTCGGAAAGCGGTGTTTCCGGATTGATTCTTCCGGATCTTCCGCCTATTGAATTTAAGAAAAACTATCAGCAAATTTTAAAGCAATATGATCTTAATTTCACTTTTTTGGTCACTCCCGAAACTTCCGATGAACGAATCATCTACCTTGATTCTTTAAGCTCTGGTTTTCTTTATGCCGTAAGTTCTTCATCTACAACAGGAAATGACACTGCTGTTTTGAAAAATGAAAACTATCTCAACAGATTAGCATCTCTTCCTCTTAAAAATCCGGTAATGATTGGTTTTGGAATCAAATCCAGAAAAGATTTTGAAAATGTGACGGAAAAAGCGGATGGAGGAATTATCGGAACTGCTTTTGTGAATATTTTACTTCAGGATAAAGACTGGAAGAAAAATGCTATAGATTTTATCCATTCCATAAAAGCGTAAAAATCACTAAATTTGTATATCAAAAATTGAAATGAATACAAATCAGAATAAAGCAGTAGAATTTGAAGATTTAGGAATCAAAGAATATCAGCCCGCCTGGGAATATCAGGAAAAACTGATGAAAGATATTATTGATACCAAAATAAAAAACCGTGATCTGCCTGCTGAAGAGCACATTACCACTTCCAACCATTTCCTATTGGTAGAACATCCACACGTGTACACCTTAGGAAAAAGTGGACATGAAGAAAATATGCTTGCCGGAATAGACAAACTGAAAGAGCTTGAAGCAACTTATGTAAAAACCAACCGTGGCGGCGATATTACCTATCACGGGTATGGTCAGATTGTTGGATATCCCGTTCTGGACCTTGAAAACTTCTTTACAGACATTCATCTTTATATGAGGAATCTGGAAGAGGTGATCATTAGAACCATCGCTGAGTATGGCCTTAAAGGTGAACGCTCTCAGGGAGAAACCGGTGTTTGGCTGGATGTAGGCAAACCTTATGCAAGAAAAATCTGTGCAATGGGAGTAAAAGCTTCACGATGGGTAACTCTGCATGGTTTTGCTTTGAATGTGAATACAGACATGAGGTATTTCGAGTACATCATTCCTTGCGGTATTAAAGATAAGCAGGTAACTTCTTTAAAAAGAGAACTTGAAAGAGATCTGACACCGGAGGAAATGGAAGACATTAAAGCTAAGATCAGAAAGCATTTTGCAGACGTTTTCCAGGCTGAATTAATCTACAAATAATATTTATATACATTCCCTATACATGAAAAACAGATTGTATAGGGATACTTTTATCTAATAACTATACTTTTATAACATGAGAAAAACATTCTTATTAGTTCTTTTACTAATAATGAGTAGTGCCTATGCTCAAGAGCAGAAAAAGGTCAACTTCGACGAACAATTCAAAAAAGAAAATCAGGGAAAAACCAAAGTAGAGATCCATGAAGTGAAAGAACTTCTGCATATTATGATCGCAATCACAGAAGTAGGTCTGGAAAATGATGATATGGTGCAGCAGTCAGGAACCTATTATCAGGATGTCCTGAAACAGTTCAAAACATTTAAGAATGAAAAAATAATCGGAAAATTTGATTCGCTGATAAAAGCAAATGCCGTGAACTACGTCCTTATTACCGGAAACGGAATGAGCTATGATTTTAAAGGAAATAAACTGGTCCCTGATAAAAACTACATTTTTCCTGCACAGAGTGTCTCATCTCATACAACAGTCAAAACCAATATTATAAAAACCTGGAAATCTGATATTGAAAATTTTGCAGAAAAATCAGGGTTCAGAGCTTTTTACAAGAAACATATTCCTTATTATAAAACATTGATTTCTCAGTATAATACAACAGCTAATTTGGATGAACAATGGAAATGGCTTGAAAAGAACTTTGATACAAGGGTAAACAACTACACTGTATTAACTTCTCCGCTGATCAATAGCCTGAACTATACAACCAGCTATCATGATAACGGTTTTCTGCAGATTTTGATGGTATTGCCTCCTCTCGATGAGCCACAGGGCCGTACAGAAAAAGAAAATACAGTTTACAATACGAGAGTAATGTTCACGGAAGTTGATCATAATTATACTGGAGCTCCACTGAAAAAGTATACTGAATTAATCAACGAATCCCTTAAAGAAAGAGAAAAATGGGTGAACGTAAAACAGGAAGGTATAGAATACTATCCTAATCCGATTCGTGTTTTTGATGAATATATGACTTTTGCCGTGTTTTATCTTTACTGTGCAGACAAATATGCAGACGACAGCCCAACGGTTGCCTATGCCTATCGGGATGTTAATGAAATTATGAAACAAAGAGGCTTTATCAAGATGAAAGAGTTCAATGATGAGCTTCTGTCTTTAAGGAAAAAATACCCTACCAAAAAAATTGAAGACCTGTATCCAGATTTACTTCAATGGTGCAAAATGCAATAAAGCACTTTATTAATAATACAAAAACACCAGTTTCACTATGTTGGAATTGGTGTTTTTTATTGAAAAGTCCTTTTAAATAGTGATTTCTAAATCTTTGCCGATTATCAGTTTTACAAGAATATCAAATTTTTATGAAAAAATATTTGCATGTATTTCAAATTTTCATACTTTTATTATCACAAAATAGTGAACTATTGTTTGTAGTTCATTTAAAAACACCACAACCAACAAACTATGAGAATTATGAAAAAATTCATTTTATCCATGATGGTATCAATGACGATACTTTCATTCAATTCCTGCGCAGATTCAAATGCCAGCCAGGATCAAAACCTCACTGCTAATGAGTCTTCACAAATTGTGATGAAAGATTTCGGCAGAACTGTCCCGGTAGGGATAGATAAAGAAAACGGGAAATACAGAGTTTCATTCATGGTTTCGGCTCAGCCTTATGAAATTAAGGATACCGAAGAAAATGCAACCTATATTTCTATGATCAGACAGGCTGTGAAAGAAGAATCACCGGTTCATATTTTCCTTAAGAATAACACTTCTGAAATTGCAAAAGTTGAAAAAGCAACAGATGAAGATGCCCGTTATTTCAAGTCTATATTTAACAAGGAAGAAAAAGGAGATGCTGCCAAACTTTCTACTGTTATTCCCGATTTAGCGACCTTAAACAGTCTATTTGCACAGATCAAAAGCCAGGCGTGCGGAACTTCTACAGCTTCTTCTCCCTGCATTACTTTCAGATATCCTGTAGACGGATGCTATGCAAGGGCCCACAAAATGAGACAAATCCTTCTGAATGCCGGATACGATTGCGAAAAGCAGTTTGTGTATGGAAACCTGAGAGCTTCTACCGGGACCTGCTGCGTATCATGGGTATACCACGTTGCTATATTGGTAAGTTTCAAAAACGCTTCCGGTATTGTTGAAAAAAGGATTATAGATCCTTCATTATTCTCAAGCGGACCGGTAACAGATGCGGCATGGAGAGCGGCATGTACCAATACATCATGTGGTTCAGCTTCAGTTTCTTCATTTGCCAATACGGCTGGAAATGTATATTACAGAAGCCCATCAGGTTCTTTATTATATGATAACAACTATGTGAACACCAATTGTGTACTGACTACATTTTCAGGACTTTCAGGATGTTCGCCTTCTCCTGCACCAAGTGTAGGACACTGTGGATTTTAATTCTTTTTCATATAGCACCTGCAATTTCAAAGTATTGCAGGTGCTTTTTACCAAACCTCTGATCTTATGAAAGCCTGGTCTTATTTTTTATTACTATTTTTTATGATTGTATCCTGCTCCGGCAACTCCAATTCTCAAAACCTTACCTGGTATAATAATTCTGTTATTTCCAATATTGAAAAGGATCCCGAAAAACCTGAAGAGTTTGAACGTGTGTCTATTGGAATCAGTGCACAGGTTTTTTATATTTCAAAAAAATCTTCTGACTACAAAACCATAATGGAAAAAGCCAGTCTGAGCTTTCAGAAAAGTAAGGCCTTTAATATTGGTATTGAGAAAAACACCAATATTATCAGGCAGATCAATGAAATCAAATAATCTGCTGAAAGCATTTCTCATTACCTTATTACAGAAATTCCGGCATCTACTTTTATTTCTGCACCGTGAATATAGGAAGCTTCTTCTGAAGCAAGGAATACTACCACATTGGCAATTTCTGATGGTTCTCCCTGTCTTTTTAAAGGTATGGTAGGAATAATATCCTGAACGGCATGTTCAATCTGCTCAGCAGAAAGACCGGTATTATTAAAAATATTAGTTTTAATGTGCCCGGGACTTATCCCATTCACCCGAATTCCTTTTTCTGTAAGTTCTAAGGCAAAAGTCCTGATGAAAGACTGTACTGCAGATTTTGCTGCTGAGTATACTGAAAAACTGTGCATAGCAATCTCGGTAGCTACCGAAGTATTAAAAATAACAGAACTGCCTGTTTTCATAAGTGGCAGTATTTGCTGAACAGTGAAGAAAGGTCCTTTTGCCAACAGATTGAAAAGTTCGTCGAAATGGTTTTCGTCAACATATTCAATAGGAGCAAATCTTCCATATCCGGCATTTACAAAAAGAACATCAATATGTTCTGAATATTTTTTCACTTCCTCCTGCAAACCCATCAGATCTTTCATATTCCCGGCACCTGATACAATTCCTGAGGCATTTTCTCCTAAATTGCTCAAAGCATTTTTTACCGTAGTTTCACTTCTACCTGTGATGATTACTTTTCCTCCTTCCTGTATAAATTGCTGTGCAGTGGCAAAGCCCATTCCGTTGGTTCCTCCGGTAATCAGAGCTATTTTGTTTTTAAATCTTTGCATTGTTTTTAAGTTTATATTTCTTTAGCAAAGATTGGAAACTATTCCATCTGAAAAAATCCGAATCCTGTGAAATTCTGCTGTTCTTTTTCTAGCTTTTTATTTTACCAAGGTTCATTAGAGAAGGAGTGCAGAAAGATATAATTCCTATGATAAAAATGGTAAAACCCAAGATGACAAAAACAGAACCTATCCCAATTAAATCTGCTATAAATCCTGTGCAAACAAGTCCAAGCATAGTAGGTAATACTTCTATGCTGAAATACATTGCAAAAACACGTCCCAACATCCCGGAATGAACTTCTTCCTGTACGGTAGCGGTAAATCCTGAACTATAAAATGAAGCTGCAATTCCTCCCACACCTGTTAGTATCACAAAAAAGACAAATTTTTCTGATGACAGCAAACCTGAACATAAAAAGGAAAGGCCTATTATAAGATGCGAGATATTGACAATAATAACCTTTCGTACTGAAGGCTTCCATATTCCCAATACTGCGCCTCCAAGCAGAGCTCCAATTCCCCAGGTGCTTTCTACAACACTCATCTCAAATTTTCCTCCATGAAAGTTCTCTATAGTCATTAATGGAAATAGAACTGAAATCGGCATAATACAAAATCCTGCAATAATTGAATACAGAAAAAGAAAGCTTAACCCTTTATTTCTAATGACTTCCATGAATCCAATTTTCATATCCTCTCCTACCATTTTAATGCTGGATGAACTTTTATTTTCCGGCCGTGGTGAAGGAATATAAATAAAAAATAAGGAAAAGATAGCCAGGATTGCTCCTGCAATATCCAACAACAATACATTTCCAATTGACAAAATACCAATCGCCAAAGCCCCAAGCGCAGGGCCTGCAATATTTGATACAGATTTTATAATCTGGCTGATTCCTGCAATACGCAACAATTCGTCCTTAGGAACCAGTAATGGTATTGTAGCCTGCATTGCCGGCATATGAAACGCTGAACCAGCAGAACGTAATCCCAGTATGATGTACACCAACTCAATGTTTTCATATCCCATGTAAAAACTGACAGACATTACTAATGTACAAACCGCCACAAAGCCATCTGCCAAAATCATTGTTTTTTTACGATCCCAGCGATCCACATATACTCCGGCAAACGGACCGATCAAAGCCTGAGGCAACAAACCGGCAATGGCTGCAAAGACTAAAATTTCGGCTGAACCTGTCTTTAAACTCAACCAGATAATAATGGCAAAACCCACTGCAGAACTGCTTATTAAGGAAAAGAACTGACCGATCCATAAGATAGTTATCCTTTTCTTCCACTGACTATTCATCATACTCATTTATTTATTGCAAAGGTAAATCAAAAAACAATAAAACAACTAAAAAGTTGTTTAAATAATTAAAAGCTCACAATAAAATTTTTTAAAATTAAATTGCGCACAATTTAAAAAGTTGTATATTTGCATTGTTATTATGACTTCATAGAATTTAAATAAGGGTTTTAATAATCGCCAAATAATTTAATTTAAAAACAACAAAAAAATGTCATTAATAGAAAACCTAAACTGGAGACACGCTGTAAAAGCATATGATCCAACCAAAAAAGTTTCACAAGAAGATCTTCAGACTATTTTAGAAGCCGCAAGACTTGCTCCTACTTCATCCGGGCTTCAACCTTTCCGTATTATTGTAGTGGAAAATCAGGAATTGAAAGAAAAAATGGTAGCAGGAGCTTTAAACCCTGAGGTAATGAGAGATTCTTCCCACGTACTTGTTTTTGCAGCATGGGACAGCTATTCTAATGAAAAAATTGACAAAGTTTACGATTATCATACCGATGTAAGAGCGCTTCCAAGAGGCCGTTTTGGTAGTTATACGGATAAAATTAAAGAAATGTACGGAGCACAGACTCCTGAAGAGCATTTTGCACATACTGCACGCCAGACTTATATTGCTTTGGGAATTGCCCTGGCACAGGCTGCCGAGCTTAAAATTGACAGTACTCCTGCGGAAGGATTCAGTAATCAGATTGTAGATGAAGTACTGGGATTAAAAGATTTAGGATTAAAAAGCGTAAGTCTTTTATACCTTGGATATCGCGATGAAGCCAATGACTGGCTATCTTCTATGAAAAAAGTCCGAATTCCAATGGATGAATTTATCATAAAAAAGTAATACCTTCATCGAATCTTTCGTACCCCAACTTATGGAAAATCCTAAAACACCCAAATTAGAAAACCAAATCTGCTTTCCTTTATATGTGATCGCTAAAGAGATTACAGGGCTTTATCGTCCTTTTCTTGATGAGCTTGATCTTACCTATCCTCAGTACCTGGTCATGATGGTTCTTTGGGAAGGTGATGGGCTTACAGTAACTCATATTGGTGAGAAACTGTTTCTGGATAGTGGAACTTTAACTCCTCTTCTTAAAAGGCTGGAGGCAAAAGGGCTGATCATAAGAAAAAGAAAAAAAGAAGACGAAAGAGTGGTTGAAGTATTTTTAAATGAAGCTGGGCAACAGCTACGTCAAAAGGCTTGTGAAATTCCCGGAAAAATTCATAAGAAAATTGATATACAGCCAGAGGAACTGTTACAGCTTAAAGAAACAGTATTAAAAATCTTAAACAAAATAGAAAAATAAATGAAAACATTATATACAACCCAGGTTACTGCCCAAGGAGGGAGAAATGGTCATGTAAAAAGTGAAAACGGAGTTTTGGACCTAGAAGTAAGAATGCCAAAAGGATTAGGAGGTGCCAATGATGATTTTGCCAATCCTGAGATGCTTTTTGCAGCGGGATATTCTGCGTGTTTCGACAGCGCTTTGAACCGGGTAATCAGTTTATCTAAAGTAAAAACGGGAGAAACAACTGTTACGGCTCAGGTAAGTATCGGACAACTTGAGAATGGGGGTTTTGGTTTGGCTGCGGAACTGGATGTCAATATTCCGGGAGTTTCTCTTGAAGAAGCGCAAGTTTTAACTGAGAAAGCTCACCAGATCTGTCCTTATTCTAATGCGACCAGAAATAATATCGAGGTGAAACTTTCAGTAACTAATAACGATTAATCCAATTTTTTTAAGCATAGTTATAGCGAAGGGAGCTGTTTTTTTGGAAACAGCTCCTTTTTATTTTTAACCGCAGATTGCACGGATTTGCACAGATGATTGAGGATATTTAAAGGCTTAATTAATTATGTTAGTCCTTTCTTAATAAAAATAAATTTTTTTACAGAAAAAAATCTTTTCTTTGATCATTAAATCAGTAAGCATGAAGTTTATCATTAGCATATTATTTTTTGTTTTACTTTTCAACTGTTCCAAAACAAAGGAAAAGGAAGATAGATTACTAATTCCTGAAAATGATTTTAGCGTATCGGATTTTGACAAGAAAATAGACAGCCTGAAGCAGGCTTATAAAAATGATTCTTTAAAAATAATTATGCCTCACGAATTTGATAAGAGATTCAATAAAAATTATTTATCAGGCTCTATTCACTTTTTAATCATTGATAAAAATAAGTCGTTTTATGTAATAAAAAGCTTGAAATCCAACTTTTCGATGTGTCTAAATACTGCTCCTTTTTCAAAGCAGGATTCAATTTATCTTATAGAGCAAGAAAATGGATTGATTGATAAAGCCGAGCCTATTAAAACAACAGATATTATTAATTTGCTCAAAAAAAATAGAAATTCTATCGTAAATACAGAGAATAATAATCCATTGATGATTTCCTTCGCCTTAAAGGATAATACTTTAAAAGGTTCAAGCATGTATGGCATTATAAGTTTTATGGAAAGGAATGGAATGAATTCTTATACTATAAGAAGGATGAATGAATATGAGTTAAGAAAAGTATCTCAACAATAATTATTAAATTTTAGAACTTCTGATGAGTGCTTACTTTTACACTTGGCCTGTTCTTTCTCTAATGTGATTAAAAATAATATTGAGGGGCTTTCAGTGATTAATAATAATTAATCCAATTTTTTTAAGCATAGTTATAGCGAGGGGAGCTGTTTTTTTGGAAACAGCTCCTTTTTATTTTTAACCGCAGATTGCACGGATTTGCACAGATGATTGAGGATATTTTAAAGAGTTAATTTTTATATTTGTTCCCATCCCAATTAAAAGCAATCTAAATTTACATAATTACAATTTATAATGGAGATAATTACTGATATCATTTGTCAGGTTTATGCAGGACAGAAATCAAAAAGAGTTATCGATTTAGTCTTGGATACATTTATTCCCGGTTATGAAAAATTAGATCTGGATTACACCTATCCAGAGGGTAACAAGGATTATATTTTTAAAACTGAGTATGAAATGATCAATTATTTCATAGAAACACCTTCCATCAACCAAACATTTTACTGGAATAAGTATCATGATAATCCAGACAAAATAATGGTAGGGGCAAACATCACTGATGATGATCAACTTATTATCAGCCTAACTGTTGATGGAAATCAAGAAACTGAAAAAAAGTATTTCAGTTTGCTCAAAGAAGTTTTACAATCTGATATTGGAGTCGTTTCTTATGTTAATCCTGCAGACTATAATGATGGAGAAGATTTTATTCTAAAATATAAATAGAGATTTTTACTTTATCGCTTTGTTGAATCACTTTTCTGGTAAGCATCTACTTTTCTATAAGAATCATTTTTTTCTTTTTCTTTTTTATCAGAAATCAGAATTCCGAAAAGATGGTCTATTTCATGCTGGAAGATCACTGCGGTAAATCCTTCTACAATTTCTGAATATTTCTGACCTTTCAAATCTATATATTCCAATTGAATGACTTTACTTCTGTAGAACTGGTCTCTGAAATCTGGGATAGAAAGATCTCCTTCCGGACCAAGATTCTGAAGGTCAGATCTCCAGACAATGACTGGATTAATAAAATATTCTAATGGTAGCTTTTCTTTATCAAAATGCTGTACTCAGATGATTTTTCGGTTGATTTTGTTGAAATAGTTTTTTTATTTTGACCACAGATTGCACAGATTAAAACAGATGATTGGGGATATTTGAAACTGTTAATTTTTATATTTATTTCAGGCCGTTAAAATATGGAGAGCGAGAAAGTTTAATTTTTAAATATGATATTAATAGAGTGTTTTTACGTTATCTCTTTGTTGAATCACTTTTCTGGTAAGCATCTACTTTTCCATAAGAATCATTTTTTTCTTTTTCTTTTTTATCAGAAATCAGAATTCCGAAAAGATGGTCTATTTCATGCTGGAAAATAACGGCTGTGAATCCTTCTACAATCTCAGAATATCTCTGACCTTTCAAATCTACATATTCCAGCTGAATCACTTTACTTCTATAGAACTGATCTCTGAAATCCGGGATAGAAAGATCTCCTTCCGGACCAAGATTCTGAAGGTCAGATCTCCAGACAATGACTGGATTAATAAAATATTCTAATGGCAACCCTTCTTTATCAAAACGCTGTACCCAAATAATTTTTCGGTTGATTCCTACCTGTGGAGCTGCAATTCCTACTCCACCATCGGTTGCTAGAAGTGATTCCTTCATCCTTTTCACCAAAATGGCAGTATTGGGATCAAGTGGATCTATTTCTGAAGAAATGCTCAGCAATGTTTTATGCTGATGAGTATCTGTAGTCTGATAAATCGGCAATGCTGTATTGATATTTCCCTGATTGATAATACCAACCTCATTGGAGGTCAGTTTCTGAGCATTGAGAAATGCCGCAAAAAGAATAAACAGAATGGATAATTTCTTCATATTGATGGAATATCTTACAAAGGTAAAGATTATGATATCAAATTCATTAATGATAAGTCTGTTTAAACTTATATGTGGACTTATTCTGTGCCAGGATATTCTCTTAAGTTCACTTAAAATGTTTCAATCTTTTGTGGCGTTTAAATTCATTGAATCTTCGACTTTTGGTTTAATAAAAACACATAAAAGAATGATAATTTCTAAGGCTGGATTCCTACGGAATGACAAACATGACGTTGAGTGTATCCGTACACTTTGTCATTCCGTAGGAATCTAAACATTATATAGTTTTCAAACACTTTAAAAAGGATAAGGAATACCGCACAATGAATTTCATAGAGGATGAAAATCCTTGATTTTCAATAAAAATTTGGTGTACTTCTTATACCCAAAGTATATAACTTCAATAGCTTAAGTGTTTAAAAAAGCTTTTGTGACTTTTACGGTTTAATAAAAAAGTTTAAACAGCTTTGATAATAAACTAATCTGCTTTGAAAATGGTATAGTTTATCATTTGAGATTAAAGGTTTTGGATGTTTTATTAAAACATGTTCGGGCCGGGCTTTAGCCCGGCCCGAGTCCTTTATCTTCATGAATATCTTATGATCAAGAAATTAAAAAGTCTTCGTCATATCTGCTGGAATGATCAGATTAAAATCGGTTGGAATATAATCCTTTGCCGGCACTTTTAATTCTGGATCTTCTGCTTCAAATACAGAGATTACAGCCATTTTCAGATTTGGATTTTTCTGTTTGATGTACCAGTAAATTCCTCCAAATTCTTTGCTGTGGTAGTTTCCGTTGTAATGAATGAAAGTTTTCCCAGACTGAATGTTCCTAAGGATAGATTCTGCCATTGTTGCATCTTTTGTTGCCTGTGCAGAAATAAAGTTCATCACTTTTGTTCCTTCAGCGTGGTCGCCCATCATTTTTTTCATCTCCGGATAACCTGGTGTATCCAGAGTTACTTTAATAGGCAATTGAGCAATATATTTTTTTTCTTTATCGCTAAGCTTATTCAAAGATTCCAATCCTTCTTTTGAGGTCTGAGAAGCATACCTTCTGGGAATATTGGTTGCTACAAAACTCAGTTTTTTATCTTTCGCAAAATCTACGAGCGGCTTATAATCTGTTTCATAATTGTTCCATAAACGGGCAGAGTCTTTGAATGTTTTGGCATCAAATTTTCCGTTCAGATATTGATCCAACTGAGGCTGATTATCTCTTTCGAACATTTCTGCTCCTAAAATAAGCTGTCCATTTTTCTTTTGATACAAAGCTTCCGTAATCTTAAGCTGCAGCCAATGATTAATAGAACTGTTATGATTTTCACCAAAAAAGACAACATCATAATCAGCAAGTTCTTTTACCAGTTTATCGGTCTTAACTTCCTTTCCTTTTTTATCATAAAACTGATACGCTTTAAAATCCTGTGCACTTAATGAACAGAAACCTGCAAGCAAAATCGCTATGAATACATTTTTCATTTTAATTATTTAGACACAAATTACATAAATATTTTGGCACTATTCTCATTGCAAGAGCCAATTCAAAATATTTGGAATCATCCTGTTACAATAAAAAAGACCGCTTTGAATTTTATAAACAAAACGGTCTCATTCAAATCATCTAATTATTATTGCTCTAATGCTGCAACAAGATCTTTCCACTCCTGAAGTTCAGGAATTCCAGGTTTTCTTTTCCCGAAAAACTGAACGATAAAGTCACCTTCGGTATTGAATACTTCAATAGCTGTAACTTCTCCGTCTTCAGTTGGTTTTTTAACGATCCATGCTTCTGCAATTTTCGTTACATCTAAATGCAGGTTAAAATCAGGGTCCATTACATTAAACCACTGCTGGTGCCAAAGTGTTTTTTTCACATTCCCTGTATGAATCTGGATCATCCCTCTGTTTCCTACGAAAACCATGATTGGTGTGTTTTTTTCAGAAGCATCTTCAAGAACACTTACCACTTTTGCGTTATCGATTTTCTTAGTGAAACCTTCCGGAGCCAGTCTTAACGCCTGTGTTCTGCTTACTCCGAATTTTCTTGTCATCATGAAGAAATCGTGAGTATCTTTTAGCTCAGTCCAGGCTTTTTTGAATCCTTCAACGTCAATTTCAGCGTCTGCTTTTTCAGCCTGCTTTGGAGCAACAGCTTCAAAAGTAAGTACCTGATTCTGGTCGTCTGCTTTGAATTTTTCAACAATAGTATTGAAAGCTTCTTCGTTGCTGTCCTTAGTCAGGTAAATTTTATGAAGAGCCAATCCATCTTTACCGAAGAACTGTAGACTTTTTTTATCTCCTTCTACTACCGCAAAAGCAAATTTCCAGTGGTTAAGGAAAATTCTCAAGTCAATGTCTTCTCCTACGAAAAGCTGTGCGTGAGGGCTGCTGAAATCACTATTCAGGTATGTTCCTTTTCTTTCATGAACACATTCATTATTACGGGTAAGTGCCATTACTTTGCCTAATGTCTCCGCTTCAGTAAGGATACCTTGGAAATCCGGGTTCAGAACAGTTACTTCTTTACCGATGTTTGTTGCCAGTAATTCTGCTTCACTTACTTCTAATTGTTCTGCAGCATTTCTTATTCTTATATGTGGATTTTCTGCTTTCAGAGCTTCCCATTTTTCCTTTAAATTATTAACTAATGTGCTCATTATTTTACTTTTTTATGGTTAAAACTGTATAAATTCTATGTATTGTTTCGTTTCCTGTTTTGCTTTTGATATTTTCTTCTTTTTCAGAAATTTTCATTCTTTTGAAGTGGGTTTGGGAGATCAGTTCTTCCATTTCAGTGTTATTATAGAGTGTAAAATCGTACTCTGTGAAAGGAAGTTTTTCCATGAAATCTCTTTGTCCGAAAGTGAGAACGAAAGTACCGTCATCTTTTAAAACTCTGTAAACTTCATTTAAAAATTCAACCGGCTTTTCCCAGAAATAGACAGTATTGACTGTAAATATTTTGTCGAATGTTTCGTCTTCAAAAGGAATTTCTGTACCATTATACAGAATAAATTCTGCCTGGTTTTTGAATTCTTCGTTCAGTTTTCTGGCTTCATTGTACATGGTTTCTGAAATATCAATTCCTGTATATTTCAGATTTTTAGCCAGATTTATTATGTTTCTCAAGTGTCCTGCATTGCCATGTCCTATTTCAAGGATATTTTCGTCATCTTCTATCAGTAATGTTCTGATGCTTTCTAACGTCATTCCGATGTTTGTAGCATTCATCATTTCACCGATTTCGATGCCTTTTTCCCCCTGAGGATTGGCAAGGTTTTGAGCAAGGATTTTTAATTCTTCTTTTTCCATGGTTATCCAAAAATGATCATTGGGTTATTAGTAATAGGGTGTCCACAGATGGTGCAGGGAAAGTTATAGGCTTCGCTTATATTTTCTGCTGTAAAGACTTCCTGCGGGGTTCCATACGCGGAAACTCTACCTGATTTCATGAGTAAAATTTTGTCTGCAAACTGTGCGGCAAGGTTCAGGTCATGTAAAACGACAATGGCACTGTTTGCTTTTTGGGTAAATTTTTTGATGATTTCCAGCGCTTTGTACTGATGTTTGATGTCCAGATTGTTCAAAGGTTCATCCAGAAAAACCAGCTTATGGGCAATATCATTTTCAAGCTGTGCCATTACTCTTGAAAGGTGTACACGTTGTTTTTCACCTCCTGAAAGGGTGTTGTATTCTCTTTCTTTAAGATGAAAAATATCTGTTTCGTACATCATATTATTCATGGCTTCAAGGTCTTCTTTTCCCGGCTGAGCATCGAAGTAGGGATATCTTCCCATCATGACCACATCTTTTACTTCCAGTGGAATGTCGTTGCTGTTGTGTTGAGAAAATTTAGCTTTATGCTTTGAGAGTTCTTTTACATCCCAGTCCTGAATAGGTTTATCTTTCAATAAAACATTCTGTTTTCCCGTCTTTACTTCATTTGCCAAAACACTCAGAAGGCTTGACTTTCCTGCTCCGTTGGGACCTACAATGGCTAAAAATTCACCATATTCTAAAGAGACATCTACCCCATCCAGAATACGGAATTCTTTATGTTTATAATTAATCTGATGTGCTTTGATCATTACAGTGACTTTTTAAATTTAACCAGAATAGCAATAAAAATAGGCCCTCCCATTAAAGCAGTCAGAATTCCGATCGGCAATTCTGAAGGTTCTACAATGCTTCTGCTGAATGTATCTGCCGTTAAGAGTAAAATACTTCCACATAAGGCTGATAAAGGCAGAATAAAGGTATAATTGGATTTGAACAAAAGTCTTAAAATATAAGGTACAATAAGGCCTACAAAACCAATAGTTCCTGAAAATGCCACACAACTTCCCACCATCAATGCTACCATGATAATGATCTGCTTCTTCAGTCTTTCTACATTAATTCCTAAATGCTGTGCATCTTTTTCTCCCAACATCATGGCATTCAGAGCTTTTCCTTTTGGAAGCAGAATGATGTAAGCAATCGCTAAAACAATGGCTAGAATGATATTCTTCGTCCATGTTGCTGCAGCAAGGCTTCCGAGGTTCCAGAATGTTAAATCTCTCAATTGTTCGTCTTTGGAAATATAAATCAGGAAACCTGTAATAGAGAAACCAATGGCTGTAATGGCAACTCCTGTAAGCAGCATCATTACAACATTTGTTTTTCCTCCGGCAGTAGAAATTCTGTATACCAGCATCATTGATAAAAAGGATCCTATAAAAGCAGAAATTCCCACCAGTGAAAATTGTACTGCCTCAGGAAGATATTGTTTGAAATGTCCTCCTAAAACAATCGCAATTGCAGCGAGTAGTGTTGCTCCTGATGTAAGTCCTATTAAATCTCCTGTTGCCAGGGGATTCTTGAAAAGTCCCTGAAGACTTGTTCCTGAAACCGCCAACATACTTCCTATTAAGATAGCCATGATAATTCTGGCTGCCCGTACATCCCAAACTACATATTTATCACTTAATGATAATCCGGAATCTCCCTGTATTACTTTTCCTAAAACTTCAAATGCAGATTTACCACCAAAGTCGTAAACACCTGTATTAATAGACCATACTGCTATAAGGGCAAGCAGTATGGTACATATTGTCATGTAAAAGTATAATTTACTTTGTGCTTTCAACTAATAATTTGTTTAATCCTACTGCTGCTTCTCCTAGTCTTGGTCCGAAACCTGATATTAAACCTCCGTCCATTGCGATGATTTTCTTATTCTTACCCGCGTTGGTCTGGGAAACTCCCGGCATTTTAAGTGCGCCTTCGTTTCCACCAGCTCCCTGTAGGCCTGATTCGAAGAAGAATAGTACATCTGGGTTAGCTTTTACCACAGCTTCAGGAGTTAATGGTTTGAAATCTTCAAAATCGTTCACAGCGTTTTCTCCTCCTGCAAGGTTGATCAATGCTGCCATCGGTGTATTTTTACCTGAAACCATCAGCATATTTCCTCTGGCATAGATGAATAATACTTTAGGCTTTTTAGCAATGGGCTGAATTTGTTTAAGATCAGTATCAATCTTATCATTCAGTTTCTGATAGTCTGTATTTCCGATCGCTTTTGCGACTTGTTCAATAAGTTTTTTGGTACCGTCTACAGTATATTCCTGTTTGAAAACGTCTACTTTAATTCCTGAGGATTTAATTTTACCCAATAGTTCAGGGTTCAAGTCTTTATCTGACGCTAAAACTAAAGTTGGGCTTACTGCCATGATAGGTTCTATCGTAATTGATCTTACGTGTCCTAAGTTTTTGGCAGTAGATTTTAATGATTCCGGGTATGTACTGGTAACGTCTGTTCCTACAATTTCTTTTTCGTGACCTAAAGCGCTTACGATTTCTGTAATTCCGCCGTTTAAGGTTACTATTTTATTATTGCTTTTCGGAGCTTCAGAAGTTGCTTCGGTTGTATTTTCTTTCGTTGTTCCTTCTGTCTTTTTGCATGAGTATACTGCAATAAGAACAGAAGCTGCAAGGATGAATTTTTTCATGATATACTATTATTGATTTCTTAAATTGATATTAAAATAAAGGTTTATATTCAAACTGCGGGAATCCACGTTCACCTTTTTCGCTCGTAAGTCTTGTAAATCTCAGTTTAAAGTAATATCCTTCCGCATCCTTGATCACATAGAAAACATTTCCTTTCACCTGATATCCATCTGGTCCTACTTCTCTCCAGTTTCCACCAATTACTCGCTGATCATTGTAAACAAATTTCGTTTTATCAACATCGGAAAGCTTAAAGTTCGTAAATGCCTCTGCTCCTGTTGTTGTTCCTGTTACTTTTACTTCATAAGCTCCAGCTCCTCCCAGGTTATTAAGCATTGTAAAGTCTGCATAGATATAACTTCCTGCTCCTGCAATTGAATTAACAAATACTGAGAAACAAATATCCCAATTTTTCTTCTCCGGCTGTACAGTAACTGTTGTATTATTTTTCAAGCTGTAGAAACTATAATTGTACGCTGCATTTTTATTGATAATTACCTCTTTATGATCAGTAGCATTAAGTTCTGCATATTTTACTTTATAGGCATCTCCCTGTCTTACCACCTGTACCTTCATCCAACCTCTGGCATCACCTCCTGTAGTAACCGTACCTAAAGGAATTGTTCCTGTAAAAACGCTTTTACCCATATTAACCAGATAAATAGGGTTATCAGCTTCATTTGCTTTAATTCCATCTATTGCAGTGTAACCAGATGGAAAGTTTCCAGTAACATCATCTATATAAATGGTATTGGCCGGATTAAAGTTAGCTACCTGTACCTGATTCATTAAGGCAGTAACGTCTGATTCCTTCACTAAGTCTATGTTGGTTGCATTGGCAATTTTCCCGGCACCCATCGCAATGGATGGATTCAGAATCACTTTAAATTCACTTCCTGAATAAAAACCAAGGTCCCAATCTGTTCTTTTGGTAACCATCTGAGTATTGGTTCCCAGATCGAACCACACCTGATTAGGCTGGCTAGGTCCTCCTACGGTAGGATCAACTACATAACCATCTGTTTTAGGTATTGCTATTGGATCTTCATTATCATTGATGCAAGACTGAGATATAAATGATACACCTATTAAAAGATAAACCAGTATTTTTTTCATTTTTTTAAATTTTAGAAGTTATAACTTACTCTGGCAAAATAACTTCTGCCATAGAACAAATTAGAATTTGGATCTCCGGCACCGTGAGCCGTACCAGGAATTGTAGTATCACTAACTGATGATATGTCAAAGATATTTTTAACCCCCGCGCTTACTTCAAGATGTCTATTGAAGAAAGGCTGTGAAACCACAAAATCCATCATATTAAAGTCTCCTCTTTTTCCTACTTCATAATAAGGGTTGGCAAGATCCGGAACGAGAACATATACCTGTTGCGCTCCTACATATCTGTAGAATAACGAGAAGTTGGTATTGACTTTAGGTAAAGTATAGCTCCCCGCAATTTTTCCTTCAAATGTGTAGAAGAAATCAGTAGGTGAAGTTATTGTTCCTGAAGATAATTCTTTTGAAATTCCGTAATAGGAAGCATTTGCAGATAAAGTAAACTGATCTTTTTGAGCATTAAAATTAGCTTCCAATATATAAGACCTGAACTTATCTATGTTGATATATTGATATTTTAAAGGCTGTAAATTAATAATTGATTCTTCAATTCTGTTTTTCACCTTCATATAAGTAGCACTTGCTCCTACTTTCAGGTTCCATCCCGAAGAAGTATTGATTTTTCTATCGGCATTTAATGAGGCGGTAAAACCTTCCTCAGGTTTTAGGTTTTCATTTCCACGGATATCGTGATTACTGTCTACGAAATAAGTATACAATTCGTCAAAATTGGGAAATCTATTGGCACTTCCTACCACCAAACGAATATTTGTTGATTCATTCGCTTTTCCTCTTACCGTTAAGGAGTAATTATGCTGTGTATCAAATTTATCACTTACCGCAAGACGGTATCCGGGACGAACGGATAACCATTTTGTAGCATTCCATTCTGCAGAAATGAAATTGGCATAGTTAAATATCTTTCTTTGAACATTGTTTCCAGCAAAGTTTCCGGCAATAGATCCGGCATAACCCGATGTATGATCTAATTCGTACCCTAACTGGAAATCAATTTTCTCATTATTCAGGAAATTACTGAAAACTCCTCTCGAATAGATAACATCTGCTTTATTATACGACTGGTACTCATTCTTATCACCTCTCACCTGACGGTTTGGAATGTCATACATGAAATCTCTGTATTTTCTGTCCTGAGTCTGGTAAGAAAAATCTCCTGTATAGTTGATGGGTCCAAGTTTGGTCTGTATATTAAGCTGGTTCAAATATCTTCTGGTAAGATAATCACGATCTGTGGAAACATATGTTCTGTTTCCTTCTCCCAAATATATCTCTCCTACAATAGGACTGTAAAAATTAAGTTTTTCATCTACAAAACCAAACTTATAGAAAATAGAGGTTTTATTTTTGGAGTATCTTACAATACCATCCACATTTAGAACATCTTTAGGTTGCCATAGATATCCTCTTTTTTTATCCTGACCAAAATATTTATATCCTTCCTGAGTTCCTTTGAATCCCTGAAAGTCGTTATGGTTAATATTGGCTCCTACGTACCAGTGCTCATCAATATTATACCCTATGTTTAATGTTTGTACGTGCCTTCCCTCTCCTTTTTTGTATAAATTATACTCTTTTCCTACGGTTTCTTCCTGTACAGAAGCATTCAGAGTCAGTTTTTTATTACTATTTTTCTTTGTTATAATATTAATAACTCCTGCCACCGCGTTGCTACCATAGTCTACCCCCATAGACCCTCTTACGATTTCAATACGGTCAACATTATTGATATTAATTTTAGTAAGGTCTATATTATTTCCTAAACCAATATCTCCAACTACTGGAATATTATCTATAAGAATTTTAGTATACTCCCCGCCAAGTCCTAAAAGACTTGCTGTTGAGTTTCCCGAATTACGGTCTGATGTAATAAGAACATTTAAACTTTGATTCAGAACGTCGGCTACATTGGTAGCAGCCATCCTTTTAATTTGTTCTGCATCAATGACTTCAACTTTATAGATCGATTTATTTATAGATTGCTGAGTATATTGCCCTGTAACGACAACTTCTTCTATTTTCTTCTGATTAAGAGAATCTTTTTCTTGTGCATTCATCCAAAAGGCAATGGATAATGATAGAACGGAAAGCACCTTCTTCTTCATAGAGTAAAAATTTTGGCAAATATAATGCTTTATTTAGAATAGTTAAAAATTAATACTTATTTTTGTGGAATAATTCTAAATAAAAATAATATCATGAGATTAAAACTACTTTTAGGAACATTAATGTTTACGGCTTTCACAGCAAATGCACAAGTATCGTCTATAAACGAAAATTTTAATTCATTTACTACAGGTACAGGTTCATTGCCTCAAAATGGATGGAGTACAGTAATTCCTGCTTCATCAAATCCAAATAACCCGAGCTGGGTACCTATGCTTACTGTTGAGCCTGCTGCTGGAAATAACTTTGTTCAAGCTTACTCGTTCTTTGCAGGAAGTAAAGCTTTTTATCTGATCACTCCACAAATTGTTGCTCCAACAGGAACTCAGACTTTATCATTCAGTTCAGCACTTATTGGAGGTACTCCCGGTGGAACCGGTACTCTTGAAGTAGGTCTTGTCGCAAGCCCTACCGATATGTCTACCTTTACTCCTATCGGTACTGTTGTGAACCTTACTTCAAGCACAGATGCTACTACAACATTTAACGTACAGCAATCTGCTTACCAGTATATTGCATTTAAGTTTACAGCATCTACTGTTCACGTAGCATTGCGTTTGGATGATGTGGTATTAACTTCTGCTTCTACACTAGGAGTAACAGATAATGCTAAAAAGAAAGACAATGTTCAATTTGCTGTTAATTCAGAAAATACAGCATTAGAGTTTGTTTCGGTGAAGGCTCCAAAAAGCATTCAGATCTACTCTGCTACAGGGCAAAAAGCTACTGAAGGGAAACTTAACGGACAAAGATTTGATATCAGTACGCTTCAAACAGGAGTATATTATGTTCTTATTGAAACGGCTGAAGGAGCTGTTATCCAATCTAAGTTTATTAAAAAGTAAAATTTATTAGACTATTATATGCCTTTATAGATCCGGCTGGAAGTTTCCAGCCGGATCTTTTTTATAGAATAATGATCCAACTTATTGAAGGTCGAAATGCAATACATAGATCTCTCCATCACTTAAAAATACCTTATATCTAGCCATACATCGATATTGAAACTATGAATTCAAAATAAAACCAGATAAAAATCATGTTTTTATTTAGAATCATTAAAAATAATTATATACTTTTGTAGAATAATTCTAAATAAGGATTTAAAAAATAAATTATGAAAACAAAACTATTTTTGGCTTCGATGTTTGCCCTTACTGTTCAACAGACTGTTATAGCGCAAACTGATGCATTAGGGTATACGCAAGTAAATATGACTATGGGAAGTGGATACCAAAACCGTGTATTTGTTAATCTGGCAGATGGCAACATGATCTCTCAGCCAGCCAATAGCTGGGATGTAGCTTTTTATAGAAATTCAAACTATGCTTTTGGATCAAGAATCAATGATGCAAAGGAAATTAAAGTGTATACAGCGTCATCCAACCTTGCAGACTGGGATAATATCAATATAACTAATGAATCCTCATGGGGTGCTCCTCTATATAATCCAGATCAGACCACGGACTGGAGTCAGGGAGCTTTCGAACAAGGCCCCATCACAGATCCTTTCCTACCTTCTACAGGATGGGGAGTATATAATACTACCAGTCACCATATTGATGGAAAAGCTATTTTTGTTTTAAAATATCCTTCAGGGACCTATATTAAATTCGCTATTCAGGATGCATTTGCCGGGTATACTTTCAAGTATTCGAAATGGAACGGAAGTTCATGGGGGGCTACTGAAACCCGCACTATTGCGAATGGAGCAGACGATGCTTATTTCAACTATTTTTCTTTTGACACCGGTGCGAAAGTTCCCAATATGGAGCCCTCAAAAACGGCGTGGGACCTGATGTTTACGAAATATTTTACCTTCTATATGGGAATACAGATGTATCCACTTTCCGGAGCAATCCAGAGTCCTAATATCAAAGTAGCCAAAGTGCAGCCTGAAACGAAGGAAACAGCGTCTTATACTGTTCCTGCTGATGCAAGCTTTTCATCTGCTATTACTACGGTAGGTCACTCATGGAAAGGAATCGGAAATGTTTATAATGATGTGGTTTATTATGTTAAAAAAGGCAGTGACTACTATAGAATGTACTTCACAACCAATGGTGGAGCAACTACAGGAGACATGTATTTCAAATATAAAAAAATCACTGAAACTCTAGGTATTACAGAGGTTGGTAAAAAAGCTTCTTTCGGAATTTACCCTAACCCGACTACAGCAGACAAGAAAGTGACTGTTTTATTTGATGTTAAAGAAAAAGCAAGCAACAAAGGGAATGTGGAGGTGTATGATCTTACCGGAAAACAGGTCTACACTGCAGAATTATCTAATCAGACAGGATTCTACAAGCAGGATTTAAACCTGTCTCACCTTAGCTCAGGGAATTACCTTGTAAAAATCACTTACGGTGGCAACACGGAAACGAAAAAGCTCATCGTGAAATAAACAATTTTTTTTAATACTTTCTATTTTTTCTAATAAAAAGGCGGTTTCAGATTGTTGAAACCGCCTTTTATATATTCAAAAAAAATAAAGATTCACAATAATCATTTTGAATCTTTATAAATTATACTAGTAAATTTTAAAACCCTTATAAACTTCAATAGAGCTTTCCATCATCTTGGAAGCGTCTTTTCGGAAGTCCAAAAGGTGATCCTGTCCGTTATGCATGTTATGATGATCCACACTTTCCCATAGTTCGATCAGGAAGAAAGTTCCCTTATTATCTTTATCTTCAATAAGATCATACTGCAGGCAGCCTTCTTCTTTTCTTGTTTCTTTCACAAGTTTCTGAAAAAGCTCCACTGCTTCCATCAGATAATTTTCATTAAACTTAAAAAGTGCAATGATATGTAAATTCATGTTCTAATATTTAGTAGTGTAAAAGTAAAATATTTTCAAAACCAAATATCTTTTTCGTGCTTTTATTTTTAAATACCTGATGATATTTTTAATTAAAAACTGATTTATAAATAGTTATAGAACTCATTACAATAACCAATGTGCCGATAATCACAAACATTTTCTTCACTGGAAGCTTAGCAGTTAGCATTGCAGAAAAGGGAGCAGTAATAATTCCTCCTATCAAAAGACCTAAAATAATATTCCAATGTTGAATTCCGAGTGTAAAGAAGAAGGTAACCGTAGCAGTAATGGTCAGGATAAACTTGGCAACAGTAGAACTTCCAACGGCAAATCTGGGGGTAAATGCGTTTTTAATTAAAGTTCCGGTTACCAACGGTCCCCAGCCCCCTCCTGCAAATGAATCTATAAAACCTCCGATCACGCCAAGCCTTGTCAGATTGGTTTTCTTTTTCAATGCTTTACTTTGTTTTTTCTTAAAAGCATTAGAAAGTATTTGTATTCCAAGATACAAGGTGTAAAATGCAATTAAAGTTTTTGTAATTTTAGCATAATACTCTCCAAAATAAGTCAGGGAAACCGCTCCTATAATAGCTCCGATTACTCCCGGAATGGCCAGCTTTTTTACTAAGTTCTTGCTTACATTTTTAAGTTTAACATGGCTTATACTTCCAGCAGCTGTAGTAAAACTTTCTGCAGAATGAATACTTGCACTCACAATATGCGGAGGAATGTTAAGAAGCATCAGTGTGGTTGTACAAATTACTCCGTATCCCATTCCCATAGATCCTGCAACGATTTCGGCAAATACTCCCACCAAAAGCATCCAGTAGAAAATATAATGATCTTTTGCCAGAATATTCAGAAGCTCATCAAGGTATCCCAATTCATACATAGAGAAAACAGCAGTCCCCAAAATTGCAGCAGTGATAAAAAGTACATTAAGCCTTACCTGAATCTTTCTTGAAATTACCATAAATAATATCGTTTCGGTGTATTTGTATCTTCATTCAGAATGAAAGCATTCCTGTTTGAAGCATTGCAAATATCTGATAAAATAATTATCCTACCAAAAAGATAGACTACTAATTCAAAAAAAAGGATCAGGTCAGTCCACCAGATCCATTAAAGTTTTTTTCTCTAAAATATTCAAAGAAGCATCCCGAACTTCAATCAAAACGTCATGTAATCCGCAGTGATCCTCATTACAGTCTTCACATTTTTCGTAAAAATTAAGACTTACACAAGGGAGCATGGCTATAGGACCGTTTACAAGGCGAATAATCTTAGCAAGTTTTACATTTTCAGGATTTTCTTTTAAAAAATATCCTCCTCCTTTTCCTTTTTTACTGTCTAGAATGTCCGCTTTTTTCAGTTCAAGCAGGATGTTTTCCAAAAACTTTAAAGGAATCTTTTTGTGTTCCGCAATTTCGGAAATAAGAACAGGCCCTTCATTTCTTTTTTCTACAAGATATGAAAGTGCCTTAAACGCATATTGAGATTTTTTTGAAAGCATTACAGCAAAAATAAGAAAATTGTTTAATATTTGAAAAAAGGAGAAATTCCTGAAAGCTAATAAAGCAAAAGAAGAGATGAATAAAGATTTAAAAGAGGCTAATCAGATGGGCTAATAAAGTGAAAATGGCTTGATATTTCCAAAATCATTTTTCAAAAAATGTAAAATTCTTGACCTTCTCAGAATATCTTTTCAGTCTACTCAACTCTTTATCTTTTCCGCTATTTTGCCTTTTTCCTATTAAATCATTAAGTTTGTGCTATGTTCAGTAAACAAGAAGCGCAACAGCTAAAAAAGGACTTTTGGACAGCTTTTGGAAAATCTTTTCCAAGGAAATGGATTCTCTATGATACCAAAGTCAAGGATATGGCATTCAAATTTTCGGTAGATAACAAAAAAGCAGAAGTTTCATTAGATATAGAAATGAAAGATGAAATCTTCAGGAATGCTTATTATGAAAAGATCTGGTCACTGGAAGATATTCTGAAAGATTTTATTGGAGAATTTCACAAAGAAGAGCATTTCAGCCTGGAGAATGGAAAGATAATCAGCAGAATATGGGTACAAAAGCCTGGAGTTTCTGTGTTTAATAAAAATACATGGCAGGAAATTTTTGAATTCTTTTATGATAAAATGAATGGATTTGAAATGTTTTATTACGAATATGAGGATTTTATAAAGGACGTTTAATATTATTACGAAAATAATACTCAATTACAGTTAGGATTAAGAGAAAAAAGAAACTTATCTTTGCTATACCACTTAAACTAATAAATGAAACTAACTAACGTGATTAAAAATGAGAAAAGTGTACAAAAACATTTTTGGAGAAATTATCTCCAAAAGCAATGCTGTGAAACTAAACGAGTATCATCTGTATTATTATGAAAGCAACACAGATGTACTGAAGGAAATTGAATTCATCAGTGAAGACAGCATATACAACATCAATTATTTCCTAAACGATAATGACGATGAAGAGCAAATACTGGATTACCTGAAAGAAAAATCCGATTTTTTCGATATCGAAAAAAGAGAAACGGCCGAAGGATATATTATTTCTACCAATAAACTGTATTCTTTGTCTGTAGATGACCTTCCCCTCATCTCCAAAACTGTTTTTACAATAGATGATTCCGAGAACTTCATCTGTTCCCAGGTTATCGACAACGAAACAACAAAACCACAACTTGAAAAAACCGTAAAATGCTGGTATACTACAGATGAAAACGGAGAAAAATATGCAGCTATAGAATGCAGCTATCAGGAAGACGGAAAACTGGAACTTGCCATTGATAAAACTTCCGACCCTGAACATGAAGAAAACTGGACCCATTATGATTATGACACCTTCCAGGAACTACAGGATAAATTACCTATAGACATCAGCTATTATAAAACGGCAGCACTATTGCCCAAGGAAGCTTATCAGCAATAAATAAACTCCTTTTAATCACCTAATCACAATCTATTACTATGGAAGAAAATCCTATTTTCTTTGCGGATGGAAACGATCCGGAAATGATAAAAGCCTATCAAAAAGCACAGGAAACCTTTAAATATTTCTGGCGTGAACAGTCGTGGGAATACAGAAGAATTATCCCTGGACTTAATGTTGCCTGCGTGAAAACTCTTTTCGAGGAACAGGACGAAGAAACCGGTGAAAATCTCGCGGAACATATGTGGATCAACGAAGTTTCCTTTGATGGTGACCACGTAAAGGGATACCTGATCAATGAGCCTAATAGTCTTAAGAATATACAGATTGGTGATTATGTAGAAATCCCTCTGAGCCACCTGACAGATTGGCTTTTTGCTATTACTCCAAGTACTCCAAAACCTAAAGGCCTTTCCAAACTTTTCTCTTCCTCATCTCCTTCGCTTCCCAAAGCCTATGGAGGGTTTACCATTCAAAAAATGCGTGCCGATATGTCAGAAGCTGAAAGAAAAGATCATGATAATGCCTGGCAGCTTGATTTTGGAGACTACAATGATATTCATGTGGTTAATCAACAGGGAGAATATCCTGAAAACCTCATTGAGCATCCGATGAGCAAAAATATGAAAGATGAATTTGTCAAATTCTTGCAGCAATATCCTGAAGAAATTGCAAATGTTGATGAGGATGGATTAACGCTTTTACACCGGGAAACTATCGCCGGGAATCTTACCATTGTACAGGCCGCTTTGAATGCAGGAGCTGACAAAAGCATACTATCCGGAAAAGGTAAAACAGCTTTAGATTATGCGAAGGCATTTAAATGGGAACATATTATCCCTGTTTTAGAAGATTAAAAGATCACTGATCATATATAAAAAAGAGAAACGCGAGGTTTCTCTTTTTTATTTTTAGTGGTTTGATTGAATAATATTTCCTACCAGCCCATTTTCAATAGGGTTTCCACCGCCATTATTATAGAAATCAAGGGGAATAATTCCCAAACGTCTTTGTCCAGAATAATTGGTATACTGCTTCAACCATGGATTCATCGCAGGATCTACCCCTATTCCACCCCAGGCATATTGATAAGGAGTATGATGGAATGCCCCAAAAGCAATACTATTGAAACTTACGTATAAGATCGATTCATTTTCAGACCCTTTTTTTAGGGCTTTCTCCAGGTTTTCCTGTACGAATTTTACTTTTTTGTGCGTGTCATAGCTTTGATAATTATCTTCTATATAGAACTTCTGCCCCAATGAATTTTTAGTTTCAAAGCTTTTATCATCTTCCCACGGGCCAAATCTAACTCCAACTTTATTCTTATCTATTCCTGAATTTCCCGTATTCAGATCAAACCTGTAAAAAAACACAATTTTACCTCTTACCTGTCCCAATTCGGGAATTGTATTCCCCTGATAATACAGACCATTATATTTTTTAAGATAATAAATAAAGTTTTCAGAGATATCCTGACCGCTTTTTTCATTGTTCACACACATCAAAATGTTTTCGGAAGGATGATCTCTCAGAAATTGCTGACTGGCGTTTAATACTTCACCAAAGGTAACATCGCATGAAATAATTCCATGATACAAGCTCAAAGGATCTGAAGAATTGGAGGCATTCACCAATCGGATATCCAGAAAACGAATCCCATCTTCAAGCTGCTGCCTGATATCATAATTCTGGCAGCGGGCTCCGAAAGCGGCCGAAGAAATTTTATAAGTACCGGAATCATGCGTTCCGGGAATGCTCAATGCCTTCAGTGAAGTACTCTGATTAACCTTACTCATCCATTCTGAAGCATTGATATTCATATAAAACTCGTTGACTCCCGACACAGAAACATTGCATTTGAAAGTGATATTCTGATCTGTCTCCAAAATATAGATTCCGGAAATCTTTTTCAGATTCCTGCTTCCAATCCACCAGTTGTTCTCCGATTTTGAATTATGTCCCTGCCCGATTTGGATGTCGCGCAGTTCACAATGTCTGTTATGATAATCAAACGTTAAAGTACAGGTAAAGGCAAAATTCAGCTTACCAGGCAGCGCATCATTAGAACTGCATCCAATGGCATTGCCACCAGATATTTTACTTTTAAACCACTGTGCAACGGTATCAGTACCATGTCTTCCTGCCTGAACATCTATTTCCCAAGTATTGCCCGACTTCTGAATGATATCCGCTGTATTTTCCCAAGGTTCTCCTGAAGAAATACTATGATCGGTAATTACGATCCGTACATTACTTACTCCTTCCATCATATGAAGGAGAAACCTATTGTGTTGTTTCGTTGGCATAATCGTATGATTTTGTGATATTTATTTACACTTCCCCTACAAAACTAGAGAGAAACAAAAGATGCTCCTAGCGTAGAAATACGGATTTTAGAGAATAGGTGTTTCTGGAAAGGAACCACTATTTTTTTATATTTGTATATGGTAATGATAAAAAAATCATTTTCTTTATATTTGTACAAAGACACAAATAAAAAGTCATTATGGAAAAGCTAAGAAGTATAAGAAAACAAAGAGGTTATACCCAAGAATATATGTCTAAAATCATTGCAACAGACGTATCTAATTATTCCCGAAAGGAGAATGATGAAGTAAGAATATATGATGATGAGTGGGAAAAGCTAGCTAAGGCACTCGATGTTCCTGTAGAAGAAATAAAAGAGGAAAGAAAAACAGCAGTAGTGCACAACAATCATGATAACACCACTTTTAATGACAATGCTGGTAGTTATTTTAACCATTTCCATAGTATTCCTGATTCTATTGTAGAAAATTTACAGAGTTATATCAAGGTTTTGCAAGAACAAGTGGAAACTTTGAAAGAAGAGAATAGAAAATTGAAGTCTAAAAGATAAAAACTAAAACTATAAAAAGAGAAGCTTTTGCTTCTCTTTTTATTTATCCAAATTTTTTCTTTCTCAACCAGAAGAACAATCCTCCAATCAACCCTATAATTACCAGTGGAAGCAATAAATTCAGCCACTGCCAATTGGTTTTCTCTTCGGTGATTCTGTGTCTGTCGAGAAGTCTTTCTTCAATGTTTCTGTTTCTCAGTTCCATCAGATTACTGTCATCCAAAAGGTAATCTAAAGCATTTCTAAGGAACTGTTCGTTTCCAAACTGCTCGTTAGTCAATAAATCTACTCCTAATGGAAGTGGTTTTCCTTTAATCACTTTGTTTCTTCCCACATCTCCATCAGCAATAACGATCATTTTATTTTCCGGACTTGATTCTTTGAATCCAGGGTAAGATTTTCTTTCAATTCTTGAAGCATAAGCAGAATTAAACTTTCCTTCCAATGCTACAGCAAAGATTTTTGGAGTACTTGGTTTTTCCATTTGTCCAAGACTGTCTACACTGGCAATTTCTTTCAGATCCACATAATTTGGCACCTGCTTCAACAAAGTTCTCTCACTGGATTCGAAAAGGACTTTTGTTTTGATATTCTTTCTTCCACCTAGTGTATCGATAGAAGTCGGGAATTCAAATTTTACAGGATTGATATTTTTAGTGATCGGATTATTGTTTTCAGCAATTCCCAGCGGATAATATGGCCAAGGTAAACTTGTATATTGTGGATTTCCGCTTACTTCCCCTGTAACTAGTCTTAAAAGAGCAAATTTTTTCACATCTTTTACCAAAGCAGGATTGATTCTTATTCCGTAATTGAAAAAGAAGTCGGTCATATTAAGGTCAACCGGGAAAGGCATTACTTTTTTGGCTCTTGTAAGCGTATCCATTTCAGCATTTACCGCATCAATCATCCAAAGAGTTTTACCTCCGTTCATGATGTATTGGTCAAGAATTACTTTTTCATTGTCTGTAAAAGCTTTTCTGGGTTTTGCAATAACTAAAGCGCTCATCTGCTTCAAAAGCGGAATATCTTCCAATGAGAGCTCAGTTTGATTTTTAGGAATAATAGGTCCGGCGTCATAGTTTTCCATGGCAAGATGCACGAATCCCTGGAATTCATCCGGGCTCAGCTCATCATGATTGACCAAAATTCCTATTTTCTTTTTCTTATCAGATGCAATATTTTTGATGTTGGAAACCAGGTTGTATTCCAATCCTTCGATCGATCTCGTAAGCTGCTGATCTGCATCGATACCAGCCTGTTGCACAACCAACGGAATAGAAACTCCATTATTTCCATGTTTGATCACGGCATAAGGAAAAAGAGTAATCTGAGAGATCTTTCCATCTTTTACATCCGGAAGAATTGAAGGTTGCATTCCCATCGCCATCAAAGTATCCTGAGACATTTTTGTCTTGATAGGATCGATGAATTTAAAATCAATTTTAGGATTGATCTTTCTGAACTCTTCCAACATAAATTTGGTTTCACTTTGAAGCTGTTTAAAGCTTGCCGGAAAGTCGCCTTCAAGATATACATCTACTGTTAGTGGTTTTTTAACAGATTCCAGTACCTTTACTGTACTCTCAGAAAGGGTATATCTTTTTTCTTTTGTTAAGTCTAATCTGATTCCTGAATATACCAGGATAATAACTAAGGGAATAATTACAAATAAGAAAATTCCCAGTGGAGATTTAGCATTGATCTTCTTCATAATTCTACTTCTTTTTGTTAATAAAATGATTGGACAATACTAATGAAGCGCCGATAACCAGTATAAAATAGGCCACATCTTTAAAGTCGATAAGACCTCTTGTAAAGCCTAAGAAATGCTGGTAAAAACCTATGTTTTGAAGAATAAAATCTGCTCCCCCTAATAATTTATAGCTAGCCAGCTGTTCAATTCCAAAATACATAATGAAACACATAAAAACACCAAGCAGATAAGCCATAATCTGATTCTGAGATAAAGAAGAGGCTAAAATTCCTACTCCCGCAAATGCAGCAATCAGCATAATCAGCCCTATATAACTTCCGAAGGTCATTCCCATATCAATATTTCCTGCAGGAACTCCCAGCACATATACTGTATAAAGATAAATTAAAGAAGGAATAAGGCATAGAACACCTACCACCCAAACAGAAAGGAATTTTCCTGTTACCAGGTCTGAAACTTTTAAAGGTTGTGAAAAAAGCCAGTTCAGGGTTCCCGTCTGCTGTTCTTCTGCGAAAGTTTTCATGGAAAGTGCTGGAATGATAAACATCAGCAGCCATGGTACCAATACAAAATAACTCTGCATAGAAGCCATTCCGATCTCAAAAATATTAGAATCGTTGTCGAAAAAGAACAGGAAAAGAGTCGTAATGAGACTGAAAGCGGCAATGATTATCCATGCGCTCCAGTTTCCGAAATAACTCCAAAGTTCTTTCTTTAAAATTGCAATCATAGTTTTTTTAGTAAAGTGTAGAAAAGATGGATATCCTACTCCACAATTATTTGTTTTTTTTATTTTTATTAACGAGTTTCACTGTCATCATAATCAGAAATACAAGAACGAAAAATCCAGCAATTAATTGCCACCAATATTCAATTACCATAGATTTTAAGATCACTGTAAATACGACCAGAAAAAGAATAAAGGTCGCAATTTCGTTTGCCTGTCTCAGTTTGATATTGGCAATTGGTAAAGTATTTCCACTTAAATCCTTCAGCTGAAGTACTTTCTTCCAGCACCAGTAGTGGTAAATGGCTAATCCAATAAGGAAAGTCAGTTTCAGATGAAACCATCCCATTTTCATCAGTCCCGGATTTAAAAAGATCATGACCAATCCACAAACTGCCATGATTACACCTGCCGGAACGGTGATAATATTCCACAGCCTTCTGGCCATAAAGGTATATTGTTCTCTCAGAATTTTCTTTTTTTCTTCAGAAAATTCATCGGTATCCTTATAGTAAACGAAAATTCTCACGAGATAAAAAATCCCCGCAAAGTAGCTTACCATGAAGATAATATGTAAAGCTTTGATGATGGTATACAGCATCCTAAAAATTTGTTTGCAAAGATAGTTTATTTCGGAAAAAAAGAGAATTTAATCTAAAATCTTTAGCTTAAAATAATAAAGATTAGGAATTTTTTAAAATTTGAAAATAATTTTCATATCCACATTAAAATTGAAACGCAGATTGGAGCCCTGCTGATTTAAATGATAGTCAAAAGGAAGGCCATCTCTAGGAGCATCAATTTCTTCCCTTCCTGTCATATTAGCATAAGAAATATTTTTCTGTCTAATGCCAAAGCCGATTTTAGGCATAAAGCCAAACCATGAAGATTCTTTATGAAGCAAAATACTGTAGTTGATATTTACTCCATATTTGGTTCTTTTATAATCTGCTGAGCTAAAAGAATAATAAACATCATTTTCGTCATAATATGTTCCAGAAATATCTTTTCCTGTTTGTTTTAAATAAAAAACTTCTGCTGATACGAAATGTTTTAATCTCGATTGAGGAGCCAAGCTATAAAAAACTTCCGGTTTTATTTCAAAAATTCTGTTTTTCCCTTCAAAATTTCCAATATTTACGGGAGTAATTTTGCCAGTTCCATATGCCAATTCACCTCCAATCCACCATCTTTCATTTATTTTCCGCATATAACCTACATTATAACGCTGGTCACGAAAAGGAGCAAAAGCACTTACAGTAAGTATTGATTTGTAATCATCAGATTGAGCATACACTGTTTTAAAAAAGCTAAAAAAAGCTAAAAGAAGTAATTTTTTTTTCACAAAACGGCTATTAGTATTAGTGTTTCAAATATATTATATTATCATCTATTCAGCAATAGTACTTTTTCAACTATTCTAATTCAATCACTAAAATAACACTGAAAATCGCTGTTTTATTGCCATATTGTTAACGTATTTTAATTTTGGCAATTACATACATTTTACACTAATGCGGTTATCTTATTATGATGACTCTGTCATTCTGAATGTAACGAAGTGAAATGAAGAATCTAAGCCATATTACGAGATTCTTCCTTCGTCAGAATGACAGTAATGTAAAATTGTATATAGCCTCCTTTAATTTTTAGTAATGGTCATACTATTTTCATTCCTCTAAATAAACCAACAACGTTCATCTTAAAAAAATTCGGGTCTGGTCTGTCCTTTCTATATGATCGTGAATATTTTTTTCATAAAAAAAACAGGATTTCTTTACATGTAAGAAATCCTGTTTTATGCTATAAATGTAGATCTTTTTATCTTAAGAGATCACTCCTAATTCTTTTCCTACTTTTTCAAAAGCAGCTATGGCTTTATCCAAATGCTCTCTGGTATGAGCGGCAGAAAGCTGTACTCTGATTCTTGCCTTACCTTTTGGAACTACCGGATAGAAGAATCCGATAACATAAATTCCCTCATCCATAAGCTTTTCAGCCATTTTCTGAGAAAGTGGAGCGTCGTAAAGCATTACCGGAACAATAGCAGCATCTCCATCAGGAATATCGAAACCTTTCGCTTTCATTTCTGTTCTGAAGTAATCGGCATTTTCCATTACCTGATCACGAAGTGAAGTATCATCAGAGATCATATCCAATACCTTTAAAGCTGCTCCTACAATACCTGGAGCCAGAGAGTTGGAGAACAGGTAAGGTCTTGAACGCTGTCTCAACATATCGATGATCTCTTTTTTACCGGAAGTAAATCCTCCCAGAGCTCCTCCCAAAGCTTTTCCTAATGTTGAAGTGATAATATCCACTCTACCCATTACCTCATTTGCTTCGTGAGTTCCACGGCCTGTTTTTCCGATAAATCCTGTCGCGTGAGAATCGTCAACCATTACTAAAGCATCGTATTTATCAGCAAGGTCACAAACTCCTTTTAAGTCAGCAACAATTCCATCCATAGAGAAAACTCCGTCTGTAACGATAATTTTGAAACGGTGGTTTTTTTCAGAAGCCGCAATCAGCTGAGCTTCCAGATCAGCCATATTATTGTTTTTATATCTGTATCTTGCCGCTTTACACAGACGAACACCGTCGATGATAGAAGCGTGGTTCAGTTCATCTGAAATAATAGCATCTTCCTCTGTGAACAAAGGTTCAAAAACTCCACCATTGGCATCAAAAGCTGCAGCATAAAGAATGGTATCTTCAAGACCTAAGAAATCTGCGATTTTTTTCTCCAAATCCTTATGAATATCCTGTGTTCCGCAGATAAAACGTACCGATGACATTCCATATCCGTGAGACTGGATCATCTCCTGAGAAGCTTTCATCACTTCCGGATTATTGGATAATCCCAGATAATTGTTGGCACAGAAGTTCAATAGTTTTTTCCCATTGGCTTCTATTTCTGCACTCTGTTGAGAAGTAATGATTCTTTCTCTTTTGTAAAGTCCATCATTCTCAATATTCTGAAGTTCATTCTGTAAATGTTGAAGGTATTTTTCAGAGATCATTTTAGTAATTTTTTAGATGTGCTAATTTACTAAAAAGGCCGTAAAATAAAACCTTTTATCCTTTAATTCTAAAAATTCAGTTTTAAAATCAGTTTTAACATTATTAGTCTATAATTTTAGTAGGATAATATTTATATTTGCTTAAAATTTGAAAGTATGAGATTAGAACCGGTACAGAAAGTAAAGATGATAAGTTCAGAAACCTTTATTAAAAGCCATATGAAACCAAGGCTACCTATCATTCTTGACGATTTTGTAAGTGCAAAAAGTCCTGCTTTCAAAAAATGGAATTACGAATATTTCAAAGAAATTGCAGGCGAGCAAAAAGTGAACATTTACGGAAGTGAAATAGAATCTCTGGACAGAGTAGCCAGTAAACCCATAGGAAACAGTACTTTTTCGGAATATTTGGATTTGATTACTTCCTCTCCTACGGAACATCGTCTTTTCTTATTCAATTTGTTAAGTATAAAGCCCGAACTTAAAAATGATATTTATTATAACGATGTAACGAAAGGAAAAATTTTAAAATGGCTTCCCTTTATGTTTTTTGGAGGAGAAGGTTCTATTACAAGAAATCATATTGATATTGATATGTCTCATGTTTTTATCACTCAGTTTCAGGGCGTCAAAAGAATTTGGCTCTTTCCCTGGGAGCAGTCGGATTTGCTTTACAAACTTCCTTATAATTTCCATAGCATCACGAATGTTAAAGAACCGGATTATGAAGAATTTCCGGGATTGAAATATGTGAATGGTTACGAAGCCATCATTAAACCAGGAGAAACACTTTATATTCCGTCGGGATGGTGGCATTATATACAATATGAAACGGAAGGATATTCTGTTTCCATACGGGCACTTCCTTCAAGCTGGCTGGAAAAATGGAGAGGTTTCAAGAATCTCGTGATGATCCGAAGTTTCGACAATGTTATGCGAAATATATTAGGACAGAAATGGTTTGATTTTAAAGTAGGAAAAGCCAAAAGAAAGGCCAATAGAGCGATAAAAAGACAAAGAAGCTTTCAGATCTGAAAGCTTCTTTTGTTTGTTCTTTATTTTCAAAATTATCCGGTAGACTTTTTTAATGCTTGATAAACTTAATATTCTTTTCATCAACCGTAAAGATATAACCTCCCGGAACCAGTTCTGAGATTCCAATCGCTTTTCCTGGCTGATAGGTTCCCTTTGTCACTAATTTTCCATCTAAAGCATGAATAGTGAAATCTGCTGATCTGTTGATTCCTTTTAAGTACAATTCATTCTTCGCAGGATTAGGATACAGACCAAAATTTTCTTTTTCAACGGAAGAAACGCTTAATGTATTGTCCTGAGTAACGGTAGAGTTTTTCTCAAGAATCTGGTATTCATAATTAAACTGAACACTTGCAATAGGGAAAGAAACGGATTCCTGAAAGTACTGGTTATTTGAAGTATTATTCAGCACCAAATATGCAGTTTGACCAGCTGTTCCTGTTACTTTTATTGGTAAAGGCATTTCAAAGAAGCTTACTGTTGGGCTGCTTTGTGTCTGAGAAACCTTAAATAAAGTCTGATTTCCCGACTGCTGCCATTTTATAGCATAAGTAGGATATCCTTCTCCTGTTACCCAATCGTTAAAAAATTCTGTAAAATCTTTTCCCGTAGACTGAAGCAACGAAGCGTTAAAATCTGAGGTTCTTACATAGTTGTAAGCCAAAGCAGGTCTTGCATGATAATCTTTAAGTGCCTGATAAAAAACGGCATCTCCTAAAATCCATTTCAACATTCTTAAAACGTAACCTCCTTTTGCATAAGTAAGCCTGCTGTCAAAGATTCTGTTGATATTGGAAAGCCCTGAATCCGGAACATAAACACTTCCAGATGTACTGCTTGTAATATAATTGATCTGACCCAGCAGATAGTTCATAAAGTCTACATTAGGCATCAAAAGCTTTTCGTTGGCAACATGCTCTCCAAAAGTAGCAAAACCTTCATTCAGCCAGATGTCATTCCATGCACCGCAGGTTACTTTGTCACCAAACCATTGGTGGGTAAGCTCATGGGCAATAAGAATTTTACTCCAGCCTCCCATTGAAGACATGGTCTGATGTTCCATCCCTCCTCCATACATGAACTCCATGTGACCATATTTTTCATTACGGAAAGGATATTCTCCAAAATAGGTTTCAAAAGTATTCATAACCTGTTTCGTCCATTGGATATTACTCATACTTGTCGCATCAGCATTCGTAGACGGATACACGTAATTCACAAATGGAAACGGAGGGTTACCGATAGTATCTGTCAGCTTCACGAAGTTGGTAATAGATAGCGCAATCAGATAAGCAGGCGTGGGATACATGGTTCTCCAAAAAGTAAGTTTTGTGGTTCCTGTAGGAAATGTTTCAGACATCAGTTTTCCATTGGCAGCTACACTATAATTCTGTGGAGTTGTAATTTTAAAATCAAACCTTTCAATCTTATCATTTAAGCTTTGTTTTGTTGGAAACCAATCCTGGGCACCATAAGGCTCATTTAAAGTTGAAAGCACAGGAGTTCCGCTCTGAAGAGCTGTTTTAAAGGCATCATTAGCTGTAGAAGGCGCTCCTGAATAATAGATCGTCAGAGAGTCTAAGGTATTTGCAGGAATAGAAGCCGGAAAATCAATTTTCAATTCTTTTGAAGGCAGCTGCTGAAAACTGGTGATATTGGTTCCGTGATATTTTACCTGAGAAACCGTCAGTGTATTGGATAGATCAAAATAGATACTTCCCATATTCTGATTGGGTTTAAAGTGTGAGGTAACCGAACCGGAAATATTATACACTGATGGATTAAGGGTAACATCCATTCTTTGGTACTGCAAATCGTAATTCAATGTATTGGCATTCACATTACCAATATTCATTTTTTGGGTAAAAGATTTTTTCTCCTTTTCTCTCAAGCCTTTCATATCCGTATTCAGGTCTTGTTTCTGTGCATAGAAATGCTGCGTTATCAAAAACAAAATCCCCAGAAGGTACAATTTTCTCATTCTTGCAAATATTTAATCAAAGATAAAAAAAACCTTTTAATCAATGATTAAAAGGCTGTTATAATATATAAAATAAAACAGAATTAAAGATCCAGTGCAGGTTCGAGAATTTTCTCCATTCTCTTTTTAACCATATCTACTGATCCGGAATAATTGTTTACCATTAAAGAGAACACTAAAGTTCTTCCTGTGTTTGTTTTCAGATAACCTGCCAATGTTTTCACTTTGTTCAGAGTTCCTGTTTTGGCAAAAACCTGTCCGTTACCTCCTACATTGAACATTCTTTTCAATGTACCGGATTGTCCTCCGATTGGTAAAGAAGTCAGATAAGACTGATAATACTTCTCTCCCATTAAAGAGGTAAGGAATTTCACCTGAGAAATTGGGGTTACATTATTGCTTCTTGAAAGACCGCTCCCATCCATATAGGTAAGACCCATCATATCAAAACCGGCATTCTTCAAATGGTCTGTAACCACTACTCTTCCCGATTCTGCAGTCTGATCACCCATTTTCTGGAATCCTACGGTTCTCAGCAAAGCCTCTGCCAGAGAGTTATCACTGTGCTGGTTGGTATAATAAATAATATCACCTAAAGTTGGGGATTTGTAAGCGGCAAGCATTTTTCTGTTTTCAGGAGCAGCATCCGTTATTTTCGGGGTTACTTTTCCAGTTACAGGAATTCCGCTTTTTACAAGACTTGTTCTGAAAGAATTGGCAAGATAAGCCGGTGCATCAGGAAGTTTTGTTGTTAAAGCGCCGTCTCCTTCATATTTTTCAGCATATACCATTTGATGAGCATACGGAGACACGTAGAAAAATTTCTTATCGGTAGAGAAACCTGCTTTTTTAACGATCAGTTTTTCATTGGCCGGGTTTATTCCTCGGGTTGTTCCTGCAGGTAGGTAATAATTATTATTTTCCAACCATACAACATTTTCCGGAAGCATTGAAATATTGCCTTTGAAAAGCGCTGTCTGAATGATAATATCACCATTTACCTTTTTGATTCCCTCTCTGGAAATTCCACCAATGAAATCTGAAATAATATCTCTGTAAGATGAAGCACCCGCCTTATTGGTTCCTAAAGAAGGATCTCCACTTCCTATGACATAAAGATTTCCGTTTAAAACGCCATTTTCATCAACAGTTCCTGAGTATTCCAGCTGAGTCATCCAACGGTAGTTCTCTCCCAACAGATTCATTGCTGTTTCTGTAGTCAGTAACTTTGTTGTAGAAGCCGGAACAAGAGGCGTATTTTCATTGTACGAAGAGATTACTTTCTTCGTTTTCGGATCGTACACAACGAATCCCCAGGTTGCATTTTTCAGCACCGGGTCTGCTATCATTGTGTTCACATTAATATCTACCAGTTCTTTTGCAGACAAAACGGTTTTTTCCACCACCGAACTAATGGGCGAAGGTAGATTTAAACTGCTTTTCTGGTTATCATAATTCTGAGAATAAAGAACGGTAGAAACGGTAGATTGTGCCAGGAAAAGACCAGAAGCCAACACCGCTGCGCTAGAAATATATTTTCTGAAATTTACCATGTATTTTCTTTTTGTTCTATAGGTTTTGACTGTATAAAAAATGATAGGTTAAATCATTACATTAAAAAGCCAAACACTTAATCAACGATCAAAAGTAGAAATTATTGTAATACAACGGACTATGGCAGTCTTATAAAAGAGTGTAAAGTTTGTTAAAAATTGTTAAAAATCTACAAAAACGCCTTTTTTAATGCTTTGATAAGCAGTGATTTCATCAAATTCTTTTAGACTTATTAAAACCATGCTCTTGAATTTCTCATAGTTTTTCCCCCTCGGAAGCTTAAGTAAAATCTGGAACTGATAGAGATTATTCAACCTTGCAATCTGAGCTCTTTCCGGTCCCAAAACACATTCTTCGGGAAGGTATTTTCTCAGGATAGATCCCAGAAACTGAGAAGCGCGGTCTACTTTATCATCTCTTATATGTTTCATTTCAATCATAATCAGCTTGGTAAAAGGCGGATAATGAAATTTCTGACGTTCTGTAAGGATATATTTATAAATTTTAGCAGGATTATTCATCTTGATCAGCTGAAATACCGAATGCTCAGGATTATAAGTCTGAATCAGGATTTTTCCTTTACCGGAAACTCTTCCTGCCCTTCCTGAGACTTGGGTAATCATTTGATAAGCTCTTTCTTCGGCTCTGAAATCCTGTACATATAATAAAGAATCGGCTTTGGGGATCGCAACCAGTTCGATATGGTCAAAATCCAGCCCTTTAGAAATCATCTGAGTTCCCACCACAATATCTGTTTCACCTTCCTCAATTTTCTCATAAAGTTTTTCGTAGGCAAATTTCTTACGCATGGAATCCACATCCATTCTGTCCACTTCATTTTCAGGGAACAGTTTAGAAACTTCTTCGTGAATCTGTTCTACACCGACTCCTCTTTCATTAAGGTTTTCGGAATAACATTTCGGACAGGTTTTCGGTTTGGAAGCTCTTTGCCCGCAATAGTGGCATTTCATTTCATTGGCAGCTTTGTGATAAGTCATTACCACATCACAATTGGAGCAGTAATTAACGTAGCCACAGCTTTCACATTCTATTACATTAGAATACCCACGACGATTATGCAATACAATAGCCTGATTTTTTTCGTCTACGGTTTTCTTGATCTCGTCAATCAGATGTAAAGAGAAGTTTCCGGACACTTTTTTAGATTCCTGAGCTTCTTTGAAATTGATCAGCTCATATTCCGGCAGATTTACGTTTCCAAATCTTTCGGTCAGGAAAACGTATTTCATCTTATCTTTTCTGGCCCGATAATAACTTTCCACGGAAGGCGTCGCAGAGCCTAAAATAACTCCGGCGTTATAAAAACCACCCAAAACCAGGGCTGCATCTTTAGCATTAAAGTAAGGGGTAACCTCTCTCGGTCTGTAAGCAGAATCGTGCTCTTCATCTACAACAATAAGTCCTAGATTCTGGTACGGTAAAAACAAAGCATTTCGTGTTGCAATCAAAATACGGATATCATTCTGTCTGATTCTTTTCCAGACTTCCACTCTTTCAAAATCAGTCAGTTTTTGATGATAAAAACCGAGCTGTTTACCATATTTCTTTTCTAACCTCTGAGTAATCTGCTTGGTAAGAGAGATCTCAGGAAGTAAAAAGAGAACATTTTTCCCTTCCTGAATACATTCTTCAATCTTTTCTAAATAAATATGAGTTTTTCCAGAAGAAGTAACTCCGTGGAGCAGGACATTTTTGCCTTCTTCAAAAGCTTCATCAATTTCCGATTTGGCAATTTTCTGCTGTTCAGACAGTTCTTCCAGCTCTTCTATTTCTCCTTCATAGCTTTCGATTCTGTCTTTCTGCATATAATATTCCTCTACAAGGCCTTTATCTGCAAGAGCTCTAAAATGGGAGCTTCCGAAGTAGCCATCTTCAAACAGATCTGCTTTTTTTATAGGAGTATCCGGATGCTCGGTCTGTTTTTCAATGATAAAAAGAAAAAGATCTTTCTGTTTCGGAGCTTTATTTAATTTTAAAAGAATGTCTGTAAGGTTCTGATTTTTCAAAACCTCATCATGAATTCTGACATAAGCCACTTCTTTGGCTTTATATTTTTCAGCAATTTTCTCATCAATCTCAATATACTGAAGATCAATAAGAGAATTGATGGTCTTTATAATTTCTTTTTTGGGAATAAATGCTTCAATATCGGTAAGGTTGATCAGCTGTCTTACTTCCAATGCCTGAATCAGGTACATTTCACTCACATCAAGATTTTCAAAATCAATGACGGCTCCTGGTTTTAGCTTTAAATAGGTTTCACTTTCCAGTTTTAAGGAAGAAGGAAATGAAAATCTGTAGATCTCACCAAGGTTGCACAAATAATAGTCTGAAAGCCAGTTCCAGAAGTTGATCTGCTCTTCAGGAAGTATGGCTTTATCATCCAAAATACTAATGACTTCCTTTGCAACGAAATTATCCGGTGCATCATCATGAAGATCAAATACAATTCCTGTATAGATTTTTTTTCCGCCAAATGGTACCAGCACCCGCATTCCAGGTTGAATTTCAGGGATTAGTTCTTCCGGAACTTTGTAGGTGAAAGATCCTTTTAAATTCAGGGGTAAAACAATTTGGGCGTACTGCAAGGGTAATATTTAAAGTGTAAAATTAGATTTTTCTTTACAGAATTGCAACTTTACAGATGTTCTTTCACGATGTTTAACAAAGCCTGGAAACCAAAAACTGTATTGTATTCTCTATTTTCTTTTGTCCATTCCCTAAGATCTAAACCATTCAGATATTTTACTGTCTAGAATTTTATTGATCAAAAACAATAATATTACAGGCCGGATTCCTATGGAATGACAAAGCGTGTGGATAAAAGAACAGCACAAATTCAGAAAGTATTCATAAATGGTTAAAAAAGTAATTGCGTCATCTCATACCAAAACGCAGAGGTAAAGAACCCTACAATAATACTGACTCCAATGATCAGGTTGGTTAATTTTGTATTGAGCCTAAACTGTTCTGCAATAATGCTTGAAGTGACCAAGGTAGGCATTGCCGCTTCAAAGATGGTAATTTTGGCCACATCTCCTTTTATTCCCAATAATAACGCTAGGCCAAGAACAATTGCCGGAGCCAAAATCAGTTTGTAAAGCATTGACATCGACATTTGTGGAATGAGCTTTTTCCACCCGTTAAACTTCAGCTGCAATCCTACTGAAAATAAAGCTAAAGGGCTTACGGTGGCTGCCAGTTTATCAAAAAATGGCTCTGCTGCTGTGAAATCTATAAATTGAGATAAAACTAAAGCGGAGATACATCCAATTAAGGGAGGAAATGTAATCAATCTTTTAAGAATAAACATAGCACTTACTTTTCCTGATTTGCTGCCTCCCTTTACGGCTGCAATAATTCCCAGAGTGGAAAGAGTAAAAAACATCGTCTGATCGCAGATAATGGCAATGCTTAACAGCCCCTCTCCGTAAAATGCACTGATAAGAGGAAATCCGATGAAAGAAGTGTTGCTGTACCCGCTTGCCAATTCTAAAGTACTTCTGGACCGCCTTGAATATCCTCTGCTTTTGCTATACAACATCATAAAGAAGAAACAGAACACTGAAATTAGGAATGTGGCCACAATAGGAAACAGCATTTCCATGGTCCAATGTACTTTGGGCAGGTATTTGAATGAAACTGCCGGAAGAGCAAGATAAAGAATCCAGGTATTGATCCCTTTATGGGCATCGGGGTGGATAGATTTTGTTGCTTTGAATATCATTCCTGCAATTATGCACACTGCAATCAGAACAAAATTTACCATAACGTTAAAGAAATATAAGGCAAAGTTACGGCTGATTTTTGAGTTGGAACGGTAAAATTTATATTTTTTTAGGTACGATTTGTTTTAAAATTGAGTTTCTTATTTTCAAACCTTATAGGTTTTTGAAGCCTATAAGGTTGATTTGCTTTTCTATCCATTGAATACAATGTTATAAGATGCATTAATTTATTGTGCTGCCTTCGTGATCGAATAAGCAATTAAGGTATAAACCAGGAACAAAACACCACATATTATAATATACAATGCCGGATCATTGAAACTTATCAATGAAAAAGCGAGGTTGCTCACTATGGCTACTCCAAAAAAAACTCCGGAAATAGTTTTGATCAGCGAAGTTGTTCGGGGCAGATTAAACTGGATTCCGATAGTCAGCATTAATGTGGGAATCAGAAAAATCAAACTGCCGACAGTTAACAGTTCTTTATTATGGTTGGTATCTAAAGAATAAAATCCATAGGCAATCAAGCAACTGACAGCAATGGCTATGATCGTTTTTACAAAATCAAATCTCATAATTATTAAATTGATGGAGGTGGTGGTGGTGTTACATTAAATATTCTGGTCATTTCAGGAACATTTCCAGCTAGCTCCCAGCCTGACATTCCTTCTTTCCAGACATGATGGTTCATAGAAAACTGTCCCGACTGTACCAGCTGCCTAAGAGCGTCCGTACTGTATGGCCCGGATTGTTGACCATTTAAAGCAATATGAAACATGGGTTCTGAATGAACAGGAGGTGGCATATTGGTCATATTTTCCATAAGTCCTCCAAGCTGGTTTCTCATAGAAGCTCCTACGCCCATTCCCACCATCAGCCCGGCTGCATTGAGTCCATCTCCGTGACCCATATCTACATGGCCCATGTTTCCCAAACTGGAGGCTGCAGTTTTAAGAACATCTGCGTGCTGATTCAGCTGATGAACGGCAAAATGCTTCCCTTCCACTCCCAACTCCATATCTTTTCGCTGGATTCGGGTTACTTCAGAAAGGTTTTCAATTTCAATATTTGTTTTGAATTCGGTAAATTTCGTCTGCTGATCTGCGGTTGCTCGTTTAAGCTGCTTGTAGTGTGGATGTTCTTTATCAAGTTCAATCATTCCTATATCCAGACGTTTCAGATTAACACCAAAATATTCTTCCAACTCTGCTTTCAATTTAATCTGGATAATATCGCTTACCTCATCTATTTTTCTTTCAACCTGCATGACAGGTATGTTATACTCCTGCGGAGCGCTGATAAGTACCGATTTAATCTTTCTCTGAAAAAAATCTTTAATCTGCGCTTTGAAATCATCCAGATTGAAATTGATTAAACGGTTTAATTTGATAAAATTCCTGTAGTCAGTCAGATTAAAAGTTAATGTCCCCCTTACAGCACATGGAACGCCAAGATCCATAAACCTAGGATCGTACATGTCAAAATAAGGAACTCCAAATTTGATCTGTATATTTCCGGAAAGGTTAATGAAATAAATTTCTGCCTGAAACGGTGATCCTCCTCCGAATGCCGTTCCTACAATATCGGAAAGTACCGGAAAGTTTGCCGTCTGAATCGTCTGATCGTGGGGGCCATGTATGAAATCCTGAATGGTTCCGTTATTTTGTGTATAAAAAAATACAGCCATTTCACCTTCTTTTACGCGTAAACTGCTCCCATAGCGAATGCTGTTTTCTTTATGGGAAGAATTGGCATCTCCGGAGGGTCTCCATTTCCATACCAGGTATTCTTGTTCGTCACAACGGATTACATCCATCATACTGCCTTCCTTTTTATTTCCAAATAGTCTCATGATTTTCTTTAAGCTTTATAAGTATATATTTTCAAAGTCTTTGAATGATTGTTATTTTCAACAGTAAACCTTTTAACTAAAAATACTTCCCCAAATAAAAAGTATCATCACTACGGCAACCACTGATCCCAATACTTTGAAAACCCTTCTGTCATTTTCTTTATTAATATTTCTGGCGTTTTCTACAATACCCAGTACTTCATTATAAGTTTCTGTATCGCTTTTCATAGAAATAGATGCTTTGGAATTAATCTGCTCTATTTTTTTAAGCCATATTCTATTCCATGCATTTTTATACTTTGTATGTTCAGAAAACAAAGAGAAATAAGACGCTGTATCTATTTTACTTGCTGATAATGTAAGGAACTCAAGTATTGCCTCTTTAGAAACCGGAACAGGATAATTCAGAACCAGTTCTTCTTTTCGGGCATCGGTGGTAGACCATTTACCAGGTTTGGATTTATTGATGATAAATTGCAGCCCTTTGAAAAATATAAGTACCGGCCAAAAAAACAGCCAGGTAATAATGGTGAAAAGACCGATATTTCCTGAAACATTCTGTGCATAGAAATTACCATCTCTGGTTGCTTCTATTTCATCCAGTTTTTCAAAAAATTTGATCACACTGCTTGAAACTTCTATGTTTCTAAATTCTGTTCCACAATCTGAGCATTTGGTAGCAAAACTTTCAGCAATGGCTCCGCAGGCAGGGCATTTTCTGATATCTCCAAGTTTATCAGAATGAGGGGCTACAGAGGTTGCGCTTTTATCATTGGTTTTTTCAAATAGTCTGGCTTCCAGAACAATTTCAAATTCGTCCAGGTCTATTCCCTCAGATTCGGCATTTTTAAAAAGTACCTGTTTTTCTTTTTCGGTTAATTCTCCGTCAGCTAAAGCCAGTTCAATAAGTCTTTCCAGTTTTTCGTTATACATACGATAGATATTAGTAATTTTTTACAATGTTATAAAAAAGCCTTTGTGAATTTTTACGGGTTCCCGTAATCAGACTTTCATTCATAAGACAACAAAAAAGGATTGGCAAATAGCCAATCCTTTTTTGTACTAAAAATTTCTTCAATATATCTTTCTAATTTTTCATCACATCCCAAAGGCTCAAAATATCAATTTTTCCAAGAGATTTCGAAAGAGTTATTCTTTTTGATGTTCCTGGTAACAGATCGAAGAAATTATCACTAAAATGTGCATCTCCAATCAGGTAAACTTCTTTTGCAAGAACATCTGTTGAAATTTCAATTTCTGTTGGTGATATTTTCTTAATGTTAATTTCAGGTTTTAAAAGTTTTAGTTCCTTAGGTTTCTTAAAAAAGAAGAGTTTCTCAAAGTGGGCATCTTTGTCAGCACTGATCTTTAAAACAGCAGCAGACAAATCAAACGGAGCCAGTTCTGATGTACTGATGCTTCTTATTTTGGTACTTATATCAGCTTCTATATGGTCTGTCTGACTGGCTTTCCAAAGTGATTTTCCTTTGAAATCAATCAATTCAAATGTAACATCGGCTTTTAATTCTTTCATCAGATCACTGATCAGGTAAATATCATAGTTCTTGTCCCGCTCTGCAACAGATACAAGTATCGGTTCAAAACTTCTTTTAGCCTGATAGTGAAAGGCTTTCCAATTTCCGAGATAATCAATGGAAGACCAGGAAACCACAGGCCAACAGTCATTAAGCTGCCAATATAACGTTCCCATATTATAGGGCTTTGCACGACGATGGGCTTCAATAGCGATTTGCATCCCTCTTGCTTGTAATACCTGTGAAAGGTAATTATACTGAACAAAATCTGTAGGAATTTTATAATCACGTTTCAAATATTCGTTGATGATCTCCCATCCTCTGGCGTGTTTTTCATGGGCCCGGATTGTGGGATTCTGCAAACTCAGATCAGGAGTTTCGGAAAACATTGATTTTGTTGTTTCAATCGTTGGAGTTCCCTGAAAACCATATTCGGACATGAAACGTCCTACTTTTTCATTATAGATTTCAAAAGGCTGTTCTCCCCACCAAACGCCCCAATAATGGGAATCTCCTTCTGTAAGGCTTTCTTTGTGCCCCCATCCTATTGATGGAGAGCTTGGCCAATACATATTTTTATCTGATTTCAGATTTTCTGACAGTGCCTTAGGAATTACATCATGAAAAAGCTTCTTATAATCTTTCCAAACCTGCAAAGAGTCGGTCTTGGAATATTTGAACTGTTTTTGATATCCCCAATTGACAATCGCTTCATCAATCTCGTTATTTCCGCACCATACAGCAATCGACGGATGATTCTGAAGCCTGTTAACCTGATCTTTTACTTCTTCTTTTACAGTATTGAGAAATGCTTCGTCTGCCGGATAAAAACTTCCTGCAAACATAAAATCCTGCCACACCAAAATTCCATTTTCGTCACAGGCTTTATAAAATTCATCGTCTTCATAAATACCTCCACCCCAGATACGGATCATATTCATATTGGCATCTTTAGCATCCTTAATGAGTTTCTGATATTTCTCTTTACTAATTCGAGGTGAAAAGCTATCTGCCGGAATCCAATTGGTTCCTTTGATGTATAATGGTTTTCCATTAACTTTAAAATAAAAAGACTTTCCTTTTTCATCTTTTTCCTGAACCAGTTCTATGGTTCTTAATCCTATCCTGATAGTTCTGGCATCAACGTTTTTACGGTTTTGGGAAAGCCTCACCGCAAACTCATGAAGATGAGCTTCTCCTCTGCCATTAGGATTCCAAAGCTTCATTCCGCTAATATCATAAGGAACAGTTATTGTGTTCCGCCCTTTTTTGAGTGTAATTTCTTTATGGGTTTTATTAATATCCAATGCGTACTTTCCTTCCTTTTGGGCTTCGATTTCTACTTCAAAATGGAAATCATTAAAGATTTCCGCCGACATATTCTGAATATCTTTAACCGTAATAATTTTAGCATTATTCCAGAATTCCAGTTGTACCTCTTTCCATATTCCTGCTGTTACCAATCTTGGTCCCCAATCCCATCCAAACTGATACTGAGCTTTTCTCACAAAACTTCTTGGCGATTCCGGCATCGTAAAGGGAACTTTTTTCGCCAATTCCTTTCCTGTATTTACAGCTGAAATAAACCTGATTTTTAACGTATTATTTCCTGCTTTTAAAAATGGTCTCACCGGAATATTCCATGTCCGGAACATATTGTCTGTTTTTTTCAACAGCTTATCATTAAGATAAATTTCAGAAAATGTATCCAATCCATTAAAAACCAAATCTATATTATCATTTTTCAATTCCTGAGCTGAAATCGTAAATTCAGTCTGATAGTACCAATCTTCATTTTCTATCCACTGTACTTTTTTTTCGTTTTCATCTTTAAAAGGATCCGGAATGACCTTGTTATTCATGAGATCCAGATGAACAGTTCCCGGTATTTTTGCGGGCAGCCAGTTTTGATCTTTACTGTTTTTAAAAATCCAGTGTTCAGAAGATAAATTTCGTTCTGAGGTTTGGGCAAAAAGGATGTTCTGAACGAGAAGGAGAGCAAAAAGAAAAGATTTATTCATCAATAATTTTGTTTACAATTCTGTGGATTCCATCTTTAATTAAAGGGGTATTGAAGTTAATGAGAAGACCGAGTTTAATATTGGTCAATTTTAAATAAGTTAAAACCTGCGAATAAAAAATTGGATGGATTTCCAAAACAGATTTTATTTCAATAATAACTTTATCTTCTACAATCAAATCAATTCTATAAGCGTTTTTGATTAATTCGTTTTTATATTTTAAAGGAAGTGTTAATTGACTTTCGACTTTAAAACCAAGTTCTTTTAATTCATAAGCTAAAGCAACTTCGTAAGCGTTTTCCAGTAAACCAACGCCTAAGTTTCTATGAACTTCTAAAGCAGCCCCTATAATTTTATAGGATAATTCATTTTCTGTCATTTGTGTTTTTATTTGCTGTTAATTTTTAACGCAAAGATTATATTTTTTATGTTTACTTGTAAGAGGCAAAGAATAGCGAACAAGTCGCTTAAGCCCCATATACATATGCTTTATACAATCAATTTATTGATCAATCTTTGCTACTTATTATTTTAATTTACTTTAATAAACTTTGCGTTAAAATAATTAAACTTGAGAATAAAAAACTAGATGTATTTCCAAAGTAAGCTTCTTCTCAATATAAAGCAAATGTATACTTTTTTCAATAAGCAATTTTGTGTTTTGTTGATAGTTAATTTTTAACGCAAAGATTATATTTTTTATGTTTACTTGTAAGAGGCAAAGAATAGCGAACAAGTCGCTTAAGCCCAATATACATATGCTTTATACAATCAATTTATTGATTAATCTTTGCTACTTATTATTTTAATTTACTTTAATAAACTTTGCGTTAAAATAATTAAACTTGAGAATAAAAAACTAGATGTATTTCCAAAGTAAGCTTCTTCTCAATATAAAGCAAATCTATACTTTTTTCAATAAGCAATTTTGTGTTTTGTTGATAGTTAATTTTTAACGCAAAGATTATATTTTTTATGTTTACTTGTAAGAGGCAAAGAATAGCGAACAAGTCGCTTAAGCCCAATATACATATGCTTTATACAATCAATTTATTGATTAATCTTTGCTACTTATTATTTTAATTTACTTTAATAAACTTTGCGTTAAAATAATTAAACTTGAGAATAAAAAACTAGATGTATTTCCAAAATAAGCTTCTTCTCAATATAAAGCAAATCTATACTTTTTTCAATAAGCAATTTTGTGTTTTGTTGATAGTTAATTTTAACGCAAAGATTATATTTTTATGTTTACTTGTAAGAGGCAAAGAGTAGCGAACAAGTCGCTTAAGCCCCATATACATATGCTTTATACAATCAATTTATTGATCAATCTTTGCTACTTATTATTTTAATTTACTTTAATAAACTTTGCGTTAAAATAATTAAACTTGAGAATAAAAAACTAGATGTATTTCCAAAGTAAGCTTCTTCTCAATATAAAGCAAATGTATACTTTTTTCAATAAGCAATTTTGTGTTTTGTTGATAGTTAATTTTAACGCAAAGATTATATTTTTTATTCCTACTTGTAAGAGGCAAAGAATAGCGAACAAGTCGCTTAAGCCCCATATACATATGCTTTATACAATCAATTTATTGATCAATCTTTGCTACTTATTATTTTAATTTACTTTAATAAACTTTGCGTTTAAATAATCGCTACTTATTCTTCAGAGCAATCACTTCGGCAGGATTAGCATAATTTCCACCATCAGTAATTGCAGAGGAATGAAAATAGTTTGCCTTAGTAAATCCCCTCAATTCGTCGATGTTTGAGGAACGCAGACCTCCGCCTACAAGGATTTCGATTCTACCATTAGACTGTTCAACCAGTTTTTTCAAATTCTCTTTTCCCTCGGATACATTCGGCTTCTGACCTGAAGTAAGAATCGTTTTAAAACCGCATTGTATTACTTTCTCTAAGGAGTCTTCCAATGTCCGAGCACGATCGAAAGCCCGATGAAAAGTACAGGGAAGAGGAGCAGCCAACTCTACCAAGGTTTTATTCTGTTCTATATTTACTCCGTCATTTTTGTCCAGAATCCCAAAAACAAAACCATCTACCTGTAAGGTTTTTAAATGAACCAAATCGCTCTTCATTTGTTCAAACTCCGATTCTGAATAGGTAAAATCGCCTCCTCTCGGGCGAATCATCACAAAAACAGGAATATCTATTTTTTTCCTAAGTTGCTGAGTGATTGTAAAGTCTGGAGTTGTTCCTCCTTCGCTTAGTCCATCACATAGTTCTATTCTGTCTGCTCCGTTTTCAAAAGCAATCATTGCTGATTCTGAATTGAAGCAGGCTATTTCTATTTTTGACATTCTATTATTCTTTATTCTCTATTGTATTCTACTTAGGCTCTTCCTGCAAAACGTCTGCAATTAAAAAAGAACCATTATCTTTTATGACTTTTATAACGGATGGATATTTAGCTTTAAAATCGTTATCCGTAAGAACGACATTGAAAATATATTCATTTCCCGAAGATGATTTTAACTCACAGCTCCCCACTTCAATATGATTCCAATCCTGCGCGGAAATAAGAAATCCTATCCCGATTCCTGCTTTTGAAACATCAAATTTCTTTTTCCATTTATCTTCAAATTCTTTTTCTGTAAGACTTCCATCAACATCCAGATCTACATTCGTAGCATCTGTTTTGTAGTCATAATAGCCTTTGGTTGTCATTTTTCGCATCGCTTTATCCAGGTTTCCAAGATCTGCTTTAAAATAGTCTACAATACTTTTTTCCAGCCATTTTTTCGCTTGCTCGGACTCATTATCTTCAGGTTTTGATTCCCCTATATTTTCTTCTATCTTTTGTGGCTCAGCAATAGACTGAACTTCCTTTTTTTCTTCCTTACAGGCTATAATCAAAAATAATGATGCGATAATCGTTCTTTTCATATTCTGTTTCTTTCTATTTTTGAAGTTGGGTGTTTTCAATATTATATTTTCAGTCTGCAGCTTACTTTAAAGCAAATCCAGGTGTTTCAAGGCGGTTTCCTTTCTGATCGTACACGGCAAAGTTGAAGCCGTCCTGAATGCAGTAAGAACCATATTCTCCTTTCTTATTTAAAGCAATAAATCCTACCTGAATATCTTTCAGATTTTTGTTTCTTCTCTGATTGATTTTTACAATTCTTTCAACCGCTTCTTTGCAAGCTTCCTGTGGATTGCGGCCCTGTCTCATCAATTCAACTACGAGATGAGTTCCTACTGTTCTTATGACTTCTTCGCCATGACCTGTTGCCGTTGCTGCCCCTACTTCGTTATCTACAAACAAGCCGGCTCCAATGATAGGAGAATCTCCTACTCTCCCATGCATCTTAAATGCCATTCCGCTAGTTGTGCATGCTCCGGATAAATTTCCCTGGGCATCTAAAGCGATCATTCCTATCGTATCATGATTTTCAATATTGGCAATAGGTTTATACTGACTGGTTTTCAGCCATTCTTTCCATTCTTTTTCAGATTCGGGAGTAAGAAGGTTTTCTTTTTTAAAGCCTTGTGAAATGGCGAACTGAAAGGCTCCATCCCCAACCAACATCACGTGTGGTGTTTTTTCCATAACAGCCCTTGCCACGGAGATTGGATTTTTGATATTTTCAAGGCAAGCTACTGAACCTATATTATAATTTTCATCCATAATACAGGCATCAAGGGTTACCCTTCCATCTCTGTCGGGGCGTCCTCCATACCCAACGCTTCTTTCTTTTGGGTCTAATTCTACGAGACGAACTCCTTTTTCTACGGCATCCAGGGCTTTTCCTCCTTTTCCAAGAACAGTCCAGGCTTCTTCATTGGCTTTTAAACCGAAATTCCAGGTGGAAAGTACAATGGGTTTATTGGCCAGTTTATTATCATCTGGTAATCCGGAAGCCATTACATCTAAAGGATTTACAGCAAGGGCAAGAGAAGCTGCTGCTGTTTTTTTTATAAAGTTTCGTCTACTTTGCATATCAGGTTGATTAGGCTCACAAATTAATGATTTTTCAGCGGGTAGAAAAGTAAAAAAGACTGTGGATCAATCTCCACAGTCTTTTTTTACTTTTCCGAATTTAAAAATGAGATAAGTTCCCTATCAATGAGGCAGTTTATCTTTAAAATATCCATACACCCAGGTTCCAGCTACAGCACTCAGAAGGGTGATAGAAACGGCTAATGCCCCCGTACCGATCTGCGCAAAGAGTGGTCCGGGACAGGCTCCGGTAATGGCCCAGCCAAAACCGAATATCAACCCTCCATAAATCTGGCCTTTATTGAATTTTTTAGGAGCTAAAGTAATGGGATCGCCTGAAATTGTTTTGATATTAAACTTTTTAATAATCCATACTGAAACCATACCTACCAATACAGCACTTCCAATGATTCCGTACATATGAAAAGACTGCAAACGGAACATCTCCTGAATTCTGAACCAGCTGATCACTTCAGCCTTCACAAAAATAATTCCGAAGATAATTCCTGCTGCAAGATATTTTAATTGATGGTACCATTTATTTTGAGAATTCTCTTTATTGATCCAAATAGTATCTATATCAGCATTAAATTCATTTCTTTCTTTTATCATTTCTTGATTGGTTTTAAAATTAAATTTACAGGGAAAGAATGACAGGTAATATGAGGTTGGCCATTAAAAATCCTCCTATCATAAAGCATATAGTAGCTACCAATGAGGGCCATTGCAGATTGGAAAGTCCCATAATAGCATGACCGCTTGTACAGCCCCCGGCATAACGGGTTCCAAAGCCTACCAGAAAACCACCCACAATCATCATAATAAATCCCCGGAGTGTAAAAAGACTTTCAAAATTCATAAGCTGCGTTGGAACAAGATTGCTGTAATCTGTAATTCCATAGCCGGCCAATTCATTTTTCAGATGAGGATTAACTACAATTTCTGAGGGATTGATCAAAAAATTGGCTGCAATAACTCCTCCTACGAAAATTCCGAAAACAAAAAACAGATTCCAGGCTTCTTTTTTCCAGTTGTATTTGAAGAAATTGATATTGGCAGGTAAACAGGCTGCACAGATATGCCTCAGCGAAGAGCTTATTCCAAAGGATTTGTTTCCCATCAATAGCAACGCGGGAACGGTAAGACCAATCAACGGACCTGCAATATACCATGGCCATGGTTCTTTTATGAGTTCTAACATGTTGTATTTATTATATTTGAAATATAGTCCGGCAAACAAAATGATATTTTATTGAAGGTACAGTTACTTTTGTTACATAAGGAGAACGTTTAAATATAAACAGAACTTCCCTTTCAGAAAAAAGAGAATTTGAAGATCGTTAATGAAATGAAGTTCATTTTATAATTAAATATCTTTCAGAAGCTTAATTTTATTTCTTCCAAGTTTCAATCGTCCTTCTTCTTCAAGCTGTTTGAGAAGTCTCGATACTACGACTCTTGCTGTTCCCAGTTCATTGGAAAGCTGCTCGTGGGTCGTGTTAATGGTATCGGAATGGGTAAGTTCAGATTTTTTTTGAAGAAGATTCAGCAACCTTTCATCTACTTTTTTGAAAGCAATGGCATTGATGATGTCCAGAAGTTCTTCAAAACGTTTATGGTAAAGCCTGAAAATATAATCCAGCCATTCGGGGTACTCCTTGATGAATAATGAAACCTTATCAACAGGTAGAAAAAGGATTTCTGCATCCTCTTCTATTTCAGCTTTTACGATACTTTTTTCATTGTGCATTCCGCCAAGAAAAGACATAATACAGCTTTCTCCAGCTTTGATGTAGTACAGCAAAATTTCACGGCCGTCTTCTTCTGTTCTGATCACTTTCAGTATTCCTTTCATCACTATAGGAATAGAACGTATGGAAGCATTTTCGTTTAAAATAATATCTCCTTCAGGATAGTTCTTTGTGATTCCATACTGGTATAGCTTTTCAACAAGATCTGGTGAAGAGGAAAACTCTGAAAAAAGAATAGAATCCTGCATTATATAAAGTGTATTGTACTAGTTTACGCCAATTTCATCAACAAATAACCATGCTTTGGAATCTGCTCCCGGATTTCCTGCCGGAATGATACCTGCATTTTCAATCATTACCTTGATATATTTTGCATTTTGCACTCCTACATTCAATTTAATTTTTCCTTGAGCGGTTTGAATTTCGTCTTTCCCTATTTCTTTAATTAGTTTAAAGTTTTTATTATCATCAGAAACAAAAATTTTGGCTGATTTAGCAAGATGAATCCAGCTTCCTTTATTTTCCAGGGTATTGAAATACACTTCTGTAAAAGCTGTTTTCTGCCCGAAATCTATTGTAGCCACTACATCTTTTCCCTGAAAGCCCAACCATGTTTTTCCAAGTTGCTTACTGTTTCCAATAATCCCATCTACTAAGGTGAAAGCTCCACCAAAAGAATAATTTTCGCTTGGCTGTTGCTCTAAGGTTATATTTTTTCCGGTCGTCTTTGAAATGATAAACGGTTGTGAAGAGACCGCACTTTTCAGTTTGCCATCTTCAAAATAAGCTGATTTTATCGTCAGAGAATTAGGAATGGGAACAGATGCTTTATAGATATTTGAATGGATTGTTGGAACGGTTCCGTCTAAGGTATATCTGATCCCGTCTAAGTTTTGTGAGGTAGAAAGTTCATAAGCAATACCATTGGAAGCCGGAACTACTTTTCCTGAGATGTTATAAATACTCTTGGCATAGTTTACATTCATTTTATCCAGAACTTTGAATTGATTGATCACTCTGTTTTCAAACTCTTTGTAGTTTTTAGGATCTGATGTTCCCCATCCTACTTCAGAAAGAGCCAGCAATCTAGGAAAAATCATGTACTGTACCTGCTTAAAGTCCAGAATATACTCAGTCCATAAGTTGGCCTGAACTCCCATGATGTATTTTGCCTGTTCTTCATTCAATTCTGATGGAATAGGATTGTAAGAATACACTTTCTCCAGCGGGGTAAAACCACCAAAAGCATTAGGCTCCGATTGTGGATCTCCCTGATAATGATCAAAATAGCAGTATGCACCCGGAGTCATTACTGCAAAATGTTTTGACTTTGCCGCTTCAATACCTCCATTTACGCCTGTCCAGCTCATTACAGCGGCGTTGGGTGCCAGTCCTCCTTCCAAAATTTCGTCCCAACCGATGATTTTTCGTCCTTTACTGTTGACATATTTTTCAATTCTATGGATGAAATAGCTTTGCAGGCCATGTTCATCTTTTAAATTATTTTTTTTGATCAGTTCCTGGCAATGCGCACATTCTTTCCATCGGGTTTTCGGGCATTCATCGCCACCGATGTGGATGTATTGTGAAGGAAATAACTGAACGACCTCATCCAGAACATTCTCAAGAAATTTGAATGTTTCTTCTTTAGGACAAAACACATCATCAAAAACACCCCATTTTGTAGCGGACTCAAAAGGTCCTTTGGTACAGGCCAATTCAGGATAAGCTGATAATGCGGCCAAAGCATGTCCCGGCATTTCGATTTCAGGAACGACAGTAATATGTCTTTTCTGTGCATATTTCACCACCTCTTTTATCTGTTCCTGAGTATAAAAATAAGGTCCGTACGGTTTTCCATCAAAGGTATTGTCTACATAAGCTCCAATCATGGATTCTTTACGTTTTGAACCTATTTGAGTAAGTTTTGGATATTTCTTAATCTCAATTCTCCATCCCTGATCATCTGTTAAATGCCAGTGAAAAGTATTCAGTTTATACATGGCCAGATAATCAATATACTGCTTTACTTCATCTACTGTGAAAAAGTGTCGGCAAACATCAAGATGCATTCCTCTCCATGCAAATTTTGGCTGGTCTTCAATTTTCATGGCCGGAATTTTCTTTGTCTCTTTATACTGTTCCATAATTTGAATCAGAGTTTGGAGGGCAAGAAAATATCCTTGTGGGGTATAAGATCTGATCTGAATGTTTTTAGGAGAAATCTCCAACGAATAATATTCTTTTTTCTGTTCGGCACCGGAGATTAGGGAGTGACTCAATTGAGCTTCCTCATTTTTCTTAACATCTTGAAACTTCAAAGCAGATCCCAGACGTTTTTTGAAATATTCTGTTTCTTCTTTTGGTAAATTTCCGCTTAGCATCAGGGTTTCAGGAATGGTAAATTCACCCTGCAAAAATTCAACTTTTTGGGGATAAGGGATTACATTCAATTTATTTTGGGCAAAAATTACGTTCGAAATCAATACAAAAAATAATAAAAAGGTCCGTATCATGAGATGAGATTAAGGTTTAGCTAAGATAATTATTTTCTAAAACCTATAACTCATATTGGATTATTAAAACTGAGATATACAAAATATGATCAATCTGGAATCGCTTTTCCAGGGAATTAATTTTGTGGTTTGCTTTTTGCTAAGGATATGCCGATTAAAAAATTTAGTTTTAAATTTGCAAAAAAAAATACGATGAGAAAAAGCATTTTTTTGGCTACCGGACTGTTGTTCTCCATTTCTACACAGGCACAGTTATTAGACATGATAAAGTCTACTGTTAAAAACAAAACAGGTGTAGATCTGAATACCCCGGTAAAAACAAAAGGAACTACGACAACTCCTTCACCTACTACATCTTCTAATATTTCATCTGCCAATTTAGGCAATCTTACGTCTTCCCAAATTTCATCAGGATTAAAGGAAGCGCTAAATATTGGTGTTATAGATGGAGTAAAGAAACTGGCTGTTACGGATGGCTTTCTAAAAAATGAGGCGGTAAAGATTCTCATGCCGGAAAAATTAAGGAAAATAGATACTACGCTACGTTCTATCGGAATGGGAAGCCTTGCTGATGAAGGTGTAAAACTTCTCAACAGAGCCGCTGAAGATGCTGTAACAGAAGCCGCTCCTATTTTCACCAAAGCTATCACTTCCATGACCATTACTGATGCCAAAAATATATTATTAGGCAGTGACAATGCCGCTACTTCCTATTTACAGGGCAAAACGCAAAGTCAACTGTTCACCGCTTTTCAACCTAAAGTAAAAGCTTCTCTTGGAAAAGTAGGTGCCGACACGGTATGGAAGAATCTGATCTCAAAATACAACACCTTCACGGGACAATCTGTAACAACTGATCTTAATGAGTATGTTACAACAGAGACCATCAATGGGGTCTTCAAGATGGTTGCTGATAAAGAAAGCGGAATAAGAAATACTCCTGCTATGAGAACCACAAGTATTCTTCAGAAAGTCTTTGGAGCTCAGGATGGAAAATAATTTCACAAGGTGAAATTCAGATAAAATAGGTATAGTAAACAGCTGTCTCATTTGCGAGGCAGCTGTTTATTTTTATGCATTATTTAAAAAGTTTATTTTATCGAAAAAGCATGATTTTTAAGTGGTTGATTTTTTTTCCCCTGGATTCATCATGCATAAAGCTCCTATTCCAATTCCCGAAAAAATAAGGCAGGAAATTCCTAAATTCTGTATATATCCTATACTTATCAATCCGGCTCCTATCAATATATAATACATTAGTCCGAACAAAGCCCCGGCACTTCCTGTCTCCTCTTTATATCTGATTAATGCAGTGCTTAAAATATTCGGAATCGTAATACTGAATGCTGTTACAATAAAAAAGTAAGGAATCAGAAAGGCTATTCCGTAACGCAATAATATCCACACAAAAAAAGAGGAAATAAAAGCTCCTAATACTCCTATTTTTATTAAAATATCGGGATCAGTATTTCTCAACAGCAAGTATCTGTTAAGTTTTGCTCCTGCGAAAGTTCCGCCAGCCAGTACAATACTGCTGTATCCGAAGACATAAGAAGAGTAATGATGTTGTTTAAAAATAAACGGAGCCAATGAGTAATAGGAGAACAATAGAACATTAAAACTCATAATCAGCAAACAGCATTTAATAATCGCATGATCACGAAGCATTCGTCCTAGCAGATCCGTCAAAACGCTAATATTAATGGGTTTTCTCCAATGATGGGTTTCTGAAATTTTTTGTTTAGAAAGGATCAAAAAGAATATTCCCAAAAAACAAAGTGTTATAAAAACACCTTGATGCCCTAAAGAAGAGCCCAATATCGAGCCAGTAAGCATCCCTACCACCGGACTGATGGATAAACCAATCCCGATCCAGGAAAACACTTTGCTGATATTATCCTTATCATAAGTATCTCTTAAAATGGTCTGCGTTACGATAGAACCCACCGAAATTCCAAATGCAGAAATAATTCTAGCACTAAGAAGAATCATAAAATATGGAGCAAAAACGGCGGCTAGAGTTCCTATTCCATACGTGATTAATCCATATTCCAGCGCCTTCTTCCTTCCGATTCTGTCACACTGTACACCCCAAAATGCTACACCGAGAGCAAATGCAATAAAATATAAACTGATTGTAAGTGTAGTAGATTCTTCATTCACTCCAAATCGCTCCTGTACCATCGGCAAGACAGGACTGTAAATAGTTTCTACAAACTGGGGAAGCATCACGAGCAGCGTCAGTAACCAGATAGGATTTGTCTTTTTCATTTTTTTCTGCAAAGTTTTGAAATTTCTGATGTATATTTATAATGATATAAAAACAAAAAACATCAAAAATAAGACATGGCTATATTGAAGCAGAACGAAGAATTCGACGCAGATTCAATGAAAGAAAAAGTAGTAGGAATTGCTTCTGATATGATCATGCACGACTCCGGATTTCATCATCACACCACGAAAGCACAGCTCCTTTACGCACCATCAGGATGTATGACAGTGACTACTTCTGACAGGCAATTTGTACTACCTCCATTCAGAATGCTGTGGATCCCGGCTTGTGAAGTTCATAGAGTGAATTTCAGGAATATTGTTGCTTATAGGTCTATTTATTTTGATGAAAGTATTTCTGGAAAATATGTACATTCAGGGCTTAAGGTTTTGAACGTAAATCCACTCTTAAAAGAAGTTATTGAAAGAATATGTTTCTGGGATTGGAATTCTTTCTGTAAAGATCAGGAGCATATTATCAATGTTCTTTGGGATGAGATCAATGCTGCCCCTGAAGAAAATCTTTCACTTATGATGCCAAAAGATAAGCGTTTGAAAAGATCAGCAGAAAACTGGACGAAACGCATTTCGATGCCTCCTATGTTAAAAAAACTTGCAGAAGAAATCGGAGGGGTTGAAAAAACCATTACCCGCATTTTCAAGAGAGAGACAGGGCTTTCTTATCAGGAATGGAGGCAGCAGTGGCGGCTTCAGAGATCAATAGAGCTTTTAGTGGACGGAAATTCAATAGGAGAAGTGTCTCATCTTTTGGAGTTTTCCTCGGATAGTGCGTTTATAGAGTTTTTCAAGAAGCATACAGGGTCGACACCTTTACAGTATCTTATGAAAAATGAGTGATGTTTTAGGAGTGTGTTGTTATTGGATGTTGTTATTTTTTAACCACAGATGGCACGGATTTGCACAGATGCTTGTGTTTGATAAAACATTCCTTTGGTATTTGTTTTATGTGATTTATATGAAGGTGTTTATTTTATTTTGACCACGGATGGCGCAGATTTACACAGAGGTTTGTGTTTCTTTGATGGTAAAAAATAGGATAGCTGATGCTATATTATTACAATTATATCTGGATTCTGGATAGATAATATAAGTTTATGTATAAAAAAAGAAGCTGTCTACGTATTGTAAACAGCCTCTTTTTGTATTTATTGTTGTCTGAATTATTTCTTCTTGTAAGCAGCGTCTTTGATTCTTGCTTTTTTACCTCTAAGGTCTCTGAAGTAGTAAATTCTAGCTCTTCTAACTCTACCTCTTCTGTCAACCTCGATTTTCTGAAGTGCAGGCATGTTGATAGGGAATACTCTTTCTACACCTACATCACCACTCATTTTTCTGATTGTGAAAGTTTTTGTAGATCCAGTACCTCTCAATTGGATAACTGTTCCTTTGAAGAACTGAGTTCTAGTCTTTTGTCCTTCTTTAATTTCGTAATACACAGTAATTGTATCACCCGCTTTGAATTCAGGGAATTCTTTTTTAGCAATGTACTTCTCTTGTACGTACTTTAATAAATCCATTATTAATAAAATAAAATGTTAAAGCTAAGCAACTTACACGTTTTTCGTCAGAGGTTGAATAACAGGTTGCAAATGTACAAAATACTTTTTGAATACACCAAACAATTAATGTGTTAAAAACTATAATTTTTCAATTTCCATTCTGTTAAAAATTTAATGGTTTATTTAAGATTCCATCAGATAGAGTTTATATGGGTAACATACTTTTGCCCGAAATGTAAATCTGAATGATTTTTTTTCAAATCACTGATTTACATACTACACCTCTACACACTACTTAAAATATAAACTATTATGAAACATTATTTCTTCTTTTTTTGTTTCGCGGTCCAGATGGCTTTTGGGCAGGTTTTGTTTCCTTATCTACAAAACCCAACCCCGAACTCTATGATTGTCAACTGGAAAACGTCTTCCGATAACGAAACAACGGTAATTTATGGAGATTCTCCAACCAACCTCAACGTAACGGTAACGGGTACCACCAATATCTTTTCAGATACGGGATATAATAACAACTACTATTACCACACAGCTAAAGTCACTAATTTACAACCTAATACAAAATATTATTACAAAATAAAAACGGGAGCCAATGAATCTGCTGTTTATAACTTCAGAACGTTGCCTCTACCGGGCCAGCCCGTAACAGCCAATGGAAAGATCCGTTTCCTGATCATGGGGGATAACCAAATAAAGGCAGAGCCCAGATATGACAGTCTTACTTTGAATGCTTTTAAAAAGCTGAAACAAAAGTTTGGCGCCACCTCCGATCCATCAGATAATATTGCTCTTACTTTTATGGTGGGAGATCAGGTGGATGTTGGTACTTTGGATCACTATGAGAATGTTCATTTTAAAAAGAATATTAAATTATCCCCTTACCTGCCTATTCAAACAACGGTAGGAAATCACGAAACGTATGGAACGATGGGAATGAATTCTTACTATGCCCATTTTTACATTGATGAAATTAGTTATAAGGGCATAAGCTCAGGAAATGAAAATTATTATGCTCAGCAGGCTGGCAATGTATTATTCATAAGTTTAAGTTCAGAACATACGGGATCTGCACAACAGACATGGCTTCAACAGGTTTTAACAGCCGCCAATAGTGATACTACCGTAGACTGGATCATCTCTTTAAGCCACAGACCTTACCAGGCAGAGCAATATGTAGGAGATATTTCTACATGGGTTAGAGAAAATGCAGTACCGCTTTTGGTAACCTCCGATAAATATCTGATGCACGTAGGAGCGCACCATCATCTTTATCACAGAGGACAGCTTAAAAACACCCCGAATTATCAGATTATTTCAGGGGGGACTGCCTGGGACCAATATTGGGGAATGTCTAATGAAAAAGATTTTGATGATGTACAAAAAACCTTAACAGACTGGACGTACCAAATCGTGGAGGTAGATGTTCCGACGGGGAAAGTGGATATTGAGTGTTACTCTATTGGTGGAGTTTATAACAAAAAAAACAATGTACTGGTAGATTCTTTCCATCGATATAAAAATCAGCCTAAACCGGCAAAACCTTCTATTACCAATACCTTCTCCGGTCCTACTACTTTACCTTTGACATTAAATGGAAGTACCTTTTCTTCTTCAAACGGAGAGCTTTTAAATACAACCCAGTTCCTGATCAGTAAAGCGTCTAATTTTTCTGTGATTGAAAAAGAAGTGTACCGTGATTTTGAAAACTGGTTCGGTAAAGACGGAAACGGTACTCCTGATAAAACAAAGAACCTCAATGAAGGTGTTGACATTACTAAAGTTACCTTCGCCTCAAATTCTATTCCCAACGGGGTTTATTATGTAAAAACCCGTTATAGAGACAGAAACCTGGAATGGAGTGAATGGAGTGATGTAAAGCAGTTTGAGATCACGGGAAGTGTAGTATCCAATCCTACTTTTGCATTAGATAAAACAGAATATACTCAAAACGAGCCAATAACGGCTACGTTCACAGATGGTCCCGGAAACCAGCAGGACTGGGTAGGTATCTATAAAAAAGGACAAACCCCTGCTTCTACAACTTCCCAGGGATATATTTATACCAATGGACAAACGGCAGGAACGGTGACCTTCAATAGCGGTTTAGCCAATAAAGGTCAGTATTTTGCAGGCTTTTTCGCCAACGGTGGTTATACGGAAATTACAGACAGGAAAAATTTCTATGTAGGACCTAAAGTTCAGCTTCAGACGACTGCCGATACTTATCCTGTAGGAGGAACAGTAGTGATTAACTTCACCAATGCACCAAGTTTACAGAAAGACTGGATCGGGATTTATAAAATGGGACAAACTCCCGGAACTACTGCTTCTATCAAATGGAGCTATGTAACAACAGCATCGGGAACCCTTAATTTTACAGGGCTTCCAAAAGGATATTATTATGCTCAGTATTTGCTGGAAGACGGCTATAACGGAATTGGAGAAAAGGTATTCTTTAAGGTAGGTGACATTGTTACGGATTTATGGATCAACAAGCCAGTGTATACTTTGGGAGAAAATATCACGGCCTCATGGACGGATTCTCCAGGAATCATTAAAGACTGGTTAGGAATTTACCCACAAAATATTCAGACGCCAGACGATAATTTTGTTTCTTATACTTATTTTGATGGAGTCACTCAGGGAACAAAAACAATTCAGGGGACTGCGGTACCTGCTACACCCGGAAATTATTATATGGTGATGTTTACCAATGATTCTTATACTGAGGTTTCCAACAGGGTACAGTTTCAGGTTACCTCTCCTACTTTGGGTGTTGAAGAAACAAAAAGTACGGAGAAAAATGTAGTTCTATATCCAAATCCTACAAAACCGGGGCAGCCAACTTTCATTAAAAGTGACTATCCGATTGAAAAAATAGAATTGGTTTCTGCTTCCGGAGAGCTACTGTATGTATCTAAAAATATTAATAACCAACGTTTCTCTTTGGTAAATGAAAATCTTCCGAAAGGCGTTTACTTTGTAAAAGTACATGGTAGAAAGCTCTTTACTTTGAAATTAATCATTCAGTAAGAAACAAACGAAGTGTAATGATAAAAAAACAGGCTGTCCTTTCCGACAGCCTGTTTTTATTTTTTAATACTTAGTCAAAACTATTGTATAAATCATCTTCCAGAATAATGGTCTGATTGGCATTGGAGAAGGAATCGTCTCCTGTGCTGGCCAGAACTTTAGAATCCTGAACCAACTTTCCTTCTTCATTATAAATTTTCAATAATATCCATTTTCCACTGCGTTCCAATTCTTTGGTTCCGTTTATGGTTTTTAGTTTTACCTTACCGGATTGAAGAATACCACCTTTTACAGTAGCTTTGTTGGCTGCTTTACCTTTTACATACTGTACAATTTGGCCTGTAAAGTTTGAGTAATCTCCGTCTTCATTAGGAGATTGGGTAAAGGTGTATACAACAGCTCCTTTGTTGTTGTAAACCGTTCCTTCATAACCGTTCTGCTTTGCATTAAGCTTTTTTTCGGACTTCAGTTTTCTCTCTTCTGTATACGTCTTTGTATTCACTACAATTCCGTCTTTATACTGATCTTCACTAAGTCCTTCATAGGCAGTACCATTATAAGGCATCCCTTCTTTATAGGTCAAAGCTGACTTCAGACTGCCTTCCGGAGAATAATACTTAACCTCCTGAGTTACCTCATCTTTAAGAAATGTTTCGGTTGACAGTTTTCCGTTTTCATCAAAGACCTTATTAGCAGTAACTTTTCCATTCTGGTAAACATCTATCGTAGAAATTAGCTCGTCGCCATAAGCAAACTGATAATCTTCCCCCTCTGTTGGTCTGTAAACATCATTCTCTTTATCATACTGATATACCAGATGGCCTATCTTTTTTCCTGATTGGTCGTAAGTGGTTTTATATCCGTCTTTTTTATTTCTTTTCTGTTCCTGCAAAAGCTTCCCGTTTTTTGAATAAATCACTCCTTCTTTGATGCTGCCGTCACTTTTATATTTTTCAATCTTGGCAATTCTCATAGGATTTGGATGATAATCTACCTGCGTACTTTCTCCAGAACCTGAAGATGCACTTCCCAAATATTTCCCCTTATCTCCATAAAATTTTGTTTCATACTGCCCTGCTTTATTGGTAAGAGTTTCATGTCGGATACCTTTGATATCGTCATCATACACAGTGGATTTTACAGCTACGGAATTCTCATAATCACTGACACTGTTATAAAAATATTCACTTTCAGGATCTTTGTAGATAAAAGATTTTCCAGAGAAAGTTCCATCTGATTTATAGACAACATCTTCTACGAGCCTGCCTTTCGTATCATATGTTTGAGAAGGCCCTGCCTGCTTTCCTTTAGAATAAGTGGCAAAGCTCATTACTTTTCCCTCAGGTGTATACCATACTACTTTTCCGTCAAAAACTTCGTTGTTGGGAGTTGTATCAGAAGCCAGACCTTCCATTTGAAGAACTCCGTCTTTATAAAAATCTTTGATGAGTGTAAGTTTGCCCTTAGGTGAGGTTTCACGGTAATATTCCATTTTATCCTGGGTTGTTTTTTCCCAGTTCTCGTCGAAATAAGTCTTCTCTTGTGAATATACGTTGATACTGATCACTAAAGCCAGTAATGCGGACGTAAATAATTTTTTCATGTTTTTTTATTGAGTTTATATATTGTGATGTAAAATTTCAGGGTATTTGTTTTTTTATCTAAAGTGGTTTTTCTTTTTTCCAATAAATCGATCAACTCCAAAAGCTTTATAGCCATACAGGGAAAATAAGCCCAACAGCATAATATAGAGCACCTGAGGAAGAAAAAAGAAATAAGTAAGCCAGGTGCATCGGTCCATTACTCTTGAAGGTGTTTTAGGATCTATAGGAATAAGTTCTGTAGGAATAGAATGAATATCTTTTGAAAAAAGTGCTACCAGCATAATCACAATAAGTGAAAGTGCACTGAATCTCGTGAATAAGCCGATGAGAAGGAATAAGCCCCATATCATTTCGTTGAAAGCAACAAAATTGGCCATAAGCTGAGGTGAAGAAAATCCCAGGCTGCTTATTGTTTTGAGCATATAGCCATGAAAGATAGGGTCAAATAATTTGTTAAAGCCGGTAATAAAGAAAAATAGGCCTATGAATATTCTGCAAATGACATAAAAAATGTCAGCAGCCTTATTAAAATTCTCTTTTTGTCTCATTGGTGTTTAAGATTTTAATTTGTCAAAAATACAGAAAAGTTAAGATATAGCCTAAATGTCGGATATATGAGAAAATTTATTAAATTTAGCCAACAGAAAAATCTAATATTTCATGATAGATAAAAGAGTAAAAAATGCAAAGGAAGCCATCGAAGGTATACAAGATGGAATGACGCTGATGTTGGGTGGGTTTGGACTTTGTGGGATTCCTGAGAACTCGATTAACGCATTGGTAGAAAGCGATGTAAAAGATCTTACCTGTATTTCAAACAATGCTGGTGTAGATGATTTCGGATTGGGATTATTGCTTCACAAAAGACAAATCAAGAAGATGATCTCTTCTTATGTAGGAGAAAACGCAGAATTTGAAAGACAGATGCTTTCAGGTGAACTGGATGTAGAGCTTACTCCACAGGGTACTTTAGCAGAAAAATGCAGAGCAGCCCAAGCAGGAATTCCAGCCTTTTATACTCCTGCAGGCTATGGAACTGAAGTAGCGGAAGGTAAAGAAGTAAAAGAATTCAAAGGAAAACCTCATATCCTTGAACATGCTTACGATGCAGACTACTCTATCGTAAAAGCCTGGAAAGGAGACCACGCCGGAAACCTTATCTTCAAAGGATCTGCAAGAAACTTCAACCATCCGATGGCGGGTGCTGCAAAAATTACCATTGCTGAGGTGGAAGAATTGGTAGAACCTGGACAATTGGATCCCAACGAGATTCATATACCGGGAATCATGATTCAGAGAATTTTCCAGGGAGAAAAATTCGAAAAGAGAATTGAACAGAGAACCGTAAGAAGTAAAGAATAAAATTTCTCTATAAAATAAGAAGCGCTGAAAATACATTCAGCGCTTTTTTTATTCTTGGATGGTAAGTGTTTTTCTTTCTCCGATCTGTTGTCTCCACATCGCGTAATAAAGCCCTTTCTCAGCAATCAGGTTAGCATGAGAGCCTGTTTCTACTACTTGTCCACGTTCCAGAACATAAATTTTGTCTGCATGCATAATGGTACTTAAACGGTGAGCAATAAGTACTGTAATCTGCTCTCTTTCTTTCGAAATATTTTTGATTGTAGTGGTAATTTCCTCTTCGGTAATACTGTCCAGCGCAGAAGTAGCTTCATCAAAAATCAATAGATGAGGTTTTCTTAAAAGTGCTCTGGCAATAGCAATTCTTTGCTTTTCACCGCCACTCAGTTTCAGACCGCCTTCACCAATAACAGTTTCTATTCCTTTTTCTGCTCTTTCCAGTAAAGCTGTACAGCTTGATTTCTGTAAAGCAATAGCCAGTTCCTGTTCGGTAGCAGAAGGGTTCACAAAAAGAAGGTTTTCTTTGATCGTCCCAGCAAATAACTGAGTGTCCTGAGTTACAAAACCAATCTGATTTCTCAGCTCATCAAAGTCAAATTCTTTTCCATTCACTCCATTATAGAAAATATTTCCTTCCTGAGGTCTGTACAAACCAACAAGCAGTTTTACCAATGTACTTTTCCCGGAACCGCTTGGCCCTACGAAAGCAATGGTTTCTCCGTTTTTGAGATCAAAGGAGATATTATTTAAAGCTTTATACTGAGCTGACTGATGTTTAAAAGAAACATGTTTGAACTCCAGTTCTTCAATCGCTCCGATCTGTTTAGGATGAAGAGGTTTTTCCTCCACTTCTTTATTCATCAGGCGGTCAAAATTCTGAAGAGAAGCTTCTGCTTCACGGTAAGAGATAATAATATTCCCTATTTCCTGCATAGGCCCAAAAATAAAAAACCCATAAAACATAAGTGAAAGGTATTGCCCCGGAGTCACAATGTTCTTAAAAATCAGGTACAGTAAAGTAAGGGTAATCATCTGTTGAAGAAAATTAACCATTGTCCCCTGAATAAAACTTAAAGAACGGATACTCTTCACTTTTCTAAGCTCAAGACCCAGAATTTTGTAGGTATTGTTATTTAAACGGATTACTTCCTGATTGGTTAGTCCTAAACTTTTAACAATTTCAATATTTCTCAAGCTTTCCGTAGTACTTCCTGCCAAAGCGGTTGTTTCCGTTACAATATTTTTCTGAATGCTTTTTATTCTCTTACTCAACAAATTGGTAACAAAGGCAATCAGGAAAATTCCACAGATATAAACTGGCATTATTGACCAGTGTAAACGGATCGCATAGACAGAAACGAAGATGATACTCACCAAAATTCCAAAGAAAATATTAATGAAATTACTGATGAATTTCACGGTATCTTCTCTTACTTTTGTTAAAATTGACAGGGTTTCACCACTTCTCTGGTCTTCAAATTCCTGGTAAGGCAGCGCCATAGAGTGCTTCAAACCATCTGTAAATATTTTTGCTCCAAATTTTTGGGTAATGACACTCACCACATAGTCCTGAAAAGCTTTGGCAATTCTACTTATCATAGCTGTTCCGATAAGCAATCCTAAAAAGTAAAAAGCACCATGATAGGCAGAACTTCCGTATAAATATTCATTCAGGTTTCTTGGCAGCAGTTTTTCTTTATCAAAAAAATTAGGATGGGTAACCAGCTGGTCGAGGATATTTCCTGTAATAGCCGGCGCAAATAAAGAGAAAACCTGGTTAACGGTAGCCAACAGTAAAGAAATGACTATCAGCCACTGATAAGGTTTAAGGTATCTAAAAAGTATTTTCATTCCAGTAAAAAATAATGGAGCAAAATTACATATATTATTTTAACTAACAGTGTTAATTATTGAACACAACAAAGCTCTTTTGTATTCTGCTGAAAATAATTAAATTGCAGTCTAAGTTTTTATTATGCTTACAAAAGAACAAATTGCCAAAAGAATTTCAAAAGAACTGAAAGATCGTTATTATGTAAACCTGGGGATAGGAATTCCTACTTTAGTTGCCAACTATGTTCCGGAAGGGATCTCTGTAGAATTTCAGAGTGAAAACGGAGTTTTGGGGATGGGACCCTTCCCTTTTGAAGGTGAAGAAGATGCTGATATCATTAATGCAGGAAAACAAACCATTACTATTTTAGAGGGAGGTTCGTTCTTCGATTCTGCTTTTAGTTTCGGAATGATCCGCGGTCAGAAAGTAGATCTTACCATTCTGGGTGCTATGGAAGTTTCAGAAAACGGAGATATTGCCAACTGGAAAATTCCCGGAAAAATGGTGAAAGGAATGGGTGGCGCTATGGACCTGGTTGCTTCTGCTGAAAACATTATCGTTGCAATGATGCACGTAAATAAAGCAGGAGAAAGCAAAATTCTTAAAAAATGTACGCTTCCTCTGACAGGAGTAAACTGTGTGAAAAAAGTGGTTACAGAATTAGCTGTGCTGGATGTTACTCCACAAGGTTTCAAACTGATTGAAAGAGCTCCGGGCGTATCGGTTGAAGATATTATCAAAGCCACAGAAGCAGATCTGATCATTGAAGGTGAAATTCCTGAAATGCAATTCTAAATATTATAAAAAGGTTGTTTCACTGTTGAAACAACCTTTTTTGTTATATTGAGATTTTCTTCTCTTTATTTAATAAAATCATAAAGCGCACTGAAAAATTGAGGATAGACTTCAATATGAGGCAAATGTCCTACATTTTCAATTTCTACCAGTTTTGAACCGGCAATTTCACGCTGGGTCTTTTTCCCCAATTCCTGATACTGCCCCATTTTCGGTTGAAGCTCTTTCGGCGCTCTGTCTTTACCAATCGCCGTTCTGTCTCTCGTTCCAATGATAAGTAAGGTAGGGACTTTTATATTTTTAAATTCATAGCAAACCGGCTGATTGTAGATCATGTCGGAAGTAAGGGCAGCATCCCATGCTACTTGCGGGTAATCTTTATGAAGCGTCCAACCGGCTATAAGATCCAGCCACGGCTGATATTCTTCTTTCCATTGATTGTCGTAATAAAACTTCAACTGGTAATTTTTATAGGTCTCCGCAGTATTTTTAAGTTCAGACTGATATGCCTGATCAATAGTCTGATATCCTGCAAAAGTTCTGTAATCTTCCAACCCAATCGGGTTTTCCAGAATCAGTTTTTGAACTTTCTCCGGAAACAGCAGTGTAAATCTGGTGGCTACCATTCCTCCCATGGAGTGTCCCAAAACAATCGCTTTATCTATTTTTAATTCATCCAAAATAGCTTTGGTATTTTCAGCAAGTTGAGAAAATGAAAATTGGTAGCTATGAGGTTTTGAGGATTTTCCAAAGCCAATCTGGTCCGGAATAACCACCCTGAATCCTTTATCTGACAAATCCTGAGCGGTTTTTTGCCAGTATGCTCCATTAAAATTTTTACCGTGGAGAAGCATTATCGTTTTTCCGTTTGGTTTTTGAGGCTTTACATCCATATAAGCCATTTTCAGATCATTATCCTGAGATTTTAGATTGAGAAAATGAACTTCGTAAGGATACTGATAATCAGACAACATTGCATCCAGAGGTTTTACCTGTGAAAACATACACGCAGATGCAGCAAGGGTAAAAGCTGTGGCGAGATTTCTGAAATATTTCATGAAATTTTATTTTAGATTTTTAAAATTAAAAAAACCGCTTCAAAAGAAACGGCTTTTAATTGATATTTTTATTTAAATATGATTTTTTACGATAATTCTGCCACTGTTGTTTCCTTCTTTTTTTTAGAGGGAAGATTCATTAAAACAATAGCAAAAAGGATAAGGGCAATCCCTACCCACTGTATCAGGAATACTTTTTCACCTAATAAAACAAAAGCCATCGTTACAGAAACCGGAAGTTCCAGGGATGACACAATACTTCCAAGTCCTAACCCTGCATTCGGGAAACCTATATTGAATAAGACCGGTGGAATAATGGTTCCAAATAAAGCCAGAACGGCACCATACGTCCAGAAGATCGAATAATTGAACGAGTGAATATGTTCTGTATTTTCTGTAAAGTTTAAATAGAATGCCTTCAAGCCATCAAAATACATAGGTCCTATCTGGGCAAAGAACAAAAATGCAAAAATCACGATTGAACCTCCCACCAGCATAATAATACTCTTTCTGAAAACAGGAAGATGAGTGGCGAGCGTATTGGATGTAAACATCGTCAGTGTATATGAACCTGCTGCCATCAGTCCCCAGAAAACGCCATGCCAGTCTAGTTCAATTTCCATATTAATAAGATTGGTTGCCAGAATAGTTCCCAGCAATACGATGACTACAGAAATTACTTTTCTTGCATTGGGCAGCTTTCTTGTGATAATACTCTCTACAACAACGCTAAACCACACAGACTGCATCAATAAAACGATAGCAATAGAAACATTGATATACTGAACTGCTATATAATAAAACAAACTGGTACCTCCAAGTGAAGTTCCGGCCAGTATCAGCATTCTTACTTCTTTCGAACTTGGTAAAGACAGTTTTTGCTTTGCAGTTAACGTCTGAATAAAATTCAGGATCAAAAGCCCTGTGAGACCTAATACAAATTGAGAAGTGGTTACTTCCGAAGTGGTAAACCCATCATGGTAAGCCATTTTCACGAAAGTAGCCAGCATACCATATATACTAGCCCCGATTCCTACAAATAAAACACCTTTTAGTATATTTTTCTTCTTCATAATTTTTTTAACAGCCTGCAAAGGTACAACATATAAATTAAATCATTTTAAACTACAATGACCAATAAAATCGCCACAAGCTTTGCTTGTGGCGATTTTAAAGTTAGATTATATAAGTCACTTATTTTTTTACCAGCACTTTTGAAGTTGCTTCGAAACCAAGTCCTTTTATTTTTACCATGTAGGTACCATTTACTAAGTTTGTTGTAGAAACTGCTTTTTTAGCATCAGGTGAAATTTTATCTTCTGAAGAAACCAGTTTTCCAGACATATCATAAAGCTCTACGCTTACTTTCCCGATAGTATTGCTTGGGAAGCTGATGAAGAACTCATCTTTTGCCGGATTTGGATAAATTGAGATTTTAGTATCCTTAGAAGAATTTACTTCGTTGGTAGATAATAAACATTCTGCCGGTAGCGTAAAGTCCTGAAACTGATCATTGATATTATTTTTAACTCCTGCTGAAGCATTTATCCCCAATCCTCTTTTTGCAAAGACGCTCCAGATCATACATTTATCTACACCTGCAGTTGTATTTAGTTCCGCTGCTAATATGGCATCTCGTCCTTCAATGAAGCTTGGATTACATGCCTGAAGCTTCAAGGCATCTGTTACAAGTTGCAATACCCTTGTGCTTCCATTGGTTGTGTTTGCCAATACATCTGAAGAATATCCATATTTTTCAACATATTTCCAGTGAAGGTCCCACAACATAGTTGCCCAAACAAAACCTATAGAGTGTACATCGGTAACCAGTGATCCATTGCTCATAAATTCCATTCCATTAGTATTACCGTAAGTAAAGGGATTCACAGCAAAGTTCGGTGAATATTTTGCTGGTCTGATTCCATTTCCGTCTGTAGCCTGCCCAATAACGTATGTTCCCATTCCTCTTGCCACAGAAGCATTATCACCAGGTTTATTAGTTAACATCAAGGCAAAGAAATCTGACCATCCTTCTCCCATCTGCTCTTTACTTGCATTAACACTTAAACAGCCAACTCCAGTTCCCGTCAGTCTATTTGAAATTCCATGACCATACTCGTGCGTTATAATTCCATTATCAAAGCTTCCATCAGGAGTCATGTTTGCTTTTAGGGTAACGTTAACATTTGTACTTGCTGCAAGCTGAGTTTTAATATATTCTCCTTCTGCATTATTAATAAGTACTGAAGGAATAGTTATTGTAGGATCAGATCCTGACATATTACCTATGGTAGCACCGTTGGCAGCACTATTATATACGATAGCTGCTATTGCACCGGCATCCTGAAGATTTTTTACTTTTATAGTAAAATCACATGATCCTCTTTCAACCAAACCTATTTTTTCTGTAAGAGAATTTGCCGGTAAGGCTGTACAACCATTTAAAACAGACGATAGTTTAACATCTCCAGTTATTCCGTTTACAGGCAGAGGGCCTCCAAAAAGGGCTACTCCTGCTCCCGGTGTACGTGAAACAGCAGCCGTGGGCGCATTATAATAGAATACACGACCTACAGGAGACCAAAGGTACATCTGCATTCTAGGATTAAAACCATCCTCTGGAGATGAAAAGTTTGCATTATTTAATCCGCTTCCATCTTGTGCCTCTGCAAATACGGAATCATCATCTACTCCTCCCTTTCCAAAATTATTTTGCTGAAAATTTCTGGCAGTTTCAGTAAAACCAAACTGATAGAATATATCATGAACTTTATTGTTCATGTAAAATAAGTTTGTAATGGCTGCATTTCTATTATTAGCAGGAGTATCGTTAATGGTAAACGGAAAGTCGAAACTTCTCGTTGCTCCTCCATCCGCAGGAGTACCAGTGTTATAAGCAGGAGGAGTTAAAGCCGTACCTGCAACATCTTCGTAAGCAAATACATTATTTCCTCTGGTAACAGTATAATGGTTTACTGCATCAGAATGCCACCCTTCAGGAGAAGCATTTAAAAGCCAAGGGTTAGTAACAAGAGATCTGGAACCGAAAGTTGCTGACTCAATTGGTAAAGGAAATACCCTATATGTTGCATTATCAGGAGAAAGTAATGTAGAATTTTTCTCTACGAAAAGATTCTGAGGTCCTATAAGTGTATTTTGAAAATGATCAGCATGGTTATGATCACTATCCGCAGAATATGAGTATGCATCAGGATGGAAATTACATGATACGGTAAGATTATTCTTTAACAAAATATTTCCATTGTTGGCATCCACCAAGATATTCCAATAATTTGGAGATTTTGGCTCTTCCAAAGTGTATTCATAGGCAAGGCGAAGATTTCCACTTTCATCGCTTGTATAGACTAATCTTTGGTTGGCTGAAGTAGCTCTCTCTTTAGTTTTCTGAAGATATTCAAGAATAGTAAAGTTGGCAATATCAGAATTTTTCAGTTCCTCAGCAATCTTTTGTAAGGCTGTAGACTTACTGATTACAGCTGTACCAGAAGTTGAGCTGGTGTAGTTTTTCACAAAATTATCTGTATAATAAACAATCTTGTTATCTTTAATAAGAGCTGTACCTACAGAATTGTATACTGGCAAGCCATTAAACGTTTGTAAAAATTTCACAACGTTACCATTCAGTGATTTTGAAGGATCTACATTATCTACTATGATATTATTAAGATCGGACTTCTTATATTCTCTTATTTTATTTTGAGAAATATAATCTTTAATCAGTTTTTCATTATCTTGTCCAAACAATACAGTTGGGAAAGCAGAAAAAACCGCAAACAAAAGAGGTAGAGTTCTATTTTTCATATCCATTATTAAAGCCGCTAATCTACAAATATTTCACAAAACAAAACCTATTTCAATTCAATAAAATTCAAAAAAAAGCAAATACGAATATAAAATAATTCTAATTTTAGGTTTATATATTTCTCAATATAGAGAAGATCATATTCATTTTATATCATTAACATTATATTTAACAATACTTAATACAATTTATTTTCACAAATAGAGAAAAACATTCAAAAAAAAACTGCCCGTAAGAGCAGTTTTACATTTTACTTATTTTTTAATAATTTTCTCTGAATACCTTTCGTTTGTATCTGTTATTACATTAACGATATATACTCCTTCTTTTCGGGAACTTAAATCAACACTTACTTCTTTTTCTCCACGAAGTATTTTGTTGTAAACCGTATTTCCCGCCAGATCTTTTATTTCTAATGTTCCTATTTTTTCTTTCAACACAACTTTAAACTGACCATTTGTAGGATTTGGAGTCAATCTGAACATCTTTTCTTTCTCCGAAGCAAGAGCTGCACTTGGCCTTGGACAATCCATATTAAGATCAAATTCAAAATACGGATAATTATTCCAACCATAGATAGATCCAATAGTACCATTATTGTCATAATTCATAGTTACTCTGAACTTATGCCATCCTGTAGCTCCTTGATATTTTAGGATACTCAGATCCCAAGGCTCAAGAGCATACGCAAAAGCACCTGAGCCTATAGACACAGGATTCGCAGCTATAGGGTATACCTGCCCGGTAGTCAGACTTACAACGTCTACTTTTAAATCTATCAAAGTTGTTCCAGGCGGAAGGTCATATAATCCATCAAATGATTCATAATCCGCACCACAGCCCGACGGTTCGTATCTAAAACTTATTGTTGGCTGGCCTTTAGCAGGTTTACAAATTTTCTCTGCCATATTATACCAATACTTTGATTCAAAATCATACAGACCAAACCCATTCGTTCTGTTATAATACATTATCGGGGTACCTCCTGAATTTCCGGAAACCGGTTCTATCGGCCCGGAATAAGGCCCTGTAGGATTTGAACTTGCAACAGCTGCAGCTGCCTGAATATTCACAGGTTTATTACTTAGATGAACGACTGTAAATTTTGCATCTCTTTCATTTTTAAATTTCAACATATTATAAAATTCTGAAGGGGCATTAGGATCACTGTTTACAATCCATGATGAGTTATTAATATTAATACCGCCGGTATTTCTTTCCGCATCAGTCAGAACGATAACATGCAGAGGCTGCAATACGTTTAATGTTGTCTGGCTGCTTACAATATTTGCATTAGGAATTCCATTTAAAGCATCATCTATCAAACCTAAAGACTCATCGAAGAAATCTCCATAGTTCAATCGTCTTTCAAAATTTTGTGCCGTAAAATGGTCACTGGTAAAATCAGACTCAATATAAACCAGTGGTTTATATATCCCTGTATTGTTACCTTCTATTCCTGCTCCATATTGTACAATGGCGACCCTGTTTTCAGCATTACAGCCTAAAAGCTGCTCTGTTAATTTAATAGCACCAAGTCTCATATGAGTATACTCCAGCTGATTGGTAGAAGATCCATTATCCAACATAATGATGTAATCGGACTGTGCGTTGAAATAACTCCACGGCATCAGGAATGCCATGAAGAAAAATAAGAATGTTTTTTTCATAGTTAAAAGTTTTAATTTAGTTCCATGAAAGTAATATTTTTTCCAAAACCAGTGAAATAAATTTAAAATTTTAACATTTAAAACAAAAATACTTTCAATATTTATCCCAAAATAGATTTATACTTAAAAATAAAAAACTGCCCAAAAGGACAGCTTTAGATCTTTTATTTTTTGATGATTTTTTCTGAATAGGTTTCATTTTTATCTGTTGCGAGATAATGTAAACTCCTTATTTTCTAGAACTTATATTGATATCCAATTCTTTTTCTCTGTTCAATCCTTTAGTAGACTATGTTTCCTGTCACATCTCTGATTATTAAACCACTAGAGTCACAAAAGCTTTTTAAACACTTAAGCTATTGAAGTTATATACTTTGTGTACAAGGAGTAAACTAACCTTTTGTTGAAAATCAAGGGTTTTCATCCTCTATGAAATTCATTGTGCAGTATTTCCTTACCCCCTTTAAAGTGTTTGAAAATGATACCATGTTTAGATTCCTTCGGAATGACGAAGTGTACGGATATACTCAACGTTCTGCTTGTCATTCCGAAAGAATCCAGCCTTAGAAATTATCATTCTTTAGGTGTTTTTATTAAACCACAAATCGAAAATTCAATGAAATTAAACGCCACAAAAGATTGAAACACTTAAGTGAGCTTAAGAGGATATCCTGGCACAGAATAAGTCCACATAAGTTTAAAAAATCTTTGATTTTTCTATTCAGTGTACTAAAGTGTTAAAAAATAAAAACTGTTGTGGTTAAGTTATCACAGACTTATATTCAAAAGGTATAATAGAATAGGTGAAATTTATCTTGCAATTCAAGAATATGATCATAAGCAAACACAGTCCAAAATTCTAATTATTAACGGATTAGTTAAACGAATTTCTGAATTCCAAGGGAGTCATTCCGGTCTTTAATTTAAATAATCGACTGAAATATTGTGGATATTCAAATCCAAGGTTATACGCAATTTCACTTACTGATGCATCAGATGTTAACAAATTTTCCTTTGCATATTCAATCAGTTGATACTGAATCAATTCTTTGGCGTTCTTACCCGTTTCTTTTTTGATCAGATCACTAAAATATTTAGCAGAAAGAAATACTTTACCCGCAAAGTACTGAACAGATGGTAATCCTTCAGTTTTTAGCACTTCACTTCTTAGATAATCTTTCAGCAACCGTTCAAATTTTGCAACGATGTCAGTATTTGATGACTTTCGAGTGATAAACTGCCTGTCATAAAATCTTGTACAGTAATTTAGCAGAACTTCTATCAAAGAGACAAGTATTGCCTGGCTATGCAAATCTATGTTTGTGCGAAGCTCTTTTTCGATATTTGAGACACATTCTGAAAGAATTTCTTTTTCAGAGCCAGAAAGGTGAAGCGCTTCATTGGCCTGATATTCAAAAAATGAATAGGAAGAAATTTTTCCTGATAAAGAATAGCCATTCAATAAATCGGGATGAATAAACAGTCCCCATCCTGACAGATTTTCATTACCATCTTCTTCCTGCTCCATTTCAAGGACCTGATTAGGAGCCAGACATATTAGACTGCCATCCTGAAAATCGACTATTTTCCTTCCATATTTTACATTATTGTTATTGATATCTTTAAATATCAGACAATAGAAACCTGCAGAAACTCTGGTGTAATCTTCAATAAAATTTTTAACCAAACGAAAATCTATAACCGCTACCAAAGGGTGGAAAACCGGAGACTTCAATCTGAAGAATGAATATATATCAGAAACCGATGTTAAATTGATTACAGAGCTCATCGTAAAAAGATTATTATAGATAGATTATTATGTTTATTGTATTCCGAATTGTTTTTTAATTTCTTGTATAAATGCATCATCTCCCAACGCATGTCGGTTTTCTATGATTACTGCTGCATCTTCACCAGCTGTATACCTAAGTTTATCCGTACCATCGGTAGTTGCTTCATAAATAACACCTGCCACTAGATTTGCTTCTGCTGCATTTTCGAACATTACTTTCACATTTCCCATCAATTTAGTTACCAGGTCCTGATATTCAATGATTGTTTCATCATTTTGCAATTCCAAAGATCTTCCTGCAAATTCAGTTGCAATGGCACCTGGTTCAATAATTTTCATTCTACCACCAAATTGTTCCAGCTCAAAGCTTAATGCTTCCGATATACCTTCTACTGCAAATTTAGATCCATGATATAATGCGCCAAAGGGCAATGTCATTTTTCCTGCCATGGATGAAATATTGATGATCATTCCATTTCTATTTTTTCTAAAATGAGGAATTAACGCCCTGCTTACTTCTAATAACCCGATCACATTGGTATCAAACTGTCGAACAATCTGTTCTTTAGAAAATGCTTCTAATGGACCATAAGCTCCATATCCTGCGTTATTCAACAGAACATCAATATTACCAAATTCTTTGATACCTTTATGTATTGCATCAGAAATAGATTGATCATCGGTCACATCCAATTTCGTCACCAAGACATGTTTAAGGTTTTTAAGCTCCATGTCAGCTTTCGGATTTCTCATGGTTGCTATCACATTCCAGTTTTTACTTTGAAATAGTTTCGCGGTTGCTTTTCCAATACCAGAACTGGCTCCTGTAATTAAGATTGTCTTTTTCATTTTATTTAAATTAATGAGACAAAGTTCTTTATTTATAAGGTGTCATAAAGTATACATTTGGGAAGAATTTGTATACAAATTCCGGTTTATTAGAGCAAGTGTAAGATACAAACAAAACAGACCTGAATAGTCTTGTAGGCGTCAAAATACTAAGATAAAATGGCATAAAAAAAGCCGCTCAAATGAGCGGCTCCTTATTTATAAATGGTTCAAAGATTATTTACCTTCTTCCATTTTTCTTTTCAACTCTGCTAATGCATCGATGTCTCCAAGAGTAGATCTTTCTTCGTTGTTAGAAGAAGAAGATACGTTTCTAGAAGAAGATTCTTTTACGTTTTTCTTTTCTTCGTCTCTGAAGATCCCTGTGTGAGAAACTACAACTCTCTTGAATTCTTTGTTGAATTCAATTACTTTGAATTGAGCATCTTCACCTTTCTTGATTTTAGATCCATCTTCTTTCTCTAATAATCTTGAAGGACAGAAAGCTTCAACCTCAGCATCTTCGAATTGTACAGAAGCTCCTTTATCGTGAACTTCTACAGCTTTACCAGCGTGGATAGTTCCTTCAGCATATTTAGTTTCGAATTTATCCCATGGGTTTTCAGTCAATTGCTTGTGACCTAGAGATAATCTTCTAGCTTGGATATCTAATTCAAGAACTACAACATCTAATTTATCACCTACTGCACAGAACTCAGATGGGTGCTTGATTTTCTTAGTCCAAGAAAGATCAGAGATGTAGATTAGACCGTCGATACCTTCTTCTAACTCTACGAATACACCAAAGTTAGTGAAGTTTCTTACAGTTCCTACATGCTGAGATCCTACAGGATACTTAGCTTCGATGTTTTCCCATGGATCTTTAGATAATTGCTTGATACCAAGAGAAATTTTTCTTTCTTCTCTGTCTAAAGTTAATACTTCAGCTTCTACTTCATCACCTACTTTTACGAAATCTCCAGCAGATCTTAAGTGAGTAGACCAAGACATTTCAGAAACGTGGATTAATCCTTCAACACCTGGAGCGATTTCAACGAATGCACCATAGTCAGCAAGAACTACTACTTTTCCTTTTACTTTGTCTCCTACTTTTAAGTCAGCAGAAAGAGCATCCCAAGGATGAGCTTCTAATTGCTTCATACCTAATTGGATTCTTGTTTTCTCATCATCAAAATCAAGGATTACAACTTTTACAGTTTGTCCGTCCTCAAGGATTTCAGATGGGTGGTTCACTCTAGACCAAGAAAGGTCTGTAATGTGGATCAATCCATCTACACCACCTAAGTCAATGAATACACCGTAAGAAGTGATGTTCTTAACAGTTCCTTCAAGAACCTGACCTTTTTCAAGTTGAGCGATGATTTCTTTTTTCTGACCTTCGATATCTGCTTCGATCAATGCTTTGTGAGAAACTACTACGTTTTTGAACTCAGGGTTGATTTTCACAACTTTGAACTCCATAGTTTTTCCTACGAACTGATCGTAATCTTTAATTGGCTTAACGTCAATTTGAGAACCTGGTAAGAATGCTTCGATTCCGTGAACGTCAACGATCATACCACCTTTAGTTCTAGATTTAACAAAACCGTTAACGATTTCTCCAGTTTCGTGAAGTTCGTTTACTTTATCCCAAGCTTTAAGCGTTCTCGCTTTTCTGTGAGATAACTGTAATTGTCCAGTTTTGTCTTCTCTCTTGTCAACCATTACTTCTACCTCATCACCTACTTTTAGGCCTTGGTTGTAACGGAATTCGTTTAGAGAGATAACACCTTCAGATTTGAAGTTGATGTCTACGATAGCTTCTTTGTCAGTTAATCTTACAACTTTACCAACTAAAACGTCATTATCGTCTAGGTTGTTTAAAGATCCGTTGTAGATTTCTTCTAAATCGCTTTTTTCTTTTCTCGCATCTGCATCAAGACCTGATTCGAAAGAATCCCAATCAAATTGTTCTGGTGCTACGTTTTGGTTTAATAAAACCTCTGCTGAATTTGTCTCTTTTGACATTTTCTAATAAAAATTTGTATTCCTTCTTTTTTAACGGTTTGAATAAATGCGGATTAAAAAATACGGAAGTAATTAATTGTAAGTAATTTACTCTTCAAACCTTTTCGCCACAAAAGTGGGTGCAAAGATATGAATTTAATTTGAGATAAACAATATCTTTCCTGTGATGAAATATCAACTCAAGTGATTGATTTTCAACATCTATTCTTTAAAACAATCAAAATCCAAGACCTCTCAGGTCAGATCTCTGATTCCTGAACATTATTTTATTTTCTACGATTTTTTCATCCAACATCTTATCCTCTATACATTCTCAACCATTTAGCAAAATGTAAATTTTAATAGACTATTTTAACAAAGGCTTTTCTTTTCAATCAAAACAACAATATTCATAAAAACTATATCATGCAAAAATATCTTCTATTACTTCTAATCACTTTATCCGGTTATACTTCTATCATGAAAGCCTGTACTATTTTCTCCTGCTCCAGAGGCGGTGAAGTATTTGTAGCCGCCAATGAGGATGATATGACACCTTTCACCAGAATTTGGTATAATCCGGCTACCAAAGATCGTTATGCATCTGTCTGTTTCGGGGCTCCGGATATGCAGATAGCCGCAGCAATGAATGAATATGGACTGTTCTTTGATTATGCTGCAGCCAACTATGATCTCAGCAAGCTGGGTCTTGCCAATCCTTATCCGGGAGATATCATGTGGGAAGTACTGGGAAAGTGCAAAACCGTAAAAGAAGCTCTACCTATCTTAAAAAAATATGATTATATATCTCAATCTCAAGTTATATTAGCAGACAGAGAAGGAAACTCAATTCTGATTAATCCCAAGGGTATTATCGAAAAAAATGGTGATTTCCAGGTCAATTCAAACTGCAATATGATCAATGGGAAATTATCATGCAGAAGGCCCGAAATTGCCAATGAGATGCTTTCCGTATCTAAGGAAAACAATATAGAATTTCTAAAGAAAATCCTGAATAAAACCCATCAGGAAGGAGAGCTCAACACATTGTATTCTACTATTTACGATTTAAAAAAAGGAATTATTTACGTATATCTTTTTCACGATTACAATACAGTTTATACCATTGATCTGAAATCCGAATTGAAAAAAGGATACAGAATAGAAAATCTTGCGGATCATTTCCCAGCTTCATTTGCTTATGAAAATTTTTCAAAAAATCATTCTTTATATCTTAAGGAGTCTATTCTTCAGGAAATGAAAGAGAAAGGTATGGATGCAACTCTGGATCATTATATTGCAGAAAGTGAAAAGACATCGCCTAAAAATGAAAAATTAAATTCAGCCTTATTGGAAGTCGCTTTACAACTCATCAAATTTTCATGGATTGAACATAATAATGGAGGATCCTGGGATTATTGGTTCAGTAAACCTAATGGATATGATATTAAGAAGTACAAAGACAATAAGCTCATCTCTGCCGAAAAACTTTTAACCTATTTATCTGCCCACGAAAATAAAGATCCAAAGCTTCGTAATTTTATGTACGAAATATCGGGTTTTATTAATCTTGTGCAGGGAAATACTAAAACAGGGAAAGATCTTTATGCAAAATCTATCAGCAATCCGAATGAAGCTTACCCAGTAACTCTGACGAGAGGAAATGAAATAATGAAGCGACTAAAAAAATAGTTTATTTCATTTAACCATTCCTTTATTCTAAATTTGCACCATGGAACTACAATCAATTTATCAAAAACTGCAGATTCAGGATATGAATCAGATGCAGAAATCTACTTATAAAGCTACAGAGAACAATCAGGATGTTGTCTTACTTTCTCCTACAGGATCGGGAAAGACCCTTGCTTTTTTATTTCCGGTTCTTAGGAATCTTAAAAAGAATGTGCAGGGAGTTCAGGCATTGATATTGGTTCCCGCAAGAGAACTGGCATTACAGATTGAGCAGGTTTTTAAAGCAATGGGAACAGATTTTAAAGTATCTGTATGCTATGGTGGGCACGATAAGAAGATTGAAGTCAATAATTTAATTGAAGCTCCGGCAGTTTTAATCGGAACACCGGGAAGAGTGACTTATCATGTAAGGAATAATAATTTTGACCCAAAAACCATCAAAACACTGGTTCTTGATGAATTTGATAAGGCGCTGGAACTAGGTTTCCATGATGATATGGAGTTTATTTCCCATTCTTTAAAAGGGCTTTCTCAAAGAATTCTAACTTCTGCAACAGCAATGGATGAAGTTCCCGCTTTTACAGGACTAAAGGATGAAAAAGTGATCAGTTTTTTGAAAGAAAATGATGTAAAACCTGATCTTCAGCTGAGAAAAGTGATGACAATTCCGGAAGAAAAACTGGACACTCTTTTCAATCTGGTTTGCAAAATCGGAAACAAAAGAACACTTATTTTCTGCAATCACCGCGATGCTGTAGACCGTATCTCTGAGCTCCTTCATCAGATGGGAATTGATAGAGAAACCTTCCACGGCGGTATGGAACAGGACGAAAGAGAACGTGCTTTACTGAAATTCAGAAATGATTCTGCAAGAATTCTTATTACTACAGATTTGGCAGCCCGGGGACTGGATATTCCTGAAGTGGAATCTATAGTTCATTATCAGTTGCCTCCTAAAGAAGATGCTTTTATCCATAGAAACGGGCGTACAGCAAGAATGAATGCCAAAGGGTTTGTTTACCTGATCATGAATGAGGATGACAACTTTCCGTTTATTAAAAATAACACACCGGAAGAAAGTGTTGCAGGTTTTACCAAAGTTCCACAGAAAACACCTTTCCAGACTGTTTATATCAGTGCAGGAAAAAAAGATAAAGTAAATAAAGTGGACATTGTAGGGTATTTGTTGAAGAAAGGTGAACTGCAAAAAGAAGACGTAGGAATTATCGAAGTAAAAGACACCACCTCTTATGTTGCTGTTTCCAGAGATAAAGTAAATGCTCTTCTAAGAAAGCTTCAGAACGAAAAACTGAAAGGAAAGAAAGTGAAAATGGAGGTTGCTTATTAGTATTCAGGCCTTATATCCATTTCTATAAACCACAAAAGTAATACAACATGTGAGAATTCCACTCCTCTGGATGGGTGTCGAAAATTCAAAAAATTTTTGACGGGGTGGTTTGCCCAACATTATAAAAGAGCTCTGAAGTTTTAAAACTTCGGAGCTCTTTTATTTATATATTTTATCGTTGTATTATTTTATCCCCCTCACTCTGGTAGGAAAAGTATACACAGATTTTGACGCAGTAATAAACAGAATATCATTATTCTTCCCACCAAAAGCTACATTGGAGGTCCATTTTTCAGGAATAGAAATATGATAAATTTTCTTTCCGGATCGATTGAAAACGTGTACTCCATCTCCTGTCAGATAAAGATTTCCGTGTTTATCCAATTCCATTCCGTCAGATCCCATTTCACAGAACAGCTTTTTCTCAGAAAGCCTGCCTTCACCCAAAATATCATAAACATAAGTTTTTCCGGCATCAATGTCTGATACATACAGCTTTTTCAACTTTTCACTTCCTGCAATTCCGTTGGGTTGGGTAAAAGTTTCCAATCTGGATATTTTTCCTTCTTTATTTCTGTAATAAAGGCTTTTGTGAGGTATTTCCTGCTTGAAATTCACCCAATAATCTCTTTCATAAAGAGGATCCGTAAAGTACATTCCTCCAAACTCGTCGTTCCAAACATCATTGGGACCATTGAGTCTTTTTCCTTCAAAACCCTTGAATAAAACCTCTACTTTTTTATCTTTTGAAATTTTCCACATTTCCCCCTGATCATCAGAACAGGTAATCAGATAATCGTCTTTATCAAAATGGGTTCCGTTAGCTCTTCCTGTTTTATTCAAAAATTCTACAATATGGTTTGTTTTCCAGTCCCAGTAATAAATTTTATCATTAGGCTGATCTGTAAAATAAACATTTCCTTCTTTATCTGCAGAGGGTCCCTCTGTAAAACTAAACTGATCTGAAACCTTCTCCGGTTTTACGCCTTCATAAAACATTTTACTACTATTTACTGATTGACAGTTTACTAATGCTAAAACCAAACCAATCATTCCTATTTTGCAGATATTCTTCATGCTATACTTTTAAAGACTGCAATTTACAATATGCTTCATCGGATTCAAAATATTTTCTCATTTTGATACAATATAATTCACACAAGAAAAATGTCCGAATTGTACTATTTTGGAAGTGGATCATATTAGGACTGGAGTAATATATTACGGAGCTTTGCAGTAACGGGATCAACAGTTTTTTTTCCGTCAAACAAAGGTTGAAAAACAAAACTGATCCTGATAAAAAATATTACTAAAATACTTTTATAGCCAATTATAATGAGTGCAGAGTCCAACAATATCAAATCTTTAGAAGTTGAAAATGAAGATTTCAGAAATTCAGTAGGAACCATGGATGAAACGGGAAAAAGAAAATGGATTTTCCCAAGAAAACCTAAAGGAAAATATACCAATTACAGGGATTACACCAGTTATTTTCTTCTTGCCTTATTTTTCGGATTACCTTTCGTCACGATCAACAATAATCCTTTTTTACTGATTAATGTGATCGACAGGAAATTCTTTATTCTCGGTCAGCCTTTTTATCTTCAGGATTTCTTTATTCTTGCATTAGGGGCTGTAACTTCCGTGATATTTGTAATGCTTTTCACTGTAGTATTCGGAAGAATATTCTGTGGCTGGCTGTGTCCGCAAACGCTTTTTATGGAGATGGTTTTCCGCAAAATAGAATACTGGATTGAAGGTGACAGAAACAAACAGATGAAGCTGGACAGACAGGAATGGGACGCTGAGAAAATCAGAAAAAGGGTAACCAAATGGTCTGTTTTCCTCTTCATTTCATTGGTTATTTCTCACTTTATGTTTATGTACATTGTAGGATATAAAGAGGTTTTCCGTATTATGAGTGAAGGACCGGCAGAACATTCCCTGAAATTTATCACCATGATCTTTTTCACCATGACCTTCTATTTCGTTTTTGCATGGCTTCGGGAGCAGGTATGTACCTTGGTCTGCCCTTACGGAAGATTACAGGGTGTACTTATTGACAAACAGACGATCAATGTATATTATGATTTTAAAAGAGGGGAAGGAAGATCAAAATGGAGAAATAACGAAGACCGAAAAGCGGCAGGAAAAGGTGACTGTATCGACTGTAACCAATGTGTGGTAGTATGCCCGACAGGAATTGATATCCGAAACGGACAACAGCTGGAATGCGTGAACTGTACTGCCTGTATAGATGCATGTGATGAGGTAATGGAAAAAGTAGGCTTGCCAAAAGGGCTTGTCCGTTATGCTACAGAATCGGAGATCGAGAATCAGGAAAAATTCAAATTTACATCGAGAATGAAGGCCACAACTGTTATGCTTGCCCTTCTGATAGGATTCCTTGGATTTCTGATGTATGACCGTGGTTCTATGGAAGCAAAGTTCATTAAACCTGCAGGATCTACCTTCTTCATCAAGGATGGTAAAATCACCAATACCTTCATTTATACTTTACTGAATAAGTCTAATGAGAAAAAAATACTGACCATTAAAGTCATTACACCAGCTCACGCAGACATTACTTATTTCGGCTCTGAAAAAATTGTTTTGAAAGGAGACGAAATACTGAAAGGTAATATCAACATTTCTTTCCCTGAAGGAGATATTAAATTTTCAAAACAAAATATGGTGATTGGGGTCTTTGATGAAAAAGGGAATCTTGTAGATTCATTTAAAACCACCTTTGAAGGGCCATTCAAGCTAGCTTTGTAGGTGACAGTTAGAAGGTAATAGGGATTAGGAAAAGTAGTTGAGATTCCCTTAATTCCCATCCTCCGGAGGGGTGGCAAAAATTCTAAGAATTTTTGACGGGGTGGTTTACAACAATCTTCCTTTTTTCTACCATCCTTCTCAAACTTTAAACAAGAAACCATAAACATTAAACTCATTAAGCCTTATATTTCCTCATAAACTGAGTAGGGGTCATTCCGGAGCTTTTCCGGAATACTCTTACAAAGTAGGAATATTCTTCGTATCCCAGCCTCAGTGAAATCTCAACAAGGCTTTCATCCAGATACATCAACATTCTTTTGGCTTCCAGCACTACTCTTTCTGTAATAACATCGGTAGCTGTTTTCTGAACCACAGCCTGTACGATTCTGTTTAAATGTTTAGAGGAAATCCCAAGCAGCGAAGCATAGTAGGCAATAGATTTCTGTTCCGTAAAATGCTGTTCAATCAGGTTTTCAAAATCCTGATAATGTTTAAAATAGGAAAGTCCGGCAGCAGAAGCCAAGGGATCAAAATCCCTGGAAAATAATCTGGTAGCATTGATGAAAATCTGGGACATGAGTGACAATATCATACCTTCTTTCATCAAGTTTTTAGCTTGATATTCTTTCCCAAGTTCCTGAAATAATTTAATATTTTTCTTTAACTCCAAAGTATCCAGCTGAAGTTTTCTGGGAAAAGATACCGATCCAAAAAAAGGAAAATTCTTTAGTTTCTGATTGACATAGTGCATTTCGTAAAATTCCTGAGAGCAGAAAAAAATATATCCTTCAATATCTTCTGAAAGCTCCCAGCTATGAATCTGGCCTGGTGAAAGAAAAAAAAGGCTTCCTTCAGCCACTTCATATTTCTGAAAATCGATTTCGTGTACCCCAGTCCCTTTGGTAAAAAGAACGGCAGCGTAAAAATCATGTCTGTGTGGCTTCTCAATATGGCTATGCCCCACTACCAAATGGTTTTTCATTGTGTTAAAATAAAAATCTGAGGTAGTTTTGCCTTTCTGAAAAAGATCGATATGAAGAACGGAGATTGGATTCATCAACTAAATATTAGAAAAAACACCATTAATATCTGATCCTTTTATGGTATCAGGTTTGAATGTCTTACAAATTTAGAAAAAAGAGAGGTTTATCTCTGTGTTTTTAAAACAATTTCTCCATGAATCTACCCGTAAAAATTATCTTAGAAATTGAATAATATCAGGGTCTGGGCACTCTTTTAAAGATATATTTGGGTGAATCTTTAAAAAATTTTTATCTTTGAAGTTTAGGAGTTGTAAAATGAAAATAAATTTACCTGACAAGCTGTATTATTCTATAGGAGAAGTTGCGAAAGCATTCGATGTAAACACTTCATTAATACGATATTGGGAACAGGAATTCCCAATTATTAAACCTAAAAAAAACAGAAAAGGAAACCGATATTTCACTCCTGAAGATATCAAAAATCTACAGATGATTTACCATCTGGTTAAAGAAAAAGGTTACACATTAGATGGGGCTCGAGTGGCTTTAACAACCAACAGCAAGATTTCGGAAACCATTACGATTATTGACCGCCTTGAATTTGTAAAAGCAGAGCTCATAAAACTTAAAGAGTCTTTGGGAGAAAGGGATGGAGAGTAAGTTTTTTTGTGTTTATAAGGTACAAAAAAAGAGAATATTAGCCTTTGAAGTGTCTTGGAATTATCATATATAATTTTACAGATATTCTAATAAATAAGATATGACCTCTAAAATTTAGATGTACAAGAACTATAAGCAGCGTATCTGCTGTGTCTTATTTTTTTAAAATAAACAAAATTGCATAAATAAGCCACTCATTGAGTGGCTTTTCTGTTAATATTTATAAGTTTTTACTTCTCCATTTCGGTAGATATAGATATAATCTTTTCCTCTTTATTTTACCATAATTACATTAGACCTTAATTTTTCATAGAACAATTTATATCCCTTTTCTTTTATTGTATTCTTTTGTTGTTTTGTTAAGTATCCATAAGCCTTTGCAGGACTACAATATTCTAAATAATACCTATAGGATTGATGTGAATCATAGGAATATGAGTAAAACTTAAATTTTTGATTAGTAATATTATTTAAGTTTATATTGACCTTATAACTTATGCTTTCATAAGGTTTCAAAAAAAGTAAATTATTCATTATATCATAATTTATCTTAGCGTCTTTTACTTTAGCTATTTTATGAATCCTTTTCCACTCCTCTATTAAATGATCATTAGCAATTTTCTGCTTTTGATATTCTTTAGCTATAGAATCAAATTTATCAGGATCAACATAATCCTGAACATAATATGTTAATAATTCATTAGTACTTTGTTTTTCAATCATTAACATTAATCCCAAACCTGGAAAACTATCTTCATATTCCTGATAGTTATCACAGAGAGGTTCATATGGTCTAAAATGTTCTGTTTCTAATGGAATTGCATAACTATCTTTAGAATTGTTAGAGATTGTTACCTTAGCAACTGAACCATTTACTTGAAACTCCAGTCTCAATTGCCCAAATACAGATAGATAAAAGCATGTTAGTAATAAAGTCAAATATTTTGCAGGCATATTTGTTTTGATTGTATTTTTCTTTTTTACAAGATTTTGGAAATATATGAAATAGATAATTATTGATAATCCTGATCATAATATTATTCCACACTAGCTACCATTCTATATGTTTTCTATTTTTTAAATTCCATTTTACTTTAATAGGATTACTTTTGATGGAACCAGTAAAATATCGAAAATAACCTTCATTACTATTTTCAGCTTGATATTTGATTAGCCTTCCATTGAGATAAACAGTTATTGTATAATCCTGATCATTTACAATATTATAGCTATTATAAATTCCGTTTTCGATATTAAACTCAAATGGGTTAAATTGAATTGGTATTAAGAATTTTTCTTTGGGCTTAATTTCAATTAACTTAGTTTCATTTTCATGATATACCATCTTTTTACCTTTATTAGCCTTGTCTAACTGATTTTCATTTAACTCTAATATATTATTGTTGAATTTTAATGATTTATTATTATACTTTATTTCAATTACAGGTTTTAAATCACCAATATTATTATGCTCTGTAAAGGGTCTAAAACTTACAGTATCTATTGGAATCTTATATGTTGTATTTGAAGAATTAAAAAGTTCCAACATAATTATTTTACCGTCATTATCCGTTTTTAAAGATTTAATATTTAACAATAATTGAGACTTTACATGTATTATAGCTAAAGCAAATATTAGGAAGTATTTCATATTTTATGGTATTTTATATTTTGAGTCTAAAAACTGATATTTTTCTAAAAATAATTTATAGGCTTTTGTTCCTAGATCACTTTTCTCGCTATTCAATTTATCAGCATATCCAAACTTAATAATATTCAAAATATTTATAATAACACCTTATTACTTTCAATTCTGCATGTAAAGAGTTTATACGCGCTCAGCTTTTGTTTTTTAGTAAGATAATGATAGATGCTTGGATCTACACAAATGGATAATGCTCCTTCATTTTTTTCTGCCCAATTAATTGGATAATAATAATTGTTGACTTCCTAAACTTCGGGAAGCATCTGCACTGCTTCTGCCCCCGTGCATTTCTTAAGTGATCACAATACCAATGATATAAAATTTTAATGTAGAAAAAAAACAGAGTAGAAAAAAATTTCAGCTCTGGTTTGGACATGCTGAGCTATAAAACTCTAATTGGTAAGAAACTCAAAGTTTAAAAACTTAGTGGGCCATTTAATTAATTATATACATAAGACAAGGTATTGCTTTCTAGATTCCCCGTAAAAAGTATATATTTTTCCAAATACTTTTTTTGCTTTTTTGTTAAATAATTATAAATATTCTTATCAGCACATAGTTTAATAGATAAGTTATATGTCTTTTCATTTGTTAAAACATAATAATTATAAAAATAAGTATTACCTCTCCTAATATTATAAACATCCATTTCGAGTTCAATATTTAATTTTTCTTTTGGCGACAAAAGAACTAAATTTTCATTTATATACAGATTTCTTATCGCTTCCATATCATTTGTAAAGTTATTTTGATTTTTCCATTTTAAAATTCTTTCTTTTTCTTTTAACTCTTCTTTTTTGATTCTTTGAGCATTTTCATTACTTAATCTGTCTATATGATAACTTCCTATTAAAGATTCCACTGTATTATTATTTTGAGGATCTTTAAAAATTAAGGCAGGCGCAAAAAAATAATGAGGATAATCTAATGTATTGAGACTACTGCAAATTTCTTCAATATTATATGCTTTAAATCCTTTTTTATCGAAAGGTACCGCATAGTATTCATTTGTTTTGTTAGTGAGAGTTATTACTATCTTTAAAGGTCTTTTCTCATCTGAAAAATGGATGCTAATATTGATTTGCGCAAAAGATAAAGTGTATATATATAGGAATATTAGTATAAATATTTTTTTCATCAGTTTTTACTTTTTTTGAATTGTTGTAAAATTATTATATAATTGAAGTAGTGTTTTTAAATTATTATTTATAAAATCAACTTCAGCTTGTGTATGACGAGTCTCTTTAGCTGGAGAATTAGGTCCATGCATATAATATGTGTATTCACTTTAAAGCCACTACTCTTTTAATGACTTTGTTTTAGTAAAATATCTGTTATTTATAAGCTTCAAACGAAATACTATTACTTTTAATCGTTCCTAAAAAGAATTTATATTTTTCAAATTTCTTTTTCTGCTCCCTTGTTAGCCATTGATACGCATCATCTGTAATACAAAGGTGAAGCCCAAGATTATATCTAGAGAATTCCAGAAAATAGGCATCATATAAAAACGAAGTTTTTGTTCTGGATAAATTACTTAAATCGACAAAAATTTCATAACTATATTTTTCATGAGGCTTCAGTATTAATAAGTTATTTGTTATGTAATAATTTTTAAAAGCATATTCATAAGAATTAAAATGATGTTCTTTTTTCCATTTATTAACTTTATTAACTTCATCACCTGCGGTTTCCTGTAATATTTTTATGTTTTCTTTCGATTCTCTATCTGAATGTCCTCTTGAAGATTCAGTATAGAGATAATTTTGATCATAATCTCTATTTATCATTATTGTGGGAGCAAAAAAATTGTAAGGATAGTCTTTTTCATTGTAGATTCCACAGTATTCTGAATCAGAATATCCTTTAAATCCATTTATATCAAAGGGAAGTAAATAATAATCACCAGTAAGATTAATTACATCGATTTTTAATGTTAATTGATACGTTTCTACATGAGATTGAATCGTATAGTTAATCTTTATTTGAGATTGAAAAATAAAACTAACTAGTAAGCTTAATAATCCTAAATATTTCTTCATCTTTCTATTTATACTATTATTTTCCGTTTTTAAATATTTAATAATAAGTGAGACTTTACATGTATTATAGCTAAAGCTAATAGTAGAACGTACTTCATATTTTACGGTATTTTATATTTTGAGTCTAAAAACTGATATTTTTCTAAAAACAAAACATAACAACTTCATTCACAGACAAATACAAAACACCACCTATGCTTAACAATATTCAATATATTTATAATAACACCTTATTACTTTCAATTCTGCCTGTAAAGAGTTTATATGCGCTCAGCTTTTGTTTTTGTTTTTTAGTAAGATAATGATAGATGCTTGGATCTACACAAATGGATAATGCTCCTTCATTTTTTTCTGCCCAATTAATTGGATAATAATAATAAATATTTTTCTGATTAGTTATATTGTCAAAATTAATACTCACTTTAAAATTAATATGGTCTTTAGATTTTATAACAACTAGATGATTTGATAAATAGTAGTTTCTTTCCATAAAATACCGATCATGAATTTTGTTTTTTTTACTCCATTTTTTTAACGTATTTAAATATATACTATCATTTTTTTTAATTTCCTTGATCATTATATTAAAATGATCATCGTCTGATATTTCATTATTATGAATATTGCCAATCATTTTCCCTTGTTTATTTTCTACCACTAATGTAGCCCCTAAAATGGGGTAAGAGTTCTCATAATCATCTATAGAACATTGATTTTCAAAATAAGGTTTTAAAGATGTTAAGTCTACAGGCAATATAATATCTTCAGCATTATTATTGTAAATATAAACTGTTGCCTTTTTTTCAATTACAGAATATTCCCATTTCATCGTAACCTGAGAACTGTAAAAATTGGATAAGAATAATGAAAACAAAAAAATTATTAAGTTTTTCATGTTATTTTAATTTTGATTGATATATAAAATTCCAAGCTGTATTTAATTCATATAAATAATTACTTATAGTATCAACGCTTTTCTGAGTATAACCGAGACCCTTTGGACCATAATAAAATTCAGCAGCCTTAAATCCTGAACGTTCACCATACCTTTCGGAGCCTAACTTTATTTCCCACGATAATCCCATCACCTCCTGAAAAAAGCCAAATGAATCCTGAAAAAATCTTGAGCTTTGAGACTGTCGAGTAATTTCACCAAACTTACCTCTGAAAAATAAGTCTCCAAATGAATGATTCATTTCATGTCCAACAGTAAAAGCTAGCTTTAAAATATTTTGAGCATTATTCATATTAATCCAAATTCTATGGAATTCTGTTTTATTTGGACAGTTCCCACCCGTATTGTCTATAAACTCCGCTTTAGTCATTGTCGCTAATTCAACTAAACCGGGTACTTTTCCAGTTAGAGTGCTTATATCGTCAAATTTTGCTTTAGTATTTGCAGGGTCTTTCCAGCCAGCATTCTTTAATTGGTCTACCATAGAAAATAATGCTCCAATACTTCCTCCATTGCTAAAATAAGATTGTATAAACATTATACCTTCCTTACTACTAAATGACAACCCTTTTGATGTAGCTCCTCCACCTCCTTCAAGGCCACTACTGTAAAAGCCCCCTATTCCATCTTCATATCCTACTAAGCCTAGAATACCAGCTCGTGTCCCTATTCCTCCTCTTGCATAGAAGCCTAATATGCCACCCATTGGCTGTGGAGGGCCATTATCAGGCATTGAACGGTCCGGCATTGCCTTTCTGCCATCTGGATCTATGAAATTTATAGGATTATTGACCGCATAATTATAAGGTGAGAGCCTTCTACTTGTTTCGGCTAAAGGATCTATGACACCCCATCTTGCAATATCAGGCATATACATCCTTGCTCCATAATCACTCCATCCTGTTTCTTGCTGAAATTCTTTCCCATTATATTCGTAATGATAAGAAGTGTTTCCCACTAAGCCATTGTAATCTTCATGCTTCTGCCCAAAAGGATAATAATTATTTTCTTGAAGAACTTCTGCACTTCCATTTGAATTACTAAAATAACTAAGGCGTATGTTTCCTAAATGATCCGTATAATTGTAAATATACTTATTATTTTCAAAATTGTAATAGCCCTCAGCAGTAGGTATAAATTTTAAAGCTAAACTAACTTCTCCATTCTTTTTCTTCAGTGTTTGATACTGAAAACCATCCAGATATTCAGTAATTTCAGTCTCCATAATTGTTGCCCCTCCAAAAGGAGTACGATTATATATTTTTTTTATTTTTGTTCCATCGGCACGGTATGTATAATATATACTCTCATTAATAAACCCACCTCTTGTTATTAAACCTTTATCAAACTTGATGTATGATGGAAGATTCATATAGTTATAGTTAATCTGTAAAACACCTTTATCAATATGATCCTTCATATTTCCATTATCATCATAGGAAATCGTATTTCCTGATACGTCCGGATAACCGCTATAATTTCCAGAAAGATCTACCACGTGGTTAAGTCTGTTGCCTGTATAATCATAAGTAAGATTATCTATTAAAGAAGCATTATTAGAACCACCTTTTGTATTTCTCTGTAGTGATATGATATTATCGTTTATGTCATAGTTAATTATTTCATTATAGAAATCATTCTTTGGAATTGAAGTGTCAGGTTCAGAATAAGTTCCTTTTTTTAATCTATTCAGTGGATCATACGAATAATTATATCTTTTTAATTTACTATCAACAGCTGTTTTCCAGGTTACTTCCGTCACATTACCATTATATTTACCCGAAGATAATGAAGCGTCCAAGGGGTCATGCCGGTGTATTTCATATCCAAACAATTTTGTTCCAAGATTTGAAGGTTCGTTTACCTTAGCAAGGGATCCTCTTATATCATATACATAATCAATACTTTGAAGATTATTGCCTACCTTCTTATTGGAAAGTTGTGATTTTTCATTATATACGTTTTCTGTTAAAAGCTCACTGGGATTGTTGTTAACCTGATGCCATTGTTTTTTAAGCCTGTTATGCTGATCATATTCAAAAGTTTGTACAATTACTTTTTCTTGATCTTCACTTATTCTTTTATGATATATTTTAGACTGTTTTACTACTCCTACAAAATCCAATTCACTTTCTGTTCGGGTATATCCACCCAAGTGGTTAATGGAATAGGTTCCTATTGCTCTATTTTTTTCATCATACCAAATATAATTTTTTGTCCAAGTATCATCTTCAATATTCTTCACAAGACTCATTGTGGGTAAAGTCTTTGTATTGATTGTCATATTGGGAGAATCATTGATGATGGTCTGATTGAATATGGTTGTTGGAAATGAGGGACTGAAAGGATAAGAAGGATAATTATCATAGTAATTAACATTCAGTATAATTGTATTTTCTGTAGGAAATGCATTTTTTGTATAAAAAACATCCATTCCTTTATAGCTAAATGAAGAGGCACTTCTTTCTTCGTTATTCCCTGGATTAACAGACATATTATTAATAGCCGTCTGTAAATCTGACCTTGTAGCATCACTGATAAAGAAACCACTATATACAACCCTTCCAAATTTATCATATTTAGTAAACATCCAACCTTTAGCTCCAAAATTATTATCAGCAGCAGATCTCAAATTAGCATCTTGTGTCAGTATTAAACGATCCTGCTTATCATACACCATATATTGCCAGCCTTTTCCTGGAAGTTTTTTTTCAACTAGTTTACCACTACCTTCATAGCGGTATTGATAGCAGAGATTATTTAATACATCTACAGAGATCTGTTGTCCTGTTGTCAGATTTTTGATTGCTGCTGATGCTTTTGGTGGAATAACGTATACTAGCTGCCCGTATTCATTATAAAGATAATAAGTATCTACATCCTGCGTACCATCATTTTTCCTTACTAAAATAATTTGTCCTTCACCATTCTGAAATTCCGTAGTAGTATTTCCTTCTTCATCAGTAACAGAAGTTTTTATTAATTTATTTCCAGAATAAGGATCTAAAAGGATTATACCAGACTCTGTTCTGCTTTCCAACCATGATGTAGATATTGTATATCTTTTTACTTCTCCGTCTATATTGGTATCATATCCCATATTTAAAGGTTTCTGAGACCAAGCATTTCCTGCAGGCACCATCTGTTTTATTCTATTTGTATATACGTTATCATAAACTTTTTCGGAAAATATTTTTTCATTTCCATACATAACTGAAGCATCCTCTAACGGATTCGTATATACTGCGCCATTCTGAGTGGACTTCTGAGGGACTGGAAAATAATCTTTAACCTGCTTACCTACATTATTATATTCTACCGGGGTTACCACATCTCTTCCCAAAGGAGTTGCTTTAATAGCAATCGTTTGAACTGGCCTTCCTAATCCGTCAAAATACGATACAACCTCAGTTTTTTTATACAATCTGCATCCATACAATTTTTGGTATACAGAAAGTTTTCTGATGTACTAAGATTTGTCTGCCCCAATGCAACAGTAAACGAAAAAAGAAAAGTGAAAAAAGAAAAATACTTCATCCTAACATTTTCAAATGTGGCTTTTTTTATTCTTATTAATTCTACAATCATCATAGTTAGTGTTTATAATTATATTGATACTCTTTCAAAACCTTTCCGGAAACATCTGTTATTTTGACAAGTCTATTTGCATTATCATATACATTTGTGGCTCTTATTCCATTAGAAGATACTGTATTTGTTACCCCTACCAAAGGATCATGAGTTGTACCTGTTATAGTATAGTTTTGCATGGCAGGATCTTTTCTCATAACTTCAAGAGCAGATAAAAGGACAGGTTCAGTTGCCGGATTATCATAATCAGAATTGGAAGCTGCTATTACCGCAGCAACAGAAGGAAGCGAAGAAACTTGAGTATAAGCTGCCCCAGAAATAACAGCAATAGGAAGACTCTGATAATATCCCCATATTGTAGTAACTGGTATTCCTTCTTTGGAGGTAGTCTGTACTAAATTACCTTTACTGTCATACATATCCATTGTATTAACAGTTATAGGAAGCTGAGTTTGCAAGTCGTAAGCTATAATTGACGTTGGATAAAAATGCGATAAATCCTCAAACTTAACTTCAGATTTTCCAGTGAGCTTGCCATTTTTACTTGTTGTGCTTTCTACAACAGTTTCTACCATATTTGCATTAATAAGTTTCTGAATTCCTTTATCTTGAGGATATTTGAAATTCTTTTCTATAACTGTTCCATCAGGAAGAGTTTCTTTCGAGTAACTTAATGTACTATATTGATCCTCAAAAATGTTTTCGGAAGTTGAATTCAGCTTTTTTGAAGTTGAAATATAATTTTCTAGGTTAGATAATTGTTTTGAAATCACAACTTTTTTCACTGATTCACCAGAAGCTGTCACATCTAAAGAAACCTCTTTATATTGATATGTTATTTCTGATTTCTGTAAAAGTTGATTAGATGGGCTGTAATCTTCTTTTTTCTCTAAAATTCCCATAGTATAAAAATATTGAGCCATATTCCTATCTTCTAGAATAAAAGATGGTATAAAATTGGAAGCTATTGCATTTTGTTGTGCAAAAAAATATTTGGAATAATTACCACTAATCATATCGATGACCTTTATATTGGTATAGCCTATAGATGGCATTTCTTTTTTCCCATTAGTATAATCGGTTTCCTACCCAAAAGGACCTAGCTGACTACCACTTGATGTTTGAGAATCATTAAATATATTATATTCATACTTTGTATAGCTTAAAGGAATAGAGGAACCAGGATTAAAATTTTTAGTACTTTTAATCCTAAGGCCAAAACCATATTCATTATTATCTTTCCGTTGTTGTTTTGGAGCATAAAGTTCAAGAGTACCATATCCTTTTTTTAAACCATAAAAAGCAATTTTTAATGGCTGAGTCGTTATGTCAAACCAATTTATTTCTGGACATTCAGTTTGATTATATGGGTCTAGAAACACATTTCCTGTATTATTATTTATTTGATAATCTATATCATTTGGTATAGAAGGATTTCCCGGTTGATTTGGATACATTGTATAATTATACTTTGCAAATATTTTATTCTGGTATCCCGAAGGAATAGTGACATTATAAATGTTTGTTAACTTGGTATCAAAATTAACTGTATAAATTTTATCAACATCATAATTATCATAGTAACAGTTACCTCCGAAACAAATATTATTCAACTGGCTGTCTTTTATAGAATGAGGTTCAAACTCATATTCTGTAATTCCTCCTGTCGGTAGAATAATCCTCTTCAAAGTATTATAGCTCATTGTATTTCGATTGGTCTTAAAAGGAGTCAACAATCCTTCTTCAAGATTACAATAATGATAATCAATAGGATATCCATAGTGGTCAAAATAAGGATACCCCGTCTCAGTATTATATTCAAAAGAAAATTTTTGGATCTGGTTATTATTCTTATCAAGATTAATTAATTCTTTAAGATAATCACTTCCCCAATTTTTAAATGCATACTGATTTATAAGTTGATTTTTAAAATTTTTAAGCATCACTTTATCCAGAATATACCAGTCTCTTCCATTAGCATTATTCAAAATTGGTGGCCCCATCTTATTTACATATTGATATTCTATACTACCTATCCCCTGTACAGTTATTTTCTTTATCTTTTGTTGCTGTAATGTACCTATTGAAGTTTCTTGGATTGCAGTTTCATATTCAAGATTTACTACTTCTTCATTTTTTATATTATAAATTTTAGATAGGAAAAATCCGCTATTAATTAATGTTTTAAACTCTATATCATTTTTTAATCTTTCAAAAATATTAATATTGATTTTATCAAATACATACTTGTTTCCTTTAGTGTCAACAATAGAAAATGTCTTAACTTTATTTGGTTTTGTATTATCTTTTGTAATAAAAATTTTATCATTAGAAGGTGAAATGTTAACACCGATCAACTCATGGGTTGTTTTATCCATTCCTATATAGAATTTTCCATTACCACCAGGATAAGTATAATAATAAACATCAGATTTAGCTTCGTATACATTTCCATCACTAATAAAAAAATCATCTTCATGTCTTGTTTTTGCCCTTACAATACTTCCCATAGAAGATAAACTCCATCCTTTACCAACATCGCTTATGAGATTAAATGCAGAAGCTCCTTCTGTTGTATAGTTGAGAGACAAATTGATGGTAATATTTGCGGTAGGAGAATTTAAACTGAATACAGGCAATGAGATATTAGGAATACCCTGAAACATATTAGTTTCTCCATTAATAACATAATCATATTTCTGGAGTCCTATCTTATCTTGTCCTGAAACATTAACGTTTCCTAAAAGAGCAGTGAGTAAAAAAGCACTTAATAGTATTTTTTTCATGATTCTTAGTTTTATTTCTTGATCAGCTTTGCATTGGCTGTTTTATTCGTGTCCGTTTTTATGACCACCAGATAAGCTCCCTGTATCAAAGCTTGTGTATTAATCTTCGTTACTTTATTCTTTGTTTTTATATTCTGAAGCTGTCTGCCTCCCATATCATACAGTAAAATATCTGCTTCCTTGAAATCAAAACCGATTTCTACATAAGCATAGTCGGATACTGGGTTAGGATAAATCTTAATGTCTTGTTCCTCGATCAGCTTATCAACCTGTTTGTCTCCAAGTTTGACGATCTTCCAGTTTTCCTTTCCCAATTCTTCAGCGCTCGTTCCTGCAAGGATAATGGAACCGTCTCTGTTCAGTTTTAAGTCAGCTAACCTTTCTTCTCTCTTTCTGGATTCTCCGGTGATGTGTTTTCTCCACTGTTCATTGCCATTCTCATCTAAATAAAGCATCCAGAAGGTTTCATCATCTTTTTCTATTCTGCCTTCGGCCTGAGTATAACCGCCTAAAAGAATTCCTTTAGAAGATTTATCATCTGCTGAATGCAGCACACTCATACTCATCAGAATATCTCTGTTTTTAAAATTGTAAGATTTCTGCCACTGCTCTTCGCCTCTTTCATTCAAAGAAATCAACCATAGATCAGATCCTTCTTCGATGCCTACCGTTTTGTTTCCGGATCTTTCTGATCGGGATTCTCCTCCGATAATAAATCCATTAGATATTAAAGCTAAGGTTCTGATGTGATCATCTCCTTTTCCTCCGAAATTCTTCTCCCATTCTACTTTTCCGTTTTTGTCTAATTTGACAATCCAGTAGTCGCCTTCTCCAAAGTTGTCACTTTGTTTGGAGGTAACAGAGGTTAGGTTGCGGGTAGCAGTTTTTTCAGGCGATAAAGGAGTTGTGCTTGTGGATGGTGGGTTATTTGTTTTAACAATTCCACTTCTTGAATAAATTCCCAGTAAAGCGCCTCCATCCTTCGTGGGAATCATTTTCTCCACTTCATCAAGACCTTTTCCTCCTAAAATAAGTTGGGAAAGTTCTTTTCCGTCTTTATCAATTCTACTAATCCAAACATCTTTGGAACCGTAGCCTTTGGAAGAGTTCTGAACATTTCCGGCTACAAAAAATCCTAAATCTGTTGTTTGAATAACCGATCGGGCTTCTTCATCAGAAGAGGCTCCGAGTGTTTTCTGCCACAACTCATCTCCAAATTCATTGATTCTGATCAGCCAGATGTCTGAACCACCTTTGGAATCCTCCTTTTTATCCAACCCTTTTCCGGAATAAGATGTTCCGGCTAATAGAAAACCTCCATCCTGAGTGGTCACCGTAGCTGATAAATAGTCATGATTATTTCCTGAGAAGTATTTTTCCCAGACTTCCTGTCCTTGTTGATTCAATTTAATAAGATGGAAATCGTACCCATTGTTTTGCTTACTTCCAGAAGCTTGCTGTTTATCGCTTTGAATAGAGCTTCCTGTAATAAGGTACTGCTGATCAATTGTGATGGTCACCTGGCTTAAGAAATCCTGCGTTGAGGATTTGATATCTTTCTGCCAAACAACTTCCTGAGCATAAATACCCAAGACCGTGCATAAAGTCAATGCACTGAGATAGAGTTTTTTCATTCTCACATTATATTTGAGTTAGTAATTAGTTTTTAAACCATGTAAAATTAACATTTTTTAAGATATTTAAATCATATATAAAACATGATTTGACATTTTTTATTAATTATTTTATCTTATTGCAAAATTATTAACACAAAACGACATAACATGTCGCATTAAATGAACAACTCTAAAAAATAAGCTCCAATATAAATTCCTCAATCTCAAATATTGAATTATATCATACAAAAAATAACTAGTCTATTTCATTTTCAATCAATTAAAAGTAATTCACTATATTATTTAACCATTTCATTACCAGCTCTTGCCATGCTTTGTTTTTATTAATATGTTTACTCTATGATGAGAAAAAACTATTACCAAAAACTGGCTTTTATGGTCACGCTTTTGACCATTCTACTGATCTATCAGAAATATACGAGCAGGGAAAAAGAACCTTTCCCTGATATAAAATTCATTGCTGAATCCTCTACATCTACCCATCTGCTAAGCTTTAACCCTAATTCTCTGGATGAAAGCCAATGGCAAAAACTGGGATTTTCCGAGAAGCAAACTTCTACCATTCTTAAATACAAAAAAATAGTGGGAGGATATTTTACATCGAAAGAACAACTGAGAAAATGTTATGCGATTTCTGAAGAAAAGTTTAATGAACTGGAATCATTTATTGTACTTCCGGAAACGGCTGAGAAGAGCTTTTCAAATACATTTAAAAATGTAAAGAAAGAGATTAGCATCACAGGGAAATTCAACCCGGATAGGTATTCTGTAGACGAATGGATGAAAATAGGGTTCAGTGAAAAGCAAAGTGAAGCCATTTTAAAATATAAAAGTTATTTGGGAGGAAGCTTTATCAGCAAAGAGAAATTCAAAGATTGCTTTATTATTTCCACAGAAAATTACCAAAAACTTGAACCTTATTTGTTGTTGCCAGAAAAAACTCCGGATAATTTCAAAAAAATGGCTGGAAATATGATCGGGAAAGCAAGGATTCAATATCATTATTTTGATCCTAATCATTTAAACAAAGAGGGTTGGATAATGTTTGGATTTTCAGAAAAGCAGGCTAATACGATCATCAATTACCGTGACCGAAATTTGAAAGGAAGTTTCAAAAACCTGGAAGAACTTGAAAAATGCTTTGTTATTTCCTCCGAAAAGTTCCAGGAAATGAAACCTTATATTAAACTTAGTACTGTTTCTACCAAAATAGAAAACATAAAGCAGGAGAAAACAGATTTCTCTAAAATTGATCTGAATGCAATCACCTTCAAACAGCTTGTAGAATTCGGACTGGATGAAAGAAGTGCCGGTTCTATGATAGGTTTCAGAAAAAAACTGGGCGGCTTCGTCAATAAGCAGCAAATATTGGACACTTATAATATTGATAAGGAAATTGTACAGAAATTAATTTCAATGGCACCGTTGGACCCGTCAGGAGTTCCAAAGTATACCTTAACAGAAGCACCGGAAGAATGGCTAAAAAATCACCCTTATTTCAAATATTCTGCAGATAAGATTATCTACTATCGCATCAGCAATCCTGATGATAGAAAAATATGGAAGTTTCTGAAATTAAAGCCTGAATATGAAGAAAGAATGAAGTTATATTTAAAATAATATGCTGTTTTTCAGTGAATATAAGACTCCTCAAAACAGTATGTCTATTTTGGGGAGTCATTAATATTCAAAATTGGATTATGCTTTAGTGATGCATATAACTGCTAGGGCCATTGGTTCCTTCTATTGATTCAGGGAGTATTCCATATTTGCCACGTAAATCAACTGTTCCCAGCGTTTTTCCTGACTCGATTTCAATGACGCTAATGGTTCCGGAATTTAAATGAGGTATATTCAGTAGATTATTCTGTACTGCTACTACTTCTTTTCCTTTTTTAGTTTTAAAGAAAACCATATGATGTGCTCCTTTATCTGCTGTAAGGGTCTTTAAGAGTTTTAATTGGGGAAGATTGCTGATGTTAAAGACAAGGACTTTCCCAGGATCTGCAAAGCTTACGTACAACCTGTTATTATCATCAATATACATTTCGAGAGTCCAACCTAATCCCTGTGTACTTCCATCAAATATTTTGGTAAAAGCATCGTATTTCTTAGTTGCAGCATTGTAGGGGGCAATCCAGATATCTCCTCCGAGCATGGTAGTCGCAAGGGCATATTGTGGAAATTTACCACGAAGCAACAACACTTCTACAGGACTGGACATATCTGTTGGCGAGTCTGCAATCTGATATGTCTCTTTTAACTCATAAGTATTTAAATCCAACAAAGTACAGGTATTTCCAAAACCGCTGGTAAGATCCGGATGAATGGTTGAAGTTACCATCATCAGTCCTTTTTCTTCATTTACAGAAATGCCATGCGGATACATGATAAATTTATTTGGATTGTCCTGAATTGGAGCTTTGATGGTTTTGATAAGCTGATTATTACTAGCATTAAAAACACCTACACTGCCGTCTCTTAGTCCTCCTGCTCCCCCCATAAAAGTCATAAAAAACCTTCCGTCATTGGTGAAAAATAAATTTTCTCCTACCGTATTCTCTCCTGTATTAATAGGTGTTGCACTTACTAATTTGGGTTGTCCGATTTTGTCTTTTTCACTTTTTATTTCATATAGGTAGCTTCCGCCCAATGCAGTTGTATATAGCTTATTTGCGCTCTGGTTATAATAAATATGATGAGGCAGTACACCAACACCTAATTCAAGTTTACTGCTTATATTTCCAAAATCAGGAGCTTCTGGATCTAGCTCTAAGACGGCAATTCCATCTGATTGTCCTGTCAGGCTTCTATAGTCAATATAAAAAGCTGTATCGTGTGGAATCTCTGGGTGATTGTCGTGTTGACAATTAGAAAGTATCATCAGAATAATGATAAACGAGGGAATGTGTTTAAATTTTAATTTCATGGTTTTCAATTGTTTTGTATTATAAATATAACACTAATCCAATAAAAAACTTAAAATATTACACCAATATGTGAATTTTATAAAGAAATAGCTCATTAATAACAACAGACAAAAAATAAGCAGGAAATATTTCCTGCTTATTTTTTATAACTTAAAATTAAATAATCTTAATCGGTTGTTTTACTTGAATCTGTAAGTAAATTGGTCAATGCATTCAATTCTTCATTGGTTAAATCTCGCCATTTTCCGATGGGAAGATCCAATTTGATATTCATAATACGGATCCTTTTCAGCTTTTTCACCTCGTATCCAAGATGTTCACACATTCTACGGATCTGTCTATTGAGCCCTTGCGTAAGAACAATTCTGAAATTCATTTCATCAATTTTTTCCACCTCGCATTTTTTGGTTACGGTATCCAAAATAGGAACTCCATTTCTCATTTTTTCAAGAAATCTTGGCGTAATCGGCTTATCTACCCGTACCAGATATTCTTTTTCGTGATTATTTCTGGCTCTAAGAATTTTATTTACGATATCACCATCACTGGTTAGAAGAATCAAGCCTTCACTGGGTTTATCAAGCCTTCCGATTGGAAAAATCCTTTTTGGATGATTAATATAGTCTACGATATTGTTTTTTTCACGTTTTGTATCGGTAGTACAAACAATTCCAACCGGCTTGTTGAAAGCAATATATATAGGTTTTTCTTGAAGTTCACGAATGGGTTTTCCATCGACTTCCACAAGATCATCATCAGAAATTTTGGTTCCCAATTCGGGAATTTTTCCATTAATTTTAATTCTGCCTTCTTCTAGCAATTTATCGGCTGCTCTTCTAGAACAGTATCCTACTTCTGATAAATATTTATTGATACGTGTCTTTTCCATTAGTCTATCCCGTAACCGGTATAATTTTTATTACTAAATACTGTAATTCCATAGCTCAATCCTATGAACGCTCCATTGTCACCATTTTTCAGATGATGGGATTCAAAAACCAAACCTCCTTCCTGGCTTAATCTTTTTGAATAAGAAACCTGCATTCCAATTTTTCCTCCCCAAAATTCTGTGTCTGAAACGGCAGAACGATTAAGCTGTTTTCCATAATTAAGATCTATGAAAAAAGGGCGGTCACCAGGTGAAAAAATGATTTTCGGCTGAATAACCCAATAGATCAGATGATAATTGTCCTGGGCAAAGCTATATTTGAATCCTGTTCCTATCGCAAAATTAGGAAGAAAATGATATCCTCCTATCGCCGTCACTCCATAGGTAAATTTACCTAATAATGGCTTAGATTCAATATATTGCGAATGGGAACTTTCATTTCTTTTATTAATATTAAAACCTACACTGAGAGAGGGATTAAAATAAAAATCCATTTTCGGTTTTTTCTGTTCCGTATCCTGAGCAAATACCTTACACAATGCCAATACTGTAAGGAGCATGGATAATTTTGTTTTCATGGTATTTTAAGTTTATCTTTATTGTTTAACTATTGTAAAGAATAAAAGATGAAATGTGATTATAAATTTTCGAATCTAAATTCATTATTTAAAAACTGATCAGTCGCATTTTCAATCGCATAGTCCCCGATTTTTGTACGTCTCAATTGGGTAAGATATGCTCCAACTCCCAATTCCTGACCGATATCATGAGCAAGGCTTCGAATATAGGTTCCTTTTGAACATCCTACAGTAAAACTTACTAAAGGAAAATTGATGGTAATATCTTTAATGTAATGGATGGTTGTTTTTCTGGATTTCATCTCCACTTCCTCTCCTGCTCTTGCAAGATTGTAAGCTCTTTCGCCATCAATCTTTATGGCAGAATAAATGGGAGGTTTCTGTTCAATTTCTCCGACAAATTTCTCTAAAGCTTCTTTTACCTGATCTTCTGAAATATGGGTGATATCCTGATGAAGGATTTCCGGTTTCTCAGTATCGTAAGATTCAGTCTGTACCCCGATTTTGATCTCTGTCCAGTATTCTTTAGGAGCATCCTGAATTTCGGGAATCTTTTTGGTAAATTTTCCGCAACAAACGATCAAAAGTCCTGTTGCTCTGGGATCCAGTGTTCCTGCATGCCCAATTTTAAATTTTTTAGGAAGATTGAATTCCCTTTTAAGTTTATATTTCATTTTATTGACAGCCTGGAAGGAAGTCCAGTCCAATGGCTTATCTAATAAAAATATGTGTCCTGATTGTAGATCTTCAGCGGTCATGAATGAATAAGTGTTCTTTTATTTAAAGAAGTAAAAATAGATTAGCAAAGCCACTCCCACAAAAATACGATACCATCCCCAAGGTTTGAAACCATATTTATTCAGCACTCCAATAAATGCTTTGATGGCGATAAGAGCAACGATAAATGCCACTACATTTCCTACGATAAAGATCATAATATGATCCTGTGATGCCATGATCATTTCATATCCTTTCTGTGGATTGGGAGTTTCTTTACCCCAGGTTTTAACAAAAACAGAATAAACAGTTACCGCTAACATGGTAGGAACTGCAAGAAAGAAAGAAAACTCTGCAGCCGCTTTTCTTGTAAGCCCCTGTGTCATCCCTCCAATGATAGATGCCGCACTACGGCTAGTTCCCGGCATCATTGCAAGACACTGCCAAAATCCAATAGTGACTGCCTTTTTGATGGTAATTCCTTTTTCGTCATCAATTTTAGGATTTTTAAACCACTTATCGGCAAACAGCAAAACAATCCCTCCCAGTACCAATACTGAAGAAATAGCAATCTGATTTCCAAGAACAGCCTCAATTTTATCATCAAATAAATATCCTAAAATCAACGCAGGAACTACTGCAAAAGCCAGTTTAAAGTAAAACTGAATATTATTTAAATCAAAAAACTTTTTCCAGTAAGCCACTAAAACTGATAAAATAGCACCAAACTGAATAGAAACCTGAAACATTTTTAAAAATTCAGTTTCTTCCAGCCCCATAAGGTTTGCAGTGAATCCCATGTGTGCGGTAGAGGAAATCGGAAGATATTCTGTAAGCCCCTCTATAATGGCAATAATAATTGCTTTGATTAAATCCATATTCTTTTAAAAAATTAAAAGATTAAGAGATTCTGAAATCTAGCAGATATACTACACTTCATAATCTCTTAATCTCTAAATGTAAAATTTATTTATTTTCTTTTTAAGATAGCATACACTTCTATTGCAAAACCAATTACAACAAAAAGAGGAGCTATTCTGATCCTTCTGATAGAGAAGATGTCATCATTCCATGAGTTGGGATCCAATTTACCGTCTATCGTATTGGCATCCGGTCCCATCATCAGGAGAAACCCTACCACGATGAAAGCCAACCCGATCAGCATCCATTTGAAGTTCTGCTGTCCGAAATAAAATGTGTTTTCCTGTGGTACTTCTGCTTCTTTTCCAAAATCTGAAGCAGAAAGTTTATTTGTTTTTTTACTCATTATTAAGAATAGTATAAATCGTCAACGTTTGATTTTAAGAATCTCCATGTAGCGAAAATTGTACTTAAGACAGAAATGAAAATTCCTACTCCCAGTACCAGAACTACCAGCCAGAAATATTGATTATTATCCGGTACGAATGCCGAACCAATCTGACTTGTGAAGTAATACCAAACTCCACCTAATGCAATAAGTCCTATTACGGAACCTATGGCTCCTAAAATAATAGCTTCTACAATAAACGGCTTAAGGATGAATCTTCTTTTTGCGCCAACTAACTGCATGGTTTTAATGATAAATCTCTTGGAAAATATTTTCAGACGGATGGAATTGTTAATCAATACCACTGCCAATACCAAAAACAGAATTGAAAATCCTAAGATCCACTTTAAGATTCTGCTTAGGTTATTATATACATCCACCATCAAAGTACTGTCATTCTTCACATCTATAATTCCCGGAACGGATTTGATGACTTTGATTGCTTCGTCAATTTTTGTAGGATCTACGTATTCAGGCTTTAAAGCAATTTCAATGGATGAAGGGAAAATATTTTCTTCAAATAAAGCATCGCTGTCAATACCCATACTTCTTTTAGCTTCTTTGGCAGCCATTGCTCTGGAAATATAGGTTGCCTTTTTTACAGGAGCCAACATCTGTACTTGTTTAAAAGTTTCGTCCTCTAGTTTTGCAATTTTAATAGAGTCTTTAGCATCATAGTTTTCATCAAAATAGGCATTTACTACCAATTGTTCTTTGATGTAGTCGGAATACTTTTGGGCATTAATTAAAATAAGCCCCATTAATCCCAACAAAAACAGCACTAAAGCAATACTTATCACTACCGTAATATTGCTGGACCGAAGCCTTTTCTTATTAAATTCATCTACAGATTTAGCCATTAATATTAAAATTTTTGGCTAAAATAGAAAAAAACTTCCGAAATTTGGGACGAAATAAAGAAAATCATTGTTAATAAAATCATAAAAAACTTTGAGTGTAAAAGCAAAAAAACATCTTGGTCAGCACTTCCTGACAGATGAAAATATCGCAAGAAAAATCGTAGAAGGTCTTAGTTTTGAGAACTATAATAACATCATGGAAGTAGGTCCCGGAATGGGGGTTCTTACCAAATATCTTTTCGAAAAGGAACAGAACATTTATCTTGCAGAGATAGATACGGAATCTATTGAATACCTGAAAAAGAACTATTCGAGAGCAACAGAAAATACTTTTGTAGGTGATTTTCTGAAGCAGGATTTCAATTTTATTAAAGATGAGCAGATTGCCATCATTGGTAATTTCCCCTACAATATTTCTTCGCAGATCTTATTCAAGATTGTAGATTATTATGAGCAGATCCCTGAGATGGTAGGAATGTTCCAGAAGGAAGTAGCTGAAAGAACTGCTGCGGTACCCAGAACTAAAGACTATGGTATTCTATCTGTCCTGATTCAGGCGTATTACGATGTATCGTATATGTTTACCGTTCATGAGAATGTATTCAATCCGCCTCCTAAAGTAAAATCGGGAGTTATCAGACTGACAAGAAATCCTAAAGAAGGTTTAGCAGGTAATGAAATACTTTTTAAGCAGATTGTAAAGGCAGGTTTCAACCAAAGAAGAAAAAAGCTTTCTAATGCATTGAAAATATTGAACATTCCGGAAGCGCTGAAAGGTCATGAGTTTTTAGACAAAAGAGCAGAAGAACTGAGTGTAACAGATTTCATCGGTTTTGCTAATCTTTGGAAAGAAAATCAATAATCCATTTGTAACCGAAAAGGCTTTATCAGCCATTAGGTTCATCATTAATAAAAAGAGGCTGTTCTACCTATGTTCAGTCTCTTTTTTAGTATTACATCGGAACAAAACAAAACCGGCTGTCTCATTTCTGAGACAGCCGGTTTATTATTATACATTATCAATATTAATTTCTATTTTTCAGCATAATCCATCCGGACCAGTTCATTTGAGCTTTTGATTTCGGGTATTCAAAATTAAATTTATACCAGTATGTTGCGGTAGGCAATCTCTTCCCTCCTACTGTTCCGTCCCAAATAGGAGTGTCTTTTGAGAATCTGAACATTTCTACTCCATATCTGTCATAGATAGAACCTGTAAAGTTTTTGAATTGTCCAAATGATTTAAGATCCAGCACATCATTGATTCCGTCTTCGTTTGGAGTAATGATATTGTTGATCTGCAGAGTAAAGAAGTCTAAGGAACCAATACAGTGCGTTCCTACTCTTCTTACTAAAACAGTATAATTGGTATTATCTAAAAGATTGGAAAATACGTTTGAATCCTGCCACGTGATTCCGTTATCAATTGAATATTCCAAAGTGCTTGGTAAATTATTCATTGGCGGATTTTCTGCAGTAATCGTTACGGTCTTTTTGATGCTTTCATAGTTTAGACCTGTTACAAAAGGAGTTGCTGCTCCCATTACTTTGGCTTCAAAAATCTTTTTACAGAAACCGTTATCAATTTCTACAGAATAAATTCCCCACTGATCTACATCTATTTTCTGAGTAGTTGCTCCTGTACTCCAAAGGTATTTAAATCCTGGGCCTGCGCCTGCATCAAGAGTCACTTTATCTCCTACACATATTTCAACGTCTTTAAGCGGTGAGGTGATTTCAGGAGTAACTTCAATTCTTATGGTTGCAGGGTTCAAAGATTTACAACCTTTTGTTCCCAATGCATATACTGTAAATGTTGTTGTTTGATATAGAGTAACGGTCTGCATATTTCCGGTTCCCAGGAAATTGCTCCATTCGTAAGTATCACCTCCTTCAGCAGTAAGTGTTACCGATTCTCCCGGACATATTTTTATTCTTGAAGATTTTACTTTAGCTGTTGGGGTTGTTTCTTTTAGTAGCTTCAGTTCAACCATTTTGCTACAGAAACCACCGTTTGAAACAACTACATAAAGGATTTGTCCGTCGTTTCCATTATAATTTAAAGGGGTTTGGATATAATTTCCATTTTGTGCAATGGCATCTGCCTGATTTACATAGAATTTAAAGATAGCTCCAGGTGTAGGGCTTATGAGCGGCATCACTGTACTTAAATCGAAAGTGGTAATATCCGGTGTGGTACAAAGCAGCAAAGTAGCATCCTGAGCCTGTGGTGTAGTTCCACCATGAATCTGTATGGAAGCTTTACCCGGACATGGGTTCCCAGGAACACTTACTTCAATAGTATAAGTACCTGGTTGGGTTGCTGTAATGGAATTGGTAGTCGCATTAGGTACTACGGCTCCATTAAAATACCATTGATATACTAAGTTAGGATCACTTACAGAAGCTGTAATCACCTGAGGTACATTATCACATACGTTAATATCTGAAGGAAGTTTTGCTCCTGAAGGATCTAAAAGATCAACTCCAATGTTGAAAGATCCTCCTTCCAAAAATACAGCAGAGTCATAGCTATGGTCATTATAATCTGCAATTACCATTTTAAAATGATACTGCTGACCTGCCACTACAGTAGCTGTTGCTGTAAGTGGAATAGTTCTACCGTTAAAATTTGTTTCTACGTTTGCTGTGTTATATCCTGCAAAATATTGTTCGTTCACCGCCCCACAAGTTGTTCCAATGGCCGGGTGAATGTTGGTAATACTTACCGGTCCTGCTCCGTTTGGCAGTACAGCCATGTTTACATAAGGTCCTCCCGCAGTTGGTCTAAGTAATATCGCAAAAGCATCCGCATAATTACAAGGGAAAGTACTTGTATATTCTTCGGAAGCAATCAAATAATTAAATTTAATCTGAGAGGTCGTAGGTACGAAATCGAATTCCAGAAGTACGGCATCATACAAATTAACTTCAGGTACTCCGATAGCCTGTGCCAGATCGGGATCAGACCCTCCTCCATTGCTATCTCCAAGAGTACCGGCTTCAAGAGAATTACCTGCTCTTCTGGCATATCCTGTAGAAAGTATCAAACCATCTTTAAAAGGAAAGTTAGTTGTAGCCTTATGAAAATATCCCCATGCTCTGTCTGCATTGGTAGGTGCATGATTCGGGGTAATTTTTACGTTGCTTACATTGGGAGTCAAACAAGTATTGGTTCCTGAAGAGATCAATACATCTTTTACCATCTTTTCTATTGTAAAACTACTTGCGGGATACGCAGGTGAATTCACATCAATAAAAGCCCCTGCTCTTCGAGACATTGCCGATGTAGGTTCTTTTACACCTTTTCGGGGGTACGTAGGTTGATTTTGTGAGAATAATAGATTAGAGATGACGGTAAAAAATAAACAAAGCGGTAGAAATCTTGACATAATATTTTTGTTTCAACAAATTTAATTTTTTTTTAAATATACCACACACATATTCATTATTTTTACAATAAAAATATAAAAACACAATACTCTTAAGAGAAATTCTTATTAACAAAACTCATTTCAGTAAAATACAGATAGCACAATACCCTCCAAAATGTTCAATATTTAATAAAAATAGTCTTCATTTCGTAATAATTTAAATTTCCAAGATTCTACGTTTTCTATTCAAAAACGAAATTTTTATAGAAAATATTATCCTATTATGTTTCTCTTCATTTATAACATAACATCATACATAAAAACAAAAAAAAAATCTTTCATTTCTGAAAGATTTTTTGTCTATTTATTTAATTTCTGTTTTTCAATAATATCCAACCTGACCGTTGTTCCATTTTCTTGCTTGCAGGATTTTCCCACTGCACTCTATACCAATATGTACCGGTTGGCAGATTGATTCCTTTTAGCGATCCTCTCCATATAACATCTCCTTTTCCGGCTTTAAATACCTCAGCTCCATATCTATCAAAAATAGAAGCAGCAAAGTCTTTATATCCGCTAATTCCTGTGAAGTCTATGGTATCATTTACACCATCCATATTCGGAGTGATTGCATTACTGATCACCAATGTGAAATAATCCAGTGTAGTTCCACATTTTGCTCCTTTCACTCTCACCATCAGACTATACATTGTATTATTTAAGATACCGTAAAATACATTAGATCCCTGCCACGTCAATCCATTATCTATAGAGTATTCTAATATACCACCTGTCGGATTACTCGAGGTAACTGTAAGAATATGATTATCATACACCACATTCGTAAATTGTGGAAGATCCGGGTTAATAATCTGAGCGGAGAATGTCTTAGAACATACGCCATTACTTATTGTTACAGAGTACGTTCCAGGCACATTCGTAGTTATGGATTGGGTGGTTGCTCCCGTATTCCACAAATAAGTATAGTTTGGTCCCGGCCCGGCATCCAGTGTCCCATTATCTCCTGAACACACATACACATCCTGCATTGTGGAAACAATAGCCGGAACAACTTCAATTTTAATAGTGGCAGGATCCAGAGAGCTACATCCATTCCCTCCCAACGCATATACTGAATATACCGTAGTTGTTGTAGGTGTTACCACCTGAGTATTACCATTCCCGGTAAGACCGATCCAATTATAAGTAACTCCTCCAGTAGCAGTAATGGTAACAGATTCTCCTGCACAAATCTTGGATTTAGAGGCTGCAATTCCTGCAATTGGCGGACCTACCTGAACCGTAACGGTTGCAGGTGTTGCAGAAATACATCCATTAGCTCCCACCGCATATACGGTATATACAGTTGTAGTGGTTGGAGAAACTACCTGAGTGCTTCCATTTCCGGTAAGACCACCTCCCCAGTTATACGTCACCCCGCCTGAAGCAGTAAGAGTAACTGATTCTCCTTCACAGATACGAGGTTGAGATGAAACCAATGCTGCAATTGGCTTTACCTTATCTTCCAATACTGTTACATTCATCGTATAAGTACAGCTTAGATTTCCTGGTTGAGAAATATTGGTTACTGTCAGAGTATAAACTCCGCCTGCGCTTACAATTGGGGTAAGTGTATTAGCCCCTGAAACAAAAGTTCCTCCAGTCGTAGTCCATGCAATGGTAGAGCCTGTTGGTATTACAGATGCAGAGGCATTGATGGTTACCTGAGGTGTTGTACACGTAATAGTTGGAACCGCTGCGGCTGTTAATGTCGTTTCTGCAGTCTTTATCAATTGCAGAGAGACTACGTAGCTACAACCGCCATTGCTTGCCAATACATAAATAGTTTGGTTTGTCGGTGGAGCATATGTGGTAGGATTGTTTATAAAATTACCATTGGCAGCATTGGCATCCGCCTGATTAATATAGTAAGTAAACGTAACTCCCGTAGCAGAAGTAATCTGAGTTTCAACTTCTGTAAGGTTAAAAGTTAATCCCGGCTGATAGCATTTATGCAATACCGCATTTTGAGCTGTAAAAGGTTCTGATACCTGAATTGTTATTGTACCTGGGTTTTGAGATACGCATCCATTAGCTCCAACGGCTGTTACAGTATAAGTAGTTGTAGTGGTTGGTGATACGGTTTGTGTATTTCCATTTCCCGGAAGGCCCACCCAGTTGTACGTCACTCCTCCTGAAGCCGTAAGGATAACAGATTCGCCTTTACATATTTTTATTTTACTCGCTGTAATTCCTGAAACCGGTGGTGCACTGTCGCCTGTAACAGTAACGTTTGCTACGGATGTACAGTTTACATTCCCCGGCTGATAAGTCTGAGCGATAGTTAAAGTATATGTTCCCGGAGCATTAATAACCGGTGTTAAAGTATTTCCTCCCGAAACAATATTCCCTCCTGTGGTAGTCCATGTGAAAGTAGATCCCGCAGGATAAACTGAAGCAGATGCATTCAGTGTGGTTTGAGAACTGGCACAGGTAAGTATTGGTGGCGGCACAATAGAAGCTGTCATCTGCGGAGCTTTTACCAGCTGCAACTGTACTACTTTTGAACAAAAACCATTTCTTACTCTTACATATATTGTCTGTCCCCCAGGGTTTGAGTAAGCCGTAGGTGTAGGAATGGTATTCGCATTACCTGCCAGAGCATCTGCCTGTGTCAGATAATAGGAAAATACAGCACCCGGCGTCGTACTTATTGCAGGTTGTGCTAAAGGTAAATTAAACGTTGCATTTCCAGGAGCATAACAGGCCGTTAATGTTGCATTCTGAGCAGTAGGGGTTGTTCCTCCAACGATGGTAACGGAAGCTTCTCCAGGACAGCTGTTTCCTACAATATACACTTTAACGGTGTAGGTACCTGGCTGTGTTGCAGTATAACTTGCATTTGTCGCTCCTTGAATAGGAGTGGTTCCTAAAAACCATTGATAAGTAACATTCGTAGACTGTACAGAAGCTGTAAAAGTCTGTGGAGCATTATCACATACATTAATAGAAGCCGGTAGCTGAGCTCCGGATGCATCTAAAATATTCACTCCCAGATCAAAGGATCCTCCATCAAAAAATACGGCAGAATCAAAACTTGAGTCATCATAATCTGCCAGTACAATTTTGAAGTGGTAAGTCTGTCCCGGTATAACGGTAGCTTTTGCCGTTAAGGGAACAGTACGCCCATCAAAGTTTGTTTCAATATGCGCAGTGTTTATCCCTCCAAAATAAGCTTGATTCACCGCGGCACAACCTGCAGAGTTTCCGGCAGGAATTGTTGGGTGAATATTCGTTACACTTACAGGTCCTGCTCCTCCAGGAAGTACTGCCAGATTCGTATAGGTAGGATCACCAGCTTTTTTCAGCAATAATGCAAAACCATCTGTAATTCTACAAGGAAACTGGTAGTTGGGATCATATTCTTTTGAAGCGAATAAATAACGGAATGCAATTTCATTAGAAACCGCCACAAAATCGAACTCTATATACGTGGCATCTTTTAACCTGTTATTATTAATTCCTAAAGCGTTGGCAAGATCAATATCTCCTGCAGTTCCCAAGTCGTCACTTAAGTTGGGCTGATAAACATTTCCTGCTTTATTAACGTATCCTGTTGAAAGCACTACTCCTTTAGCAAAAGGAAAATTGGTTGAAGCTTTGTTAAAATATCCCCAGCTCCTATTTGGATTGGACGCCGCTAAATTGGGCGATACCACAACATTACTTATACTGGAAGAAACACAGGTTCCTCCGGAAATAAGAGAATTCTTTATCAACTGTTCAATATTGTAACTGGACTCAGGATAGCTTGCAGCATTAACATCGATAAAAGCCCCCGCCCTCATTGCTGAAGAAGAAGGTCTCTTTGTATTAATTAAGCGTGATCTGTCCTGACCCTGACCCAGGATAAAATTCCCGATAAAGGCGAAAAACAATATTAAAAATAAATTTCCTATCCTCCTATTTAACATTTTATATTATTTTAAACAAAAATACTATTTTTTTTAATTAAAATTCAACTTAACATAATTTACATTATTACTAATGTAAATTTATTTATCGTAGAATATCAACTCTATTTATTCTAATAAAATAAAAAAAGACTGACAATACCGCCAGTCTTTCAATTATAGTTTAAAATCACTCTAAATTCTTAAGTAATATCCAACCTGTTTTCACAGTAAGCTGTTTACTGGCCGGATCTTCAAAGGTTACCTGATACCAGTATGATGAAGTAGGAAGCTTCTTGCCCTGGAAATACCCGTCCCAATATGGTCGAATCTTTTGTGCCTTGAAAACTTCTTTTCCATAACGGTCGAAAACCTGCCCACTGAAGTCTTTATAATCTATAACACCACTGAAGTCTATGATATCGTTGATATTATCTCCATTCGGTGTAATTACATTTTTCATAACGAATGTAAAATATTCAAGAAAGCCCACACAGCTTGTATATTTTACCCGTACTCTAATGGCGATTACCTTATTTTTAGGAACATTATTGAATGTATTCGAAGATTGCCATGTCACTCCATTATCAATTGAGTATTCCAATATTCCGTTACTAGGATTGCTTGCGGTAAGGATCATGGTTCCTTTTTCGTTATAATCCACTTTGGTTACCTCAGGAATAACCGCCTGAATCACCTGTGTTTTGAAAGCTTTTGAACAAACTCCATTGCTGATCGTTACCGTATATTCTCCCGAAGTACTGGCTGTAATCGTCTGAGTTGTTTCTCCGGTATTCCATTCGTAAGTATATCCAGGACCTGATCCTGCATCCAGAACAATTTTATCTCCTTTACAAATATGTCCTCCTTTTAATGTAGAAACAATAGCAGGTACAACCTCAATAGTAACACGAACGGGTTGTAAAGATTTACATCCTTGAGCTCCTATTGCATATACGGTATAAGTGGTTGTTTTAGTAGGACTCACTGTTCTTATTCCTCCGGTGCTTGAAGTGTCAGACCACTCGTAGGTTACTCCTCCGGAAGCGGTTAACAATGCCGATTCACCCACACATATTTTCAGTTTTGAAGCAATAAGCTGCGTTGTTGGAGTTTCTTCCTTTCTTAAAGTCAGCTTTGCAATTCTGCTACAAAATGCACCATTTGAAACGAAAACATAGAGCACCTGTCCATCTGTTCCGTTATAGGCAGTAAGATTCGTAATAAAACTGTTATTTTGAGCTACAGCATCTGCCTGGTTTAGGTAAAAACGAAATACAGCCCCTGGTGTAGTACTTATTAAAGGTTTAGCATTTTCTAAATTAAAAGTTGTAATGGTAGGCGTTGTACAAAGCTTCATCACCGCATCCTGTACGGTAGGACTTGTTCCTCCTACCACGGTAATCGTAGCCTCGCTCGGACACTGATTTCCTGGTACCATTACTTTTACAGTATATACGCCCGGTTGAGTCGCAATATACACTGCACTGGTTGCTCCCGGAATGGCTACTCCGTCTTTATACCATTGGAAGGTCATTCCCGGAATTGCTGCTACCTGAGCTTTCAACGGCTTCGGTGTATTGTCACACATATTGATACTGCCTGGTAAAACAGTACCAGCTTCATCCACAATTTTAATCCCTACATCAAAAGATCCTCCTTCCAGGAAAACAGCAGAGTCGTGGGAAGGGTCTTTTGCATCGGCCAATACCATTTTAAAATGGTAGGTTTGCCCAGGGATAACATCTGCCACAGCCGTAAGAGGAGTTGTTCTTCCAAAATAATTAGTAACCAAATGCGGGCTTGTCAGTGCGCCAAAATAAGTGGCATTAATGGGTCCGCATGAGAATCCATTTCCAGAAGGAACAATATTGGTTGCACTCACGGGGCCTGCACCGCCTGGTAATATCGCAAGATTGGTATAAGTAGGATCTCCTACTTTCTTTAATAAAAGAGCAAATGCATCGGAATATCCAAGACATGGATAGTTCGAAGTATATTCATCCGAAGCAAATATGTAATTAAATTTAACCTGATTAGAATTAGGTACAAAATCAAACTCCAGAGCTACCGCGTCTGTTAAACTTACAGTTGCACCCGTAGCCGTTACCAGATCCGGATCACTTCCTGTTCCTACAGATGCTCCTACTCCGGCAATGTAGCTGTTTCCCGCTTCCGAAGCTTTACCGGTTGTGAGAACAATTCCATCGGTAAAAGGAAAGTTTGTAGTTCCTTTATGAAAGTATCCCCAGAATCTATCACTATTGCCAACATCATGATTAGGAGAAACTGTAACGTTTGTCACATTGGCAGTAGAACAGTTTGTACCGCCATTGATCAGAATATTCTTCACCAGCTGCTCAGGTGTATAGCTTGACGGTGTATAAGAAGCTACATTAACATCTATAAACGCTCCGGCTCTAAGACTGGCAGTGGAAGGCCTTATCTTTTCCGTTTTTCTGGCAGGTGTTCTTTGAGAAAACACAGAAACAGAGGCCAACAAAAAGGAAAAAAAGAAAAAATAGTTTTTTACTCTATAATTAAACATTTTATTTTCGTTTGCTCAAATGTAGCGAATTTATCTTAATCATTTTAATTCAAAATAGCCTTTCTGTTTATTTTTTAATAAATATTAGCAGTAAATGTTTTTTATTATTACATTATTCATAAATTAATAGATTAAATTTCAGGAATAAAAAAAACAGACCAAAAAATGATCTGCTTTTATGTTTTTGTTTAAATAAAATATCTTCAAAGGTTGATTTTCTATTCTTCCTCTTTTTTTAATTGGTCAATTTCATTCTGAAGCTGAGAGATAATATCCTTCAAAGCCTTGATTTCATTCTTATTAGAATTCACGTTGCTTTTAAGAATTACATTCTTTGCCCTTTCATTATGATCTTCTTCTTCCTCTTCTTCATTGATCTCTTCAATATCTTCCTGGATATCTTCAATATCTTCATTGATCTCTTCTATATCCTCGCTGATCTCTTCTATATCTTCACTGATCTCCTCAATATCTTCCTGAATGTCTTCAATATCTTCACTGATCTCCTCAATATCCTCCTGAATATCTTCAATTTTCTCGTGGCTCTTGTTTACGGACATCTGAATAAAAATAGCCAGATAGATCGCCTCCAGAGAAAGTACTGTCGTGAGGATCAGAAGCATCTTATCAAACTCCACCAGTTTTACCATAGGGAGCAGAAATGAGGTAAGAAAAAGCAGGGTATGCACGATAAGCGACTGAATAGAGCCAATCCATGAGGTGATGCTGTCTGCTATTTTTTCAAGTATTTCTCCTTTTTCATTATATTTTCTCATCCTTCGTTTTATTTTTTACAACAGTTCTTTGGTAACTCCTAATCCAAATAATGCAAAATCGTATTTTGCAGGGTCTTTTTCATCAAACTTGCGGATAGCCACATCCAATTCCTCCACTGTTTTCCAGTCATTCTGTGTTCTTGACACCAATCCCAGCTTTCTGGAGATATTTCCCGTATGAACATCTAAAGGAATAGAAAGATGTTTCTGATCTATATTTTCCCAAATTCCAAAATCTACTCCACGTTTATCTTTCCGAACCATCCATCTGAGAAACATAATGATCCTTTTGGCGGAAGAGTTTTTATGAGGCGAACTGATATGTTTATGACTTCGGTGTTTTTCAGTTTCGAGGAAGTTTGTTCTGAATCTTTCTATAGCGTATAAAAAATTTGTTTCCTGTTCTTTTACTTCAAATAAAGTTTCCAGACTTTCATTTTCTTTGTAAATTCTGCCAAACTGCTTAATGAAGTAGGAAAAATCTTCACCGTTAAAAGTCCTGTGAATGCTTTTATCCTGAATTGGTTTCAAATCTTTTTCTGAATGGTTCAGTACAAAATCATAGGGTGAATTTCCCATGATATCCAGCATTTTCTCAGCAGATTTGATGATCGATTTTCTGTTTCCCCATGAAATAGTAGCCGCCAGAAAACCGGCAATTTCAATATCCTGTTTTAGAGCAAAACGGTGCGGAATCTGGATCGGGTCATTTTCAATAAAATCTGGCGAGTTGTACTGATCTGCTTTCTCGTCAAGAAAACTTCTTAGTTCTTCAAATTTCAGCATATTCTTTTCAAATCTTTACACTTTCCAAAGCCTTTGGCAGGAATGAGTTGGGGAAAATATTTCGTGCTTCATCGGTAAACACGGTCAGGTCTGCATATCTGTTGGAAAAATGTCCGAGAATAAGTTTTCCAACCTCAGCTTTCTGCGCTATTGTTGCCGCTTCCAAGGCAGTCGTATGTCCCGTATAATCGGCCATTTCTTTAAGATCATGTAAAAATGTTGATTCATGATAGAGAACCGTAGCATTTTTAATAATCGGAATGACACTTTCAAGATAACGGGTATCACTACAGAAAGCATACGATACAGAAGGTGCTGGTTCTATGGTCAGAACTTCATTTTTCAAAACATAGCCATCGCTCAGTACAAAATCTTTCCCTGCTTTTATGTTGTGATAATCGCAGGTTTCAATTTCGCTGTATTTGGCAATTTCCTTCATATTAATATGTCTGTCTTTCGGTTTTTCTTTAAACAAATAACCGTTGCAATAGATTCTGTGATCTAAAGGAATTGTATATACTTCTACTCTATTATCTTCATAGATCTTTTCTGAATAATCTTTATCCAGTTCGTGGTATACCACTTCAAAACCACGATGGGTTTCCGTAATCTGGAAGATGGTCTCCATCATTTTCTTAATTCCTTTCGGCCCATATACATGTAAGGGATTCTCTCTTCCTAACAGGCGGAAAGAAGCAATAAGCCCTGGAAGTCCGAAACAGTGATCACCATGAAGGTGAGATATAAATATATGGTTGATTTTTGAAAATCTTGCTTTTGCCTTTCTCAGCTGCACCTGCGTGCCTTCCCCACAATCGATCAGGAAATGTCTTTCTTCCATTTCCAGCAGTTGCGCTGTAGGAGAAGAATTAATGGTCGGAATGGCTGAGTTAAAGCCTAATATCGTTAAATAAGTACTCAAATCAATAGTTTATTGTAACAAATGTACGACAGAAAATCTAAATGGATATTTTACCTTTATAATAAAACTCAATCTGTCACTTTTAAAAAATCCATGAATAGGTCCAAAGCCTGTTTACGGTGGCTGATTTTGTTTTTATCTTCCGGATTCATTTCGGCAAAAGTTTTTTCGTATCCCTGAGGAACAAAAATAGGATCATAACCGAAACCTTTGAATCCTTTATTCTCCGTTAATAAATTCCCATAGACTCTGCCTTCAAAATACTGTGCTCCATTTTCATCATAATAACATAAAACGGTAATGAAATAGGCTTTTCGGTTTTCGATTCCCTGCATTTCTTCCAATACTTTTTCTATGTTTTTAGCAAAATCATGATCGCCGGCATAACGGGCTGAGAATATTCCGGGTCTGCCGTCCAGAGATTCTACCACCAAACCGCTATCGTCTCCTAAACTTGGAATTCCTGTTTTTTCGAAACAATATTTTGCTTTGATCAGGGCATTCGCGTTGAATGAGTCTCCGTCTTCTACAATTTCTTCGTGAATATTGTAGTCGGTAAGACTTTTCACCACACATTCATTTCCCAGAATCTGTTGAATTTCCTCTTTTTTATGTTCGTTGTGTGTAGCTACTAATAATTCCATTTCTATATTCATTTTCAATTTTACTTTTTCTATTTTGAGCGTTTACAGCTCTGCGTAATGCACTTTATACTTTTTCATAAAAAGATAATAAAATACTGAAAAAAGGACAATTCCGATTGCCAATATCAGCCATTCTGAAACTTTAAAAGCCTGTGCAAAACTTTCATTTTTACCATAAATAACCAATAATGAAAGGGTCAAATTATTAAATCCATGCAGCAGCATTGGCATCAATAATGACTTTGTTTTATGATAAACTAATCCTAACACGCAACCTAGCATTACTGCACTGATAAACTGCCATGGATTTCCATGAACCACTCCAAAGATGATGGATGCATATAAAATGGCCTTCCATGGTTCTACTCCCTTATTAATCAATCCTTTTTGAATGATTCCTCTGAAGATAATTTCTTCAAAAATTGAGGCCATAATAACGGTCATGATCAGCATAATCACCGGATCGTCGGTAAGCTGGCTCATCAATCGGGTAAAATACTCATAAAAATCTCCAAAGAAAGGACCTGTAGTGGGAATCTGCGCAGTAATAAACTCCGAAATAAACATCATCCCAATCATCATGGGAAAAATAAGGAGATAGGTATAAAAATTAACAGACGAAAAGTTGAAGTTAAGCTTCATGTTCGTAGTACGTCTTACAATGAAGAAGTCGAAAAAGGCGATTGCCGTAAGAAATCCTACAGAATTGGCAACCATTAGAAACCATTCTTTAATTTCAAGATTTTCTTTGAAAACAACTTTCCAAAAAGTGCTGAATAAAGAAACCGCCATTGTTCCAGCGAATAATCCAACCACCAAAACAACACCGCCAATCCATGTGAAGGTAAACTTCGGATATTTGCTATTTTCCATCCTTTCTCTGTAAAAGTTTATAGAAACAAAGATAATTTTTTTGACTGCTACAGGCAACTAAAAAAGGAATTTCTTATTTTCGTTACCTGATCCATGAACCTCACAAAATGAATACTAAATCTCCATTTCAAAGGATTGAGTCTACCACTAACCTATTTGCAACTGTTCTTCTGTATGCACTTTACATTGTTCTGGGTATTTCCTTCATTTTCCTTTTTGTTTTAGGACCAGTTTACGGAATTTATAAAAGAGGATTTGAAGCCATGCTTTCTACGACTTTGATTTGCTGGGGACTTTCATTGCTGATTCTAATTCCTACAACTCGCTATTATATCATCAAAAGAAAAAAACTTGCTCATAAAATTGTCGTGGATGAAACGGGCATTGTATATTACAATTCAAAAAATGAAATAACAGATCAGATATTGTACTCAGAACTTCGGCCTTCAAAACAAAATTTTGATATTTACACCGTAAATCCGGTAGGATCAGGAATTGTTCCCATGACTGAAGTGACTTTACAACAGGAAAAAAACGAGGAAACGGTAAAACGTATTGATATGAATCTTCCTCTTACAATCATTAAAAATAAGTTTACGCTTTATGCTCAATTTCTCTATGGAATTACCCTTTTTCGACCAGATTTAAAGATAGATCCAACGACCTTCCGCGTTTATTCTATTGATACAGCAACATGGAAAGTTAATAACAAAGGGGTTTCACAAGGAGGTTGGCTTGTAATTTTGGCGGCACTTATTATTACCGCATTAATCATCGGATTTGTTTTTTTATTATCTGAAACCAAGAATTAATATGATTGAAAAATTTCCAGCAATAGAATCAAAAGCCAACAAACCATTAACCTATTTTTTTCTGGGGATGATATGGTTCGCCATCATTGCAATCCTTTCGGTTATTGGGTTTATTTTTGAGAATATTTATGATCATTTCAAATATTATGTAAAAAACGACCTGGGTATTTTTATATTATTTATTCTTGCGCTATTTCTTCTCCTATTTTGCTGTGTTGCCCTTATCATGTCTGTAACATTTAGAAAAAAACAAAAGCCAAGAAGAGTGATTGTAGATGAAAAAGGAGCCACTTTTTACAACAACCGAAATACCATCATTGAAACCATATTGTATCGTGATCTTCAATCTGCTAAAAATCAATCCGACGATGTATATGTTTATAATACACAGAGCGTAAGATATCCTAAAACCACTTTACATATTTATCTGAAAAATATAAAAGATGAAATCATCTTCACAAGTGTTGATTTCAATTTTGAAATGACTATTCTGGATAACCAATATGATCTGTATCGTCATTTTCTAAAAGGTGTTCAACGGTTTCGTCCAGATCTGAAGATAAGCCAACAAACCATTGATCAATATTATCTTACCTCAGAACCTCCTAAAAGTACATTTGGAGTGTTTGAATATTTCATGACGGCTTTTTTTCTGTTAATCATTTTAGCAGTGATCTATGCTTTTTTCATTATTATACGATCTCTTCTTTAAACAACCGTCAAACCGTGTCAAGGTTTAAAACCTTGACACGGTTTGATTCATTTTGAGAATTTATCTAATCTATCTTCTCAAGTACTCAAACTTACCTCTCCACAGCCTATAAAACCTAATTCATATTTTATTTGAAAACCTCGTAAAAAATCCCGATTTTTGCAACTTCAAAATACGATATGTCAGACTTAATCAAAGAAATACAAAAAAGAAAGACCTTTGGGATCATTTCTCACCCGGATGCCGGAAAAACAACCCTTACTGAAAAGCTGCTTCTTTTCGGAGGTGCTATTCAGGAAGCGGGTGCAGTAAAATCCAACAAAATAAAAAAAGGAGCTACTTCCGACTTTATGGAGATTGAAAGACAGAGAGGGATCTCTGTAGCAACTTCCGTATTGGCTTTTGAATATAGAGATCATAAAATCAATATCCTGGATACGCCCGGTCACAAAGACTTTGCTGAAGATACTTACCGAACATTAACGGCTGTAGATTCTGTAATTGTTGTAATTGACGTTGCAAAAGGGGTTGAGGAACAAACTGAAAAACTGGTTCAGGTTTGTAGAATGAGAAACATTCCGATGTTGGTTTTCATCAACAAGCTAGACCGTGAAGGTAAAGATGCTTTTGATCTATTGGATGAAGTAGAACAAAAACTTGGATTAACAGTTTGTCCGCTTTCATTACCTATTGGTATGGGAAGTGATTTCCAGGGAATCTATAATATCTGGGAAGACAACATTCAGTTATTCCTGGAAGAGAAAAAACAGAAAGTTGGAGATTCTATTAAGTTTGATGATATTAATGATACTTCCATTGATGAAGTAATTGGTGAAAAAGCAGCAAAAACATTAAGAGAAGAGCTTGATCTGATTCAATCTGTTTACCCGGAGTTTAATCGTGAAGATTATATGAATGGCAATCTTCAGCCTGTGTTCTTCGGTTCAGCTTTAAATAACTTTGGGGTTCGCGAATTATTGAATGCTTTCATTGATATTGCTCCAATGCCACAGCCTAAAGAAAGTGAGACCCGTTTGGTAAAACCTGAAGAAGAGACTTTCACAGGATTCGTTTTCAAGATCCACGCCAATATGGATCCTAAACATAGAGACAGACTTGCATTCGTAAAAATTGTTTCCGGAACTTTCAAAAGAAACGAAAATTATCTATTGGTAAGAGAAGGCAAAAAAATGAAGTTCTCCTCTCCTAACGCGTTCTTTGCAGATAAAAAAGAAGTGGTGGAAGAAAGTTTCCCAGGTGATATCGTGGGTCTTCATGATACAGGAAGTTTCAGAATTGGTGATACTCTTACAGGTGGAGAAAAATTGAGCTTCAAAGGTATTCCAAGCTTCTCTCCGGAGCATTTCCGTTATATCAACAATAATGATCCGTTAAAAGCTAAGCAGTTGGCCAAAGGTATTGATCAATTGATGGATGAAGGAGTTGCACAGCTATTTACCCTTGAAATGAATAACAGAAAGATCATCGGAACTGTTGGAGCTCTTCAATATGAAGTTATCCAGTACCGTCTGGAGCATGAATATGGTGCTAAATGTACTTATGAACCACTTTCTATGCACAAAGCTTGTTGGGTAGAAGCTGATGAAAAGTCTGAAGAATTTAAAGAATTTGCAAGGTTAAAACAGAGATTCTTAGCAAGAGATAAGTATGATCAGTTGGTATTTTTAGCAGACTCTTCTTTCACTATTCATATGACGCAGGAGAAATTCCCGAATGTGAAACTGCATTTCATCAGTGAATTCAGAGACCACTAAGTAAAAAACAGAATCGCCAAAAAGCGAAATTGTTAATAATATAGATCCGCCGAAAATTTCTGCGGATTTTTTTTATGATATGCTTTTACAACCACCCCGTCAAAAATTCTTTGAATTTTTGACACCCAGAGAATGGGAATTTTTAGGTTTTCAATAGAACATAAAGAGAAACGACAAAGGTTTCAGGTAATTTCAAGGTTTCAAACAAGGATGAATGTTTTTGTAAATCTTTTGTAAAACAAATACAAAACACTAACAATAAAACAGTTACAATTTTACCAGCACAATACATTCCATTTACAATCTTTACAAGAGCTTCCCTTCTAATTTTACTTCATCAAAAAATTAATGTTATGAAAAAGTTCATATTACTAGTTGCTGTATCAAGCACTTTCATTATGTGTAAAAAAGGTGAAGTTTCACAAGATAAAATTGAGGAAGCCATGAAAGCAACGGACAGTATTTCTACCGTCGCTCATGAATCGATTGATCACGCAGCTACTGTTGCAAACCAGGCTATGGATTCTGCCAGTATCAAAATAAAAGATTTTGACAATACCAAAGACGAAATCCAGAAGAAAATAGAAAACACTTCAAAAATCGTAGACTCGCTATCCGACAAAATGGCTTCAGCAAAGCTGGATTCTAAAATTGAAAAGAAAGACTCTGCTGTAAATAAGAATGAAAAAATAATTGTAAATGTTCCGGCACCAAAAGTTATTAAAGAAACAAAGATCGTTTATAAAGATAAGCCTCAGAATACTAACTATGAAAAAAGCCTACCCAAAGACAGAATGGTAAAAGCAGGATATCTTGGGATAAAAGCAGACAACGCTGAAACCGTTAAAGAAATTATCCGGGAAGAAGCTCTTAAAAATAACGGTTATATCAAATCCGAAAGCCTTGGCTATATGGAGCCAGACAACGGACGTGAAGAAGATCAAAAAGTATATACTTTAGATATTAAAGTTCCTATTCAGCATTTTGACGAACTTATGAATACACTCAACTCCAGTATTGCTGATATTGATACTAAAGATATTCAGGTTTCAGGTCATCAGTACATTGAGAATACCATATGCAGCATCAATATTAATATTACAGACAAAACCATGGCAGAAAAAGAGCCTAAAACGTTCGGAGGAAAATCTCTGGCAGCCATCGAATCAGGCTGGGATGTTATTACGTCCATCTTCCTATTTATTCTTCCTTTATGGCCAGTATTACTCATTGGGGGAACAGGATATTATTTTTATAAAAAAAGAAACAAAAATATCTCTGATAAAAACATCTAGTCTTTTTGGAGATTATTTTTAATATTTTTTTAATGACAATTAGAATTCCAAGTGATTTCTTATTTCTAAATTTATAAAAATATTCAACACCAAAACACCCGATTCATGAGTAAAGAACTTCCTAACTTTAAATATGAGTTAGAAAAAAAGGACCCCAGATTAGGCCCTGGTGGAATCACAAGAGGAGTTTCTGTAAAAGAATTTGCAGCCTCTCAAAACCTGGCCGGAGTCAGTATGCACCTTGAACCGGGAGCCATCCGTGAACTTCACTGGCATGCCAATGCTGCAGAATGGGGATATGTTTTGGAGGGGCAGATGCGTACCACGGTAATAGATCCTCAGGGTAACGTTTTTATTGATATTTTTAATCCGGGAGATGTATGGTATTTCCCAAGAGGCTATGGCCACGTTCTACAATGTATAAGCAGCGAAAGCTGTCATTTTATATTGATTTTTGATAATGGTGATTTTTCTGAAGATCATACTTTCAGCATCACCGATTTTATTTCCAGTATTCCGGTGGAAATTGCGGCACAGAACTTAGGAATCACAGAAGAAGAAGTTCAGAAACTTCATCAGGGAGAAGCTTACTTTGCAAAATGTGACCTCCCCGATATCCGCTCCGGGCTGGCTTCGCCAAGAAATGAAATCTCGCTGGTGTCTAAACACCGTTATCCGCTGGGAGCACAGCAACCTATTGTGGTACCCGGAGGAGGTTTACAGAGAGTGGTGACGCAGAAGGAATTTGAGATTGCCAGAACAATTACCGGAAGTATTTTTGAAATAGAACCAGGAGGATTAAGAGAATTACACTGGCATCCCAATGCTGACGAATGGCAATATTACATTCAGGGAAAAGCAGAGATGGGGGTTTTCCTTGCAGAAGGACAGTTTGTAAAAGACGAATTTAATAAAGGTGATGTAGGCTATGTTCCCATGGGAGCCGGGCACTACATAAAAAATATAGGAACAGAAAAGCTTATTGTTCTCTTAGGATTTAACAACGGATTGTATGAAGCCATTGATCTGAGCAGTTGGATCGGTGGAAATCCAAGAGATATTTTAAAAGGAAATTTTGGAGTGGGTGATGAAATTATCGATCAGTTTCCAACCTCCGGTAAGCTTATTATTAAATAAATGAATTTTAGTGATCTCACGGAATTCAGCATGAACCAGGAAATTTTTATTTCATATATTAATATTTTGTGATTTGGTGTAAAATAGGGCTCTCAACTGAGAGCCCTATTTGTTTTATTTCATATTCACTACTTTATCTACAATGTATCTTGTGTTTCCTCTCCATGGAAGGGCTCCTTTATATTCTTTGTAATGAAGGTCAAAAGTTTTACCGCTATTGGTTTCCAACAGTTTGAAAACTTCCGGATCAGATACAGAAAATTCAAACTCATAGCTTGTAATAGTTCCTGTTTTTCCGCTTCCAAAACCTTCCTGAATCAGCTTACCTTCATACGTTTTGAAGACATAGCCTTTTTTCATGGCATAGTTCAGATATCCCGACTTTACTCCTTCTCCGAAAACGAAAAAGTACTTATACCATACCAATACTCCTAAAAGAAGAAGTACGACCCCTAAAGTGATCCACAAAGATTTTTTCATAAGTAGTGTGTTTTAAATAATTTTTATTTTGCGATGCTTCTTGAGATCACGATTTTCTGGATTTCAGAAGTTCCTTCGTAGATCTGAGTGATTTTTGCATCTCTCATTAATCTTTCTACGTGGTATTCCTTCACATATCCGTATCCACCGTGGATCTGTACTGCTTCAATAGTAGTATCCATTGCTACTTGGGAGGCATATAATTTTGCCATAGCTCCGCTTTCAGAGATATCTTTTCCTGCATCTTTCTCACAAGCAGCTTTAAAGCAAAGCATTCTTGCAGCCGTAATCTGAGTTGCCATATCAGCCAATTTGAAAGCAATCGCCTGATGATTGATGATTTCAGTTTTGAAAGCTTTTCTTGTTTTAGCATACTTCAAAGCCAATTCATAAGCTCCTGAAGCAATTCCTAAAGCCTGAGAAGCGATACCGATTCTTCCTCCGTTCAATACTGCCATTGCAAAATTGAAACCAAATCCGTCAGCACCAATTCTGTTTTCCTTCGGAACCTTTACGTTATTGAAGATCAAAGAGTGTGTATCACTTCCTCTGATTCCTAATTTGTCTTCTTTAACTCCAACTTCAAAACCTTCCCATCCTCTTTCTACGATGAAAGCATTGATCCCTTTATGCTTTTTCTCAGGATCTGTCTGAGCGATTACGATATAATAAGAAGCTGTACCACCATTCGTAATCCAGTTTTTAATACCATTTAAAAGATAGTAGTCTCCTTTATCTTCTGCAGTAGTTTTCTGAGAAGTTGCATCAGAACCCGCTTCTGGCTCAGATAATGCAAAAGCTCCAATTACCTGTCCGCTTGCAAGAGGAGTAAGATATTTTACTTTTTGTTCTTCAGATGCAAATTTTTCAAGACCGGCACAAACCAATGAGTTGTTTACAGACATTACCACCGCTGCAGAAGCATCCACTTTTGCAATCTCTTCCATTGCCAATACGTAAGAAACGCTGTCCATTCCTGCACCTCCGTATTTTGGATCAACCATCATTCCCAAAAGACCCATTTCTCCCATTTTCTTTACCTGTTCTGCAGGGAATTTCTGGTCGCGGTCTCTTTCAATCACTTCCGGTAATAATTCGTTTTGTGCAAAGTCTCTTGCTGCCTGCTGAATCATCAGCTGTTCTTCAGATAAATTAAAGTCCATAAAAAAAATAATTAGATAGCCGTAAATTTACACTTTTTAACCAAATATGAAAAAAGAAATTAAAATCAGGAAAAAGGCATTCATACAGGCTGTTTTCAGAGTTTTAGAAAGGTGAGATAAGCTATTCTGTATTCACAGGAAATGGGACCTCAATATGATAAATAAGAAGAAGATATTTTATTAATAAATCGTTTATTATAGCTCATCTGTTGCTGCTTACGGCCCTTTTTTTGATGAATATATTATGGTTAGCATTTAAGTAAATTCTAATTATTAAAATCAGAAGTCCGTAATTAAAAAAAATGCTTATATTTAAGTTTCTTTAAAAATTATTTAAAAAATCATGACGATCAAGAGATTATTCGATATTCCGCACTATGCTTTAGAAAAATATCCTAAAACGGATATGTTTGTCACAAAATACCAGGGTGAATGGAAAAAAACTTCTACTCAGGAGTTTATCAATGAAGGGAATAAAATATCCAGGGGATTGCTGAAACTGGGCATTAAACCAGGTGACAAGATCGCTTTGATCACGACCAATTCCCGTACAGAGTGGGCTATTATGGATTTTGGAATGTCTCAGATCGGGGTCGTTTCTGTACCGGTATATCCAAGTATTTCTCCGGAAGACTACGAATTTATCTTCAATAATGCTGAAATTCAGTACTGTTTTGTTTCCGATAAGGAGCTTTTGAATAAAGTGATGAAGGTAAAGCATAACATTCCAAGTTTACAGGGAATTTTTACTTTTGATAATATCAGTGGAGCGGCCAACTGGAGAGAAATTCTGGATTTGGGTAAAGATGAATCTACACAAATTGAAGTAGAAGATCTTTCTAATGCCATTAATACGGAAGATCTGGCAACCGTTATTTATACTTCAGGAACAACAGGCAGACCTAAAGGAGTAATGCTTACTCACAATAATATCGTTTCAAACATATTGGGAGCTATCCCGAGAATTCCTAAAAAAAGAAATTTTGATTATAAGGAAGCAAGAGCACTAAGCTTCCTTCCTATCTGTCACATCTTTGAAAGAATGCTATTCTACCTTTATCAATACAATGGTTTTTCTTTGTATTTCGCAGAGAGCATTGAAAAGATGGGAGAAAACGTAAAAGAAGTGAAACCTCACTATATGACCGTAGTGCCTAGGTTGGTAGAAAAAGTGTATGATAAAATTTACAATACAGGTTCTTCTGCGGGAGGATTGAAATCTAAAATTTTCTTCTGGGCTTTGAATTTAATCAGCAAAAAGAAAACGATATCCAAACCTTCGGGACTTCAGGAAATTATCGCAGATAAGCTTGTATTTTCTAAATGGAGAGAAGGTTTAGGAGGTGAGATCGTTACTTTAGTTTCAGGATCTGCCGCTTTATCTACAAGACTTAACTTAATGTTCCAGAATGCCGGAATTCCTATTTTAGAAGGATATGGCTTAACGGAAACGTCTCCCGTAATTTCTGTTAACAGTTTCGACAAAATGAAAGTAGGAACGGTTGGGGTTCCATTAGATAACTTAAAAGTAAAAATTCAGGAAGATGGGGAAATTACTGTGAAAGGCCCGTCAGTATTCAAAGGATACTTCCAGAACGATGAAATGACCAGAGAAGCCTTTACGGAAGATGGTTATTTCAAGACCGGAGATATCGGAAATATTGACAGCGACGGATTCCTGCAGATTACCGACCGTAAAAAGGAAATGTTCAAAACATCTGGTGGTAAATATATTGCTCCTCAAACGATTGAAAACCTGGCAAAAGCATCTAAATTCATAGAACAGATCATGGTAGTAGGTGATGGTGAAAAAATGCCATGTGCTTTGGTACAACCTGATTTTGATTTTGCTAAGAGCTGGGCCATGAGAAATAATCTGAACATTGGTTCTACACCGGAAGAAATTGCCAAAAGTCCTGAGCTGAAACAAAGAATTGAAAAAGAAATTGACGGCATCAATGAGCATCTAGGAAACTGGGAGAAAATCAAAAAAATAGAACTTACCCCTGAAGTATGGAGCATTGAAAGCGGATTGCTTACTCCTACTTTAAAGCTTAAGAGAAAAGCTGTAAAAGAGAAGTTTATGGCTTTGTATAATAAGATGTATGATCATCAGGATTAAATAATATCAACCGCTTCCTTTTGAAGCGGTTTTTTTATGGGTTTGGTAGAGCCAATGGAATTAATTATTTTTTCTGATAAATGAATGATGGGCTAAAGCCCGTTTCTATTGATGATCTTGTATTAGCTTCTGTCAACAATAGTGATTAAATTAACTTCACCTGTGTCATTCCGTAGGAATCTTTCCACATTCTTTTAATATGGTATAGATTCCTAGAGAATGACAAGGATACCGCAAAAAAATTAAACGGGCTAAAGCCCATTTCTATTGAATGTATACAAAAAAAGCTGTTTCATTTCTGAAAAAGCTTTTGTATGATTTAAAATCGATAATTAGAATTTAATTACAGATTTCATTCTTTCGTTTTCTTCGATTACCAATTCGTCATCAACAAGAATTTTTCCTGAGTGTTCATCAATAATAATTTTCTTTCTCTGAGCAATTTCCATCTGCTTCTGAGGAGGGATTGTGAAGAAAGATCCTTTTGGAGCACCTCTTTCTAATCCTACTACAGCAAGACCGTTGATAGAGTTTGTTCTGATTCTGTTGTAAGAAGCCAGTAATCTTTCGTCAATTTTACCTGCATATTCTTTAGACTGCTCTATCAAATATTCTTCTTCTTTCTGAGTTTCAGAGATCAAACCTTCCAATTCTTCTTTTTTGAATTTCAAGTGGCTTTTCAAGTCGTTGATCTTTGCATTCAGTTCGCTTAAAGTTTCGTTTTTGTGAGCAATTTTAGCTCCGAATTCTTTAATTCTTTTTTCAGCAAGCTGAATTTCCAGGTCCTGGAATTCCATTTCTTTTCCTAATGCTTCAAACTCTTTATTGTTTCTTACATTATCCTGCTGAGATTTGTATTTCTCAATTAAAGTTTTAGCATGGTTAATTACTTCATGCTTCGTTTTGATCTGATCGTCCTGATCTTTAATATCTGCATGAAATTTTTCAGCTCTCTTTTCAAGACCTTCAATCTCGATTTCAAGATCTTCAACTTCAATTGGCAATTCTCCTCTAGTATTTCGGATTTCATCCAATCTTGAATCAATGATCTGTAAATCGTATAAAGCTCTTAATTTTTCTTCAACTGAAATATCGTTGGTTTTTGCCATATTTAAATGAAATAATTTACTGGGTTTGTTTTTTCAATAGATTTTGAAATTGCAAATGTACTAAATTTTTGTGATAAAATTTCAAATAATTGTTGACTTACAAATTGTTCTGATTCATAATGACCTATATCGCAGATCAGCATTTTAGACTCTGCTAAAAAATAGTCATGGTATTTCAGATCACCGGTAAGATAAGCATCACATTTCTTTGATGCTGCAGAACGTATTCCACTGGCTCCGGAACCTCCCAGCACCCCTACTCTTTTAATTTTTTTGTTATTAAAAGCCGAATGTTTGATCACTTCCAGACCAAATTTTTCTTTTACCAATCCTAAGAAATCTTTCTCATCCATTTCTTCTTCTTCGAGATCTCCATACATTCCCAGACCCACATGATGGTTCTTATTATCAAGACTGTAAATCTGATGAGCAACTTCTTCATAAGGATGGGCGTGTTTCATCGCTCCTACGATCTGGCCTTGCTTAAAACTTTCAAAAATCACAGAAATCATATCTTCATCGGCATTTTCTCTAATATTCTGCTGACCGGAGAACGGATTGGATCCTTCAATGGGGCGAAATGTTCCGTTTCCATTTATGGTGAAGCTACATTCGTCGTAGAAACCGATACTTCCTGCTCCCGCAGAAAATAAAGCTTCTTTTACTTTTTCTGAGTGATCTTTCGGAACGAAAACAGTCAGTTGCTTCAAATTATTTTCTTTGGGCTGAAGAATCTTCATATTCTTTAAACCCAACTGACGGCATATGCCATGATTCACTCCAAAGAAGTGATTATCAAATGCGGTATGAATGGCATAAATCGCGATTTTATTTTCAATTGCTTTCAGAACTGCTCTTTCAACATAATTTTTGCCTGTTAAAGATTTTAATCCTGAAAAGATAATAGGATGAAAACATACAATCAGATTGCAGTTTCTCTCAATCGCCTCCTGTACAACATTTTCCAGCGCATCGTGGCAAACCAGGATTCCAGACACATTTCTGTCAGGTACTCCACACAGCAATCCTACATTATCAAATCCTTCTGCCTGCTGTAGCGGAATGAGTTTATCTATTTCTGCAATTACTTTTCTTATTGTCATTTTATTCTGTATGTTTGCTACGAAAATAACGATAATTTGTTAATTTTAAAAAACATTAAATATGGAAAGAGAGCACAATCTTATTCCTGAAGACAAGCTTTGGAAAAGATTTCTTTACCGGATCATTTACCGCTCTGACACAAAACTTGGAAAGCTTTTTGACATTATCTTACTGTCATTGATTCTTGTAAGCACCGCCATTATTATGATGGAAAGTGTTCCTAAACTTGATATAAGATTTCATCTCACTTTTCTTATCCTTGAGTGGATTATTTCTCTGTTTTTCACGGCAGAATATTTAATGCGAATTACGGTGGTAAAAAATAAAAAAAACTATATTTTCAGTTTTTTGGGTATCATAGATTTTCTGGCGCTGGCTCCATTTTATCTTAGTTTTTTCTTTCCGGTTACCAAGTATTTCCTGATCTTCAGAATGCTGAGAATGTTGAGGATTTTCAGAATTTTCAACCTTCTGGATTTTATGAATGACGGGTACCTCATCTTACGGGCACTTAAAAACAGTTCAAGAAAAATATACATCTTCCTGTTGTTCCTTATTATTTTCTCGGTTATTGTCGGTTCACTTATGTTTATGGTGGAAGGCAATAGAAAAGGATTTGAAACTATACCGCAATCTATTTATTGGGCAGTAGTAACGGTAACTACTGTGGGATATGGTGATGTATCTCCTATTACTCCTTTAGGAAAATTATTTGCGGTTGTTCTCATGCTTGCAGGATATTCCATTATTGCGGTTCCTACAGGGATTGTAACAGCAGAAATGCGCAATAAAAGACAAAATCTGGAAAAGATATGCGACCGATGCGGAAATGAAGATATTGATGATGATGCAAGGTATTGTAAACAGTGTGGCAAGAAATTAGCTTAATACATATTATGAATGTTATTAATGCATTTTTTTTACTAAATACCACAAAATTATGGAATCAACAAAGAAAAACAAACCGAACAGCTTAGTCGTCATTCTTTTTGCTCTGATTGTACTCATGGTCATTATTTATTTTATATTAGCCATGTTCTTCCCTACTGTTTTTGACCTTATGAATACTGGAGATATACAACCGGTCCCTAATAAGTAATTGAAAATAGTGCATTAAACTTTGAAAAAAGAATAGATTATTATAAAAAATGAGTGATAAAATCACTCATTTTTTTGTACAAACTTTCGTATTTTGTTCAAAAAACCGGATCATGTATCATGATCCGGCTTCATTTTTAACAAAACTATTATCTATTTTCTAATTACTTTAACAGTTTGTTTAGATCCATCCTTCATTTCTAAAGTAACAAGATAAACACCTTGTTTCAATTCGTTTAAATGGATTGTTGAATCAGGATTTGCGATCGTTTTCATCAACCTTCCTGAAGCATCATTTACCAAAACATTTTTCACATTTTTAGCATCTGAAATATTCAGTACATCAGTGAATGGGTTAGGATATATTTTGATATCATTTTTCGCTTTAGAAACTTCTGTCACTGCAAGGTTGGCCAGATTAACACTGATATCATCCAGATACAGGTTGTCCTGGTTAGCATCTGAATAGGCATTAAATCCGAAATAATAAACCCCAGATGTAGGAACAGTAAATGTAACAGATTCGTTATGCGCTGTATTATCATTAATTGAAGGATAATCTGCTATAGCGCCAGTCATTGCAGCTATGGTTGGAGATGTTCCAAAAGCTACTTTCATTTTCTCGGTATACGTTGTTGAGTTATTACCATATTTATAGCTAATAGTATACTGTACTCCTGCCGTCAGATTCAGACCTTGGGTAAAGAACCACGTGTCAGCAGCGCTTGAGAAATTATATGAATATCTCAGTACATTGGTTGTAAAGTCATTATTTCCGAAAGGAGCAGACGATGTTTCCCAACTATTTCCTGATCCGGCATTAATATTTTCGGTACAACCTGGAAGACTTGGTGGAGTTACGTTTTCAAAATCCAAAACGTACGGTAGGTTGGCGCTTGTACATAAAGTAGTGAAAGAAGTAGGGTCACTCCATGCACTTTTATCAGCAGCACTACAAACAGATCTTACCCATACATAATAATGAGTAGCAGAAGACAAACTAGGAATATTATAAGTAGCAGCGGTAATACCCGTAATATTAGGATTACTTGCTGCTGTTGGAGCCGTATTGGATGTACTGTAATAGATTTCATATCCTCCTGCTGGAGCCGGGGTTGGAGCTGTCCACGAAAGCGTAGTTCCCGAAGATGTTATATTTGAAACAGTTAACAGACTCGGTTCGCTACAGGTAGGTGTTACATCTATTTTAATATCATCAACAAACAGCTGATTCATATCAGGATCCGAATAAGCATTAAATCCAAAATAATAGACTCCTGTCGCTGTAGGAGTAAAATCTACAAAGTTACTGGTAGCTGTGCTGTTAACTACATTAGGATGATCGGCAAGTGGATTGGTCATCGCCGAACCTGCTGCCGAAGTTCCATAGGCTACTTTTAATTTTTCAGGATAAACAATAACTCCTTCTGCATTGGCATATTTGTACTTGATTCTGTAGCTCACTCCCGAAGTAAGATTAATTCCGGAGGTAAAGAACCATGTATTGGCACTATTGGAAGAGTTATAAGAGTATTGAAGGACTTTTCCTGTAAATCCTTGAGAAGCTAAATCGTAAGTTTCCCATAAATTCCCGTTACCATCATTAGTTACAGAACTGCAGATTGGCATATCCGGAACTATTGCAGATTCGAAATCCTGTACATAAGGCACTCCCACCGCAGTACATTCTGTAGTAAATGTGGCCATTTGAGACCAGTTACTCTTATCTGTAGCACTACATGCGGAACGTACCCAAACACGATAGAAAGTAGCGGCAGAAAGAGGTGTTAAATCTACGTTTAAAGCATTCGTGCTTCCCGAAGGAATTGTATTGGCGGTAGGAACTGCGGTAGTACTTGAAAAATAATATTCGTATCCGTTAGCAGGAGAAGAGGTAGCAGCTGTCCATGCAAGATGGGCAGATCCCGCGCCTACGGAAGATACCGTCAATCCACTAGGAGCAAGGCAGGTAGGAACTGCCCCTATAACCACCGTATAATCATGAGCCTCACCATATCCTGAAATGTTACAAGGAATAGGCTGGCTGGAATATCGATCTCCAACTCTCATCCTGTATGTACCTGGAGTAACAGTGGAAGGAATTGTAATAATGCCTGACGTAACATTATTTCCTCCAACCGAAGCACTGCTTGCTGCAGCCACAAGTTCCGGAGCAGTATCATCGAAGGTTCCATCATTATTAAAATCTATCCAAATACGTACGTTTTGATTAGCAAAGTTGTGAGTAACGGAAAAGTCATAGCTTAATCCAGCATTCAGGTTAATCGTCATAGAAGTATAATCTCCATATGCTCCTTGAGAACATCCTGTATTCTGGTGATCAAATCCTGCTGAAGGAATTGTAAAAGAATCTATCATATCTCCTCCATCGCAACCACTGGCGTATTGCGGCACGCAATAGGTTTGTGCGAAGGATAAAGATCCAAAAGTTAAAAAACTCGCGAGTAAAATATTTTTCATACAATGTACATTAGTTAATCAAATTTATCAAAATACTTCAATAAAATTATATATATTTTAAACAAAATTTAACCAAACCAATAAAACACTATATCATTGAAAAATCAATATTCTGTTTATTAATTAAGAAATCATGTACCGGCAGGATTTCTTTATGAGAAGTAATCTCAAAAAAAAGACTGCCTTTTACAAGACAGTCTTCAGTTTTTATTTAAATGAAAAATTATTTTTTAATGGCTTTCACGGTTTGCTTAGAACCATCTTTCATATTAAGTACCACTAAATACAAACCTTCTTTTAAGTCTCTCAATTGAAGTACTGTAGAAGGGTTTTCAATAGTTTTAACAAGTCTTCCCGCAACATCAATCACTGAAACAGATTGTACTTTTGCCACATCGGAAATCGTAAGTGTTTCTGTGAATGGATTAGGATATACTTTAATACTGTTAATTTTCGCTACTACTTCAGACGTTCCTAAGTTAGGATTCTGCTTCACCTCAACATTATCAAGAAGAACATCATCGTAGAAATATCCATTGCCATTTACGTTTTTATCAACCGTAAATCTTACCTGAATGGTTGCTCCGATATAAGAAGCCGCCAAAGGAACCCCTACAGTTCTCCATTGGTTGGAGTTGGTTGTATCACTGAAAACAGATACCCATCCATTTCCATCGTTTACTTCTACTGTAAGCTTATTGTTATCACTAGTTGAAGGAACCACAGTTGTTCCGGTAGATTGGGAATGGTTTTTAAACCAGTCAAAAGAAATGAAAGGTTGTGCCAACCCTGTTAAGTTGATTGATGGTGTTACCAGTTGTACAGTATTAGCTCCTGCACCATTATAAGGTGAACTTGCATCTACCCAAGCATAAGTACCCGCTGCCTTTCCGTTATTGGCAGGACTTGCGCCATAATCTGCACTTCCTGAGAATTTCCAGAAAAGATTAGCATCGGTACTTGTAGCAACAGGATTTAAACTGTTCCAACATCCCGGAGCATTACCAGAATCGAAGGTTTGAATAAACGGAGCCGTTGCTACCCCGCAAAGAGTATTAAATACAGTAGCCGGAGAAGACCATACACTCTTATCAGAAGCACTACATACTGATCTAACCCACAAATAATACGTACTGGAAGGTACCAGCCCCGATAAAGGCGCAGAATTGGTCGTACTTGTACCTGAAGCAGGAGTAGAAGCTGCAGGTGCGGTACTACTTGTAGAATAATAATATTCATAACCACCACCCGGAACTTGTGTAGGAGCCGTCCAGGAAGCATTGGCTGCTGAAGTTGTAATCCCTGAAACTGCAATCCCAGTAGGTTCTGAACAAGTTGGAGTAACATCTATATTAATATCATCTACATAAATCTGATTCATATCTGCAACAGAATAAGCCTGGAATCCAATATAATAAACTCCTGAAGCAGTTGGCACAAAATCAGTAAATGTACTTGTCGGAGTTCCACCGGTAAGAATATTCGAGTGATCAGCTATTGTACTGGTCATAGCAGCGCTTGTTGCAGAAGATCCATAGGCTACTTTTACTTTCTCAGCATATTGAGTTGTTCCGGCTGCATTGGCATATTTATATTTAATTCTGTAGCTAACACCTGCTGTAAGGTTAAGACCTTGTGTAAAGAACCATGTATTGGCAGCACTGGAAGAACTGTATGAATAGTTAAGTACCTTACCAACAAAACCAGTTGGTGCAGTAGCAGTTTTCCATGCATTTCCTGTACCGCTATTAACCACGCTTGTACAAATTGGCAACGCCGGAGTTGTAACGTTTTCAAAATCTAAAGTATATGGCAAATTAGTTGGTACACAAGCCGTTTGGAAACTTCTTACGGTACAAGCTGTAGCAGGACCTGCTGTAGTGGCAGTATAGGCTGATACAGAATAGTAATAGTTAGTGCCATTGTTCAATGAAGTTGGTACAGTGTAAGTTGTATTGGTTCCTCCCGGTATGTCCGCATCCAGCACGTCATTGCCGCCGGAAGTGGTTCCAATTTTTAACTTATAGCCAGCTACTCCATTTATTGTATTCCAAGTAAAGGTAGGATTAACACTTACACCTGTTGCACTGGATGCTGGTGCTGTAACGGTAGGGCAAAGTCCTAATGTTGTAAAGTTAGCTGAGCTGGACCATACACCTTTATCTGTACCATTACAGTTGGCTCTTATCCAATAATAATACTGAGTTGAAGGGACTAACCCTGATAAATTCGCACTGGTTACCCCTGCACCAACAGATCCTGAAGGAGTAACTGTGGAAGCTGGAGTGGTAGATGATGTAGCATAATAATATTCATATCCATTCCCTGGAGCAGTTGTAGAAGCCGTCCAGTTAATAGTTCCAGTTTCCGGAGTTAATGCTGACGAAGTAAGCCCCGTCACTGTGCTTGCACAATTAAGAGCAGTGGTAAAAGATCCTGCTGTTGCATATCCATTTCCTGTTCCTGCTGCATTCGGAATGTGTGAATACGTGGCCTGTACAGCTCCATTTAAAGCCTGTACCTGATACTGATAGGTCGTATTTTGAGTTAATCCTGAAATAGTAGCCGTTGTTGCAGACACTGGATTACCATTCAAATTTGTCCAGTCACAGCTTCCCAGTGCTCTATACTGAACATTATAAGCTGTTGCACCAGTAGGAGCAGTCCAGCTAACAGTAGCACCTGCATTTGTGACTCCTGTTGTTGCTGCAAAAGTTCTTACCGGCAATAGAGTTCCCGGAGTCCATGTATACTGAAGTCCCGCTGGAATTTTAACATTGGCATTGGTTCCGCTGGAGAAAAGCATAGCACTGGTATTCGCATTTCCAGTTACCGCTTTAGACCAGTCGCAAGTAGTACCAGAAGGCACATTTCCAATCATCAACGGGCTTACGTTGGTGGAATAGGTAACTGTATTTCCTCTAATCCCTACCTGTGGAGCACTGTTCGACGTACTGGTTCCAGGATCTGTGCAGTTACCGTATATTATCTTAATTTCTCCGGTAGCGTATACCAGTCTGATCTGGAAATTCAATCTCTCTGTAGAGCGATTGCTGTAATTAGCGTGATCCTGCCATTGAATTACAAATTCTGAGCCTAGATCCTCATACCTTACCTCGTGATTACCTGAAGGCTGCGTAGCATCCGATGATGAAAAACCACCATCCTGTCCAAAAGCAGAAATTGCGCCTGTTGTAGTTCCCAGGGTGGACAAAGGCGTGTAGTTTGATCCAGCGGGCGCAGCTCCGAAAGTAATGTATCCGTTCGCACTGATGTACAAACTGTTCATTGCAACACCTCCAAAATTAAACGGAGAAGACAAAGTAATTGCCGCCGAGACCTCATTGTCGTACGTGGTATTGTTTACTAAAGGAAATAATTTTGTTCCGCCTGTAATAGGCACATAAGTTACCCCGGTGCTTTTCGAAAAAGCATAATTGGCGACGTTTGTTTGTGCATAGACACCCATACTTAAGAGCGCTAAGCACGACAGTAGAATTTTTTTCATAAACTTAGTAATAATAAAAGTTAGGGAGGTAAATGTATAAATATTAATTTAAATATTAAAAATTATCTTAAAATATTAAATTAAAACAATTAAAATAGCTATTATTTTAAAATAAAATCAAACGTTTATTTAAAATTAACATTTATTTCACAATTCAGTTATAAAACACAAAATACTGGTTATCAAACCATTATTAAAAACAAAACAGTGATACACAATCTCTCTTTTATTATTTGAGTACAAAAAAAATAAATTTCATAAAATTCTGTACAAACAAAAAAAAGCGGCTTTTTAGGCCGCTTTTGAACTAATACATTGTAAATTTTCTTTAATTCAGATAAAATTCATACTTATTAAGTAGCTGAATTTCTTTAATCAGATCACCATTAAGATCTACGGAGTGTTTCATAGACTGAACTTCAATATGGGAATCGTCTTCAATATTTTTAATAAAGAATTTCAGTTTCTGGTTTCCTTTATTTCTGTCGAGTACTGTTCTGAAAAAATCCAAGTCTTCTTTTCTCACATCCATCACATCCATCACCAAAGAAATACTTTTAGCAAATCTTTCAAATGCTTCCTGTAGTTCTATCACATCTACTACATTCACAAAAACTCTCCCATCCTTTACCTGAGCAAATTTTATTTTGAAAATAACAAATCTCTGAACTTCCAGTTTTTCCTTCAGCCTCATATAATCCCTGTCTCCCAACCTGAATGAATATGAACCGGAATAATCTTCCAGCGTAACGAAAGCTACTTTTTCTCCACTTCTAAAACCATCCTGAACTCTATATTCTGTAATCAGACCAGCTACGGTGTATTCTTTACCGCCTCCGCCATTTTCTCTTTCTTTCTGAAGAGTCTTCCAGTCTTTCTTTTTCTCCTCAAACAATTCTTCCTGTTTGTTGGAAAAAGCCTGCTCTTTATAAGCATCTACCTCATCCAAATTTAAAAATGAAAAAGTTCCTTTTGGTTCTGCCTTTTTTGTCACCTCTTCTACAACTTCTTCTTCTCCGGCTACAACATCATCGGATACAATTTCTGTAAGATCCACCGAGTCATCCTGAGCATCCTGTTCCAGGACAGGCGCTTCATCCGTTGGAGCTTTCTCCTCTTCTTCTTTTTCCAGCACAGATTTTTTGGAAAGCTGCCCCTGCATAAACTGAAACTGATACTTAAACTCATCCAGCGGATGGGCAGAAAGGTAGAAGCCGATAATTTCTTTTTCTTTGTTAAGTTTGTGCATATTGGGCCACTCAGGACAAGGCGCGAGTTTCGGCTGTTCAATCTGAACTTCATCAGCAAAATCAGCAAAGAGTGAATGCTCCATTTCGTTTTTACTCTCCTGGAAGCTTTGCCCGTATCTGATCAGCCTTTCCAGATTGGTTTTCCCAGCCATATCAATATCGAAATACTGTCCTCTGTGATAAGAGTGCAATTCGTCGAAAGCACCTGCCAACACCAAACTTTCTGCTACTCTTTTATTCATCTGAGACGGAAGTATTCTTTCGAAGAAATCGTAAATATTTTTAAATCTTCCGTTTTCTCTTTCTCTGGTAATTCCTTCACTTGGTCCTTCTCCAATTCCTTTGATCGCCCCTAAACCAAAACGAATCTGCCCTTTTTCGTTTACTGAGAATTTATATTGAGATTCATTCACATCCGGTCCTAAAACATCCACTCCCATACTCTTACAATCTTCCATGAACATGGTAATCGAATCGGTGTTGTTGATGTTATTACTCATTACACTCGCCATATATTCTGCCGGATAATTCGCTTTTAAGTATGCAGTCTGATAGGCAATAAAGGCATAACAGGTTGAGTGAGACTTGTTGAAAGCGTATTCTGCAAAGGCTTTCCAGTCGTTCCAGATTTTCTCCAGTCGTTCTTCATTCAGATTATTCTTTCGTCCTCCTTCAATGAATTTCGGATACATTTTATTCAGAACGTCAATCTGCTTTTTACCCATTGCCTTTCTCAACGTATCGGCTTCACCTTTTGTAAAGTTGGCCAACTTCTGGGATAAAAGCATTACCTGCTCCTGATAAACGGTAATTCCGTAAGTTTCTTTTAAATATTCTTCTGTCTCCGGTAAGTCGTAGACAATTTCTTCAATCCCATGCTTTCTGTTGATAAAGTTTGGGATATATTTGATAGGACCCGGACGGTACAATGCATTCATGGCAATAAGATCGGCAAAAACTGTTGGTTTAAGCTCTCTCATGTATTTTTGCATTCCCGGACTTTCATACTGGAAAATCCCTACCGTTCTTCCTTCTTTAAATAACTGATATGTTTTTGTGTCATCAAGCGGAATAAGATCTGGATCGATATCCAATCCATATCTCGCTTTCACCAGTTTCAGAGCATCTTTAATAATGGTAAGGGTTCTCAGCCCCAGGAAATCCATTTTCAAAAGACCTGCACTTTCCGCTACGGAGTTATCAAACTGAGACACCAAAATATCGGCATCTTTCGCAGCAATAGTTACCGGAACGAGATTACTTACATCTTCAGGCGTGATAATTACTCCACAGGCGTGAATACCTGTATTTCTGATACAGCCTTCCATTTTTTTAGCACTGGCTAGGACACCGTGACGCGCATCATCCGGACTGTCCAGAACATACCTCATCTCATCGACAAGCATCTGTTCTTCCGGTTTCAGTTTATCATATTTTGCCAACGCTTTTGCGATATTCATCCCCGGGCTTGGAGGAATCAGTTTCGCAATATTATTGGTATCAGGAATAGGAACATCTAAAACCCTTCCAGCATCTTTAATAGCGGATTTCCCTCCCAATACGGAGTAAGTAATAATCTGTGCTACCTGAGTTTTACCATATTTCTCAACAACCCATTTGATAATTTTGTCTCGTCCTTCGTCATCGAAGTCGATATCAATATCGGGCATGGATACCCTTTCCGGATTCAGGAATCTCTCAAAAAGGAGATCATATTTAATAGGGTCTACGTTGGTAATCCCGATACAGTAAGCAACGGCAGATCCCGCAGCAGATCCCCTTCCGGGACCTACCCACACTCCCATATTACGGGCTTCATTACAGAAATCCTGTACAATAAGGAAGTATCCGGGATAACCGGTATTGGCAATTACTTCAAGCTCGAAGTCAAGACGTTCTTTAATTTCATCGGTAATACCTGTAGATTCATATCTTTTTTTTGCCCCTTCATAGGTAAGGTAAGTAAGATAAGCCATCTCCCCTCTTTTTCCTCCGTCTAAGTCATCTTCTGCATGGATAAACTCTTCAGGAATATCAAACTTAGGAAGAAGTACATCTCTTTTTAAGGTATAAGGCTTAAATTTCGCAAAGAACTCATCATAAGCTTCAAACGCATCAGGATAAGCCAAGAAAGCCGCTTTGATCTCATCAGAATTTTTAATGTAATATTCTCCTGTTGCCAGTCCTCTCCTTTTCCCAAATCCTTTACCTACGGGAGTTGTTAATTTTTCGCCATCTTTTATACAGCTTACGATATCCTGAATATTAGAATCGTCTTTATTGGTATAAAAAGTTTCGTTCTGTGCTAAAATCTTAACGTTATATTTATCTGCAAAATGCAGTAAGACATCATTTAAATGCTCTTCTTCTGGCAGTTCGTGGTTTTGAATCTGTACGTAGAAATCATCTTCAAACGTATCTTTCCACCATTTGAAAAGTTCCTCCCCTTTCTGTTCACCGGTATTTAAAATAGCATCAGGAATATCTCCAAGAATTCCTGAAGTTAAAGCAATAAGTCCATCTTTGTACTGAGAAATCAATTCACGGCTGATCCTTGGAACTCCAAAATAGAACCCCTTCAGGAAACCGATACTTGAAAGCTTTGCTAAGTTTTTGTACCCGTCAAAATCTTTGGCCAGAAGCACCACCTGAGTCCTTCTATCAGGATCATCTTTGGTAAATTGCTTCTGCTCATACCGGTCTGAGATATAAAATTCACAGCCTACGACAGGAATAAGCGGCTCTGAAACAGGTTCCACTTCATTGAATTCTGTTCCGTTTTCTTCTGCCTCCTGCTTTTTGGCCAGATATTCTTTATGTTTTTTCGCTCTGTCTCCATTGGCACCTTCTACTGCTGAAACAAACTTGAAAGCTCCCATCATATTTCCCAGATCCACCATACCGACTGCCGGGAAATTTTCATCAGAAGCTTTTTTGATAAGGTCATTAATGCTTGAGGTAGCTGTTAATGTAGAGAAAACACTATGGTTATCAAAGTTGAAATATTTCCCCAGATCAATCTCGTCAACACTTCCGAAATCCTGCTGTTTTTTCTTGTTGTGAAAATCAGCAACCTGTCTTCGGATAACAATTCCGAAAGGTTTTATAGGATCAGGATAAAGGCTTCTAAAGTAAGCGAGCTGGTCTTCTGAGATTTTCAGTGTTTCAGCAGGAACTACGCCTATCCTCATCATTTCAAAGAAAACCTGTGCAGTAGCGTTTACGTCAGCCGCCGCGTTGTGGGCTTCATCAAACTTATTTCCATAAAGTTTTTCATAAAGCTCTTCAAGTTTTGGAGGTTTAAATCTACCACCTCGTCCTCCACCTAACTGACAAAAGTCTGTTCCCAGAATCATCGTATCAGCCTTAGGCTTTTCCTGTAGATTATCTTTTAAATTTTTTCTGTAAAACTCTGCTCCTACAATATTGTAGTCAAATTCAACGTTGTGTCCGGATACGACCCTCACTCTCTCCAATACTTTAGAAAATTCTTCCAGAATTTCCTGAAGATCTCGTCCTTCTTCATTGGCGATTTTGGTAGTGATCCCGTGAATTCTTGCCGCGTTGAAGGGAATATCATACCCTTCAGGTTTTATAATGTAATCCTGATTTTCAATTAAGTTACCATCATCATCATGTACCTGCCATGCGATCTGAACCATTCTTGGCCAGTTATCAGAATCTGAAAGCGGAGCGTTGAAGTTTTTAGGTAAACCGGTTGTTTCTGTGTCAAAAATTAAATACATATAATTTTCTAACTTTTTATAAAAAGAGAATGTAAAGTTACTTCATTTTTTCTAATTATTGCCTTATTATACTCATCAAACCTATAATATAAGAATATTAAAAAAAATATAAAATAAAATCTTTCCAAACAATGATTTTAACTATTAAAAACATAAATTAAAATTAGCTTAAAAAATTAGAGTTATTCATTAAAACTATCTAAGAATTAAATTTTTACTATAATTTTGATCAACCTAATTTTTAATAATTTACTAACAAAAAATGAAGAAACAGCTACTTTTAATCAGCACTTTCGCTATTTCGCTAATAAGTGCACAAAACAATGATGAATTAAACAGAAAGCTCGAAAAACAAAGAGCTGATGATAACGAGAGGTTTGAAGCCTATGTTTCGAAGAAATACGGTGCCAACAGAAGTCCTGAAGCGTTAAAAGAAATTGAGCTGCAAAGAACCAATCTGGCAGCTTTTCTCCCTAACAACAGACCTTACTTCCTGCAAGCAACTGATATCGACCAGATTAAAAACTCCAATTCTGATTTTCTACAGGGAGGAAATATCACCGGTTTGACAGGTTCTTTCAATGGTGAAGGTATTAAGTTTACTATTTTTGACGGTAGTACTACGTCAAGAGTTGCCAGAGTATACGCCAACCATGTTTTTTTTAACAATATTCCCAACCGAATAATCAATAAGGAAAGCAGCACTGTGAATTATGGTGACCACGCAACAGCGGTAAGCAGTTTTATAGGAGCAAGAGATTATCCTTATCAGGTTACCTTTAACAATGGAACAACAAGACAGGTTAATTTTAGAGGAATTGCCCCTAATTCTACTATAGAAGCTTATGCATTTGGAACTTCTGTATTGGATGGAGAAACTGCCCAAAGTACAGTTTTCCAGAAAATTGTTAAAGCCCAACCTAATATCTCCAACCACTCTTATGGAAGCAACCAGGGATGGGGAGATCCCCAAACAGTTAACAACGAAACTGCATGGGTATGGAATGGTTTATTCGTAAGCCCCAACACCTCGCTTGATGCTCAGGGAACTTATTTTACAGATGATCAAAATTATGATCAGATTGTTTACAACAATCCTTCTTACATTATTGTAAAATCTGCGGGGAATTCTTTTGGAGAGGGACCTAGTGCTGCCACAAGTACTTTCAAAAAATACTACAAGGATAACTCCGGAAATTATGTTGAGTTTGCTGCCACAGACACGTTACCTCCAAATAACTGTGCGTTGGGATACGACTGTATTGGTATTGGTTCTTTAGGAAAAAATATTATTTCTGTTGGTGCTGTTGACAAAATTACCACGAATGACGGAAGATATGCGGCTTCTACCGATGTTGTTCATTCCAGTTACAGCAGCGCAGGACCAAGAGATGATGGAGGCATCAAACCTGATATCACCGCTGTTGGTACAGACGTTGCCAGCGCATGGACAGATAATTCAGCAACTGGTGGAAGCAAGATAGATATCGGAGACGGTACTTCTTATTCTGCACCTGTAGTAACGGGAATTATTGGACTTTGGACTCAAATTAACAAACAACTGTTTTCAGGAAGTTTATTAAATGCTGCATCGGCAAAAACATTAATGATACATTCCGCAAAGGAAGCTGGCAACATTGGCCCAGACCCACAATTCGGATGGGGTTTTATTGATGCGAAAAAAGGTGCTGAACTTCTGGTAGGAAAATCTAACAACAGCATTATATTCAATGATGAAGTATTAAATAGCGGAGTATCTAATGTAAAAACAGTAAAAGCATCAGGATCAGAACCGTTAAAAGTAACCATATCTTGGGTAGACCCAGAGTTCACTAACTTCACCAACCAATGGTCTGATATTTACAACAACAGAACCTCCAAACTTGTGAATGACCTGGATTTAAAAATCACTGACCTGGTAACCAATACCGTTTATTATCCATGGAAACTTGATGCCAACAATCCTATGACTCCGGCAACAAAAGGAGATAATACGGTAGATAATGTAGAGCAGGTTGTAGTAGATCTTCCCACTGCAGGAAGATCTTATAAGATTGAAATTACCAATAAAGGAATATTAAAAAATAATGCGGGAAGCAATGCTCCTCAAAATTACTCCATTATTGTAACAGGATTTACAGAATTATTAGGAACAAAAGAAACTACAAATCCTTTAGCAAATCTTGCCATTGCTCCAACAATTACGAAAGACTTCACCAATATTGTAAATGCTCCTAAAAAAGCAACTTTCAATGTATATGATCTTACAGGCAAAAAGTTACAAAGCGGAACTGTAAATAATGATAAGCAATCCATAGATTTATCCACTTACATCAAAGGAATTTATATCGTTGAAGTAAAGACAGACAAAGATGTTATTTCTAAAAAAGTGATCAAGGAATAACCTTTAAAAACAAAGATTTTTCACAAAATACTAACAACTGTTAGTATTTTGTTTTTTTAATGTATATTTGCTTCCTATGGAAAATACACTTCACGAAAAAGTTTCTCAGGATATTTTACTTAAAGCGTACAATCATATGATGCTGGCAAAAGCCATGGCCGACATTTATGAAGAAAACAGAAATGTATGCAAATATGTTCACAGTACTTCAAGAGGTCATGAAGCCATACAACTGGCAACAGCTTATCAGCTTAAGAAAGAAGACTGGGTTTCTCCTTATTATAGAGATGAAAGCATTCTTCTAGGAATTGGTTTTGAGCCTTATCAACTGATGCTTCAGCTATTGGCTAAAGCTGACGATCCTTTTTCAGGAGGAAGATCTTATTACTCACACCCTTCAAGCCGCGATGAAAACAAGCCAAAAATCATTCACCAGAGTTCTGCTACCGGAATGCAGACCATTCCAACTACCGGAGTTGCTCAGGGAATAAAATATATTCAGGATTTCAAACTTCAGAATTTTGAAAACAATCCGGTTGTCGTTTGTAGCTTAGGAGACAATTCTGTGACTGAAGGTGAAGTAAGTGAAGCTTTACAATTTGCAGCACTGCACCAACTGCCTATTATTTTCCTTGTACAGGATAATGAATGGGGAATTTCTGTAACAAAAGAAGAAGCAAGAACTTGTGATGCTTACGATTTTGTAGCAGGTTTTACAGGTTTAAGCAGAATGAGAGTGGATGGAACTGACTTTGTAGAAAGTTTCGAAGCTATGAAAAAAGCCGTGGATTTTGTAAGAACAGAAAGAAAACCTTTGGTTGTCTGTGCCAAAACCGTATTGATTGGCCACCACACATCCGGAGTAAGAAGAGAATTCTATAGAGACGAAGAAGATTTAACAAAACATAGAGCTAAAGATCCGGGAGAAATCCTTAGAAGACAGCTCCTAGAATCAGGTGTAGATGAAGACCTGCTGAAACAAATTACTAAAAAAGCACGTCTGGAAGCAGAAGAAGCTTTTGAAAAAGCTAAAAATGCAGAAGATCCAAAACCTGAAACCGTAATGCAACACGTTTTTGCTCCTACTCCTATTACAGAGGAAACTGGAACACGTGAGCCTGCAAACGGAGAAAAAATTGTGATGGTAGACGCTGCTATTCACGCCATTCAGGAATTGATGTGGAAACACCCTGAAGCTCTTCTTTACGGACAGGATGTTGGAGAAAGAATTGGCGGAGTTTTCCGTGAAACCGTTACATTAGGGAAAAAATTTGGAAGCAAAAGAGTTTTCAATACAGCCATTCAGGAAGCGTATATCATTGGTTCTACTGCCGGTATGAGCGCTGTAGGTTTGAAACCTATTGTTGAAGTTCAGTTTGCCGATTATATCTATCCTGGTATCAACCAGCTTATTACAGAAATTTCAAAATCCAGCTACCTAAGTGGTGGAAAATATGCGGTAAGCAATATCATCCGTGTTCCTATTGGAGCTTATGGTGGTGGCGGTCCTTACCACAGTGGAAGTGTTGAAAGTATTTTAGCGAATATCAAAGGAATCAAAATAGCTTATCCAAGTAATGCAGCAGATTTCAAAGGATTGTTAAAAGCAGCTTATTATGATCCTAACCCAGTTATTATGCTGGAGCATAAAGGTTTATACTGGAGCAAAGTTCCGGGAACTGAAGATGCAAAAACAATAGAACCGGCAGAAGACTACATTCTTCCTTTTGGAAAAGGAAAAGTGGTAGTGGAAGCTGATAAAAAGGAAACCGAAAAAGGCAGAACCTTATTGGTTGTTACTTACGGAATGGGTGTTTACTGGGCTAAAGAAGCCGTGAAGCAGTTCAATGGAAGAGTTGAAGTGATTGACCTTAGAACATTAATTCCATTAGATGAAGAACTTGTTTTTGAAAGAGTAAAAGCTCACGGAAAATGTATTGTACTTACAGAAGAACAGCTGAACAACTCTTTTGCAGAAGCATTTGCTCACCGTATTTCGAAAAACTGCTTTAAACATCTTGATGCTCCTGTAGAAGCAATGGGATCCTTAGATGTTCCGGCAGTACCTATCAACCTAGTTCTGGAAAAAGAAATGCTTCCTAATGCAGAGAAGCTCTCCAAAAAAATAGAAGAAATGCTTGCTTATTAAATAATTCATAAAAAAACCTCTAAAATATTTTTAGAGGTTTTTTTATGAATTATTTTACTACTTTTATGTAAGATTACTAATCTCAATGTTAGACTTTTATAATCGAAAAAAAACATAAACATCCATCTCATACCTCCCATACAAAGTAACCCTTACTGTAGTTTGGTATTTATTTTGTCTGTACTCCAAAAACACATCCCATTTTTATGATCACAACCAAATACGTCAATTATAAACAGGTTCTCAATCTTGCAGGTGTACATCTTGTCCTTATTTCTATCTGGTGCACATTAATTGCTGTTCTCTTTTATTTCTTCAACTGGCATTGGATGACCATTCCCTGGGTTCCTCTTGCTCTTATTGGTACGGCAGAAGCATTTCTGGTAGGCTTCAAAAACAATCAGGCATATGACCGACTTTGGGAAGCCCGAAAAATATGGGGCGGCATTGTGAATTCCAGCCGTTCGCTGGCCTCCATGGTCTATGCATTTGATACCAAAAATGAAGAAATTGGTGCTTTTGACCTCGAAGATCGTAAAAAAAGGATCGTTTTCCGACATATTGCATGGCTGTATACTTTCCGCGAACAACTTCTGGTACCCACAGAATGGGAACATATAAGCAGTGAAAATAAATTCGTAAATGTCAATCTCAGACGAAACAGGCTTATCAAAGCTGGGTTTCCCGATTATGGAAGAGCCCCTATTTTCCTTCACAAATATCTTTCAGAAGAAGAATATGATCTTAAAAATCATTATAAGAACTTTGCTACCTACCTGATTTCTCAACAGGCCAAAGACATTAATGAATTGAAAAACATGGACGCAATCACAGATTTCAATCAGACTCAGCTTCAAAATAGTCTGAACGAATTTTATAATTTTCAGGGACAGGCGGAAAGAATCAAAAAATTTCCCTCTCCCAGACAATTTGCTAGCACAGCGTTCGTTTTTAACATTCTTTTCATCCTGCTGCTCCCTCTGGGACTAGTCAATGAATTTGCAAAACTTGGAGACTGGGGAATCTGGACTTCCATTCCGTTCTGTATCATCATCGGGTGGATCTACATCATCATGGAACTCGTAGGAGATTATTCTGAAAACCCATTTGCAGGGCTCATGTTTGATGTTCCAATGCTTTCTATATGCAGAACCATTGAAATCGACCTGCTTCAAATGAGTGGAGAAACAGACCTTCCCGAACCTATCTCTTCTAAAAACGGAGTACTCGTGTAGTTTTTCAGCTATCGTAAAATCATATTACATACAGGAAAAAGATTCAATATATTTTGTGAAATACCTATTAAAAGTTCATCGTTTTTTATAATTTAGAGGAATTGAAAAAAAGTGTTGTATGCATTTCTGTTTTTGGAAACATACAATTACTTTTTCACCAGCTAATAATTCTATCTCCTCTTTTTTTAAAACAATGAAATCCAAAAAACTCCTGCAGATTCTAGCGATAGTAGTCCTTATCATTTTCTGCCCTGATGCAAAATCACAATCAGCTTTCAATAAAGAATTACCAAAAGATTTTGCAGAAAAATTCACCAAAGAGATAAATGACAGCATCCCATCTCTTGGGACGTTCATTGTTTCTCAGAACGACAGGATACTATATGAGCACTATTTTCATGGAGCTAATAAAGAGACTGTTTTTAGTGTAAAATCTGTTACTAAAAGTATTGTTTCTGTTTTGGCAGGAATTGCAAAGGATAAAAACTTACTTCCCAATCTCAATACTCCAGTTTTAAAAATTCTTCCGGAATATAATATTTCAAGAAGCAGATTCAAAAACATTTCCGATATAGAAGGTAAAGTACTTCATGATTCTATCAGAAACACTTTAACTTTAAAAAATCTATTGACCATGCAGGGAGGTTTCGATTGGAGTGATAATTCAAAAGTTTCAACAGCCATGTTCTTTTCCAGTGATCCTGTAAAGTTTGTTCTGGATCTGCCTTTTGAAGAATATCCCGGAACCGTATTCAATTATAGCAGTGGCGACAGCCATATTTTCGGGGCTGCATTGGCAAAAATTGTAAAGACCAGCCTGAAGCAATTCGCAACTGAAAACCTCTTCAGACCTTTAAAAATGAATATTACCCGATGGGATACTGATTCCATGAACAGAAATTTTGCTGGTTCTGAACTATTCATGAGATCAGAAGACATGCTAAGATTCGGTTCTATGATCCTTAATAACGGAAAACTATCAGGAAAGCAAATCGTATCTTCAAAATGGATTCAGGAATCTACCTCAGAACACGCAAAATTGGATTCCTGGGATGTAATGCCCAATGCCAACGGCTATGGTTACTATTGGTGGAGAAGAACAAGTAACGGACATCAGGCTTTTGTAGCAACTGGCTATGGCGGTCAGCTAATCTGTGTCATTCCTGATCTAAAAATGGTTATCGTGACCACCTGCTTTTTGAATGATAAAAACAGAGGAAGATCAGAGATCAAAAGACTGCATTATTTCATCGACAAAATCACAAAAGCAGACTATTGAACTTACAAAACATTGAAATGAATAGTAAACTATATACCATTTTCCTTCTCCTGTTATCAACAATAATGTCTTTTGCACAATCTCATGAATCCATTAAAAAGGTAAGAGAAAAACAACTCAACCTTCAAAATAAAACCGAATCTCTGGATTTTAAAAGAATGGAAACCGAACTTAAGGAACAAAGCAAAGACGAAAGTCCTTTTACCTACGGGGTTTTCCCTTATCCTATCTATGACAGTATTCAGAAAGATGGTTTTAAAGGAGTGGGAACATCGGGAAATTTTTTCGGTCTGAAACTTCAGGATAAAAGAATTGTTTTTACAAGCTTTATAGAAAAGAACTGGGGAAATATAAATTCACACAAAGTGAAAGGAAAAGACAGAGTATTTTTCAGCGTTCTTGTTCTTACAGATTTCATTGATGACAAAAAATATTCTTCCAGTAAAATGCATATTGTTTCAAGGAATTTTCCGGACGTTATCGGACAAGGATTTGTAAAAACATCCCTTCATAAAATTGATTTTTCGGCCTTCACTACCCCTGAAGGAGATGATTTTGCCATTATTAATATGAAACTTTATCATTTAAAATATGGTAATATCATTCTGATTGCTCCTCAGAAAGATGGAAGCCTAAGAAGTATGCAACTCAAAAATGAAGCAGATCTTAGCACAGAAACGATTAATCCTTTTTTGCAGGAACTGATAAAAAAGCCTGAAATAACTGCATTTTTCATCAATAAAGATTCAATCTGAGAACTTTACTTTATAGGATCCAAATAAAAAAGTACTTTTATTTATAAAACAATAGCGGTTGTATTTTTCACCTCAGAAATCATAAAGGAACTATGGGTACTGGCAATATGCTGAAGTGTTGTCAACTTCGTAAGCATGAAATTACGGTAATCTTCAATATCTTTCACACTTATTTTGAGAATATAGTCATAATCTCCACTTACATGGAAGCATTCTGTAACTTCCTCAAGGTTCATTACTTCTTTTTCAAACTGCAGTACAAACTCTTTTTTGTGCTGTGTCAGTTTTATATGGCAAAGTACAATAAAATCTCTTTTAATCTTCTTTTTGTTCAGTAACGCAACATATCTGGAAATAACCCCTGCATTTTCAAGCTTTTTTACCCTTTCATACACAGCAGTAACAGACAACCCGAGCTTTCCGGACAACTCTTTGGTGGTTTGCTTACAGTCTTCCTGCAAAAACAACAGCAATTTTTTATCAATTTCATCAAGTTCCATAGATAATTTTTTGGTGAAAATTTAATATCCACTAAGATACTAATTATATTTTCTAAATAAATAACATTTAGCAGTTTTATATACTATAAATACAAATTTACATTGTAATAATTAGGAAAATAATGCAAATTAGGCCAATAAAATAAAAACAACATTTATGGAAAACTTTAATGCAGCCAATGAGATTCAGGATCTTCAGTATTTTGGAGAATTCGGAGGAGTGAATCCTTCCATTTCCGACAGTTCTACCTATACTTTCCTTTCTGCAAAGACGATGTTTGACACTTTTGAAGGAAATGCGGAAGGATGTTATCTGTATTCCAGACATTCATCACCTATGAATCTCTATCTGGCGCAGGCTCTTGCCAAAATGGAAAACACAGAGTCTGCCAACGTTACTGCATCCGGAATGGGAGCCATCACTTCTGTTCTTATGCAGCTGTGTAAAAGCGGAGATCACATTATTTCCAGCAGAACCATCTATGGAGGAACGTATGCTTTTCTGAAAAACTTTATGCCACAGTTCAATGTAGCGACAACATTCGTGGATATCAATAATTTTGAAGTTATAGAAAATGCAATTACACCTAATACAAAAGTAATCTACTGTGAAAGTGTAAGCAATCCCCTTCTTGAGGTGGCAGATCTTAGAAAACTGTCCGAAATCTGTAAAAAACACAATTTAAAACTGATTGTTGACAATACATTTTCACCACTTTCAATTTCACCCCAACTATTTGGAGCTGATGTTGTTATCCATAGCTTAACGAAATTTATCAACGGAAGCAGCGATACAGTGGGAGGAGTATATTGTGGAACTCAGGCTTTCATTGATGATACTAAAAATGTAAATTCTGGTGCATGTATGCTTCTTGGTCCCACAATGGACAGCTTAAGATCTTCAAGCATCTTAAAAAACTTAAGAACACTACACATCAGAATAAAACAACATAGCCACAACGCGATGTATCTTGCTGAAAGATTTGAAAAAGACGGCTTAAAAGTATCCTACCCAGGGCTGCCGTCTCATAAAAATCATGAATTAATGAGCAGCATGATTGATCAGGAGTACGGATTTGGGGGATTATTGACCCTGGATGCCGGAACTACTGAAAAAGCCAACGAACTGATGGAAATGATGCAAACAGAGAATTTGGGCTACCTGGCTGTAAGTTTAGGATTCTACAAAACCTTATTCTCCTGCTCAGGAAAATCTACCTCTTCGGAAATACCAGAAGAAGAACGTGCTTCTATCGGGATTTCTGATGGTCTGATCAGATTTTCTATCGGCTTAGATCACGACATTAAAAGAACCTATCATAAAATGAAAGAATGTATGCTGAAAGTAGGCGTTCTTAACCATGAAAACATTTCTATATCCTAATTTTATTGTAAAGGCTGCTGGTAGAGCAGCCTTTTTCTTTCTCTTGGCATACTAGTCATAAGTCATTTTTAAGTTCAGAGTTATTCCTCCTCATTTTTACGTATTTCAACATTTCCTTCTTTCATAAGGAATCGGTATCCGAAAGGTATAGCCAGATATTTTAAAATATCTGGGCGAGAAAAAGCAACATGGTAAAAATGCACCACTTTTAATGATTTAATATCATTATTATAATCATCTGTAATAAGATACCAGCCACACTCATCCTGAGGTGAATCATATCTAATCCCTTCTATATCTTTCCCTTCGTAAACTCCATCTGATATTACTATCGATTGATTAAAGTTTGGAAAAAGTGGAATAAAACTTTCTTGCCAACAAATTTCTCCTTGATGCCTAACAACTGAAATGGCCGTATCACACCCTTTATTAAAATCACTACCTTCAGAGTTGACTTCATAAATAGTATAGAAATTGTCTTTATCTAATCTAAATTGCAACAACCATGAATAATAGCCTATATTTTGGTTTTCAGAAATAATACGCTTACTATCTAAAATATAATCGATAATATATTTAATAACATCTATATAGTTTTCAGGAAGATTTCTACCAATGACAATTCTAACTTCTTTATCCAGATAAAAATTCAATCCCCTAGTTTCAACATAAGTATTACTAATTACATTTATTTCAATTTCTTTATATGTTATCATCTTTTATAAAATCTTTTTTGACAGTCTCTTTTTATTAGAGAAAAACGCCATATAATCTTAACCAAAATTAAAAAGATCTTCTCAGTTACTTTTTATAGTAATGATGAGGAAAAGCATCTTCCGGCTTCATTCTCAAAACATTCAGAAGAATCCAGGATTTTAAAAATCCATAGCCGTAAGAAAACATTTGAATATAGGTAGAAATAACCGCCATTCCGGCGATACTGATGTTTTTAGTCAGTAATAAAGCATGGAAAAGTACCAAAAATGTATATAAGCCATAAAAAGCCAGAATAATTCCTCGGCCTAAAATGAAATATTCTAAAAACCCCATCATGTATCCCAGCATGAATAAAGTAGGAAAAGCAAAGGAAATTTTCACATAATTAGGGTGTCTCTGGTTCAGGATTGGTCTTGCACATCCAAACTGATACACCTGTTTGGAGAATTTTCCAAAATCTACTCTACGCTTATGATAAACGGCAATATTATCAAAAAAAGCAGTGGTAAATCCGTTTTCCCAAAGTGTCATCGACAAATCTGGATCCTCTCCTATTCTCATCTCTGAAAAACCTCCGACCTTTTCAAAAACAGCTTTTTTCACTCCCATATTAAAACTTCTGGGCTGAAACTTTGAAACCGCTTTTTTACTTCCTCTGATCCCTCCTGTTGTAAAAACGGAAGTCATGGAATATGAAATCGCTTTCTGCATCAGATTGAAGCCTTTGTGTGCTTTATCTGCACCACCAAATGCATCACAGGGGATGGTAAGAATATCGTTCTTAATATGTTCAATATAATCTTTTTCTACAATCACATCACTGTCTACAAAAACAAGCCAATCATTGGCTGCCCTTGCTGCGCCATAGTTTCTTGAAAGCCCCGGCCCGGAATTATCTTTTCTGAAATATTTGATATCCAGACTTTCTTCAAAGTTTTTGATTGTGGGTTTAAGATCAATCATAGAACCATCGTCTACGATAATCATTTCAAATTCTTTATCGGTCTGTTGGGTCAAAGAGGTCAGCAACTCAAAAAGTTCATCTTTTCGGTTGTAAATAGCAACAACAATAGAAATAGTAGGCTTCAAATTAAAAATTTTTCAAAATTACTTATTCAAAAATAAAACAGCAAACAGTTTAACAGCTTATTCTGATAAATTAACGGACACAAAATTCACTTATTGTACCTACCTATACAACAGGTGAAATTCTGAACCAACTTATTTGACATTTTAAACAAAATGAACGCAAATGATACCTCATAACTTTGCTATAGAAATTTAAAAACAAAAAAATGGAACAGAATATCAATCCAATGCAACAACCTTTACATTCAGGGTTCACAGCTTATTCAACAGCTCAAGAAGTGATTAACGGTATTGATCTTACAGGAAAAACAGCTATTATCACCGGTGGTTATGCCGGAATTGGCCTCGAAACGACAAGAATACTCGCTTCTGCCGGAGCTCAGGTAATTGTCCCTGCGAGAGACACTGAAAAGGCAGCGCAAAATCTTTCAGGAATTAACAATATTGAACTCGAAGTAATGGATCTTATGAATCCCACCTCTATTGATCATTTTGCAGAAAGATTTATCTCATCAGGCAGAACACTTGATCTCCTCATCAACAATGCAGGAATCATGTGGGTTCCTTTGCGTAGAGACAGCAGAGGTTTCGAATCTCAGCTGGCGACCAACTATCTCGGTCAGTTTCACCTTACTGCAAAGTTATGGCCGGCTCTGAAAAAAGCAAACGGAGCAAGAGTCGTGAATGTTTCTTCTTACGGACACCAAATGGCTCCTTTTGACTTTGAAGATCCTCATTTTGAAAATAGAGATTACGAAACGCTTTTAGGATATGGACAGTCTAAAACGGCCTGCAATTTATTCTCGGTAGAACTTGATAACAGAGGAAAGAAATCGAATATCAGAGCCTATTCTCTTCATCCGGGATCTGTTTTTGGAACTGATCTAGGAAGAGAAGAGCCTATTGAACTTTATAAACAACTCGGTACCCATGACGAAAACGGAAATATCAAACCTGAAGTGAAAGCACGATTGAAAACCATTCCACAAGGTGCTGCAACAACAATCTGGTGCGCTGTAAGTCCTCAACTTAATGAAATTGGCGGAGTATATTGTGAAAACTGTGATATTGCAGAAATAGACAACGGTCAAATTGAGCACAGGTTCGATGAACCAGTCACTATTCGAGGAGTACAACCCTACTCTGTTGATAGAAATAATGCGGAACTTTTATGGAAATTAAGTGAAGAAATGCTGGGATTTCAGTTTGATGCTCAATAATTACTTTTTAAATACATTTGTAATGAAAAACTTTTGACAATGGATTTCCAGATTCAATATCTCACTCCGGACATCAAGCTTTCGAGTTATGATGACAAGCTATTCAAAACAGAAACGGTTTTTGAGTACCACATGCTGGTTTGGTTTATTTCAGGGGAAACGAAAATTATTCAGACAGATAAAACCTATCTTTTTAAGGCCGGAGATATTTTTCTTATTCCAAGAAATCATCTGGCTACAATCATCAATTATCCTAAGGATGGACTGCCACATAAAGCTGTAGTCATGCATCTTACCACAGAACGCCTGAAACAGTTTTACGCCAACATTGATCATCAGAAAAGCATATCCCGGGAGTCCTGTATTTACAGTTTCAGTAGCCATCCTCTTCTGAGCAGCTGTCTTGCTTCACTGATTCCTTATTTTGAAATAGAAGGCGTCTTTCCTGAAAACATTGCTCATTTAAAGATTACCGAAGCTATCAGTATTATCAGAGAAATAAATCCTGAAATAGACTCTGTTCTGGCCAATTTTTATGAACCGGGAAAAGTAGATCTGATTAATTTCATGGAAAAAAACTTCATGTTCAATATGTCTCTGGAACGATTTGGCTACCTTACCGGAAGAAGTTTATCAACCTTTAACAGAGATTTCAGGAAGATTTTTCAAATGACTCCACAACGGTGGCTTACCCAAAAACGCCTTGAACTGGCCTATTATTATTTATCAGAAAAGCGGAAAAAACCTTCCGATGTTTTTCTGGAAGTAGGTTTTGAAGACCTCTCCCATTTCTCTCATGCTTTCAAAAAACAATATGGGTTTGCTCCTTCCCTGGCACGATAAAAACAAAATAGGTTATACGAATATGTACAACCTATTTTTATTATGTAAGTAAACTGTTCATTACCTCAGTGATTTCTTCTCTGAAATATCTGAATCTTTTGATTGCCTCTTTTGAGATATTACATTATGATTTAATGCTTTTCTTTCAGGTTTAGACGGTGATGACCGTGACGATTTTGATGCATAACCAAACAGCTCTAGTAAATCAAAAATTACATCAAATATGTCAAAAAAATTCCAGGACATTCTAATCTCAGAGGTTATTATTTATTATCTTCCAATTTATGAACCTTTTTTGTTCCTTCATACATTTCGTACTGTAAAAATCTCGTTTCCAGTTTTCCGTTGAAAAGTTTGATCTTTCTTGAAGGACGAAGACCTACTTTCTTCACCGCTTCCAAATCTGAAGAAATCAGCCACGCTAATGTATTCGGGTAATGTGTTTTGAAAGTATCTCCTATTTTTTTGTAGAAATCATCGTCGTTAATAGAAATTCTCTCATCGTATGGCGGATTGAAGACCATTAACAATGGGAAAAGATCTTTTTTAGACTCAAAGAAGTTCTGTTTTCTGATCTCAATAACATCTTCCATTTCGGCAGCTTCTACGTTCATTCTTGCAGCATTCAGCATTCTTGCATCAATATCATAGCCTACAATTTTGCCATCAAACTGTCTTACTCTGTTAATTCTGAATTCTTTGATTGTTGCAAACAGATCTGCATCGTAGTTGTTCCAGTTCTGGAACCCGAATCTTTTTCTGAAAATCTGAGCCGGAAGATCCATGGCGATCATCGCTGCTTCAATCAATAATGTCCCGGAACCGCACATTGGATCAAGGAAGTTTCCTTTTCCATCCCAACCAGCCAACTGAAGCATTCCGCTTGCCAATACTTCGTTGATAGGCGCTTCTCCCTGCTCTCTTCTATAACCTCTTTTGAATAAAGGATCCCCTGAAGAATCCATAGAAATCATTACCAGCTCTCGATCAATATGAAGATGGAATTTGATATCCGGGTTTCTCGTTTCTACATTCGGACGTCTTTTGAATTTTTCCTGGAAATAATCCACAATCGCATCCTTCATTTTTAAAGTAACAAACTGAGAATGTTTGAAGGTTTCAGAATTTACGGTTGCATCAATAGAGAAAGACTGATCAACATCCATAAAGTTTTCCCATTCAAATTTGAATAGTCTGTCGTAGAACTGATGTTGGTTAAAAGCCTTAAATTCATGAATAGGCACAAGGATTTTCAATGCTGTTCTCGCAGAGTAATTAATTTTATAAAGGAAACCAAGATCACCTTCACAATTTACCGCTCTATTTTTAATTTCAACATTTCTTCCGCCCAATTTCTTGATTTCTTCTGCCAGAATATGCTCCAATCCGAAGAATGTTTTTATCTGTATTTTAATATTTTCTGTATCCATAAGTTAGAATTAAAAGATTTAAAGCTTTAACAATTAAAAGATTAGCTATTCAATTTCTTGTCCAATTGAATTTTTCAATCTCTTAATGTTGTAAAATACTTTGCTTTTAACCGCACAAATTTAGTTATTTTTGCATTATGGAATGGTTTGAATCTTGGTTTGATACCCCTTATTATCATTTGCTCTATAGCAACAGAGACTATACTGAAGCCGAAAACTTCATCACAAAGCTTACTGCGGATCTTCAGCTGCCGCCTCAGTCCAAAATCATAGATCTTGCCTGTGGAAAGGGAAGACACTCTGTTTTTCTCAACAAATTAGGATACGATGTTTTGGGATTGGATCTTTCAAGACAGAGTATTGAATCGGATAAACAATACGAAAATCAGACCTTGATTTTTGAAGTTCACGACATGAGAAATCCCATTGATGCAGATCCTATGGATGCTGTTTTCAATCTTTTTACAAGCTTTGGGTATTTTGATAACGAAAATGACGACAAAAAAGTATTTCAATCGGTGTATAATGCTTTAAAGCCTGGCGGATATTTCGTTCTGGATTATCTGAATGAGCAATATGTAAGAAATGTGCTGGTTCCTGAAATGGTAGTCAACCGAGGGGATATTGATTTCAAGATACTGAAAAAAATAGAAGGCAGACATATTATCAAAGATATTCGTTTCGAAACGGAAGGCAAACCTTTTCACTTTTTTGAGAAAGTAAAACTTCATACGTTGGAAGCTATTCATAACTATGCTTCGGAATGTGGTTTTGAAAGAATAAAAATTTGGGGAGATTACCAGCTCAATGAATTTGATAAGGAAACCTCACCACGTTGTATCAATTTATTTAAGAAAAAATAATGACAACAGTACTTTTACTGGTTTTAAGTGTCGTTTCCGGAGTATTTCTGGGGAAGCACTTTGGTAAAAAGGAAAAACTGGCCAAGAATCTATTGATATTGAGTGCCGGTTTTCTGATCACCATCTGTCTGAATGAGGTTTTCCCTCAGGTATACACTTCTTCAGCAGGCAGTAGCCTTGGGATATTCGTTATTGCAGGAGTTCTTCTGCAGATGATTCTTGAGGCCCTTACCAAAGGTTTTGAACACGGTCACTTTCATCATCATAATGAGCACAATATTCTGCCTGTTGCCTTAATGGTAGGGCTGTTTATTCATGCATTTATTGAAGGAATTCCGCTTGCTAATGAACAACATACGCTTTCGCCTTATCTTTTAGGAATTCTGTTTCACAATTTGCCTATTTCATTTATTTTGGGCGCATTTTTATTTAATGGAAAAAAGGATTCCAAAAGTAGTTCTTATCCTTCTTTTCTGATTATAGCCTTATTTGCATTAGCTTCTCCGATGGGAATGTTGCTTGGAAATTATTTCAATCCAAACCTTCAGCCTTATTTTCTGGCGATCGTCGGAGGAATTTTTCTACATATCTCATCCGTTATTATTTTTGAAAGTAATAAAAACCACAATATTGACTGGGTAAAAATCGGTCTGGTAGTGCTGGGAGTTTCCTTAGCATTAGTCATGCATCTTTTTCATCAGCACCCTGGTACACATATTCATTAAACGTAAAAAAGCTCCGAGAATTTCGGAGCTTTTATTTTTACTATCGTTGTGTAAGAACTTAGAATTTCCATCCAACGGTAAGGAAGAAGTTGTTTCTGGTATTCTTTACCTCACTTACTGCATAAGTATCACTCTGAGCAATTTGAGTAGAAGAATAGTAAGCAGTATCAAAATTACCATCTATATATCCTCTCATGAAAGGATTGCTGTATTTGGAAGTAATGTTCTGATAAGATGCATCAATATAAAATGACTTGAAGTCATATCCAATACCCAATGAAGCCGTATTTCTATCGCTTAACAAAAGATTGCTGTACGACTGATCTCCTGAAACTCCAGCATCATTAAATCGGCTAACGGTAAGAGCATCAAACGGACTAGACTGGTAAGCATACCCTCCTCTCAATCTGAACTGTTTTACACGATATTCTGCACCTACTCTAACTTCTGAAAGATTTTTATAGTTGTCTTTGAAGAAATCATTGTATTCTCTTTCTGCAGGTCCATACACCTTATAATCAGGTTTTGTAAGCCCCAGCGTGTAGTCTACGTTCAATGAGAAATTTTTACTTGCTACAAAAGCCGCACTTACCGTTGCTTTAAGTGGAGAAGTAAATTTTCTGTTTTCAGCCCCCATACCATCTCCATAATTAGCATCGTTATAGAATTGATATGTTCTGTCTATTGACCAGAAGGTTGGCGTCTCAAGGGAAGCACCAAGTCTGAAGTTAGGACTCAGTTTTCCGATAACCCCTAATGAAGCTGAAAAACCTGAAGATCTTTCGAAGAAAGGAGTATCCTGCTTGCTGAATAAACTTACAGAATTAGTCACAAGATTTCTATACCCTAATGTATCATACTGGTCAATTGACGCATTAAAAAAGTTTAATCCCGCACCAATATAAAGGTTATGATTATAGTTTGCCCCTACCCCGAAACTCATCTTAGATACATTTCCGTATCGCTGATATGAATGTCCTGACATTGCAGCACCCAACCTTGGATCAGTTGCACTAAAATCATAGATTATATTATTGTTACCTGGTGAATGAATTTCATTATCCAGGGATTGATTGGAGAAATTAATACCTATATTGATAAACTTCCAACCTGACGCTGATGTTGATGTTAAAGGAAAAGCAATAATTCCTCCAACGTTTCCAAGATCACCTCTTGTTTTGCTATAATCTAATGTAGAACCCGCCATAGAGCTACTGTTCTTATTTCCTGAAATAGATAAAGTTCCCGAAACCTCTCCTGATATTGCAACCCCCAAACCTGCAGGGTTCGTTAGCAAAGAGTTCGCATCTCCCCCTAACGCTCCATTTGATCCAGCCATTGCATTGAACTTAGCAGATCCCACCATAGGAGTAGTTGAGTAAGCTTCCACAGTATTTCTGATCACAGAAACATCCTGAGCCTGCGCAAAAAATGCCGCAGAAATACTCATTATTACTAAAGATTTTTTTAACATTATTTTTAAATAGTTTATTAGTTTGAATAATTATCTGAAGCCACCTCTTCCGCCTCCGCCGGATCTGAAGCCACCACCTCCACCACCGGAACCTCCTCTGAAGCCTCCGCCGCCAGAATTAAAGCCTCCACTGGATCTGAATCCTCCAGAATCATTAGATCTGAAACCTCCATTATTATATCTTGGTTGAGATTGCTGATACTCTGGTCTTGGCTGTGGAGTCGAATTACGGAATCCGCCATTACCAGATTGGGTATTTCTGAATCCTCCGGAATTACCGTTTCTGAATCCACCAGAATTGCCATCTTGTCTGAATCCACCAGAATTTCCCTGTCTGAATCCTCCGTTGGCATTACCATCTCTGAAACCGCCATTGGTAGAGTTTCTGAATCCTCCACTAGTTGTATTTCTGAATCCCGAATTAGTGGTATTGGTTCTGTAAACTGCATTAGCTACACCCGGATTAACAAATCCTCTTCCTGTAGCACCACTTCTTCTGTAGATAGGTCTGTTGTAGTAACCACTACCCCAGTAGCCACCACCGTAGCCCCAATATGGGTTTCCATAGTAGCCACCACCCCAGAATGGATCATAGTATCCTCCACCCCAGTATGGGCTTCCCCATCCGAAAGAGCCTCCCCAGCCCCAGCCGAATGATCCGCCCCAACCCCATGAAAGACTTGCACCCCAGCCCCAGCCGCGGTTCCATCCCCAATAAGGGTTATAGCCTCCGTACCAACCACCCCAGCCATACGGAGATCCCCATCCCCATGAGTTGTCGTAGTAGTTGGTTTGTGAACCTGCATACATCCCCCAATCGGAATCGGTAGCATTGGAACTCCAATTTGTGTTGGTTCCGCTCCAGTCACTATATCTGTTTTGCTGTTCTCTGGAATTCGCTTCTGCATTTTGAATCAAATTCGAATCCTGATAATAGTCATAGTATTCTCCTACTCTGTTTCCGCTATCATTAATGATAACTCCTTCAGGTAGCGTATCCTTGTTAGGGTCGTAATAAACCCCATCTGTCTCGCTATACCCTCCCATCTGAGCACCACAAGACACAAGCAATAATCCGCCAGATACTGCCAATATCCCTTTGGATCTTAGCAGACCGAGCAAATTTTTATGTATATTTCTTTTCATGATAACGTAAAAATTTTTAATTTAAATTATATTTGCAATCTGTACCAAAAATGTACCAAAATACTGGTAAAAAAATCTATCAAAAATAGATTTTTATTTTTAGATAACAATAATGTACAAAAGTTAAAAAAATTTTAAAAAGTAATGGCAAAATTAACCTCAAGAAGCGAAGATTACAGCAAATGGTATAATGAGCTTGTTGTAAAAGCTGACTTAGCTGAAAATTCAGGTGTGCGTGGATGTATGGTAATCAAACCATATGGCTATGCAATCTGGGAGAAAATGCGTGATGAAATGGATAGAAAATTCAAAGAAACAGGTCACGTTAACGCATATTTCCCGCTTTTTGTGCCCAAGAGCTTGTTTGAGGCTGAGGAAAAAAATGCAGAAGGTTTTGCAAAAGAATGTGCCGTTGTTACTCACTACAGATTAAAAACAGATCCCAACAATCCATCAAAACTGATTGTAGATCCGGATGCAAAACTGGAAGAAGAGCTTATCGTACGTCCTACATCGGAAGCAATTATCTGGAGCACTTATAAAAACTGGATTCAGTCTTACAGAGATCTACCGATACTTATTAACCAATGGGCGAATGTTGTACGTTGGGAAATGAGAACCCGTTTATTCCTTAGAACGGCAGAATTCTTATGGCAGGAAGGGCATACCGCTCACGCTACCAAAGATGAAGCGGTAGAAGAAGCGGAAAAAATGAACAAAGTATATGCTGATTTTGCAGAAAACTTTATGGCAATGCCTGTTGTTCAAGGATTGAAAACTCCATCAGAGAGATTTGCAGGAGCTGATGAAACATACTGTATTGAAGCGTTAATGCAGGATGGTAAAGCACTTCAGGCAGGTACTTCCCACTTCCTTGGTCAAAACTTTGCAAAAGCTTTTGATGTAAAATTCACCAATAAAGAAGGCAAAATAGAACATGCCTGGGCAACTTCGTGGGGAACTTCAACTCGTTTGATGGGGGCTTTAATTATGACTCATTCCGATGATTTCGGATTGGTATTGCCTCCTACCCTTGCTCCGATCCAGGTTGTAATTGTTCCGATCTTTAAAGGAGAAGAGCAACTGGAACAAATCAGCGAAGTGGCTTTGGATATTCAGGCCAAACTGAAAGCTAAAGGTATTTCTGTGAAATTTGACAACGATACTCAGAACAAACCGGGATGGAAGTTTGCAGAATATGAATTGAAAGGTGTTCCTGTAAGAATTGCAATGGGACCAAGAGATCTTGAAAACAAATCTGTAGAAATTGCAAGAAGAGATAATCTGACCAAAGAAGTACGTTCTATTGAAGGATTGGATACTTACATCGAAGAATTATTAAAAACAATCCAACAGGATATTTACAATAAAGCTTTTGAATTCAGAAAGAACAATATCACGAAAGTAGATACTTACGAAGAGTTCAAAAAAGTTTTAGAAGAAAAAGGAGGTTTCATCTATGCACATTGGGACGGAACGGCTGAAGAAGAAGAGCAGATTAAAGACGAAACCAAAGCAACCATCAGATGTATTCCATTAGATGATGACGTAGAAGAAGGAATTTCTCTGATTTCCGGGAAACCTTCTAAGAGACGTGTGTTATTCGCAAAAGCTTATTAAAAATTTTAATGATTTTAAAAAAAAACGTTAATTCTTAAAGAAATATTCAAAAAAAAGTGACATTTGGAAGGATTTTTGTTTAAATTTATCTCAACATTAATCTAAAAAAATTTATTATGTCTTTAAATGTCATTGATTTAATTAAAGGACAATTAGGTCCCGCTTTGGTTTCACAGGCTGCATCACAGTTTGGAGAAAGCGAATCTGGTATTTCTAAAGCAATTGGTGGCTTATTACCTGCAGTAGTAGGTGGATTGGCCAATAACGCAGACAACCCAGGAGTTGTGGATGCTATTACGAAAGCCTCATCAAGCGGAATTTTAGGAAATTTATTAGGCGGTTCGTCTGGCAATCCTATTATTACCAATTTATTATCATCCCTTTTTGGAGATAAGGTAGGCGGATTAGTAAACTCCATTGCCAGTTTTTCAGGAATCAGCAATAATTCTGCAGGTTCTTTGTTAAACCTGGTTACTGGGGCTACAGTAGGCACTCTGGGAAAATATGCAGCAGACAATAATTTGGGTGCTTCAGGTATTTCCAGCTTACTGCATGATCAGAAAGGCATTATCTCTTCTTTATTGCCGGCAGGTCTTTCTTTGGCATCCTTCGGATTAGGAGCTGAAAATTGGTTTGGCCAGGCAAAAGAAACTGTTTCTTCAGTAACCTCTACGGCTAAAGACAACCTTGCAGAAGGAGTGGCTACCGCAAGAGAAAACGTAACAGAAGGAGCAAGAGAAGTAAGAGAGCGATTTGAAAATAACAACAATAACAATCAAGGCGGAGGCTCCATCTGGAAATGGTTGCTTCCGCTTTTATTATTAATTGCTGCCGGATATTTCCTTTGGAAGCAGTGTGAGAAAAAACAGACCACTACAACAACTACCGTGTCTGATTCTACTGCTACAAAAACAGATACAGCGGCAACCACAACATCTGGAACAGTTGCTCCTGTAACCAAAACCGATGAAAACATAGATCTTAACGGAGTGATGTTAAAAGGTTACAAAGGAGGAATGGAAGATCAGATGATTGCATTCCTGAAATCAGGAGGGTACAAAAATGCAGCTGATGATTCTGCTTTGAAAGATAAATGGTACGATTTCGATCATGTTAACTTTAAAATGGGAAGTTCTACTGAACTGGAAGCCGGTTCACAAGGACAGATGGATAACTTAGTAGCTATCCTTAAAGCTTTCCCGGAAGCAAAAGTTAAAATCGGAGGTTATACTGACAAAACAGGAAACGAAGCCAACAACGTAAAATTATCAAAAGCAAGAGCTGAATACATCAAAGCTACTCTAGGTAAAGCTGGAGTAGGTAGTCAAGTAATTGCTGCTGACGGATACGGAAGTCAGTTTGCAAAAGTAGACGCTAAAGCTTCTGATGCAGAAAGAGCTGCTGATAGAAAAATGGCAGTAAGATTTGCAAAATAATCTTTAGACTCAATAAAAATTAGATCCCGGAACGTAATTTCCGGGATTTTTTTATGTCATGATTGTTGTGTTTACATTTATTTAATTAAATTTGTTAGTCATTTCTAACATTTATGAATTTCAATATAAAAAACGCCTGGCGAAAAGATAAAACACTGCACTCATTACCAGAAGTTTATTCTTCTATAAAAGTTCCTAAAAAAGCAGGTTTTTGGAGAAAATACCTAGCCTTTGCAGGTCCCGGATTAATGATTGCTGTGGGATATATGGACCCCGGAAACTGGGCAACAGATATTGCTGGAGGAGCGCAATTTGGATATACGCTACTTTCGGTAATCCTTATTTCCAATATTTTCGCAATGGTTTTACAGCACTTATCTGTAAAACTCGGAGTAGTTGCAGAAAGAGATCTTGCACAGGCCTGCAGAGATCACTTCAGCCCTACTACCAATTTTATCCTCTGGATATTCTGTGAAATAGCCATTGCCGCCTGTGATCTCGCCGAGGTCATTGGTTCTGCCATTGCCTTAAATTTATTATTTCAAATTCCGCTCACCTGGGGTATCGTCATTACAACGGTGGATGTTCTCGTCATACTTTTGCTTCAGGCAAAGGGCTTCCGATGGATTGAAAGCATCGTAGGAGGTCTTATTTTCATCATTCTGGCCTGTTTTGTATACGAAATAGTAATTTCCCAGCCTGCTCTTAATGAAATATTCAGCGGACTTATTCCTCAAAAACAGATCATTCAGAATCCAGCTATGCTTTATATCGCCATCGGGATTTTGGGGGCAACTGTCATGCCGCATAACCTTTATCTTCACAGCAGTATTGTTCAGACAAGAGATTATACCCGTGATACGGAAGGAAAAAAAGAAGCGATAAAGTTTGCAACACTGGACAGTACAGTATCTCTTATGCTCGCATTTTTCATTAATGCAGCCATACTTATTCTGGCAGCAGCCACTTTTCATACTACAGGAAATGAACACGTTGCAGATATTCATGATGCTTATAAAATGTTGACGCCTATTCTGGGAGCTTCAATGGCCAGTATTGCATTTGCTATCGCACTATTGGCTTCCGGACAAAATTCAACCCTGACTGGTACGTTAGCAGGGCAAATAGTAATGGAAGGTTTTCTCAATATCAGATTGAAACCTTGGCTGAGAAGATTAATAACAAGACTTATTGCGGTTATTCCGGCATTAATTGTAGCGATTCTTTATGGAGAACAGGGAACAACCGAATTGTTGGTTTTAAGCCAGGTAATATTATCTATGCAACTAAGTTTTGCTGTGGTTCCTTTAGTGATGTTTACCAATGACAAGGCCAAAATGGGAGAATTTGTCAATAAACCTTTTATGAAAATCTGCGTCTGGCTTATTTCAATTATCATTATTATTCTAAACTTATATTTATTGTATCAAACGTTTACAGGACAATAAAAAATACAACTACAGTTTCAAAATTGGCTATTGGATACTCTTTAAGACGACTATTCAATAGCCAATTTTTATTTTTATCAAACGATACACTTTCTACCATTCACGATACTTTCAGTGCCTATCATTTTTCTGCCTAAATGTCTTATTTTTTCCTTTGGCAGGTTCTTTGCGAAACATTCATGTAAATAAATATTGAATTATGGAAAACCAGGATATTAACGAAGAAAGCATCAATAATCAGGAAGAAAACAATGTTCAGAACGAAACAGCGGCTCAGGACAATGTGACAGCTACGCCTTCTCCAGAGGAACTTTTGGCAGAAGAAAAAGACCGTTACATCAGATTATATGCTGAATTCGAAAACTATAAAAAAAGAACTACCAAGGAGAAGATGGAATTCTTCCAATATGCTAACCAGGAAATGATGGTTTCTATGCTTGGCGTTTTGGATGATTTCGAAAGAGCTTTAAAGGAAATCGCTAAAAACGGAAATCCTGCTGATCTTCAGGGTGTAGAACTGATCTATCAGAAATTCAAAAGTAAACTTACTGAAAAAGGCTTACAAACGATGGAAGTAAAAGCTGGTGACAGCTTCAATGTAGATTTCCACGAAGCTATTACCCAAATTCCTGCTCCATCGGAAGATTTAAAAGGAAAAATCGTAGACGTTATCGAAACAGGTTACACTTTAGGCGATAAAGTGATTCGTTTTGCAAAAGTAGTAACAGGAAACTAAAATTTATAAATGATAAATGATGAGTGATAATAGATGATTATCTCACTTATTAACTTTAAAATATCTTTTATCATTTATCAACAATCAATTATTCAATTGTCATGTCAAAAAGAGATTATTACGAGGTTCTTGAGATCAGCAAATCTGCATCGGCCGACGAAATAAAAAAAGCATACCGTAAAATGGCCATCAAATTTCACCCTGATAAAAATCCGGGAGATAAAGAGGCTGAAGAAAAATTTAAAGAAGCTGCTGAAGCCTATGAGGTATTAAGCGACGATCAGAAACGTGCCAGATACGACCAGTTCGGTCATGCCGGAATGGGCGGAAACGGAGGTTTCGGAGGCGGTGGCTTCGGTGGTGGAATGAACATGGAGGATATTTTCAGTCAGTTTGGAGATATTTTCGGTGGCGGTTTCGGAGGATTTGGCGGTGGCGGCGGTGGCCGTCAGCAGGTAAAAGGTTCTAATTTGAGAATCAGGATCAAGCTGAACCTTGAGGAAATGGTAAACGGAACTCATAAAACCATCAAAGTAAAAAAAATGAAGATGGCAGAAGGTGCCACTTCAAAAACCTGTCCTACCTGTAACGGTTCTGGTGTTCAGCTAAAAGTAATGAACACCATGTTTGGTCAAATGCAGACACAAACGACTTGTGGTACTTGTCAGGGAATCGGGAAAGTTGCCGATAAAATCCCAGCGGGTGCCAATGCACAAGGTCTTGTGAAAGATGAGGAAGAAATTACAATCAACATCCCTGCAGGAGCAAGAGACGGAATTCAGCTTAATGTAAGAGGAAAAGGAAATGATGCCCCTTTCGGAGGGACTCCAGGTGATCTATTGGTTATTATTGAAGAGGAAGTGGATCAAACCATAAAGAGAGAGGGCGATAATCTTCACCAGGAGCTTTATGTTTCTTTTGCAGAAGCAGCATTAGGAACCAAAAAGGAAATTCCTACAGTAGGCGGAAAGGTAAAAATTACTGTTGATCCGGGAACACAATCCGGAAAGATCTTAAGACTGGCAGGAAAAGGACTTCCTAGCATCGACAGCTATGGAAAAGGAGATATGTTCATCCACATCAATGTATGGACTCCTCAAAAGCTTACTAAAGAACAGAAAGACTTCTTTGAAAAGCAAATGTCCAGCGGAGAAATGGTGGCAGAACCATCCGGCAAAGAAAAAACATTCTTTGATAAAGTGAAAGACTTATTCAACTAATATACTAAAGAGGCCTTTAAGGTCTCTTTTTTGTTTTAAGTTTAGGAGAAAAGCTATTCTTTAACGCAAAGGATTATTATTCTTTCTCATAGTAAGAAAGGCAAAGGGTTTAATCAATTTCATTGATTTTTACTAAGCTAACGAATAAATAATATCGCTTTTTATTGATATGATACTGCTTATCGTGTGATTTTATAAGTAAGAGTTTTCCCCATTAATAAAAAAATCCTGTACTCTTTCGAATACAGAATTTTCGGTTATTTAAATTTAATTCTGTTTTATTTTTTTGTGGCCAAAGAATAGATAGCTTTTCCAATAGTAAATACAGCTACGGTAGCCAATCCTCCTACAATTCCAAACGTAAGTTCTTTTAAGATATCCGGCCAAGTTGGAAAGAGCTCATGCAGATAGTGAATATTATGGGCAAAAATCCCTCCTGATACCAAAATCAAGGCGATAGTTCCCACCACTCCTAAAAGTTTAATGATCACCGGCAATGCTTTTACCAGAAGATGGCCAAGTTTAGAAAAGAATCCTTTATCATGGCTTTTTTTAATCAGTGAAAAACCTGCATCATCCATTCTTACAATCAGGGCAACAATTCCATACACTCCTACCGTAGCCAAAAACGAAACAAAAGTGACTGTAATAATCTGGGTAATCAGCGGGTGCTCCTGTTGAATAACAGTTCCCAGTGCAATAATTACAATTTCAATAGAAAGTATAAAATCTGTTCTGATCGCCGAGTTGATTTTGGCTTTTTCAGAAACTTCAGAATTTTCCTCTATCACACTTTCAGTTGAAGCTGTCTCTTCTTTATGGGAGCGGTGAAACAAAAATTCTATGATTTTTTCTACTCCTTCAAACGCAAGATAGAGCCCTCCAAGAACGAGAATAATTTCGATCGCTGGTTTATAAAGCCAATTGAGAAGAAATGCAATAGGCAAAATGATAAGCTTATTGATAAATGAACCTTTGGTAATCGCCCACAAAACCGGAAGTTCTCTGGAAGAAATAAAGCCTGTTGCTTTTTCTGCATTTACTGCCAGATCATCACCCAAAATACCCGCCGTTTTCTGGGTTGCAATTTTACTCGTAACCGCTACATCGTCCATCAATGCAGCAATATCGTCCAAAATTGCAAAAAAGCCTGATGCCATATTTTAATTTTTTTTTAATATTTGTTAAGTCCAGCAAAAATAAATATTTAATTCTATTTACAAACGGTTTATTAGAACAATAATTTTAGAATCATTTTGTATCTTTCAAATCAAATACTGAAACTAAACCTTGAAAACCTATTTCACCTTCTTATTATTCTCATTTTCACTGTTTCAATCTCAAGAGACAGAGGATAAACAAGTGTTTAAAAAATGTAAAAAAAGAGTATTCTAAGAAAATATGTTTATCTGACGAAGACAAAGATGGTATCCTTTTTTATCTCGATAAGTGCCCGAAAGAAAACGGACCTATAGAAAACGATGGTTGTCCCTGGCCGGACGCTGATAATGATGGGGTTATTGATAAAAATGATGGCTGTCCCAATGTAAAAGGAGATCCTGAGAATAATGGCTGCCCATGGCCCGATACCGATGGTGATGGAATCCTGGACAAAGATGATGCCTGCCCTACTCTTCCGGGTACAGCGCATAACAAGGGATGCCCTGAGAATGACTGTGAAGCATACCTAAAAAAACAGCATGAAATTTTTGAAGATTTCAAAACAAAAAAAAATGCAGAAAAGGAAAGGTTTGCCCAACTTAGAAGAATAATCTTTAATAATATTCCTAAGAAGTTTTTAACCGGAAACAATATCATTGTAAGTATTCATGTAGATACCTTCATCAATGACAATATTAAAGATTGTGCTTCCAGGTCTTCTCTATCGCATGAAAAACAGCTGTTTCTGGACCAGCTTTTCTGGAATGAGGAAACTTTTAAATACATTGGTAACAAACTGAAAAAAAACATTTTCCCGACCGTAGGATTTGGAAAATATCCTATAGTCCGTGTAGTACTGGATAATTATGAATCTGATGGATATTACGGTTTTATGGAAAATTTTCCCAAAGCTTCCGGCATTCACCAGTTTTCTTCGGACCAGGAAATTTACTATTATCCGGGAAGTACACAGAAACCTGAATTCAAACAATTTGAAAACCTTAGAATAAGAGTACTTTTCCCTGAATATGAAAGCAAAAACAGAGTAACCGTTGAATTCGTAAAGAACAATGATTTTCAATCTTTCACTTATGAATACAACAATGGCCAATGGAATCTTGTAAGCCAGGAAGCCCATAATCATTATAACCGATGAGAATCAGACTTTTGTTGGCAGCCTTATTTCCTAGGCTATTTTGGGCCCAGAAAGAACCTGATTATCTTCAATGCTATTTACAATCTCTTACCACAGTTTGTAATGAAAACAGCAGAAAAATAATTTCGGAAATCAGCAGCAACAGAGGCATTAAAATATATGGATGATTCAATGATTTGCAAAAAGGATTATCTGAAAGTTCATTAAAAAAATATAAAGATAAAATTAGTTTTAACTGCCCCGAAGAAATAAAATAGGACAGTTTAAATAATGTTCACTATTCCCGTGGTTCTAAAAACAATAGTCCTTTATATTTCACATATTCTGGATCGTATTCTAAATTGCTATATAAAGGAACTGAGAATATTAAAAAAAGTAAAATCTATTGATGTAGATTCTCCTCAAAAGTACCTTCTACTTTACAAAAGTGAAAAAATGAATGATCCCAACTATGAAGCATCATACTTGTATTGGGATCACAATAAATGTTCTCCGAATATTATTCCTGAATAGATACAACAATCTGAAAAAACAAAATAAAAACCCACATTAATCATCTATTTTCACTAGTTTTACAGCCCTTTTTTCTGTATATTTAATCTATGAAAAAGCTCATTCTCCGGTATCATTTTTTCATTATGGGATGCGTTGGTTTCCTTCTGCAGTCCTGTAATACAAAATTCAGAGTTTGGGTAGGTCCTGGAGGGCAGCAAAAGATCTACAACTTACAGTACGGAGAACATAAAAGACAGAAAATGGATGTCTTTCTCCCTAAAGATTATCCTCAGAATTCCCCGGTCGTGCTTATTGTACATGGTGGAGCATGGACGATGGGAAGGAAGGAACATATGATTCAGGTTCAAAAGATGCTGTTCGAAAATAAAATTCCAAGCATCAATATGAATTATCGTCTGGTTTCGCAAAAAAAGAAAATAACCTACGAACAGCAACTGGAAGATATTAGCTCTGCCATTGATACATTTAATTCTTTAGCGGAAAAAGCAGAACTTCAACCCAACAATTATATTATTCTGGGAGAAAGTGCCGGTGGACATCTTGCTTTGCTTTACGGATATAAAAATCCTTACCAGATCAGGAAAATCATTTCTCTAAGTGGCCCTACAGATTTTTACAGCCCGGAATACCTTCATTCATTTTATTCCAAATACACCTCTCCTACTTTTCAAAAAGTGGTGGGAAGCAAATTTGACCGTAAAAATATCTCCGAAGCCTTTAAAAAAGCAAGTCCCATTGCCAATATTACCAATGTGCCTACGCTTTTGTTTCAGGGAAATAATGATATTCTTGTCAATCAGCATCAGGGATTAGCGATGGATTCTGCACTTACCCGAATGAATGTCCCCCACAAATTTATCTTTATGAAAAGAACAGGCCATGTACCAAGGTTTTTCAGTAAAAGAAAAAGGGACAGTATCATTTATCCCAACATTTTGGAATGGATAAGAAAATAATCCTTTACAGAAGAAGAATATTATCAATTATAGTGTTGACATAAATAAATTCATCAACTTAGAAGAATGAAGCATTCAAAGCAAAAAAAAAGCTGTCTCAGGGTTGAAACAGCTTTTTTTATATTACTAGCAGTACCTCTTATTCAAGGTCTTTATCTTCATATTTAGAGAAATCCTCTTTTTTTCCGAAAGCAAATTTAAAGATAACCGGAAGTGTCGTTACCAAAACAATAACAATGATGATGTATTCCAGCTTTTCTTTAAGATTGATGCCAAACTGTTCCATGAACAGTTTATCCAGGTAATGTCCTGCAAAAATCAAAATAAATGACCACAATACAGCTCCGATAACATTATCTCTCAGAAACTCTTTTTTATCCATTTTTACAATTCCGGCAACAATGGGAGTAAAAGTTCTCACCACCGGTAGGAATCTAGCCATAATAATAGCCAAAGCTCCATGTTTTTCAAAGAAATCGTGTGCCTGATAAAGATATTTCTTTTTAAAAAGCATTGAATCCGGTCTTTTATATAAGGCAGGTCCAGCTTTTCTACCGAAATAATATCCTACTTCGTTTCCTATAATGGCTGCAAGGGCAACTCCGGAAGCCAATAGCGTGGTATCCATAAAATCGCTTCCTGTTGAGCCAAAAGTCTCTTTGATGATTTCAACGGCGTAAATTCCTGAAACGAAAAGTAATGAATCTCCAGGGAGGAAAAATCCTACAAAAAGACCTGTTTCAGCAAAAACAATAAATAAAATAAGCCAAAACCCTCCCATTTTAATATAAAACTCAGGGTTTAATAAATCCTTCCAGCTATTGAAATCTTCCATAAATATCGATGAACAACAAAAGTAGTTCTAAAATGTCTTAAACAAAAATTAATTATAAGATTTTAACTAAAATTCATGTAATATTTTACAGGTTAAGATCATCATCGGAAACTGCCGTCCCATCGGCCATTAGGAAAGCTTTCAGGAATGGAGTGATATTTCCGTTCATTACGGCATCCACATCTGAAGTTTCATGACCTGAACGTACATCTTTCACCAGTTTGTAAGGGTGCATCACATAGTTTCTGATCTGGCTTCCCCACTCGATCTTCATTTTGTTGGCTTCTATCTCGTTTCTTGCTTTCATACGCTCTTCCAATTCCATTTCGTATAGTCTTGAACGAAGGAGCTGCATTGCTTTTTCTTTATTCTGAAGCTGAGAACGGGATTCTGAGTTTTCAATGATAATTCCGGTTGGTGCGTGGCGAAGACGTACAGCAGTTTCTACCTTGTTTACGTTCTGCCCTCCTGCTCCGGAAGATCTCATGGTTTCGAAACTGATATCGGCAGGATTGATATTGATCTCAATGGTATCATCTACCAACGGATAGACATATACGGATACAAAACTTGTATGACGCTTGGCATTACTGTCAAAAGGGGAAATTCTTACTAAACGGTGTACTCCATTCTCGCCTCTTAAATATCCAAAAGCAAATTCGCCTTCAATTTCCAGGGTAACCGTCTTCACGCCGGCAACCTCTCCTTCCTGGAAGTTCAGTTCACGGATTTTATAGCCTTGTTTATCTGCCCACATGGTATACATTCTCATCAGCATAGATGCCCAGTCGCAACTTTCTGTTCCTCCTGCTCCTGCTGTAATCTGAAGAACGGCGGAAAGCTCGTCTCCTTCATTGGAAAGCATATTTTTAAATTCAAGATCTTCAATTTTCTCTACCAACTGAGGAAAGGTTTCGTCCAGCTCTTTTTCGGAATCCGGATCTTCTTTAGCAAAATCAGCCAAAACCTGCATGTCTTCAAACTGGGTCTGAATTTCATCATAGCCTTCCACCCATTTTTTCTTGGAACGGAGCTGCTTTAGAAATGCTTCTGCTGTTTTAGGATTGTCCCAAAATTCAGGAGCAGCGGTTTTCTCATCATCATTGGCAATTTCAATCTTCTTTTTGTCAATCTGAAGGTATCTGTGTAAGTCTTCAATTCTGGATTGAACTTCTTTTATCTGGTCGTTGTTGATCACGATTTTCTCTTTTTGCAAAAATAAGGAATTCTTTTGGAGTGGAGCGTTTTGAGTTCTGAGTTTTCCGGGGTTCGGGTTACGAGTTACAGGATTTGAGCACAGGTTCTAACTCGTGGAAAAATAATTAACTAGAAAAGTAATCTCTTTTCAACATAAAAACAGTATACATACCTATAACATGTATTGCAATAATAACAGGAAGAGCTTTTTTAGTTCCCAATTTATCCATTAAAAAACCATAAACAGGTAATTGTATGATTCCTATAAATAGAGGTACTTCTTCATTAAAAAAAGTCCCCAGTAAACTAAACGGAAAGATAGCTAATAAAGGAAAATAAGTCCCGTGGCCTCCACCTCCTACAAAGATTGCAAGAAAGCCAAGAGGAATAGTTAACATAGAAAACCATACTGTATATTTATAATTACTCATCCTGTTTTATTTCAGTTTATTCGTAAAATCTCAGATTAAGATCTCAATATAGTATTATCATTTATCAAATCATTTCTGCAATCATTTCACCAATCTTAGGAGCTAAAGCAACCCCCATTCCTGAAAGTCTTACAGCACAAAACTGTCTTTCCGAAAGTTGTTTTACAATAGGTGTTTTCTCATCCCCCATAGCCATAATTCCTGACCAGCGAAGCGCAATTTTAATGCTTTGATGAGGCAGAATGACTTCTTTCAAAAAGTTTTCCAAATGATTCTGCAGGAATTCTGTTGTTTCAAAAGTGATTGTTTCTTCTGTTTTAAAATCCTGATTTCTTCCGCCACCCAGTAATATTCTGTTTCCTATATTTCTGAAATAATAGTAACCTTCATCATAATGGAATGTCCCTTTAAGTTTCAATCCATCTATTGGTTCTGTCAGAAGAACCTGCCCGCGGGCAGGAATGATATTTTCATTTTCCAGAAACTTTGATGTAAATGCGTTGGTACAGTAAATAATTTTATCCGCTTTTATCGAAAGATTATCGGAAACATAAATTTCAACGTCATTTACTTTTTCATCAATGTTATTCATCTCTGTTCCGAATAAAAATTCAATTTTCAGTTCTTGGCATTTTTCCAGCAATTTTTGCAGCAGTTTCCCGGAATGAAGACTTCCTTCACAGGGATTTTCAATCAAAAATGCAGATTTCCCAAGTCCAAATTCTTGTATTTTATTCTGTCTCAAAGTATAAGTTTGATCCAATCCGGTTATTGCTTTCAGTTTGTCATTTACTGTATCAATATGGACTAAAGGTTCTTCATTATTAACAATTTCATAACCTCCGTTGAGTTCAAAATCAATTTCATCATTTCTAAAATAATGCTGAATTTTCTGAAGTCCGTCAAATCTCATTGTAACAAGCTCCAGTGTTTTTTCCCAACCCATTTTCTGAGCATCGGCAATCACTTCGGTAAGACTTCCAAAGCATGCAAAGCCTGCATTTCTGGTTGAAGCTCCTAATGGAATAGAATTTCGCTCGATCACCAGAACAGATTTTTCCGGATATTTCTCTTTAATGGCAACTGCAGACCAAAGCCCGGTAAATCCTGCTCCAATGATGATGATATTCCTTTTTCTGTAAAAAGTGTCCAGTTCCCAGATGCTGTTCATGAGTAATGAATACTAAGTAATTTTTGAAAAACACTAAACTTTGAACGATTTACCCTTTATCTCCTTCATCATTATGCTGAAACCCAATAGCTCTTTGAGGTTCTTCAACAACTCTATAGGTTTCCAGTTCGCTCTTTAATGCCTGAATTCTAAATTTAAAATCATCAAAATTATTGATAATGGCATCAGCTAAGAAGTGGGCTACCTGATCCAGATATTCTTCGGTAAGTTTGGAACCTGCATCCCTTAAAGCACCGCTCAAAAGATTCTGATCTATCTTAAGCTTTTCATTTCTGGTTCTTTGGTAAAGATTTTTAATTCTTTTCTTTAAACTTTGAGTAAAATCGATCAGCATCGTGTTACTGAATGCTTTCATCTTTGAAGCGATGTCGTGCCAGAACGGAACTTTATCAGCTTTGTTGTTCTTGAGTATTTTGTAAAGGAGAGAATCTTCTTCGAGCCCTCTCGTCATAGCATATAAAATGATTTCTGAGCGTTCTGACGCATTCGGTGGGAAAATAGGAATCATAACATCGAATCTTCCGGGAGCCAGAATTTCTTCGTCGATCTCTGAAACAGAATTGGCAGAACCTACCATCAAAACTTCTTCTTTCCCAAATTTGCTTATATAATGAAGAATAAGTTCCTGAGCTTCAAGATTGCAGGAAGCCACATCGTTTTCTGCTTTTCTCTGCATCATAATCTCATCAAAATCATCAAGGAAAAGCAACATTTTATTTTCCTTCATCATATTCAGAAGGAAATCACTGAAATTGATTTCGTTTCCGTCAATCAAAGATGTTCCCAGATAATGTTTTTTAACTTCTTTAAACTGATATCCTATGATCTCAGCAATTTTATTAGCCCAGAAGATCTTTCCGCTTCCCGGAGGACCATAAAGAATAATACCGGCCGGTTTATTGATTCCCCAATCTTTAATTTGTTGAGGGTTTAAGAAAGGCTCCAATACAGCCGATGTATAAAAGAACAGATCTCTGTATCCTATAAAATCTCTTTTTTGTAAGCTGGTCTGATGCCCAAAATAATCATAAACAAATTTATAGTTTCCTCCCAGTTTGTTATCAATTCCGTAGCTTGAAATGGAAGATTTGAAAAAGCCGTTATCGAAAATATTAAGATTGTTATCTTTAATCGCTTTTTCTACTTTTTCTTTGGGCTGGTTGATGACTTCAGCAATTTGCTCAAGGGTTTTATTTTTGTCCAGATCTTTTTCATAGAGTCTTAAAAAGTCTACATTTTCACGGGCAAATTTTTCGAAATCCTCCTTTACATCAAAGTTGGTGCTGATACAGTCTACCAATTCAAGATCGAAATCCTGGATAAACTGTTTTATGGCTTCTGCAGAAACATTCAATTTTTCTGCCAGTTCAATTAATTTCATAACTTTTGATTAATTCTATCAAATTTAATGTATTTCTAAATAGATCTAAATTGATTTATGATAATTCTGTAACATTTTATAATTTATATAGACTACTACTATGTAAAACAAATTACATGGAAAAAATTTTATCAGTAAAAAATCTGACGAAAAAATTCAAAAGAGTTGTGGTGAACAATATTTCTTTTGATGTAGAAAAAGGAAATGTATATGGACTTCTCGGTCCTAACGGAAGCGGAAAATCTACCACCTTTGGAATGCTTCTTTCCACTATTAATCCTACCAGCGGAGACTGGTTCTGGTTCGGTAAAAAAGGAACCGACTCTGAAACATTAAAAAGAATCGGAGCTATTATCGAGCAGCCTAACTTTTACCCGTATTTAAGTGCAGAGACGAATCTTAAAATCGTTGCTGAAATCAAAGGAGCAAACTATTCCAGAATTGAAGAAGTTCTGAAAATCGTTAATTTATATGAAAGAAGAAAAGATACCTTCAAAACCTTTTCTTTAGGAATGAAACAGCGTCTCGCTATTGCTTCTGCTATGCTGAACAACCCGGAAGTTCTTATTTTGGATGAGCCAACTAACGGACTTGATCCTGAGGGAATTATTCAGATCAGAGAAATCATCAACAATATTGCTCAACAAGGCATTACGATTATTATAGCAAGCCACCTTCTGGATGAAATTGAGAAAATTTGCAGCCATGTGATTGTATTGAAAGAAGGAAATTCCATCTATTGTGGAAGAGTAGATGAAATGACGTCTAATAATGGTTATTTTGAACTTAAAGCAGACAACAATACTTTGCTTGTAAGTATTCTGAATGAGCTTCAGTGGTTTACCTCTATCAATCAGGATGGGGAGCTTATTAAAGCTCAGATTCGTGATGATGCTTCTATTTCGGCTTCAGCCCTGAATCAGAAGCTGGCTGAAAAAGGAGTTTTCCTTTCTCATTTAACCAAGAAAAAGCTTTCTCTTGAATCTCAATTCCTTGAACTTGTAAAAAACACAAATTAATCATGATAAAATTATTAAAACTTGAATATTATAAAAACCTGAACTACAGACCATTCAAGGTTTTTACGATACTTTATTTTGCCATTCTTATTGCACTTCTTTTCGTTGGTTTGGTAGATTTTGATCTTTTTGGAGGAACGATTAACCTTAAAGAACAGGGAATTTATAATTTCCCTGAGATCTGGAATTTCACAACATGGATCGTGGCTTTATTGAAAATTTTCCTGGGTTTAATTATTGTTTTCTCTATTTCACAGGAATTCAGCAACAGAATGTTCAAGCAAAATACGATCGACGGACTAAGCAGAGAAGAATTTATTACTTCAAAGCTGCTTACTATAGGTATTTTCACCATTGTTTCTACCATTCTCGTATTTGCTATCACAATATTTTTAGGATACAAGTATTCTAATACAAAGGAGTCTACGAAGGTTTTCGCAGAGATTTTCTTCATTGGAAATTATCTCGTAAAGCTATTTACCTTCTTCTCATTCCTCATGTTTCTTTCTGTTTTATTGAGAAAGTCGGTATTTGTATTTCTGGCCCTTTTCGTTTTCTGGATTGGTGAAGGTATTTTAACAGCTATTGAGGTCTATTCAAAAGTAGCAGGAATGCAGGGGCCACAAAGAAATGAAATCATTCAGAATGACTTTTTCTTTAGCCATCTTTTACCGTTGGAAAGTATGTCTAATCTGATTCCTAATCCTATGATGAGACTGAATATGGCTAAAATGATGGGCGTAAAATATGAGTTTCACTACCCTACGGAAAGTCTTATTGCCTGTTTGGTATGGTCTGTTATTTTCATTTTCGGATCGTACTGGATCTTGAAAAAAAGAGATTGGTAGTATTTTAAATTTAAAGATTGAAGAATTTAAATAGTATTATAAAGTGGTTCGTTTCGGGCCACTTTTTTTGGCTTAAAATTTTCATTCAACAAAAAATACTACCCATGAAAAAAATATACTACTTTCCCGGATTGATCAGCGCTGTTATAATCCCAATTTTATTTTGGTATTACGGAAACCAAAAGTTTGAAGATATTAATGTTTCTGTAATAGATATTGGACTTCCTGCCAAAGAAAGAAAAGGGACTAAAAATACATTTGCAAGTTTCGAACCTGCGAGAAACTGGAATTATAAAAAGATAAAAATAGACCCTGGTACAGCCAGAGAGCATTCAAAATTATATGTTTCTGAACTGAAAAACCTTCAAAAAAGAAATGAAAAAGAGTCTGGTATTGAATTTATTTTAGATAAAAATAATAGCTATGGTGATTTTGTCTCTGTTTTGAATGATTTAGCAATAGCTAAACAGAACAGTATGCAGTTGATCTTGAGAAGACAGGACATATTTTTGCTGTTTACAGCTATATTGATCCTGACTACGAATGTTGGCTTTGTAATGACGCTATATATTCTGGACCAGCAGAAACTGTGGATATTTTTGGATCTACTTTCTATGGGAAAATTTTTAATTTATTTATTAAGACTTCTAAAGAAATGGCTTACATTATTTTCGGGTTTCTCATATTTCTGAATATTTCCATGTTCAGCATCAAAGAAAATCTTCAGATTAGCAGAAAAAGATTGATATAAAAAGAGCTGTCCTAAATAGAACAGCTCCTTTACATTTAGACACCAAAAAGTGTCTTTTTATTTTTTATCTAACAACGGAAGGTATTTTTCATATCCTTTACCCGCCATTTCAGCCTTAGGAATAAACTTCAGAGAAGCACTGTTGATACAGTAGCGGAGACCTCCTTTATCTGCAGGACCGTCTGTGAAAACGTGTCCTAAGTGAGCGTCACCAGTTTTGCTTCTTACTTCTACTCTATCCATTCCGTGGGTACGATCCATTTTCTCATCAATTAAACCTTTCGTGATCGGTTTTGAGAAGCTTGGCCATCCACAGCCGGATTCAAATTTATCTGTTGAGACAAACAAAGGTTCACCTGTTGTAATATCCACATAAATTCCTTCTCTGGTCTCGTTCCAGTATTCGTTTTGGAAGGCTCTTTCCGTTCCGTTTTCCTGAGTTACATTGTATTGTTCTGCAGTCAGTTTTTCTTTTAAAACCTTTCTATCCTGTTTATGATAAGCAGGCTTTGGAAGAGGATTGGCTTTTTTAGCCATTTCAAAAAGACCTGGTTCAATGTGGCAATATCCTCCAGGGTTTTTATCCAGATAATCCTGATGATAATCTTCCGCTTTGTAGAAGTTTTTCAAAGGTATTGTTTCCACAAGCAATGGTTTACTGTAGTTTTTCGCTAGTTTCTGAACTTCATCTTTTACGACAGCTTCATCCGTTTTATTGGTGAAATAGATCCCTGTTCTGTACTGGTTTCCTCTGTCATTTCCCTGCTGATCTTTGCTGGTTGGATCAATTGTTTTAAAATAGAGGTCAATCAGCAGCTTAAGATCTACCTGATCTGGGTCATATTTGACTTTAACGGTTTCTGCAAAACCAGTTGTATGACTCACCACTTCTTCATAGGTAGGATTTTGAGTATTTCCATTGGCATATCCCACTTCGGTTCCTACCACTCCTCTGATCTGTTGAAAAAAATGTTCTGTTCCCCAGAAGCAACCTCCTGCAAAATAAATTTCTTTGCTGTTTTTATTATCCATAACGTCCTCTTTTTTTTCTTCCGCTACATTATTGGGTTTATTTTTTTTGAAAACCCCTGATCCTGCAGCAAATACTGCGATACCCAGAATGATTCCGAGTACAATTAATATATTTTTCATTTTATCCTTTTTATTCATTATTCATTAGTATTATTTTGAAACAGCATACATCCAAATCCTAACAACATGAGATCTTTTATAATAAAGAAATCTGTTACCGGTACTCCATCTACTATTTTCCATGTTCCCGGTGTGGTAAACAAGTAGCTGAGCGTTACCAGAAAAGTGACTATCATTCCTGCTCCTGCATATTTTTTTAGTACAGCAAATTTCGCACTAAAAATGAGTAGTAAAGCAATGATAATTTCTATCGTTCCGATAAGATTTGACACTGCCTGAACGCTCATAACTTTATATACGAAAAAAGTCAGGAAATGGTTTTCCACCAATGGTTTTATCCCGGCTGCTTCTGTAGGAGTGAATTTGAAAATTCCGATCCAGAGTAATATAAGTGCTGCCCCGAAAAGCGAAATATAATATCCTAATCTGCCTAGTAATTGATTGTTTCTGAATTGTGTTGTTGATCCGACCATAATTTTAAGATTTTGAATGAATACTTTGTTGTTTTCAGAAGTATAGTCGGAGCCATTTCAAAATCCTGACAAATTTTTTTTAAAAATTTAATTTATCGAACATTTTATTTTTAAAATCCTGAATTTCAGAGTCATTTATTTCAGTTTCTTTTTCTGAAAATGTTTTTTTGAAAATCTTATCCAGAACTTTTAGTTTTTCATTGTACATCTTACACCATTTACAGATCATCAGGTGCATCGTAAGCATTCTGTTTTCTCGGGCAGAAATAGATTGGGCATTCCTTTTTTCCATGAGCAGAGTAGCTTCACTGCATGGTAAAAATAATATATGTAGAATTTTTCTAATCATGACTATAATCTTGAAAACCAGTTGAATTCCAGACATTCCCTGAGCTGCATCCGGCTTCTTTGAAGAATCTTCCAAAGGTTAGTCGTAGAAAGTTCCAATTCCTGACTTACTTCCGGTGCTTTTTTTTCTTCAATATAATACATCTTCAGCAGAATTTTCCACCGTGAAGGTAATTCTTCAATACATTCTTCCAGTGTTTTATTAAATTCGTCGTTGTCTAAAAGTTCATCTTCAGCTCCTGAAGCATTCCAATCTTTTAAAACATCATCCCTCTTCCACGATCCTGTTTCATCAAAAAAATGATCGAGCCTGATGTTGGGTTCAGATTTATATTTTTTACGGTAAAAATCGGCCACTTTTCTGTTCAGAATTGCCATAAGCCATGTAAGAGTCTGACTTTTTCCTTCAAAGGAATCATACGATGAATAAGCCGCAAGAAAAACATCCTGAACAACATCCTGTGCATCTTCTTTGTTGGAAAGCACATACAGCGCCCGCTTCAAAAGCGGCCCGGAATATTGGTCTATCCAGCTTTTCAGCTCTTCATCTTTTGTCATGGGGAAGATTTTATCTTATCTCAGATCACAACGAAGATAATAAGTTAAATGAGAAACTGCAAAATCAGATTAATTAATATCCATTACGCTCCTGCTTCTCTTACAAACCTTATAAGGTTTACTTAAAGTCTATCTCAATAAAAAATTAAATAACTATCACACCACACATCACATTCAAAACATAGTATAAAATTATTACAAATCGCTTAAAAATCTTAAATTTGCATCTTATCAAAATTTGATAGTAAAAAAAGCAAAAGCAATATTATGACATCACAAGAGATACGTCAAAAATTTTTAGATTATTTTAAAGGTAAGGGACACCTTATCGTTCCTTCAGCTCCTATTGTGCTGAAAGACGACCCTACCCTTATGTTTTCCAACTCCGGAATGACGCAGTTTAAGGATTTTTTCCTTGGCTACAAAACACCTACCGCCCCTAGAATTGCCGATACACAAAAGTGTCTGAGAGTTTCTGGGAAGCATAACGATTTGGATGATGTAGGTAGAGATACTTATCACCACACGATGTTTGAGATGCTGGGTAACTGGTCTTTCGGGGATTACTTCAAAAAAGAGGCTATTGCTTTTGCCTGGGAATTACTGACTGAAGTATACGGAATTCCAAAAGAAAATTTATACGTAACGATTTTTGAAGGTGATGCTTCAGAAAACCTTGACAGAGACCAGGATGCTTATGATTTCTGGAAATCTCATATTGCTGAGGACAGAATCATCAACGGAAATAAAAAAGATAACTTCTGGGAAATGGGTGAAAGCGGACCATGCGGACCGTGCTCAGAAATCCATATCGATCTTAGAACTTCTGAAGAAAAAGCTGCTGTTCCGGGAATTACATTGGTGAACCAAGATCATCCGCAGGTTGTGGAAGTTTGGAACCTGGTATTCATGGAATTCAACAGAAAGGCAGACCGATCTTTAGAAAAACTTCCTGCTCAGCACGTAGATACAGGAATGGGATTTGAGCGTCTTTGTATGGCACTTCAAGGGAAATCTTCCAATTATGATACAGATGTTTTCACTCCTCTTATTTCTAAAGTTGAAGAACTTTCAGGTAAAAAATATACAGGAATTTTAGAGAACGAAAAAGATATTGCGATCCGAGTTGTGGTAGACCACATCAGAGCTGTTTCTTTTGCGATTGCAGACGGGCAGCTTCCTTCAAGCGGAGGTGCAGGATATGTGATCAGAAGAATTCTAAGAAGAGGAATTTCTTATGCTTACAGATTCCTGGATATGAAAGAACCTTTCCTATATAAATTGGTTGCCGTTCTTCAGGAGCAGATGGGACCTTTCTTCCCGGAAATTGAAAAACAGGGAAAACTGGTTACCGAGGTTATTAAAAGTGAAGAAGATTCATTCTTGAATACTATTGAAACAGGACTAATCCGTGTTGAAAAATTAATTCAGCAAACCATTGCAGACAATCAAAAGGTTTTACCAACCCTTGAGGTTTTTGAATTGTATGACACCTATGGTTTCCCTGATGATTTAACAAGAATTATCGCAGAAGAAAAAGGATTAACCATTGATGAGGAAGGTTTCAAAGCAGAAAGAGAAAAGCAAAGAAAGCGTTCTCAGCAAGATTCCGCTCAAAAAGTGTATGACTGGGTAGCCTTAGAAGAAAGTGAAGAAAATTTTGTAGGATACGACCAAACTGAATCTGAAACTTATATTACAAGATACAGAAAGGTAGAAAATAAAGACGGAGAGTTTTATCAGGTAGTACTAAGCTCTACGCCATTCTATCCAGAAGGTGGTGGACAAGTTGGAGATAAAGGAGTATTGGAAAATGCTTCTGAAAGCTTTGAAGTTCTGGAAACCAAGAAAGAAAACGGATTAATCATTTCGTTGATCAATGGTCTTCCAAAAGATCCAAAGGCTGTATTTATGGCTAAAGTAAATGCTTCCGACAGAAAAAATTCTCAGGCTAACCACTCTGGAACTCACCTTTTACATGAAGCCTTAAGAGATGTTTTAGGAACTCACGTAGAGCAGAAAGGTTCTTATGTAGGTCCCGATTATCTGCGTTTCGACTTCTCTCACTTCAATAAAATGACTGAGCAAGAACTGGCTTTAATTGAAGAAAAAGTAAACCAAAAGATTAAAGAAAATATTGCTTTACAGGAATTCAGAAGCATTCCGATTCAGGAAGCTTTGGATAAAGGAGCAATGGCTTTATTTGGTGAAAAATATGGTGACAATGTGAGAATGATCCAATTTGGAAGTTCAAAAGAGCTTTGCGGTGGAACTCACGTAAAAAATACAAGCGAAATTGGACATTTCAAAATCGTTTCTGAAGGTTCGGCTGCTGCAGGAATCAGAAGAATTGAAGCAATCTCCGGAGATCAGTCTGAAGAATACTTCAAAAACCTTGAGAAGCAGATTGCAGAACTTTCTCAATTGCTGAAATCAAAAGACGTTGTAAGATCTATTGAAAAACTGATCGATGAAAATGCTTCATTAAGATCTGAAGTAGACGCTCTTAAAAAAGAAAAGGCAAAAGGAGAAATCAGCGACTGGAAAAATGCTTATGAACAGAAAGGCAACAAACAGCTTCTGGTAAAGAAGACTTCTCTGGACGCAGGTTCGGTAAAAGATATCGTTTTCCAACTGAAAAAGGAGATTCCAACTTCTGTGACGGTCATTCTTTCTGATGCAGACGGTAAACCAATGATTACAGTAGGAGTTTCCGATGATTTGGCAGCAAGTTATCAGGCGGGAGCTATCGTAAAAGACCTTGCAAAAGAGATCCAAGGCGGTGGCGGTGGAAATCCTGGTTTTGCAACGGCTGGTGGTAAAAACCTGGATGGACTTGAAAATGCATACCAAAAAGCATTGAATATTTAATTCAATCGTATCAAAATATTTCCGCTTGCGGATGTATGGATTTCACGATCCTAATTTAAATTAATCAACAATCCCTTTCAAAAAATTGAAAGGGATTGTCTTTTTTATGCATTTACTGTATTGCGTTTATATCATTATACAGGTTATCAACAACTTTTTCTAAAATTTCTCCTGTTTCATTAAAGCTTGCATTGGTTAATACAGATATTCCCATATTCTGTTTGGGATAAATGACAAACCAATTCTGCATTCCGTATATTCCTCCGTGATGTCTATAGATTAATTGATTATCATTTTCTATGATGTACCAGTGATAACCTTCCCAAAAATCCGAACCTTCTTTAAATAATTTTTTATGAGATTCGTTGACGGTAACATTCGACTTGTCAAGCTGCAATTTCATATACTTTACTAAATCCGTAGTCGTAGAGTGCAACCCTGAAATTCCGCCCCACAAAGTTCTGTTGAAGTTGGGCATTAGTTCATTTTTATCGTTATACCCTTTTACCAATCTATTTCTGTCATTTTCATTGAGTGTAAATTTAGTTTGATCCATTTTATTCGGTTTCAAAACAAATTCGTTTACCAATTCCTCAAAGGGTTTCTGATACACTTTTTCAAGGATATATGCTGTCAGCTCAGGCGCTGTGTTTGAATAAGAATATACTTCTCCGGGCTTCGTTTCAATGTTGATCAGTCTTAAACCTTCAAAAAAAGCCTCTTTATTTTCGCTCTTTGGCGGAAAATTCGGAAATCCACTTGTATGTGTGATGAGGTGTTTCACTTTTATAGGTTCTCCTTTAAATTCCAAATTGGGATAAGGTTCGCTAAGATAGATTCTAATATCATCATCTAAATTGAGTTTTTTATCAAGAATGGCTTTAGAAGCGATATATCCTGTAAAAGTTTTAGTTACAGAAGCCAGTTCATAAAGTGTAGAATCGTCCGGCTTGTTTCCTTTTCCTATCGTTAATTCTCCAAAATGTCTTGTGATAGATTTTCCATCTTTCAATACCACAATAGAAACAGAGTGAAATCTTTTGTCCTCTAATAGCTGAACCGCATTTTTCGTAATCGCATTATCAACTTTTGGGTTATTGATTGTATGGGCACTTTTACACCCAATAAGAGCAAAAAATAGAACAGTGGTTGAATATTTCATGGTTGTAATTAGTTTAATTTTCTGATTAAGTGTTTACAATAATACATTACACTCGGTTGTAGGCAATATATTAATCCAAACTATAATTTCGCTAAAAATAAATAATTCTCCACTAGAAAAGGAATTTTATTTCCAATCTAAAAGAAACATACCGGACAACCACATAAAAGAATTTTAAAATACTATTTCTTTACAATATTGAAAAACATCTGAATATATGATGTTCAGGAGTTTCTTTATGAAAAATTTTATTCTCCAGCCATAAAGGTTCACACTCTTTAATATTTCACTTTATACACCCTTTTAAAGCTCATGAAAATCTCCCATCGTGCGTTTAGATTAAATCAATGTTATACTCTGTTAAAAACTTTTTAAACACAATAAATATTATTATTTTTGGCGTAGTATTTTTACATGAAAAGGGGTTTATTTTTATTATTTTTTCTGATATTTTTTCTGGGGTATTCGCAATCAAAAATTAAGGTTGTAGATGACGCCAATGAAAAACCTGTCCCTAATGCTAAAATATCTTGTGACAGCAAGATCCTCGGCTACACCAACGATCAGGGAATTCTAGAGTTTACAGCACACTGCAACAATATAGAGATTGAAGCAGACGCTTATCAGAAAGCAACAGCTTCTCCTGAAAGCAGTATGGAGATTTCACTTGTTAAAAAAGGTTCAAAAACAACGGCAATAGAAGCGGTAGTGATTGAAGATAAAAGTGACCCAAGAGCACTGGAAATTCTGAAAAAAGTAAATAAGCTTTTCAACGAAAACTCGCCTAAAAGTCTCCGCTCCTATTCTTACAAATCTTACGAAAAAATTTCTCTGGATATTGATGAAGACAGTATTTCTCAATTTCAGGAGTATTTCAATGACTTAAATGTTTTCAAGAAAAAAAGAGAAAAAGATTCTCTAAATAATATCACGGCCAGAAAAGTATTTTCAAAAAGTAAGCTGTTTCTTTGGGAAAGAGCACAGGAATTTCTGTATTCTAAAAAATATGGTGAAAAGATCAACATTCTGGATAACAGAATCTCCGGACTGAGACAGCCCATCTATGAAATGATTGCCCTTCAGCAAAGTAACAGAGATATTGTTCCCGAGCAGGTAAAGCCAGAAAACAGAGGTCTTTACCGATTCTTCCTTTCAGATACTATTGAGCTTGACGGAAGGAAAAACTTTGTGATCCGCTTTCGTGAAGTCAATTATAAAAACCCGGACAGAAAAAGAAAATACAACGGAGCTATCTATGTAGACACCGAAACCTACGGGATCAAAAAAATTGAAAATTTCAGCAAAAATAAAAACGACGGGATCATCACAAGTACCTGGGTATTTTACAATAACAAATGGTTTCTTGCCCACGAAAAAGCAAAGCTTAAAATGGGTAAAATGGCCATGGATGATAAAGAACGTATCAATAAAAAAGATAAAAAAAGCTTTGGCACCTACGCTTTCCTAACCTCAAAATATTTTGATTTTGAAGCTCCCATTGAAGAAAATGCCAAAGATTTTAAAGGCTATACCTTCTCTGTAAAAAGCATTGACGGGCATTCTCTGGATAAGTACAGAACAGATCCTCTCACCAGCAGAGAACAGAATACCTATAAAACAATTGACAGCTTAGGAAAAAAGTATAAAATCGACAGTAAAGCCCAGATTTTATCGGGACTTCTTAACGGCCAGATTAGAGTAGGTTCTGTAGATTTTGCCGTAGATGAGATTGTCAATTTCAACTCTTACGAAGGCTTCAGACTGGGATTAAAAGCCAAGCTGAATGAAAATTTCAATCCTTATTTTTCTCCGGATTATTATTTCGCTTATGGAGTAAAAGACAGAACCTGGAAATACGGGATGGGTCTTGATGTGAAAACTACGCTGGAAAAAAATTCCTTCTTCAGATTTGAATTTTATGATGATGTAACAGCATCTGGAGAATTTAACCGAAAGCTTTGGAATTTCAAAATGAGAACCATGAACTTCGGGAATAATCTAAACAATGACAAATATTTTCACTATAAAGGAGCTTCGTTATCCTATCTGAATGATGTTACCAATGGCCTTACTCTTGCTCTTGCCGTAAGACGAAATATAGAAGGTGCAGAATTCGACTACGAATTCAGAGACAGAGGAACTTCATATAAAAACTTTAACACTTTATTTACCTTAAAATATTCTCCAAACTCAACCAATATTATGACTCCTCAGGGGAAATCTCTGATCGATCAGAAATATCCTGAACTGTATTTCAATTATGAACAGAGTTATAAAGCCATTGGTGGGGATTTTAACTATTCCCGTTTTGATGCTCTTTTTGTGCATAATTTCAAAACTCCGATCGGAACCACAGGTTTCAGATTATATGGGGGTGTTGTTCTGGGACAAGCTCCCATATGGAAAAACTTTACTATGAATGGACTTGCATCTCCGGGCAAAGACTTCAACTTTAACCTTACTTCTTATCTCGGATTTGCGACACTGGAAGGAGGTAAATATTATAATGATAAATTTGTAGCGTATTATTTCACTCATAAACTTCCATTGTATTTTAAAAGCTTTGGACACAATGTTTCCAGTTTCGACTTTGTTTTAAGAGGAACTATCGGGGATATGAAACATCAGGAATATCATCAGTTCAAGTTTAGAAAGCTTGATCACCTGTATCAGGAGGTTGGATTGGAATGGAATAACTTCCTGTCCAGCTATTTTAATCTGGGAGTTTTCTACAGAGTTGGCTATTACGCAACGCCTCATTTCAATGAAAATTTTGCCATTCAGTTTAAGCTGAAGTTTTTGGAATTTTAACCTTCCGGAAAAGACAAAATCTTTAATTTTGAAATATTTTTCAAACGCATTCAACGACAATATATATAAAAGAATATGCAGAAAATCGAAATCAAAGCAGAACAGTTTTTTGAATTATTACGATTAAAAGACACTCCGATGTGGGAAATCTTCTCACAGATGATCGATGGAAATGAAAAGGAAATTATCTTTTTAGACAATGAAGACAAGATCCTTTTTAATTATATTCTACCTTCTAATCCTGAAAAACTGGAAGAAGACAGAAAAGAATTTTCCAAACAATTTTCAGAGAAATTAGCTAACTTCAACTAAGAATTCCATGAATAAAAATTATGTTTTTTCTCTGCTGAGCCTTTTCTTATTTGCAATCGGAAACGCTCAAAACTATAAAAAACCCTTGGTTTCTGCCATCAAAGAATCTGACCTTCGTACGGACATGTACCAGATGGCAGCAGACTCTTTCTGGGGCCGTGAAGCTGGAACTCTTGATGAACTGAAAGTTTCTATGTGGCTTGCAGACAAAGCCAAAGAGGCAGGCATGAAACCCGCTGGAGATAATGGAACATTTTTCCAGTTTTTTGATATGTACAGACATCAGGTGATCCCTCAAAGCAGCCTTAAAATCGCAGATAAGAATCTTACATTATGGAAAGATTTTCTCGTATCGGAACCCGTAAACGCGTCTATAGACTCTGAGATTGTCTATGCAGGAAATGCTGAACCTGAAGACCTTTCAAAACTGAATATCAAAGGAAAAGTACTTGCTGTAAATGCTTCTGACAAAAACATTTCGAAAGATATGACTCTTTTCGTAAGAAGATATCCCGGTTTTGTAAGAACCAAATACTATAATAAAGCGGCTGAACTGGGTGCGAAAGCGATTATCTTCATTACCGATGATATTTCTGAGAAGAGCTGGGTAGAAGTACTTCCTCAAATGACAAGAGGGAGCTATGGTGTGGAAGGTTTGAGAGAAAAAGTAACCAATAACATTCCGGTTTTATGGATTAAAAGAGAGAATTCGGGCTGGGTAAAAAATAATTCTAAAGTTTCTTTGAACCTGATCACAGAAACTTACAAATATCCTTCTGTAAACGTTATCGGAACAATAGAAGGAACAGATTCTGTTCTTAAAAACGAATATGTTTTGCTAAGCGGGCACCAGGATCACGACGGAATCAGACATCCTGTAAAAAATGACACCATCTACAATGGTGCGGATGATAATGCCAGTACCTGTGTTGCTATGTTGGCTATGGCAAGAGCCTACAAAAAGCAGCCAGGAAAAAGAAGTATCCTTTTTGTCTTCCATGGTGCGGAAGAAAGAGGACTACTGGGTTCAAGATGGCACGCTGCCCATCCTGTGGTTCCTAAAGAAAAAATTGTGGCAGTTCTAAATGGCGATATGATTGGAAGAAATGATAATAATGAAGCGGCTTTACTGGGTGGAAATGTTCCTCATAAAAACTCTGAAGAACTGGTAAAAATGGCAGAAGAAGCCAATAATGAAAGTACAAAATTCAAGTACCTGAAAGATTGGGATTCTCCAAGCCATGCAGAATATTTCTATTTCAGAAGTGATCATCTTCCGTATGCTAAGATTGGAATTCCTTCGATCTTCTTTACCAGTGTTTTGCATGATCAGTATCATACTCCACAGGATGAATCTGAAAACATCAATTACAAAAAACTTTATAAAATGACTGAATGGATGTACAGAACATCCTGGAAAGTAGCCAATGAAACGGAACGTCCGAAAGTTATTCCGGGTTTTACGCTTGAAAGATAAAAACAGAAAAAGCTTCACGATTTGTGAAGCTTTTCTTTTTCATCTGTGTTTTTAGAATATACGAAAATAAGAACATGCCCATACAACCTGGAAATCCAAGAAGTGTATCCCTTTTTAAATCATGCCTTTTTTAAATGAGCAGATTCATCAGAGACGGATCATTGTTCAGGTAATTGACAAAAAAATCATAACTTTTCATTTTATCAATTAATGGAGTAAAGTCTGTGTTTTTTTTCAAAGCAATGCCTACCACGGCAATTCCTTTTTCTTTTGAATTTTTTTGGGTGTATTCAAAATAGGTGATGTCATCATCAGGTCCCAATACATCCATTACGAAAGTTTTCAGTGCTCCCGGACGTTGTGGAAATCGGACAAGGAAGTAATGTTTCAAACCGGCATACAGCAATGCTTTTTCTTTAATTTCTTCCATTCTGGTAATATCATTATTACTTCCACTAATGATGCATACTACATTTTTTCCTTCTATACGATCTCTGTATTTTTCCAGAGCAGCTATTGAAAGTGCTCCAGCAGGTTCTACAACAATAGCGTCTTTATTATATAGGGAAAGAATTGTTTCACATACCAGTCCTTCTTCCACTGTTACCATATCATACAGAACGTTTTGGCAAAGCTCAAAAGTAAGGTTCCCTACCTGTTGTACGGCTGCACCGTCTACAAATCTGCTGATTTTCTCCAGAAGGACAGGTTTGCCTTTTTCTATTGCCTTTTTCATGCTTGCGGCTGCAGAAGGCTCTACCCCGATTATTTTGGTTTGAGGGGAAAGTTCTTTAAAGACAGAGCAAACTCCGGCCGCCAATCCACCGCCACCAATCGGAACGAAAAGATAATCTATCGGAGCTTCCGACTGTTCTAAAATTTCCATTGCTACAGTGGCTTGTCCTTCAATAATAGCAGGATCATCAAAGGGATGAATGAAGGCTCCATCATGGTCATTACAAAACCTCAACGCTGCATCTTTGGCTTCGTCGAAAGTATCTCCATAGAGTACTACATCAATATAATTTCCTCCAAACATTTTAACCTGCTCCAGCTTTTGTCCGGGGGTTGGCAAAGGCATAAAAATGGTTCCTTTCACTTTCATCTTGTGGCACGCAAAAGCGACTCCCTGTGCATGGTTTCCTGCGCTGGCACATACAACTCCCTTGGCTAGAGCTTCCGGAGACATGGTTGCCATTTTATTATAAGCTCCTCTTATTTTGTAGGATCTTACCTGCTGAAGATCTTCCCTTTTAAAACTTATTCTGGCTTTATAAACATTCGAAAGGTTATTGTTGATGGCTAAAGGGGTTTTAACAACTACATTTTTGAGACGTTCCGCTGCTTTACAGACTTTTTCCAAAACAGAGGAGCAGGTTTCTTCTTTCATCATTTTTTATGGTTTGATTAATTATTTTCCGGTCTCAGGCTTCGTACCGTTGCTCCGGCCTTCCACATTTCGCTTTCTCTCAGCTCGGTCAGTTCCACTTCCAGTTTTTCTCTGTAATCAGGCTTGCTATTGCTGTCGATAGACCTTTGGGCCTCATTTCCTTTGGCTACGTTGTCATACAATTCTTCAAATAATGGCGAAGTGGCATCTCTAAAACGTTTCCACCAATCCAAAGCTCCTCTTTGAGCGGTAGTACTGCAGTTGGCGTACATCCAATCCATACCGTTTTCTGCCACCAAAGGCATTAATGATTGGGTAAGTTCTTCAACCGTCTCGTTGAATGCTTCCGAAGGGCTGTGTCCATTTTTTCTCAACACGTCGTATTGTGCGGCAAATATTCCCTGTACGGCTCCCATCAGTGTACCGCGTTCTCCGGCAAGGTCACTGTATACTTCTTTTTTAAAATCTGTTTCAAATAAATATCCGCTTCCAATGGCTATTCCCAATGCTACTACCCTGTCTTTTGCTTTTCCTGTCGCATCCTGATGGATGGCAAAACTACTGTTCAATCCTCTGTTTTGAAGGAACATTCTTCTCAATGAAGTTCCGGATCCTTTAGGAGCAACCAGAAATACGTCTACATCTGAAGGTGGAACAATACCTGTGCGTTCATTAAAAGTCACTCCAAAACCGTGAGAGAAATACAAAGCTTTACCAGGCGTAAGATGCTGCTTCACTTTAGGCCAGTATTCAATTTGTGCGGCATCACTCAAAAGATAGCAAATGATGGTTCCTTTTTCTAGGGCTTCTTCTATTTCAAATAATGTTTCACCGGGAACAAAACCGTCTGCTACAGCTTTATCCCATGATTTCGAATTTTTCCTCTGTCCTACAATCACATTTATTCCGTTATCTTTCTGGTTAAGAGCCTGCCCAGGTCCCTGTACTCCATACCCAATAACTGCCACTACTTCATCTTTTAATACTTCCTGAGCTTTTTTTAATGGAAATTCATCTCTTGTTACTACGTTTTCCTCAACTCCTCCAAAATTCAATTTTGCCATTTTTTTTAATTTTATTTGTTAGCTACTTTTTGATTTATAAACTGTATAATTCTTTATTTTTAGTCACAATCGTTTCTATTTAGCTTGCATATTCCATTGCGGTGAAATATGGATTTTTATGATAATGAACTTCCAGCACATCCACCTGCTTTTCCATTTGTCTGGTAATTTTCTGTACAGAATCTTCTGTTTCTCTGATCACAATCACAAACTTTTTTACACGCTCTGTTTCGGAAGGCCCTACATTAAAGGTGACCATGGAAATTCTTCTTCTGGAAAAAATAGCGTTGATCCTGCTAATCAGTCCTAAATAATCTTCGGTATATGCCGTAATGGTATATTCTTTCTGTTCTGTTTTCATCTTTTTATTTTTTATTTATTTGTTACTCAATACAATTTCTGAAACACTTTTTCCTTGAGGAATCATAGGAAACACATTATGCTCTTTTCCGGTCATCACTTCTAAAAGGAATGCACCTTTATGATCCAGCATTTCACGAAGTCCTTTTTCCAGCTCTTGTCTTTGGGATACTTTATTGCCTTCAATTCCGTATCCTTTGGCTACCTGTACAAAATCGGGACTCTGAATATCTACTGAAGAATACCTTTCTTCATGAAACAATTCCTGCCACTGTCTTACCATTCCCAGATAGGAGTTATTCAGAATGAGGATTTTAACATTGGGACGATACTGCATAATGGTTCCCAGCTCCTGAATATTCATTTGTGCACCGCCATCTCCCATAATGGCAATAACCGGACGGTTTTGTTCTCCATATGATGCTCCTACAGCTGCAGGAAGACAAAATCCCATGGTTCCAAGTCCTCCACTTGTAATATTGGTTCTTGGATGTTTAAATTTTGAATATCTGCAGGCGGACATCTGGTGCTGCCCAACATCGGTGACGATTACAGCTTCACCTTCGGTCATTTCGTTGAGGGAACGAATGACTTCTCCCATGGTAATTTCACCTTCGGACGGGTATAGTTCTTTACTGATCAGAGTACTGTCTTCAACTTCGTAGCAGGATTTAAACTTCTGCAGCCATTCCGGATATTTTTTTTCTTTGATCCATGCGGTAAGAAGCGGCAATGTTTCTTTACAGTTTCCTAATACCGGTACATCTGCTTTTACATTTTTATCGATTTCTGCTTTATCAATATCTAAGTGAATAATCTTTGCCTGTTTTGCATATTGATCCAATCTTCCTGTCACTCTATCATCGAAGCGCATTCCGACAGCGATAAGAACGTCACATTCGTTGGTCAGTACGTTAGGTCCGTAATTTCCGTGCATTCCTACCATTCCTACTGATTGTGGATGATTGGTAGGAATAGAACTCATTCCCAGTACCGTCCATGCTACCGGTATTCCCGACTTCTCAACAAAGTGAAGAAATTCTTTTTCGGCTTTTCCCAACATAATTCCCTGCCCTGCAATGACAAAAGGTTTTTCAGCGTTATTGATCAGAAATGCGGCTTTTTCTATACTTTCATGGCAAGGTATAGGATCAGGCTTATAGCTTCTTAATGAGTAACATGGAGAATAGCCTTTATACAAAATAGGCTGTAATTGGGCATTTTTGGTGACATCAATCAATACAGGACCTGGGCGGCCTGATTTTGCAATATAAAAAGCCTTGGCCAATACTTCAGGAAGCTCATTAGCATCGGCCACCTGATAATTCCATTTGGTAACGGGACTTGTCACGTTGATAACGTCTATTTCCTGAAAAGCATCTGTTCCTAAGAGATGTTCAAAAACCTGTCCTGTAATACATACCAAAGGAGTATTATCTAATAAAGCGTCCGCCAGTCCTGTAACAAGATTTGTGGCTCCGGGTCCGCTGGTTGCCAGTATGACTCCTACTTCTCCTGAGACTCTCGCCAACCCTTGGGCTGCATGTACTGCTGCCTGCTCGTGACGGACCAAGATATGTTCCAGCTTTCCCTGATAATCATAAAGGGCATCATAAATAGGGATAATAGCACCTCCTGGGTATCCGAAAATGGTTTTTACCCCTTCCTGAAGAAAAGCTTCAAGAATGATCCGGCTTCCGCTAAGTTCTGTTTCGATAGATGTATTTACATTCTCCATGATATTCTGATTATGAGATTTCGTCCGTTACACAACCTTCTGCAGCTGATGATACGGTTAATGCGTATTTATAGAGTAATCCTTTTTTTACTTTAAGTGAAGGCTTTTGCCATCGCTGTTTTCTTTTTTCAATTTCTTCTTCTGAAACTTTTAGCTGTATTGTGTTGTTTACAGCATCTATTTCAATGAGGTCGTCATTTTCTACAAAGGCAATGAGCCCTCCTTCATAAGCTTCGGGTGTAATGTGTCCTACCACAAATCCATGTGTACCTCCGCTGAATCTTCCATCTGTGATCAATGCCACACTGCTTCCAAGTCCTGCTCCGATTAAAGCACTTGTAGGTTTCAGCATTTCGGGCATTCCGGGAGCCCCTTTTGGTCCTTCATTTCGGATAACGATCACATCTCCCTGCTGTACTGTTTCATCCTGAATTCCCTGGATGAGTTTTTTTTCCCCATCAAATACTCTGGCCTTTCCTACAAATCGTTCTCCTTCTTTTCCTGTTATTTTGGCTACACTTCCCTTTTCTGCAAGATTGCCATAGAGTATTCTGAGGTGGCCTGTTGCTTTTACTGGTGACGAAAGAGGTCTTATGATCTTCTGCTTATCAAAATCCAGATCCGGGATATTTTCTAGGTTTTCGGCCAATGTTTTTCCTGTTACCGTTAAACAATCTCCATGTAATAATCCCTGTTTTAAAAGGTATTTCATCACTGAAGGTATTCCTCCGTGTTCATACAAATCCTGCATCAGGTATTTACCGCTGGGTTTAAGGTCTGCCAGTACAGGAGTACAGTCGCTCATCTTTTGGAAATCATCCTGATCAAGAGCAACTCCAACACTTTTAGCCATCGCAATAAAGTGTAATACAGCATTGGTGCTTCCTCCCAAAATAACAATCATACGAAGTGCATTTTCAAAAGCTTTGCGGGTCATGATATCGGAAGGTTTGATATCTCTTTCCAGTAATACTTTCAGATATTTTCCTGCTTCGTGACATTCATGTTTCTTCTCTTTACTTAATGCGGGGTTGGATGAAGAATAAGGAAGACTCATCCCTAATGCTTCTATTGCGGATGCCATTGTATTGGCGGTATACATTCCACCACAGGCTCCAGCGCCGGGACATGAGTTCTTTACAACTCCATCAAAATCTTCTTCTGAAATTTCTCCTGCTATTTTTTTACCTAATGCTTCAAAGGCAGAAACGATATTAAGCTGTTCTCCTTTATAGCATCCGGGAGCAATTGTTCCGCCATACACCATAATAGATGGTCTGTTCAATCTTCCCATTGCAATAATAGTTCCCGGCATATTTTTATCACAGCCTGGTAAGGCAATCACTCCGTCATAATATTGCGCTCCACAGATGGCTTCAATGCTGTCGGCAATTACATCGCGGCTTACGAGTGAGTAGCGCATTCCATCTGTCCCATTGCTCATTCCGTCACTTACTCCAATTGTATTGAATATTAATCCCGCCAAACCATGTTCCCATGTTCCTTTTTTTACCATTTGAGCAAGATCGTTGAGGTGCATGTTACACGTATTTCCATCATACCCCATGCTGGCGATTCCGACCTGAGCTTTATGCATATCTTCTTCTGTAAAGCCTATTCCGTAAAGCATTGCTTTTGCTGCCGGCTGCTCACTATTCTGGGTAAATGTTTTTGAATATTTATTTAACATACTATCCTAATTTTGTTATTTTTCTCATCATTTCCATGAAATATTTAATTAATTCCGATCCAAAACTACAGCTTGTCATATTTTTATCATTTTCACTTTTCTGAAAAACTACAATATTCAATCGTTCTTACAACACCTATAAAAAACTAATAATCAAATATTTAAATTCATTTAATTTACAATGACAGAAGTCTTACCTTTTTTACATAGGCCTTCTGAACTTTTTCACTTACTGTATCTTCCCATACTTTTGTAAAAGGGACATCATCCAATGAATCCAGCGCGACAATTTCGGCTGCTGTTCCACAGAAGAATCCGGCATCGGCACCTCTCATTTCTTCAGGAGTAAAAAAGGTTTCTTCAACAGGAATATTCAGCTCATCACAGATCTCAAATACGGTCTGTCGGGTAATTCCCGGAAGAATACTTCCTTTGGCAGGGGTGTATAATTTTCCTTCTTTTTCGTAAAAAACATTGGCTCCCGAACTTTCAGCGACATAACCGTTTTCATCCAAGACCAACGCTTCGTCGTATCCTTTATCTTTGGCATCCTGACAGGCAAGAATAGAGTTTACATAATGACCACCCACTTTAGCTTCTACTTTGAAAGCTTTAGGATTGGGACGTTGAAATTCTGACGTCATGATTTTCATTTTATCTGCGAGGTATCCGTTGCTCCATTCCCATGCGAGTAAAGAGAGATAGGATTTTTTACCTTTTGAAAGAGACATATTGGGTGAACAGGTGACTAGTGGACGGATATAAGCATCAGTGAAACCGTTTTTTTCCAAAAGCTCGTAGGTAAGTGCCGTAAGCTCTTCTACGGAATAATCGAACGGAATATGCATAAGTTCTGCTGATCTTTTCAGTCTTTCATAATGTTCTTCTGCTTTAAAAATCCGTGGTCCGTGGTCTGTAGAATAAGATTTAATGCCTTCAAAAACAGAGTATCCATAGTGAAGAGATTGTCCGTAAAGATCTGTTCCTGCCTCTTTGGCTTTCATAAAGCTTCCGTCGAAATAGATGACAGTGTTGTCGTTGTAATACATATTGTGTGGGTTTAAAATTTAACAAAAGGGAATAAAAAAAGCCCTCTCACGATGTGAGAGGGCTCAATATATGTACAGTCATACACTTTCCTTCTCACAGACGCAAGGGAATAATAATGACGATAATAATTACTGTTAATAACTGATACATATCCTGTACAAATAAAAAATTAAAACAAAAAAAGCCGTTTCAAATATGAAACGGCCCGTATATAATTTAAATTAAAATCTATTTTAGACTGCCGTTTCCTTACTGTTGTTAATGACAACAGCAATAATAGAAATGACAATAATATTTTTCTGATTCGTAAAATTCATGTGGCAAATGTATAAATTTTTTAAATACTCACAAGTTTTTTTAACACTTTTTATTTTTTTTGTAAAAACAAATCAACAGTTTTCTTTGCTTCAGCTACATCATGAACTCTTAAAATCATGGCCCCCTGTTCTAATACTTTCATATGAAGTTTCTGTGTTTCTTCATTGATATCCAACGGCGATTTGCCAAGAGGTTTGTAGATGAAAGATTTTCTGGAAATCCCTATCAATAAAGGTAATCTTCCAAAACCTAGATATTCCACTTCACTGATCATTTTCATCTGATCTTCTACTGTTTTTCCAAAGCCGAAACCGGGGTCTAGAATGATATCTTTTACTCCTTTTTTCAAAAGTAAATTTACTTTTTCAGAGAAATATTGATTGACGTCTAAAGTAATATCTTCAAATCTGATTTTCTGATGCATTGTGTCGTAAGATGGGTTAATATGCATCAGAATGTAAGGAAGTTGCGTTTGTGCTGCTGTGTCAAACATTTTTTCATCAAACTGACCGCCTGAAATATCATTAATGATATCCATTCCTTCGTTAAAACCAAACTTTACAGTATCTGCATAGAATGTATCAAGAGAAATCAGCGTTTCCGGAAATTCTTTTTTAATCTTAGAGATCATATTTCCCATTCTTCGAATCTCTTCTTCGCTGGTCAGAAATTCAGCATGAGGTCGTGTAGACTGCGGGCCAATATCAATGATTGCAGCCCCTTCTTTTACTAATTTTTCAGTTTGCTGTAATGCGGCATTGTCATTATTAAACTTTCCTCCATCAGAAAAGGAATCTGGAGTAAGATTTAGAATTCCCATGATTTTCGGAGTGTCTAATTGGATTAAATGACCACGACAATTCAGGCTATGAGTGAGGGAGTTGGAGGGTTTGAGTGTTGTAGAGCTCGGGAGCATTGAATTTATTATTGATGGTTGATGGAACAAAATTAAGAATTTGTAAGGTCTACTGACGTATGTATAGGTAATGTATTTTTGGTCAAACTGACTTTTGAAAGACGATCTTTAAGCATTCTGTTTTTAATTTTGACTGTATTCTAAATTTTTTGAATCACTCACCTCTCGCAGCCTACTACATTCAAACTCTCCACCTTCTTTTTAAAAATATAAAAGTGAATTCGTATATTTGGAAGATTAAGAAAATTTATGCTAAAGACGTCAGTACAATTCGAGAAAGTTATCAGTGAGTGTCGTGATCTTTTCGGTAAAAAGTTACAGGATTACGGTGCAGCCTGGAGGGTTTTAAGACCGAGTTCCATTACAGATCAGATTTACATTAAAGTCAATAGAATCCGTACGCTGCAGATGACTGATAAAAAAATGGTGGATGAGAGTGAGGAAGGTGAATTTGTCGCAATTGTCAACTATTCTATCATTGGGCTTATTCAGCTAGAGAAAGGTCTTTCCAATGATTTCAATGAAAATAAAGAGGAAATTTTAGGTCTGTACGACAAATATGCCAATGAAGCAAAGGCTTTAATGGAAAGAAAAAACCATGACTACGGCGAGGCGTGGAGAGATATGCGAATCTCTTCAATTACAGATCTTATTTATCAGAAAGTATTAAGAACTAAACAGATTGAGGATAACCAGGGCCAAACTATTGTTTCTGAAGGTCTTGACGCCAATTATTTCGACATGCTGAACTATGCTGTTTTCTGTCTGATCAAGTTCTCAGAACAAGAAAATCAATTCAAACCCAAAACTATTTAACATGATCAAAGGTTTATTACGCTTTATTATTGCTGTTATTTTCATCCTTTCCGGCTTTGTAAAAGCTGTGGATCTGGTAGGATTTTCCTTTAAGATGGAAGAATATTTCTCGCCAGTTGTTTTCAATATGCCGTTTTTTGAGAAGTTTGCCCTGCTATTCTCCATTATTGTGGTGGTGCTGGAACTTTTCTTAGGATTTATGCTGCTTCTGAAACTAAAGCTTAAATTTACCTTATCCATACTTATTGCCCTTTGTATTTTCTTTGGATTCCTTACCTTTTATTCTGCTTATTTCAATGTGGTAACAGATTGCGGATGTTTTGGAGATGCCATCAAATTTACACCGTGGCAGAGCTTCCTTAAAGATGTCGTACTTCTGGTAGGGCTGATCGTTGTATTTATCCTGTACAGAAAAGAATTCCGTAAGAAAGACGAATATGGAGTAACTCAGAAAGAGCCATCCAATACTTTTAAATATATTCTTTTAGCCGTTTTCTCTCTGGCTATGATCTACGTTATGGCACAGGGAATTATGCACGAACCGATGATCGATTTCCGCGACTATAAAATAGGAACAAATATTAAAGGAGAAAAAGAGAAAATCAATAAAAACCCTTCTGAATATAAGACTTTTTACACTCTTAAAAATCAGAAAACGGGAGAAGTTCAGAAAGTCAATCAGGACGATTATATTAAAGAAACAAAATATTGGGCAGAAGGTTCTCCATGGAAAATTGAAGAGGGAAAAAACGAATCTGTTCTTATCAAGGAAGGATATAAGTCTGAGATTGTTAAATTCAAAATCGAAGATCCTACAGGAATGGAGCTTACACAAGAAATCATCAATGCTCCGAAAGCAGTTTTGGTATTTTCTTACCATCCAAAAGAGGTTCCGGCTGAACTTTTAAGCAAGGTAGAAGCTAAAGTAAATGCTCAAAAAGGAGCTTTAATTTATGGTATTTCTACAGAACCTCATACTTTTAAAACGATTAAAAATGCGATGATGGATGGTACTGCCATTAAGACCATTGCAAGAAGTAATCCTTTTGTATTGATTCTTCAAAACGGTAAAATCATAGATAAGCAACCGGCAAAGGACTATGTTGAATAATAATGATTTAGAAAATATAAAAAAATCATTAGCTATCGGCCCTTTCAATTGAAACACTAAACTTAAACATAAAACAGCTCATGCAAAAATCAAATAAATCTATCGCAGGTTACCATTTACTAATGATTCTTTCTTCCGTAGACGGTGAATTTGCACCTGAAGAAGGTATGCTTGTTCAGCAGTATCTTGCGGATGAATTCCCTTTCCGAATGAATCTTGACAATGAACTGGAAACTCTTGCTCTGTTACAGCCTGAAGAATGGAAAGACCACTTCGAATTTCATGCAAGATGCTTCCATGAAGATTCTACAGAGGATGAGCGCGTAAAATTTGCACAGTTTGCTAAGTCATTAATCAAAGCAGACAATAAAGTAACAGATGAGGAACACACTTTCTATATTCTTCTGAAAAACTTATGGGGATTATCATAAATTAAAAATAAACAACCATGAAAAAATTATTTGTTTTATCTCTGATTGCTATTGCAACAGGGCTAACTGCACAAAAGAAAGAATATGACCCCAAAGTAATGGGATGCTATAAAGGATCAGAAGTAAACCAACAGGTTGACGGAATGTCGAAATACTGGATATCTTGCAGACTGGAAAAGGGCAAAAGCATATTGATGTATGTAGCCATTAATTCACAAGGCCAAGTATCGCAACAGACTGAAAACGGCAGTTGGTGGACCAGCGGAGGTAAATATTATGAGCTTCACAAAGTAGATAACGTTACAGATATCTACAATTATGAAGTTTTAGCAACTGGAGATGTTAAATTTCACTCCATAGAGCTAATGGGACAAAAAGACAATACCTACGTATTTACCGACACGAAAATACAGGAAGATTAAATAAAAAATAATTATGAGAAGAAAGATAGTTGCAGGCAACTGGAAAATGAACAAAAATGTAATTGATGCTCAACAATTGATGATCCAATTACTAAGTTATAAAAACAATAATGCTACCAACTGTGAGGTTTGGATTGCGCCACCATCTTTGTATTTGATGATGGCAAAAGATATCTTTGAAAAGGATGAAATAGGTGTATTCTCTCAGGATATGAGCGAGCATGAAAGTGGTGCTTATACAGGAGAAATTTCTGCAGATATGCTGGAATCTATTGACGCTACAGGGTCATTAATCGGGCATTCTGAAAGAAGACAATATCACGGAGAAACAGATTCTCATTGTAATAAAAAAGTTAAACTAGCTTTAGATAAAGGACTTATCCCGGTTTATTGTAATGGGGAAACTCTTGAGCAGAGAAAAGCAGGACAGCATCTTGAGGTTGTAAAAAATCAGACTGAAGTTGCTCTTTTCACCCTTTCTGCGGAAGAAATCAAAAAGGTAGTTATTGCTTACGAACCTGTTTGGGCTATCGGAACTGGAGAAACAGCAACGCCGGAACAGGCTCAGGAGATTCATGCTCATATCAGAAATATTATTGCCGCTAAGTACGGACAGGAAGTTGCCGATGAGGTTTCTATTCTTTACGGGGGTTCTGTAAAACCTGATAATGCTAAAGAAATCTTCTCTCAGCCTGATATTGACGGAGGTCTTATCGGAGGAGCGGCTTTAAAATTAGAGGATTTCTCTAAAATTATTGAGGGTTTCAACTAGTATTGAAATTATATCAATCTATAATAAAAACGGCGGAATCTTCGATTCCGCCGTTTTCTGTTAAAAAAAATCTAATTATTGAATATCGACTACGTACATAGTACCTTTGTCTACTTTTCCCGTTTTAGGTAAAATTTTCGCTTTTGGATTTCCATTTCCATCATCTACCACACCGAAATCATCGTCATTGAAAACGGCCAGCTTGTTATTTCCTAAATACACAATTCCTTCAAACTTATCATGCTCGTACCCCAGTTTTGCAACCAGATCTACCGCTAATGTTTTTGACACCGATTTTATTCCTACATTGGTAAGCTCATCCCATGAACACTGTTCCAAGGCTTTACCGTTTACTTTCATTCCATCCACGGCATTCATATCAGATCCCGTTACATCGGTAGCGTTGGCCAGATTGATTCTGTATACTTTTTTAATCCCACCCTGAGATCCAAAATTACCATCCCTTTCAATCACCAAAAATTCGGTGTTACTCAACGCTGTAATATCACAAACAGAGTCTGAAGCTCCACCATCCTGTCTGTATAAAAACTGTTTGGTTTGGCCTGTAACCGTATCAAAAGTTACAATTCTCGTCAATGTTGTATTGGTTGCCAAAGCTTTACTTGGAACATACATCATAGATTGTATTGTCCCTACAAGAGTTCTGCCATCAGGCGTAAGAGCAAGACCCTCCATTCCTCTGTTTGCTCTTCTTTTAGCCAAAACAGCAGGCAGTTTTCTTGGGCCGGTGTTTACTCCAACCGGGCTTATTCTTTCCAGTTCCATTCCGTCAGCACTATAATGTACAATGTGTGGACCATATTCATCGGACACCCAGAAAGTACCGTCCGCAGCAGCAACAATACTTTCACTGTCTAAACCATAATTATCAGTTCCAAGGATGTTTCCTGAAGCATCATAAGCGACCTCTCCCGTACTTCCCATTCCCACTGGATTTGGTAGTCCTGTAATAGGCATTCCGGATGGATTTTTAAGCTTTATATATTTAATTACTTCTATATTTCCGTCTGCATTGATCTTGAAATGCATAATGGTTGGGGTAAAGTTGGGAGTGAGGAACTTTTTACCATTCAGATAATCGGTATTGGGACCGCGGTCTGTAATCACATAAAATTCTCCTTTTCTTGTTGGGTGAGCTGCTGCACCGGAGCCAAAACCTCCGTTGATAACATCTACTCCATTGAGGGTAACCATTTTCGTAAATGGAAATTCCTGAGGAAGTTTGGAATAGTTAATATCCGGGCTGTTGATTACAGTATTATCTCCATCAGTATTACACGAAGACAATACTGCCAGCATTAAAACAGGCAATAGTAATTTTTTCATATTCACTTTTATGGCTGCGAAAATAGAAACTGATTGTAAACTGATCTTGAATACAATGATAATTGTATTTTAATAATAGATCCTGCAAAATGAATTCAATATAAACAATAAAACTTTAGATTTTAATTCTTAAAAGCAAATAACTCCCAACCATTAGCTATCAATATCATAAAATGGTTATTCGAAAACTACGATTTCCTTTGTGAAAAGCCTGAAAACAAAAGATAATTCACAAAATACAGCCTAAAAATTTATATGATATATTTGCAGACTTTTAAGGCTGAACACTGTTCATTAATAGGGAATCAGGTGAGAATATTATTCAAATCCTGAGCTGTGCCCGCAACTGTAAACTATTCAACTTATAGTATTATGATACCACTGGATTCCACATCCGGGAAGGTGACTATAAGATGTAAGCCAGGAGACCTGCCTTAAATTTAAACTTCAAAAGAACACTGTTTTTATGCAAGTAAGTTTCGGGAATAAAACTTTAATTAATGATATCATGAAGAAAATCTACTTTTTTTTCTTACTGCTAGTTGTGCAGTTTTTGTCGGCCCAGTTTACAGAAAACGACATTAAATTCTGGGTAGGAACCGGTTCCAAGAAAGCCTATTTCATCGCTGATTTTAACGATAATAATACTCCAACTTCTTATGCATGGGGATATCGTTTTGATTCCAATTCTTTAACGATGGAAGATATGATCACGGCTATTGCTGCCGCAGAACCTAAAATGGAGATTGAAATCCCTTCAGGATTTCTTTACAGCCTAAGCTATAACCATCATATTCCAAGCCTTGATGACTACTGGTCTACCTGGTCAGGAACTACTTCTGAGGCTATGTCATTTAATAACGGGGTTAATAATGATCCACTAATTGATGGGAAATGGTATGGGGTTTCTTATGGTTATGATCCTCCTTCCCACCCTTCTACTCCAGTTCCTGCCTACAGCTCTTTATGGTATACTTCTTCTCAGATCACCAGCTGGATTGGGACAGGTAACAATAAAAGTCTTGTAGTTATCGATTTCGGAACAGATGGTACTGCTGGTACTGCCAATTCTTTTGTATTCGGAATCAGGTATAACGGAACTATAACTGCGGAACAGGCTTTACAGCTGATACAGTCACAGGCTTCTTATTTTAATTATACATCCGCCAATAACCAAATCTCTAATCTGACACTGAATACATTTACAGGAAATTCTGCAGGAGCCGGAAACTGGAAATTATACAAGGGAAAAGATCTTTCAAGCTGGCAGGCAAAATCTAATCTTTCTCAGATTCAATTAAACAATAACGACTGGATGGGATTAAGCTTTGGGCAGAGAAGACCTATTACTCCTACAGAAGCTGCGAATGCTACATTAGGGGTTGCTTCTGTGAATAAAAAAGTATTCCATATTTATCCCAATCCGGCAAGTGACTTTATCCAGATTGAAACCTCTGAAAATGTGAAAGAAGTGAATATATATTCTGCTTCTGGCCAAAAAGTGATTACAACACAAGCAACAAAGATTAATATTCAGGCATTAAGCTCAGGAATTTATTTTGTAGAGATTAAAACGGCTAACCAATCCACAATACATAAGATTGTAAAAAAATAGAGATACATTACCGTATTTCTATTTTAATTGATATCGCTGACCAACCTTTTCCAATATTTTGATGGTTTAAGGAGGACAGTATACAACAAGACTTTCTCAATTTTTGAGGAAGTCTTTTTTCCGTTATGAGATTTCATTTTAATAAAGAACTTATAAAATGAATAGATCATACGTCACAATCTTCTTTATTTTAATACGAAAAACCTAACAACAACCCATAACATATTGATAATTTCGCAAAAACAGTTGTGAAAAAATTTATTTAATGTCAGAAAAGCCTAAAAATCAGATATAATTCATAAAAAATCACTTATAATTTATGTGATATATTTGCAGCGTTTTAAGGTTGAACACTGTTCATTAATAGGGAATCAGGTAAAAATATTATTTAAATCCTGAGCTGTACCCGCAACTGTAAACTATTCAACTTATAGTACATGACACCACTGGACCCAAAATCCGGGAAGGTAGCTATAAGATGTGAGCCAGGAGACCTGCCTTATACCAATTTCAACTTTCGGGAATAAAAGTTTATGAAATAAAAATCTCAACAGATTTTTTCATGAATGTTTTGCCCTGAAGTGAAGTTTCGGGAATAAAACTTTAATTTAATAATATCATGAAGAAAATCTATTTTCTTATTCTTGCATTTGTCATTTCTTTTGCAAATGCTCAAACTGAAGGAGTCCTGGTACTCAACGAAGGCGGCGCCGGAAGCAATAATGCTGAAGTATCGCTGATCTCCAACCAATCGGTTGTTACCAACAACTATTATAAAACACACAACAATAATGCGGCGTTAGGAGATACTGCACAGGACATTAAAATTTTTGGTGATAAAATTTTTGTAGTTCTTAATATTTCCAATCAGATAAAAGTTCTTAATAAATCGGATTTCTCTTTGATTACCACTATTACATCCAATGTTAAAAACCCAAGATACATTGCCTTCAGTGGGAATAAATTCTTTGTAACGAACTGGGGAGCAAGCGGCGGACAAACCAACTATGTAGCTGTTTATGACCTCAACACTTATACCCATCAGGCTAATATCACGGTTGGAGAAGGACCTGAAAAAATCTACAGCAAAGACAATAAACTGTATGTTTTGCTAAAAGGAGGTTTCGGAATCAACCATTTTATGGATATTATTGATGCAACCAGCAACTCAGTTTTATCAGAAATAAATGTAGGAGATTTTCCACACAGTATTTTTGAAAAAGATAACCTTCTTTACATCATGAGTTCCGGAAATCCTTATGTTTCCAATTCTTTTGGAACTTTTACGGTTTACAATACAACCACTCAGAGTGTTGCTTCCACTACAACATTTCCTGCCGGAACAAAACCAGCTTATATGGATACGGATGGTACGAATATTTACTATGTGAAAGATGCTTCTATTTATAAAACTTCTATTGCAGCACCTTCTTTTTCGACCAATGCAATTGCAACTCCTCCTATTACAGTAAACAGTTATGGTTCAGCTTATGGATTTAACATCGTTAATAACAATATCTATATAGCGGATCCCCAAGGCTATGTTGCTCCTGGAAAAATCTACATGTATAACTTACAGGGAACATTACAAAATACTTTTACAGTAGGCCTACTTCCTAATCAAATTATTGCTTACAACAGCGCATCTTCAAGTCTTTCAACCGTTGAAAACATAAAAACATCTAAATTGTCACTATATCCAAACCCTGCGAGTGACAAATTCTATGTACAAGGCTTAAACAGTGGAAACGTTCAGGTTTATGATGCGAATGGCAGAATGATCATCAATACTCAGTACACTCAAAACGGAGTTGATGTAAATAATCTTCCTAAAGGAGTATATGTTGTAAAAATCACTGATAAAAACAATAGCTTCAGCGAGAAACTAATCATCAAGTAAGATTTACAATGCAAAAAATAGTAAGCTTTATATGTACCTTTATCGTTGGTTTGTGTTTTGCCCAATTCACTGCCAATGACGTAAAGTTCTTCGTGGGAACAGGTTCTCAGATCGCCTATTTTGTAGCAGACTTTAAAGATGGAACGGATGACAGATCATATGCCTGGGGAGTAAGGTTTAATCCCGGACAAGATATAACCGGAGCTCAGATGCTTGAGATGATCAAAAACGCAGAACCTGCTTTTGATTATAATGCAACCTTTAATAATGGTTTTCTTGATAAGGTAAGTTTCAATAACCATTCACAGCAATCCACACCAGATTGGTGGAGCCTATGGACTGGTGACAGTACCAGTAGCTGGGGTCTGGGAGGATGGATGAACAGCGGAACTATTGTAGATGGTAAATGGTATGGTGCAAGCTACGGATTCAACAATCCTACAGCACAGGCACCTGCTACCCCTATTGCCGCTTACGGTTCTTCATGGTATAATGCCTCTCAGATTACCCATTGGATAGGTATCGGGGCTAATAAAAGCTTAGTGGTTGTAGATTTTGGAACGGATAATGCTAATGGAACTGCAGATTCTTTTGTATTCGGAATCCAATACAATGGAACCATCACTGCTGAACAAGCTATGCAGATGATTGCTGCTCAGACAAGCACATTTAGCTATACTTCAGCGGCCAATCAGGTTTCTTCTTTATCATTAAATTCTTTTTCCGGAACAGCCAACGGAACCAATTCCTGGAAGCTATACAAAGGAAATAATTTGTCAAACTGGAAAAGTAACGCCAATCTTTCAGCAATCACATTGAGTAATAATGAATGGTTTGGATTAAGCTTCGGGCAGAGAAGACCCTTTACTCCTACTGAAGCTTCTAATATTACACTGGGAATATCCAATGTAAGTAAGAAAAATTTCAGTATTTATCCAAATCCGGCAAGTGATTTTATTCAGATTGAAAGTCCTGAAAGTATTAAAGAAGTGAATATTTATAATGTTTCGGGTCAGAAAGTAATAACGACTCAGACTTCTAAAATCAACATTCAGTCTTTAACCACAGGAATGTATTTTGTTGAGATTAAAACCACTAACAGTACAACAGTACATAAAATTGTAAAGAAATAATGAAAGCGCCGTAAAGGCGCTTTTTTTTATGAATGTATAATAACCACCCCGTCACAAATTCTTTGAATTTTTGCCACCCCTCCAGAGGAGGGGAATTTGTAGGTCTTCATTTTGAATAATCGTTATAATTTCCTTACAATTTGTCATTTTATAGGAAGACTAAACAATTTCTGCTATGGCTTAAAAATAAGATTTGGTAATTGTTGATAACATAAAAAAGCGCATCCAATTGGGTGCGCTTTTCTTATGATTTTGCAATCAATTATTTTTTCTCTGTAGATCTTTGTAAAACCTCATCTACCATTCCGTAGCCTTTAGCTTCTTCAGAAGTCATCCAGTAATCTCTGTCAGAAGATTTCTCTACCCACTCGTACGTTTGACCTGAATGATGACCGATGATTTCATAAAGCTCCTGCTTTAATTTCAACATTTCTCTTAAGTTGATCTCCATATCAGAAGCAACCCCCTGAGCTCCTCCTGAAGGCTGGTGAATCATCACTCTTGAGTGCTTAAGTGCAGAACGCTTTCCTTTTTCACCTGCTACCAAAAGAACAGCTCCCATTGAAGCAGCCATACCTGTACAGATTGTTGCTACATCAGGCTTGATGATCTGCATCGTGTCATAAATACCTAAACCAGCATATACACTACCACCAGGAGAGTTGATATAGATCTGAATATCTTTTGAAGGATCGGCACTTTCTAAGAATAAAAGCTGTGCTGTAACGATATTCGCTACCTGATCGTCAATACCTGTTCCCAGGAAAATAATTCTGTCCATCATCAGACGGGAGAAAACGTCCATCTGAGCAACGTTTAATCTTCTTTCTTCCATGATGTATGGGGTAAGATTCGTTGGGCCATACATTCCCATATACTGATCGGTAACCAGACCGTTGTTTCCTAAATGTTTTACAGAGAAATCTCTGAATTCTTTTTTAATGTCCATATTTCTATTATGTATTATTTTAAACAAATATTTCGAAGTTTAAATTACAATATTTATTCCTAAAATTTTATAGGACTTTTTGTCACAGAATACAAAAAATTGTCTTTAAACTACCTTTTTCTATCTACATAAATTCCTTTGATCGGGGAATATTCAATAATATTGCTCAGCCTTATTGAAGCCTGTTTAAGCAGAGTGATCTTTTTGATCAGTTCATAATACTTTGTCTCGTCAGTATTGCTGTACTGATCCAGTTCTTTTGCCGTTTCTGTAATCAGGTAATCAATATATCTGTATTTATGCAGGAGAACATCTCCCTGAATCTGATCTGCAACTTTATCTCCATAGTTGGGAGGATAAATATTTCTGGAAGCCCAGTTTTCAAGATCATCAAGAGGAATCAAAGCATCTACTACTTTGTTGGTGATCGCTTCATCCATAAAAGATACAAAAAAGTTTCCACTTCTCAACTCATCTTTTTGAATCCCTTCCCTCACCTGTTCAATGATGATTTCATTTCCTTTAATCAAAAATGCATACTGTTCCTCTTCAAAATGGTGAAGAATTTCTTCAATCACGGTGATTTCGTATTCTTCGTTCTTTTCATTTCTCCGCTTCAGGATAATATCTCCAAATGCCAGCATATGTTCTACCAGCTTATTCTCCATAAACAACACCTGAAACAGGAAAGGATCTTCTTTTTCCTCATCTAAAGGCACAATCTCCATCTTCGGAGCCACCTTATCTTTTTGCTGCTGCTGAACATGATGAGTTTGGTTCTGCGTGATCTGCTTCTGAACATCCAGCTCATTAAAGAGACTCTGCTCAGAAAGACCGAATTTATTGGAAACCTCTTTAAGATAAACCTCTCTTTTCAGAGCATTCTGTACAAAGGAAACAGATTTTACAATATCCCTTATGGCTTCTGCCTTTTTTATAGGATCATTTCCAATGTCTTTTAACAGAATTTCCGCTTTGAAATCGATGAAATCCATCGCTTCATTTTCGATATACTTTTCAACGTAATCCTGCGGATGTTTTCTGGCAAAGGAATCCGGGTCGTCTCCGTCGGGGAAAAGTAATACACGGATATTCATGCCTTCCGTCAAAAGCATATCAATACTTCGGAAACTGGCTTTAATTCCCGCATTATCTCCGTCGAAAAGAATGGTTACGTTTTCCGTAAGTCTTTTGATCAGTTTAATCTGCTCGGTCGTCAGGGAAGTTCCGGAACTTGCCACCACATTTTCTATTCCAGACATGTGAAGTGAAATCACATCCATATATCCTTCCACCAAAAGACATGCATTCTTTCGTGAAATAGCCTGCTTACTTTGATTCAGTCCGTAAAGGACGTTCGATTTATGATAAATCTCTGTTTCCGGCGAGTTAAGATATTTTGCCGTTTTGACATTATTTTTAAGAATTCTGGCTCCAAAACCAAGAACCCTTCCTGAAAAGCTATGAATCGGGAAGATCACTCTTTCACGGAAACGGTCTACTCCTGCCGGGGTATTTTCCGGGAAAATAGAAAGTCCTGATCTTTCCAGTATTTCTTTGGAGTATCCTTTCTCCAAGGCATATGTTGTAAAGGCATTTTTTATTTCAGGAGAATATCCAAGCTGGAATTTCCTGATGATATCATCCTTCAGTTCTCTCTCTTTAAAATATGATAAACCAATACTTCTTCCTTCTTTTTCGTCCCAAAGGATTTCCTGAAAGTAGGTATTGGCAACCTCATGAATTTTATAGAGAAGATCTTTTTCTGTCTGGGCATTTTTCGCTTCCTCAGAAATTTCACGCTGATCTTCCTCTATTTCAATTCCATATTTTTTGGCGGCATGACGAAGGGCCTCAGGATAGGTAAAGTTCTCAATTTCCATCAGGAAAGAGATTGCTGTCCCTCCTTTTCCGGTTGAGAAATCTTTCCAGATCTGTTTACTGGCTGACACTACAAAACTGGGTGTCTTTTCCTCATGAAACGGACTCAGTCCCTTATAGTTAGACCCGGCTCTTTTCAACTGCACATATTCACCCACAATCTCTTCAACGCGGATCGTGGAGAATATTTTATCAATGGTCTGTTTGGAAATCATGCTGTAAAATTAAGTATTTTATGGAGAAGTTGAATGCTTTTTGGTTGAAGACTCTTCGAGTAAAGTGTTGGATATTTTCAATAATAAGTAAAAATATATTTACATTCGTTATTTTTGAAAAACTATGAAATCTAATCTATGAAATATCTTAAAGGAGGACTAATTTCCATCTGTACCATCATGATTCTGTTGTTTATGTATCTGGAATGGGGTGGCTCATATATTATGAAAAATACGGACAAGAAAATGATTACTGAATATCTACAAAGTAGTAATCAGTTACCTCAGAATTTCATCATTTTTTATAATACTGTATATCCTAAATCTTTATCACAAAATTCATGGGATTTCTCTCTAACAAACCTTAGTCAGTCTCACCTCGATATAAATGAATGTCCCTGTCGTTATAGTGGTAACAGAATTATGCCGACTTTAGATATTCAAAACAAAATATCATGGAATTATATTCTCCTAATAAGATACATTGAGCAAAATTATACACAGAAAGACTGTTTAAACTTTAATTTCAGTAATTTTGACTTCTTAAATAACAGAAAAGGTATCGAAATGATTTCTCAGAATTTATTTAATAAATCTGCAGAAAAATTACAGCCTGTGGAAATGGCAGAAATACTTGCCTTATATGAAAATCCACGTAAAAATGACCGATATAGAAATCCTGAACACACCAAAAACAGGACCATGCATTTTTACAATTTGTATTTGAGCAATTTGAAAGATATACAATGAATTATACCATCCACACCATCGAAGACTGGCAGGAAGTTGTTGACAGCATCCTTCCTCAATTAAAGCATAATATTCTGCTATTAAAAGGAAATCTGGGAGCCGGAAAAACGACTTTCACCCAATTTCTGCTTAAAAATCTTGGCAGCACAGATGAAGTCAACTCCCCTACCTATTCTATTGTCAATGAATATATTACTCCCAAAGGAAAAATATATCATTTTGATCTTTACCGCCTAAAAAACATTGAGGAAGTGTACGATATTGGGATTGAAGAATATCTTGATAATTCATTCCTATGCATCATAGAATGGCCGGAAGTGTATGAAGAAGAGCTCTACGGGCTCAACTACCACACAATGAGTATTGTGAACACGGGTGAAAACAGAGAAGTTTCATTCGATTAAATATTATGTATCTTTGCTCATTAATTGAGTGTAAAAAACAATCTGTAAGACATAATTTAATTTAAGGATGAGTACAAATATTTTTACTCCTTTCACAGAAGAAGAATTGATGCCGAAAGAGGAAAAATTGGACGTTATAAAAAAAGGAAAACAGTTCAGCATTGGAATTCCTAAAGAAACCTGTCTGAACGAGAGGAGAACATGCATTACTCCGGACGCTGTACAGGTGCTGGTAGAACATGGTCATGAGATTATTATAGAAGCCGGAGCCGGGCAAGGTTCATTTTTTACAGATTTACAATATTCTGAATCCGGAGCTAAGATCACCAACGACCCTAAAGAGGCTTTCGGGCAGGATTTGATTTTAAAAATCAATCCACCTACCGAAGAAGAAATTGAGTATATGAAGCCCAATACCTATCTGGTTTCAGCGCTTCAGATCAATCTTAGAGACAAAGAATATTTTATAAAACTTGCAGAAAGAAAAATAAATGCCATCGCTTTCGAATTTATTGTAGATGAATACAAGCAGCTAGCATTGGTAAGATTAATAGGAGAAATTGCAGGAACCGTTTCTATTCTTTATGCATCTGAGCTTCTTGCTTTATCCAACGGATTAATGCTTGGTGGAATTACAGGAGTAAGACCCACTGAAGTTGTTGTTCTGGGAGCCGGAATTGTAGGTGAATTTGCAACAAAAGCAGCAATAGGACTCGGAGCCAGCGTAAAAGTTTTCGACAACTCATTATCCAAGCTGAGAAGGCTTCATACCATCGTAGACAGCCGCGTTCCCACATCCATTATTGATCCTAAAGAACTCAGCAAAAGCCTCAGACGTGCCGATGTAGTGATTGGGGCCCTTCCAAGGTTAAATATGACCCCTATCGTTACAGAAGACATGGTCATGAAAATGAAAAAAGGCAGCGTTATCATTGATATTACGATCGACAACGGTAAAGTCATTGAAACATCAGAACTGACCACTATGGAAGATCCTTACATAATCAAGCATGGAGTGATTCACTGTGGACTTCCGAACCTTACCTCCAGAATGCCTAGGACCACCACAAAGGCGATTTCCAATTTCTTTCTTTCTTATATTTTGAATTATGATGAAGAAGGCGGCTTTGAAAATATGCTGATCCGCAAAAACGAAATGAAGCAGAGTTTATATATGTACAAAGGAAGACATACCAAAAAGATCATCTGTGACCGCTTCGGACTTACCTACCACGATATCAATCTTTTAATTTTCTAATGAAAAAACTGAAATTTTATGCAATAGGCTTCATTCCGGGGCTTGTGATTGTATTTTTTATTCTAAACAAAAAAGGAGCAAGCTGTAGCGGTTATCTCCCGAACAGCCGTGTAATTGCAGAAACACTCTCCAAAGAATTCAAATATTCCGAAGAGGCTAAAGCAGCCATGACTACTTATAAAATTGATGAAAAGTTTGTAAAAGACAGCATCATTACCAACGGAAAAGTAGATTTCGACAGAAGCCATGCACAGAAAAAACCGTGCCCGGACTACGTTATTACTTATCCTGACAAAAATCCGTCTTACGAGATCACTTTTGAAAAGTGTGAAGAAACGGTAACCTTAAACAGTCTGAAAAAACTTAAATAGTTTTCTGTAACTGACACAATATGGAAGGCAATTACTACATGATTCATGATTATCTGATATTCATCGGAGTTTTTGCCATTTTCTTTTTTCTGACAACAAGCATTTACCTGTTCAGTCAGAATCAAAAGATAAAACTGAGAAATGCCAAGCTCTCTGAAGCCAACAAAATCATTGAGCAACGGCTGAATGAAGTCCGTCTTGAACATATTGGTACCAAACTGAACCCACATTTGTTTAAAAACATTCTTAATTCCGTTCAATCTCATGCCTACCAGACGTATATGTCGCTGGACAAACTGGCTAATGTCCTGGATTATATTTTGTACGAAAGCAATAACAAATACGTCAGCCCAAAAGAAGAACTGAATTTTGCATTAAGCCTTATTGAAATCAATAAGATAAAAATCAATCCTCTTTTTGATTTCAGAATTAAATCCAGAATTGATAAAACCGATTCTGTGTACGAAGAAAAGGTATTTGCACCGCTGATTTCGGTTGATCTTATTGAGAATGCCTTCAAACACACCGATTTTTTGGCTCAGGATTCCTTTATTTCTATTTATATGGAGCTTGAAAACGGCATTTTCACCATGAAGGTCAGCAATAAAGCGTCTCTGAAAAACGTTCTTACAAAAGAAAAAAGCGGTTTCGGAAGCCAGTCTTTTGATCAGAGACTTAAAATGATCTACAGCACGTACTACCAACTGGAAAGAAGTTCAAAAAACGGAATCTTTACAGCCGAATTAAAAATCAATTTAGGAGAATTCTATGATAAAATGCGTTATTCTGGATGATGAGCTGCTTGCGATAAGCTATCTTAAACTTCTATGTGAACAGATTGATGAGGTAGAAATTGTAAAAGCATTCAACGATCCTAAAATTTTTCTGAAAGAAATTGATACCCTGGATTGTAATCTTTGTATACTCGATATTGAAATGCCGGGCATGACAGGTCTTCAGGTGGCAGAGCTGATCTCAGGCTCAAAAAAAATAATCTTCACTACAGCTTACAAAGAATATGCTGCCGAAGCCTTCGATCTGAATGTGGTAGACTATGTAAGAAAACCCATCAAAAAAGAACGACTGATTCAGGCCTTTGAAAAAGCGAAAGAACAGATCAGTACTGTTCAGAAAAAAACCTTTATCGAATGGAATACCAATATTGGTAAAACCATTATCCCTACAGAACAGATTGTTTACATCAAAACCTCTGAAATCGACAGCCGAGATAAAGACATTACCCTTAATGACGGTACCATTATCGTTCTCAAAAACCTCAACTTTAAAAACCTTCTGGAAATGCTTCCTCCAAGAGATTTTGCTCAGGTCAACAAAAAAGAGATCATTGCATTATCTTCCATTAAAGTATTTACCACCAACGAAATTATTACCTCCATCTTCACCGAGGGAGAAAACTTCCTGAAACTTCAGATTGGAGATACCTATAAACATTCTTTGATGGAACTGTTCGGAAAATAGACTTTTCAAACATTTCCGGTTTCGTTACAGAAAGCTTTCCCTTTATTACATCTTCATGTTTTGAAGTGATCTGCCATTGTACTTTTGCTGCTGATTAAATGATAATAATGAAAAACTTTCTTTATGCAGTGGGAGTTCTCTTATCCGGACTCTGCTTTTCTCAGGAAACCCATACAAAAATCAAAGCATCACTTTTTGAGGGAATTGCAGTTGCCGGATATGTAGACCATGGAGCTTTCATCAACTTTACCGGCCCTAATGTGAATGCTACTTACAAAGGTTTCAAGTTCATCGTAGGAATGCTTCCTTCTCTTAGGATTAAAGAAGATCGTTCATCGGGAACTAAAAATAGCCCTATAACACCTAATCTGGGAGCCGGACTTACAATGGTTTATAAAAAGATAGCCCTCCAGATTCCTTTCTACTATAATACCAAAACCTCTACAGAGGACGGAAAATGGAAAATGGGTGTCGGGATCGGATATTCTTTCAAATAGATTTTGTTACATTTTTTGAAACATTCATTACATTTTACTAAAAAGGGTATTTAACATAACTATATTCTTATCAACTTTGCAAAAAATATTGGAATCATGAACTGGGGAAAATACAGAAATTTAATTTTCTACATCACTACTATAGCAGCCTTTTCCTGTCTGATGTACTACTTCATCATAGAAGGTCAGACACTGGAGGTCAAAGAAAATATTGTTGCGAAAACAAGCAGCGGCTCTACCTGGGAAAACTTCCTGGAATCTTTTAAAACCAACCTTCATCATCCTCTTGCTCTATTGCTGGCACAAATTGTCACCATTATTATGACGGCAAGACTGTTCGGATGGATCTGCATGAAAATCAAACAGCCAACGGTAATTGGAGAGATGATTGCCGGGATTGTTTTGGGTCCGTCACTTGTAGGAATGTATTTTCCAGAGTTTTCAGCATTTTTATTTCCGAAAGAATCTTTAGGTAACTTACAGTTTCTGAGCCAGATCGGCCTTATTCTCTTCATGTATATTGTAGGAATGGAGTTGGACCTGAGTGTATTGAGAAAAAAGGCCCACGATGCAGTGGTTATCAGTCATGCCAGCATTATTATTCCCTTCGCTTTGGGAATAGGACTGTCTTATTTTATTTATCAGGAATTTGCACCTGATGGTATTCAGTTTACCTCTTTTGCATTATTTATAGCCATTTCCATGAGTATTACTGCCTTTCCGGTATTGGCAAGAATTGTACAGGAAAGAAATCTCCAGAAAACTAAACTCGGAACCATTGTGATTACCTGTGCTGCTGCAGACGATATTACGGCATGGTGTATTCTTGCTGCAGTAATTGCGATTGTAAAAGCAGGATCTTTTGCAAGTTCCATTTACGTTATTCTGATGGCGATTGCTTATGTATTTTTAATGATAAAGATCGTAAGACCTTTCTTAAAGAGAATTGGTGATCTTCAGGCTGGAAAAAACACGATCAACAAACCAATGGTTGCTATTTTCTTCCTTACCCTGATCCTTTCTTCTTACGCTACAGAAGTAATTGGAATTCACGCTTTATTCGGTGCCTTTATGGCGGGAGCTATTATGCCGGAAAATGCAAAATTCAGAACATTATTTATCGATAAGGTAGAAGATGTTGCTTTAGTTCTTCTTCTTCCTCTATTCTTTGTATTTACAGGACTTCGTACCCAAATCGGTCTGTTGAATGACAGTCATTTATGGATGACAGCAGGGTTTATTATTTTAACAGCTGTTATTGGTAAATTTGCAGGAAGCGCATTAACGGCCAAATTCGTCGGCATCAACTGGAAAGAAAGTTTAACGATTGGTGCATTGATGAATACCAGAGGTCTAATGGAGCTTATTGTATTGAATATCGGGTATGATCTTGGTGTTTTAGGCCCGGAAATCTTTGCAATGCTTGTTATCATGGCTCTATTTACCACTTTTATGACGGGACCAGCTTTAGACTTTATTAATTTTATTTTTAAATCTAAAAAACAACATGATGAACCTGTTCATGAAAACGATTCCAAATACCGTGTCCTTTTATCCTTTGATAAACCTGAATCCGGAAGCACTCTGTTGAAACTGGCTCACGATTTCACCAATAAGATGAATGGTAATAAAAGTATTACTGCCATGAATATTGCCCCGGTAGACGAAATGCACGCCTATGACATTAATGAATATGAAAACACCCAATTTCAGAATGTGATCGACACCTCTCATGAGCTGAACCTGGAAGTCACTACCCTTTTCAAAGCATCTACCGATATTGAAAATGATCTTACCAGCATTACCAATAAAGGCCATTACGACCTTCTGCTGATCATGCTTGGAAAATCTATGTATGAAGGAAGTTTACTGGGAAGACTATTAGGCTTTACCACCAAAATTATCAACCCTGAAAAACTTTTGAATACTGTAAAAGGCAAAGGAAATATCTTTAACAATTCTCCTTTTGACGATTTTACCCTTCAGATTTTAGATAAAACGAATATTCCTGTAGGCGTTTTGGTAGAAAAAGACTTCAAAGCAGCTGATAAAGTATTTGTCCCGATTTTTAATCTTAGTGATTTTTACCTGCTGGAATATGCAAAGAGACTTATCAATAACAACAATTCTCAGATTATTATTCTGGATGCTGCAGGACAGATCCGCAACAATATTGAAGTGAAAGAGCTTATCAGAAGCATTGAACAGGTTGCACCAAATCATATCACCTTATATAATGAAAAAAAGATTGAGAAAGAATTCCTGAATTCTCAGGATCTGATGCTCATCAGCAGCAAGAGCTGGAAGAACCTCATCGATACCAAAAGTCTTTGGCTGTCGGACATTCCTTCCACTTTGATTATTTCAAACCCATAAACACACACCGATATTTCTATTTCTACCGGAAGCTGTAAATATTATTCGTTGTCTGTAAAGAAAAAACGAGTATATTTATGGCTTCCTTTTTTGGGAAACACCTCTCATTCGAAAGAAAAAATACAATATCCCGTTGGCGCCTTTATATAAAGAAATTTGCAGTTTTCAGGATAATGCGATTTCTCTTTCACGATAAAAAAATATAAAATAACCAAAGAATAAGATCATAATATGTGCCGATATGCCATGATGGTTTACAAAGGTCATTATGCCTGTTTTAACTGCCAAAAAACCTTCAAAAGACGTATATTGAAAGATGTGAACAAAGATGCGGTCACTTCTGTAGAAGCCAAATGCCCGGAATGCGGTAATCTCATGGCCAATATGGGTCTTGATTTTGAATCTCCGGCAAAAAATGATCATAAGCAATGGGCACACATCCGCGATCTTTACACGGTCGGGATAACTTTTCATTCGTGTGGCTGCTCTGGCCCGGGATATATTCCTCAGGATCGTAAAGCGATCATTGCCTACCTTGAAAAAATTCGTTCAGCATATATGCATTCTCTGGTATTCTGGAGATATCGTATAGAACCTGAAACTAAAAAGAAAAGAGAAATGGAATACCAGAAAAATGGCTCCCATCTGTGGACTGTTAGCCGTAATGCTTTTAAAGAAACAGTAACCAATCAGGAAGGAATAAACTATTGGATCAGCAAGATCAAGGAAGTAGAAGAAAGGCTTCATATTATCAAGGAAAGCAAATAATAGATCCTAATCATTCGAAAATATAAGCGATGAGCAGAATTGTATAGATACCATCCATATATAATTTAGATAAGAAATTTATAAAGTTTAAAAAATATTTTATACCTTCGCTTCGTGAATTTTAACAACGGAACATATTATTATAGAATTTTTAACTCAGAACTGGGATAGGGATTCTTATGAACATAACTTACAACCTCGTCCTTGACGAGGTTTTTTTATTTACAAAAAGTTTAAAAGATGAAAATAAGTATTATTGGAACAGGATTAATCGGTGGTTCGATGGCGTTGAAGTTAAGAGAAAAAGGAATTGCTGACTTCATCTATGGAATTGATAACGATCAGAAACATATTAACGATGCATTGGAATTGAAGATCATTGATGCGGGAGCCAATCTTGAAGAAGGAGTAAAAAATTCCGATCTTATCATTATTGCAATTCCGGTGGATGCCGCCCGAAAGATACTTCCGGGAGTTTTGGACCTTGTATCACAACATCAAACTGTTATGGATGCCGGTTCCACCAAAGCGGGTATTGTAAAAGCGGTAGAAAACCATCCGAACCGATCCAGATTTGTTGCTTTCCACCCGATGTGGGGTACAGAAAACAGTGGTCCAAAATCCGCTATTGCTGAAAGTTTCTCTGGAAAAGCTGGAGTTATCTGCAACAAAGAAGAGTCTGCCGAAGATGCATTGCAAACGGTTGAAAAAATTGTTGAAGCTTTGGATATGCATATGATCTATATGAATGCTGAAGATCACGATATCCATACCGCTTATATTTCCCATATTTCTCACATTACTTCTTACGCTCTTGCCAATACCGTGTTGGAAAAAGAACGTGAGGAAGAAACTATTTTCCAGCTTGCCAGTTCAGGTTTTTCAAGTACTGTACGTCTTGCCAAATCGCATCCTGAAATGTGGGTTCCTATATTTAAACAAAATAAAGAAAATGTACTGGATGTGTTGAACGAGCATATTTCTCAGCTCAGAAAATTCAAGTCTGCCCTGGAAAAAGAAAACTATGAATACCTTGAGGAATTGATTACAAATGCCAACAGAATCAGAGGAATTTTAAGATAGAAATTATCGGAAGGAAGGAACATGAGTACTCACTTCTTCTTTTAATTTTTCAGATTATAAATATAGATTACTGAGATTCCTTCGGAATGACAGAGATTGCGGATACATTAAACGCCTGGATGTCATTTCGAAGGAATTTTGTTTTATCAAGATTTGAGCTTTCCATCCTATTTTTTCATTCTTAATTTTGATTTCTTTCTACTCTCAAAATTTCTCATTGTTCACTCACTACATTCAATTGAATTTTAATAAAATTAAAAAATATTTTAACTTTATTAAAAAAAACATTACTTTCGTAAAAAAGATAATCCATGAAACTACCCATAGTCTGCCCAAGCTGTGATCATACTCTTAACGTAAGCCAGATGAAATGCCCGAGCTGCAAAACAGAAGTAAGTGGCGACTATGAGCTTCCTGTTCTCCTTAAACTCAATCGTGAGGAACAGGATTTTATTCTCAACTTTTTTCTATCCAGCGGAAGCATCAAAGAAATGGCTAAACAAGCCGGCCTGTCTTATCCAACAATGAGGAATAAAATGGATGACCTTATCACTAAGATTGATCAACTAAAAACCAATAACCAATAAACTCTTTCTTATGAACTGGAAAACCATTTTCAACCCTTTTGAGAAATTCGACGAAAAGTTGCTTCTTCTGGCCAGCATTGTCACCGTTATTATTTCTATTGCCATGGGATATTGGTCCGGTACTGCTTTCTTTAGTATTTATAGAATAAACAATGTAGAAAACGTTTCGCTTCAGGCCATCGCTGTACCTACTTTAGCCAGTTTCGCTTTTTCCATCATTATTCTTTTTATACTGGGCAAAATCTTAAATATCAAAACCAGATTGATAGACATCGTAAATACAGTTTTACTTTCACAACTTGTTCTTATTATTCTGCAGCCGATTGATCAGATTCCCTTTATCAATGCAGCTCAGAAAAGAATGATCTTGTATTCTAAAAATCCCACGGAATCTATTCCATTGCTGGATATGAGTGTGATGATGGGAATGGCTTTGCTAAGTCTTATTCTGCTTACTTATAGCATTGTAATCTTTTATAATGGTTTTAAAACGGCAACCAATATCAAAAAATGGCAGCATATTGTTCTTTTTGTGATCGTCTCTCTCATCACCACTTTAATCTGCCAAATTCTTACGTCTAAATTTATTTAAAAATACCATGAAAATCAAATTATTATCAGTGCTGGTCTTCCTGGCACACCTTTGTCACGCCCAAATTGAAGGAACATGGAAAGGAGAACTCGATCTTAAAAGCACAAAACTTCCTATTATCATCAAAGTAAAAAAGGAGAAAAACGGATATAGCTCTGCTCTCACCAGTCCAATGCAAAGCTCCCAAAGTATTAATGCTGATCAAACACAGTTCAGCAATGATGAGCTTAATTTCGAAATCCAAAATCTTGGTGCCTCATATAAAGGAACATTCAAAGCCGATCATTTTGAAGGAAATTTCACCCAAAAAGGAAGGACTTTTCCACTGAATTTCTTCAGAGAGCTTCAGAAAAGCCAGGATGTTCCCTACCTCAACGGTAAAGCCATCAATTCCAAAAAGATTGATGATTTCCTAGATTATATTGTTCAAAACAACCAGGGAATTGGCAGTGTAACGATTTTCAGAAACGGCTCGGAAGTTTATCACAAAGATTTCGGGCAAGAACAGCTTAAAAATGTTTCTTATGATAAAAACACTCAATATCAGATAGGATCTGTAAGCAAACTTATCACTGCTGTTATGCTGTTACAGCTTGTTGAACAGAAGAAACTCAGTTTAAATGACAAGCTATCAAAATTTCACCCGGAAATTCCTTACGCGGAAAGCATTACGATTAAACAGATGCTGAACCATACCAGCGGATTGGGGGATTATGTAGGAAAACCTGAAAACAACTGGCTTTTCGGAAAACCGGTAGGAGATGCTGCCATTATTTCTGCGATTACCAAAGAAGGTGTAAATTCTCTTCCCGGAAAAAAGTTGAGATATTCCAATTCGGCTTATTTTCTACTGAGCAGGATTTTAGAAAAATTGTACAATCAGCCTTATCATATTATTTTAAAGGAAAATATTCTTAATAAAACGAAAATGAACCATACTTTTTCGGTTCTTGATCATCCCGATAATATTTTTAAATCTTATGAGCTTTCCAATGGAAACTGGACTGAAGTAAAAGATTTTGATTTTAATAATTGTATAGGCCTGGGTGATATTGTTTCTACGACAGAAGACATGAATATTTTCATCAATGCTCTATTCAATGGAAAATTCATTAGTGATAATACCTTGAAAATGATGATTTCCGATAAGGATGAGAAAATATTCGGTAAAGGAATTATGAAAATGCCTTTCTATAATATTATTTCTTACGGACATGGTGGCGATACGGCCGGCACCCACTCTACTGTATCTTACCAGCCTGAAGACAAGCTGTCGTTTGCAGTCACGATCAACGGGGAAAATTTTCCGCACAACCAACTGTTTTTAGGTATTTTGAATTTAATGTATGACAGAAATTATGAATATCCTGTGTTTGAGACTTCTAAAATATCTGCGTCTGACCTGGAAAAATACCCCGGGGAGTATTCATCCAAAGATATTCCGCTAGGATTAAAAATATTTATTAAAAATGACAAGCTGTATGCTCAGGGAACCGGACAACCGGAGTTTGAACTGGAATATATAGAAAAGGATCAGTTTAAATTTGATCAAGCAGATTTGAGTATCACTTTCCTTCCTGAAAAAAAACAGCTACAACTTACACAAGGAGGAAAAACATATGTGTTCGACAGAAAATAAAATATACCAATACCCCCAAAAAAACCTTAGATCGTAATCTAAGGTTTTTCTATTTTATTCATTCATTTCTATTAACATTCAGGGACATTCACGGCAATCGCAAGTCCTCCTTCAGAAGTTTCTTTAAAGCGGTCACTCATAGACTGAGCCGTTTCCCACATCGTCTGAATGACTTCATCTAAAGTTACTTTGGCTTTAGTAGGATCACTTTCCAATGCGATGTTGGCTGCCGTAATGGCTTTCATGGCTCCCATAGTATTTCTTTCGATACAAGGGATCTGCACAAGACCTTTGATAGGGTCGCAGGTTAATCCAAGGTGATGTTCCATTGCAATTTCTGCCGCCATTAATACTTGTCCTACGCTTCCGCCCAAGATTTCAGTAAGTCCTGCTGCCGCCATTGCCGAAGACACGCCAATTTCTGCCTGACAACCTCCCATAGCTGCAGAAATGGTAGCATTTTTCTTGAATAATGTTCCAATTTCTCCTGCAACCAGTAAAAACCTTACAATGTCTTCTTCACTTTTGAATGCAGTAAAGGCCTGTGAATACATCAAAACTGCCGGAATAACACCACTTGCCCCATTTGTAGGCGCTGTGATAATTCTTCCAAAGCTTGCATTTTCTTCATTTACCGCCAATGCAAAACATGCAATCCACTTATTGATATTGGTGAAATTTTCCTCAGCATCTACTACCAGCTTAAACCATTCGTCTTTGTTTTTATAAATTTTATCGCCAAGAAGCTTTCTGTTAAGACCTGCCGCTCTTCTCGTAACATTTAATCCTCCCGGGAGAATGCCTTCTTTATTCACTCCTTTATAGATACATTCTTTAATCTGACTCCAGATATATAATGCTTCTTGTCTCGTTTCTTCCTGGGGTCTCCAGCTTTCTTCATTAATCATAATCAGATCTGAAATTCTGCTGAATCCTAGTTTTTCACAGTATTTTACAATATCTGAAGATTTATGACACGGATATAATGTACGTACACACTGTTTTTGGATTGAGTTTTTTTCCTGACTGGCGATGAAACCACCTCCTACAGAATAGAAATCCTGTACAAGCTCTGTTCCATCTTCAAAAACGGCTCTAAAGATCATTCCATTAGGATGAAAATCAAGGGATTTCTTCATATTAAGAACCAAATGGTGCCCGTAAACAAAGGGAATCACCTTCTCTCCACCCAGATTAAGGGTTTGAGTATTTTTGATATAATCTATTTTTTCATCAATTTTGGTCATATCAATGGTTTTAAAATCTTCACCATTCAACCCAAGCATTCCGGCGATATCTGTGCCATGACCGATCCCCGTTTTTGCGAGTGAACCAAAGAATTCGAGGAAAACTTCTTTAACCTCTTCAATTGACCTTTCTCTTTTTATAATCCTGATAAATGCAGCTGCGGCATTCCAAGGGCCCATCGTATGCGAACTGGAGGGGCCTATTCCTACTTTAATAATTTCAAAAACCGATATTGATTCCATAAATGATTCGTCATTTTCCTCAAAAACAAAGATACATGATAAATCTTAATAAAAATAAGGTTCTGAGCATTCATAACCGTTTAAAAATTGAAAAAAACTACATCAGACTTTCTTCGTGCTGGGAAAGATCGAGCCCTTTATTCTCGGACTCTTCGGATACCCGCAGTGTGATCATGGAATCTGTTATTTTATACAGTAATAAAGACCCGAAAAATGTAAAAGCAGACACAAGAACTAATGCTGCCATATGATGAAGAAAAACCTCTACACCACCATGAAGAAGACTTGCTTTTTCACCATGGGCAAAAATTGCCGTGAGAATCATTCCCATAATTCCTCCTACCCCATGACAGGCAAATACATCCAGCGTATCATCAAACTTCTTTAGCGCTTTCCAGTTCACCATCACATTCGAAACAATAGCAGTAATAAACCCTATAAAAAGGCTCTCCTGAATGGTAACAAATCCACAACCTGGAGTAATTGCAACTAATCCGACCACCGCTCCGATACAGGCTCCCAATGCGGAAACACTTCTTCCATTGATCCTGTCAAAAAGTATCCATGTCATCATTGCTGATGCAGAAGCAATAGTTGTTGTACCGAATGCTGTAGCTGCCGAAGCGGAAGCACTTAATGCCGATCCCGCATTAAATCCGAACCAGCCAAACCACAACATCCCTGTTCCCAAAAGTACATAAGGAATATTGGAAGGCTCATGATGAGGATTTTTTCTGTTTCCTACTACCATTGCTCCGGCCAATGCTGCAAACCCGGCACTCATATGCACAACTGTTCCACCTGCAAAATCTTTTACTCCAAAATATTTATTCAGAAGACCGTCCGGATGCCACACCATATGACAAAGCGGCGTATAAATGAAGAGACTGAAAAGAACAATAAATAAAAGATAGGAAATAAACCGCACCCGCTCGGCAAAAGAACCTGTAATAATAGCAGGGGTAATAACGGCAAATTTCATCTGAAAAAGGGCAAAAAGGATAAAGGGAATGGTAGAAGCCATCTGATGATGTGGCAACACTCCTACTCTGCTAAAAAAAGGATAGCTTAAAGGATTTCCAATAATTCCATAATGGGTACCATTAAGGGTAAAACCCAGTGAATCTCCAAAAGACAAGGAAAAACCAACCACTACCCACAAAATAGAGATCACTCCTAAAGCAATAAAGCTCTGCAACATTGTGGAAATGACATTTTTCTTCCCCACCATTCCGCCATAGAAGAAAGAAAGACCGGGAGTCATTAGAAGTACAAGACCTGCAGCTGCGAGAATCCAGGCTACATCTGCTCCTACTAATTTATCTTCACTAAGAAATTCTCCTGTATTGACAGTATCAGAAGAAGGGTTCCAGAATAAACCTCCAATTGCTACGAGAGCGATAATGGAAAAAGAAACAATCCATTTTAATCCTATTTTCATAAAATTTACATTTAACCCTATCAAAATTAAACATAAATATTATAAAAACATATTTTTTCAACAAAATACCCCTATAAAAAACCGATCAATGAGCAATTATTTTATTTTTATTAAAAACTTCTTTAAGTATTTTTGAAACTTCTTTAGATTTTGTAGCAGGAAAAAGATGGGTTCCGCCTTTGATGACATAATCCGGATTCGAGTATTTGATGGGAAAAATAATGTCTTTGTCTCCCAGAATCTGAATAACCTTAGGGTTTTCTTCAAACTTCCATTCGGCAACCTTTTCCACCGACCATTTCAGGTAATAAGGATCTCTTACTTTGAAATACTGAAATATCTTTGAATTTTTAGAGTCAAAAAACTTTTGAATTACACCTGCTTTATCATTGAACAATCCTACAGGCAGTATTCTTGGGATCTTTGTAACTTCTCCTGTTTTGATGAATTTGGATTTTTCTTTATCAGATTTTATGCTTCCCAGGATTACGACTTTTTCTGCAGATTTCAATCGATTGATTTCCTGCACAATAATTCCTCCAAAGGAATATCCCAGAAGTGAAAATGGCTCAGAGTCATCTACTTTTTCAGCCATTCTTTTGACATAATGATCAAATGGTTCATTTTTTTCCGGAATAAGCCAGTCTATAAAGACCAATTCATAGTTTTTGGGAAATTCTATTCTTTCAAGCACCTTAAAGTCGGCACCCAGACCGCTTACAATGTAAAGTTTCATCTTACTAATTTATAAAAATTACAGAAAAGCAGAAAGGAGAAAAGCGTACATGAAGAGAATTTAAAAGTGGCAATGAAAAACTTTCCGGATTGAAAAAAGAGAATTTTATGGCATTAAGCCAATAAAAAAGAGCAATTCTTATGAACTGCTCTTCTTGATCAATATAATATCTAATATTATTTTTTCTTTTTTACAGGAATTCTGTTCTCGTTATCCAGCATTTGGGTAGTAACTTTAAACTGAATGTCCATTTCATTTTTGATGAAATAATCTTTCAATGAAGATTGGTAGAATACTTTAAAGTCTCTTCTGTTCAGAGAGAATTTAGCCGATTCAATAGAAGTTGTAAACTGAGTTACATATACATTAGCCGGGAAAGAGATTGTTTTTCTCACTCCTTTCAACGTAAGATCTCCGTATACGGTAGAGTTATACTCACTGTTTGCTAAAGGAATAATTTTAGTCAGGTGGAATTTTGCAACCGGGAACTTTTTTACTTCGAAGAAATTAGTACTTTTCAGGTCGTCAGTAAGTTTGATCTGATCTTCATCAGAAACATCTCCTGCCATCATACTTCTCATATCTATTACAAATTCTCCGTCTACCAATACAGTATGGTCAAAATTGAATTTTCCACTTTTCAGCTTTACGGTTCCTGAGTGGGATGAAGCCTCGGTTTTTACAACTTTATATCCCCACCATCTGATCTCTGATGAAGTCACTTTTGCAACTTTATCAAACTTCTTTTGGGCAGAAACAAATGATATGCTTGCGCACACCATAGCAAACAATAGTAATCTTTTCATTCTTTTTTATTTACAATTCAACAAAAATAAAAAAAAGTGTAGAACTTCTACACTTTTAATAATCTTTTTTTGATTAATTTATTGAGCAGTAACCTTTACAAGCATATCAATATCATCTTTCACAAAAACATCCTGCATTGTAGACTTGTATGCTACATCAAATTTCTGTCTGTCGAAAGAGAATTTGTTAGATACTAAGCTTACTACACCTTTGCTGTAAGAAATCTTTGCAGGGAAAGTAATAGCGCTTGTTTTACCTTTTACAGTAAGGTTACCTGTTACTAAAGAGCTATACACTTTATCGTTATTTTTCTTTACACCAGTAATTTTGAAAGCTGCTGTAGGGAATTTTTCAACTTCAAAGAAATCACCATTTTTAAGGTGACCATTTAATTTTTGTTGGTACTCACCTGTAAGGTCAGTTGAAGTAATAGAAGTCATATCCAATACGAAGTTTCCACCTACCAATTGGTTTCCTTTCATTACCAGATCTCCTGACTTCACTTTTACAGTACCGTCGTGAGAGCTTGCCTCAGATTTTGCCACTTTATATCCCCACCAGTGTACATCAGACGCTACTACTTTTTTAGATTGTCCGAAAGCTAAACCACCAGCTAAAACTGCTAATAAAAATATTTTTTTCATTGAATAGAGTTGTTTGTTTATTTTGATGTTGCAAATGTAGCTATCTTCTCTCATAGACAGCATTGATGTATATCAATAAAATCAATTATTTTTATGAATAATATCATCCCATAAAAAAACTCCGAATTTCTTCGGAGTTTATATTTTATAGTTGATAATAGGCAGTATAAAGGGCTACCCCTTTTAATGCCGTGTGGTTTTGCTTTACCAGATAGATTGGGATATTTCGAAGCATTCCTTCCATTTTATCACTGATTTTGAATTTCTCATAGAATTTATCTTTGTCGATATATTCTATCATCAACTGAGGAAGGTCTCCTGCGATCAGCAATCCTCCTGTCGCCTTCAATTTCAATGTTAAGTTATTGGCTTCACGGGCCAGGAACTCAAGGAAAGTATCTAAAGCAATTCTGCAGATCAGAACATTTTCTTCTACAGCTGCTTTGTAAAGTTCTTCTACGAAATTACCCTGTGCCAGACGTTCTCCCAACCATTCCGGTTCCGGGTGTCTTTTTACGTCTCTCAGGAATCTGTAGATATTGAATAAACCTGTTTTAGACAATACATTTTCCCAGCTTACAATTCCATAGATATTATTCAGGAACTGGTAGAATTCTACTTCTACGTTGGTTCTCGGTGAAAATTCAGAATGCCCCCCTTCTGTAGCGAAAGGTCTTAGGTTTTTCCCGTCAAAGAAGTATCCTGCTTCTCCTAATCCGTTTCCGGGAGCCAGGATGGCAACATTTCCTTTTTCAAGATGTCCGCTGGTATAGATGGCATCAAGATCGTTGTCTTCAAGAAGAGCCATTCCGTAAGCAGATGCTTCCAGGTCGTTCAGCATTTCTACCTTTTCAAACCCAAAGTCTCTTGTATACTCTTCAATGTCTAAACTCCAGCCTAGTCTTGCAGGGCTACTTTTCCCGTCGAGTACCGGACCTGGTACAGCCATTCCAAGGCGTTTTACGTTTTCCAGCTGATTGTCCTGAATAAATTTTTTCAAAATATCAGAAAAAGAAGCATATTCTTTTGTTGAATATACGTTCTGAAGTTTTATCTCAAGACCTCCGTTACCGGAAACAAAATAGCCTAAGATGGTCATATCTTCACGGAGACTTGCTCCAATGATAGAAACATTATCATTATTACTGTTCTCTACTCCTGGTAAATAAAGTGGAAACTTTGGATTCAGAATCATAACCTCAAATTTTACCAAATATAATAATTGTTTTTGTAAATCCTGCACAGAACAAAAAAACCTTTCCACTTTCGTGAAAAGGTTTTGGTTAATAATTGTTTATATATTAAATCTAACTACTTTCCTAACGGAATATTGTAACCGAATCCTACTCCGATATTTCCCACATTATAGTCCTGGCCAACTAAATCTCCTTTAGTTCCTACAAAAACCTTCTGGTATTGTACGAAAAAGTTCCAGTCTCTGTTGTGATATCCGATCTCCGGTTTGATGTAAAAACCACCACTTGCTCTTTCCACATTCGTGTTGGAAGCAACTTGCTTATCTCCAACCAGGAATCCGTAACCTAAATCAGTTCCGAAGTAGAAACCGGTTTGTTTTGGATAGATTCTTACTAACGCTGCTACAGGTACTACTCCTACATCATTGTTTTTATAACCGTTGTTTTCTTTTCCGAAATAATGAGTATATCCTGTTGCAATACCTAATCCAAACCCTGGGGTGATCAGGTTCTGGTAAGCTACATCTACACCTACAGCGGCAGAAAGATTATCTGAAGGAACTGCTAAACCAACATTTGCACCTACTTTGATCATATTGTTCATTTGAGCACTTTGGGCACTTACCACACCTGCTGTTAAAATTCCAGCCAGCAAGATTGCTTGTTTAAACATTTTCATAACTCTAATTTTTTAATTTTACTAAACTAGAAGATGTAAAAATCATGCCAAGCAAGGCTTTCATTACGACTTTAACACTCTAAAACAACGTAAACAAATGAATATCAATCTATTATTTTTAACAAAATTTAAATGTTTGTTTAACAAAATTTATCAAAAAAGTATCTTAAAAAGTGAATTAAGGAAAAAAACGATATCAAAACACCTTCATAAAAAACAGATATTGTAATCATTTTTATTCTTATCTTCGAATAGGTCAGTCTTTTTACCTGAATTTCAAATCATATTTACTTTTATCTAAAAATATCATAGGATTATCCATTTCAATCATTTCTTTGATCGCTTTTTCTTTATCCACAGTATTTTTATAATAGGCTTCAGCAATTTTATAGCCAATTCTATATCCTAAATCTCCTGGTCTGTCTTTACTGCTGGCCGCATTAAATAGCCAATTTTGCGGATTTTTTGTACAGAGTTCGCTTTTCATCTCCTCCCATAACTGTTTTTCGTTGGCATTGGCATACAATGCAGCACGGCTTTTAACTTCCTCCTTTCTGTTCATGATCAGTTCTTCGGAAATATAGCTGGCAACTCCTTCTTTTATTACGTTTTCTAACAAATTACATTGGCAGGCATATTTGTTTACAGGTACCTGCTGGGTATGAATATACTCATGAACAACGGTTTCTTTCACATAATTGATAACATCCTTGAGATTGGAACGGGACTCAATATCAGCCTTTAGGTTTTCATTCGTTATTTCGGAAAGATCGCTGTTTTTATCTCCTGCAAACATTTCAACACCAATCAGCAGATAATGACCGGAGATGGTTCCTCCTGTGGATACCGGTCCTATTGTAAAGGCAATTTTAGCGGGTTTACTTTTGGGGTAAAATTCGGCAAACTCAGAAATAATAGTTTTGAATTTCTCCGATTTTGAAATACTGATCGAGTTATCTCTGACGCTTGTATAGTATTTCTTATATTTTTTGATTCTTTCCACAAAAAACTCGGCGGAAAAGTATCTCACCTTCTCAAATTCTTTTAAACCATTGGTGCCACGGTCCAAATAATATTTCTGAATGGTCTGAACACTGTCCTGATAAGACTTACTGTATTTCAACTTGTCATAAGCGTCCCAAAAATGCTGGATGTCAATAGTTGTTATATCTTTTACGTCTTCTTTTTTTAAATCCTCCGACTGCTTGGCACGCCATTCAATCTCCGATTTATCTAATGTTCTTATATGTATTCGGACAATTCCGTTGGAAACCGGGTTGGGAGAAACGGATTTGATATTGACTCTGTATTCTCCATTCTTTTCGGGACTGTATTCTAATTTATCATATCCCTTGCTTCCATCAGCAACATCAACCGAAGAGATCTTTTGATTGTCTGAATTGTAAAGATTGATTTCGATGTCAATATTCTCCTGATATACTTTTATTACATATGTTTTCTCTTTTTCGAAAGAAAGGATATAATTGAGCTCTTCTTTACCATCGAATGCAATGGTTTGATCGTTCATTTTAAATATGTTTTTCTGTCCATACAATAAAGGAGACAGAACAAAAAAGGTTAAAAATAGTACAAGCAGTTTATTCATATTCTTTTATTAAAAGACAATTTAAACAAATATTTCATTACTTTTTATACAGTAAAAACTTCCTCATTCACCAAATAAATAATCAAAAACAATAAATTAAGTAATATTTTCCATCATCAACTTTAATTTATTTACATTGTTGATAACATTGGCAAATATCCTCCAATACATGAAATTCATGGTTCATCTTTGTTTTTTCGGGCTTCCTCTTTTTCTTGAAACGATAATATTAACAATCATTAACCCGTTATAATTTTAACTTTTTTCATGCAGAAGTATCAAAAAAATAAATATTCTCACCATGGCTGATTCATTATTAAAAAACAAGCATCTTCTTTGGCGCGCAGGTTTCGGTGTTGGAATTAATCAGATCGATGATTTGAAAAATAAAAACACAAAAACGTTATTAGGTGAATTATTTAAAGAAAGTAATTTTACAGAGATCACTTATGACACACCAGATGCAGATCAGGTAGCAGACTATATGAACAGTACAGCTACCGCAGAAAAGAAAAAGGAAATGCAGCGTATTTACAGGGAACAAAATAATGAACTGAATCTGAACTTCCTGAATTCAATAGTGAACAGCAAAGAACAGATGAGGGAAAAAATGGCTTTTTTCTGGCACGGACATTTTGCTTCAAGAGTACAGAACCCTAAATTCAACAGACAACTTCTGAATACTATCAGAAAGAATGCGTTGGGAAACTTTAAAGATTTGCTTTTTGAAGTCAGCCAATCCCCAGCGATGCTAAACTTTCTCAATAATCAGCAAAACAAGAAAGATCATCCTAATGAAAATTTTGCCCGGGAAGTGATGGAACTTTTCACAATGGGTAGAGGGAATTATACAGAAAAAGACGTTCGTGAAGGCGCCAGAGCTTTTACAGGATGGAGTTATGATAAGGAAGGAAATTTCAAAGAGAGAAAGAATCTTCATGACGAAGGAACTAAAAATTTTCTAGGAAAAACTGGAAACTTCGATGGTAGCGATGTTTTAAATATCATTTTGGAACAAAAGGCTACTGCTCAATTTATAACGACTAAGATTTATAAATTTTTCGTCAATGAAAAGGTAGATAACGATACAATCAACCGTTTAAGCACCAGCTTCTATAATTCAGGATATGATATCAAAAAGCTGATGAATGATATTTTTTCAAGCGAATGGTTTTATGATCCGAAAAATATGGGAAACCGCATAAAATCCCCGATAGAGCTTATGGCGGGAATAATGCGGATACTTCCCATGCAGATTCAAAATCCGGAAAACCTCATCGTTTATCAAAAACTGCTGGGACAAATGTTGCTGTATCCTCCCAATGTAGCCGGCTGGCCTAATGGAAAATCATGGATTGACAGCTCTACTCTTATGCTTCGGCTTCAGGTTCCACAGATCTGGTCCGGTCTTCGTCCTCTGGAATACACTCCCAGACAGGATGATGATATTGACATGGGAATGAAATCCAAAGAAACAGCTTTAAATAAGACGTTTAAAAATCCGAATATTATCATCGACTGGAACCGTATAGACAATGTATTTGCTCATAAAAACTGCGAAGACTATCTCATCCAGAATATCCAAAGTATGGATCTTAATACGGTGAAGAATTTTTCTGATAACAGTATAAAAATGAATGTCATCAACCTCATGTCTACCCCGGAATATCAGTTGTGCTAGACAGAAGTTTACAGATAAAAGATGATAGCGAATTGTTGATCATTTCACTTTTCAGCCTGGCATCATCAGCCACCTTTAACCTAAAAACAAAGTTATGCTAATCAAAAGACGAGATTTTCTCAAAATAAGTTCATTGGCTACTGCTTCCCTGCTGATGCCTAACTTTCTAAAATCAATGACATTGGATGAGGCTCTGGTTCCCAATCAGAATATACTTGTCGTGCTGCAATTTACCGGTGGAAATGACGGTTTGAATACCATCATCCCTGCAAAAAATGATATTTATTTCAGAGAAAGGAAAACATTGGCCATTCAGAACTCACTGGCACTTACGGATGAAGCAGGAATCAACCCTTCCCTTTCTTATTTTAAAGAATTATTTGACAGTGGAGAGCTTTCTGTGATGAATAATGTAGGATATCCCAATCCCGACAAATCTCACTTCAGAAGTATGGATATCTGGCAATCTGCCAGCCGAAGTGATCAATTTCTGGAAACCGGATGGCTGGGACGTTTCCTTGATGAAGAATGTTACCGTTGCGAACATCCAACCCAAGCTTTGGAAGTTGATGATATGCTAAGCCTTGCGCTAAAGGGACAAAACAACAAAGCATTTGCCTTCAAAGATCCTAAAAGACTGTACCAAACCAGCCAGGAAAAGTATTTCAAATCGTTATATGATCATCATCACCATGACGAAACGGTTTCATATCTGTATCAGACATTAGGATCAACGATTAATAATGCAGATTATATTTTTGAAAAAAGTAAAGCGAAAAAGACCGAACAGACTTATCCTAATTCTCAGTTGGGAAAAGATTTTAAAACGGTAGCTTCTTTAATAAAATCTGACATCAATACACAGGTATATTATCTTTCAATCGGAAGTTTTGATACGCACGTCAACCAAAATGAAAGACAGCAAAAATTATTTGAAGACATCAATGAATCGGTAAAATCTTTTGTCGCAGATATGAAAAGTAATGGGCTATTCAACAATATTTTACTGATGACATTTTCAGAATTTGGACGCCGTGTTGCTCAGAATGCAAGTAATGGAACAGACCACGGAACCGCCAACCAAATGTTCTTCATCAGCGGAAATCTTAAAAAGAAAGGATTATTGAATACACTCCCCGATCTTCAAAACCTGAATGAAGGAGATCTCATCTATAAGGAAGATTTCAGAAAAGTATATGCTACGATTCTAAAAAACTGGCTCAAAGCCGATTCTTCTAAAGTATTGGGTTGGAAAGACGGAATTTACGACTTTGTGTAGGAAAATCACAAAATACACACAAGTCTTTTAAGAAATTCTGATATAAATAATGCAAAATAAGGATGTTTAGATTCCTTCGGAATGACAAACTGTATGAATAAAACTTTATTCCAACTATACATTCCGAAGGAATCCAGACTTTATAATCAGGATAAAAATAATGGGAAAATCACATTACTGAGCAATACCCTAACTGAAGACGTGAAAATTTCAATCCTTTGACCGAATTGTCATCATACATTCACAATAAAAAGAGACTGTCATTATAATGTACAGTCTCTTTTTCAATACTATTAAATTTTACTACTTGTTTTTTATGCAGTAATCTGCTTAGGTTCTTTCTCGTTCTGATCATCTTGTTTATCAAGTTTTTCAGATATTTTTTTTACAACATATTCTATTACCAGTGGTGCTAAAATTGCAACTAATGCTTTAAATATTCTTGATTTCATAAACAACGTGATTTTGTATTCATTGATAATACAATTTCTGAGCCAAGCTGAAAACATTTATTCATTTGCCGATAAAGAAGTTCATGAATTAGTTTTTGTCCGGAACAATAAAATTTTGATAGTTCTTACTTCCTGCATTAAATTTCTTCTCCATTTTCAATCGTAATCTCTGAGGTTTATGGACAATCAGAGAATCTCCGAATCCTAATAAAAGTCTTTCCAACTCAAAATTTAGCTGAACACAGATTTTGAAAACCGTTCCTTCATGATCTTCACTGATGATTTCCTGACTTTTATGCAAAGGTTTTGTCTTCACATAAGGAGCATTACCGGCATCCACCCAGAAAACAACATTTTTGGGCGACATTCCTTCAGCGACAGTAACACCTACAATATCTTTAAAATAGTCGTCGCCATCGAGATTTTTATCAACATACGGAAGAGCATCATCTATTTCTATACTTTCCATTCGGTCCAACGCCAGATTATACATTTTATCTTTGTAAAGACAGATCAGGAACCAACGGTTATTAAATTCCTTCAACAGCTGCGGATGAACGGTAAAAATATTCGATTCTCTTGCTGTAAAGCTTTTGTAAAGAATTTTTAATCCTTTTTTATTGGCAATACTTTCATACAGAATATCTATATGTTCAAGACCTTTCAGCTGCTCATTTTTGTCCAGATGGATGATGGATTTCTGATTGGTGGCATGAATGGAATCTTCCAGCTTTTGAATGACCCCGTTCATTTCTTTAAACATAGAAAAATCTTTGAACTGCTTCAGAATCTGAACAGCATTATTCATCGCCTTCAAATCACTTTCGTTCACGGAAATATTGTGAATACTGTAGTCAGGATCACTGTAGCGGTAATATTTTTTTTCATAAACTTCGATAGGAGCTTCATACCCGAACTTTTCGCTCCGCATATTCTGCAGATCAAGCTGTACGGTTCGCTTACTCACATAAGATTCCTTACCTTCAAATTCAAATAAAGCTTCAGAACACTCGTCAATAAGATCTTCGAGTGTATATTTCCTGTATTTGTTTTTGAGGCATTTATCTAATGTTTTATACCGAATCAGAGCATTTTTATTGGATGACATACCTTAGTGTTTTATGATTAGTGTTTTTGGTGACAAATAAATTCAATGATCGATTTGCCTTGGTGCTCTTTTTTCGTTGAAAACTATTTTTCCTTTAAAGCATTTCCTTCAAAAGTAATACCTTCCCATCCGAATTTCATAAAGTTTCTGATATTCTGATGATCTTCTCCTTCAGGGTTTTTCAAAACATCTTCTCTGTAAAATTCTCCAAAAAGTTTAAGCGTCTTTTCCTCTGAAAGATTTTGAATACTTGCGTAGCTGAAAACTTTACATGACCCATTGTTTTGCCCAGCCTGATTGGTAGTATCACCATTTTTAAAAGCGGTAGGCATAAAATCATATTTATCGTCGATATAGGCAATAACATCCGCAAACTGGATGGTTTCAGGAAAATGAGTTAATTGTTCTAATAATACCATACGTATTGTTTTTAAAGATTACTTCCTGGGGAGATTATCCAACTGTTTCAGTCATTGTATCCCCTTTTTTTATTTTTTTTGTAAAAATAATTAATATTTTACATCTACGCAAAACTATTGCGCAATTATACACTTACTTTGCATCATCAAAACAAGAATAAGATGGAATTTAATGGAAATCACTTAATCGAATTAGGATATAGATCTGCACAATGGTTTAAAGAGGCCATTGCTTATATCAATGAAAATAATCTGGACGAAATTCAGATCAAAGAATATCTGGAGCAGTTTAAACAACCTGATCTTATCCCGCTTCATGAAAAAGCAAAAGATTTTGTGATCAACATCCGAGCTGAACATGAAAGTGAAAATGATAATGTTGAAAAAGTAATCAGAACCATGAAAGTCCTGATGAAAACACCAACCCTAACCGAAGGAGCATTAATGCCGGATGCCTGTCCCACAGGTCCAGAAGGACAGATTCCTGTAGGAGGTGTGGTAGTTGCTCAGAATGCGATTCATCCGGGATTCCATAGCGCAGATATCTGTTGTTCGGTAATGCTGACGGATCTTGGTAAAGCAGATCCTAAAGAAGTATTGGATGCAGCCCATTCTGTGACTCATTTCGGATACGGAGGAAGACCAAGAGGAGAACAGATGCCGATGTCTCAGGAACTGATGGATGCTTTCAGAGAAAACGATTTCCTGAATGATGAAAAACTGATCAGTATTGCCCGTTCTCATATGGGAACTCAGGGAGACGGAAATCATTTCCTTTTCGTTGGAACGTCCAAAAATACAGGAAATACAATGATGGTAACCCACCACGGATCAAGAGCTCCGGGAGCCGCATTATATGATAAAGGAATGAAAACCGCCAACCGTTTCAGACAGGAAATTTCCCCTGAAACATTGAGAGAGAATGCATGGATCCCTTATGATACGGAAGAAGGGAAATCGTATTGGGAGGCGCTTCAACTGATCAGACAATGGACTAAAGAAAATCATACGTCTATTCATGATGCTGTATTGAACAAGCTGAAAATAGAGAAGGAAAACAGATATTGGAACGAACATAACTTCGTTTTCAAAGATGGAGACCAGTTCTACCATGCCAAAGGAGCCACTCCGTTGGATGATAAGTTTATGCCGGATATCACAGGGCCAAGATTGATTCCTTTAAATATGTCTGAGCCCGTGCTTATTGTTCAGGGAACGACAAATGAAAGAAACTTAGGTTTTGCACCACATGGAGCAGGAAGAAATTTCAGCAGAAGTCAGCATAAAAAGTCTATGGCTCATAAAACGACTGAAGAAATTTTCAATGAAGAAACAGCAGGACTTGATATTCGTTTCTATTCTAACGAGATTGATATTTCTGAACTTCCGAGTGCTTATAAAAGTGCTAAAAATGTAAGAGCACAGATTGAAGAGTTCGGACTTTGTGAAGTTCTGGATGAAGTGATGCCATACGGATGTATTATGGCAGGGGATGTGCAGAAAAATGCGCCATGGAAAAAAAAGAAAAAATATAGAAAAGCATAATTTTTATAACTAAAATCTTGCTTCATATATTATTCACATGTTAAACCTTATAGGTTTCTAAAACCTATAAGGTTTATGAAAAACAATCAAAAAACTAATAACCAACCTTACAGGCGTAAAAACCTGTAAGGTAAATGAAAACTTTTTCATAACGGCAGGAACAGTAGCTCAGATGGTAGAGCAACAAGATTACTTTTCGCTGCAGGCAAAATAAAGTTCCTATAAATTACCAAGATTGTAGGTCGCAGGTTCGAGTCCTGCCTGTTCCTCAACACTCAGAAAATACTTATATTCATGTATCAGTAATTTTCAGACGTAAAAAACTGAAGGCAAAGAAAGTTCCTATATTTTAGAATTACTTTCCGCCTTTTTACCAACTACAAGGCAAAGGGAGTTCCTATATTTTTTGGACAAATTACTCCCCGCTTTTTATAAACTATAGGTAAAAGGAGTTCCTATACACTTCACTTTTAATGAATCTACTCCTCACTTATTTTTTAAATTAAAAACAATGAAAACACTAAAATTATTCAATGCTGTACTGGCAAAAAAATCGGATGAAAAGCCATTTATTTCTGATAATGGTTTTATCATTGAGTCTGATGCTTTATGGGCAAGAAAAGAAATCGTTGCCTATTATGCCAAAGAAAAGCTGAATGGAAATGATTTGAATAAAACCTTTCATAAATCCTGGGAAAAGATAAAAAACGCCTCCAGAATCGATTTATTTTTTGACCAGATCGATCACTATATTTCAACCTATGGAAGTAATTTTCAAAGTGAAATCTATATTCCTAATGAAATAGTAAACATTCCTGATACAAAGCTGATTTTTAAGATCATTAAGGCTTATACTGTAGAAGAAATGCAGGAAAAATGCCTGTCTCTTTTAAGATCCGGAATTGCGTTGAAAGAAGAAACTATTGATGAGCTTCTTTATATTTTACATACGGAACTGGAATATGATTTTACAGGAAAAGAAAATATCAGAAATAAAGAAGCAGTTATAAAAATCGCTGATCTATACGATATTTATCCTGAAAATCCGGTGGAGTTTTTCCGTTATGTTATTTATAAAACGACTCTTACAACGCTTTTAATCAAAAATGATGATTTGATTAATACAATCAAGCAGAGTAATTTTAACCCAAGCTTCTTATTTGAAAGTTTTGGAATGGAAAAAATGGCGGAAATTTTCAACAGATTTAAACCATTATTCCTTGCTTATAAAAACAGAGCGCCAAAAGCCATCAATAAAATTTCCAAGCTTTCCAAAATACACCATAAACCATTGGTTTCAAATCCTTTGAATGCTGCCTCCAATACATTGCTGGAAACTGGTGATTGGCACTGGTTGGAGAATGCAACTCCATTCGCGCTATTCAAGGCATTGTCAGCCTGTTACTCGAGAATGTATGGTCAGGATACTTTTGTGTACAGAGTAAGAAACGGAAAATCTTGGGTAAAAAAGGGTAAGGAAAACTATGTGACTCAATTTAACTATGAATTCATTTTGGATTTCCTGAAACTGAAATATGAAAACCTGTCCGGAAAGAAATTCTATTTTCCTGAAAATGTAGAATTTGCCCTTCCCACTTCTGAGAAAATGTTTGTGGGAAATATTCCTACCGGAACTCGTTTTTATGGTGAAAGACTGGCCGTAGGTGTTTATTGGGAAGATCAGTGGGGAGCTAATGACCTTGACCTTTCGGGATTAAATATTTCCGGAAAGATAGGTTGGAATGCCGCTTATAATTATAATGACGGACAATTGATGTATTCTGGAGATATGACCTCAGCTCCTCACGGTGCGGTTGAATATCTTTACGCTAATAAAGGACTAAGCGCACCAACGCTTGTGATGAATAATGTTTTCAGTGGAGATGCGAATTGCGGATATAAAATTGTAATCGGAAAAGGAGATCATATTTCTTACGATTATATGATGAACCCCAATAATCTTTTTGCTGAAGCCAAATGTAATTCTGTTCAGAAGCAAATGATCCTCGGAATGCTAGTGGCAAAAAACGAAAAACAATGTTTTGTACTCTTGAATTTCGGAGCAGGGCATTCTCATGTTTCAGGAAATAATCAGGTGTCTATGATGGCCACAAATGCATTGTATCAGCAATGGTACGAAGCGATGTCCTTCAATGAGCTAATCAAAGAACTGGGTGGTGAGATGACTACAGAAAAAGCGGACGCTGATTTTGACTTCTCACTGGAAAGTCTTGAAAAAGATAGTTTTATCAGAATTTTCAAGTAAATTCTATGACGTCATCTGATTACAGCAGGTGGCGTTTTTATTTTATATTCCTTACATAAAGCGTTCTCTACGGCAATAAAATTATTTTTTAAAATAGATTATCTTTTCTCTATATTTGCCGACCTAATTTAAAAAACTAATAACATAATCATGAAGAAATTATTATTTCTATTCTTATCTCTTACGCTTGCATCATGTGGATCAGAAAGCGGCAGAGATGACGAAAGTGGCACGGCCAGTAACGTCAATGCCTCTCCAAAAGTGGTAACAGGCAAACCTAGTTTCAGCAATGCACAGTTCAAATTTGCGGGTACAGTCATTTCTTCCGGTTCCGGATATTTAAAGCGTGGCTTCTGCTGGGGGAAAAATATAAATCCTACTATCAGCAATTCCAAAACGGTTGAAGAATATACGAATACAACGGGAGATTTTCAACTTACAGCAATGTACAGTACTGATTTTGAAAAATCAACTACTTATTATGTAAGAGCATATATTCAGTCTAATAATGGGAATATTACGTATGGAGAAAATGTGACCTTCGTTACTCCTGCAAAAATGGATATTACTTTCAAAATGGCTAAAGCGATATATACAACCTCAGCTACATTAAGTACGGAAGATATTGCGGTAAATTATCTTGAATCATTTTATCCTGATGAAAAAGGATTCTGCTACAGAACCAGTACTGGAGTCAATATTTCCAACGGTCAAATCATTAAAATATCGAATCCTAATAATTATTCAGCATACGAACTGGAAGCTACGGCCTTACTTCCCAACACCACATATTATGTAAGGTCTTATGTAAAAGAGGGTGCACAGGTATATTATTCGGATGAAAAAACATTTACAACAGCGGGTGCTATTGGGGCGTCAGGTGGATATGTTTTTTATGATAAAGGAGAGTTTACGGATGGTTGGAGATATCTGGAAGCGGCACCTGCCAACCTTACCTATAATGGTTCTGATAAGATCAGATGGGGTTGTACGTTTAATATCATCAATCAGACTCAGGCTGCAATGGGATCAGGTCCGGCTAATACAGCAAGAATTATTTCCCAGTGTTCAGATGCCAACTGTGCTGCCAGATTATGCGCCAATTATACAGTAAATGGTATTAATAACTGGTTCCTGCCGTCTGAAGACGAACTTATGGCATTCTATAAAAGTTCCAAGAATGTTTACAATATTGCATCAAACCCATGGAATGATGTATCACAAAAATATTTTTGGAGTTCTACTGAAGTACCGGCTATTAATTCAGCAAGAATTCTTGACGGATATGTAGGACATACTTGGGAATACAACAAAGATTACAACATGGTTAGGGTAAGACCTTTCAGAAGATTTTAAAATATTTCACAATAGAAAAGCCGCTTCTCTTAGCGGTTTTTTTATTATCAGAATTAAACATATCCTATACGTTTATACTTTTAATAGAGAAGAGTCCATCATTCAAACTCATAATTACTTTTTTTCCGTAATCAATCTGGATCGTAAACATATTCTCCAATGGGAACTGAAGCACAGCCTGCAGCATCAAACGTATTACTCCTGCATGAGTAATGATAAGGACTTTATTGATATTCTTTTTCAATGTCAGTTCATACCAGAAACTGTGCACGCGGGTTTGCATTTCACGAAGATTTTCACCGCCGTTCGCTTTAATATTCACAAAATCATTATACCACGGGTTGATTTCTTCTTCTGGAATATCACTCCATTTCTTTAACTCCCAATTCCCAAAATTCATTTCGCGCAGCCTCTCATCTGTCTTATAATCACTATTAAAATGATCTGCCAAGAGACGGCACCGTAAAGACGGGCTCGAAACCACAAGATCAAAATCCTGGTCTGTAAGAATTCTTTTAAAATCGTCCTGATAATTTTCCTTTAAAGGGATATCTGCAAATCCGTAGCACAAATTTTCAGGATTATCTACAGCAGTATGACGGATCAGATGAATTTCCATACGATAATTGTTCCAAGGTAAAATAAAACTTCGCAAACCTGCTGTACAGAGCCCAGACAATCGCCGGTATACCCACCAATATGCTTTTTAAAATACCATCCGAGATAAATTTTCCCTAAATACGCCAGGGTAAAAGCAATGATCAGCCTCCAATCCGGGATTAGGAAAAAAGCAATTAAAACACCGACAAACCCTACTAATAATGCTTTCCCATTCAATGGTTTATTGGCTAAAGGTTTAGATTTACTCACGTCGATATCGGTCACATATTGATGTGTATAAATCATGGTTCCTGAAATAAATCGGCTTGATGTGTGAGCTACTATGATAATACATGAAGTCTTTACTACATCTATTGTACCCAATGCCTGAATACTGTAAAATTTCAAAGCAAGCAGAAGAATAATTCCAATGGTTCCATAGGCTCCTACTCTGCTGTCTTTCATAATGGTAAGAATTTTTTCTTTTCCATATCCTCCTCCAAAGCTGTCGCACATATCTGTAAAACCATCTTCATGAAATGCCCCGGTAAGCAAAACACTGGAAATCATCATCAAGACAATTCCTATTTCCAGATTAAAAAGCAAATTGCCAAGATAAAAGATTACTGCGTTAATGAATCCCACAACGAGTCCTACCCAGGCAAAATATTTCTGGGATCTGTTCATAATATCCGAAGAATAAGGGATCTTGAACGGTACGGGAATTCTTGTAAAAAACATCAATGCCGTTGCCAAGTAGATCAGTTCATTTTTTAGGACTTTCATTTATACTTTTTTAATATAAAAACTGGATTAATCATTCTCTGTAAAATTAGGAAAGCTTTTAACAATGATAAAGAGATCCAAAAAAAAAAAAAAAAGAAACATGAGTCTTATCATTCACAACTTATACTTTTTATTTCCAAAGTATTTTTAGTTTTGCATCGTAATAACCATGAAAAAAATCAAATGAAAAAATCTTATTTCATTGCGCTATGCGTTATCGCTATGACCAGCTGCTCAGCTCCAGGCGATGAACTGCTAAGTCAGGATGAGTCTAACAACTTACAGACTCTTAACGGATCAAAATCCAACATGCTTGCCAAAGGAGGCTTCAGAGACAATCCGGATACCCCAAGCCCTCCACCTTCAGGAATCTGGGCAAAATCTTTTTACTTAACCAATCCTATTTACGGTTTCTACAGTGATCTTACCAAAAAGCACCTGTACAATACCTCTCCTTTAGTATCAGAGCTTCCTAAATCCTATGCCGGACAGAGCTATTATTTTCAGGAGAGATTATTAGGTTCTGCAGATGGGCCTGGGGCAACCATTACAAGATGGTTTAACACCGTAAGTAATGATCTGGTATTAACAACTAATCCTAATGAACTTGTAGGCCAGAGCAACTGGGAAAGAAGAGATCTTGGAACCAGCTACAATGGTGATGAGCCTGGAAGTTTCCCTATTTACAGGTATTTCAATTCCGGTAAAAAAACTCACTTCTATACCAGAGACAAGAATGAACTGGGAGATGGAAAAGACGGGTATGCTTATGAGGGACTTGCTTTCTACTTAAAAGATTCAGAACCTAAAGCGTATCGAATTCGTGACGGACAATTCTACCAGGATAATAATACGGGAGCACTGTATGTAGTGTTTGAAAGTACTCTAAGACGTATTGAGTCCGCAGCTGTTATGAATAACCTATTCTCTCCCCTTATTGTTTTTCCTGGAAATGTAGACGAAGAACTTACCGGAGACAGAGGACCTGATATCACTTCATCAGCCCAGCTCGTACAAAATACCAACGACGGTAAAATATATATGGTAGATGATGGATTATACAGATACATTCCCGATACGCAGACATTTAATGCATTTAGATTCAAAGAAAGTTCTATTCAGCGAAAGCCTGTACGTATGATGTTTGTAGGCAAAAATATTGTAAAAACGTACTAATACATTGTACTGTAAAAACATTGAAGGGGCATCATAGCCCCTTTATTTTTATCTAAATTTAAGATGATTGATTGGAAATATGGGCATCTTCAAAACTTGACATTTCATTCAGGAAATTAACCGCACTTTGAATAAGCGGGTATGCCAATGCACATCCCGTTCCTTCACCCAAACGCAGATTCAGATTTAAAAGAGCATTTTCTCTCATCAGTCCCAGCAATTGAGGATGGGCATTTTCATTGCTTACATGGCAGAAGATACAGTTGTTCAGAATTTCCGGGTTCTTTTTCCAGACCGTAGCTACTGCTACAGTGGCAATAAATCCGTCCACCATGATCAGCATATTCTGGTGATACGCTTCTTCTATTGCTCCAATCATTTGGGCTATTTCTAATCCACCGAAAGTTTGCGCAATTTCGTCTTCAGTCATTTCGGACGGATATTTTTTTATAGCTTCAGTTAAGATATGAACCTTGTTTTGCAACTGATGATCATTCAGTCCCGTTCCGCGTCCGATACAGTTTTTAATCGGAATATCAAACAATTTACTCATCATTAAAGAAGAAGCGGAAGTATTCCCGATCCCCATTTCTCCAAAACCAATGATATTACAACCTTTCCGTGCAATGTCGTGAGCCACGGTTTTTCCATTTTTAAGCGCCTGCTGATATTCTTCAGGAGTCATAGCAGGTTCTTCCAGAATATTACGGCTGGATTTTCTGACCTTTTTATCGACCAGATTCAGTCCTTCGGGAAAATCAAAATTCACTCCGGCATCCACAATTTTAATCTTAATATCATTCTGTCTGCAAAAAACATTGATGGCAGCTCCTCCTCCAAGGAAATTCATCACCATTTGATAGGTTACTTCCTGCGGATAAGCACTTACTCCTGCTGTAGCAATCCCATGATCGGCAGCAAAAACCACCATATGAGGATTCAGTAGCTTAGGAGAAGTCGTTTTCTGAACCATTCCAATTTTGTGAGCAATGTGCTCAAGATGTCCTAATGCCCCTAAAGGTTTTGTTTTAAAATCAATTTTGTGTTGTAACTCTGATGATAACATGGATGTTGATAGTTATGTTAAATGGAAAAATGCAATATTAGTAAAACAGGAGATATTATGTAACGTTTGTCTGCAATTTTTACAAGTGGAAAACCATATCCCTAAATCTAGAAACTAAAAATCATCGTTTCACAAACTCTCTCACAACAACTCTCCTACTCTCTTACCTTCAAACCCTACAACTCAAATCCTGCAACTCAAAAAAATACGCAAGTACATTACGCACAACACCCCTTACTTTGCATTATAAATGAAAAACAATGACATCAAAAATACTTGAAAAAATAAAAGAGGTTGAGACTACACGTGGTGTAGAAGTACTTCTTGCTGTAGAATCAGGGAGCAGAGCGTGGGGTTTTGCTTCTCCTGACAGTGATTATGATATACGTTTTATATACCGTCATGAAAAAGACTGGTATCTTTCTCCCTGGGATAAGGATGAAACGATAGAATTTATGACAGAAGACGATCTGGACGGCTCCGGTTGGGATCTGAGAAAGACTTTTCATCTTTTACTAAAATCGAACGCTGCTTTGCTGAGCTGGTTCTACTCTCCAATCGTTTATAAAGCAAATGAGAGATTCGTAGAGCTTTTCAAACCTCTGGCTAATGCCTGCTTTTCACCAATAGCGGTTTCTTACCATTATTTGAGCATGAGCAAGAAGTATCTGGAAGCATGCAGAAGTGATGAAGTAAAATTAAAAAGTTATTTTTATTGTCTCCGAACTACCCTTACCGGAAAATGGATCATAGAGAAAAGAACAGTTCCTCCTGTACTATTCAGTGATTTGTTAGTGTTAACAGATGATGCAACCAGACGAAAAATAGAAGATCTTGTTGCCTTAAAAGCATCCAAAGGAGAATCTTATTATCATCCGAACGATTGGGAACTGTTTGATTTTCTTGAAAAAACGATCGCTGAGAATGAAGAAAAATCAAAGGGTCTTCCAGGAGGCAAGGCTAATAAAGCAGAGATGGAGAGGGTTTTTAGGGAGATATTAACACTTTAAAGAAAGATAACATGAAAATATTTAACTTCTTCAAAAAGAAGTATACTCAACCCCTTCAAGAGGAGACTGATAAATTGATTCCCAAAGAGAAAATGCATGAATTTATTGAAAGATGTAAATTTTTAAAGGACGAAATGGGAATTGAAGTTCCTCTCTCTGTGATCGAAACTTTTACAAGATATAATCTTCCCAAGCACAATTATTTTTATAGTATTTTTTGGGATGTGAGTGATGACAGTTTTATCATTTTCTATACGGAAGCTTTTATTAAATTAGTTGTTACCCGATACAAAGAAGCTCACGGAAAGGATGCAGATTTGTATACGTTGTTACAGCAGCTTGATGATGCAGTTTATGAATTCCGTATAAAAGAAGATTGTTTTGACAGAAAAAATCCTTCTTTTGACTTTATCAACAATTGTTATGAAGAGTTCAAAAAGTCTGGAGAAGAACTGATTATCACCATGGATCTGGGAAATTATGACAATCTCGTTCTCAATAATGAAGAAAAAGGTAATGTAGGGTATAATTTATCATCCTATAAAACAACTGAAGGAATACAATATAAATTTCTTACACAATTCAGACCTTTACAGGAAATCATCAAAGAAACTTTAGACAATAAGCAAAATCATTATTAATCTTATTAAATAAAATCAAATGAGAAATATAATCGCCCTGTCTCCCATGTATACGGAAGACAGCAACAATCTCAAGAAAGCATCACTCAACTCTCCTTATGAACTTAACCGATTCAATGCAAAATGGAATGTTCCTGAAGAATTTCGCGGCGATGTGATGGCAGTGTATGGCGAAGATATTTATGCAGAAATTGTTGCAGACCAATGTAATTTAACCTTAACAAAACCTGACGATAACTGGCTTTCAAAAGTCTCAGAAGAATTTACAAAGCGGAAAATTGTTTACGGAAAGCTGAAAGATTTTGCACATGAAGAAAATATTTTCATCAAATGTTCAGACTTTAAAAGCTTTAAAGCAGGTGTTTTCGATAAAGTAACGAATATTAAAGGTTTTGAAACACTGGATCTAGAAAGTATGGTTTTTACCTCTGAAGTTGTAGAATGGGAACTTGAAGTAAGATGTTTTGTTTTAAATAATGAAATTAAAACCTATTCTTCTTATTGGCGAAATAATGTATTTGATACCCATCAACTTTCAGAAAAAGAAAAAAACGATATGTTTAGCTTTTTTGACTCCTTTATTCAAAAATATTCTTCCACGCTGCCCGTTGCCATCGTTCTGGATTTCGGAATTATAAAAGGAAAAGGCTGGGCATTGATTGAAGCTAACCCTGCATGGTGTTCCGGACTGTATGCGTGTGATGCCGAAAAAGCCCTGCAAGTGATTGTACAAAGCTGTATTAAAAATAAATAACTACGATCTTAAGTCTGTTTCATTTTTGAAGCAGACTTATTTTTTATAGAAAATTTAAAAAAATTTTATGGTACGCAAAAACAATGCGCATTAACCTTTTTACTTTGCATCATAATTAAGAAAGACTGTAGCTCAAAAGGTAGAGCAACGTACATTACTTTATTACGTTTTAACCTGGCAACCAGGTGTTATGATAAAGTTACTTCGCCTATTAAGCCGTGTATGCCGGTTCGATTCCGGCCAGTCTTTCAGAGGAAGTGGTGTGAGATTAAAGTTACTTCGTATTTCAAGACAAAACTACACTTTAATTGTTTTTAACCACTTCTTTTTTATCAATATAAAAACTAATAGAAATGTCAAAATTTAACACAAAAAAAACTGGGTTCGACTCTGGTATTATTGCCGGAACATTGACAGATAAAGCAGGAAAATATTCAGATTATGAACTATTAAGAAGAGTAACTTTAGCCAATCTTCTTTTCGAATCTGATTATTACCAATCTTCCGATGAGATTATGAAGCAAATTGAAGATTTGTGTCATAAAGTAGATCCTGAAAAGATTATTGAACTGGCTATAGAATGTAGATTTCAGCAAAAGTTGAGACACACTCCATTATGGCTGCTTATTCTCGCTCAGGAAATTCACGGAATTTCTGTAAAAGATGCTATTGCCAAAGTTGCTAACAGACCGGATATGACTATTGATCTGCTTCAGATGCTGAAAGTAAGAAACGGATCTTATAAAATGTCAAAACCAATCAAAAAAGGTCTGGCAAAAGCCTTTGATCAGTATGACGAATACCAGATCGCTAAATATAGAAAAAGTAATATGGAGCTATCCTTGGTAGATGTTGTTAATTTGGTACACCCAAAGCCAACAGCCAGAAATGAGGTTGCCTTAAAAGCTCTTGTAAACGACAATTTACAAGCCGCTAATACATGGGAATCTGCATTATCCCAAGGAGCCGATAAAAAGGAAACTTTCGAAAGAATGATTTCTGAAAAAAGTCTGGGTTCTCTGGCCATTCTGAGAAACGTAAGAAATATGAAAGAAGCTGGATTATCCAGAACAATGATACAAACAGCTATTTCACAGGTAAAAAGTTCATGGCTAACCCCTTTGAACTTCTTGGCTGCTCAAAGAAATGCAATAGAATATACTGCTGATATTGACGAAGCGATGAAAAACTGTTTTTCCGGTGAGAAAATCAAAGGGACTACTATACTGGCTATTGACGTCTCTGGAAGCATGGGGCAAATAACTTCATCACAATCGAGTTTTTCAAGAATGGATCTTGCTTTTGCTATGGCAGCAACAGGTTCCTATATTTTTGAAGATATCATCCTTGTATTTACCGCCGGAGACGATCATCACAGAGTGGGAAAACACTTGGTGGTAAATAATGGTAAAGGACTTGGGATTTTCAATCAGGCAACAGAGATCAATGCTCAAATCGGTTATGGAGGAATCTTCACTTATCAGTTATGCGAATGGCTGAAAGAAAATGGGTATGCAAAAGATGCAGAACGTCTGGTAGTAATCTCAGACAGTCAGGATATTGATGCCCATTACGGATCGGATAGAAAACCGGATACTTCACCCTATAAAAACTCTTATATCATTGATATTTCAACTCATACCCACGGTATAAAAACAGGAAACTGGACCGCAGAAATCAATGGATGGAGTGACAAAGTATTTCACTATATTAAGGCTCTGGAAAACTAAGGTTTTTCAGAGTCTTTTCTAAGCAATAACCATGAATTATAAAATCATATACAACGAAGAAAAACTTAAGGAATTCATCAACTGGCTTCCTGAGTTGCTGCCTAATGAACAATACTATGTGCAGCTGCTAGCAAGAAAAAAATATAACAAAGAAACCGGACTGAAGTCTGACAAAGCTCAATTAAAGCGTTTTATTTCTACCAAAGAAATGCTTTTTCACAAAATCAGTCAGCTTGAGCTTCCTACAGGAAGATATGAATCAGGAAATACTGAAGTTTCTCAGGATAATCTGGCGCTCTACATCACCCCCAATCCCAGAGATCTTCATAAAGCATCTCTACTCATGATGAGAGAGATCTCCGATAAACTGATCAGGAATGATAAAGCTATTAATCCTCATACTCTTTCTCTGAATATTATTCAGACCTCTGCATCACGAAAAATATTCTTTGATCTGGATATTGATTTTAAAACTGAAAATCATCAGGCTGCCATTGAAAGATTTAAAAAAGACATGGAAAATTGTATTAATTCTGATTGTCTGACCTTTATCAAAACTAATGGAGGATTACATTGTCTCATCAAAACAGACGATATTAAAAAAGAATATCACAAAAACTGGTATCAAAATGTTTCTCAGCTTACATGTGAGGATTATGAAGTAACCATGAACTCAGACAACGTACTTCCTGTTCCGGGAGGCATCCAGGGAATTAGCTTTTCACCCTATTTTTTATAGTAAATCAATATGTGTGTACCTAATAATGAAATAAAGTTTTGTACATGTCTGGAGGGAAATATTTTTGATCTAAAAAATATTTATATCTGGACTTTAAAAAGTTATATCGGAACAAAAGAGTCGCGGATAAGAGGAAAAATAATGAAACCTATCGAAGATTTTGAGAATGGAATTTCGATGGAAAGAATACTCTTAAAATTAAACACGGGAAACAACATTTTCGACTTTGAGTATTTAGCTCAGGAAAGAGACACATTATTTATTAGTTTTAATGCAAAAAACAGAACTGAGTATCAATATTTCTCACTGATTTTTTTGAATGGAATCTGGCAAAAAGGGGCAAACCCTGCATTTACAAGCATTCATAACGCCATTGCAGAAGGAGAAATAAAAGTGATATACAAAGATGGAAATATATTTCTCAAACATTGTGAAGACCTATATACCCAATACGGAATTGAGGTACCGGAAGCGATCAAAATAAGGGGATCGCAACCTAAAAATGATTCTGAGGACCCCATGTATCTGGCCATTAAAAATTTTAAAGGCTGTAAAGTTTTTTATAAACCTGACTTTATAAAATATATTGCCCAAACATACTTCAAAATATATCCCAATAACGAAAACTACGATAGCCTTCAAAAGATGGTTGACATTGCACAAAACAGTTTTTCATTACTGGAAAATAAATTTATATCACAAGAAACAAATCTTGCCTTCATTAACAGATGTTTTAAGGATTTTAATCAAAACACCTATGATTGCTTACATATTGCCATTCCCATTCAAGACAATGAATATGTCATTACCGGTGGTATATTACATGGAAGAATCGCTACAAACGACAAAAAAAGAGAAAAATATTTAAAAAATACTATTCAGAAACTACAATACGAAAGACTCAAATTTCTTTAAAAATGATGACGATCCAGGATTTAAAAAACAGAAACCTCCTCCTCTTCGAAGCTATTTCCGGAAGCCGGGCTTTTGGGCTGGCAACAGAAAATTCGGATACAGATATTCGTGGAGTATATTATTTGCCTAAGGAGGATTTCTTTGGACTGAACTATATTTCGCAGATTTCCAATGAGACGAATGATATTACGTATTATGAAATCGGGAGGTTTGTAGAATTGCTTCAGAAAAACAATCCTAATATTCTGGAAATTCTGGCAAGTCCGGAAGACTGTATTCAATACAAACATCCGTTGATGGATTTTCTGAAAACTGAAGATTTCCTGTCAAAATTATGCAAAGATACGTTTGCCGGGTATGCTGTTTCACAGATTAAAAAGGCAAAAGGTCTCAACAAAAAAATTTTAAACCCAATAGATAAAGAAAGAAAATCAATTCTGGATTTTTGTTTTATTCTTGAGGGACAAGGTTCTGTGCCCCTGAAAGAATGGCTACATAAATCTTCTTCCTCTGAAGGAGTATTCGCAGGACGAGATGGTTCATCACAGGAAAATTGCGGATTGATAAGCATTGATCATACAAAAGGTATGTATGCTTTATTCTATGATGAATCGGGAACATTGGGATACAAAGGAATTATTCAGAATGAAGAAGCGAATCAGGTTTCTGTATCATCCATTCCCAAAGGCGAAAAACCCGTTGCTTATCTGTTCTGCAATCTCGATGCCTACTCTGTTTACTGTAAAGACTACAGGGAATATTGGAAATGGGTCACTGAGCGCAATGAAGACCGTTACAATGTTAATCAGACTCATGGGCAGAATTACGACAGCAAAAATATGATGCACACTATCCGACTGCTTCAGTCATGTGAATCTATTTTTAAACATAACACCCTTCAGACTCGTGTTGATAATCGTGAAGAACTTCTTGATATCAAAGCAGGTCACCAATCTTACGAGGCAGTAATGAAAAAAGCCGAGGAGCTCATTCAATCTATTGATAACCTTTATTCTACCTCCCATTTACCTGACTATCCGGATGTAGAAAAAACGACCAAAATACTGATCGAAATGAGGAAAAACCTTTATCAATAACGAGTTATGAATAGTGGGACTGTTACATTTCAGCACTCCCACTCTCAAAAACTCTCAATCTCCAACACTCTCACTCTCCTGCCCTCAACTCCAACAATTCACTTCTTCGAAGCCTTCGCCACCAGATTATAATCAAGACCTATTTTTATCCAATATTCAAAATCATCGGGTTTTCGGAAGCCAATAGGTTCTACGTAACAATAGCCATTCAGCTGCTTTCCTTTCATGATCATCGGTAAGAAACCTTTCTTCTCCGAAACTTCGTCTTCTATTTCAGGATCATAACGGCACATCAGGTTATCACGACTGATATTGATGCACATCTTTCCGTTCACAAGAAAAGACAATCCGCCGAACATTTTCTTTTCCTCGATCTCTATATTATTTTCCATAAAAAGCCGTTCACGTACCCGATCGGCAAGTTCTGTACTGTAAGCCATGACTTCAATTGTTTTGTTATTTAAAATTAATCAAAAACTGTGATTAAATGCAAAACTTACCCTGAATTACTGTCAGCAAAATTTTGCTCCATATCCTTTTAAATCGACACTTTTGCAGAGATTTATCCTTTACAAGAGGATTTGCTGCAACGGCTTATCCATCTGCTATTTTTATGCCTGAAGATATGGTTTTTCATGCCCATATTGATGCGGATAAGAAGCAGGATGTCATCAATGAACTTTCCGGGCATGAGCTTTCTCACCTTTGGGGAAACAGCCAGATCAACCCTGATGAGAAAGGAGGCTCCGTAATGCTTACAGAAACTCTTGTCATGTACATGGAAATAATGCTTTACAAAAAAATGCATGGAAAGAATAAAAGCATAAAAAAATCCCTCAAAAATGAGGGATTTCATATATTTAAGAATAAATCTTATTAAGCTTCGTTAGAAGGTTCTTGCGTTTCAGCTGGTTTCTCACCTTGTGGCTTTTGCCCTTCCGGTCTTCTCTGTCCATCCTGCTTACCTTGTCCTTCCGGTCTTCTTTGCCCTTCTGGTCTACCCTGTCCTTCTGGTCTTGGAGGTCTTGGTAAAAGAACTTTACGGGAAAGTTTCATTTTCTTACGATCATCGTAACCCATGAACTTCACTTCTACTTCGTCACCTTCTGCATAAGGAACTTTGTCCAGACGAGCCCATTCAATTTCTGAAATGTGAAGAAGTCCTTCTGTACCTTTAGCAATCGCCACGAAAGCACCGAAATCCATTACTTTTACAACTTTACCTTTGTAAACTTCTCCTATAACCGGTACGAAAGTAATTTCATTGATTCTTGCGATAGCCGCATTAATCTTCTCTCTGTCTGTTCCGGAAATTTCGATACGTCCGATTTCTCCAACTTCCTCGATAGCAATAACCGTTTCAGTATCTTTCTGTAACTGCTGAATAATTTTTCCACCAGGTCCAATTACAGCACCAATGAAATCTTTAGCGATTTCCATTACTACCATCTTCGGAGCATGAGGTTTAACGTCTGCTCTAGGAGCAGCAATTGTCTCAGTAATTTTATTCAGAATGTGTAATCTTCCGTCTTTAGCCTGCATCAAAGCTTTTTCCATGATGTCCATAGAAAGTCCCTGGATTTTGATATCCATCTGACACGCTGTGATACCGTCTGCAGTACCCGTTACTTTGAAGTCCATATCTCCAAGGTGATCTTCGTCTCCTAAGATATCGGAAAGTACGGTGAATTTACCGGATTTTGTATCCGTAATCAATCCCATTGCAATACCGGAAACAGGCTTTGTAATCTGTACCCCAGCATCCATCAATGCTAATGTTCCCGCACAAACGGTTGCCATTGAAGAAGAACCATTAGATTCTAAGATATCGGAAACAATTCTGATAGTGTATGGATTCTCAGCAGGAATTACTGCTGTTAAAGCTCTTTGAGCTAAGTTTCCGTGTCCAACTTCTCTTCTTGAAGTTCCTCTTAAAGGTCTTGCTTCACCTGTTGAGAATGGAGGGAAATTGTAATGTAGGAAGAATCTCTCGTCGTGCTGCGTAATTACGCTGTCGATCATGTTTGCATCTTTCACAGAGCCTAACGTTACTGCTGTTAAAGACTGAGTTTCTCCTCTTGTAAAGACTGCAGAACCGTGAGCACCCGGAAGATAATCAATTTCTGACCAGATAGGACGGATCGTTTGAGGATCACGACCATCAAGACGGATATTGTCTTCAAGGATCATTTGGCGCATTGCTTCTTTTTCTACATCGTGGTAGTATACTTTAACGAAAGGAGTTACTCTTGCTAATTCTTCTTCGTTTTCAGCATATTGTGCCAAGAAATCTGCAAGAACAGCTTTGAATTTTTCTCCTCTTTCTTCTTTATTAGATGGAGTTTTTGCTACTTCATATACTTTGTCGTAGCACTCTTTCCATACTTTTTCACGAATTTCTTCGTCGTGATCTTCATGGCTGTATTCTCTTTTAGGGAAAGATTTTCCTACTTTTTCAGCAAGTCTTTCCTGAGCTTCGATCTGTTTTTTGATCTCTGCATGAGCGAAGTTGATTGCTTCAAGCATTTCCTGCTCAGAAATCTCCTTCATTTCTCCTTCTACCATTACGATGGAGTCTTTAGTAGCTCCCACCATAATGTCGATATCTGATTTTAATAAGTTTTCGTAACTTGGATTCACGGCTAATTGTCCGTCGATTCTTACTACTCTTGCTTCAGACATTGGCCCGTTGAAAGGAATATCTGTAATCGCAATAGCTGCAGAAGCTGCCAAACCTGCTAATGCTTCAGGCATTACTTCTTTATCGTAAGAAATTAATGAGATCATCACCTGTACTTCCGCGTGGAAATCCTCAGGGAAAAGTGGACGTAGAACTCTGTCTACCAATCTCATTGTAAGCACTTCATCATCAGATGGTTTTGCTTCTCTACGGAAGAAATTTCCAGGAATTCTTCCACCTGCATAAAACTTTTCTCTGTAATCTACCGTTAATGGTAAAAAGTCTACACCAGGATTTGCTTCTTTATTGGCTACAACAGTTGCTAAAAGCATTGTTCCACCACATTTAACCACTACAGATCCGTCAGCCTGCTTCGCCAGCTTTCCCGTTTCAATAGTGATTTCCCTGCCGTCTGCAAGGATAATCGTTTCTGTAAACGCTTGAGGTATACTCATAAAATTGCTTCTTTATACTCCGTATTGAGTATGATTAATATTTAAACTCTTTAAATTTCGTTTGCAAAGGTACTATATAATAATGATATATTAAATTTTTCAATTGCTTAAATAGGCCCTTAAAATACAAAATTTTGGCTATCAGTTTCATGAAAGATTAAATAATTAACACTGTTCATTCAAACCTGTTCATGATTTATTAAAATAAAAAGCGGTCTTTTTAAATATATTGCATTGAAAAACCCTGTTCTTTTTGTATTATTGTCTCAAAAAATGGAAATAATATTTTAAACCGGCAAAAAATATATTTTTCCTTATAAAAAATCTCAAAATAATTGCAAAAATATAGGCTGATCCCTATATTTGCCCTACTTCACAAAATAGCATGCTGTAGGCAAAAAAGTTAAGGACCTTTCCTTACACAGATAAATAAATGTTTATGATTAATAAAGAAGTACAACCGCAAAGCAGGAATTATACGGTACCGTTGATTACCATCACCCTGCTGTTTTTTATGTGGGGTTTCATTACCTGTATGAATGATATCCTGATTCCCTATCTGAAACAACTTTTCAATCTTACCTTTTTCGAATCCATGCTGGTACAGTTCTGTTTCTTCGGAGCGTACTTTATCGGATCGCTGATCTATTTCATAATTTCCATCACCAAGGGAGATCCTATTAATAAATTAGGATATAAAAAAGGAATTCTGTTTGGAATATTTCTGGCCGCTTTTGGCTGTGTTTTATTTTATCCGGCAGCTACTTTTTCGTATTACCCTTTGTTTTTGGGTGCTTTATTCATTTTAGGATTAGGTTTCACTGTGTTACAGATTACAGCGAATGCCTATGTTTCTTTATTAGGAAGTGAAGATTCTGCTTCAAGCCGTTTGAATATGACTCAGGCATTCAATGCATTCGGAACTACCATTGCTCCGGTATTGGGTGGCCACCTTATTTTTGAGTTTTTCTCGTCTCCAGACGGGTCGTTCAGTGCGGTAGCAACCCGTATACCTTATCTGATCTTCGCAGGGATTCTTTTATTGGTAGCATTACTGATTTCCCGCGTAAAACTTCCGTCTTTCCAAACGGGAGGAGAAGAAGAGATTGTAAAGGGCTGGGGAGCTCTTGAGTTCAGCCACCTGAAATTTGGGGTTTTTGCCATGTTCTGTTATGTAGGAGGTGAAGTTGCCGTAGGAAGTTTCATCATCAGCTTTTTGGAGCAGCCACAGATTATGGGCTTTAATGAAATTATCAGTAAAAACTATCTTTCACTATACTGGGGAGGTGCTATGATTGGACGTTTCCTTGGGGCTATCTCTTTAAACCAGTCATTGAGCCAGGAAAAGAAAGCGCTTTATATGCTTGGCGCAGCAGGTGCTGTGTTCCTTGTTATTTTCAGCATTGTTAACCTTAATTTTGCACAGGTCAGCTTTTTCCTTGTATTTATTGTGCTTAATTTTATTGCGTTTTTTGTTGGCAAATCGGCTCCTGCAAGAACATTATCCATCTTTGCTGCTATCAATGTTATATTACTGATTTCAGCGATGGTAAATCATGGTGAATTAGCGATGTACAGCATTTTGGGAATTGGAATTTTCAATTCTATTATGTTCTCCAATATTTATACTCTGGCCATCTCCGGGCTTGGAAAATATACCAGTCAGGGATCTTCTTTGGTTGTAATGGCGATTTTAGGAGGAGCAATTGTTCCTATTTTCCAGGGGTATCTTGCGGATCAGTTTGGAGTACAGCATTCGTTTATCATTCCTGTATTCTGCTATCTTATTATTCTGATTTTCGGAGCTTATTGCACCAAATATCTTGGGCACGTAGAAAGCACAGAAAACAAATCAGGACACTAAAATCAATTATACAAAAATATATAAAGCGGAGTATCTCAAGATATTCCGCTTTTTTAGATTCAGAAATGTAACTTTTCGCGAAAAAAAAGAACTTATTGGATATCCTTTACAAAGTATGATGCTCATGAAATTACAATTAAAACTCGAATATGCTGCATTTCTATTACTAGGAATATATGCTTTTGCCCAAACAGAATATTCCTGGTGGTGGTTTGCAGGGTTATTCTTTGCGCCGGATATTTCCATGCTGGGGTATACAGTTAATACGAAAACAGGTGCACTTCTTTATAATTTTTTTCATCATTTGGGAGTAGCCATCCTTGTTTATCTTGCGGGAGTATATCTATCTCTTCCCTATTTGCAGATGATCGGAGCCATCTTATTTTCTCATTCTTCCTTTGACAGGATTTTAGGGTACGGATTGAAATATCCTGACAGCTTCCAGAATACACACCTGGGCAAAATCGGAAAGAACAGGGAATAATTTGATTATCCCCACCAAAACTGATTCAAATAATAATATTCATTCTGATATTCTATAACAAAACAATTATCATAGAAGGTTTTATAGGAATAGATACGGGTAATATCATAAACGAATAAAGAGTCTATTAAAACAAACAGGGTACTTGAAAAGTTTTTAGAGTGCATCTCATTATCATCGGTATCATATAAAGCCTTTTCAATAAAGTATTTCAGTAGATCCTTATAATCCTTACGATCAAGCTCATTAAGACTATCATTAATTTTAAGGTCAATTTCCGAAACAGCCTTCCCTTTATACAATTCAAAACTTTCAAAATAATTTCCACCTTTAAACTTTCTTTCCATATAAGGATTTATCGCCATCAGGAAACCTTCGATAAGATTCATTTTATAACTTTCATTCAATACTTTTTCTTTATAAGAATCCGGAATTTCATAATTATATTTCTCAAAATACCTGAAAAGCTTACCTGCTGTCCAAAGAGATCTTGTACTTATAAATTGTCCTGGTTGTAAGGGTAATAACTTTATTAAAAATTCATTGATATATAATTCTCTTCCATAGCCAAGATCATTCCTCTGTATCATATCAGACATATCATGATCTGTTACTTCCACTTCATTTTCATTCACGGTCAACTCATGCAGCTGATCATTAAAAAACGTATAACAATAATATCCCTGAAGAGTTTTTTCTTTGATAATAACTCTGTATTCATCCTGAAGTAAATGGGGACGTGTGATTAATTCTTTGTTTTTGAAACGTATTTTCATGGTATTACTTTTACTGGAATTAGAATTCCTATTTTGATACGGCAAAGTAAAAGACAAAATACGCAATCATGCTGCGTACAAATAAAATAGTGAAAATTTTTCGTTAAGGATAGGAATAACAATGGTACGAATGTTCAACAAACAAAAAAAGCAACCTCTTTCGAAGTTGCTTTTATTTTGAAAATCTTTATAGATTATTTTCTTAAACCTAGTTCAGCAATAATTGCTCTATATCTTGCGATATCTTTGTTTTTAAGGTAATCTAGTAAACTTTTTCTCTTACCTACCAATTTCACTAGAGATCTCTCTGTGTTGAAATCATGACGGTTAGCCTTTAAGTGCTGAGATAAGTGGTTGATTCTGAAAGTGAAAAGAGCGATTTGTCCTTCAGCACTTCCTGTGTCTTGTGCAGATTTCCCGTGTTTTGAGAAAATTTCCTGCTTTTTTTCTGTTGTTAAGTACATTCCAATATTGTTTAATGATTATTATGTAACGGGTGCAAAATTACGACTATTTTTTGATTCTGCAAACATTATTGATTTCATAAATCAAATTTGATAGAAAAAAATGTTAAAAAATTCTTAATAAATTTTACAAAATACAACGAAAAGGCAGTAATTTTGCATTCGAATTACAAATGAAAAAAATTATATTCTTTACGGCAGTTATTAGTTTTTTCTTGATCGGTTTTACTTCAGTGAAAGCCCAGAGAAATGCTGATGATAAAATAAAAAAAGTACTGTACTTCAATCCCGAAGTAGAGCCTGATATTGAGGAGATAAAAGACCCTACCAATCATGCTTTTTTTGATGCAGTTTCCGACAATTTCGGTGGAAAAAGGAACAAAATGCTCCGAGCTGAAGTTCAGATTCCGTACGACAGCATCGATAAGCAGACCATAATGGATTACTGTGTTAATAATGATGCTGACTTCGCTATTGTTTCCAAAGTGAGATATTTTAAAGTAGGTTTTGGGAAATATGTTTTCTCTAATCAGGTAGTTGTAAGCATGAAACTTTTTGGTGCTGACGGAACTTTGGTAACAGAATCAGACCATGATACCTATCGTAAAAATATGCGTCTGCTGGGTTCTACTGTAAATTCCGTTAAAATTGGTACCGAAGGAGCTATTAAAGGAATTATCAAGAAACTGAGAAAGCTAAAACCAACGGAAGCTGAACTTTAGACCTCAATATAAAGCAGCGTTTTATTAATTTATTCTTATGGCCTGACATCGCTTCACAGGCATATTTTTCCATACTTAAATTTAAAAAAAATCTAAATCACTAACATAAACATCACAAAAGCAAATGATTAAAGGTTTTAAATTTTCACAAATCAATGAATAATTGCGAAATATTTATTATTTTAGTGTTACATTAAAACCTAAATCATATGAAAAATCTTAAGAAACTCAACAGACAAGAGCAAAAAGAAATTAAAGGAAATGGCATCATCAGAGGATGTACAGAGCATTTTGAATGTCCGGGTGGGTCATGCTGCCGCAACAGATGTGTTTTATATCCATGTCCTTTAGAATAACATCTTACAAAAATTTATATACAGACACCTGCTTCCAACAGGTGTTTTTTTATTAAACCTACACAATAAGCTGATTAACAATTAAATATTTTCACCAAATAATGAATAATTTAAAAAAAATTACTATTTTAGTTTTGCATTAAAATCTAAAACATATGAAAAATCTAAAAAAAATCAGTAGAAAAGCTGCTAAAGAAATTAATGGTGGTGCTGGCCCCATCCGATGCAGTGAAACAAGACCTTGCTTTATTGGAATTTGCTGTAGAGGTGCATGTATGGAAAATGCCTGTTTTGAAGAATAGTACCCTTTTATGTATTAACAATCAAAATTAATTTCATGAAAAACTCTAATCTAAAAAGGCTGAACAGACAGGAACAAAAAGCCATTAAAGGCAGCGGCCCTATCAAAAAATGCAGTTCCAGCGCACAATGTGGCCCTGGTGAATGCTGCGAAGGAGGAATGTGTTTACTCTCTCCTATCTTACAATGTGAACCTATTTTTGAATAATATAGGCATTATAATTTTTTAAAATTTAATTTTTGAACATCCGCTTCGGTGGGTGTTTTTTTTGGGTATCAAAAAGTATTACACTTTAATTAATCCTTAATTTTCCCAGTTTATTGGTCAGTCTTAAAAATTTGAATTATTTTTGCATATCCAAAAAATTTCACGTTTTGAATTCTAGAGACGAACTTATCTTCAACCCTGCCGATATTGCCGAAACTCTCAGCGAACTTCCTGCTGATGAGAGGCTGCTCGCGTTTTTGAAGGTTCCGAAAGAATACAAAGCGGAAGTCTTCTCTCACCTTGACCCTGATTTTCAGGAGGATACCATCAGGAGTATCGGAAGCGATGAAGTTTCTGAAATTTTGAATGCCATGACTCCGGATGACAGAACGGCGCTTTTCGAGGATTTTCCGGATGAGCTTATCAAGTATTCTATCAATCATCTTAACCCTCAGGAAAGAAGAATTGCCTTAAAACTACTAGGCTATAATTCTGACTCTATTGCCCGTCTGATGACTCCTTATTACATCCAGATCCGTAAGGAGTGGACCGTAAAAAGATGTCTTCAACAGATTAAAAAGGTAGGAAAAAGGGTGGAAACAATGAACTACCTCTATGTAGTGGATGAAAGAAACCGCCTGATTGATGACCTTGCTATCGGAACTTTACTTCTTGAAGAAGAAGACACTCTGGTTTCTGATATTACAGACAATCACTTTGTTGCCATTACTACTACAACTTCCAAGGAAGATGCCGTCACTTATTTCGAAAAATATGACCGTGGAGCTCTTCCGATCATCACAGAAGCGGGTGTTTTGGTAGGTATTGTAACGATTGACGATATTCTTGATCAGATTGAACAGCAGAATACGGAAGATATTCAGAAATTTGGGGGATTGGAAGCATTAGACCTTCCTTATACCCAGACTTCATGGACTGAAATGATCAAAAAAAGAGCGACTTGGCTTATCATTCTTTTCGTATCTGAAATGCTGACCGCCTCAGCAATGGGATATTTTGACAAAGAAATTGAAAAAGCAGTCGTCCTTGCCTTATTTGTCCCGTTGATCATTTCCAGTGGAGGAAATTCAGGATCGCAGGCTGCTACTCTTATCATTCGTGCGATGGCCCTTCAGGAAATCAATCTGAAAGACTGGTGGTATGTCATGAAAAAGGAAATAATCTCCGGATTATGCCTGGGAGCTATTTTAGGAGCCATTGGTTTTATCAGGATCATGCTATGGCAGAAGATCGGTTTTTTCAATTATGGTGAATATTGGGTATATGTAGGACTGAGTGTATCCATTTCTCTTATCGCTATTGTGCTTTGGGGAACTTTATCAGGTTCTATGATTCCTTTTGTATTAAAAAAATTAAAGCTCGATCCTGCGACTTCTTCTGCTCCTTTTGTAGCAACATTAGTGGATGTAACAGGTCTTATCATTTATTTTACCGTAGCCGGACTTTTCTTAACCGGAAAACTTTTGTAATTTTAGGCATCATCTAAAATGCCAATATGAAAATCGTTTCACTTGTACCCTCTATTACAGAGGCTTTATTCGACTTGGGGCTGACCGAAAATGAAGTGATCGGACGGACGAAATTTTGTATTCATCCTCAGGATAAAGTAAAAAAAGTAACCATAATAGGAGGTACAAAAAATATCAATATAGAGAAAATCAAAGCTTTACAACCAGATCTTATTCTTGCCAACAAAGAAGAAAACATCAAAGAGCAGGTTGAAGCTTTAATGGAAGATTGTAAAGTAATTGTTACCAATGTTGAAACCATTGAAGACAATTATTACCTTCTTAAAAACCTAGGAAACCTTCTTGGCAAAGAAGAAAGAGCACAGATTTTCAATCTTAAAATTTACGAAATTCTAAATCAGACTAAGATTGAGAACACTATAAAAGTTGCGTATCTGATCTGGAACAATCCTTATATGACCATTGGGGCTGATACCTTTATTCATAGGATTTTATCCGAAATAGGATTTGAAAATATCTTTAAAAACAAAACCCGCTACCCTGTTATCACCACAGAAGATCTTTCGGAAGCAGATATAATCATGCTTTCATCAGAACCTTTCCCTTTTAAGGAAAAACACATTGCTGAACTGAAAACCGTTTATCCTGAAAAAAAAATAATGATTGTAGATGGTGAAGCTTTTTCCTGGTATGGGACGCATATTGCAAAGTGTGAAGATTATTTCAAGGAAATGCTTGCTGAAGTTCTTTGGGTACAACAAAGCTGATTTTTATATTGATAGACAATACTGAGCAACGGTATTTATTTTATCAAACCTAATCTTTATCTTTTTGCATACTTTTTGGTGCAAGGATATGTAATTTAAATTACCATTTATCCCATGTCTGGAACAGTTATATTATCCGAAGGAACAGAGTTCGACCATGTTGTACAGGAAGTTTCAAAATACATTAATCTCTATGCAATGCCCTTTGAAAAGGATGAACGAAGTTTCACCCGCATCGATAGGCGGGAAAATATGTATGGAGGAAAAGGCACTGTCTATATGATACAGATGTTTGATCAAGTAGAACTTGCCAACAATCGTCTCGCAGCCTATATGGTTTTACTGAATAAAGGTGATGAGTCGGGATTTCATACCCATTCCCAAAGAAATGAACAGGAATTATATGTCGTGGTACACGGAACTGGAGAATATCGGGAAAGAACCGCTTTGGAAGGATCAATACGTAAAAAAATTCTTCAAAAGGGGGATATTACTTCTATTCATTCTGTAGGGTACCATTCTATTGAAAATACAGGTGATGAACCTTTAATAATGTTTGTAATCACGACGAATAATCCTCGTTGATAAATACTAATTAGAAACTAAAAAAAACCTCCAGCTTTCGAAAGCTGGAGGTTTTTTACATCTTATAAACTGTAATTACAAAATTTTTGAAACTTCATTACAAAGCCATTCCAATAATTCTCTGTCTTCATCCGTGAAAGGATCTATGGTGTGAGAATCAATATCAATCTGGCCAATGTTTTGTCCGTCTTTAAATATAGGTACTACAATTTCTGCTTTTGTATCGATAGAACAGCTTAAATAGTTACTTTCTTCGTGTACATCCGGAACAACAAATGTTTCATTGGAAACGGCAACCTGTCCGCAAATTCCTTTTCCGTAAGGAATAATGGTGTGATCGGTAGGAGCTCCTACGTAAGGACCTAAGATCAGTTCCTCTTTATCACCGTTTTTGAAATAAAAACCTGTCCAGTTGAAATAAGAAATTTCCTGATCCAGCAGGTGGCAAACTTTTTCAAGTTTTTCGTTGGTATTATGTTTAGGACTTTCAAGAATTGAGGAAAGTCTTTTCTTTAATTCTGACATTGTATTTATTATTTTAAGAGAATTGTTTTAGGGAAAGTTCTTCTTTATAGCCGAACATTCCGCGCTCTTTGATCATTTCTGCAACACCTTCCGGAACCTGGGTTTCCCAACCTTTGGTACAGCAGGCAATTTTTCTCAAAATCTCTCTTGAGTAAATTTCTAAAAACTCCGGATTATAATTGGTAATATCTACAATACGATTATTACGTTTGAAATATTTATAGAGTTCTTTCAGATTTTCTTCTACTTTCAGGTTTGAAGAATCTAATAACTGGTGGGTTTCCGGGTCTTTATATGGGTAAAGATATACTCTCATTCCGTTTCTGAAAAACTTACCGAATGCTTCCAGAATTCCTCCGGACATATCTTTATAATATCTTTCGTCAAATACCATCAACAGGTTATTCACTCCCATGGCTACACCAATATCTCCACTTGTGTAAGACGCAAAATAATCAATCAACCTATAATATTCTGAGAAGTTTGAAATAATAACCGTATATCCCAGTTTACCAAGAATATCTACTCTATCCAGGAAATCACGTTCATCAATATCACCGTCTGCTCTAAGATTGGAAATTGTAATTTCAATAAGGACTTCAGTTTCTTCATGGGTACAGATAGCGTCTTTGAAAAACATATCCATCCCGTTTTTAAGCATATCAATATTTACTTTTGTTACGGGCCTGAAGCTTCCTCTTATAGCGAAGATATTTTTCTTGTACAGCACATCGGCAGGAAGCATGTTACTCCCTTGAGAGTTGAAAATAACGGCGTCTGTCATTCCATTTTTCACAAGCTGTAAAGACATTAGTCTGTTGTCTACATAAGCAAAAGCCGGTCCGCTAAAATCGATCATATCAATTTCAAGGTTGTCTTTTGCGATATCATCATACAAGGATTCAACAAGTGTTCGTGGATTGTCAAAGTAATTAAAAGCCCCAAAAATAAGGTTGACTCCGAGATTACCTAATGTTTCCTGCTGTAAAGTAGCATCATTTTCTTTGAACTTTACATGGATGACGATCTCGTTGTAATCTTCATTTTCTTTGGTCTGAAAACGAATTCCTACCCAACCGTGGCCTTTAACTGTTTTGTCGAAGTTAATTGTTGTTACCGTATTCGCATAAGAGAAGAACTTTCTGTCAGGATTATTATCTCTGGAGATTCTTTCTTCAATTAATGCGACTTCATAACGGAGCATTTTGCGAAGTCTGTTTTGGGTTACATACCTGTTTTTGACTTCTTTTCCGTAGATGGCATCACTAAAATCTTTGTCGTAAGCAGACATTGCCTTAGCAATTGTACCGGAAGCTCCCCCTGCTCTAAAAAAGTGACGAACAGTCTCCTGCCCGGCTCCAATTTCTGCGAAAGTACCATAAATAGTAGGATCTAGATTAATTGTTAATGCTTTTTGCTTAGGAGTTAGTTTCTGATACATTAGGACGTGAAATTTTTTGTAAATTTACCAAAATTAAACCAACCTCAAAACAAAATGAAGTTGAAATTTTTAGGAACTGGAACTTCTCAAGGTGTACCCGTTATAGGTTGTACATGTGAAGTCTGTACTTCCACAAATCCCAAAGACAAACGTTTACGTTCTTCCGTGATGGTAACTACGGAAGAAAATAAAAAAATATTGATCGACTGCGGTCCGGATTTCCGACAACAAATGCTCACCAACAATGAGCACAGCGTGGATATTGCCCTGATCACTCATGAGCATAACGACCACGTTATTGGATTGGATGATATGCGTCCGCTGATTTTCAAAAGTGGAAAAGATGTACCGTTGTACTGCCATTCAAGGGTAGCGCATGAGATCAAAAATCGCTTTCCTTACGCTTTTGCCGATGTAAAATATCCCGGAGCCCCGGCTTTTGAGCTTCACGAAATCGAAAATCAACCGTTTCATGTGCTAAATACGGACATTACCCCCATTGAAGTGATCCACTATAAAATCAGTGTTTTTGGGTATAAATTTAAAAAACTGGCTTACATCACTGATGCTGGCTTTATTTCTGAAACTGAAAAGGAAAAACTGAAAGGTCTGGATGTTTTGATATTAAACTGTATCAGAAAATTTGATCCGCATCCGGCCCATTTTATACTTCCCGATGTGATAAAACTGTTTGAAGAGCTAAAACCTAAAAATTTATTCTTAACTCATATCAGTCACCATTTAGGTATGCATGATATTGAAGATAAACAACTTCCGGACGGAATGCATTTAGCCTACGATGGTTTGGAAATTATTTTTTAAAAAAAATCTTCAAAAAGCTTTTGAACATTGAAAAAAGTTCCTATATTTGCACACCAATTTGAAACAAACAATATGTTTGGAGTAAACATCAAGCCCAGGTGGCGGAATTGGTAGACGCGCTGGTCTCAAACACCAGTTCTTAGGAGTACCGGTTCGATCCCGGTCCTGGGTACAAAAAACCTCTGAAATCATTTGATTTTCAGAGGTTTTTGCTTTTACAACCGATTATCTACTGTATTTTAACATAGTATAAGCTTTCTTTCAATTGCTCTTCGGCATATTTTATATAATCATATTCTGTAAATCCAATATCATATTTCCCCCATGGAGCCGCTATTTTTTCATTTTTTTTAATGAAAGAATCAATTAATTCCAATACTGTTTTTCTGCTAAATTCTTCCCCCATATAATTTTCAAGCCTTTCAAATTCTTCATGATTATTAATGACATTATAAAGAGATAATAATTGCTGTTTGAAATTATTTTCCCCAAAGAAGATTATTGAATTCTCCAATTGGGAAGAGGAAAATTTTTTTAAAATAAAAATTGCCGTTTGTACTGAGTAAGGTTCTCCCCAATCAAACTTTTTCTCTTCAATTTTACAATGAGGTAATGTTTCTATATCAATATAATCCTTCATTATTTAATACATTTTCTATTTAAACTTTTATAAGCCTGAATAAATAGTTAACCATTTTTCGTATCATCTACAGAAACCTTATATTTTTTCATAGCTATTAATTTCTGTACAAATATAAACTTGTTTAAGCTTTTTGAAAATAAAGGTCATGAAACAATAGATTTCTTTACGTTCTATTGTAGAGATTGTTAAAAACACATCGCTCTTAAAAAAGTCATGCAAATCTCAACATTAATCCCTTTCGTGTAACACTGAAATTATTAAATTTTTTCTCTTAAAAAAACATTATTTATTCAATCCCTACTTAGTTATTTATTTTTCGCCAAAAATCACGTATTTATACGTGATTACAGTATAAAAAATTGAACTAGTTTTGTCCAATCAATTCACAATATCTCATTGATCTATTTTGTTTTACTTAAAATTAAGAACATAAATACATCCGTGATTTGTAAAAAACTAATAAACCGAAAACTAATAAACCGAAAACTAATAAACAGAGGCATGAAAATCAAACAATTTTATCCCCTGATCGTCCTATGCACGACGGTCACTATGGCCTATTCTCAAATAGGAATCAACACCCCCACTCCACATGCAACGTTGGATGTTGTGGCTAGTACAAACCCTAATATGACTGATGGTATTTTGCCTCCAAGAATTTCTAAGCAGCAATTGGCTGAAAAGGAATCCGGGACCTATGGAAGTGATCAGACAGGAGCAATTGTTTATATTACAGATATTACGGCGCCTTCCGGAACAATACCGAGTGCAGCACGTGTTGGCAGTATTCATAGTACAGGATATCATTATTTTACAGGATTACAATGGGTTCCTTTTTCAGTCAATCTCTACAATTCAGATGGATATCTTTCAGGAAACAGAGTCGTAACGCAGGATGGTAATACTTTAGCATTTACGTCTACTTCTATTAATGGTTTTTCTGTTGACGGAACTACGCTTTCCGTGGATGCCTCCAATCACAGAATTGGATTTGGAACAAGCTCACCTGAAACAAAACTTCATGTAGTTTCAACTATTCCCATATCTAACAGATATAATCTGATTGATGCCACAACCGGCAGTACTCAATTTGGAATTATGGCCTTAAGAAACACTTCTGCTTTAGCTACAGGAAACTATTCTTTACTAGGCTTTACCAATAACGGGCCGTCTGCCGCAGGTGCAAACTGGGTATTGGGTTCTATTCGTACCGGAGCGACCTTAACGAATGGTACAGAAGAAGATTTCTATATTGGAAACTCAGTAGGAGGAAGTTTGATTGAAAGAGTGAGGATTAACCCTATTACCGGAAGTGTTGGTATCGGAACAACTGCCCCTACAAACAGACTACACGTTAATGCCACCAATCCTATGAGGTTGGAGGGACTACAACCTTCTTCCAACTCAACAGGAACTTTAACTGTAAACAATAAAGGCATTGTTCAACTACAAAACTCATCTAGCATAAGTGCTGCCAGAGGGACCGGCTCTGTAACTATCTCGACAAATAATACATTTGCTGATACAGCAATTTCTTCAAAAAGTTTCGATAATCTGAATGAACTGACAGGAAACACTTTTATCCCCACCTCAACAGGTTTATATAAGATTGATCTTACAATTAATTACCCCCAAAGAGGAGCTGATAAGGATGATGGAGACGGATATTTAGGATATTCTCAAATCAGTTTAAACGGAGTTCAGCAATCCTATACAAGTGCCAAGATAACATTACCGGAAACATCGGGAGCTCCTTCCTTCATTACCTGTACAAATTCAGCTTTACTCAAGATAAGTGCTGGTGAAGTACTTTCATTTCAGGCCCTTTCTTTTGGGTCAACAGCAGGTTCTACCAATATTATAGCTCCTTTTACCATTAATGTAATTCGAATAGATTAATTCATTATTTGAATTTAAGTAAAACAGGTAACAGTTCCCATTTACCTTCGGAAACAAGATTCTATTAACACAGATAAAAAGGATGTTTGCGCTTCGGCAGATGTCCTTTTTTACTATACTATATTTTAGTGTAACAAATATTGTTGATCTTTTCAGCTGTAATTGTGTCTTATTATTCTACTTTTTGTTCAAATTCTTTAAGAGCTTTAAAATAATATTTATTTCTATTCTTCTTAAAATAAAGTCTATCTCCCACAATATTATTTCCCAAGAAAGTTCGTTTGATAATCAAAACATTCTTCTTGCAACAATCAGCGGTAACTTCAATCGAAGCATTGTTCCAATAATTAACCGTTTTTACATTTACATTTCTTCCCAACCATTCATTATCCATTTTATCTATTGATAAATAAACACTATCTGAACCAACTTTCTGATGAGCAACAATATTGGTCTTTAAAGTTTTATTCCAGATTTTTATATCTTGAGCATTCGTAAAAATCCCAATTAATATAAAGGTTAATAAATAGATAGCTTTATTTTTTGTTATTAGTACAGTTTTCATATTTCATAATTTTTTTGAGATCAGCAACGTATTTAATTCTCTCTTCTAATCCATTAGGATGCTTTACCTTACCATTAATCCCTTGTGAGACATAAAGTGTATTATCCTGATCTGCAGCCACATTCATACTTACTCCAATCGCATTAACCTTATCATCATTTTTCCAATACCACCCAGCTGAATCAAATGCATACTCAACATTTGTTGCTAATAGCTGAGCAAAAGGAATTAATTTATCATTATAAAACTTTTTATCTTTCAAATCTTCTTTTGTCTTAAACACTTTATTATAATATTTTACGTAATTATAATCATGAGTCAGTTGCATAAAACCTCTTCCTTGAAAATTATACCCACCACTATAATTTGAGGGAGTATTTTTTTCTGTTCGCCCTTCAAATGTTGCCCGAAATCTGTGAGATTCGTGATGAGCTTGAGCTATAAAATGAATTTTTCTTATACAAGTATTTATATCATAATTTTTAAAGGCTTTATTAATTGCATCTGTTACTTTATCATAACTTGAATCATCTAATGAAAGATGCTCTGCTCTTTTAACATCTGTTTGATTTGCAAATAATAGATCTTTAGTATGTGGCATATCATAAACTGTTAATGCAACCTTTTTTGATACTTTCTTCTTAACTCCATTTACAACTTCAACCGTTTTTTTTGTCGTATATCCAGTAACTTCACCCTTTCTTAATGCAACTACAATTTCTTTTATTTCATCAGGTGTAAAATCTCTATTACAAAAACACTTTTTATCGTCTTTTTGTTCTGGTACCGGAGCTCCCTTAGTATCAACACTTTCCGGAGCATTTACCTGTCCGGAGGTTACAAATTCTATTTTTCCGCTTTCGGGGGGAATATTTCCTGGCATTTTGCCGATTCCCGGTAAAGTAGATTTTTTGAGTAATACATAATTGTCCTGTACTTTTGCTGTTCCAAAATCTTGCCATTGTGTGAGGTTAATCATTTGAAAACCATCATTAAAAATAAAATTAGGAATTTGCTTTTCTACAATCGTTCCTGTCAGTTTATCTTGCGTAGTAGGAACATCAGTCAATACCTTAAACGTTCCCATGTGAGCATTGAATTTTATTTTCGCTCCATCTATAGCCAGCAGCAAACCTTCTTCTGTTTTATCTTTTTCCTCGTTTTCAGCACGCTTTTCCTCCATTTTTTGGTTATTGGCAGCCTTTACCTCATCCGGAGTTTTGGGACTCTGATTCTGGTTTTCCGGAGAAGGATTTTCTTTATCGTTATTTAACCTATCCATAATAATGAATGTTTTAAATGGGTATTATCTTTTATAATTTCCGTGAAGCCTTCTTCATGATGTCCTTCTTTAAATACAAATAATCCTCTGAAATGTTCCACATCTGTAGAGTCCAGATTTTCAGGGGAGATGGTTAAAGTTACTGTATTGCCATTTTTTACGGGATGGGTAATTTCTGTAAACCCTTCAGGAGTGATTCTCTTTTTGGGTTCATCAAATGATTGTAATAATCCATTGAAAAGCAGTCCAAACATATGATCTTTACTCAGAAAATCAATAAGCTTGTTTTCATCTTCCAGTAAACTGCTGATCTGACTGAAATATTGATTTATCGCATCACCTTCATGATTCTCCGAAAGTTTTGTGACGGTTGCGATCCATCTTAAACGAAGAGCATTAAGGTTATCAATTTTAACTATATTTCCGTGTTGATCAACGGATACTTCCAGCTCATCAAATAAATAACTGATTTGTTTTAATAACTTTCCCATCGAATTATCATCATTTGAGAAATTGAAATCTACCACGAGAACATGATATTTAAAATATTCTTTTTCATTTCCCAAATGATATACCTCTGTTGTTCTCACATAACTTTTCGCTGATGAATAAGAGGTTCCGGGATTAGAAATAACCACGGTCTCCAATCTGTATGTTTTGCAGAAATTTTTAAGAGGATGTTCCAATATCAGCTTTATTTATCTTTTAAAATTCCATTCTTCTTCGGTCATCAGTTGGCGAATACGCAAGGGTATCCAACAGGGTATTGATTTTTGCTGACCGGTGCAGATATCTGTTTTTAAGTTTTCTGAGCAGATAATCTGACTTATATGCAGTAACAACCACTTCTTCCAATTGTACAGCCGCCACGGGATTTTCGACAGTGGTTTCTACCGGCATTTCTGCATTGTTTTCTTCCGTTGTTTCCGGTTCTTCATTTTCATGCTTAAAGTTTCCTTTAAGAGTCCAGTTTTCATTGTTGTCGATAATATGTATCTTCATGTATGCTTTTACTTCATCCAAAAAGGTGTCATTCAGTGCATAATCCTCCATTATTTTTGAATAATATAGGTAATCGGTATCCTCATTAAGATAAGGCAAAGCATAGTCACACATAAAATGAAGTGGTATAAAACTATACCCTCTGTACAGATACCGGGTTCCTGTAAGTACATACTTCCAATGAGCTTCCACGGCTAGTTGTTCATTTTTAAACCATCCCTGTTCTATTAATTCATTTCTGAAACTTTCCAGTGAGCTTGAGAAATAGGCCTTTTCAAGCCAGACATATTCTCTTTCTGTTACTCCTTCTGCGGGATCCGGAGCGTAGCCACTTTCACTGATTTCTGCTGCAGACATTACATCATGGTTATAACTTCCTCCAACATCACTGTGTACGCCGGGGAAATTTCTTTCAATTCCTGATTTAAGATCTACAGGAAGGAATCTCGTCAGCGAGAAGTTCTTACGATGTTCATCAGCGGCTGTAAAATGAACCGCTTTTCTTGGAGCGCCCAATTCATGGAGATGAAGTTCGCCTACTTTCTTTTGAAAACTCGGCAGAAGAAGACAGGTTGGATCATAAGATGCAACGGTATCATAAACGCCTATGAATCTGGTATGAATCGTCATAGAATCTACCAATTCCCGATCCAGTCCGGCCTGTAAAAGAGCCGTGCCTAAATGTCCAAATTTAGGTAGGAGACCATCTTTTACCCATGATTTTTCAATGCCCATAAACTCACTTGTCTCATGATCAACCTCAATCTTCGTAGCACCTTGAACCGGTGGATAGTAAGATTTTGGGGCATAGGCTCTCATTTGTAAATTATAAGCAAAGTTTCTGGCGGCAGCAGCTCCCCTGCTAAATCCGAAGATATCAACGGTGAGAACTATTGACTTCAGTTTTTTCTTACTTTTCCCTTCATCATTAGCTTTCTTTACCGCTTTGGCCAATGCCGTACATCCGATTCTTACTTTTCCAATAACGCCTGTTTTTCCACGGCCGTATTTAAAACCACTGCCTTCATCATCATCTTTATCTATGGTGGCAATTCCTTCTACATAAATGGAGTAAGAAGTTCTTTGGGTGCACATATACTTCCTTGCAACATTGGTGAAATCGTTGCCGAAACTATTATCATCTTTTGCATATTTTTCAAAGATCCTCCTTTCTTCTTCGGAGGCCGAAATATTACGAAATTCTCCTTTCCCCTGAACCTTTTTGCGAATCTCTGTATTTTTGAGATTGTTTCGGGTTCCATCGAAAAACACTCCAAAACAAATATGAAGTTCTTCAGGGGGTGGAGGTTGGGGATTTCCTGTATTATAAACAAATGTTTTACTCATAATTCAATCATTAATAAGTGTTTTTTGTTTCTAGTTCACCGTTATTTCATTGTTTTTCAACCAGATTTCCTGTTTTCCTTTCGTTAATTTTACAGAGGCAAAGTTTCTCAGCTCATTAACCCTGATAAGAATCTGGATTTGAGTTTTTTGATTGTCTTTATTCAAAGTTTCGAAGGCTTTTGTAATCTCCTGTGGATCGAAAATTACTGTTCCTTCGTAAATTTCCTTACCTTTAAACCAACTGAAATATATTTTTTTAGGTACCGCTTTTTCTTTATTGCTGTTCCATTTCAGTTCATCCGGGATATTTTTGTATTCTTTGATCTGCTGATCTCCAAATAAAAATTCGTGTTCTCCATTTAATAAATAATAATCTACTTCATCGGTTATTCCGGTATTAGGGAATTCAAATTGTGTTCGCCAGTCATACCTCTGTCTGTATGTATCCCATAGTTTATAAGGAATAGGCTTACCTTCGTTTGCTTTTATGACTTCTTTTGGAATAATTCCAAACTCATGCATCACTTTATTCTGATAATTGGGATCGAACATATTTCTCTGTGGTCCGGGACTGAGGGCATCAATTTCGGATTGAGGTATTGTGATCTTTTTCCCTTGGTATCGTCCTACTTCCTGTTGTCTTCCCGCTCCTGATAGCCAAATAATAACAGTTCCTCCCGGAGCAAACCCTACAATAATCTGATCGTAGTTTTCTTTCCTCGGCTGAGGATTGTCTTTACTGGTTGAGGGTACAAAATATCCGTCTTTAAAAAGTTTCTGTATTTTGTCGTACTCAATATCTGTATCTACTTCGTAAAATATTTTTTCTGCATAAGAAACCCAAATGACATGCAAATGGTTGGGAATGCTTTTGTTTCCGTTGCTCATTCCTCTGTTGGCTTCTCCCCATGATCCGCCTGTGGTTCCGCTATACAGGCTTGTAAATTCTCCGTCTGCGGCTTCCAATCCTCCTCGATATACATCTACGGGAAATCCTAAGGGAGCTGAAGTTGCCTCCAGCCATTCATATTTTGTCATTGCTTTTGTTTTTTGATGGTCTTTCTTTTCCTGACATGAGATCTGGGTAAAGAATAATATGCTTAATAGATATTTTATGAACTTGTTCATTATACAATTATTTATGGAAGTCTGAAAGCAGAAATTCTCTTCATACATTATCCTTTATTTACCTTGGCATCAATTTTACCAAGTACTTTGGCAACCCCTGAGCTTTGTAATAAAATATCTCCGTTTTTTGCTTTGTGGGTCGTTGTGGAAGTTGTTTCTTTCAGATCACCTGTAATGTCGATCGTTTTATTTTCATTGATCGTTTGTGCATAGTTTTTTGAAGTAAACTGGTGATTATTGATAATATTGATGGCATTATCATTTCCTACACTGGTTTTCATATCTTTTCCTACATTGATGGTAAGGTTTTCACCGGCATTAAAGGTCATATTCTTTGGAGCGGTTACCGATATATTTCCTTTGCCGTCCATAAAGTAGTTGTTTCCGCTAGGATCGATAATGTTAACGCTACCTTCAGTATCATTCATTAAAATGCGGATTCCGCTTCTGGTTTGGATAGACTTCAGGTGGTTATCAATTCCACCTCCAAGACCTGTACCCCCATGGAACATCCCTCCCATCACGAAAGGACGATCCGGATGATTGTGTACAAATCCTACCATTACCTGATCTCCTATTTCCGGTATGGCAACATATCCTCTATTCTGAGTGATCTGATCTGTACCTCCTGCATCGGGAGACATCATTCTAATAAAATTGGTGGTATCATGCAGCTGCCAGTCGAATCGCACGGTAACTCTTCCCTGCCCCAAAGGATCTGTATTTGAAATTACAGTGGCAGTCTGAGGCTGTGCAATAGGCAAAGTAAAGTCGGGGGTCGGAATATACCCTGTATCTGATGCGATAGCTTCAAATCTCCCCGAATAACGTCCTAAAGCATCTACTTCATGAATGACTTCTGTCATCATCAGTTTTGTAAAATAAGAAGTCTGATTGGTATCTGTTTTCCGCATATTAATATCGGCAACACATCCCGGATACAGAAAAGGAATGGTGGTGCCCCCTGAAACAGTAAACACTTCCACCGCTTTACTTCCTGCAGTACTCGTCTGGGAAATTACCACATCCATATCTGTAGCAGCTTTTATAGGAGCCACCTGTAGTGATGGAGTTTTGAATATTCCGTCGTTATTTTTATAAGCAGTTTTAGCCAGATTTCCTATATGCTGTATGGGAGTTTCTCCAGAGGTAAGCTTAGCATTGGAACTGCTATTATACCCATAGAAACTGGGTTTTATATGGACGGCCTTTAATTCTACACTGATATCAGAGACATTACTGCCGTATACCAATTCCAGGGCTTTATTCTGAGGAGGCATATTGCCGAAATGAAGGATTTCTCCATCATAATAGAACTGCTCGCCATAAGCTTCCGCCATTCTGCAGAGATAATTGTAATGGGTTTCATTATACTGTGCACTGTACAGAATTTGTGAAGAAGCTTTAGCATTGATTTTCACATCAAATTTACCGTTCTCTATTCCCTGTTTAATAACATTCGTGGCAATGATTCCCATATTGACGGGCTGATCCCCTCCAAAACTTTGGGTGTGGGGTGCAGCATCCAATAAAATGGTTGGGCTGTATCCTTTTAAAACAATATTTCCAAGGCTATGATTTTCCTGGCTGAAGCCTACTTTCGTGATCACTCCTACAAAAGTTCTTTCCGGGCTTCCTTCCACATCTTTATATTTAAATACCACGGTAAGGCGTTTTCCCAAAAACTGCTGGGCTTCTTCCAAATCATGATTCTGTATACCGTTCAAGGTATCGTGTGCCAAAGTAAGTTCAAAATCATGGTGCTTTTTTACACTCTGCTGTAAACGGAAATGCTTGAAGTGCTTTATCATTTTGCCTTCAATCACGATATCCAGTTTCACCACACGGTTGATTCCAGGAATATGATTCTCCGAAATCTTTTCGGAATTCGAGACATTTTTGTTCATATTATGTAAGGTGTTTGGCAAGATGTTCATTTTTGGAAAAATTCTAAAAACAGACGATCTTCATATAAAGTTATCATTTTTTCACAACATTTAAGTCACATCTATACGTTTTTTTCTAAAATAACGGCAATTCAATACGAGAAATACAGTGTCATGAGTAGAATAAGAACAGACAAAAAAACAGAACAGCACCCTATCGGATGTACCATTCTGTTTTGATGTTTATTTGATTTCTAAGGGATTGGTTCTTATGCAGAAGGCCATAATCCATGGTAAGAAGAATCTCCCAGATCAATCTGTTCTGCACTTACAACAAAACTGATGTACATACTGTTTTCATCCACTGCATCGAAATCTACTTCATGCTGGATAACGTACCCGTTTTGCCATTTTAATGTGGTTAATGTTCCTTCTTCGTGAGATTTATTGAATGTTATTTCTCCCACAGTCGGTTTGTACTTCCCGTTCAGAAGGCTTTCCAGAATGTCTGATTTCTCTGTAGCTTCTACCGTAATTTTGATAAGTGCATTGGAAGGATCTGAAGCCACACGTCCCGAAACGTCAGTAGATCTTGATACACTGTAATTAAGCCTCAATAGCTTTTGTCCTTCTCCGTTGTTGAATTTTAAGATTCCTCTTGAATTTCTTTCTGCCATGATCGTAAATTTTAATCGTTACTATTTTGTGATTTGATGTTGGTTATATCACCAAATTTAGATGTATTTACGATAACAAAATGATTTTTAAGGATAAAAATGAAAAAGTGTAGTAATTCTACTACTAACAACCGTTAGGCACACGACTCTCTATAAATCAAAAACTTATAAAAAATCATCATCCTATATTGACACCGAAAACGCGTCCTACAAAAGCGGTAATGCCCATTGCTACTGTTCCCCAGAAACAAATTCTCAATACCGCAATTTTAATACTCGATCCACCGGTTCTGGCGGATATTGCTCCCAGCAACATCAAAAATATAATGGAAAAGCCATATTGGAAATACACCATCTGATGAATAGGCGCCAAAAGAGAAACGGTAAACGGCAATAATGCTCCTACAGCAAAAGATCCAAATGAAGCTACAGCCGCCTGTAGAGGTTTTGCCTGAGTAATTTCGTTAATTCCCAATTCATCTCTGGCATGGGCACCTAATGCATCATGCTCTGTGAGTTCTGTGGCTACCTGCATTGCCGTTTCTTTGGAACACCCTCTTCTTTCATAAATTTTCGCAAGTTCTCTCAGTTCTATTTCAGGCATCTGTTCAAGTTCGCGTTGCTCACGGATCAGGTCTGCTTTTTCTGTATCTTCCTGTGAACTTACGGACACATATTCTCCTGCTGCCATAGACATTGCCCCGGCAATCATTCCAGCTAAAGCGGCCAGAATGATAATATGCCGCTCTGGTTCTGCTGCAGCAACTCCAATCACAATACTTGTGGTAGATAACAACCCATCATTAGCCCCTAACACAGCTGCCCGAAGCCACCCTACTCTGTTTACATAATGTTTTTCTAACGTATGATGCATATCTGTATTAGTTTTAGCTTATAATAACGAGTGGAGTATTGCTATCATGGTATTTTTCATACATCTGATTTCTTCTCCCTAAACTCATGTTAAAGTTATCAAATGTTTTTTCAAGAATGATTTTAAATTACTCTTATTTACTGAGGGTAAAACCTCATCTGTTCAAAAATATAGTTTGGATTGGTTCTCAGCAGGTCAATAAGCTGTTTAAGTTCGGATTCTTCCCACGTTTTCTGAAACATTTCATCATGAATGAGCATCACTACATTATTTTTGGTAAATGTTCTATCTGAGGTACAAAGCTTTTGAACCGCTGAATACATTTCACTCACCGTTTGTATAGGAGTTCCGTCTGAAGGACGATGCTGCCATTCCACATCCCAACCTACAACTTTATAACCAAGAGCAGCCAGTTGGTCGGCAGTCTGTATTCCGTTGGTGACATCATTTTTTGAACGGCCTCCCAACCGCCACATATTACGTCCCGGAAGGCGTACAATTTTATAAGGAAGTTTCAGAATGGTTTGATTATAGAGGATATCTTTTACCGATTTATCTACATCATTATAAAATGCTTCATAATGATCGTTGGCATGAGTAAAACTGTGATTGTACTCGTCTATATAAGGATTCTGGTCATAATATTTAGCATAGGTATCCATCTGCTTATCCTTTACCACATGTTCACCTACCATAAAAACACTGATCTTAATCTTTTCTTTTAAAATAATATCATTGATGTTTTCACTTCCGTTAAGCGGACCGTCGTCGAAGGTAAGATAGATATAGCACTTTTCTGACAATGGTAGTATTTTCTGAGCCTGCAGAGAAGTACCGATACACAAAAGAAATGCTGTGAAAGCAATAAAAAGTTTATTCATAATGAGTGGTTTACCAACAAAGATAATAAGGATTTCAATTTCAAAATTTATTATTTTTTTTAGGATCTTTAATGATTACCGATTATCAGTTTAACAACAATTATAATTCATTGTTTTGAAAAGCCAATATCACAGCTCAGAAAAACCATAAGACCTTAAAAATCAAACAAACAATAAATCAAAAAAGGCTTTTATCTTCAGAAATTATGGTTTTATTATCTTTGCAGGAATGAATTTACTATATATCAATTGGGACATCAATCCCGAGATCGTCAATATTTTGGGTATTCCATTAAAATATTACGGGTTATTATTTCTTGCAGGTCTTGTTTTATGTTTAAACATTTTAAAAAAGATCTATAAAAAGGAAAATCTAAGCTCACAGGCTCACGAGGCACTTTTTTCTTATGCCCTTATCGGAATTTTGGTAGGAGCAAGATTGGGACATTGTCTTTTTTACGATTTTGATTATTATTCTCATCATGTGTTAGAAATATTTCTGCCTATCCAGAAAGGACCTGACGGAGCTTATCATTTCACAGGTTTTGCGGGGTTGGCAAGTCACGGAGGGGGTATAGGACTGGTGATTATGCTACTTTTGTATGCAAGAAAATATTCTATTCCATTTATGACGATATTGGATGCAATAGCCATTGTACTTCCTTTGGGAGGAACATTCATTAGGCTGGCGAATCTGATGAATTCGGAGATTATAGGGGTTCCTACGAATGTTCCGTGGGCTTTTGTTTTCAAACAGGTAGATAATTTACCCAGACATCCGGCTCAGCTTTACGAAGCAATTTCTTATCTGATTATTTTCATGATTGTTTATTTCATTTATAAGAAAAATATTTTCAAGATTGGAAAAGGGTTTTATTTTGGAATCAGTATTCTGCTTATCTTTATAATGAGAATTCTGATTGAGTTTATCAAAGTAGATCAGGTTGAATTTGAACACGGAATGATATTGAATATGGGACAACTTCTAAGTATTCCTTTTGTTCTGCTCGGACTCTTTTTTATCGTTAAAAGTATATTAGAAAAAGGAAAGACTAAGACCGCTTAACTTTTCATTTATTTTCTAAATGAAAAACTCACTGAAAATAGTTTTCAGTGAGTTTTTTTATAGGTTTATTTCAGATTATCGTGTGGTATAACCTCCATTGGCAAAAATAGTCTGCCCGGTAATCCACCAGCCGTCCGTTACTAAAAACTCTACCAATGGGGCAATGTCTTTGATATCGGTAAGCCCTCCCAATGCGGATGCAGATTTGTGATAAGCCACGGCATCATCCGTTTCCTGACCGTAAAAGAAAGGAGTATCCATTGGGCCAGGTGCCACAGCTGTTACGGAAATTCCCCTTGCTCCAAACTCCTTGGAAGCAGCTCTTGTAAAATGTTCCACCGGAGCTTTTGCCCCCGCATAAGTAGAATATAATCCTGTGTAAGCAGCCAATAATGAGGTAACAATAGTACAGATCTTACCATTATCATTTAATTTTTTACCAGCTTCCTGCAAAAAGAAATACGCTGACTTTGAATTAACATTGAACATGGTGTCATATTCTGCCTCCGTAGTTTCTGAAAACGACTTTTTAAGAACCATTCCTACTGTATTGATGGCTATGTCTATTCCGCCAAAACGAGAAATTGTTTCATCAAAAAATTTCGTGAGGTTATCTACTTTGGTAAGATCTCCTTGAAACAGAAATGCTTCTGCTCCCAACGCCTGAACTTCGGCCAGTGTTTTTTCACTTTCAGATCTGGAACTTTCGCTATTGTAATGGATGGCCAGTTTTGCTCCTTTTGCAGCGAAATCCTTACTTAATAATCCCCCAAGGTTTTTACCTCCTCCGGCAATTAAAACAACTTTTCCTTGTACATCTCGTGTTGACATTTTTTTCTATTTTGAATGTTAAGAAGACAAAGATGAATAATAAAAGTTATCTCAACATGGTGAAGTTTTCGGGAATTATCTCAAAATTTACTCTGGATATTGATTCAGCACAACTACGGTATATGCATATGATTTTTATAAGACATTCGATTAAAACTGAAACTCTGCCTAATTTTTTCATAATATAATGGCTGGGAAGAATGATTGGTTTTTATTTATCTGGGTATGTTGCGATCGTTTTTATCAAAAATGAAATAGTTTTCTTCATCATAAATTTAAATTTTTACACAAACAGCACTCCATCAATATTCCACTATTTACCAGATAGATACACTTTACAATGTGGTACATTTATTAAACACTTCAATATATTTCACCAATAGCAATACATTTTAGGCACAACATTTGATACTTTATCAGCCGTATTATACACCACTTCATTCTATAATATATTTTTTTTCACAAATCCTCAGCAAGCTGGGGATTTTTTGTGAAATCTGCAAAAAACAGCTTTATATCCTGTTATGTTCCTGTTATAAAGAATTTTGGCACTCGGAGCAAAAAACCATTTCTGATAATCAATCATTTAAAAGAGCATTATTCATTTTATTGTTGTATATTTGCATATTATTAACCAAGTCATTACTTTGTTTTCTGTAACGACCAGAATAACTTTTTATTCAGTCTTTGCTTTTTGAGCAGCCATATTTTACACTTTTATTCTTCTATTAAGAACAATACTTGTCGGAATTTTAAAGCTCTGTATGATTGGGAAAATCCAAAACAGGAAACATCGGCAGGCTTTATAGGGGTCTATTGGAGACCGGAGTGAACAATACAATTTATAGAAACTAAATACTAAAAATAATTTATGGCAGATTCTTTTTCTAAAAAGGAAAATTTCAAGAAAAAAATTCAAAAGCAAAAAGAAAAGGCGCTAAGACGCGAAGAACGTAAAACGAACAACAACAAAGGGAAAGACATGGAGGATGTATTCATGTATGTAGATGAATTCGGAAGATTGACTTCTACTCCCCCTGAACAAAGACAGGAAGTAAACCTTGATGAGATCCAGCTAGGTGCAGCTCCTATCGTTGAAGAAGATCCAAGAAAAACCGGAATCATTACTTTCCACAGTGAAAAAGGATACGGTTTCATTACTGAAGACAATACCAAAGAAAACATCTTCTTCCATAACAACAACTGTGCAGAAGCGGTAAAAAAAGGAAACAAAGTATCTTTTGAAAAAGAAAAGTCTCCTAAAGGATTTTCTGCGGTTAACATTCAGATTGTTAAATAATATTTGATCTATTCATTTGTAAAATCTTACCAATGAATTGTAAATAATACAGAAAGCCACCTTTTCAGGTGGCTTTCTTACATCGTAAAAAAGTAAAAATTAATCCAGTTTTCCGCCCAGTGCTTTAAACAACAGGACGTTATTTCTGGTATTCTGATGCTGAAACTGCAATAAATCCAATTCCGCGGTAAGTTTGCTTTTTTGAGAATTGATCAGCTCAAAATAATTGGCGTATCCCGTCAGATAAAGATCATTAGATACCTCAACTCCCCGATCCAGAAAACCAACTTCCTCAGACTTTAGCTTTAAAACACGCTCATAGATCTTTGTCTGTTTCAGGATAGACTGAAGTTCATTAAAAGCTGTTGTAATGCTTTTCTGATAGTTTAAAAAAGCAATTTCCTGCTCTTTACTGGCTACTTTAAATTCATATTTCAGCTGACCTTTATTAAAAACCGGAACCATCAACCCTCCTAGCAGTTGCCCAGCTAATGAACTTGGCTTGAAAAGTGTTTCAACGGAGAAAGAGTTTAATCCGAAACCTGCTCCCAAGTCAATTTTTGGATAAAAAGCAGCTCTTGCGGCCTTTGCATCTGCCTGAGAAGCTTCCAAAACGTAATAATTGGCGGCAACATCCGGTCTGGAATGAATCACTGCTTCTACATTAATCGTTTTATTAAGAACATCCAAATTGGTTGGCATAAGCATTTTACCTCGTTTTACTTCACCACCATAACTTCCTGTAAGAGTTGTAATGGCTTGTTCTACTGTAACAATCTCGACTTTAATATGTTCAATCTCAGCAAGCCAGTTGTTATTCTGTGCTTTAAACTGCTGTACCGCAAGTTCTGTAGCCTTTCCCACTTCACGCTGAGCCAGAACAATTTCAAATGCTCTCTGCTGAAGGTTATAGTTTTTTTGATAAATCGCCAGTCTATTGTCTAAAGCTACCAGTTGATAATATAAGTTGGCAATATCTGTGAAAAGTTCAACCTGAAGCAGCCTCAATCCTTCTGTAGAAGCCAGAAATTTCTTTTGGGCAGCAATCTTTTTATTTTTCAGTTTTCCCCAGGCATCGATTTCCCAACTGCTTCGGGCTCCTAACCAATAGCTGGGATTGAAATCCCGATTGATCTTCTGCTCCTCCGTAATATTGGGCGAAAGATTGGTATCGTAGTTTCCTACTCCTTCCATCGTATATTTTCCGTATCGGTTACCGGAAACCTCTGCCCCCACTTCAAGGGAGGGCAAAAGATCCATTTTGGAACGCTGGAGAAAACTGTTGGCAATTTCCACTCTTTGCTGTGCAATCTGAAAATCCGGATTAGCCTGTACTACTTTATCAAAAAGTTCAAGCAATAGAGGATCTGTAAAATATGCTTTGAGATTAAGATGCTGAAATTCTTCTGAACTTGCAGGTTTAACAGGTGATTCCGGTAAGCTCTGAGCTTTTTTCAGATCTGCGACTTGCGGAACTGCACATGAAACTAAACTCAATGCAGCAATTCCGTATATTATATTTCTATGATTTAATCTTTTCATCTTTCTTCTTATTTTCAAGTTTTGCAAAGAATATATACAACCCCGGAATGACAACTAGTCCGAAGATCGTTCCGATCAGCATTCCTCCCGCAGCTGCTGTACCAATGGAACGGTTACCAATGGCTCCCGCTCCTGATGCGATACACAAAGGAATAAGTCCTGCTACAAATGCAAAGGAAGTCATCAGAATTGGACGCAGACGCTGTCTTGCACCTTCAATAGCGGCCGGAATGATATCAAACCCCTGCTTATTTCTGGCAACGGCAAATTCTACAATCAGGATGGCATTTTTAGCCAAAAGTCCGATCAGCATTACCAGAGCCACCTGTGCATAAATATTATTATCTAAGCCAGCCAGTACCAAAGCGATATAGGAACCGAAAATTCCTGTCGGAAGACTTAATAATACAGGCATTGGAAGAAGAAAACTCTCGTATTGGGCAGCTAATAAAAGGTATACAAATAAGAGACAGATCAGGAAGATATAAACGGTTTGATTTCCTGATAAAATCTCTTCTCTGGTCATTCCCGACCATTCAATATCGAAACCTCTCGGAAGCACCTCTTTCGCCACACGCTCCACTGCTGCAATAGCATCTCCAGAGCTATACCCATCCGCAGGCTCTCCGTTAATCATTGCAGACATATACATATTGTATCGGGTTAATACTTCCGGGCCGTAGACTTTTTCAATGGTGATAAATGTGGAAAAAGGAACCATTTCACCTTTATCGTTCTTTAAGTATAGATTCAGAATACTTTCGGGGGTATCTCTGTGCTCCGGACTTGCCTGAACCATTACTTTATACATTTGGCTGAAACGGATAAAATTGGTCGCATAATAAGAACCCAGCATTGTCTGTAGTGTAGACATGGCATTATCTACCGAAACTCCTTTTTTTGCCGCCATATCGTAATCTACATTAATCATATACTGCGGAAAAGTAGCATCAAAACTGGTAAAGTTGTTTTTGAGCTCTGGAGCCTCATTCAGTTTCTTTACAAAATCTTTGGTGATTTTATCTGTATTTTCGATGGTTCCGCCGGTTCTGTCCAACAAGCGTAACTCAAAGCCGCTCGTATTTCCGAACCCGGGAACTGTTGGAGGGGCAAAGATTTCAATCTGGGCATCAGCAATGCTTTTGGTTTTGCCTGAAAGCTCTTCAATCAGGTTATTCACTGAGATATTTCTTTCTTTCCAATCTTTAAGGTTGATCATCGCCATTCCGTAAGATGAGCCCGCAATTTCTGTCACAATACTGTACCCGGCAAGTGTTGTTACATTTTCTACGCCTTCAATTTTCTTCGCAATAACGGTCACTTCGTCCAGTACTTTTTCCGTTCTTTCTACTGTTGCTCCCTGTGGAGTAGTTACACTTACGTATACCATTCCCTGATCTTCCATAGGAATAAAACCTGTTGGCAAAAATTTGCTGGTCACAAAAGTTAGCCCAACGAATAAGAATAGTATTCCGAAAGTCACTGTGGTTCTTGTTGCAAATTTTGATAGAATCCCTACGTAACCATTTGTCAGCCGCTCAAATCCGGTATTAAAACTTTGGAAAAACCGATCAACGATTGTTTTCTTTTTATGGTGATTATGGGGTTTTAAAATAATCGCACAAAGCGCAGGAGTCAGTGTCAGTGCATTTACTCCTGAAATCACGATACTGATCGCCAGTGTCAATGAAAATTGTCTGTAGAATACTCCTACAGGACCATCAAGGAATGCTACCGGAATAAATACGGCAGACATCACAATGGTAATAGCAACTACGGCTCCGGCTATTTCTTTGGTAGCACTGATTGTGGCATCCATTGCATTCATTCCTTCTTCCATTTTAACATGGACAGCTTCCACAACAACAATAGCATTATCTACCACAATTCCAATGGCGAGAACCAAAGCAAAAAGGGTTAACAGATTTACTGAGAAATCCAGCATATTCATAAAAGCAAAGGTTCCTACCAATGCTACCGGCACAGCCAGCACAGGGATCAGGGTTGAACGCCAGTCCTGAAGAAAAATGAACACAACAATTCCTACCAGAATAAAGGCTTCAATAAGAGTCGTAAGTACAGCACTGATAGAAGCATCCAGGAATCTGGACACATCATAAGCCATGTTATATTCCATTCCCGGAGGAAAAGAAGATACTTTCAGCTCTTCCATTTTGGTCTTTACACTTTCTATTACTTCTGAAGCATTAGAACCAGGACGCTGTTTCATCATGATTGAAGCGGATGGTCTTCCGTTTGTTTTGGAAACCATCCCATAGTTCATAGCTCCAAATTCTACTTTGGCAATATCTTTCAGTTTTAGAATGGTTCCGTCTACATCTGATCTTATGGGAACTTCTTCATATTGTTTAGGTTCGAAGAATTTTCCTTTATATTTAATAACGTATTGAAGCTGGCTGGAAGTTTTCCCTGAGGTTTCCCCCACCTTTCCTGGTGCTGCCGAGATATTCTGCTTTTGCAATGAGGTAATCACCTCATCAGCTGAAATATTGTAAGCAGCCATCTTCTGCGGATCCAGCCACACTCTCATAGAATATTCTTTTTGCCCCATGATTTCTGCACGTCCTACTCCATCAATACGTTTCAGTTCCTGAAGAACATTAATATCTGTAAAGTTGTAAATAAACTGCTCGTCCTGGCTTGGATCCGAACTCGTAATATTGAGGTACATCAGCATACTGTTTACCTCCTTTTCAGTTGTTACTCCAGCCCGGATTACTTCTTCAGGAAGCTCATCAAGAATTGTTGTTACTCTATTCTGAACGTTTACTGCTGCCACATCAGGATCTGTTCCTACTTCAAAAAAAACCTGAATCAAGGTGAGACCGTCATTAGAAGTTACGGTCGACATATAAGTCATTCCCGGAACTCCATTGATTGCCCTTTCTAAAGGAAGAGCCACCGCATTGGCTGATACTTCGGCATTGGCTCCCGTGTATTTTGCGGTTACGGTTACAGAAGGGGGTACAATATCCGGAAACTGGGTAATTGGCATCTTCAAAAGAGCCATAATTCCCAGGAGTACAAACACTATGGAAATAACCAACGAAAGAACCTTTCGTCTTATAAACATTTCTACCATTGTTAATTGATTTAAAAATTATGAAAGGTTAATACTTCTTTTTGATTTTGATGATATCTCCATCTTTCAAAGACTGAGTTCCTTCATAAATGATTAAATCTCCCTTTTTAAGACCACTTTCCACCATGTAAGAATCTCTTAAGGTTGTTCCGATCTTAATATTGGTCATTTTCACTTTGTTCTGTTTATTTACCACAAAAACGTAAGTTTTATCCTGAATAGAGAAGGTAGATTTCTGCGGAATAAGAATGGCGTTATTCTGTTGCTCCGAGATAATAAGCTTTCCAGAAGTTCCATGCTTGATCAGTCGGTCCGGATTCGGGAAAAGTACTTTATAACGGATAGATCCGGTAGCTCTGTCTATTTCCCCTTCCGCTGTTTTTAAAGCTCCGTTAAACTGATAATTTACGCCATTAGGAAGGGTAAGTTCAATTTTTTGGTGATTTCCGATTTTGTCATTGGCCAGAAGCTCAAAGTACATATTTTCCGGAATCGAAAAGTAAGCGTAGACTTCATTGAGCTGAGACAAGGTGGTTAATAAAGTACCATTTTCTACTAAACTTCCGTCTTTAAGAGGAATCACATCAATGACACCATCGAAAGGTGCGGTGATCTTTGTAAAGCTTACTTTCTGAAGAACAGCTTTCTTCTCTGCATCAGCAAAGGATTGTTTAGCCTGTGCCGATGACAGTTTTGCTTTTACCATTTCAAGTTCGTTGTTGGCCACAAACTTTTTGGCATGAAGGCTCTGGATCTGTTTCAGTTCCACTTCTGCAATTCGTACATCGGCCTGGGCCTGTTTCAGCGCAGCATTGGCTTTAAGAAGTTCCATCTGAAGTTCAGCATCGTTAATTTTAAAGAGAGCTTGTCCCTGATGTACGAACTGTCCCTCATTCACATAGATATGCTGGATAATCCCTCCAATCCTGGACCGCATTTCTACGTTTTTCTTAGCCTGAATATCAGTAACAAACTGGTTGCTGACCAGCGTATCTTTTTCTTTGATTTCCAGTACCGGAACTTCTTTATCTTTCTGATTGTTTTTTTTGTTGTCTTTACTGCATGACACAGCGAATAATATTGCAATACTGCAAATTATTACGTTTTTAAAATACATTTTTAAATGTTTAGGTTATAAAATTTCCGTTAAAATAATTTGGTTTTCAGAAATTTACCGCTAAAACAATTGGAGGAGATGAAGAAAAGATTTAACTCCGCAAATAATGGATAAAGCAATCTCCGGAAGGGTAATTTTAGGAATAACTCTTAGAATCCGAGAGAAATCGCCCACTGCGAGTTCATCTTTACGAACAGAATGTTTTACAATTTTAGAGGCTGCAGGCAATGCATGGGTGTTCATATCCGCCTCTTCGTAGACATCCAGCAGGTAGATATTATTTACATGAGGAACATGTGGAATATCCTGCAACGATTCTTCTGCCCAATTCGAATTGAATAGAGAAAAAACCAGTAGGATATAAAATAAGAAAAATGACCTCAGACCTGCCATGTCAAACAGAACATATTAGTTTTTTAGTAAAAAAACGATAATTCTGCAAAACTAGGGATTTTTAATGGAGTTCTAGCCCTTTGACTGTTAAAAAAATTTAAAGAATGGGTGAATAATTCTACTAATTGAAATTTGGATTCTGTGGAATGATAAATAGAACGCGAAGTCAGGACTCCAACTTCTAAAATTCTGAATGAAAAATGGCATTAGGTTTTGGCTAAAGCCAGATGAATTTTGGTTTATTATTAACGGGCTAAAGTCCATTTCTATTGAATGATTTCCTCACAGATTTCACACATTAAGCAGATAGTTATCAATACTTATCCACTCAGTTTGTCATTCCGCAGGAATCTAATTAGAATCTTAAAAGTTTTGGCTAAAGCCAAGGAATCTTGGATATCATTTTTAAACGGACTAAAGCCCGTTTCTATTGAATGATTAAAATTGAATAGCTAAAATAATTTACGGAGTACTCTGAAGCGGTAATCAAAAATATGTTCCAGTTTCTTTCTGACAAAGAGATTGTGAGCTATTTCACCCAGAAAGCCCATCGGAAGCTCATAATCAATTGTATCTTTCATTAATACCCCTTCTTCATTGGGAATAAATTCATGATGATGGTTCCATAATTTATATGGACCTTTTCTTTGAAAATCGATAAAGCTTTTCTGAAAATCTACGTGAGTAATTTCGGTCTGCCATTTCATTTTAATTCCGAACAACGGGGAAACATAGTAATCAATCAGCATTCCTTCATAGATTTCATCATCCTTCATTTCTGTTAAAACGATAAAACCCATATCTTTTGGAGTGATCTCTGACAGATTGTTGGCTGAAGAGAAAAATTTCCATGCTGTTTCTATATCACAGCCCAGCTGCTGCTCCCTTACAAGTTGGTGTTTCATACGAATTGTTTTATATTCAAAAACGAATGTGTTTAATTTTTCACATCAAAATTACGATTATAGATTAACATGTCGTCATTAATTATAGATCCACATTAAAACGGGTTTTCCAGCCTTCTGAATCACTGGGTCAATCTCCCGCATCGCGTTATTAGAAATTGTAGGACAGCCCCAGCCTTCAGGAGATCCTTTTGGAAAGACTTCCTTATCGCTCATCTGATCCCAGGAATGAAACACAATAAACCTCTTCAAGGCATTGCTGTTGGTCTCTTCAAGCCCATGCATCAGATATTTCACATGAATGCCCCAATCGCTGTAACCTCTTCCCTGCAATTTGTATTTTCCAAGGGATGACAGATGACTGCCATCATCATTACTGAACCCAGGATTATCTCTAGAATCATCTTTACTCCATGAATGGGTTCCACAGCCATGTCCCACCAGATATTTCCCGGAAACAGTATTCTTTTTAAAATCCCAGATAAAAAAACGGTTAACGCCCGAGTGAAGGCTCATATCAATCAGAATACAGAAATCTGAATTCAAGTTCTGGGATTGACAGAATTTCAAGGCTTCTTCAGCTTTTGCTTCGAGTCTAAGTAAATCTGTTTCAGGCTTCTTTTCAACCTCATCTGAAATAACCATTTCTCTTACTATATTTCCTTTTCTTTCCTTACTACAGGAAAAAATGAAAGTAAACGCACATAGCAAAAAAACATACTTCATTTATTTATAGTGTTGAAAAATTCCAAAATCTGTTGGTGTCCAAAGAGCAGCTTTCTGTCCGGCAGCTTTTAAAGCATTATTAGACCATGTATTGCAGGTATACATAAAGCTGTAAGTACCCTGAGCATCATAGAAAGCATCATTGTCACTGTATACCGCATTGGTAGGAATAAGAATGAAATTTCCGTTTTCGTCTCTGTCGAATTTGTTTTCTATGTATTTCACAAGATTTTCGTACTGTCCTTTGCTTATCATGATCATTTTACAATCTTCGCCTTCCTTCATGGTAGTATAGTATGTACAGTGCATTGCTGAATCGCTTAGCCAAAATGCAGCTTTCAGTGCTGTAGATAATTTTAGGTCAGCCCAGGTTGGTGTATCCAGGTAGAAACCTTTATCTCCCCATCCTATTCCGATATAATGATAGTCTGTTCTTTTAGATTTTGTATTCGCAAAAGGAATTTTAAGGCTCCAATCCTGAAGATCGTTTTTCACAGGCATTACGATATCTGTATGCACTCCATTGGTATAAATATAAATAGGTATTTCTTTCTTTTGTCCGTCATCTTTGGCAGAAACAGAAATAAAGGGCAATCCAAGCCCCAGCAGCACATAGATAAGAACTAATCCCAAAATGATTCCTATCGTTTTGAGAACATACATTAAAATAATTTTCACCGTCATGTTTTTTAATAAAATTTAATCTACACTTTTTTGTAAAAGTATTTGTTTTAATCGAAAAAATCGTTAAATTTAATTACGAAATATTCACAAATATGCGTAAAAATACCAAATCCCAGAAAAGATTTAAAGTAAGAGTAAAAACTGCTCCAAAAAGAATACAAAAAAAACGTTGATTTTCGGTGAGATTTGATCTCCTGAAAATCAATTTTTCTTTTTAGGAAAGGCTTTTCAAGTAACTTATTGAAAAAAATCTTTACCTCCTTACAGCAAAAAGTTGAAGGAATGGTCGTCTATCTGCTTTAGTTTGGAAATGAGAAAAATTCCAAAGAAGGAATTGTCACCAAAAGTTGAGCCTAAAGTAAGTCTGAAGATTTCTGTAAAAATTCAATATTACGTTTCAGACCTGCAAATTTGGTTCTTTTCACAGGTGATTTTCTGAAGATCTCTGAGAAAATTTCTTGGGTAAGTTCTTTCCATTCTCCTTTTTTGAAGTTTTTCAATGCTTCGTTAGGCTTAAAACGGCTTTGTTTATTGGGTGCTGAAAAACGGTTCCATGGGCACACGTCCTGGCAGATATCACATCCAAACATCCAATCTTCCATCTTATCTTTAAAATGGGCCGGAATTTCGTCCTTAAGCTCTATGGTTGCATAGGAAATGCATTTGCTGCCATCAATAATCTTTTCTGAAACGATAGCATCTGTAGGACATGCATCAACACATTTTCTACAGGTTCCGCAATGGTCTGTGGTTTCATGATCGGGAACGAGTTCAAGCTCACAGATAATTTCAGCCAGAAAATAAAAAGAGCCATTTTGCTTTGTAATAAGGTTGGCATTTTTCCCTACCCATCCTATTCCTGACTTTCGAGCCCAGGCTCTTTCTAGAACGGGCGCTGAATCTACAAAGACTCTGAAACCGAACTCTCCAATTTCTTCCTGCAGTTCGGCAACCATCTCACGGAGAATTTCTTTGATCACCTCGTGATAATCTTCTGCGTAAGCGTATTTGGATATTTTATAGTTCTCCAGTATGGATATTTTTTCTTCAGGAAAGTAATTATAAGAAAGTGAAATAACAGATTTTGAACCTTCAACCAGAAGTCTTGGATCAAGTCTTTTGTCGAAATGATTTTCCATATATCCCATTTGTCCGTTGAAGTTGTTCTTCAGCCATCGTTCAAGGCGGGGTGCTTCTTCCTCTAAAAAATCAGCCTTTGAAATACCACAGTTCTGAAAACCAAAACTTTTTGCTTTGGCTTTTATAAGTTGAGAATATTTTTCGGCATTTGCATTCATAATTTCACACTGCAAAACTAAGATTATTTTACGAATCTTTCAGGGTACAATTATTTTCATACATAACTTCTATGCTGTTTCTTTTCTTAAAATTTATGCCTTCATTAAGATTTTTTTCAAAAAAAAATTACGTAATTTGGTTCATAATTTAATGTTTAAAATAAACAACTATGTCTTTAATAGAAGTAATACAATCTGGAAACTATGAATTGATTGACGTTCGTGAGCCAATGGAGCTTGAAATGGACGGAAATATAGAAGGTGCTAAGAATATTCCTCTTGGTGAAGTAGAAGACAGACAGGAAGAGATTTTATCTATCGAGAAACCGGTAATCTTATTCTGCAGAAGTGGAAACAGAAGTGGAAAAGCTTTAGAATACCTTACTTCTCAGGGATTAAAGGACGGCTATAACGGCGGTGGCTGGGCTGAACTGAAAGATACACTTGAAGCAAACAGAGGAACTTTTTAAAAGTTCCTTTTTTTATACTTTTTCATGATGAATTTAAAAGATCGTTTTGTACAGCTTTGTTCGCCCTTTACTGAAAACCAGGCTTTCATTTTCTCTTTATGGAAGGAAATTGAAACAAAGTATGCTGAAAAAGGCAGACACTATCATAATCTTCTCCATCTGAGCAGTATGTTTGCAGAGTTGGAAGAAGTGAAAGATCAGATTATTAATTTTCCGGCAATTTCTTTCGCTGTATTCTATCACGATATTATTTATGATGCAACGTCTAAATCTAATGAGGAGAGGAGTGCTTTAACGGCTGAAAAAAGACTTAAAGAACTTGGATTGGCTACCAATGAGATCACTTTGATTTCAGAAGAAATTCTTGCTACAAAATACCATCATAAATCGGACACTAACGATATTAATTATCTATTGGATGCTGATCTTTCTATTTTGGGGAAAGATTGGACTATTTATTCACATTACATTCAAAATATAAGAAAAGAATACTCCATTTATCCGGATCTGCTTTATAAACCTGGAAGAAAAAAAGTCCTCAAACATTTCCTGGAGCTTGAAAATATTTTTAAAACTGAATATTTTAAAGATCAATATGAAGAACAGGCAAAGAAAAATATTGCCGCCGAACTTCGATTATTGTAATAGTTTTTATATCAAAAAAAGACACCTTTCAAAAGTGTCTTTCATCATATCTTATATTAAAAATATATACCTATAAATTCTTTGGTTTTTTCCAGTACGAGCTCTGGAACTTCCTTATGAGGAGTATGTCCTACTTTTGGAATGATATATTTTTCTGTATTTCCACTCACCTGCGTAACGGTTTTTTCAACCTGATCCAGAGTACCATACTCATCAGCTTCCCCCTGAATAAATAGTAATGGTGAAGTAATATTCTTAAGGAGATATTCTATATTCCAGCTTCTGTAATCATCACGGGTCCAGGTTTCGGTCCAGGCTCTGAAGAGCGTTTCCACTTTATCACCGTGATATTTTTGCAGACGTTCCGGAAGATTCGTTGTTTTATAAGCTTCCCAGGCGTCATAAACTCCTTTCAATGTTACCTCTTCCACAAAAATATGCCCGGCTTCGCAAATTACGGCATTCACTCTCTCAGGATATTTGGCTGCCATAATAAGGGCTATTGTTCCACCGTCACTGTGCCCGAAGAGAATAGCTTTGTTGATATTTAACTCCGTTAAAAGATCATTCAATATATCGGCTTCCAGTTCCATATAATTTACCGGTCTCTCGTGAGTAGGCATCGGATATGACTTTCCATATCCCAACCGATCATAAACAAGGGTATTGCATTGTGTGATTTCAGCCAGTTTTGCGGGCAGTTCTCTCCAAAGCTGTACTGAGCCTAATGAATCATGCAAAAAAACCAGGGTAGGCCTATCTTCTAATGAATTGTTGTATTCTATATATAATTTCTTGTTCTTTACATCAATTATTCTCCCTTCCATCGAATAAAATTATATTAAAATTGGGGCATTTTCACTTCTTCAAATTCTTTCAATAACTGATTGAAAACAGCTTCAACCGGAAGGATATCATTAATCAGGGCAGAAACCTGTCCTATTTCTAATTCACCATCTTCCATATCTCCTTCAAACATTCCTTTTTTTGCTCTAGCCCTTCCCAATGATGAAATTAAGGCTTCTTTATTGCGTCCTGTCTGATAAATTTCTTCCAGTTCATTGAAGAATTTATTTTTCACCATTCTTACAGGAGCCAATTCTTTTAAAGTAAGATGTGTATCTCCTTCCTGCAATTCTACGATCTTATTTTTCCAGTTTTCATGGGCGCTGGCTTCTGTAGTGGCGGCAAAACGCGACCCGATCTGTACTCCGTCTGCCCCTAAGATCATAGCTGCTTTCATCTGTGACCCTAAAGCGATTCCTCCTGCAGCAATTAACGGTTTGGATATATGTCTTTTTACGTTAGGAATAAGGCAGAAAGTTGTTGTTTCGTCTCTTCCGTTGTGCCCGCCAGCTTCAAAGCCTTCAGCAACAATAGCATCAACTCCTGCATCTTCACATTTCACAGCAAATTTGGTAGAAGAAACGACGTGGGCAACTTTTATTCCTTCTTTTTGAAGAGTTTCGGTATAGGTTTTAGGATTACCTGCTGAAGTAAAAACAATCTTCACTCCTTCTTCAAGGATAATCTGAATAATTTCCTCCAAATTAGGATATAACATAGGAACATTTACCCCGAAAGGTTTGTCTGTTGCCTGCTTACACTTTTGGATATTTTCTCTTAAAATATCCGGATACATGCTTCCTGCACCAATTAACCCTAATCCACCACAGTTGGAAACAGCAGAAGCCAATCTCCATCCTGAATGCCAGATCATTCCGGCCTGTATAATGGGGTATTTAATATTAAAAAGTTCTGAAATTCTATTTTGGCTAGTCTGCATATCATGAAGTTTTTTTGCAGCATTGAAATCTATAAAATTACTCATATGTAAAAATACTAAAAACAAGTATTATCAGGCTCTTGTACTGATTAAAAAATATACAGGCAGATTAAAAATCAATGTTTTTTATATTTTTCCAGAACCTGATCAATGATAGAACTGAGGTTCACAAACTGTTGAATCAGTGTACCCATATCTTTCTGCAGGGTTTCATTTTTCAGCTCTATCCATCCCTGCATTAAAGTAAGCGGACCATAGTTAACGCTCACATTCGGCCAATATTTTTGATATTTTGAAAATAGGGTTCTAAAATTCTCTGCAAAATCCCGGCTGGCAATTTTATATTGTTTTAGCTCACGCAGTTTTAATGCATGAATATTATAGTAAATCCGTCCTTCTTCTATCGTCTTATCATTAAGCCATATTGAAAAGAAAATCCGCCCTGTTTCCCCTTCTGTTGTTTTTGAATTGCCATACCAGTGAGGCTTATGAATTTTAAGAGCAACGGATCCCAGTACAACATCAATGGTGATCTTAAGATGATCCTTATCCAACTCTTCTCCTGATATCTCTGAAGCCGACAAACGAAATTCATTAAGATAATAAGTAAAATCCATTTTCAAAATTTTTGTAAAGATATACAATACAGTATATGAGCATTACTAAAATTTCAGTATACTTTCATCAAACAAAAAACCTTCAGAAATTCTGAAGGTTTTTGATATTATTTTTTGATAGAGTCTTTTTTCCAATTAGCTTTGAAATCACAGGTACTGTAACGCCCATCTATGGAAATGAAAGTGGTTGGTAATTTAGAGTTGACAAACTTTTCAATCATTTCATTTTTCTTTTTATTCAGCGCCATCTGCTTGATTCGGCTGAAATCTGTTTCCAAAGTAATCTGGTGAGCAGGAATCACATCTTCCATTTTAAGAATCTTAACAACTTTTCTTCTGTTATCATCATCTTCAAAAGCGGTAGTGATGTCTCCTTTATTCAAACCAGCCAATTCGTAGCTGATTGTCCCAGGGATACTTTCTCTTTCAATTTTATCAGAACCGTCTGCTCCAGGAACAATTCCTGCATTGAACTTGGTTCTTTTGTCATCTGAAAACTTGAAAGCCGCATCTTTAAATGTCATTTTACCATCAAGGATTAATCCTCTGATACTGTCGAGCTTTATTTTTGCAGTCTTAAGTTCCTCATCTGTAGGAGTAGCCTTTAACAAAATGTGTCTCGCATCATATACTTTACCTGATCTCTTCAGTAACTGAATGATATGGTATCCGAATTCAGATTCAATAGGTTCTGAAATTTCATTTTCCTGAAGGTTTAACGCAGCAGCTTCGAATGGTTTTACCATTTGTCCTTTGTTGATATTTTTATACAAACCTCCGTTGGAAGCAGATCCTTCATCTTCAGAATAGATTCTTGCCTGGCTTTCAAACGTTTCCCCGCCAAGAATATCCTGTTTGATCTTTTTCAGTCTCTTGATAAGATCCTGCTTATGAGCTTCCGTTAAAGAAGGGTAAATCATGATCTGGGCTAAAGTAACTTCATCCTTTACCTGCGGTAACTGCATCTTGTACATGTTGTAAAAGTCTGTCACCTCATTTGGCGTTACATCTGCCTTATCTGTAATTCTCTGATATTTTGCCTGTCCGTAGTACTGATCGGTATCAATTTTTTCGATAGCGTTCTTCATCTCATAAGAGTTTCTGAACTTATAAGCAGCAAGCAATGTTTTTTCATCCGGAAATTGAGAAAGCAACTGACGGTATTTTGCATTAGCCTGTTCTTTAATGGCAGCAGAACGGTTTTCAATTAATGTATCTTTTTTTGCTTCGTATACAAGAAGCTTATTGTTGATCAGGTTTTCAAGGAACTCACATTTGTCTGTATTATTTGCTCCCTGCTGTTTCCCATAATTCATCTGCTCGGTTACATCAGATTCCAAAACGATCTCATTACCTATAACAGCAGCAATACCATCCACTAAATCTCCTGGTTTTAGCTGGGCATTCATCATATTGGAAGAAAACATCATGATGAAAATCCCAAGGAGAAAAGTGATTTTTAGTTTATTTGTCATTTTACTATTTTAACAAGTTGCAAATTTAGAATTCTTAACGAATTTTACTCAATTTTTTATTATAAATATTTCTTAAAAAGACTTATTTACTGCAGTTCAACATCAAATGTTGTTAATTCTTTAAATTGTCTCAATCTGTTGAACATATCAGATTCATTTACTTCTTCAATTCTTTCAGTTCCAAATTTCTCAACAGTAAATGAAGCCATTGCAGAACCAACGATAAGTGCAGATTTCATGGTTTCGAAATCAATTTTACCTTTTTTGGCAAGATAAGCCGCAAAACCTCCTGCGAAAGTATCTCCAGCACCTGTTGGGTCAAAAACATCTTCCAATGGAAGAGCCGGGATCGCAAATACTTTATTGTCATGGAAAAGTAAAGCTCCGTGTTCTCCTTTTTTGATGATCACGTACTCAGGTCCCATTGTATGGATTTTTTTAGCAGCTTTTACTAAAGAATATTCTCCTGAAAGTTGTCTTGCTTCCTCATCGTTGATGGTAATAACGTCTGTTTTAGCAATCATGTCCATCAAAATATCCCAAGCAGAATCCATCCAGAAGTTCATGGTATCAAGGATAACAAGTTTAGGGCGGTTGTTCATTTTTTCCAATACAGATAACTGAACACCCGGGTGTAGGTTTCCAAGTAATAAAATTTCGGCATCCTGCATTGAGTCCGGAATTTTCGGATCAAAATTTTCCAATACGTTCACCTCAGTAGCTAACGTATCTCTTGTATTCAGATCATTGTGGTATTTTCCTGACCAGAAGAATGTTTTTCCTTCTTTCACGATTTCAATTCCTTCAATATTTACCTCTCTGTTTGTAAACATATCAAGGTGCTCCTGTGGAAAGTCTCCTCCTACTACAGAAACGATACCGGATTTAACGCCTAAAATAGATGAAGTGATCCCAATATAAGTGGCTGCACCTCCCAAAATTTTGTCCGTTTTACCAAATGGTGTTTCAATTGCATCAAATGCAACACTTCCTACAACTAAAAGTTTCATATATTTTTCAATGTATATTAAAAGTAATTATTTTTTCCATTCAAAGGAATCCAACAGATGTTTCATATCATTTTTGATATAATTCACTGCAGGAGCCAGAGAGTCCGGTTTCGGTCTCGAATTAAAGTATAGATAAGCAGTTACGAAATGTTTCGTACTGTCTGTAATGTAAAACTGAAGATTGGAAGCACTCTGCCCTTTCAGCTCATAGAAGTTTCCGTATACCTTTTTTTCAGGGTATTCGAAGGATTTTGTATCTATAGAACTGGCTTTTATGGTATGTTCATATACCATTTTTTCGGCCTCCTTAATGTGTTGTGCAAAGTCATTCTGTATCGGGTAATAGGTAACGAAAATCTTCGCCTTCATTTTAGGATAATTCAGATAGAACCAACAAGGCTTCTTTGCCGGGGTAATATTGGCAAAGTCCGAATATTCAAAGGTATAGGCACAATCGTTTACAAACTTCTGGTATTTCGGTGCGGGGTACTCAAGACGCAGTTCTCCATAAGGTTTTGGAACAGGATCTTTTCCACATGAAATTAAAAGCAGTGATACAAAAATAAAAATGACTTTTTTTATCATTTTGCAAAAGTACAAATTAGATTTCAGATTTCGGAAGACAAATTTCAGTCTTTCAGAGAGTTTTGGATGTAATTTTCCAATGGCTTGGGAAAGGATTTTTCATGAGAACCTTCCACATCTGTGATCAGGTATTGATTTTCAGCAACAAAATCATTCCAAACCACTTCAGAATCTACATTAACATTAAAGATTTCAATGCTTAGGTTTTTGTGGGTCAGTTTATGATTAATGGTTTTAGAACCTGTAATGCATGTTTCCATATCCTTAGAAATGGCGTTGGGAAATTCAAATAATTTCTTCCAGATAAAGTCTTCTTTTCGTTGGCGGATCAAAAATTTTCCGTTTCTGTGCACAAAATAATAGGTCAAAGCAAGGTCTTCTGCCTTCACTTTTTTTGTTTTCACAGGATAATTGGAGATATTCTGCATCGAGAAAGCAAGGCAATCTTTATTTACGGGACATTCTCCACAAAGCGGATTTTTGGGTTTGCAGATTTCTGAACCAATATCCATCATCGCCTGATTAAAATCTCCCACATTCTCCGGCATTACCAGTTTTGCCAATTCAGAAAAATAGGTAAATGCTTTAGAATTCGAAATATCAAAATCATCGGCAAAAATACGGCTCAGAACGCGGTAGAAATTTCCGTCAACTGCAGGTATTTTTCCATCGAAACAAATACTTGAAATAGCTGCTGCAGTATACTTCCCTACTCCTTTCAGTTGTAAAATTTCTTCATACTGATCAGGAAAGGCACCTTTATAATCATTCATGATTTGCTGGGCAGCTTTATGGATATTAATGGCTCTTGAATAGTAGCCCAATCCTTTCCAATACAGTAAAACTTCATTCTCTTCAGCTTCTGCCAATGTTTTCACATCCGGAAAACGCTCAATAAAATTATTGTAATGATTAAGACCCTGGTTGATCCTTGTCTGTTGAAATACAATTTCACAGATCCAGATCTTGTACGGATCTTTTGTCTGTCTGAAAGGCAGATCTCTTGCATTGTTTTTATACCAATCCAGAATATTATTGCCTATGTGCAAAAAATCTGAACTCCTGATGTCCTTCTCCAAAAATTTTTGTTTATCTTTTTAATGATATGCTTCAAATTCATTTGACACGGCTTTGAAACATATTCTGCCTGCAAAGATAAAATTTATTTATCAGCTTTCACAGAATATACAGGAGCTGCTTTTAGCCACTGATATTTAAGATTTCTGTCTTTTGCAATAAATCGGTACCCTTCCAGCTTTTTCAGATAAACATACATGGAGTCGTTATTTTGAATCTTTAACTTGTACTGAGACAAAAACATCATAGGTATTTCTACTGTGGAATCTCTGACCGTTTTTAAGACTTTTCCTGAGCTTACTTTATACAGGAAAAATGATTTTCCACGATCTTTAGAGCTATCTGCCAATTTTACCGTTGAGCTTGCGACAACAAGTTCACTCCCATCAAAGCATTCCTCTTTATTCATAATATAAGCCTTCCCTTCCTGTCGTTCATCGGAAAACAGATCGTTTTCATAGTGGCCAGGGCTTTGGTATTTTTTTTCACAACTTACCAGAAGTACCATCAATAAAGCAGGTAAGCTTATGATAAGTTTTTTATTCATATTCAATTTCATAGGTGTTGGTTGAAAAAAAACCGATGTATAATGCATCGGTTTTTATTATTTAAAGTAGGTTTATTTTACTCCTGAGCATATTCTGCATCCCATTCGTTACCATCATCTCCTTTGTGTCCGTCTAGTTTAATAACGAAACTTTTTGTTGGGAAATAAGGCGTCATACGGATATCCAGCCATACTCTGTCTTTGTTCACTCTATCCTGTTCGAAACGAACAATTTTGAATTTTTCAATTAATTTGTCCGGTCCTTTGATATTATCAAGGAAGGTAACGATCTGTCTTCTCAAATCGTCTTCGTTTTTGGCATTCCAGTTTTCGAAGGCTCTTCTGTTCAGGAAGTCAAGCAATACTTTGGTTACATAGTCGAATACACGAACTACGGAATACGTCTGAAGACCGATATTGTCTCCTGTAAATAATGTCTTTGCAGAGAAAGCCATTATTTTCCCGTACTCATTTACCATAGGTACAAGACCCATTTTTTCCAATTGAGAAATTTCGCTTTTCTTCAATTCGAATTTTACAGCGTCAACTTCGTTGATGTTACCATGCTTTTTACCTGCTGCTACCTGAGACATCAGGGTTTTGTGAATTTTACCTGCTAATGAAGTGGAAGGTGGAAGTTCTACATTCTCTTCTTCTCCAACTTCTTCAGCTTTTCCACGACCTACCAGCCAGTTACACGTCATAATAACGTTACTTCTGTGAAGTTCGCCTCCGGTAAGGTTGGCAGAGTGGAATAAATCTACCACATCATCCGGCTTATCAAGGTTGGCGAAGTCTGTAACCATCATTACTTTGTTTTCGTTACAGATTTTAGCCCATTTCTCGATCACTTTATTAGATCCTAAGTATCCAGGAATCGCAAGGATTGAGTAGTTATCTCTAAGGTCAAGACGGTCGTAGTAATTTTTGAATTCTTCTGAGATTGCATCGATGAATAAAGGATTATCAAGGTCTGAAACCTGATCAATACTTGCATTCACAATGCTTACGTTATCCACTTTATCCAATTCTGTATTTTTGTAGAATTGAGCTACTGTTCTATAGTTGGTTTCCAACATACGAACGGCATCCAGTGTATTTTTCAGGTTTGTTTTTAGATTCTGATCAGCCTGTTGTGCTTTTGCTTTGCACGTATCGGCCATTTTATCTGCAGATTCATTTCCTTCCAGAAGGCTTACCCAAAGGTTGATCTTCTGAAGAAGTTCTTTTCTTTCATCTGACTTATTGCTATCATTCAGGAAGATTTCCTTTCTTGCTTTTCTTGTCGGGTTCATATTGGCGATACCGTCTACAACGGATTCAACAAAGCCAAAACCTCCCATTTTATTGAGCTCTGCAAGCGGGTTGCCTTTCGGCTGGCCGGAATGTTGCTGCTGCCCCTGCTGCTGACTTTCTTGTGCCTGTAATTTGCTATCCATGATTTAAGTGTAAGTGTCTTTAATTATTTTTCAAGTTCTTGTGCTACATCTTTCAATACTTCGATGAACGCTGCTCTTGTTTGCTCGTTCTCCAACATATTGCGTAGAATTTTATTTGTTTTCAGCTGACGTACTATTTTATTGTACTGTTCCTGTTCCATGCTCAATTGCTGCAGATAATCTGACTTCTGAGTAAGGCTTTTCGGGGTAAAATCACCAAGGTTCTGAAAACGGAATTCTTCTTCCACCATTGCTCCGTCTTCTGATTCGTGCTGTACAGATACAGAAGGTTGGAAATGTTTGAAAACATCTTCCACGGTTTTCAATCCTGTTACAATTTCAGGGGTATAAGATTCATCTGTTGTAAGCTGGCTTACTATCAGTGATTTATTTTCCTGTATTTCCTGAATAGCTTCATTAGCGTCTACTTTTACCTCGTTGCCGCCAACACCATAATTAAACATTGCCATATTATTATTATTTTGAGATTTACTATTTTGGTTTGGATCTGTCTTTGAGTAATTTACAGACGAATCGAATAAATTACCAATCCAATGTTTAAATTTAAAAAAAAACTGTAACATACAAAATTTTGTCAAGATTTTTCTTGAATTATTTAAATTTTCCTCTCCTTATTTAACATAAAATCAAAATCTTATGATATCACTAAGCTATGAAAAAATAAATAAAGTAATTCAAGAAAAAAATAAATAAATTTTTGTGCGTCGTACACTTTTCCCATGACTACTAAAATAGGAGTTCTTCAGGCCTTACAAAAAATATTTTTTATATTTAAACAAAGTAAAAAGCGTCATGAAAGATGTAAAAATAGCATTTAGAAAGCCCATATTTCCAGTTTCAGAGGCACTACAGCAATACTTGGAAAAATATAACAGAACGACGCAGATAAAGTTTCTGTATGAAGATCTTCTAAGATTCAGTGACAGTGTAAGTATTCTGGATAAAGACGGAAAAGATACTTTGTGGCTTGGGGTATTATATTCTGAACATGAGTTTAAGGAAATAGAAGCCAATCTCAATAAAATCTATACTCTTCTGCATTCTGACGGGGATATCGCTACCTTACCTTATCTGAAAGTGGATACGATCGACTTTTGTACTTTCGGAAATTCTAAACCTTTTCGGGTTCGGGTGAGAAATATACTTAATGACAATTATACCTATTTTTATATTAAACAGGCGGATGCTTCCCGAATATTCGGACTGGAACTCGAAGATCTGCTTTCTCCCAACCGAATTAACTTTCTGGTTTACAAAAATACGTTGATTGAGGAACATATTTTAGGAATTCCAGGAGATGTTTTTATTCAGAAACATATGTTTAACTGTACGGAATTGGAAAAGGCACAGATTTCTAAGGAGTTTGTGAAATTCAATGAACGTTGTCTCATAGGGCTCCTTGGTGATATGCGTTCTTATAATTACGTGGTGATTCCCATCCATGATTTCGACCAGGTTATTTACCGAATCCGCCCCATAGATTTTGACCAGCAAAGTTATGAGGGGAATTTGAAAGTCTATCTTCCCCAGTATTTTAAGGAAAACAATCAAATGGTGAATATGGTCCTGGAAAAACTAAAACCGAGCTCCATAGAGCAGTACCGTAAGGAAGTACGTTCACAGATCGTCAAAAGAGTGACCAGCAGCCAAAACAGATTCGAAGAACTCATTTCTATTATGAAAAAAGACAATATTGCGCCAGAGACCAACGTCATAGAATTAAGAACAGCTTTACAAAAACTCACTTATGATGTCAATTTCAAATATTGTAAAACGATGGGAGATATTATAGAAACCGGGATCAAGTTTGTTCTTAAGAATTATAAAAAAGAATATTAAAAAGAGAATCCGCCTCGCATTGAGACGGATTCTTTCTTTTCTAACAATTTTCGGGTACAATTACCAGATTTTTATTCTATCCTGAGGTGCTTTGTATAGTTTATCACCTTGTTTGATATCGAATGCTTTGATGAAAGAATCCTGATTAACCAACGGACCGAATGCTCTGAACATTCCCGGAGAGTGTGGATCTGTTTTCACCTGATTGATCATATACTGATCGGTTGCCTTGGTTCTCCAAACAGTTGCCCAGCTCATAAAGAATCTTTGATCCTGAGTGAATCCGCTGATTTTTCCAGGGTTTCCTTTGTCTTTTAAATACATTTGAAGCGCGTCATACGCAACAGCTACTCCCCCTAAGTCACCAATATTTTCACCACTTGTGAATTTTCCGTTTACAAAACTTCCTTTTACAGGCTCGTAAGCACTGTATTGAGCAGCCAGCTGAGCTACTTTAGCATCAAAGTTCTTACGGTCTCCATCTGTCCACCAGTTGTTCAGGTTACCATCTCCATCGAAACGGGAACCACTGTCATCAAATCCGTGAGAGATTTCGTGTCCGATAACGGCACCAATACCTCCGAAGTTAACAGCTGCATCAGCCTTAGGATTATAGAAAGGAGGTTGAAGAATCGCCGCAGGGAATACAATCTCGTTGTTTGATCCGCTGTAGTAGGCGTTTACCGTTTGTGGAGACATTCCCCATTCTGTTTTATCAACAGGCTTTCCTACTTTATCTAAACTTCTCTGATATTGCCACGCCGCAACATTCTGAAGGTTAGAGTATAGTGTTGCTCCTTGTTTTGGAGATTCTACTTTCAGTTGGCTGTAATCTTTCCATTTATCCGGGTAAGCAATTTTCACGGTAAATTTGGATAATTTTTCCTGAGCTTTTACTTTTGTTTCAGGAGACATCCAATCTATATTGGCAATGTGGCTTTTAAATGATTTTAAAATGTAATCTATATAAGTTTCCATTTGCTTTTTAGCCTCAGGCGTAAAATATTGGTCTACATATAATTTACCAAAAGCTTCTCCAAGAACACCGTTTACAAGAGTAAGTCCTCTTTTGTTCATTGGACGCTGTTCTTTCTGACCCTGTAAATATTTAGCATAGAAATCGAATCTGATTTGCTCTAAGCTGTCATCCAGATTGCTTGCATTTCCGTTGATAATATGATATTTCAGATAATCTTTTAATAACGGAAGGTTTTTCTGAGTGATGAACTGATCCATATTCTGGTAATATTTCAGTTCTCCGATAATAACTCTGTCTGTATTGACACCAGCGTCTTTCAGATATTTTGCAAGATCAATGTTTTTAACAAGCCCTGAAAGTTCGGATACATTTTTAGGATTGTATCTTAAATTGGCATCTCTATTCTGCTCAAGAGTTAATAAATAATTTGCCAGTTGCTTTTCAAAAGTAACAACATTCTGTGCTGCCTGTGCTGAATTTTTGTATCCTAAAACACCAAACAGTTTACCGACATAAGTCTGATATTCCGCCAATGTTTTAGTATTGGCTTCGTTTACCTTCTGATAATAGTCTCTTCCTAAACCAAGATCCGGACCTCCAAGGTAAACAGCATTCATCTGAGAGTTTTTCATATCTGCTCCCACTCTCCAGCCATAGAAAGAATTATCTCCTAATTTGGTAGCATCTAAAAGATATTTCTGAAGATCGTTAACGTTTTTTATAGCATCTACTTTTGCAAGATCTCCTTTAATTGGAGCCAGTCCTTCTGCATTTCTCTTTGCAGTGTCCATAAATGAAGCATACAGGTTTTGGATTTTCTGTCCTTCTGAACCTGCAGGATATGATTCTGTAAGAATTTTGTTCAGGATATCTAATGAAGCATCATCTACATTTTCTCTCAAGGCATTGAAAGATCCCCAATTGGCTTTATCCGAAGGAATCTGAGTGTTTTTCACCCAATTTCCGTTCACGTAGCTAAAAAAGTCATCCTGCGGACGGACATTGGTATCCATATAAGATAAATTGATCCCCTCCTCTTTTACTTCTTCTTTCACCGGTTTTTCAACGGCTACCTTTGCAGCCTCAGTCTTAGTATCTGTCCCTGCAGTCTTTGCTGCTCCACACGAATTGAGAAATACTATACCTGATAAGGCCAGTATTCCAATATTTAGCTTTTTCATTAAAGATAATTTTTGATTTTACACAAACTTACCAAATATACAAACTTTAATGATATGTAATGAATGATAATTGATATATGAGTGTTTAATGTTTAATGTTCGACGTTATTATGCATGGAACCACCCCGTCAAAAATTCTTTGAATTTTTACCACCCCTCCGAGGAAGGGGAATGATGGAGACCGTTGTTATAAATATTATCCCTTCGGCTCAGTCTCACAATCCCTAAAACCTACTACCTGTCACCTACCCCTTAAAAAACAAAACCGCTCATTGCTGAGCGGTTGTTATTGTTACCAGATTTTGATTCTGTCTTCCGGAGCTTTGTATAATTTGTCTCCTTTTTTCACATCAAATGCTTTGTAGAAAGCATCAACGTTGATTAACGGACCGAAACTTCTGAAATATCCAGGGGAGTGCGGGTCTGTCTTAACCTGATTGATCATATATTTTTCGCTTGATAAAGTTCTCCAAACGGTTGCCCAGCTTAGGAAGAATCTCTGATCTTGGGAGAATCCGCTGATTTTTCCAGGATTTCCTTTATCTTTTAAATACATTTGAAGAGCATCGTATGCGATGTTTACTCCCCCTAAATCGGCAATGTTCTCACCGTTTGTGAAAGTTCCGTTTACGAATGTTCCTTTTACAGGCTCATATTTGTCATATTGTGAAGCAAGAGCTTTTGTTGCTTTTTCGAAGTTAGCTTTATCTTCCGGAGTCCACCAGTCTACAAGGTTACCATCTGCATCAAACTGCGCCCCTGAATCATCAAATCCGTGGCTCATTTCGTGACCGATAACAGCACCAATTCCTCCAAAGTTTACTGCGGCATCAGCTTTAGGGTTGAAGAATGGCGGCTGAAGGATTGCTGCAGGGAATACGATTTCGTTAAATACCGGATTGTAGTAAGCATTTACCGTTTGTGGAGTCATTCCCCATTCTGTTTTATCAACCGGTTTCCCGATTTTTGCCAAATCTTTGTTATACTGCCATTCACCAATATTCTGAAGGTTTTTGTATAATGAACCTCCTTTATCTTCAGGAAGAATGACCAATTTAGAATAATCTTTCCATTTATCAGGATATGCAACTTTTACTGTAAACTTGTTCAGCTTCTGCATTGCTTTTTCCTTAGTGGTAGCAGACATCCAAGCCAGGTTGTTGATGTGAACTGCAAAGCTTTTCTTTAAGTAATCGATCAATTCCACCATCTGAGCTTTAGCTTCTGCTGGGAAATATTTCTCAACATACAGTTTTCCGAAAGCTTCTCCTAAGTTTCTGTTGATCAACTCATATCCTCTTTTGTTAAGAGCTCTTTGTTCCTGCTGACCTCTCAGGTATTTTCCGAAGAAAGCAAATTTCATGTCTCCTAACTTTTCGCTTAAGTAAGAAGCACTTCCGTTGATCATGTGGAATTTAAGGTAATCCTTAATCACCGGAAGATTCTGAGTGTTTACTAATTTATCAAAGTTTTTGTAGAAACCTAGTTCTCCAATAATTACTCTGTCTGTATTTACTCCTACTTTTTTAAGATATGAAGGAAGATCCACTCCTTTTACCAGAGTAGAAAGCTCAGCCATAGTCTGAGGGTTATACTGAAGGGTATTATCTCTACTTTGTTCGTTGGTCAATAAAGTCTGAGCAATGCTCTTTTCATAATTAACGATACCTTTTGCTGCTTCGTCAGCATTTTTGTATCCTAATTCTTTTAACATTGAAGCTACATATTTCTGATATTCAGCAATAGCTTCTGTATTTTTATCGTTTACTTTCTGATAATAATCTCTTCCTAAACCTAGAGATGCTTCACCTAAGTAAACAGCATTCATGTTTGAATCCTTTAAATCTGCGTATACTCCCCAACCGTAGAAGATATTTTCACCTTCTTTTGTTACTGAAGTAAGATAGTTCTGAAGATCCGTCATGTTTTTGATGGCGTCAATTTTATTCAGGTGATCCTGGATAGGTTTGATACCATCAGCATTTCTCTTATTCATATCCATATACGTTGCATATAGATCCTGGATTTTTTTACCTTCGCTTCCGTCAGCAAATTTATCCTTTAAAAGAGAGTTCAGGATCGTCATGGAATTGTTATCCGTATCTTCTCCTAACTTGTTAAAACTTCCCCAAGTTGGCTTGTCGGATGGGATTTTAGCGGTTTTCATCCAAGTTCCGCTCACATAGTTATAAAAATCATCCTGTGGACGCACTGAAGTGTCCATCAAGCTAAGGTCTAAGCCTTTGTCTGTGTTGTTAACTGCGGTTTTCACCGATTTTGCTTGTGCGCTCATAGTATTCTGAGTGCAGATCCCTGCTATTAAAAACAAAGAAAGCGTTATTTTTTTCATTATGATAACAATTTATATAATATGTATGATGAATTAACTATTTGTTACTTTTCGATAAAACAAATTTAAACAAATATTAAGAAGTTGCTATCTCTTTTACATTTCCTGTTCTTTTCAGGAAGCCCCAGGACTGCATTTCGCCTTTCAATGCTTTTCTTAAACTTTTAAATAATACAATATACATCAGCCATCTGTACCCGAATCTCTGCGGAATGATATACAGCAGATTGATGAGTTTCTCACGCTGCATAATAAATGCGATTAATGCTAAAGAAGCGTCCACCAATAAGAAGATCAGATAATAGGAGAATATTTTGCTGCCGTTTCCGGACAGAATTCCAAAAAGCATAATCACATCTGCCAATGGCGAGAAAAATGGAATAATGTATTGGAATAATAAAATATTCGGCATTGCCCAAATTCCCAGTCCTTTATATCTGGGGTTAAGGAACGTCTGTCTCTGTTTCCAGAACATCTGCATAATTCCGTATGTCCATCGGAAACGTTGTTTTAAAAACTGTTTTACTGATTCGGGAGCTTCCGTCACAGCAACCGCTTTATTTTCGTTGGCTACGGTATATCCTTCTTTCAGGATTTTTACGGTAATATCACAATCTTCAGCTAACGTATCTGAGGAATATCCTCCTACTTCATTAATTACACTTTTTTTAAATGCTCCGATAGCACCCGGAATTACAGTGATTGCATTAATGTTTGCATAAGCCAGTCTGTCAAAATTCTGACTAGTAGTATATTCTATAGCCTGCCATTTTGTAAGCCAGTTTACTTTGTTTCCAACTTTCACATTTCCTGCCACTGCTGCAATTTTTTCTTCTGGAGAAGCATTTAAAAATCTCGCAATCAGATATTTTACAGCATCCTGCTGTAGTTTGGTATCAGCATCTATACACACTACATATTCTGCATCCGTTTGTGAAATACCGAAATTCAAGGCTGTGGCTTTCCCTCCGTTTGCCTTGGTGAATATTTTAAGGTCCGGGTGATTCGGGAACGCTTCTTGTGCTTTTTCATAGGTAGAATCTTTGCTTCCGTCGTCTACCATAATGATGTTGAAATTAGGGTAAGTCTGCTTCAGGAGATTTTGTAAAGAAGATACAATATTCACTTCTTCATTGTAAGCGGGAACAATGATGGAAACTTTAGGATACGATTCCAAAACAGGAAACTCACTCAGTTTATTTTCTTTTCTTTTTTCTTTAAATGCCCAGTATGCCATCAGTAATAGTCTGATTAATCCTAAACCAATAAAAATTGTAAATAGAGCTACTAGAAAGTGGCTTATTCCATAAATCACGGTGGCTAATACCAAATTCAACTGCATCACATAATAAGATCTCGTTTTGGGAACTTCAGGCATCAGCTCACTTTTACTTTTATGAAGAAGGGTTCTGAGGTTGGTAAAATGATATCCCTGTTTCTGTAATGTCGGAATTAAAATTTTTAATGCTTTTATAGTTTCTTCTCTTGTATCTCCACCAGCATCATGAAGAAGAATGATGTTTCCTCTCTGCATCTTGATCCCTGCCATAACCCGCTTTACAATTTCATCTGCTTTCACTCCTGGCTGCCAGTCTTCAGGGTCAATACTTTCACCAATATCCAGATAGTTTTGCTGTCTGGCCAAAGCTACCGGAATAATCTCTTCGGAAGTTGTAGGCTCAGAATCGGCATTATAAGGAGCACGGAACAAAATGGTACTGTGCCCTGTGATACATTCAATCAAAAGTCTTGTCAGTTTCATTTCAAGCAAAGCTCTTTGTGGGCTTACTTTTGCAACATTTTCATGAGTAAAGGTATGATTTCCTATTTCATGTCCTTCGCGATAGATTCTTTTAACAAGCGGAAGATTTTTTTCTGCATTTAACCCTATTAAAAAGAAAGCTGCCGGAACATGATATTTTGATAAGATATCCAATACCTGAGGGGTATAGGTTTCATCCGGGCCATCATCAAAAGTCAGGACAAGTTCTTTTTGTGGAGCACTTCCGTATTTTTTTACTTCATATGAACTTGGATACGTAATATAGTTTTCGTCTGTAATGATTTTCTCTTTCGGATCAATTTCTATGGCAATTTTTCCATCATGAGGAGTATTCAGTACGTCCAGCACTTCACCGTCACCGATATAATCTACCATGGTCTGCCCTTTTACATTTTGCAGATTTTTCAAATTAAGTTTAGAAACCCCTGCAGAGGTAAGATCTTTGTCATAGAAATTCCAGACTCTGCTGTCCTCACTTCCCAGTCTCCAAAGTGCAGTTCCTGCCAACGGATACTCTGAAGAGAATCGCATTGTGTTGAAGATAGATGCTGCATCATTGAAAAACACTGTATGAGTAAGGTTTTTGGAATCTGTGTAAGAATAGTTCAGATTAAAAGTATTGTCATTAAAATCAATTACTGCTTTACTGGCATTAGCTTTTGTAATGGCCTGCATATACGTTACAGAGGTATTGTCCTCTTTATTGGAGCTCCAGTCATAGCCATATGCTCCCAACCCAAGAATAATCTTGTGAGGGGAAGTTTGCTTAACCATTTTACCGGCCTGTGCTTCTATCCATTTCTGTGAAGAAACAGGACCAGCATCACTTCCAGCGGAATACTCGTCGTAAGCCATTAGTACAAAATAGTCTACATATGGATCTAATCTTGGGATGTTATAATCATCATTATCCGTCATAATATCCATAGTAACCAGAAGCTGATTTTGTTTAAAAGTCTCTGAAAGCTCTTTCATAAAAGCAATCAGATTATCATCAGAATTCAGGTTCATGTCCTCAAAGTCAATATTAATTCCTTTGAAGTGGTATCTTTTACACTGTTGGGTTATTTTTTGAATAAGAGCAGTTCTTCTTTTAGGATCATTAAGCACTTTTACCAATCCTTCAGACCGGAACTCTCTGTCTGAGTTATTACTCAACATCGGCATTGCGGCAACCCCTGTTCTTTTGATTATTTTATAGCCTTCCGGGTCTACGTTGGTTTTCAAATCTCCTGTTTTAGGATCAATAAAAAACCATTCCGGGAAAACCAGATTGACATGTCTGATATTTCTCTTTAAAGACATTAAAGATTGAGCATCCCAGGCTACATAAAATGCGGAGCGAATTCCTCCCGGAAACTGTGCCCAATTTCTGTTTTGATTTTTATATCTTTCTTCTCTTGCCTTTTCTATCTTGGCAAGGTTGGTATGGATATTTTTTTCAGAAATAAAACTTCTGAATCCTTTATATTCTTTAGAAATTCTATTTTCCTGAAGATAAGGTTTGTTGGCGGTAATTACTGCTTTATAGTCTTCCTTAAAAGGAATTTTTGGACTTCTGTCCAGGGTCATCATCAAACCTAAAGCAAGAAAAAGCAAGGCTCCCATAAAGATAAAGAAACGGCTGCCCCACTTGACACTTTTCCAGCGTTTTTTACTGTTGGTCTGAAAAATCTGTTTGGAATTTTCCACGATTTTAAAATTTTAATGAATGGTTTTCAAAAAGTGTGAAAAAGCACTCTAAAATTAATTAAAAAAAAATTAAAAAAACAAAATATTAAGGTAAATAACTTATCTACAATTTTTTAATATAAGTAAAAAAGTCACAAAAGTGTAAAAACTCCTGTGACTTTTTCCGAATTTGTAAATAATAAGGTATAGCTTATTTTTAAGCGCAAAGTTTTAAAAAATATAATATTGGATATTTTAGAGAGCAAAGGCAGATACATCTGCTACGCAAAGCTACACGCTTCATCAAATCAACTTGTTGATTCTTTCTTTGCTTTCCTTAAATAGGACGACATAAATCTTCTCTTTGCGTTAAAAACTGTCTCTTTTATGCTATAAAAATCTATACTGCTACCAGCAATGATACAAGATCCTGAATAACCTTCTGAGAAACAAAACTCATAAAATCCAGTCTTTCAAGATGCGGCATATACAATGTAGATGTTACTTCTTTATCTTTGATTCTTATAGTATAAAAAACCGTTCCCACTTCTTTACCATCTTCTCCTCTCCCGGGCCCTGCAACGCCTGTTGTAGAAAGAGAAATATCCGTATCAAACAGTTCCTGACAGCCTTTTGCCATTTCCCGGGCCACCTGCTCACTGACAACGGTAAACTGGTCTACCGTTTCTTTTGAAACATTCAAGATTTTGATCTTTTTTTCTGTGGCATAAGGCACTATTCCGCCAAGGAAATATTTTGAACTTCCTGAAACCGATGTCAGCATTTTAGCCAACTCTCCACCCGTACAGCTTTCTGCCGTAGAAACCGTCAGTTTTCTTTCTGTAAGAATTTCAGCAAGAATATTTTCTATTTTGTCCTCTGATACAGCAATCACATGGTCACCCAATAAAGGAAGTACTTTCTGAATTTCATCCTCAACCTGCTTTTTCAACGTTTCTTCATTCTCCCCGGACGCTGTAAGCCTTAGCTTTACTCTGGTTCCTATCGGAAGGTAAGAAAGGGCCAAATTTTCAGGAAGGGCAAGTTCCCAATCTTCAATAGTATCAGCAAGAATGCTCTCCGGAATTCCTACCACAGATATAATTCTCGTATGGATATACTGAAGGTTGAATTTTTCCTGCAGGTAAGGAATAATCTGGTCTTTGATTAATGGTTTTACTTCATACGGAACGCCAGGTAAACTATAACACAGTTTTCCATCCAGCTCCATCATCATACAAGGTGCTGTTCCATAATGGTTTTGAAAAACGACTGATTTTGTAGGAACAAATGCCTGCTCTTTATTTCTTTCTAAAATATCTGCACGCCCTCTTCTTTCCATATAGTTTTTAAGATGATTGAAGGTCACCTCATCCAAGGCAATTTCATCATTAAAAAACTCAGCCAGGGCTTTTTTAGTTTTGTCGTCCCGGGTTGGTCCCAGCCCTCCTGTAGTGATAATCAGATCACCTAATTCAAAGGCGGTGCTCAACGTATTTTTAATGGTTTCAATTTCGTCAGAAATGGTAAAAATTTGTGAAACTTTTATCCCGATATTCTTCAGTTCGGAGGCAATAAAATTAGAGTTGGTATCTATCGTGTTTCCAGAAAGGATTTCGTCACCAATGGTGATCAGAACAGCTTTTTCCATATATCAATTTGTTGAAAAAAATTCTCTGCAAATGACGGAAAAATCGGTGGCTGCGGCAACATAAAATGATTTTTTCTATTTTTGACAAAAATTGTTTAAAACTATAATTAAAGATGATGTCTAAATATGATGATGCTTCATGGCATTATGGTGGTGATTTTCCTGAAGGACTTCCTCAGAAAAACGGAGCAACTCATACCGGGATGTTCCTGAACTGGTGTATCAACCATGATATGATTTCTGAAGAACTGAAAGAAGATGCAAAGGAAGGAATTGAGCTTGTGAAGCGAAGAGAAATAACAGGTGCAGAATTTGTAATGGATTGCTGTGACGGAAAATTCTCAGAGTATGATCTGAATGATCTCGGGAACAGTTTTGCAAAAGACTATTATGCAGATGACACCGATTTTGGAAATAAATACAGCTCATTTGCTGATGATTTCGTCAATATTTTTGATGCAAAAGCAGAAGAAAATGACTACGAATACGAAACTTTCTATCATATTGAAGACACCTACGAAAATTACGATCTGATGAAAAAGGTCATTGATTATCGTTTTGAAGAATGGAAGGAATATATTGGAAGCTAACAAGCTAATACAGGTGAAGAAAATGTGAAACACCGACCTGCCGGCTCAACAGCAAATCGTCAACACATTTTCTTCACTTTCTATTTTTTATTCCTTATTTATCATGCCCTATCCAGATCAGTTCATTGGTATTATAGCCTATTTTTCTGGCTTTTTCCAGGAAGCGCTGTCTCATACTTTCCGGAATATCAGTTGTTCGGGATAGGATCCACAAGTATTTCAGGCTGCTTCCTGCAACAAGAGCATATTGGTAATCTTCATCAATATCAATGACATTATACCCTGCCCAGATTGGTTTGAAAAACGACACTTTCAGCCTGGCTTCTGTTTTATCTTTTACGAATTGAGCTTCTCCAATAGATTCACTCCAGACTTTTTTAAGATAATCGTATCCTTTATTTTTTACCTGAATGCTCCCATCCGGATTTTCTGAATATTCTGCAGTGACATTATTCATATTTTTTTCAAATCGATAATCGAAACGGGCAATTTCGTACCATTTACCCAGATATTTTTGGGCATCAAAATTCTTCACTGCTGTTGCTCCTCTGGGAATTCGGACAGAGTAAGAATTGAACAGAATAAGTCCCAATGCTCCCAAAGAGACCGGAAGTATAATTTTGTGAAGAGTTTTCATAACAGAATTTTTTGGTGTAATGTTTATAAAAGCTTCAAAAATAATGCCTTTGCTCTATTGAGGCGAGATAATTTCTACGAAAAATTTTTCAGAAAGTTGTCTTTAAAACTTCCGGAAACCTCAATTTCCGTATCGTCAGCCAACATGACGGTGCCACTTTTATGATAGGATTTTACAAATGCGGTATTGATGATATGAGAGCGGTGAACTCTCACGAAAGGACTTTCCAAAAGATCATCAAAATGTTTCAAAAAACGGCAGACCATTTTCTTTGAACCATCTGTAAGATAAACTTGTGTAAAGTTTCCATCCGCCTGAAGTCTTAGAATATCTTCGGTTTTCACGACATCAAAGCCCTGTAAAGTAGGAAGAATAAGCTGTTGTTTTTCCGGTTTTAATTTTAAATTTTCGAGTAGAATTTTATTCCGGTTGAGCTCTTCTTTTTTCTCCAGACTTTCAGCCACTTTATTTACCGCGAGAATCAATTCCTGAATATCTATCGGTTTTAAAATATAATAGCTTGCAGATTTATTTAATGCCTGCAGCGAATATTGTGAAAAAGCGGTAATAAAAATGGTTTCATAGGAGAAATCTTTGGTAGCTTCTAATACGTCAAAAGCATTTCCAAAAGGCATTTCCACATCCAGAAAGACCAACTGTGGCTGTTTTTCAGCAATTAAAGGAGCTGCTTCTTTAATATTTTCTGCCTCTCCGAGAATTTCTACCTGCGGACAGTATTTGGTAAGATAACTTCTGAGAACTTCTCTTGCGATGAGTTCGTCATCTACGATTACGGCTTTTATTTTCATTGAGACAGGTATTAGGCTGCATATTGTGGCTGCAAATTAAGAATATTTGATCGTTTCTACAATCTCATAGTAAAACCTCCAACTCCCTGAAATTTATATTTTCTTCCAATTCCAGGCATAGTGTATAATAAGAATTGTGATGATGCATTCCAATGCAGCTAGGAAGGTATAAAACAAATACCAGTCCGAAAAGGATGAAATTCCCACAAGTAACATTATTGCTGTAAAAAATATTCCGAAAACGATATTAAGTATTCTGTTAAGCGCAGGTTTCAGAATAAGTGAAAGAAATACCATAACAGCAGGAATGGCAAGAACTGCGGAGGCTGTAAAAAGTTTCATCGGAGAATTCAGTAAGTTGTCTCCTTCTACAAGTCCCCAGGCTTTTCCGGGTGTATAAAGTTCAAAATAGTCCCCGTACAGATAGCACAGGGTAACGGAGGCCCAAAGGCCGGCCAATATAATTTTCACATTGACTTTAATATCCTCCAGTTTAGTAGTATTTTTCATGGTTTTAATACATAAATGTTTACGAATATGATGATCTCTGTCTTTCTAACATTGATGATGTGTGAATCATTATGTTGTAAGTTTTCATCTTGTAAGACAACTGCTTTATAAAAATTGTTACATGTTTTTGCAATAGGACCAAATTTTTAGAATCCTAAAGATCAACATGTGGCGATTTTTAATAATTCTCAATAAAGTGACAGTTTATTTAAAATCAATACAAATTAACACTCCAGAGGGTGAATAATACTATTTTTCTTACATTAGTGATAAGAATTACTATAATCATAACATTTAAAACCAATCACTATGAAAAATACAAAATTTTCAAACTTTATCGAAAAACTAGAGCGCAATTTAACAGATAACAGTCAAGAATCATTAATTCTTACTAATTTTTCTGAGCAAAGCCAAGGAGGCTTCATTGGTGTAAACGACAGCAGATGTATCAACGGAAGTTCTGCTTGTAACGGATCTATAAATGACTCCAGATGTTCTAACGGAAACTGTGATAATTCTATTAATGGAAGAAAGTGTACCGTATTAACCCCTTCAACAGGTATATCATAACAACTTAATTTTTTAAAAGAAATCAAAATCAGTTATAGTAATTCTTACTTTTTTATAAACACTAAAAACAAATTATAACATGGAAAAATCAAAATTTTTAAAAATGATTGAAGAAAAGATGATCTCCAGTGACAGTGAATCTCTTTATTTATCGAAAATCAATGAAAATTTAATGGCCGGAGATTTTATAGTCGTTAATGGCAACCAATGTGTGAACGGAAGTTCTGCCTGCCAGGGATCCGTTAATGATTCCCGCTGCTCCAACAGCAGTTGCGACAACTCCAGCAATGGGAGAAAATGTACCGTTCTGAGTCCTTCTACAGGAATTTTATAAGAAATAAAAAAACTAATATGCCAGATAAAAAACTATCCAAATTTCTTAAAGGTTATTGAAAAAAATCTTTTGGATGCTGAGGAAGATTTTATTCTGACTAACAATGTGATAACTACACCCGTAGTTCAAAATATATCACATTCAATCCAAACCCGAATCCAACAATAATATAAAGAGAAATTATGTATAAATTCAGTAAGTATAATTCTATCATTCCATTAAGTGATACTATTTCAGCAGTATACAATTCAAAAGAGGATAAATGTATCGTCATCAAGAGAGATTTAGAAGGCTATTTTAAGCTTCCAATTCTTGATCTGGAAAAAAACCACCCATCTATCTATCAAAATCTATTAGATATCAATGCCATTGTTGACCATAATCGTAATGAGCTTCAGGAAGTTATCCAGAGAAGTAAAGAGGTTGATTATTCTGATAAAACATACCGACTTATCATTAACCCGACGATGAATTGTAATTTCAAGTGCTGGTATTGCTATGAATCTCACATTGTAGGTTCCAAGATGAGCAATGTAGGGGTCAACAAGATCATCAAGTTTATTGATAAGACATTAGAAAAAAATCAAAACCTCAACTCATTCGATCTTTCATTTTTCGGTGGAGAACCTTTGATGTACTACAGCAAGGTTACCGAGCCTATCATCAATCATTACAGAACCAAATACCAAGATTATTCTCACATCAACTTTACTATTTCTTTTACAACCAATGCTTATCTTCTTAATGATAAAATGGTGAACCACCTTACCTACGACAATGACAGTAAGTTTTTCCAGATTACATTGGATGGAGGAAGAGAAGAGCATAATAAAGTGAGAGTGGCCCAAAAAGAAGAAGGATCTTATGATAAGATTATTGATTCTATAAAGAGATTACTCAGAGAAAAAATAAGTGTTCTTATAAGAATTAATTATACCGCTGAAAATATTGATTCTACGAAGGAAATTGTAAACGATCTTATTGACCTTAATGAGGAAGACAGAAGCTATCTGAGCATCAGTTTTCATCAGGTATGGCAGGATATAGAAGTAAATAATATTGATGATAAGGTAAAAGAAGTAATGGAGCTTTATCAAAAACATAATCTTATTCCTAAAGGAGAAGAAATAGAACTTCTGGAAGGTCTTGCCAATCCTTGCTATGCGGATAAAAAGAACGAAGCCGTTATCAATTACAACGGTGATGTTTACAAATGTACTGCAAGAGATTTTACAAAGGATAATAAATACGGGGAACTGAATGACGAAGGAGAAATTGAATGGAACGAAAAAATTCTTACCTGGGAAGAGTTAAAAATTCAGTCTAAAGCCTGCCAAAATTGTAGAATACTTCCATTATGCGGAGGAGGCTGCCACCAGATCAACCTGGAAGCCAAAGGACTTGACAAATGCCAAATGGGCTACGATAATGAAAAGAAAGACGAAGTAATCATGAACCGTCTGGAAAAGCTATTCTTCCATGAAGCGTAAAATTAAATTCACACATCAACTTGAAGCTAATGACTGTGGACCCGCATGTCTTCAAATGATTTGTGCATTCTATGGTAAAAAACATACTTTAAGAGAAATTAAAAAAAATCTTACGGTTTCAAAACTGGGGATCTCCATCAAAGATCTCCGCCTTTTTCTGAAAAATAACGGTTTCAACTGTGCTACGGTAAACATTACACTGGAAGACATTTATGAGATGCCTCTTCCTTCGATCTTGTATTTAAAACATGGGCACTTCATCATTCTTGAGAATGTCGGCAAAAAAGTCATTGACATTATAGATCCGGGATTCGGAAGAGTAAGTCTTTCTCTGGAAGATTTCAGTGAGAAATGGTTGAGTGGTTCGGCAGGAATTGCAATTGTATTTGAACCGTCAGAAGATTTTGAAAATATAGAATTAATCAATAAAAAAGAGGAAAAGCAAAAAAGTCCAATTATCGCTAATGTCAAAAAGATTTTAAAAAAGAACAGGAAAAAGTTTTATTTCTCCGTTTTTCTTACGCTCGTTACTTTAGCCGCTAATTGGGCAATGCCTCTTCTTCTGAAGGAAAATATAGACAAAGGTATTCTGTCTAAAGATATGCATATCGTCGTCAAATTACTTTTGCTTCAGTTTGTATTTGCCGTCAGTTTTTTGCTTTCACAAAGTCTTTCGGAGGTAATCAATACCAAAATAAGTCTGGAACTGAATATTGACTTCAACAAGTTCTATTTTCTGAAAATTCTGAAACTTCCTATAAGCTATCACGATTCGAAGTTTAAATCTGATCTGATAGAAGGACTGAGTGACCAGCATAAAATAAATTACTTCATCACCTACAGTTTGATTGGAGTAGCTACCAGTATTTTGAATATCATTGTATTTTCCCTACTGCTGATTTATCAGAATTACAAAATATTTTTAGTTTTTGTGTTGTTCAGCATCATTTCTTTTGCTTACATCCTTCTGTTTTTTAAAAAGAAAAAGCAGATTGATTATTCTTTATTTGCTCTGGAATCGGCCAACAGAAATACGATTTATGAGCTGATCATGGGTATTACAGATATTAAGATCAACAGTGCGGAACAATCCAGACTTTCCAACTGGATGAATTCTGAAAATAAATTAAAGACCTTAAAGACCAAGCTGGCTTACATCAATTTTTATATGAACGATGGCCACTTATTTATCTCAAAAATAAGAGATATCAGCCTTATAGGGTATACTTCATATCTTGTGATAGAGTCACAGATTACCTTGGGTCTAATGATGATGATCAGTTATGTATTGGGTCAGCTTTCTGCTCCATTACAGCAATTAACAGATTACACTCAAAATTTTCAGAATACCAAACTGGCCCACGACAGACTTACGGATATTTACAATAAAGAAAACGAGATCAAAGAGAATGTAAGCTATAACACGATTGATTCCGTAGACCAGATAACACTGAAAGGAGTCAATTTCAAATATGATGTCAATTCAGAGCTTGACGTTCTGAAAAATATTAATCTTACCATTAAAAGAAATACCACCACAGCTATTGTAGGAGAAAGTGGAAGTGGAAAATCAACGTTATTGAAATTATTGCTTGGGTTCTACTACCCTACCAGCGGAGATATTTATATTGAAAACAATAACATTAAAGATGTTAATATAAAAGATTGGCGACAGATATGTGGGGCAATTCTACAGGAAGGATATCTTTTCAGCGGAACCATTCTTGAAAATATAACCATGTCTACCGAAAACCCAGACCTTGAAAGATTAAATCTTGCCCTCAAGATTGCTGAACTTTATGAAAAAGTAGAAAGCCTGCCCATGAAACATTACACCAAAATAGGTGAAATAGGGATTTCTCTGAGCGGTGGAGAAAAACAGCGTCTACTTATTGCCAGAGCAATTTATAAAGATCCCGATTTTATTTTCTTTGATGAAGCAACCTCTTCCTTGGATTCTATTAATGAAAATAAAATAATTTCTAATTTGGATACCTATCTTAAGGACAGAACCTCTATCATCATCGCGCACAGGCTTAGCACAATTAAAAATGCTGATCAGATCATTGTATTGAAAAATGGTGAGATTGCAGAGATAGGAACCCATAATGAACTGCTCTACAAACAGTCTGAATATTCCAAATTAATATCAAACCAGCTACAGTTAACAACCTAAAACCAACACTATGAAAGCTAAACTTATTACCCTTCTATGTTTATTTGTATTCACTTTTTCTTTTTCACAGGTGAAATTGTCTAAGAGAAATGATATCAGTAAAATAAATAAAGACTGGAGACTTACAAAAACCATTTCCGGAACCTATGGAATTATGGATACAGGAGGAAAAATCATCGTTCAGCCGGTTTATTCAAAAATTAATACCTTCGGAGAGTATTCTGAAGATCTGGCGATGGTAAAAAATATATCAGGGTCATATGGATTTATCAACAGTTCTGGAATCGAGATCATTCCTCCCCAATATGAACTGAGCTACATCAAAAACAATTTTTCTTCTTTATATAAAAAATACATCAAGTAACCATTGAAATATGAGAATCAAAATCATCCATATCCTATTCATTTTAAGTACCGTCCTTATCCATTCGCAAACTCACAGATACATCTATGAACTGAATTATAAACCGGATGCTTCAGAAAACAATTATAAAAAACAGTTTATGGTACTTGACATTAACCCTGATCAGGTAAAATATTATGATTATAAGTTTTTGGAGAAAGATTCCTTAAATCAGGTATATCGTTCTCAGGACAGAACCTGGACGACCCAAATTCCTGTCACCAGAAAAAAGAATTCTGAGAAAAACATCAATTATATACTGGTGGGAGATGATATTTATTCCTACACAACCAATGATCACGTTGAATGGAATCTTGAAAAGGAAATAAAACAGGAAAATGGTCTGAATTTACAAAAAGCTACAACCCACTATGGAGGACGTGAATGGGTAGCATGGTTTACCAAAGATATTCCTTTCAATCAGGGACCTTACAAGTTTCAGGGATTACCGGGACTTATTGTGGAAATAAAAGATACTAAAGACAATTTTAAGTTTAAACTCGTCAAAAATATCAACCTGAAATCAACCTATGACACGTCCAATGTTCTGGAAGTAAGATATGGAGACAAACCCATTCCCACTGATGAAAAAACGGTGATAAAAAAAGCAATGGAATACTTCAACAACCCTCTGAACGACATCAAACAGGAGTTTAGCAATAATAAAATATCATCTTTTGAATACAATGGTGTAAAATATAAACCGGAAGAACTTGCCAAGCTCGTAAAAGAAGAACAGGAATATATTCTTCAGTACTATAATCCTATAGAACTGGACAAGTCTTTTCCATATAATAAATAATCTACGTTGAGATATCAACTACTGGTACTTTCCGTTTCTGAACTGTAAGGTTTTAAAACTTGTACTTGAAGTCTCCTTATTTTCGCAGTCTTCTTTTACTTCTTTATTTACAGTTGTAACGGAAACCGTTTTAATCGTAAGATCAGAAAAGGTATTCATTTTGGGCGGGTTCACTATAATATAAGAGTGGTTGTCTTTAAACTCACCCTTACATTTCCCGTCCCATTCTCCACTATTCATTCCCATTTCAAACTGATCCAGAACTTTCTTCAACGATTTTCCTTCCGGATAATACATAGAAATCCTCTCAGACTCGTATGGGAAAATACGGCTGCTTCCAACAAAAGTAGTTTTTACTCCAAATGCATGAATATTCGTACTGATCGTATATAAGCCAGTGTCAATTGTAAAAGGTCTTAAAGCTACGGCATCAGAAATAAGCTCTGTGGGATCCAAATATTTATTTTCAATCACACCTTTCTCATCGGTGATCAGTATATAATTCTGTACCGTAAAATTATATTCATCTTCTGCCTTTCCCACCAAAACTGGAATCACAACAATATAGCGATTCTCCTTATTTGGTATTTTCTTTTCAACGCAAAGCTCTTCTTTAATTCTGACAGCATCAAGTTCTAAACTTTTCAAAATAGAGTTCAGACGGCTGCGATCCATTTCCTGAGCGGATAAAAAACCGGACAGAAGGGAACTCACTAAAATCAATAGCAATACGTTTCTATTCATTGTATCAGTTTTTACAGAAGATTTATGGTGATCACAACCAGCACTCCTTTGCTGTTTTCCTTATCTTTTACAGAACAGTTGATCCCTTTTTTATAAAGATCGTTCAACAGTTGAATTCTTTCAAGCGTATTTTTCATTCCTCGTCCTTCCCTCGTTTTTTGATGCTGGGTTTTCTGTTTCTTGCTTTCTTCAATTCCTATTCCGTTGTCTTCAATAGTAATTTTAAGATGTTGATCACTTTTCTCAAACATTAACTTCAACAATCCCTTTTCCGTTCTGTAGCGGAGTCCGTGCCAAATAGCATTTTCCAAAAACGGCTGTATAAGCATTCCGGGAACCATCTGGCTTTGCAGATTGAGATTTTCATCTACCTCAATTTCATAATCAAATTTATCAGCAAAACGTGTTTTTTCCAAGGCGAGATAATTCTGAAGAAGGTCCAGTTCCTGCTGAAAAGGAATAAAATCTTCTGTAGAATTCTCCATAACGCCACGCATCAGTTTGGAAAACTTCGTAAGATACTGATTGGCTTCCAGTTCATTATTGGTCGCTATAAAATGATTCACACTATTCAAACTGTTAAAGATAAAATGCGGATTCATCTCTCTCCGAAGCGATTGGAGCGCAATTTTTTTATTCTTGATCTGCACTTTTTTCAATGTTCTGAAGATAAAGAGAACCAAACCTGTCAGTACAATTAAAACTCCTATCAGACTGTAGTTGAAAACATTTTTCTTTCGGATGAGCTCGTCTTTCAGTTCTTTTTCCTTTTCCAGTTGTGAAATTCGCTGCTCTGTATCTTCCAGAATTTTATTATCGATCAGACTTCTATCTTTAGACACGAGATTGGGCAATTTTCCCAGAAAATCTCTGTATAACTGTACCGAGGCATCTGTATTTCCGGAGATCGTATATAGACTGTCCAGTTTTTTTACACTTCTCTGGGCTTCCAGTGTATGTCCTTTTTCCAGCGCAATTCCGTAGGCATTTTTTAATAAATTAACGGCTTCCCCTGGATCATTATTTTTGATGTAAATATCGGCCAGCTCCTGAATCTGATTGACCTTTTCCTGTGAATTTTCTTTCACAAAATCTTCCTTCAGTAGGGTCTTTTTGGCTTCAATGGCTTTATCAAATTTTTTGTTTTCAACATACAGATCCGCAAGCTTCTGATTGATGGCCAATGCCTGCTGTGGAGCTTCTTTTTTAGAAATCTTGTAAGCATTATTCAGATTTTCCTCCGCTTTGGAAACATCTTTCTGTTGTATATTAACATCGGCCAGCTGACTATAACTTTCCGCCAAACCTGCTTGCTCATTTTCTCTTTTTTTAAGATTGATATTACTCTGAATAGCCTCTTCCTTCACTTCTGGAGCAGGAGAAGAAAGCCTGGTCACGTCATTGGTATTTTCAGTTTTGCTTTTTTCGCTATAGCTCATCTGGGCTGCCATGCTGTAATTGCTGATGGCAGGTGTTATTTTATTTTGTTTTTCCTGTGATTGGGCCAGTTTACGGGTAGTTGTTTCAAGATTTTTCTTATCATTCAGGGTTTGATAAATATTTCTGGCTTTAATCAGATATTCTTCACTTTTAGCATAATTTCCCTGATTGTAGTAGTCATTGGCCATTCCAACATACACATCAGCTACGCCTTTATTATCATTTCTGTCTACTGCTTTTTTCAGTTTTGAAACAGATTTAAGCGCTTTAGAAGCACGCGTACTATCCTGTGCAATAAGCCAATTGCTCATTGCCAGCAGTATTATAAACAGCATTTTTAAAACTAGCTTCATGAATTTCAGATCTTTAGTGCAAAGTAACTAAAAGTTTATGTATAGTCTTTCATTCTTTACCAAGTCAAAACCTTATTTCACCAAGTTTCAGTACTGAAACCATCTGTATATCTTGTTGTTACTGTTTTTAATATAAAAAAGCTTTTATCTTTCTCTATTTACCTATTTTATTGATTAAAGATGGAATCATTCTTATATCTGTCTATTATCAGTGATTAAAATAAACCTAACTGCTAATTCACCAAGTGAAAGTTCCGATTCACCAAGTCTCCTGATTTCCGGCTTCAGATCTGCCTAATTTTACATCAGAATTAAAAATTTAAAACAGGAAATTATGAAATTAAAACATTTTTTATTAATCGGAATTTTAACATTAGGAAGCTTTGTAAACGCTCAGGAAGTTAAAAAGAATGCAATAGAAGTAACAGGAGTTGCCGAAATGGAAATAGAACCGGATGAAATTATCTTCAGCATCGGAATAAAAGCAGACAACAAAAATGATCTGGCTGATAATGAAAAGAAGCTGTTCGAAGCTTTAAAAAATGCCGGAGTAAAAAACGAAGACATTAAATTCAAATCGATGTATCAGAATATATATTCGAAAACAGCAAAATTCACCAAAAGTTATCAGTTTAAAGCCAGTACAAAATCGAACATCAGTAAGATATTTGAAGATCTTAACCAAAAATGGGTAAGCAACCTGAACATTGCGGAGGTAAAAAACACTAAGATTGCAGATTTCAGAAAGACAGTAAAGATCAATGCTTTGAAAGCAGCCAAAGAAAAAGCCGATTATCTGTTGGAAAGTATGGGTAAAAAGACAGGAAATGCCATTGAAATTGTAGAAATAGAAGACTATACAAGTGATATGGTAATGCCCGTTGCCTACAAAAGCAGAATGAGCAATGTTCAAATGGAAGCTGCAGATGGGTCCGTAGATTATTCATTTGATAATATTGAAAACATCAAATTAAAATACAGCATCAAAACACGATACGAAATCCTATAACAATAACAGATTTAAATAGAAAGGCTACCTCAGTTTGAGGTGGTCTTTTTTTATAATAACCAACCTATAAAAACAGCATGAACAACTGATCATAAAACATATACACAGAATACATTCACTCAGAAGTATCCTTTTATTTTTCAATCTAAAGGTTCACCAAGTGAAAGTTCCGATTCACCAAGTCTCCTCATTTTCAGCCTTAAATACGAATAATTTTACTTCAGGAATTTAAAATAATAAACGATGAAACATTATCTTTTCATATTGATTACATTTTCGATCTCTTTACTGAAAGCACAGGAGATCCGGAAAGAAATTGAGGTAAAGCAAGCCACTGTATATCTTCAGGGAGCCAAAGTCTACGGAAATACCCATGTGAATCTCCAAAAGGGCAGAAACATGGTCAGAATAATTAATCTGCCCAATACTCTGGATGAAAATACGTATAAAATCAATCTTGAAAAAAATACAACGCTCCTCTCCATTACTCCTGTGAGCAATTTTGTGAAAGGAAATGATTTATCTGATAACGAAAGAAAACTTGATAATGCAATAAAAAGACTGCAAAGACAAATCAGTTTGCTTGATATACAGATCAGTAACTCATCCAACAAAGAAAATACCTCAAAACTGAATGATGAGAAACAGCAAATGCAAAGACAGCTTAACCAGCTCACTATTCAAATTCATAGGTCGCCGGAGGAACAGAATACCATTCAAACAGAGAATGAAAGGAAAAAAATTCAGCGACAAACAGATCTGTTGAACATACAGATCAAGAATTTAGCAGGTGAACAGAATATTATTAATGATAATTTAAAAATTTCAACCAGCCATCACTCAACACCTCAGGAACAGCTTATCAAGCTTACTGACTTTTACAGAAAAAGAATGTTGGAGATAGGAAATCAGCTCTTCCTTCTCAATGAACAGAAAAATATTTTGGATGAAAATCTCGCGAGCCTTAATAATCAATCGGCAGAAGAACAAACCTATAAAAATAACAATCAGAAACAGCTTTTACTTGAAATTCTTGCAGACCATGAAACCAATCTGAACCTGGGAGTAAGTTATGTGGTATCGGACGCGGGCTGGATTCCTTCTTATGATCTGCGTGCAGAATCTGTGAAAAAACCTTTAGAAATGGTTTATAAAGGGAAAATTTATCAGAAAACAGGTCAAGACTGGAAAAATATTGAGCTTTTTGTTTCTACTTACAGACCTTCCTATCATCAGGACAGACCTATTCTCTCTCCTCTTTATGTGGCTGAATATAATGCTTACAATCCTCAGGAGGAACTAGCAAATTACAAAATAAAAGCAGCTGCCAAAGAAGTCAATTCTTATCAGATGAGAGACGATGCAAGAGCAAAACCAAGCCAAATTCCTGTGGCAACAGTTTCCGATAACCAGATGAATGTAATTTATGAGCTTAATTATAATCAGGATATTGTAAGTCAGGAAAAAGAGCAATATGTTATTCTCGACAAGAAACAGTTGGATGCCACTTACAAATACCACACGGTTCCGAAACTCAACAATCAGGTCTTCCTGATGGCTTTCGTGAAAAACTGGCAAAACCTCAACCTGATTAATGGAGAAGCCAATATTTACTTTGAAGATAATTATATCGGAAAAACTCATATCACCAGTAATTACATTAAAGATGAATTTCCTATTTCACTTGGCGTAGACGAAAGAATTACAGTAAAAAGGATAAAACTGGAAGATAAAACCTCTCAAAGAGGAATCAGTTCCAACAAATGGGAAACAGAATCTTATCAGATCAGCATCAGAAACAATACCAAGGAGAATATTGAGCTGGAAGTTATGGATCAGCTTCCTCTCAGTGAAAACGCGAAAATCACCGTAAAAACACTTGACCTTGGCGGTGGTGATTACGACGGAAAAACCGGAAGTATTCTCTGGAACAAAAAGATGGGCTCCGGAAATTCGGAAAAGATCAGCTTCTCTTATGAAGTAAAGTATCCTAAAGAAATGCAAATTCAATATTACAGCAGATAACCTATAAAAAATAATAATATGACCACTTTAAAAATCTTAGCTCTCACAGCAGGAGTAGCTTTCCTAAGCTCCGGAACTCTCTCCGATAATCGATGTTCGAAAACGGATGTAGGCCATGACAGAATTTCTGTACAAAATGCTTCCACGGTTCCAACCATTACGGCTACAAAGGATAACAAAATTCAGGTTGCTCTTTTACTTGATACTTCCAACAGTATGGACGGGCTGATTGATCAGGCAAAATCAAGACTCTGGAATATTGTGAATACTTTAACCACCTTACAATACAATGGCAAAGCTCCACAAGTTGAAATTGCTCTTTATGAATATGGTAATGACGGAATCACTGATGAAAACTACATTCGCCAGGTTACTCCCCTTACCCAGGATCTCGATCTTGTTTCTGAAAAGCTATTTGCTTTAAGAACCAACGGCGGAAGTGAATATTGTGGTGCCGTGATACGTGATGCCGCTAACAACCTCAACTGGGATGGTAATGAAAAAAGCATGAAACTGATCTACATTGCCGGCAATGAACCTTTTAACCAAGGAAGAATAGATTATAAGGATGTAATTTCAAAAGCAAAGAATAAAAACATTTACACTAATACTATTTTCTGTGGAAGCCGTGAAGAAGGAATCCAAAGTTTCTGGCAAAATGGAGCAACAACAGGTGGCGGAAAATATTTTAATATCGACAGCGATAAAAAAGTAATCTACATTGAAACTCCTTATGATATCAGAATCTCGGAATGTAACGCCAAGTTGAATGACACTTATATCTACTACGGCAATCACGGCTCTGAATATAAGATGAAACAAATGGCTCAGGATAAAAATGCAGCCTCTCAATCGGTTTCCAATCTTGTGGAAAGAACGGTTTCCAAATCTAAAAAGAATGCTTACAAAAACGAGCATTGGGATCTGGTAGACAAAGCTGAAAAAGATGCCGGATTTATAGCTTCCATCCAAGAAAGTGAACTTCCTTCCGAACTGAAAGGGAAAAGTAAGGAAGAAATAAAAAAAGCAATTGCCACAAAATCTGCAGAACGGAACAAAATTCAAAAAGAAATTGAAGAATTGTCCAGAAAGCGCCAAACTTACATTGATGGGGAAATGAAGAAAAGAGGTACGGCAAACTCCGATGATCTTGGAAAAGCAATAGAAAGTTCTATTGTAGAATTGGCTAAAAAGAACGGATATAATTTATAATATGAAAGCGGGATAAAACCCGCTTTTTTTTGTTAATTCATTAGTGTCAGTGTTATCTTCCAAATTTAAAATAGGGGGATAACAAGTGTTTTTTGTTTTTCATAAACAGAGAAGCCATTTCCATTCCCGTTACTGAAAAAGTAATCCCGTTACCGCCAAAGCCCAACACGAAATACGAATTTTTAAACTTTTTATGTTCCCCGATATAAGGAAGTCCATCTTTCGTCTCTCCAAATGTCCCTGCCCATACAAAGTCTGTATAAAAATGGTAATCCGGTTTTATTTTCTTTAAGGTTTTTACAATTTCTTTTTCCTTTTTATCCAATAATGCATCCCGTTTTTTTGCATCATAAAAATCTTCATCTCCACCGCCTATCAAAAGTCTTCCATCATCGGTAGTCCGCATATAGAGATAAGGATCGTCTGTATTCCAGACCAAAGTACTTGCTATATTTTTGAAGGTTTCCTGCTCTATTTCAGAGACAATGGCGAAGGTACTTTTCAGGTCTACAAAATCCTCTTTGATCAGATTTTTACTTTCATATCCTACACAGTACATAATTTTTTTGGCCCGAATCTTAAAACCACTGTTCACAAAAACTTCATTAAAACCTCTGCGATATTCAACATTTATCATTTCAGTTTTATCAAATATTTTCAGACCTTTCTTTACGTTATACTCACACAATTCATGCGCAAAGTGGAACGCATCGATACTTGCTCCCTGTTGTGATAAAATTCCGCCATAGGTATTTTCAAATCCGAAATCCTTTAAAATCTGAGTTTCAGACAACCATTTCACATTAAAGCCGGAACTTTTTCTGGCCTCATATTCTTCTTTCAGCCCTTTTACATCTTTCTTTTTAGATGCGAAATAGAGTGATTTTTTCCTTTTAAAACCAGCATTGGATCTTATTTTCTTAGACAGTTTCTCTATTCTGTCAATAGCATCACTACAGGCTTTATAACTTTCAACAGCACCTTTTCTCCCTATCATTTCTGTTAATTGGTATAAGGGAATATCTATTTCGTACTGCAACATTGAGGTAGTAGCCGAGGTACTTCCGTTGCAAAGCTCCCGCTTATCAATAAGAATGACACTATAACCGTCTTCTATCATCTGATGAGCGATAAGGCTTCCTGTAATTCCGCCTCCTACAATAAGTACATCACATTCTTCATTGGATTTCAGGGAAGGATATGAAGTCATTAATCCATTTTTCAAAAGCCAGAATGGTTCGTTTGATTTAAGATCCATATGAGTATTTTATATTAAAAATAACAATATTTATACCTTTTTTAACAACTTATTATCAACTTATGGTGTAGTTATTGTTAGTTTAAAAAATCAAACCACCTTAAAAAATATTTATTATGATAACGATTATTCCAGAAGCACCGGAGAATGTAGCTGCATTCAATGCAACCGGAGAAGTGACGAAAGCGGATTTTGAAAAATTGGTAATTCCCCGCGTAAAAGAAAAAGTAGACCAGTTCGGTGAGCTGAATTACTTATTGTATTTGGATACGGATCTGGATAATTTTACCATGGGAGCCTGGCTTGAAGATCTGCTTTTAGGTCTGAAGAACCTAGCCAATTGGAATCGTGCCGCAATAGTTACGGATAAAGAGGGTATACAGAACTTTACCAGTATTTTCAGTGTTCTGATGCCGGGAGAATTTAAATCTTTCCCCAAAGAAAATTTATATAATGCCCTTTACTGGTGTAAAAATGGCGATGAGGTAGAGGCATAAACCTAATTTTATTTATATAAACAGCCTGTTTCTTTATTTGAAACAGGCTGTTTGTATATTTTTTAAAGGCAATTATTAAATCCTTTTACTTGTCACATGAAATACATTCTGTTGCAGTTTCCTCGGCCTCAGAGGTATTGGAACCATACAGGTACATATATCGTATACTGATCACAACTCCAATGAAAGTCATCCCTACTCCTACCAACGAAGGATAATTAAAGGGAAGCCCATACTCCAAAGGAATTCCTCCCAAAAAAGCTCCCATAGCATTTGCAATATTAAAGCCTGCCTGCATAAAAGCCGCCGCCATCATTTCGCTTTTAGGAGCTGCTTTCATCATCATAATATTGATAGGTGCCGCAATAGACATAGATAAAGCTCCACACATGAAAGTGAGTATAAATGCTATATTCTGATGCTCAGAAAGGAAAAATACTCCGCCCAAAGATATCATCATCAGAAAAATCAATAATGCGCAGGTTTTCTCAGGACCCAGTTTGTCTGAAATAAATCCTCCGGCAAGATTCCCCACTACCATTCCTGCTCCGGCAAGTACCATTACATAGGCCATCTGGCTACTTTGGATTCCTGCAACAACCGTCATCAAAGGAGTGATGTAACTCAACCAGGTGAAAAGCCCTCCAAATCCAATGGCTGTAATGGCAAGAACCAGCCACGACTGTTTATTTTTAAGGAATTTCAATTCTTCCAGGAAATGGGTATTCTGATTAGATTCCATATTAGGAAGCCATAATTTTAAAAACAATAAAGCGAAAACACCAATGACAGCTACAATGGCAAAATACCACCTCCAGTGATAAGCATGACCGATATAGGTTACCAGAGGAACCATGACCAGATTGGCTACGGTAAGACCGGTAAACATCATCGATATGTAAAACGCTTCTTTTCCTTTGCCCGCCATTTTAGCTGCAACCACTGTTCCAACTCCGAAAAACGCACCATGAGGCAATCCTGACATAAATCTGATGATCAGCATCGTTGTATAGTTTGGAGCAATCGCAGAAAGCCCATTGAATAAGGTAAACAATAGCATAAAAGCGATTAAAACCTTTTTAGGTGGAAATTTTACAGAATAACCAATCAGAATGGGTGCTCCGATCACAACCCCCATGGCATAAGCAGAAATTAAATGTCCGGCCTGCGGAATGGTGATCTGCAATGTTTTTGCAATATCAGGAAGCAGACCCATAACGGTAAACTCTGTGGTTCCTATTCCTAAACCGCCAATTGCCAGCGGTATTATTCTTTTATCAATCTTCATTATATCTGAGTTCTTTTATTGAATTAATTTTGAAAGTTTGAGAATGGTTTCACCATCTATCATTTTGAAAGTGCAAAATTCGAAAGAAAGATTGAATTTTACTTCTCTTTGAATGATAAAAATTTGCTCTATATTAACCTTTTTATTTAATTTTAAATCAATAAATAATCAAAACAGAACAAGATGAAAATTCAAAAAGAAAATATTGAATTTGAAAACGGCAAATCTTTTAAACTTTTCTCCCCTTCACTTAAAAACTGTTTTTTCTGGCATTATCATCCTGAAATAGAGCTTGTGTACGTAGAGGCCACGAACGGAATCCGACATGTGGGAAAAGATATTTCCGCCTTTACAGACAGCGATCTCCTGTTAATTGGAGCCAATGTTCCTCATCTTAATTTTGATTATGGTATTCAAACCGAATGCAAGCAACTGGTAGTACAGATGCGGGAAAATTTTCTTCAGGATATTATCCTGCCTGTTCCAGAGTTCAATAACATTAAAAATCTATTAGAAAAATCCTATCTGGGGCTTTCTTTTTTTGGTGAGACTAAAAATATTGTGATTGGAAAACTTCAACTGATCAAGGATAAAACCTCTTTTGAATCGCTGATGGGGCTCATTGAAATTCTACAGATCCTCGCTGACTCTACAGAAGTAAAGGAACTCAACAAAGAAGATACAAGAATCAAATGGTTTCTGAATGACAAGATCAGAATGGGAACGATTTACGATTACATTCATGATCATTATGACAAAAAACCTAATGTGAATGATATCGCAAAAATTGTAGGACTAAGCACTCCGGCTTTTTGTCGCTATTTTAAAAAACAAACCAATATGACTTTCACTGATTTTGTGAATAATTATAGAATCAATCAGGCTAAGATTTTCCTACTGAAAGATTATTCGGTAACAGAAGTCTGTTTTCAGGTTGGATTTGAAAGTTTGTCTTATTTTAATAAACTCTTCAAGCAACACACCCATGAAACGCCGTCTGAATTTAAGAAAAAACATTTCAGGCCTATCGAGATTAATGGGCGGATTGGAGTGATTATAAAGGATACAAAATACTAAGCGAGCTTTGATGGGAGCGTACTAAAGTCTTCTTCTATTGATACATTGATGAGTGTTGTATAGACCACCCCGTCAAAAATTCAAAGAATTTTTGCCACCCCTCCAAGGGAGGGGAATGATGGAAGCCGCTATTATAAAACTATTCCTATCAAGCCCAATTCCTAATCCTATAAACTCTTCCCTACCATCTGCTACCTAACCCCTTCTACCTAAAAAAACAAAAAACCGCTCATTGCTGAACGGTTTGTATTTTAATGAATGTGTTTCTCTGCGTGGTAAGAACTTCTTACTAAAGGCGAACTTTCAACGTGTCTGAAACCTAAGCTTCTTGCAAAATCTCCAAACTCATCAAATTCTTCCGGAGTGATGAATTTTTTTACAGGAAGATGTTTCTTGGTCGGTTGAAGGTACTGTCCAAGAGTGATTACATCTACATTTGCATTTCTGATGTCTTCGATGGTTTGGAAAACCTCATCTTTGGTTTCTCCCAATCCAAGCATTACTCCTGTTTTTGTTCTTCTTTGTCCAGCTTCTTTCAGATATCTTAGTACTTCAAGGCTTCTTTCATATTTTGCCTGAATTCTTACTTCTCTGGTTAAACGTTTTACTGTTTCCATGTTGTGAGAAATTACTTCCGGAGCTACTTCTACCAATCTGTCAAGGTGTTTAGTAAGTCCCTGGAAATCTGGAATCAGAGTTTCCATCGTTGTTCCCGGAGAAATTCTTCTTACAGCATTTACGGTTTCACCCCAAAGGATAGATCCCATATCTTTCAAATCATCACGGTCTACAGAAGTAAGAACAGCGTGCTTAATTTTCATTAATTTGATTGAACGCGCTACTTTCTCAGGTTCATCCCAGTTGACATCCAATGGTTTTCCTGTTTTTACGCCACAGAAACCGCAGCTTCTTGTACAGATATTCCCAAGGATCATGAACGTTGCCGTACCTTCTCCCCAGCACTCTCCCATATTGGGGCAGCTTCCGCTTTGGCAGATTGTATTTAATTTATATTTATCAACCAATGTTCTCAGCTCTCTGTAATTCTTTCCGGTAGGAAGTTTTACGCGGATCCATTTTGGTTTTTGAACGGTAGTGTCTTGAACTGAATTTTCCATTTCTAAAATTGAAGTTCAAAGTTAAGGAATTTTTAATGGAAACCATCAACCACAAATATTGATGAAACTGATAATTCAGAATTTCATTGTATATTTATCTATTCAAATTATTTTTATGAAAAAAATATTTTTCCTTTTAACTGTAGGAGCCGGTACATTATGCTGGGCCCAGAAACAGTTTCAGCCAGCGGGTTCCAGCATTCTTGAAACCATAGATGGGGATCTGGATGGTGATAAAATTCCTGAAAAAGTCATTATATATACCACAAAAGATGAGGGAGAACTGGGTAAAATACGTGAGATTCAGATTTTGAAAAAAGTGGGAACAAAATGGACTTTATTAGAAAAATCCAGAAATGCAGTGATGGAAAGTAACGCAGGTGGTATGATGGGCGACCCCTACCAGAGTACTGAAATTCAGAAGGGAATTCTTACCATTATTCAGGCGGGTGGAAGCAGCTGGAAATGGGATGTTACTGATAAATATAGATTTCAGAACGGCCATTTTGAATTAATCGGTACTTCTTCATCTGCAGGAAGACCTGGAGATTACTGGAAAGAAACTGATTTTAACCTTTCCACAGGACAGATGAATTACAAAAAAGACGTTGAAAATACCGCTGAATATGGTAAATATCTGAAAGAAACTTACATCATGAAAGGTGTAAAAATCAATCTTCAAAACAGAAATCAGGATAAGCAGCGAAAGGTTGTTCTTCCGAAAACCAAAGAAGAGGTTTATTTTTAAAATACAGATAAACGATTAATGTACTGGACAAAACCAATATAAAATATACAAAAAAGAACGGACCTTCATCCGTTCTTTTATATTTACGATTAGTTCTGTTTAAATTTTTTAATTGTCCTCGAATTCGTTATTTTTCAATAATTCGGCAAGGACTTTTTTGGCACGCATTACTCTTACTTTGGTATTGGCAACGGAAATCCCCAGCTCTTCAGCAATTTCTTTGATGCTTTTTTCTTCAAAAAATCTCAGTTTGATAATGTCCTGATAGTTGGCATCCAGAGATTCTATGGTCTTGATAATTTTCTTTTGTTCTTCTTCAGAGATCAGAAGTTCTTCAGGAGATTTTGCATACTGATTTTTAACTTCGTCCAAATTTTCAATGGAGTCTTCATTTTCGCGGCTCTTTTTCCTCCAGAAATCAATAACTGTATTTTGAGCAATGGTAAGTATCCAGGTTTTAAACTGAAAATGTGGGTCGAACATATCCAGCTTTGATAATACTTTAGAAAAAACATTCACAGTGATTTCGTCTGCATCATTTTCATCTCTTACTTTTTTCATGACAAAAGAGAAAACATCCACCCAAAAAATATTGATGAGTTTAGTCTGGGCCTTCTGATCTTTATCTTTAGCCTTTTGGATGAGCAGGAATAGCTGTTCGTCGTTCATTAATAACAAATATAGATTATTTGAAGCTAAAAAGCAAAAAAGCCGTATGTATGAAAATATGGAAAATTTCGGATATTCAACCGGCTTCATAAAGGAAGAATATTTTTGAATATCCCTAATATTGTATTGAAGTTGAAAAGATATCAGGATCCATTTTTCTGTTCGATTTTCATTGTTTTATTCCTTTACGATCTTCGCTTTCTCAGCTATTTTGCCTTTCATACTTCTGAATTTATTATCTTTGCATCATAAAATTTTAAAGTAAAAAAATCAATGAATTCCTTTATAGAAGAACTGAAATGGCGTGGTCTGTTTGCCGATATGATGCCAGGAACCGATGAACAACTGAATAAAGAGGTAACTACTGCATATATTGGTTTTGATCCAACGGCGGATTCTTTACATATCGGAAGTCTCATTCAGATAAAAATCCTTGCTCATTTCCAGCAGCATGGTCATAAGCCTATCGCTTTGGTAGGAGGAGCAACAGGAATGATTGGAGATCCATCCGGAAAATCAGCAGAAAGAAATCTTTTGGATGAAGATACTCTTTTACATTATGTAGATTGTTTAAAGAACCAGCTTTCAAAGTTTTTAAATTTTGACGGTAATGAGCCTAATAAAGCTGAACTGGTTAACAATTATGACTGGATGAAGAATATTTCTTTCCTTGATTTTGCGAAAAATGTCGGAAAGAACATCACTGTTAATTATATGATGGCCAAAGATTCTGTAAAGAAAAGATTTTCAGGAGAATCGGGAGCAGACGGGATGAGTTTTACAGAATTTACGTACCAGTTGATTCAAGGGTATGATTTCCTTCATTTATATCAGAATAATAATGTAAAGCTTCAAATGGGTGGTTCTGACCAGTGGGGAAATATTACTACAGGAACAGAATTGATCCGTAGAAAAGCTCAGGGAGAAGCTTTTGCTTTAACGGTTCCATTGATTACAAAAGCTGATGGTTCGAAATTCGGTAAGTCCGAAAGCGGAGAAAACTATTGGTTGGATAAAAAGAAAACTTCACCCTATAAATTCTATCAGTTCTGGCTGAATGCTACTGATGAAGACGCTGAAAGATTTATTAAATTTTATACTTTCTTAGGAAAAGAAGAAATTGAAGCTTTAATTGAAGAGCACAAAACTGCTCCTCACGAAAGAAAACTTCAAAAGAAGCTGGCTGAAGAGGTAACGGTTTGGGTACATGGCAGAGAAGAATATGAAAAAGCACTGAAAGCTTCTGAAATTCTTTTCGGTCGTTCTACAGCTGAAGATCTGGTAAGCCTGGATGAAGAGATTTTCCTTGAAGTTTTTGATGGTGTTCCTCAAAAAGAAGTAGCGAAAGCGGATGTATTGGGAGTAAGTATTATTGATCTTCTTTCCGAAAAGTCTGGATTTCTGAAGTCTAAGAGCGAAGCACAGAGAGAAATCAAGGGAAATTCAATTTCTGTAAACAAGCAAAAAGTAAATGATACTTTTACAGCCAATGAAACAGATCTTATTGACAGCAAATTCCTATTGCTTCAAAAAGGTAAGAAAAGTTATTTTATTGTGAAAGTAATCTAAGTTTTAGATACTCTATAATAAACCGGCGCTGAGATAAATCTCAGCGCCGGTTTGTTTCCTAAAATAATTTGATATTAAAATGTATAACCTGCAGAAGCTGACAAATACTGACCGCTTGAGGTTCCTTCTTTTTTCAGTTCTCCGTCTACCCAAACCTGAACTTTCAACGTAGAGGAAGCATTGGGTCCGGTTGCATTTACTGCAGCATTGGCGTTATAGGCTCCAGGTGCTGATGTTATTTCAGGGCTGGTCCATGTTGTTCCACTTAGGCTGGTTGCTGTAGTTACTTCACCATCAATCCCGTAAGCCGCTACACTTATATTACTTCCCGAAGAAGCGATTGCTTTAAAAACAACTTTATGGCTTTTACTAGCACCGTTTACATGGTTATCGTCGTCATCATCTTTACTGCATGAAGCAACAAATCCTATAAGCATTGCTGACATTACGGCTACGAATGCACCTCTTAACAGTTGATTCATTTTCATTTTTTTCATAATCTTTTTGTTTAAATTTTAGTTACTATATTGAATATTCTATGAACAATGGTTTGATAACTGCAAAGCTATGCGTGCCATGAATGTCTATCAATCCTCAAAAACAGGTAATTTTTTCTACCTATATTCAGGTATTTTTTATACTATTTTTTTTAATTAAATTGAGCGGTTAAAAAGAATATTTTACAGTACCAACGCCTAATGAAGAGATTATTTATCCTGCTAAGCCTATTTTTATCTTTCAGTTTACGATCACAGCAAGTGATTCCTCTTAATGAAAAACCTTATCTGGACAGTTTACAAAATGTTGTTAAGGGTCATGCAAGTAATATTGCAAAAGCCAATGCCACTTTTCTCTTGTCCAATTATTACAGAAATATTGATTCTTTGCTAAGCAAAACATATCTGGAAAATGGACAGAAATTGATCAAAGGAGATGCTTTTCTTTCTGCAAAATATAATTTCTATGAAGCACAATATCATCTGGACAGAAATAAAGAGAAGGCAGGAAAATTATATCAGAAAGCAATACAATCGCTATCAAAATTTAAAAATGAAGAATCTGATCTTCTTCAGGCTTCGTCATGGTACAGCTATGGGGTCACTCAAAAAGATAAGGAAGGCTATCCTTTTTTGGTAAAAATAATTCTTGAAAAAAGTATACCGCTGGCCAAAAAATATGAGAATAGCAGAAATCTTGGATTCTTATACACACAGTTTGCCATTATTCTTACTTATAATGCTGAATTTAAAAAAGCAGAAGATTACAATACCAAAGCACTGGAGATTCTTGAGAAACGATACCCTCATTCTCCAGAGTTATTTTTCACCTATCTGAATTCTTCCAACAACTTCTGTTATCAGGCTAAAGGAGATGAAGCAAAAAGGTTTCTGGATAAAGCTGAACTCCTGATTCATCCTTATCCTGAAGCTTCCGTCAATTCCTTCTTTTATTATAGTAAAACGCTTTATTTTATTACCAAACAAAAAAATGCCGAGGCATTACCATCTATTGAAAAAGGGTTGTTTTATGCAAAAAAATTCAATCAGAATCTTCTCGCTCAAATGTTTTATTTTAATAAATATGATATTCTGAGAAAACTAAAAAAGTATAATGATGCAAAAAATGCATTGGAAGATATTTTAACAGAAAAATCCCTTGCTCTGGATCTTAATAACAGGAAAACCATCTATAAACAATTATCGTCGCTACAGGAAGAGATGGGTAATCCCAAAGAAGCTCTGGTATGGGAAAAAAAATATTCTAAACTCAATGACAGCCTGAATACAGAAAATGTAAAGCTTGAAATCAATAAACTTGAATCTAAGTTCAACACGGCAGAAAAAGAAAAAAAGATTGCTCTCTTAAATGCTGAAAAAAATCAAAAAGACCTTGAGGTAAACAAAAAGAACTCGTATTTATGGGGAATGGGTCTTGTCTTATTATCGGCTTTGTGCCTTCTGGCTTTTCTTTTCGTCATTTTCAGAAAAAACAAAAAAATAAATGAGCAAAAGCTCAATGAAATTAAGCAGAAAGAAGAATTATCACTCACAAAAGCTATTCTTGACGGTGAAGAAAGAGAAAGAGAGCGTATTGCAAGAGATCTTCACGATGGTTTGGGAGGCATGCTTGCCGGAGTAAAAATCAACTTTTCAACGTGGTCTGCCAATCATTTACAGCCTGAAAAAGATCAGGAATTTTATAAAATTCTGGGGCAATTGGATCGCTCAGTCGGTGAACTTCGCCATGTAGCAAGAAATTTAATGCCAGAGTCTTTGCTTAACTTTGGTTTGGAAACGGCTCTACATGATCTCTGCGAATTTTATATCCGAAAAGATCTCGAAATTGATTTTCAAGCTATTGACATCGAAAAGAAATTGCCTTTAAACATTCAGCTGAATATTTATAGAATTGTACAGGAGTTGTTAGCTAATGCTGTAAAACACTCACACGCTGACAATATTTTATTACAATGCTCCCAGTCTGGAAAAAATTTCCTCATAACCATCGAAGATAACGGAAAAGGATTTAAAAAGGATATCGAGAAAACTTCTAAAAGTATGGGTCTTTATAATTTAAGAAACCGTGTCAATTACCTGAAAGGAAAAATGGAGGTCAGTTCCGACAGCCAGGGCACAACAATCAATATAGAACTGAATATCTATGGAGAATAAAAAAATAAACATTGTCATTGTAGACGACCATCCTATTGTCATTGAAGGCCTTAGAATGATGTTGAACAGCCAGCCGTTTTTCAATGTCTCAGAAAGCTTTACTTCCGGGTTGGAAACCTTAAGTTTTATAAGATCAAATACAGTTGACATCATCCTTCTGGATATCACCTTACCAGATGCTAATGGTACAGAACTTTGCCGTGAAATTAAAACAGCATCGCCAGACACCGCTGTCATTATGTTCAGCAACCGCTCCGAAAGAAGTATCATCATGCAGGCCATCCAAAACGGAGCAAGCGGATATCTTCTCAAAAACACCTCTATTGAAGAGCTTGTCATCTGCATCAAAGGAGCTCTTTCCGGAGACATTGTTTTCTGCAATGAAACAAAGCTGATCATCAGCCGCCCATCTCCGGTTACTCTTCCTATTCCACGACTTACTAAAAGGGAAAAACAGATCCTTCAACTGGTAGCCCAGGGAAAAACAAGCAACAACATTGCAGAAGAGCTTTTTCTAAGTCCGCTGACAGTAGATACCCACCGCAAGAATTTACTTCAGAAGTTTCAGGCTAAAAATTCCACAGAACTTATCAACATAGCTGTACAGCAACGTATGATTGAAGAATAAAAAAAACCGCTGTAAAAGCGGTTTTTATGTATATCGGTATTCAATATTTTATGGTTCTAAGAAGCTGTAATCAAGAGAAGCAGTCAATACTCCTTTACCTACCTTCTTCACTGTTCTCGCTACTTCACCATCTATGTAAAGATTGATGGTCAATTCAGAAGTAGCATCTGGCATATTTGCATTAGCATCCAGATTAAGCTGCGCCTGGCTGGAGTTTACGAAAAACTCACCACTTGTCCATGGCGAAGTTACAGGAGTTGCCGTTGTATTGTAGATTGTATTTTGGGTAGTACCTACCTGAGTTACAACACTGATGATCTTTCCGCCGGTGCTGGTTTTCACTTCGAATTGTACTACATGATCCTGAAATTCATCATCGTCATCTTTTTTACAAGAATTTAAGACGGTGATTACAGAAAATAATAAAACGAATAAAAAAGAAAGTCTAAGTAAACTTTTTGAATTGTAAAATTGCTTCATTTCTCCAAATAGATTTTTTAATGTTTCAAATATAAGTTTTTTATTAATATAAAAATAATTTTTATGAAAATTTTCCAATAAAGATTTACAAACAATATCAAATCAGCAAAAAGAAAAACTAATCTGTAAAGTTCAATAATACACCACAAATAATCATTCGTTAAATATCTACAAGGCTGTTTTGAAAGTTCGTTACATGCATAATAAAAGTTGATTTACAATGTAATTTATTAATTATATTTGCTGTATGAATTTAGATTATTTAGTAAGGGAGCCGGAAAATATTACCCCCGCTACTCCTGTTCTTTTTATGCTTCACGGCTATGGCAGCAATGAGCAGGATCTTTTCAGCTTCAGGGAAACTCTTCCAACCGACTGGCTTATCATCAGTTTCAGAGCACCAAGAGATACTCAGTTTGAAGGATATTCATGGTATGATATCAACTTCAATGATCCTGAAAATTTCATCGATGTCCCTCAGGCCAAAGAATCACTGAATGCGGTGTTGGAAAGTATCCTGAAACTGATCAACCATTATGGGCTGACTGAAAGCAGAGCTCATTTGTGTGGATTCAGCCAGGGAGGAATACTTTGTTATGCTTTAGCCTTGAAATATCCTGATCTTTTTAATTATGTAGCCTGTCTAAGTACATATCCTGAAGATAAGATTCTGGATGGTATCGTAAAAGATAAAAAGAAGCTTGAAAAATTAAGATTCTTTATTTCTCATGGTACAGATGATGCTGTTATTCCACTTGAATGGGGAAGAAAAGCGGCAGATCTTCTTTATGACCTTAGCTGTTATTTCACATTCAGAGAATATATGAGCGGACATGGGGTAAACCAGAAAAATTATATGGATCTGATGGAATTTTTCTCAAAATAACACGAGATTATATTTTCCGATCCATTCAACGATTAACACTACTTTGTTGTAGTTTATACAAACATTCCTGCATTTGGAATGTTTTTTTTATCACAATACAGATAAATTCAGTAAATTCAATAAATGAAATTCAAGTTTCTTTTATTGGGATTATTGGTAAGCATTTTCATTAATGCTCAGAATTCTTTTGAGTTAATCAACACTAAAAAAGCGGTTATTCCTTTTCAGTATATCAACAATCTTATCTTTATTCCGATTAACGTCAACGGTATCGATCTTACTTTTCTACTGGATTCCGGGGTGTCGGAAACTATTCTTTTCAGTCTTGAAAATAAGGAGCTCAAATTGGGAAATGTCGAAAAAATCAAATTTTCAGGTCTTGGAGGAAGTTTGGACATTGATGGTCTGAAATCGGACCGTAATTTGGGAAAAATAGGAGATGGAATCGTTAATACCTCCATGTCGCTCTATATTATTATTGATGAAAATTTTAATATTTCGCCCCATGTAGGTATTCCGGTAAATGGAGTAATTGGATATCATTTTTTCAAAGATCATCCCATCTTTATAGATTATGTAACCAAGAAAATAACTGTTTATGAGAATATTGAGCCTTTAACAAAGAAATTAAGGAGGTATGAGGAATTTCCCATCACCATTGAAAGAGACAAACCTTATCTCCATGCTGACGTAGAAATGACCTCAGAAAAGAAAGATTCTAAACTGCTGATTGACCTTGGAAACAGTGATGCAATATGGCTCTTCCCTACTCTCATTAAAAATTTTGTGTATAACAGACCCAATATTGATGATTTTCTCGGGCGGGGATTCAATGGAGATATTTATGGTAAAAGAAGCAGAATTCATAGTTTTTATCTTGGAAGCTTCAAGTTTGAAAAACCGCTTACTGCTATGCCTGATGAGTTTTCTATACAGCACGTTACTTTGGTGAAAGACAGAAAAGGCTCCATAGGTGGAGAAATTATGAAACGTTTTACCGCAGTTTTTGATTATCCCAATAAAAAGTTATACCTGAAAAAGAACAAATATTTCAACGATCCTTTTCATTTTAATATGAGTGGATTAGATTTCAAACAAGACGGGCTGGAATGGGCACAGGACAAGATAAAAATTGAAACCCAAAAGTCAACGGCTGTCGTTTCGGAAATATATAAAGATAATTTTCAGTACAAATTCAGTTTAAAGCCTATATTTTCCATTGCAGGCGTAAGAAAAGATTCACCCGCTGATAAAGCCGGACTGCAAAAAGATGACAAAATCATCAGCATCAATGGAGATAGAACGGCCGATATGACCCTGGAAAAAATTGTAGAACTTATGAGATCCAATGAAGGAAGAACAATTAGTATGCTTATTCAAAGAAATGGCCAAGAGCTTACCTTACGTTTTACTTTAGAAGATCCGATTCCTTATCAAGAATAGCGTATGAATACCGAAGAAACCACCTTAGACAGAATAAGAACGAGACCAAGATTCAAAATGTTTACTCATCTTACCAAAGAAGAGTATGCAGAAAATCTGAAAAAATACTTTGCTGAGCACACAGATGAATTTGCAGGTAATATCAATAAAGAAGTAGCCACCATCTGGGTAGCAACAACCTATGACAGCTATTGGAAGCCTCGCCTTGCATTGCGTACAGAAATTGAGGATGAGCATACCGTAATAAGAGGTGTTTTTGGCCCCAGCTCTGCAGTATGGACATTTTTTATGTTCCTCTACTTTTCTTTTTCTATTCTATGGATGACTTTCTTTACCATGTACTACGTAGAGAAGCAAATAAAAAGCGCCGAGTACCCTTGGGCACTGAGCGCTTCTTTTGTAATGTTATTTCTAATTCTTCTTACCTATATCGCTGCTCGGTTCGGGCAACATAAAGGGAAAGAAGAAATGCTTAAATTGAGACGATTTGCAGAAGAATCTACTTTACAGTTTGAAAAGATAATGAATTAAGGTTCTAAAGGCTTTTCACTCGCTGCAGGGGTAGCCATCGCTCTTGCGGTTTTGATAGAATCTGCTACTTTTTCTCTGTTAGCCTGTTCTTTCAACATTTTGGGTACGTCCGGCTCTAATAATTTGGTAAGCTCCTCAACAGATATATTGTTCGCATTAGGGTCATCCAAAAGCTTCTTCCAAGGTCTTCTTCCTCCCCATTTATAATCTCCAAATACCATTACGGCAGTTCCTCTGGCCTTTGTTGTAGCTCCTCCCGGATTCAGTATCCACGTATCTGCGTAAGAATACAGCCATTGTGCATCTTTTCTAAGAAGCCTTAAGCAGGAATGAGAGGCAGGATATCCCGGAAGTGTATATTCATGCCATCCAATACCACCTATATTATGAATATTAAAGTTATAAGGTAACTTCCACTCGCTGCTAACCGTTGAAATAGACAGTTTCTTTTTCCAGTTAGCAAAAGTAAGACCTCTGGTTGTCTGGGCTGTCTTTTTCCCCATACTTGTAGGTCCCCACTTTACAAGACTCCCGTTAGAATATACACCATAGGCTTGTATAGGATAGGAAAATATGACAAACTTCTTCACTCCGCTCAATATATCCAATTGCATAGGAAACGGAGAATAAGACATTAGTGTAGTATCTATTTTGGCCGGAACAACAAGAGTATCAGCATTCCATTTGCTTTTAGAATCTAATCTGTTTAATGCTAAGATAGCAGTACGTTCCTGCTCGTTATATTTTTTACTGAATATTGAATATACAGAATCTCTTGTCTTTTTATCTTTGGGAATAACGAATGCATTATAAAAACCATTCTCCTGCATTACCGGAGGTTCAGATTCTTTTTTTACCACAGGCACAGAGTCTTTTTTCACAGAATCTTTTTCTGCTTCCGGTACGTCGGAAGTGGTAACGGTATCTTTAAAAGTATCGTTAATTTTTTCTATTTCCTTTTTACAGGAAACCAGGAAAACGGCGCACACAAGTGCGTATAGAAAGTTTTTTTTCACAGATATGTTCTTCATAAATAAATCGATCATTTAGTTTGGCTACCCAGTACAAATATCAGACCTAAAATTGAATCCCAAAAGGCATTCACTAAAATACCGTAAAAAAACGGAATTATTTCTACGGTAAAAACCGGAATTATGATAAATTTTTATAGGTTTTAAAGGGAAAAGTAAAAGACTCTTTCATAAACCTTTCTGTTATTTGCATGTGAATTAAAAGGTTCGTTATTAGAATCAAATTTTCAAATCACTCTATCACATCCATCACAAATCTTATCATCCATAAAAAGGCTGCAAAGGCCACTAGTGAAAACTGAATTTTATTCACCGGCTTATTTCCAAATTTCCAGACGAGAATACGGTCTATAACGACAATCAAAAGGAGAGGAAGTAGGCTCATCAAAATATACATCCCGAACAAAGCATCCGGAGCAGAAACTCCATTCATTAGAATAATAGAAACAAGAAGTCCTGCAATAATTGCTATGCTGCCTGCAACAAAGAAGAGCGTCCAATTTTTGAATTGTGTTTTCATGAATGATTAAAATCCTGAGATTAAGCTCGTGGATAACGAACATTGAACCTGTAATAAAAAAACAGCCAAAGTGAGAACCAGGGTAAGTTGAGAATCAGATAAAATACAATGTCTTTTCCATTCATTATCCCACCTGTAAAAGATAAATATAATAAGGCAGCTACAGGCAGAAACAACCAACATAATGCACGGCTTATTTTCCCTTGAAACCTGGGCAGAAGAGAAAAAAGACTGCTAAAAGACAATAGACTGAGAAACAACAGCCAAAATAGTGTCACTACATACGCCAATCCACTCATATCGCATCTTGCCGGCTGATCATACATATCTGCCCTTACCTTTCTGGTCGTCTCTAAGAATATAATCAGGAAAATAGTAGACAGACAAACAGATAGCAGGCTGGTCTTTAATATTGAAAGTAAAATAAATTTTCTTTTTGACATGGCACTTATGTTTACTAGCTAAAATACTAATATATACTCAATTATACAAAAATGGAAATTCCAAGAAGGATCTACAGAAAACGGTATAGTTAAATCATATCGTACTGCAGTCCTTTCATGCTGATATTTAATAATTTGTTAAAGAAGGTATCTACATATTATCTATAATTTTGACAAAATATCAGTTATCATGTTATACATCATTATGGTAGTTGTACTACAGGCACTTATAACCCTTACGCTGCTCATGTACCTCATCAAAAACAGGGAATCTGTACTCAATATGCTGTTATTGTACATTGGAGTGGTTACCCTGGATATGGGATATGAATATTTCATCATTCAAAAATTTGGTTATGAATCTGTACTTTATGAAATTCCGGGCAGCCTCCGGATTTTTAAGGGACTTATTTTTATTTATATAACAACATATTTCATTCATGCAAAATGGAGAGATAAGCTTAAGTACCTTATTGTTCCTTTAACTCTCGTTGTTCTTCATCATGCCACTGCCCTTTTTGCAAAGATTTTTGAACTTTCCTGGGCAGATATACTCATCAGATCTTATAAATCATACTTTGTTTACTACAGTTATTACTGGATCGCCTGCCTTGTTTTATGTATTTACCTGCTGACAAAATATCGGAAAAACCATACACATCCTATAGCCGGAAAATTCCGCTATCTGGTGGGCTATGTTCTCGCAGGTGTCTTACTATTCTGGATTGTTTATCAGCTCGGCTGGAATACTTTGGTCTATCAGAAAATTTATAGTCTGTTATTTCTGCTCCAGTTCGGATGGATTTTGTACGTTTATATTTTAACGTATCAGCATCAACTTCAGGAACAGCAAAAAAATGCATCTCACTTTTCTGCGCCCAAAGAAACCTATCAGTATAAAGATCTTTCAAAGATTGATTTTGATTCTGTTCAGAATGCCATTGTTTCATTTTACAGGGAAAGTCATAGTTACCTGGATGAAGAATTTACCCTGGACCAACTTTCAGGGCATCTTAAAATAAGCAAAGCAGACTTAAGCATTACTTTCAGCAAACATCTTCATTCCAACTTCCACGAATACACCAATAGAATCCGTATACAGCATTTTAAGCAGATTTTATCCGAAGATCCTTCTGCCAGTGTTACCGATCTTGCTTTTCAATGTGGTTTTAAATCGAAATCTACTTTTTACAAATATTTTAAAAAGGAATTTGACTGCCTTCCTTCTCAGCTGGTTCATTAGTTACAATTATTTAACATTAGTAACAATCTGATTTTCAAAACAGTTTTCCGCGTACTCCGGAAAAACAGTTGTCTGAAATTTAAATGAACCAAAACTTTTGAACGGTCTGGCATCTTTGCATCAAATTTCACTAAGATGTTACGAGAAAGACTTTTTTTAACAAAAGCAGCATTTTTTCTTCTTGGGCCTCTGGCCTTTGCACAAACCTCCGTTCACGGAACCGTAGTAGACAGCCAGGGAAATCTTCCCAATGCTATGGTTTACATTGAAAACAGCGGCCAGAAAATAACTTCTGATACAGATGGTTCTTTTGTTCTCAACAATGTTTATGATGGCAGCTATAAACTTGTTGTGGAATACAAGGGATATGATAGTGTCCATATTCCTTTTACCGTCCTGGATAAAAAGGAAGTAGATCTAGGGCTTATTAAATTCGGAGCCAAACTTAAAGAAAATAATATTCAGGAAGTAATTGTCACGAGTGTTTATAAAGCATCACAGGCAAGGGCTATTACCATGAAAAAAAACTCCAATACCATCACAGAAGTTCTTTCTGCTGATGCTATCGGTAAACTACCGGATCGTAACGCAGCCGACGCAGTACAGCGTATGCAGGGTGTCTCCATTGAACGAGATATGGGAGAAGGCCGCTTTGTAGCAGTAAGAGGAACCCCTATACAATGGACTTCCTCTACCCTGAATGGGAACAGAATGCCAAGTGCCAGTGGAGATAATGCCAACCGTGGGGTGCAGATGGATATCTTTCCTTCGGAACTTATTCAAAATGTAAGGTTATCAAAAGCACTGACTCCTGATCTTGATGGGGATGCTATTGGAGGAAATGTGGATTTTATAACAAAAACGTCACCCAACAAAGAGACTTTGGCCATCAGCATGGCTTCCGGATACGTCAATATGTCAAAGGCTCCTACGTACAACACTTCTATAGTGTATGGGAATAAAATCACCAACAAACTGAAATTTATTACCTCAGCTGTGATCTGGGAACGTTCTACGGCAATAGATCAGATGAGGAATATTTATAATTACGGACTAAAAGATAAGGCAGCCTCCTATTCTATTAACCAGCTTCAGCTTCGGGATTATCTTGCTAACCGTAGAACACTGGGATTCAATTTGGGATTGGATTATGAGATAGACAGCAGGAATAAATTATATGCGAAAGCTCTTTACAGCCAGTACAAAGACGGCCAGTCTGTAAGAGAGACTTACTTTAATTTTGACAGTAAAAATGTAATGCTGCAGGCTCGCCATGCAGATTACCTTACTGATCTTTATTCTATGCAGGTAGGTGGTAATCATCAGGTAGGACAGCGTATGGAACTCAACTGGTCAGCATCCAAAGCCCGCTCTGAGTTTAAATTCAATTCTCCTGATAATCTTGAAAAAGATCAGAGAGGTTATCCTATCATCAACTTTATACAGCCTATGAGTTATGGAAATCTTTCGGCAGACGGAAGAAAATATATGTCTATGGATGCGCCTGATGGTATTGGAGATTCCGGAGCATATACGCTTCCTTATAATCAACAGCCCATTGCAGCTGATAAATTAAAACTGAATCAGGTTATTCTCAGTCAGAATCATAACAGCGAAACAGATATCAGAGGTCAGCTTGACATCAAATATAAAGTAGCAGATAATTTTGAACTTAAAGCCGGAACAAAATATAACAATAAGAATAAAGTAGTGGACAGCTCTGTACTGGTATGGATGCCTAAATCCGGTTTAGGAATCCCAGGTACACCTGTCACTTTTCTTAATCAGCTTGAGCGTGAAGCTTTCCCTTATAAAGGCGGCTTCATGAATCCTCTTGGCAATCCTTATAATGCGGTTATTATTGATCAGATTACTAACGGACAGATTGATCAGCTGTATAATACAGGTACACAGAACAGGTTAGGATTGATGCAGGTAAGCGGCAAAGACAGTAATTCCAATATTACAAGCTCCTACAGAGGAACCGAAAATGTCTGGGCAACTTATCTTATGGGAACCTGGAAAATCACAGATCAGCTTCAGGTATTGGGAGGTTTCAGAAATGAATACAATGATATTACTTTCTGGGGTAAAAAAGTAGTTTCAGACAAAGGCAATACCACGGAAGACATTAAGGACAATAAAACCTATAATGTGGTACTTCCTATGGCCAATGTGAAATGGAACATCAGTGATAACCGTATTCTAAGACTTGCTTATACCCGTTCCTTTGCAAGACCTGATTTCAATGATCTGAATCCCGGAACCATCATCAATGATATCACGAATACTATTACTCAGGGAAACACCAAACTGGACCCTACATTTTCAAACAATTTTGATATTATGTTTGAAAATTATTTCGGAAAACTGGATCTGATAACAGCCGGAGCATTTTATAAAGACATCACCAATCTTATCTATAAAGATCAGTCTGTGGTAGATCTTGCAGGACGATCTTACACTTTCACAGCCCCTAAAAATCTGGAAGGAGCAAAACTCTTCGGGTTTGAATTCGGAATATCTAAACGTTTTGAAAACCTACCAGGTTTTCTGAAGAATATCGGTTTTGAAGGAAACTATACCTACATTTCCTCTAAGATGAATATGCCGGTATATGAAAACGGCAAGCAGGTGGGAACCATGTCTACTACCATTCCTAATCAGGCAAAACATATCTTCAATACGATATTGTTTTATGAAACCAGCAAGTTCATGCTCCGTCTTGCAGGAAATTACAAGGGAAATTATGTAAGCGAAATCAGAGCTGCAGCAGGAGCAGATCATTATCAGTATTTCGACAAAAACTTTACCGTGGATGTTTCCACCTCCTACAGCCTTACAAAAAATGTCCGGCTGTTTATAGAACTCAACAATGTTCTTAATGAACCCAACCGCTACTATATGGAAGTAAAAGACCGTGTAGAGAATATCTCTTATTCAGGAATACGAGGACAACTGGGATTCACTTACAATTTTTAATCAAAAGTTTTATTCATATGAAAAAGTATATAGGTGGGGCTGCATTATGCATGGCAGCCCTTATAAACGCACAGGAAAAATGCAAAGATCTTAAGATCAACCAGCTTCAGATTGTAGGGACCCACAATTCATATGCCCAACCGGTAGATCCTAAAGTATTGGACTTTGTAACGCCCATCATCAATGGTATGATGCAGAAATACAGCAGTACCATGTCTGAGGAACAAAAAGCCAAATTCAAAGAATATCATCCTTACGGGTTGAACTTAAAAGAAGCACTGAATTATAATCATCCGGATTTTGTAGAACAGCTCAATGCCAATCTTCGCGGTCTGGAAATAGATGTTTATTATGATCCTGAAGGAAGTAGATTCAGCCATCCTGCTACTTATAAGATTTTACAAGAGAAAGGGGTAAAAGATCTGGCACCGTTCAATACATCAGGACTGGATCAACCCGGTTTTAAAGTACTGCATATGGCAGATATTGATTTCAGGGCGCATTACCCTACTTTAAAAGATGCTCTTACCACGCTTCGGGACTGGTCTGACAAGCATCCCGAACACACTCCTGTCTTTATGATGATAGAGGCAAAAGATTCAGGATTTCCTATTTTTGAAAACAGCACAAAGGTTCTTCCATTCGACAAAAAAGCTTATGATGATTTGGATGGGGAAATCTTGAAATACCTTGGAAAAGACAAGCTGATTACCCCAAAAGATGTTCAGGGTAATTATAAAACATTAAAGGAAGCAGTAACTCACAATAACTGGCCTAAACTGGATGAAAGCAAAGGTAAATTTATCTTTATGCTGCTACCCGGAAGCGCAGGAACTTTATCTTCCAAAAACAATCCGTATCTCATCAATAATTCTTTAAAGGACAGGATTATGTTTCTGAACAGTGAACCTGACGATTCTTTTGCGGGATTTATACTTCGGGATAATGCGATTGTAAGACAAAAGGAAATACAGGATCTGGTAAAAAAGGGATATATCGTAAGAACAAGATCAGATATTGAAACGTATGAAGCCAAAACCAATGATTTCACCCGTTCAAAAGCAGCATTCAGCAGTGGTGCACAGGTTGTTTCCACCGACTTTTTTCGATCTGGAAATACGTATGGAACGCCCTATTTCGTACAGCCTCCTCAAGGAAAAGGTTATCTTAACAATCCTCTGAATTCTTCCTGTAAATAATACTAAAACCATCATTTTATGAGAGGTGATTCCTATGGGATAAAGTAGAGCAGTTTTCTGATCTTAACACATCGGTACTTTATTAATGGGGGAAAAACTGTAAAAACAAAAATGACCGGAATTTATCCGGTCATTTTTATGTTGTATTTATAATGTATATTGATATTTTATTTAGGGCTGCCTTTCGTGATTAATCTTTAGTCCATGCTGTATGACAGCTCTTAGAAGGTTATGACAGTAAATAAAAAAAGTCTCCTATTTCTAGAAGACTTTTTGCGATCCGGACGGGACTCGAACCCGCGACCTCCGCCGTGACAGGGCGGCATTCTAACCAGCTGAACTACCGGATCAATTTTTTTAAAGTAAATTGAGAAAACTTTCTGCGATCCGGACGGGACTCGAACCCGCGACCTCCGCCGTGACAGGGCGGCATTCTAACCAGCTGAACTACCGGATCAATTTTTTTAAAGTAAATTGAGAAAACTTCTGCGATCCGGACGGGACTCGAACCCGCGACCTCCGCCGTGACAGGGCGGCATTCTAACCAGCTGAACTACCGGATCATTTTTGTGAAAGAACTTCGTTTCTTTTTCGTGGTTGCAAAATTACACCTTTTTTTAATACCTGCAAATTATTTTTAAAAAAAATGCCTCCCAATCACGGAAGGCATTCATTATCAAACTTTATTTTTTATAAGTGAGCGCTTAATTTTTCAGCGATTACTTCTTTTGGAGCTACACCTACTAATTTATCTACTACTACTCCGTTCTTAAAAATAAGAACTGTAGGAATATTTCTAATGCCATACTGCATTGAGATTTCCTGGTTGTTATCAACATCTACTTTTCCTACTACTGCTTTACCTTCAAAATCTGATGCTACTTCTTCGATGATTGGTCCAAGTGTTCTACAAGGTCCACACCATACTGCCCAGAAGTCTACTAATACCGGTTTGTCTGATTTTAAAACCGCATCCTGGAATGAGCTGTCTGTAATTTCTAAAGCCATTTTTTGTCTCTTTTATTTTAATTAATATTATATTCTTTTTCTCTTGATTGAGTCTTCAAAATTACGATTTTTAGATCATAAGACTATCTATGCTCAACATTAGTTTTTTCTATAGTATAGTCTTTTGAAATTTCCTTTAACGCATCCACTAAAGCATCAATATCCGCTTTGGTAGTCATATGGCTGAAAGAGATGCGTAACGGCGTACAATGGTCCATTTCATCCTCAGAAAGTACCATCATCATTACCATAGAAGGTTTGGATGCTCCGGAAGAGCAGGCGCTCCCCTGAGAAATGGCAATTCCTTTCATATCCAGCTGAAGACCTATTAAAGGATTTTTATACGGTAATAAAGCACTCAAAACCGTGTAAAGGCTACTTTCTTTCTCGGCACTTCTTCCGTTGAATTTAATACCCTCTATTTCGGCAGAAAGTCTTTCGATAGCATAGTCTTTGATATCCTGCATATGGTTTGTATATTCATCCATATGAGCCAAAGAAAGTTCCAGTGCTTTTCCAAGACCTACAATACCTGCTACATTTTCCGTTCCAGCTCTAAGACTTCTTTCCTGAGGTCCTCCGGTAATAATACCTTTAAGGCCACTTGCTTTTCTGATAAAAGCAAATCCAGCTCCTTTCGGGCCGTGAAATTTGTGGGCACTACAGGAAGCAAAATCTACAGGAATATCAGAAAGGTCAAGGTTCATGTGAGCCATGGTCTGTACCGTATCTGAATGGAAAAGAGCGTTATATTTTTTACAAAGTTCAGCAACTTTTTTAATATCAATGATATTGCCTATTTCATTATTGGCATGCATTAAGCTTACAAGTGTTTTTTTATCTGAAGCTTTTAATAATTCTTCTAATTTATTCAGATCAATATCTCCATATGCGTTGGGGCGGATGTAGCTTACTTCTACTCCTTTTCTGGCTTTCATATCCAGAACACTTTCAGAAACACATTTATGCTCCATAGGAGAACTGATAATCCTTTGTACACCTAAATGTTCTACAGAGGACTTGATGATCATATTGTTGGATTCGGTCCCGCAGGAAGTGAAAATAATTTCAGCCGGAGTTACATGAAGATAGTCTGCAACCTGTCTTCTTACATTTTCAATAAGGATTTTTGCTTCCTGGCCAAAGCTGTGCGTTGAAGACGGGTTTCCGAAATTCATCTTCATAGTGCCCACCATTGCGTCTATAACTTCTTCTGCAAGCGGAGTGGTTGCGGCATTATCTAAATATACTTTATCCATTCTTATTTTGAATATTTTAATTCTACTGAGGTAAACTGATAATTGGCAGGAACAGCAAAAATAATCCATGGATTGGACATGACCTGAATCTCCATTCCACCGGAAGGCTCTCCTGCAGGGACTTCTACGTACAGTACATTGTTTTTCACAGATACATTTTTAATCTGTGTTATTCTATGACTTCCCGACGTAAAACGTCCTAGGTTGTACACGACAACCTTTTTATTTCCCGGAAATTTAGGATAATTGATGGCAGGTTCTTTCTCCAGCTCTATCATTCCTAAAGCTCCTTTTATAATGTTTCGAAAATCCTTTTTGTTTTTAATGACTGTAAAGCCGGGCTGATCTGTACCTCCCTGGGCTTCTGAAACAAGAAGTTCGGCCTTATTCTGCATAGAAATACGCTTCTGGGCTGGTACATTTGCACAAGACACCACAGTTACTATTAATGCAATTAACAGGCTTTTCATTTTTAACACTTTTACCTCCCAAAATTAATGAAAAAATTGGTAATGTCCCTCATTTGCCCATTTCAACATTGGGCGATCTCCTGAAGTATCACCAAAAGCAATAATTTTATCGTACTTAGAATCGTGGATTTCTTCTTTAATTCTTACCAGTTTTTCTTTTCCGTTACAGTTTTTACCAATAAAGTTTCCTGTGAAAACACCGTTCTTGAACTCGGCTCGCGTAGAAACAAGATGCATTTTCAGTTCATCGGCAAATGGCTTCACCCAGATGTCTAATGAGGCAGTTACCAATAAACTCTGTATATTATTCCTATCGATATTTTTTATAAAGTCAAGCGCATTTTCCCTTACAATTTTAGGGTAATGATGTTCAAAGAACTGTTTAGATTTCTGTTCGATTTTTTCCTGGCTCTGTCCTTTCAAAATAGAACCGATAAAACTTTTCTTCACTTTTTCTGTTTCCGCCAGTTTGAGTTTCAGCAGAATAAAGAGGGGAACGTGTCTTAAAAATTGTATTCGGTATTTTGTAGAATCGTAGAATTTAAGATACATAAACATTGTATCTTTATAGGTAAGGGTTCCGTCAAAATCAAAACAATACAATTTTTTCATTTTCTTAAAGCTTTAATTTTTTGAATATAAATTCAGGTATATTCCTGATAATCATCATTATAATATTCCAAACAGGCAAAACATATGCCACGTTATTTTGTTTTTTGAAGGCTTTATAAATACAGGCTGCTGCCTGTTTGGGAGTGGCTGTTAATTTTGGATTCAACGGCAGTCCCTCGGTCATTTTGGTTGCCATGAATCCAGGTTTTATGGTAAGAACGTGTACTTTTTTATCAAAAAGATAATTTCTCAATCCACTTAAATAGGCTGTAAAAGCAGCTTTGGAACTTCCATAGATAAAGTTGCTCTGCCTTCCTCTGTCTCCTGCTACTGATGAAAGCCCAATAATGGTTCCAGATCGTCTGTTTTCAAATTTATGGGCAAAATAGTTTATCACAGGAATCAGCTTAGCATAATTGATACTGATGATACGTTCTGTATTTTTGTTATCATACAAACCTTCTTCCGTTCCCTCCCCTAAGTATCCTACGGCACAAAATAATACATTTGAATCAATATTATCAAATTTATAGTAATCTATATCTTTTGTAAGGTCCAGTTCGATCACTTCAGACTGTTGCAGAAATTTCACATCAATATGTCTTGCAAATCTTTCTGTAGTTTCTTTATTTGAGGTAAAAAGATAGATTTTTTCAAACTTTTCTCCTTCCTGAAGTGCTTTTTCTACAAAGGCCTGTGCCACTTCGGACGTACTTCCCAGAACTATCATTATGAGTTGTTATTTATGATTCTTTTGTGCTGTAAAGACACAAATTTAGGATTTTGAACATTTTTAAGGTAATTGGTGAGCGAAGATCTGCTCATACTGTCTTTGGTAAGATAAATTCTTCCACCGAATTCCTGTACAATAGCATCCAGCTGATCTACGAGTTTTTTAAGTTTTGAATTGACCTTGAAATCCAGCGCCAGCGTATACCCTTCTACAGGGAACGAGTTGTAGGCATCCGGGTTGTTTTTTCCGAACAGTTTCAAAACAGCTAAGAATGATCCGTTTCCACTTTTGGCAATGGTTTCAAGAATTCTCTTCATTCCTTCTTTTCCTCCTTCTTTGGGAATCACCATCTGATATTGTATAAACCCTGATTTCCCATAGATCTTATTCCATTCGTTAATGGCATCCAAAGGATAAAAAAAGGTTTCGTAATCAATAAAGTTTTTGACTTCTTTTTTAGATTGTTTTTTATAGTAAAGCCAATTGAATATTTTCACAGTCAGAGCATTCAACACAAATCCCGGAAAATAAAAAGGAACGGTAGGCTGTAGCTTTTTCTTCAGTCTTAAAGGCGTTTTTCGTAGATTTTGCGGAAGTTCATGCTGAAAAGCGTGTTCTCCTCTCATAAGGATACTTCTTCCGATATCTTTACCTTTCTGTAGACAGTCGATCCATGCTACGGTATAAGTCCAGCTTTCACTTTCTTCGAAAAGTCTGAAAATTTCATCCAGGTTTTCAGCTTTGATACTCTCCTGACGAATGTACGCTGATTCTATATTTTTAAGTTTAAATCTTGCTGTAAGAATGATTCCCGTAAGGCCCATTCCTCCAATTGTAGCCCAGAACTTCCCGGAGTTTTCTTCTCTTGAACAGGTAATAATCTCTCCGTTCTCATTCATCAATTTAAAATCGATGACATATTCTGAAAAGCATCCTTCGGCATGGTGATTTTTTCCATGAACATCAGAAGCAATAGCTCCTCCTACAGAAACGAATTTTGTTCCGGGAGTAACATACAGGAAATAACCCTGTGGAACTGATATTTCCAGTACATCTGATAGCAGTACACCTGCTTCACATTCTATAATTCCGTTTAAGCGGTCAAAACTGATGAATTTATTTAATTTTTTAGTTGAAAATATTGATTCTCCCAATGAAGCATCTCCGTAGCATCTCCCATTCCCTCTTGCAATAACCTCATTGTGATTGAGTACAAAATCTTTTATTCTTTTGAAGCTGTCCTCAGATCTCATTTCTTTTTCTACTACCGGGAAGTTGCCCCAGTTAGTAACTTTCTGTGTGAAGTTCGGCTTCATTTTTTAAAGTAAATTTGAATTAAAAATGTGGCCACCCAAAGTAATAGTGTAACCTGTATATAACGGTCTCTGTAAACAATTTTTGTAGGAGATTCTGTTCTGTTGTAAACAAGGGTCTGCTGCAGATATCTCAGGAGTGCAAAAACTACGAAAACCACGGTGTAAAAAACCCTTTCATGAAATCTTGCCTGCACTTCCGGCGACAGGGTAAACATAAGGTAACATACAATGGCCAGCGTAATGGAAATGGATAGCGCTATATCTGCAAACTGAACATTATATCCGTCCAATGCTTTTCTTGTTTTTCCTGAAACCTGTGCATTGATAAGTTCTCCCCTTCTTTTCCCTATAGCCAATACGAGTGCCAGTACAAAAGTCAACAGAATAGCCCACTGTGAGATACTTATTCCTGTAATATAACCTCCTGCAAGAACTCTGAGCACAAATCCAATGGCAATAATAAAAATATCGATAATAGGAACGTGCTTCAGTTTGAAAGTATAAGCCAGGTTCATCACTACATAAAATCCTATGATGGTAGCAAATTTCCATAACGGCTGATGGAAATAAAACTGTGCTAAAAATATAAGAATGGTATTGATAATCACTAAGCCAATAAGGATTCCTATAGCTTTTGATTTCGAAATAGCTCCGCTAGCAAGAGGTCTCCTTCTTTTTTCAGGGTGTTTTCTATCGGCTTCAATATCATTATAATCATTCAGGATATAAACAACGCTTGCCGCAAGTGAAAAAATAACAAATGCGAAAACACTTTCAGTGAGAAGGTCAAAGTTGGTGATATTACCAGAAAAGAACAAAGGGACAAATACAAACAGGTTTTTCACCCATTGCTCTACACGGAGCAGCTTTAAATATTTCTTCATTTATGTTATTTCAAATGCAAAAATAGTAAATTCAAAATTTTTCAACCATAAAAATACAAAAAAAACCGCCGTGGCGGTCTTTTACGAAAATATTTATATGTTAAATTAATTACTGTCCTTGCTTGGCATCATTAATCATTTTCTCATTTGCAGTAATAGCGAATTCAACTCTTCTGTTTTTAGCTCTTCCTTCGTCTGTATCATTGCTTGCCACCGGCATATTTTTACCTTCACCTTTTGTGAACATTCTACCTGATGCTACTCCTTTTCCTGATAGATAAGCTTTCACAGCATCTGCTCTTCTTTGAGAAAGGGCAAGGTTATAAGCGTCTTTACCAACGCTGTCTGTATAACCGTAAATGTTGATATTTGTATCTGGGTTGTCTGCCAATACCTGAGCAAGTTTATTAAGGTTGGTTTGAGCAGTAGAAGTAAGGTTAGAAGAATCGAAAGCAAAGTTCACAATACTTTCGTTCATTGTTACTTTAATACCGTCTCCTACTCTTTCTACCTGAGCTCCTGGTAAAGTTTCTTTAATATCTTTGGCTTGCTTATCCATTTTGTTACCAATCACGTTTCCTGCAACACCACCAATAATACCTCCTAATACAGCACCAATAGCACCATTTCCACCTTTACCAACATTATTTCCAAGGATACCTCCAAGTACAGCTCCTGAAGCTACACCTACAGCGGTACCTCTTTGTTGATGATTTGAATTCTGAACCGCTTCACAGCTTGTCAATAATAATGCTGATGACAAGAGTAGGGCTCCTACGTATGTTTTATTAAATTTCATTTTTTTTGATCTTTTATGTTGATAAATTATTTCATTCCTGCTCTCTGGAAGTTATAAACAACTCTTACGTTACCTCCTTCAAATGGAACATCTTGCTGAAGTGAAAACTGATCTGTAGTTTGGTTAATCAAAGTCAGGGTATATCCTGCTGTATTTTGTTTTGCCTTTGTACCGTCAGCAATTTTTTTAAACATAAACGTGTTACCGTCTTTTACTTCAAATTTGATAGGCTGTGTGAATGCCGGGCAATTTCCACCTCCGTTTAAAGTATACGCCCCTGTCCAGTTATTAGGAATTAATCTCCAGTGGCTTCCTACAAAACACTGTGCATCTGCACCTTCGTCAAAAGGTTTAATTTTGTACCCTTTATCGTAATCTACGCTCACGATCTGCCAGTCTCCTTTCATTTTAAGGAAATCGCCTCTCTGATTTTGAGATGTAGCTGCTTTATTCACTGAGGAACAAGACACTGCAAAAAGTGATGTTGCTAGCATCCCTGCAAGTAGTAACTTTTTCATTTTGTTGTTTATTATTTTGTTACTATAAAGTTACAAAAAACCGTGCCAAAATTTAAAATAAAAAATAAAAAGTCCGAAAAAATTCGGACTCTTTATGGTTTCTCCTTAAACACAGGAAGATAAATTATTTTTTAACAGCCTTTTTTACGGATTTCGAAGGCTTGGTTGCTTTTGCAGGTGCTTTATCACTGTAAAAGTGAGTGTAGGCATATTCTGCGGCTCTTTTCACATCAATCACACCTCCAGCCTGAGAATAGTTAGCAAATCCGTTGGCAGTGCTTGGATTACTGCTTTTCACCAGAGATTCTATAATCTGATAAGGTTTAAGATCCGGCATATATGCTAATAAAACAGCAGCAGCTCCGGCAGCAACCGGCGAGGCCATAGATGTTCCTTGAAGGTATTTGTATTCATTCTTCGGAACTGTAGAATAAATTTCTTCTCCCGGAGCAAATACATTCACCATCTTTTTGTTATAATTGGAAAAATCGGCTCTCAGCTCATTATTTTTGTTGGTGCTTGCTCCTACAACCATTACATTGTTAACGAATGGCTTTTCATCTTTCACATTTTTAAAATTGGTAGGATATGCTAAATGTTCTGCTACATCTTCATTTTCGTTTCCAGCTGCTTTTACCAGAAGAACTCCTTTATCTTCCGCATATTTGAAAGCATCCCAAACTACATTTTTACCTGGAGAAAGCGGCTTACCAAAACTCATATTTAAAATTCTGGCACCATTATCTACAGCGTATCTGATAGCATTGGCTACGTCTTTATCCCTTTCATCTCCGTTAGGAACGGTTCTTACAGACATTATTTTTGCTACTTTGGACGCTACACCATACTGAATTTTCTTTCCTTGAGGAAGTCCTGCAATGATTCCGGCTACGTGAGTTCCGTGCTCGGCATCTGGTCCTTCGTAATGGTTGTTTCCATAGATCTTTTCAGAATAATCATCATAGTTGTCTCCTACTATTTCTTTTCTCGTATCGTAGCTTAAATCGTATTGCTTAGATTGAGGTGAGTAATAATCGATGGCTTCTTTCATTTGATCTTTTACAGCCTTTTCGAATTCTTCGGAAGATTTACCTTTGAATTCCGGGCTTTGGGATAAACGACCTAAAATATCAAGAGCAATAGCGTCTCTTTGCTCGGTAGGAGCCTTTATAGCAGCTATTGTCTGTGCATTTACCTCCTTACCTCCTAAAAGCTTCACCATATTTGGGATCAGCTCGTTAATCATTGTATAGGTTTGAAGACCTTGTTGTGCTTCCACACTTTTCTTATTGAAAAGTTCTTTAGCCTTCATATACATTGCAAATTCGTCCGGCATTTTCGCCTGATTTGCTTTATTACTGGTATAATCGCTTCCTTCAAAAACGGGTTTGTATTTGGCAACGACTCTTGTCACCTCCATATTGTCGATATCAACATCACCATTTTTTCCTCCTAAGAAATTCCATCCGTGTACATCATCAATATATCCGTTTCCATCATCATCTTTTCCGTTTCCCGGAATTTCGTTGGGGTTTGTCCATATATTGTTTACCAATCCCGGATGATCAACCTGTACACCACTATCCAAAACGCCAACAATAACAGTCTTGGGCTTTAAACCTTTAGATTCTAAATACTTATAAGCATTCGCGGTATTTACTCCATATACTTTTGAAGTGGAAAAATCTTTATGATACCAGGTCATAAGATCTTTATTTTCTTTAGGATCAATACTTTTAGCTTTAGTTTCCTGTGCAAAGGAAAAACTAAAACCTGTTAAAAAAACGGCAGCTAATAATACCTTTTTCATATGTTGATATTTAAATTAAATCATATTCAACCGCTACATCAACCCGCTTTATTACTGAAGTTGCTATTTGCAGCGATTAATACGACTGTTTTACTTTTTTTATATAAGCTAAAGATTCGGGACCTTTGTTACAGACAAGATCCAGAACCGATAAATCTTCCAGAAACCCGAATTTATCTGAGAAAGTCTGATAATATTCTTCCATCTCAAATTCTGAAGGCTGCTTGGCTGAAAATTTCTCTCTGAAATCAACAGCTTCAGGATTTCTGATATATTCTTCATTCAAAGAGTGTGCCTTTTCTGTTTTAAGTATCTGTTGGATGATCTCCAGCCCCTTTAAGTTAAAATCAAGAAGGAATTTTTCTTTAAGATCATATATTTTCCTGAATTTATCTTCATAATATTCGAAATAGGGAGAGCTTTGGTAAGCCGTTTTAATAGATTTCCAGTGAAGGGTTCTCCAATCTTCTCTATAAGAAATTTCGATATCTTTTATTACTCTCCTTCCGTTGTGAACCATAGGAATGATAAGCGACAATTTTCCGTTGGCGCCATAGATATTGGCTCTGCTTCTGTAGGTTTGTTTGGGTAAGTTCTCAAACTGTTCCAATACAACTTCATTTTCAGCATCTAAAAACACTGAAAACCATGAAACCGGTGGCATATAAAATACCGGTAATACTATATTCTGCATAATAATAAATTCTAATTTTTAGGATAAAATATTCTTCCTACAACCTCTTTCTTGTCAACCAATCCCAAAAACCGGGAATCCAGACTTGCATTACGGTTATCCCCTAAGAAAAACAGTTTTCCTTGTGGAATTCTAAGAGGTCCAAAGTTATCTACACTCCAGTTCTTGTGATACATTTTAATAATGTCCTGCTCGGGATTTTGATTAATAAATCTTTCGTAGGTAAAATTGTTATTAAGTTCCTTATCACTTAGCTGAGTAATGAAGTCGTTTTCATTCATTTGAAAGATTTCATGATCATCAAGACCTTTTAAGCTAAGATCATTGGCATATGCCCGATCTATTTTATAGGAATGCTTAACGTTGAACTGATCTATTAAAACATTATTAACGTATAAGTTCCCGTCTTTAATCAAGACGATATCATTCTCCTCTCCTATCAGTCTCTGCAGGTATACTCCGCCAGGATAATTTGGATTATTCTGATTGTAAGCAAGTATGGCAAATTTCTCATAAGGCAAGATATTGCTCATGAAAACAAACGACTTTCTTTTGATGTTAGGTTCGTTTCCTGCTGTGGGTACAAAAGCATATTGCAAAACCCCGGAGAGTTTTGCAATAATAAAAAGAGTTACAATAAAGCTTCCTGTTAAAAGAACTTTATTAAATATTTTATTTTTAAACACTATTCTTCTGTGTTTTTCTTTTTGAATAATTTCATGAAATACTCCCATCCAAAGAACAGGATCAAGATCATCGCTGCAATCCACCAGTAAGAAGTTTTGTTAGCTTCTCCGGTATTGGTTGCTTTGAACATTCTTTCCCAACGGATTTTTTTAGGAGCCTGATATGTTGAACTGGCATCTGAGAATACTCCCTGTACACTCATCCAGGTAAACATAGGCTTTCCAACAATATTTTCTTCAGGTACGAAACCAAAGAATCTCGCATCTAATGAAGCATCTCTGTTGTCCCCTATCATCATATAATAATCCTGCTGAATGGTATATTGATTAGCTTCTTTTCCGTTGATGAAGATTTTTCCGTTCTTTTTCTCTAAGCTGTTGTGCTCGTACTCGGAAATAATCCATTGATACATTGGAAGTGTTTCCTGGTTGATGGCTACAACATCTCCTTTTTTAGGAATTCTAACAGGACCATACCAGTCCGCATTCCAAGGTTTGTTAACCGGGAAGATAGATTGGGTTGTATCAATTTTAGTTTTAGCATCATCTCTGTAAGCAATTGCAGCTTCGCCTTTCGCACTGATTTCCTCTTTCATGTCAACTACATGAGGAAGTTCTTTAATTTCTTTAGCAATTTTATCCGTTAACCCCTGGAAACCATAAAGATAACCTCCGCTATTCTGTTGAAATTCCTGAACCGGTAAAAAACCATAAGCTTTATATAAAGTAGGAATATCCAATTGAGCATCTGTAGTTACAATATATCTGTGCTGTACTTCCTGATCTCCTAAAACGGTTTCCGGTTTTCCGTTCACGAAAAGTCTTCCTGCTCTCATTTCAAAAGTGTCACCAGCAGTCGCCACACATCTTTTTACATAGGGATCCTTTCTGTCGATCGCTGTATGAACTGAATCCTGAGGATAGTTGAATACAACGACATCATTTTTCTGAGGTTTATTGAACTGTAAAATTCTTGTGTAAGGTAATTTTACTGCATCTACATAAGATTTTGGATCATCTTTAGGATTTCCTTTCTGCCCGGTATCCATAATGGTTCCCTGAAGGAAAGGTATTGCCACAGGACGCATTGGCAATCTATATCCGTAGCTCCATTTGTTTACGAAAAGGAAGTCTCCTACCAGTAATGTTCTTTCCATAGACCCTGTAGGAATCCCGAACGGCTGCGTTACAAAAACGTGGATGATGGTGGCAAAAACCACGGCAAAGGTAATTGAACCAACAAAAGTATCTTTCTTTTTATCGTTTTTCTCTTCATCTGTAAGAAACAGATTGTCGGCGTTTTCATCTTCTAATTCTAAATCTTTAGAATAGTTGATAACTGCCATATAAATAAACGGCAAAATCACTGTAAGAATCTGGTCTTTGAAAAGTGTTTTCCCGAATTTTTTCACTAGATAAAGGTGAAAAACAGACATCATGATCGGTCCTACAATCGGAAGATAGGAAAGAATAGCCCACCATTTCGGATGTTTTGTTTCTTTGAGAATAATGAAATAGTTGTAGAAAGGTATAAAAGCAAATAAAGGGCTATACCCCAATTTCTTGAACATCTTCCAGGTTGAAATCCCCATCAAAACTGATAAAATGAGGACATACACTGTATAAGTTAAAAAATAATTCATAATTTTTTGTGCCTATTCTTATGATATAAATGATAAAAATGATGAGTAATAAATGATCACAGCTTTTATGCTATTTACAATTCACTATTCATCACTTCCTGTTATTGGTATGCAATATAAAGATTTTGTTACAAATTAAAGGCCCAAAACGTCTTTCATTCCGAAGTTTCCTTTTTTATCTTTGATCCATTCGGCAGCTACTACAGCTCCTAATGCAAAACCGTTTCTGTTGAAAGCAGTGTGTTTGATCTCGATTTCGTCTACCTCGCTTCTGTAATATACGCTGTGGGTTCCCGGAACCTCATCTTCTCTTACCGCAAAAATCCCCAGCTGATTACCTTGTGTTTCTTCCAGTTTCCAAGCTTCAAATTTAGGGTTGTTCTGAATAATACCTTCTGCTATAGAAATAGCAGTACCACTTGGAGCGTCTTTTTTATGAATGTGATGTATTTCTTCTAACTGACAAGAATATTCATCAACGTTTTTCATAAGAGCTGCCAGTTTTTCGTTTAAAGCAAAGAACAAGTTAACGCCTAAACTAAAATTGGAACCATATAAGAATGCGGTATTATTTTCTAAAGCAAGTTTTTCTACTTCAGCTTTTTGATCCAGCCAGCCTGTAGTTCCACAAATGACAGGAATCTTATTTTGAAGACAGGCTTTAATATTTTCAAATGCAACTTCCGGCAGAGAGAACTCTATGACAACATCCGGATTGTTAAGATTTTCAGCAGTGGGAGTTTCCTTCAGGCGGGCCACTATTTCATGACCTCTTTTCTGTGCGATCTCATCAATGATCTTCCCCATTTTACCATAACCCACTAATGCTATTTTCATATGCTTTTTCTTTTATAATGTACCGTATAAAAACGGTTACCTGTTTATGTGTTGTAACTAAAATCTATAACTTAGGCTAAGTCCTGTTTTTGGTGCACTATAACCGTATTGATCCTGAATAACCGTTGGTTTGAAACTAAGATCCGGGTCGTGGCGGCTTTCGTAAAGGTGTGCATCTACTACGGCATCCAAAATATTCAGAATATAAATTAATCCTGTAATGGCAATAGCATAGTCTCTTTGTCTTTTGGATCTGTCCTGAGCATTCCCTAAAGCTCTCTTATCTAAAAACGGATGACTGTCTACAAACTCATTAGGAGTTCCATTAAGTTTCGCGACATAGTATTCACGGTATTTTCTGTATTGATTATCATTCCAGACAGCAATTCCTACTCCGGCTCCTACAGCTCCCCATACGATAGGAATTTTCCAGTATTTTTTGTTATAGAATTGTCCTAATCCGGGAAATACAGCTGAATACAGACCAGCTCTTGTCGGATTAAGCTTTATTGTTTTTTTGGTTGGGCCATTGGCTTTTTCCAGATCTTCAATAATCTTGGCTTCCGTTTTGCCTGGTTTTAAGACAGGGGGTTCAGCTTTCGGAGGAGCCTGCATCCGAACGGTATCAATTGGACTAACTTGTGAGTAAGCTATAGCAGCAATACACAAGAAAAATGTGAAAAATATTTTCTTCATTTATTTAATATGGGATAAAATATATTCCAGCTCTTCTTCATTTTTAAAGTCCAGAACAATTTTACCTTTTTTACCATTTCCAGAAGTTTTAATTTCAACTTTTACATCAAGGATGTCTGCAATTGTCTTCTGAACTTTTTTATAATTATTGGAGAGTTCCACACTCGCTTTTTTAGCAGCGGGAGATTTTGGATTCTTCAGAGCAGCAGCAGCCTGCTCAGCCTGACGAACGTTTAATTTTTCTTTAATAATAAGTTCGAACAGAATCTGCTGATCTTCTTCGCTTTCAAGGCTGATAATTGCTCTTCCATGACCTGCGGAGATCTCGCCACTTCTAATGGCATTCTGAATATCCGGATTTAACCTTAACAATCTGATAGAATTGGTAATAGTACTTCTGTCTTTTCCTATTCTCTGGCTCAGGTTTTCCTGAGTAAGACCAATTTCTTCCAAAAGCCTGTGATAAGTTAAAGCGATTTCTATGGCATCAAGGTCTTCTCTCTGGATATTTTCAACAAGAGCCATCTCAAGAAGCTCCTGATCGTTTACTAAACGGATATAGGCAGGAATAGTCGTAAACCCTGCAATTTTACTTGCTCTGTAACGTCTTTCCCCAGATATGATTTCGAATTTCTCACCGTCTTTTCTTAAGGTAATCGGCTGAATTACCCCTAAGTTGGTAATAGACTGTGCAAGTTCGTTTAATGCTTTTTCATCAAAATAAGTTCTCGGCTGCGTAGGATTCGGATAAATATCTTCAAGCGCAACTTCGACAATATTTCCTACAAACTTATCTGCTCCCTCATCGGTAGCTGAATTGATTGTTGCTTTGGATTCTGCACTTAAAATGGCGCCCAAACCGCGGCCCATAGCTCTTTTTTTGTCCTTCATAGATAATTGATAAATGATGTTTGAGAAGTGATGTTTAACATTCACTCACTGGCCATTTATTATTAATTTAATTCTTTACTAAATTTTCATTCTTCAACAGAACTTCTTCAGCCAACTGAATGTACTGAACAGCTCCTTTACTTTCTGCATCATAGTTCAGGATACTTTCTCCAAAACTTGGTGCTTCACTTAATCTTACGTTTCTGCTGATGATGGTTTCAAAAACCATTTCAGGGAAGTGAAGATTTACTTCTTCCACCACTTGGTTAGACAGTCTTAGTCTGCTGTCGTACATAGTAAGAAGAAGACCTTCTATCCCAAGATCTTTGTTGTGGATTTTCTGAACATTTTTAACGGTGTTCAAAAGTTTTCCAAGTCCTTCTAGTGCAAAGTATTCGCATTGGATAGGAATAATTACAGAATCTGCCGCTGTAAGGGCATTTACGGTAATAAGACCTAAGCTTGGTGCACAGTCGATAATGATATAGTCATAATCGTCTCTTACACTGGCGAGTGCTTTTTTCAGCATATATTCACGATCTTCTTTGTCTACCAATTCAATTTCGGCAGCGACAAGGTCGATGTGAGACGGAATAATATCCAAATTCGGGGTAGCAGTTCTCTTGATACAAACTCTTGTATCTGCGCTATGCTCCAATAGATTATATGTAGAGTACTGAACATCTTCAACGCCAAGACCTGATGTAGCATTCGCCTGAGGGTCAGCGTCAATGATCAAAATTTTCTTTTCCAATACTCCTAATGCTGCTGCCAAGTTTACGGCGGTTGTTGTTTTACCAACTCCTCCTTTTTGATTAGCAATACCTATGATTTTTGCCATTATTCGAACTTTAAGTTTCAAAAATACACTTTTTTCTTTGCTCCCGATGAATGGTGAAAATTAAAATTGAGTTAAAATACTGTTAATAAGCTTTTTAACGATTAAAAAAATTATCCACAAAAAAAAATCTTTGTGGATAACTATTCAATTTTTGTTTTCAGGATCAATTAATCAAACTTCATGGAGATCGGAAATTTGAAATAACTTCTTACATATTCTCCTTTTTTGTTTTTAGCAGGAGTCCATTTTCCTTTGTTTGAGATTGATTTAATTGTTCTTATTGCCTCATTATTAAAGTCGGCATTGGTTCCATTAGCTTTTACCCCTGAGATCGTACCGTCCATTTCTACAATAAAGGTGACTGTCGTTTTTACAACATCTTCTGATTCGAATCCTGAACCATCAAAGTTGCTCATTACTTTATTTCTAAAGGAATCTATTCCTCCCACAAAACTGGCTTCTACACCTAGTTCTCCAGATTCCAAAATTTTATTTTTATCCACCGGATCAGAAATTACTGGCGGCGGCGTATTGATTACAGGACCTGTTCCTACTGATACTGTTGGAACATTAGGTGTATTAGGTGTTACCGGATCTCCTTTAAAATGATCGACAAAACCTGCTACAGCATCATCAGGAATGGGATCTTTTTTCACATTATCCTGAGCTGTACTTGATGGCGTAGGTACAGTACTGTCAAACGTTTTCTTATTGGAAGATACTGTAGGAGCTACGGGAGTAATTTTCACTGGCGGCTTAACCTGCTCCGGTATTTCCGGTATAAAATCAATTATAACACCTTCTGGGCCTTTTGCAGTAGGCTCTACCTTAAGTGCAGAAATCACAAATGGTGTAATGGATACTGCTGCCATTAAGCTTATTCCTACAAAAAGTGCTTTGGTTAATATTTTATCTGATTCGCTTCTTAATACATAGGCTCCGTAATCTTTGTTACGGTGTTCAAAAAGAACTTCGTTAAAACGAAATTCCTGGTTTTGGTTATGGTGTTTCATCACTACTACTATTTAAACTGTTAAAAAAAGATTATTAGTTTGTTAGTTCTTATCGATAAGCAATGTTTCAATATCAAATCATCTGCCAAAAAATTATCAAAACAACATAATATTAGAAAATTTTATGATAAAGTATCAATTTTAACATTTATAGACCTTAAAAATTGATACAGAAAAATCATAACCTACACCATTTATCATAAAAAAAGCGCAGGCCATCATTTTGATGGCCTGCGCTTTTATATATATTCAAAGAACTATTAGAATAATTCTTTTCTGATAATATTCTGACTTCTTTCCGGTCCTACAGAAACCAGGTATACATTAATGCCTAAATACTTCTCAATAAACTCGATGTATTTCTGAGCAGTGTCAGGAAGTTCATCATAGCTTCTTGCTTTTGTAATATCTTCGCTCCAACCTGGTAAATCCTGATAGATTGGTTCGTAGTTGTATAATTTTTCTGTTGAAGAAGTGAAATAATCGATAATTTTTCCGTCTTCAGTTTTATAATGTGTTACTACTTTCAGGTTTTCGATTCCCGTAAGAACGTCTAATTTTGTGATCACAAGGTTGTTGATTCCGTTGATCATACAAGCGTGCTTTAAAGAAACAAGGTCTAACCAACCTGTTCTTCTTGGTCTCCCTGTAGTCGCTCCGAACTCACCTCCAATTTGCCTGATCTTCTCTCCTAGCTCGTTATCTAATTCAGATGGGAAAGGCCCATTTCCTACTCTTGTACAGTAAGCTTTAGCTACCCCAATAAGGTTCTGAAGTGATGTTGGTGGCACTCCTGCTCCTGAACAAACCCCTCCTGTAGATGGAGAAGATGAAGTTACGTAAGGATAAGTTCCGAAGTCGATATCAAGCATTAATGCCTGTGCTCCTTCAAATAATACATTTTTACCATCTCTGATCGCTTCGTTCAGTTCTAATTCAGTATCAACGATTCTGTCCTGAAGCTGCTTTCCGATTGCCAGATATTCGTTGTAAATTTCTTCAACATCTAATGTCGGCTTACCGTAATATTTTTCAAAAAGAGAATTCTTAACTTTTAGGTTTTTCTCAATTTTATCTCTTAAAATCTCAGGAATTAAAAGATCTACCATTCTGATCCCTACTCTTGCAATCTTATCTTCATAGCAAGGTCCGATCCCTTTCTTGGTAGTTCCGATCTGAGTTCCTCCGTGTTCCTCTTCACGGTAAGTATCCAAAAGGATGTGGTAAGGCATGATAACATGCGCTCTTCTGCTGATAAAGATGTGATCTGTTCTTAAGCCTTTGCTCTCGATCTGACCAACTTCTCTAATAAAAGATTTAGGGTTTACCACTACTCCGTTCGCAATGATACATTTCCCTTTGCATTGAAGAACTCCTGAAGGAAGAAGGTGTAGAACGAATTTTTCATCACCCACATAAACCGTGTGACCAGCGTTGTCTCCACCCTGGAAACGTACTACATAGTCCGATTTTGCTGATAAAACATCCGTGATTTTTCCTTTGCCTTCATCTCCGTACTGAAGACCTACAACTACATAAGTTGACATATTTTACTTTTGTTTTTAGATTCGTGCAAAATTACTTTTAAAAAATTGGGTGAGCAAATTTGTGGTGGATTTTATTTTTGGGTGGAAAAGTTTAGTTATTAATTTCTAATCTTTTTTCGACGAATAATAATTAAAAGAAATAGTAATGCAACAAAACAAAAAGCTAAAATCATTTCTTTATTAATTTCTTTAGTCTCAGTTTCCGTTTTAATAATATATTTATTATTTGTTATAATAATTCCGTCATCCGCATTAGAAATACCAACGGTTTGAGCTGCATTATCATAAGTCTTTTGCTCTGGAGTTCTACTTGCTCCCTCAGCAGCTTCTATTAAATCAGATGGAGCTTTTGGAATCGGAGATATAGAATTGGCAGCTTTGTTTAAAGCATTATTTTCAATATTTTGATATTGATTACTTTCCTCTTCTTGTTTTTCAGCTAAATCGTTTATTTCAATTCGTTTTTGTTTACGAACATTTAAAGCTTGTTTTATTTGCCTTATTTCTTCAGTATCATTTGAAGATTCTGTATAAAGATTATTTTCTTGTTGATATTTTTTTTCATACTCATCAAAGACTTTATTTAAATTATCCAATCTCTCTTGACAATAAGCTAAATAAAAGAATAACAGTGTCCCTAGTATTAGAATTTTCTTCATTTTTTATTTGTTTTAAACCAAATATATTCATAAAATTTACAATTATTGAACGGGAATCCGTAAGTTTAGTTTTCAAAAACACTTAAAATAAAATGCAGGAAAACTCAAAAGATGAATATCTAAAAATAGCCAAAGAATATCTTTTAAAAGAATTTGGAGATATTGTTCAAATATTCGAAGACGATATACGTGAAACTGATGACACGTTTTGTTTCCATTATCAATCTAAAAAGTTTTTTGAAACATTAAAATTTGAACACCAATTTGTTGGACAAGGTCCTTTATTTGTTTTAAAAAGAAGTAAAAAAATAATTTCCTATGGAAGCGCAACCGGAGAAAAATCTGGTCTTATTCGTATAATTAATCAATTGAATAAGGAAAGACTGATAAGAGTTTACTACAAAGATTATGATATTTGGGATGGGAAATATGACTTAATAATTAATAAAGTAGAAGATGAAGCATGTGGATTGGAAGACATAATCATTGAAAACATAGTAAATGTTTTATTAAAGCATAAAATCTGGAAAGCTAATCAATACGACAGTGATCATCCAAACGCACATTATTACACTGAAGAAGAATTAAAGGAAACTCTACTAAAATCTCCATTAATATTAAAAAGAAATTTTTGCGAGAACTTGGAAGATCTTCTTGTGGATATTATTAATAAAGATATTTACCTTGATTGGACATTATCAGAGATCAAATAATCATCATTCTGTAGTTTAAAAATCTTCAGCAAATCATTATAAATGACTCATCATGGATTTTTGTATTATTGATGAACTTATATTTCATAAAAAATTTTAATAAAAATTTCAAATTCAATGAAAAACATTTATTTAATTACTTGTATGGCTGTACTAGGGCTTACATTAAGTTTTTCACAAAAAAAAAATGAAAGCAGGAAATATCTATTAACCGGCAAAATAGTTAATGATATTTCCCTTCCTCCAGGCTGTGGATATCTTGCACAAGCTACCGTTATTGAGTTTGAAATTATAAATTCAAACTTAAAAAACTACCCCGATAAAAATATTCCAATTATCATACAGTGCCCTGAGTTTTATGGAGACGGCTTTTTTGAAAAGAACAAGACGTATACATTACATGTTATGGATAAAAGCGGTACAGATTTTGGCTGGACTATTACTAATCTAAGTGTACAAAAGAAATATAATCTGGAAAAAAAATTATGGGCTATATCTATAAAAAAAGAAGAATAGAAAATTTTTTGTTTATTCAAAAACGATTTTTTATTCCTTACCTTTGAATAGCCCCTAAAGAAGTCCTTATGCCAGTATCCCAAACATCAGCATACCTCCCATCAAAAATCAACAATGATTCGCAGCTTTTTCACACTCTGTTTTCTCCGGAAACAGCCAAAGCTACCTTACTCATTGTTCATGGGATGCAAGAACATAGCGGAAGATATGCAGAGATTGCTGAATATTTTGCAACTCATGGGATAGCTGTATTGACGTATGATCATTTGGGACACGGAAAATCGGTAAAAGAGAAAAAAGAAATTGGCTTCTTCCAACTTAATCAACCCGATGAAAGACTTGTTGCGGACGCAGAAATGATGGCGGATTATCTTGTAGAGCAATATCCGGAGGTTCCTCATTTTATTTTGGGACATTCTATGGGATCTTTTATCACCCGTTGTCTTCTTCAAAAGGCCAGTCATAAGTTTTCCGGAGCAGTTATTACAGGAACCGGTGGTCCTTTACCTGGAATAGATGTATTGAGAGGTTATTTATCTTTAGCCAATACCATCGCTCCCCGTTCCCGTACTTTTCTGAATTCTGTTTTTACGAATGTCAATAACAAACATTTTAAAAAAGATAAAGACTTCAGTGCGACCAGTTGGCTGAGTATAAATCCAAAAAACAGAAGAGATTTTGAACGGGATCCACTTTGTGGTATTCCTTTCACCAACAATGCTTTTTATACGTTGTTTACCATCTATAAAAAAGCTACGGTAAGAGACTGGGCAGCATCTATTGCTAAATCATTTCCTTTCTTATTTATAAGTGGGCAGAATGATCCTATCGGTGACTTTGGAAAAGGTGTTATGCATACGGTTGATCATTTAAAAGCAGATGGTTTTCAGAATGTAGAAGTAAAACTTTATCCTGAAATGCGTCACGAGATCCTTAATGAGGAAATAAGAGAAAAAGTGCTCAATACAATCTACGAATGGATTTCAACTCATTAAAAGTTTCCCCGGATTTATAGATTCATACCACAACAAAGTCATGAGAATACATATTTTCGGAGCCTCAGGTTCCGGCGTCACCACTTTAGGAAAAGCATTATCCCAAAAGCTTGCTATTGAATATTTTGACAGTGATGATTTTTTCTGGCTTAAGACCCCTATTCCCTTCATTGAAAGACAAAAACCAGAGATAAGAAATACGATCGTTTCTCAAAAACTTCACGCAACCGACCATTGGATCTTCGGGGGATCAATGATCAATTGGGGTGAAAATATATTTCCTGCTTTCGACCTGATCATCTTTCTTTACCTGCCTCCCGAAATAAGACTGGAAAGGTTGAAAAAAAGAGAATACGAAAGATATGGTGATGAAATTATTCATCATCCTGAAAAGGCAAAAAAATTTCAGGAATTTATAAACTGGGCCGCAGATTACGATCACAATACCGGTATTGCCAGCAGAACTTTAAAAGCGCACCTCGAATGGCTGTCTGCAATCAATACTCCTTTGCTTGAAATTTCCGGGGATCATGATGTACCGCAAAAAATGGATATTATCATGAGAACCCTACAAAACCATAACTTGCTCACCAAATAACTGATAATACACCTCTTTTACGACAACTAAGGTTTTCAGAAGGAATTGCTAATTTAGAACGTTGAAAAAAAATCAAAATCAATCCTAATGACCATAGAAGAACTTATAAAAGACAAAACTGTAAAATCAAAAGAAAAAGTAGAGATCATCAGCCAATGGATTTCAGAAAAAAACCTACCCACTGATGAATTAATCGTTTTTGCCGAAAAATCAAAAGATCCCGTAAAAGCAACCTGCATAGAAGCGCTGGAATATGCTACGAAGCAAGATCCCAATCTAGCGGATGAAACCGTATTTTTGTTTGTCACACAAACCCTTACCGAAAAAGCATCCAGAATACGATGGGAAAGCGCCAAGGTTATTGGTAATACCGCCCATTTATTTCCTAAAAACCTGGATAAAACCATTGCCAATCTGTTGGATAATACAGAACATGAAGGAACTGTGGTGCGTTGGAGCGCTGCATTCGCCCTAGGGGAAATCCTGAAACTGAAAACCCACCACAATACAACCTTATTGCCAACTCTTGAAGATATTAGTGAGAAAGAAGAAAAGAACAGCATTAAGAAAATCTATATGGATGCCATTAAAAAAACAAGAAAATAACCTTTAAAAAACAAATAAAATACAATGCAGGAAAACTCCAGAGACGAATTTATCAAAATAGCCAGAGACTACCTTTTAGAGAATGTAGGTGATGATGTTGATATATTCGAAGATGATATTGTAGAATCCGAAGATGCATTTCGTTTTCACTTCCAATCTAAAAAATTTTTAGAAACCAGAAGATTTGGAGATCAGTATGTAGGACCCGGTCCTTTGTTCGTTTTAAAAAGAAGCAAAAAAGTCATTCCTTACGGAAGTGCTTCTTTAGGAATAGCTGCCCATGTTCATTTAATCAGCAAATTAAACAAGGAAAGGCTCATTAGAATTTATCACAAAGATTATGATATTTGGGAAGGCAAATACAATCTGATCATCAATGAGATTACTGATGATCAAGAATTAGGATTTGAGGATTTCATCATTGAAGATTTTGTAAAGGTTCTTCTAAAACATAAAATTTGGGATTCTTCCCGCTATGATAGCAAGAACAATAAAAGTCATTATTATACTAAAGAAGAATTGGAACAAGCTTTAAAGACAGGCCCTCTCTTATTAAAAAGTCATTTTTGCGAGAAACTGGAAGATCTTCTTGTTGATCTCATCCATACCAATATCTATCTTGACTGGACCTTATCTGAAGCTAAATAATATTTGTCATTCCGTAGAATTATTTGGATTCTACGGAATGACAAATAGAATTAATATTGTTATTACTTTAATACAATCTCCTTCCTCACCTCAATTTCTTCCAAAAATTTCTCATCATGGGAGATCACCAGCAATGTTCCATGATAATCTTTGATGGAATTGGTGAGAATTTCCACATTCTGAAGATCTAAATTATTCGTCGGTTCATCCAGGATGATCATATCCGGAGCTTTATTGCTAATCGAAAGTCCGCAGAGAAGCAATCGTAAACGTTCTCCTCCGCTAAGAGCGCCACATTTTTTATCCCAGGTATCTTTTCCGAATAAAAATCTGGACAATAATGTCTTCACTTCAGACTCCGGCATTCCATTATCATTAAAGGTCTGCACAAAATCATACAGCGTCGATTCATTGTTGATCAAAGAATATTCCTGATCGATATACATACTGTTAAATTCTGTTTTCGTCAGAAAACCTGTAGAGGGATGATTGTTTCCCAATAGAATTTGTATTAAAGTTGTTTTCCCTGACCCATTGGCCCCTTTAATGCAAACCCTGTCTCCGCTTACGATTTCAAGATTAAGATTTTCTTTCCAAAGATTTTCTTTTCCATAGCTGAAATTGAGTTCCTCTGCTGTAATCAGAATTTTTCCGGAATGCAGCCCGGAATCACTAAAGTTCACTTTCATCTGATCCGAGTTTTTCAGCGAAGAACGCAATTCTCTGAGATCCCCGGAAATTCCGCTGATCTTTTCGGCATGAACACCTTTTAATTTGGATGTATTTTTTTCAGCGTTATTGCGTAGGGTATTCATCATGATTCTTGCAACCCCCGATTTTTCCTGCTTTCCCTTTCCTCTTGCATCCAGCTTTTGCTTTCTTTCCAAGGTTTCACGCTCTTTTTCTTTGGCTTTCTTCAATGCCCGTTCTTTCGCATGAATATCATTTTGCAATGCCTCGTCTTCTATTTCTTTTTGTTCAGCATAAAAATCAAAATTCCCTCCATACGTGGAAATTCCCTGATTGCTTAATTCAAAAATAGTATCCACCAGATTGAGCAATGCCCTGTCGTGGCTTACTAAAACAACGGTAGCTTCAGTTTTATCAATAAGCTCATATAGTAGCTTTCTACCTTCAACATCCAGGTGATTGGTAGGCTCATCCAAAATGATAACATCAGGTTGGTTGATCTGAATTCCAGCAAGAAAAACTTTCGTTTTCTGTCCTCCGCTTAAAGTTTCCAAAGATTGATGCAAAGAAAAACTATCTAATCCCCAATACTCCAAAGCCTTTTGACAGCGGTCTTCAATATCCCAATCGTCATTCAGTGTTTCGAAATAAGCTTCGTCTACTTCTCCGTTTGTAATTTTTTGAAGAGCACTCAGTTTAGCGTCTATTTGCAGACATTCTGCAATGGTATAGTGATTATAATTTCCAAACATCTGAGGAACAAAGAAAACATCACCTTTGATGTTGAGGTTTCCTTCCAAAGGCTGTATTTTGCCTGCCATAATTTTCAGCAAGGTAGATTTTCCCGTGCCATTGTTCCCAACCAAAGCAGATTTGGCGTGAGATGGTATCGTTAAATTGATATGATTGAATAGAAGATTTCCTCCCGGAAACCCAAAGGATATATTTTGTAGTAAAATCATGATTTCTTTCTTAAGAATGGTTAAACACCAATAACTCAACGGTTATTGTTTAATAAAATCTGAAAGAAATTGTATCCTACATCTCTGTATTTTTGGGTTTTAAAAGAACAAAGATAGTACAAATCCGGGATTAAACACAAAAAGATTTTAATCAAAAATCAAAAATCCGTAACTTTGCCACCTACTAAAAATTTTATGGAAAGCATTAAAGTTCACGACAAAACTTTCGTTCCTTATTTAGAGGATGCCGAAATTCAGGAAATTGTAAAAGAGACCGCATTAAGAATTTATGAGGATTATAAGGATGAAGTTCCTGTTTTCATCGGCGTTTTAAATGGCGTAATCATGTTCTTCTCAGATCTTTTAAAATACTACCCAGGAGAATGCGAGATTGCTTTCATTCAAATGAGTTCTTATGTAGGAACTGAATCTACGGGGATTGTTTACCAGAAAATGGAGCTTACAAAAGACGTAAGAGACCGTCACATTATTCTTGTGGAAGATATTGTGGATACAGGAAATACGGTTGAAAGTCTTTTCAAATATTTCAAAGAAACACAGCGTCCTAAATCTGTAAAACTGGCAAGTTTCTTATTGAAACCTGAGATTTACAAAAAAGATTTTAAGCTGGATTATATCGGAAAAGAAATTCCCAATAAATTCGTACTTGGATATGGTTTAGATTATGATGAATTAGGAAGAAACCTACCGAATCTGTATCAACTGGCAGACGGACAAATCAACCATTAAACGCTGTTGGCTATTAGCTGATAGCTTTTAGCTTAAAAATTAGAATAAAGAAATAAATTTAATAATAACTAAAAAAGCTGAAAGCAAAAGAGCAACCGCCAAAAGCTGAGAGCCAGAAGCAATATGCCATTTGCCAAAAGCGAAACAACATCATTATGATAAACATTGTTCTGTTCGGCCCTCCAGGAAGTGGAAAAGGAACACAAGCTCAGAATCTAATCGAAAAATTCAATTTAAAACAGGTTTCAACGGGTGACCTTTTCAGATACAACATGAAAAACGACACTGAACTTGGAAAATTGGCTAAATCTTACATCGATAAGGGAGAATTGGTTCCGGATCAGGTAACAACAGATATGCTGATTGATGAGCTTAGAAAACCTACCGATACCAACGGTTTTATCTTTGACGGATACCCAAGAACTGCTGCTCAGACAGAAGCCCTGGAAACAATCGTAAAAGAAGAATTGAATGATAAGATTGATATCTGTCTTGCATTGGTAGTAGAGGATAAACTTCTGGTAGAAAGACTCCTGAAAAGAGGGGAAACCAGCGGTAGAACTGATGACAGCAATGTACAGATCATTGAAAACAGAATTAAAGAATATTATTCTAAAACAGCAGAAGTAGCCGAGCTTTATAAGCAGCAGGGGAAATATGTAGAGGTAAACGGCGTTGGAGAAATTGATGAAATTTCCCAAAAACTTTTCGCTGAGGTAGAGAAAATTAAATAAGGATTTAGGATTTAGGGACTAGGATTTAGCATAGTTAAATATCTATTCCCTAATCCCTAAGGCCTAAACCCTAAAAAATATGTCAAACTTTGTAGATTACGTAAAGATCCATTGTAAAAGCGGACACGGAGGTGCTGGTTCTGCCCACCTTCGCCGAGAAAAATATATCCCTAAAGGTGGTCCTGATGGTGGTGACGGAGGTCGTGGAGGCCACGTTATCATGAGAGGGAATGCACAGGAATGGACTTTACTTCCGCTTCGTTATACCCGTCACATCAAAGCTGAACGTGGTGAAAACGGAGCGAAAAACCAGCTTACCGGAGCTGACGGTTCTGATATTTACATCGATGTTCCCATCGGAACTATCGCTAAAAATGAAGAAGGAGAAATTATCGGAGAAATTCTTGACGACAAGCAGGAAATCATTTTAATGCAGGGTGGAAAAGGTGGAAAAGGAAACGAACACTTCAAGTCTTCTACCAATCAGACGCCGAGATATGCTCAGCCAGGAATGGATGGAGAAGAAGGTTATGTTGTTTTTGAGCTTAAAATTTTAGCGGATGTGGGATTGGTTGGGTTTCCGAATGCAGGAAAGTCTACCCTTCTGGCTTCTGTTTCTGCAGCAAAACCAAAAATTGCCAATTATGCCTTTACTACGCTTACACCCAACCTTGGAATCGTAGATTACAGAAATTACAAGTCTTTTGTAATGGCCGATATCCCGGGAATTATTGAAGGAGCAGCAGAAGGAAAAGGTTTAGGGCACAGATTCCTTAGACATATTGAAAGAAACTCTATTCTTTTATTTTTAATTCCTTCCGATTCTGAAGATCATTTCAATGAATTTAAAATCCTGGAAAACGAACTGAAGGAGTACAACCCTGAACTTCTGGACAAAGATTTTATCGTTTCTGTTTCAAAATCCGATCTTTTGGATGATGAACTTAAAAAGGAAATCGCTGCCGAATTTCCGGAAAACAAACAACCGTTGTTCTTCTCAGGAGTTACAGGAGAAGGTCTTATGGAACTTAAAGACGCGATCTGGAAACAATTGCACGGATAATACGTTACGGATATATCCGAACAAAATACATCAACAGCCTCCGGTGATTCCCGAGGCTGTTTTTTTATACCATTGATTTTTCCCACCAATAAAAAAGAGGTAATCTTTTGGAACAATTATTGAGAGACCCTTCCAAATTGAAAAAATTATGAAATACCTACTAACGCTTTGTGCATTTGTATTTTTAGTATCGTGTACCACTTCTCAGAAAGTACAGTCAAAGTATTCTAAAATAGAATATGAAGCCACTCCATGCTTTGGATTCTGCCCTGTTTTTAAAATGACCATTAATGAGGATAGAACGGCTGTTTTTGAAGCGGAGCATTTTAATTTCAATGATAAACCTTCAAAAGATGAATTTTCAAAACCCCGTGAAGGAACTTTTAAAGGGACTATTAAAGAAGAAGATTATAAGAAGCTGATCACGCTATTGGATGGTTTGAATGTAAAAAGTCTGAATGATCACTACGGAACAAAAAACATCACCGATCTTCCCACCTCTTACTTAAGAATTAATTTTGCAGACGGGACTTCAAAGAATGTAGAAGATTATGGAAAACATGGGAGCGAAAAGCTTTCACAAGTGTATCAGTTTTTTGAAAATCTAAGAAAAAGTCAACGATGGACTAAAGTAGAATAGGCTATTTAAAAATATTTAAATTATTTTTGTGCAATAATTCCTTCTTTTGGGAGGAATTATATTTTTTTTGTGAAAAATTATAATAATCATTATTTACTCAAAACCATGAAGAAAAACATTCTTTTCGCTTCACTATTTGCCTTTTCAGGTTTCATGAATGCACAAACTCAACCATCTTCAAAAACTGAATCTTCTATCAGCTTTGGAGTGAAGGGGGGATACAATTTATCTACAATGAAGATTTTTGATAGTAAGCTGGACTCCAAATCTTATTTTTATGTAGGGATAGTAGCAGAACAACCATTATCTTCTAAATTCGGATTACAGGCAGAAGTACTTTACACTCAGCTTGGTGGAAAAGTTTCCTATCCGGCAGTGGCACTTATCGGAAATGATGTATCAAATATAGGAGATATCACTTATAATTACCACTTCAATCAGGTACAGGTACCTATTTCTTTGAAATATTATTTCATTCCTAATTTCTCTGCTTCTGCAGGGATGAATATTGGGTTCAATATCTCAACGAAAGTAGAAAGCAGTAACTCTATCATTGGAACTGAAAAAAGAAATTATGATGGGATAAAGACCTTAAACCTATTTCCATTTCTTGGAGCAGAATACAAGCTTAATGATCAGTTTTTTGTAGATGCGAGGTACAATTTCAATTTTATCGAGGTTAACAAAAACAACACATTCCCTGTGAAAATAGGATTTTTACAGGCCGGTGTAGGATATAGATTCAAATAAAATTATTTTCATATCAATAAAATGACCGCTTCTATCTGGGCGGTCATTTTTTATAATAAATAAGCGTTAAAAAGAGGAATTAAATTCTTAATTTTTTTTAAACTACCTTTGCAGAATGTAATTCTTTCAGACTGAAGGAATTTTTATTTAAATTTTAAAATAATTCATTTGAATTTTACAGACTTAAACTTAATAGAACCTATTGCAAAAGCAATCCAGGAGCAGGGATATACGACTCCCACTCCTATTCAGGAAAGATCTATTCCTGATATCCTGGAAGGCAGAGACTTTTTAGGTTGTGCGCAGACAGGAACAGGAAAGACGGCAGCTTTTTCCATTCCTATTCTACAGAATTTATCCAAAAATAAAATTCCCAATAAACATATAAAAGCATTAATCCTTACGCCAACCAGAGAGCTGGCTATCCAAATTGAGGAAAACATTAATGCTTACAGTAAATATCTTCCTTTAAAGCAACTTGTTATTTTCGGAGGGGTAAAGCAAGGAAACCAGGAGGCTGCTTTGAGAAAAGGCGTTGATATTCTGGTAGCTACTCCGGGAAGACTTCTTGATTTTATTGCTCAGGGAATTATCAGCCTGAAAAATCTTGAAATCTTTGTTTTGGATGAAGCAGACAGAATGCTGGATATGGGTTTTGTACATGATGTAAAAAGAATCATTAAGCTTTTGCCTCAAAGAAGACAAACTTTATTTTTCTCAGCAACCATGCCGGGAGAAATTCAGAAGCTCGCTAATTCTATCCTTAATAATCCCGTAAAAGTAGAAGTTACTCCTGTTTCTTCTACAGCAGATACGATCAAACAATCTGTATATTTCGTAGAAAAAGACAACAAACTGAATTTGCTTTCTCATATTCTTCAAAATGATATTTCAGATTCTGTATTGGTTTTTGCAAGAACGAAACACGGTGCGGATAAGATTGCCAGAAAACTTCAGAAAGATAACATTTCTGCAGAAGCTATTCACGGTAACAAGTCTCAGAATGCGAGACAGAATGCTTTAAATAACTTCAAATCCGGAAAGACAAGAGTTCTTGTGGCGACTGATATTGCAGCAAGAGGAATTGATATTGATGAACTGAAATTCGTTATCAATTTTGAATTATCTGATGTGTCCGAAACCTATGTACACCGAATCGGAAGAACAGGAAGAGCCGGTGCTGAAGGAACCTCTATCTCCTTTGTAGACGGGCTTGATCTTTTAAATTTGAAGAATACTGAAAAGCTTATTGGAAAGAAAATTCCGGTAATTAAAGACCACCCGTTCCATACTGATGATCTTGTTGCTCAGAAAAGGGATTCTAACAACAAACCTATGCATGCAGGTAGTGAGAAACCTAAAACTGGTAATAGTAATAATTCAAGACCCAATAACAACCGTAAAAAGCCTGCTGCGGGAGCTTCGGTAGGATTTAAAAAACCTAAGAATAAGAACTTCACAAGAAAAAAATAAAAGAAAGCTTTCCGATTGGAAAGCTTTTTTATTTGAATACCTTATGCTCTTTTAAACAGTTTCTCCGCGTTTTCCGTGGTGATTCTGTCTATCTCCGTAAAATCAGTCTTATAAATATCCACCAGCTTACCAGCTACCAGGTCGAGATAAGAACTTTCATTTCTTTTTCCTCTGTGAGGAACAGGAGCCAGATAAGGAGAATCTGTTTCCAGCAAGATTTTATCTAAAGGAACTTCGTTCAGGAACTGATCTATTTTTCCGTTTTTAAAAGTCACTACTCCACCAATTCCTAACATGAAATTTAGATCAATAGCATGGTGAGCCTGCTCCAGATTTCCTGAAAAACAATGGAAGATTCCTCTGAGTTTCGGATGTTTTTTCCTTTCCAGAACATCGAAAGTCTCATCGAAGCTTTCTCTTGTATGAATTACGATAGGAAGGTCTTTTTCTATCGCCCAGTCAATTTGTTGTTCAAAGGCTTTTACCTGAATATCTAAAGTTGTTTTATCCCAATAAAGGTCAATTCCTATTTCTCCAATGGCAGGAAAGTGTCTTTCATCAAGATAATTTTTTACGATTTCAAGTTCCTTTTCCCAAGATTCCGGTTTTACATAACATGGGTGCAATCCCATCATGGAGAAAATCTGGCCAGGATATTCTGTCTCCAGCAGCAGCATTTTCTCATGAGATTCTGAATCGATGGCCGGAAGATAAAATTCAGAAATTCCTTTATCTAAAGCTCTCTGAATGGCTTCTTTTCTATCTTCATCGAATTCTTCTGCGTATAAATGGGTATGTGTATCAATCATTTTTTTATAGTTTTAACAGATCTTCGTAAGGGTTTTCAAGGTTCATCAGCATTCCAAATGCAGGTTCTGTTTTGATTCCCTGTTTTTTAAGTTCTATTATTTTTTGTTTAAACTCTTCTCCTTTTTCCTGTAATATTTTGTATTCGGTAACCATATGTCTATAGGCATTCTGTTGTGTGACAGGTTGATTTTGTCCGAATATTTCAATGGGAAATTCTTCTAATGTAAAATTTACAACGATGCATTCTCTTCCTCTCATCACTATATTTTCAATGGTAAAATCAGTACCTGGAGGTATTAAGCCATTCATTTTGAAAGTGTTTAGAAAAACATCTGTGAAACGCGGATCTACCTCACAAATAATATCCAGATCGCTGCTTTCAATATCAATCTCTATTGGAACCGTTCCCGCCAATACAGGTGAATACTTTTTCAGCTTTTCCAAAATCTGATATTGAGTGAGCACCTGATAAGCTCTCTTCTGCTTTGAATTTCCATTTTTTAAGTAATCAATTCTGGTAAAATCAATCATTTAAAATATTTTATGCTTTACTTTTTCACGCTGCTTCTCGATTCTTTGTTCCAGTTTTTCACGGAACTCGATGAATTTTGGATCTTTTTTATCATTCGTTTTATGTTCCAGAGCTCGGATGATTTTAAAATTTTCCTTTATAAAACTCTGAGTATCTGCTGAAAAATAAGAGTTTCCAAATTTGTCAAAAATATAATTAACCGCCTGAGTGCTGGGATGAATCATATCTTCTTTATAAAAACGGTAATCTCTCAGATCATCCATTAAAATCTCGTACACAGGCAGATAATGACAGTCTTCAAACAGGGAAATCGACTCGTGAATGGCTGTGATAAGTTTGGATTTGCTCAACTGATTCTCAATCATTCCATCTTTGGTATGTCTTACCGGGGAAACGGTAAATAGAATCTGAACTCCTTCTTTACAAATATCTTTAAGATCTAAAATCGTCTGGTAAATTGAAGTAGTGAGTTCCTGGTGAGAAAGCAGTCTTTTTTCAAAAAATTTCTGTGGAATTTTGTGGCAGTTGGCAACGAGTTTCTGTTTCGGAACAAACTCATAAATAAATGATGATCCGTAAGTAATGATGATCCAATCGGCCTCCTGAAGGAATGCGTTTCCATCTTCAATTTCTTTATTGATCTTATCTAATGTCTGATGAATGTATCGGGTATCAAAACTGGTGTGATGGTCCAGCGAAATATATTCATCGTTATAGGTAATCAATTCCTCTTTTTCATAAAATGCTGAGTCATGAAGTCTGTTGACAGCATTCCCAATAGAGAAAGGATTAAAAATGGTTCCAAAGGGGTTATTAAGAGTCTGAAGCTGTCCGTCTTTCAGCAAATCGGTCATTTCAGAGGCAAAACATGATCCTATTGAAAATATTTTATCCTCAATTTCTATTTTTTTTACTGATGCGGGAATATCTACTTCAGTTCTGAATTTCATTATAGTTCGGTAACAATTTCTCTTTTAAGATTTACTTTAGCATATCTTGAAACTTCCACCTTATAGGCTTTGACATCCATGGATTCCGGATTTTTTTTGGATGAAAACATAATTTCATTTAAACCGAAATCATTCTTTTCAAATACTGTTTTATAATCGGATAATCCCATCAATGTTTTTTTAGTATCTTCATCAAGTTCCTTTATTTCACGAACTTTAACGATAGCAATCAGTTTTTCTCTGGTATTGATATCTTTTCTGATTTTCGGAAAATGAAAAATAAAAAAATAGCACAAAATAAAGAAAATCAAAACCGGAATTACAATAAAAAAGAACACGTTCTGAGGTCCCAGTTCGATAAAAAGAAACTCAGAATCATGAGCCATATTGCGACTTCCTCTTCTTAAAAACTTAAGAATACTTATGGGTGTAAATAAGGGAAAACATACAATAAGCGTTACATAACCAATTAATTTCAAGAATCTCGTTTTATTAGTCTCAAGGAGATTAATAAGATAAGTAAGCTCTTTTTCGTTGATTTTTTCTACGGTATACTCCATTAAATGTTTTCTAATTCTTTATATCTTTTAAAGACTTTATCAAAATGTCTTTTTGTCATCTCATTTTCATACAGATAAGTATCATAAAGCAGTATGGGAAACAGAAATGGGATATGCTCATCTGTATAACTGTTGTTTTTCACAATCTCTTTCCAGGATTCTCCTCCGAATCTTTGCTTAAAAGTACTTATGAAACCGGTCTGAACATTATAAGCCATGGTCTGTCCTAAAAATTTTGGAAGTGCGTTGATATACACTGACCTACTGAGGAGTTCTCTAATCTTTCTGTCCTTTAGTGTATAAGGGTCAAAAAGAAAATAAACCAATGCATTGACCGCTAAAACGATCAAAAACAGCTTTTCAAAGGGCATATCATTATAACCTTCTCCTGTGAGGTATCTGATAAAAAGATAAAACACAGAAATCATAATAAAATATACCTTCACAGCTTGTTTCCAGTAAAGATCAACTTCCATTACTTTTCCTGAATCTTTAAACATATAAAAACTCTGCACCGGAATCAATGGAATTCCTACTATAACAAATCTTGTCCCCAGTCCCTGATTTTTAAACTTTCTGTAGGTACGGATTACGTAATGCCCTATGATCATGACTAGCTTTCTCTTCTTAAAAGATAATTGGCCAGTTCTATAAACGGCTTTTTCTTTTCTTCCGGAATATCTATTTTCTTAAGATAGCTTTGTCCGATTTCATTATGTTTTTCGATCAGGCGTAAAGCTTTTTCGTCAACTTTTGTTCTTCTGAATATCTTTTCTACTCCATAGACTTTATCAACATTTTCCGTCTTTTTAGAATACCAGTAGTCAAGTTCTTTTCTTTCTTCCTCTGTTGCATATTCCCTTGCTAAAAGATAAAGAACGGTTTTCTTATTTTCGTAGATATCTCCGGCATGTTTTTTTCCGAATTGAGCCTGATCTCCGAATACATCCAGATAATCATCCATGATCTGGAAGGCGATTCCGATATGTTTTCCGAAGTTGAAAATAGCTTTTGCATCTTTGAAATCAGCTCTTGCAATTAAAGCTCCGATCTCAAAAGAAGAAGCACTCAAAACTCCTGTTTTATAAGTAATCATTCTGATATAATCATCAAAAGTTACATTTTCCTGAGTTTCAAAATTGATATCATACTGTTGTCCTTCACACAGTAAAAGTCCTGTATGGGTAAAGATTCTGATACATGCTTTAAAAATCTCCGGTTCAAGGTCTTCAAAAAATTTATATGCTTTAAGCATCAGTCCGTCCCCTGAAAGAATCCCTACGTTGATCCCGTGTAAAGTATGAATGGTAGGCTTGTTTCTTCTTAAAGGAGCTTCATCCATAATATCATCATGAATCAGCGTGAAATTATGGAAAAACTCTATCGCCAAAGCAGGTTTTATGGCCTGTTTCAGATCTCCACCAAACAGGTCGCAAGCCATTAGGACCATAATAGGGCGAAGACGTTTACCACCATGAGAAATGATATAGTTCATCGGGTCATACAGCTCCGAAGGTTTATCTTTAAAGGTATATTTACTGATGGCGTCTGCAACAATCTGCTGGTATCTGTCTAAAAATTCCATAAAATCTTTTAATTTGAACAAAAATACGATTTTTCGAGGCTTTATAAAACAAAAAACTTTGCCCGGATGGACAAAGTTTTATATAATAATATAAATGATATTCTACGAGAAGAAAGTTACTATAAGGTAAGTAATTCCTGCTACAATTGCAGAGATTGGAATAGTTAATACCCAAGCCCAAAGAAGGCTTACTGTAATTCCCCATCTCACTGCTGAAATTCTTTTTGTTAATCCCACCCCGATGATAGAACCTGTAATGGTATGGGTTGTGGATACAGGAATCCCAAAGTGGTCTGTAATGAATAAAGTAATAGCTCCTGCAGTTTCTGCACTCACACCTTCCAATGAAGTTACTTTTGTAATTTTAGTTCCCATTGTCTTGATGATCTTCCAACCCCCACTCATAGTTCCTAAAGCAATTGCAATAAATGAAACTAAAGGCACCCAAATATAATGCTGTGCAAAATAATTGAAACGCTCTGCGGAAGGAATATCCAGGTATTGTGTATCCTGAAGCATATTAACATGATAATAAATTACCGCTGCTCCAATGATCCCCATTACTTTCTGAGCATCATTCAAACCGTGTCCTAAGCTAAACAGTGCGGATGAAGCCAACTGCAATCTTTTGAAAGACTTATCTGCTTTGTAAGGGTTTGATCTTTTATAAAGGTGAACGATGATTAAAGTAATGATAATTGAAATAACCATTCCTATAATCGGAGCCATGAAAATAAATAAGAAGATCGGAATCACCTTATCAAACTTCACAACACTCTGATGGGTCACCTGATCTGCTGCTGCTTTGACAGTTTCCCACCATCCTAAATTAGGCTGGGCAATAGCAACGGCATGATAATCCGACATGAAAGCATGCATAAGCGCTGCTCCTAAGAACCCTCCGATCAGCGTATGTGATGACGAGGAAGGAATTCCGAACCACCATGTAAGGAGGTTCCAGGCAATAGCCGCTACAAGACCGGAAAATATAACTTCAAGGGTGATAAAATTCTCGTTAACGGTTTTGGCAATTGTATTACCAATTTTGAATTCTCCAATAATGTAAGCAGCAATAAAGAAAGCTGCAAAGTTCCAAAGTGCTGCCCAAAGTACAGCCTGGAATGGAGTTAAAACTTTTGTAGAAACGATAGTTGCAATTGAGTTGGCTGCATCATGGAAACCATTGATATAATCAAAGATCAACGCCAACGCAATAATAACTACAAGTAAAATCGGAAATTCCATTTTTTGCTATGTATTGTTATCTTTTAGGCGTATTTAATCATGATGTTCTCAATTGTATTGGCAACATCTTCAGCTTTATCCGTTACGATTTCAAGATAGTTCAATACAGAAGAAACCTTAATGATGTTGATAGCATCGTTGGTTTCAAACAGCTCCACCATTGAGTTGGAAAGCAGATCATCTGCAATATTCTCAATAGAGTTTACTTTAATACAAGCTTCTTTCACCTGCTCCATGTTTTTGAATCCTTTAAGATTCTTCATAGCATTCTGAATTTCAAGACAAGCTTTGTGGATCAGTAAAGAGAAGTCTGAGTAAGCCTTCATCTCCGGAGATTTGTATAAGAAAATATATTTTGTAGAAGCGTAGATATAATCGGCGATATCATCTAATCCTGTTGCCAGTGTGTGAATATCTTCACGATCAAAAGGTGTAATGAAGTTTTTTCCCAGTTCTACGAAGATTTCGTGAGTAAGTTCATCATTTTTATGTTCGAAATCACTCATTTTCTTCAACATTGAATCGTCATTAAGATCGAAATCTTTGATTCCTGCGTTGAATTCCTCAGACATTGCAACTAGGTTTTCAGTTACCTTTTCAAAAAGTACAAAGAAGATTTTATCTTTTGGTTGAAAAGCGTGGAAAATATTACCAATTCCCATTTTTTAGTATTTATAATTCGTGTGCAAATTTCCTAAAAAAGGATCGCCCATGAAACTATATAACATTAAGTTTTGTTAACATTAGCTTACCATCTGAATATCAAACAAAAAAACCGACATTACTGCCGGTTTTGTATGGTTTAAAAAGGGATTAGTTAGCTACTTCAGCTCTCATATCTTTCCCTTTGAATTTCATGGATTGAATGTTGCTTAAAACATTGTCTTTAAACGACTTTTCAACTTCAAAGAAAGAGAATTTCTCCAAGATCTCGATATCACCGATTTCAGCTCTTTTCTTGGTTTTTCCACCAGCAGTTGCTTTGTTGATAATATCTAAAACATCAAGCTTCTTTAATTGGTCTTTTTTACCAAGGTTGAAGAAGAATCTAACCATGTTTTCATCTTTTCTTCTTGGCTTTCCACCACGATCTCTGTCTCTTCCACGATCTCCTCTATCTCTATCACGTCCTCTGTCTCTATCTCTGTCTCGTCCGCGATCTCTTCTTGAGTAATCATCATCTCTGCTGCTCAATTTCTGCTCAGCAAGATCATGTTTATCTTTGTAGTATAAAGCAAGATCTTTCAATTGGAACTGTAGTAACTGGTGTACCAATTCTTCTTTGGTAAAGTTGCTTAGATCCGGGATTAAGCTATCGTCAAATTCGAAAAGATCTTCGTGCTCCGTCAATAATTTTTCGAATACACCTCCCACCTGAGCTTTGATGATATCATCACCTGTTGGGATAAATTTTTCGTTAATTTCAATTTTCGTTGCAGATTTGATCTGCTTCAATTTTCTGCTTTCTTCAGGCTTGATCAAAGCCATAGAAATACCATCTTTACCTGCTCTACCGGTTCTTCCACTTCTGTGAACGAATACTTCCGGATCATCTGGTAAAGAGAAGTGGATAACGTGCGTCAGAGAGTTTACATCCAATCCTCTTGCTGCTACGTCTGTTGCCACAAGAATATCAATGTTCTTCAATCTGAACTTCTTCATTACCGTATCTCTCTGCGCCTGAGAAAGGTCTCCGTGAAGGGCATCAGCTGCATATCCATTCTGCATCAGGAAGTCTGCAACCTCCTGAGTTTCCATTCTTGTTCTACAGAAAATAATAGAATACTGGTTAGGATTTGCATCGATCAATCTCTTCAACGCTTCTTTTTTCTGACGGTACCCTACCACATAGTATTCGTGAGTAATGTTCTTCTTCACTTCGTTGATAGAACCTACTGAAATACGGTGAGGCTTTGTAAGGTAATTTTTGGAAATTCTTTCCACCTCTTTGTTCATCGTTGCCGAGAATAAGAAAGTTTGTTTCGTTTCCGGAGTTTCGCTTAAGATGGTTTCCAATTCGTCTTTGAAACCCATAGAAAGCATTTCATCAGCTTCGTCTAATACTAACCAATGAATAGCAGAAAAGTCTAATGCCTTTCTGTTGATAAGATCAATTACTCTACCCGGAGTTCCCACAATGATTTGTGGTTTGTCCTTCAATGATCTCATTTGCTCTACAATACTACTTCCACCATAAACCGCAGTAGTTTTGATGTCTTTCATATACTTAGAGTAATTCTTTATGTCCTTCGAAATCTGAAGACATAATTCCCGTGTCGGACAAAGCACCAATAATTGGATTTTGCGACTCGTATCGTCAATCATATCCAAAATCGGAAGCGAAAACGCTGCTGTTTTGCCTGTCCCTGTCTGCGCAAGTGCGATCAAGTCGCGAATATCTGAAAGAATAAAAGGGATAGTCTGTTTTTGGATTTCTGTTGGGCTTTCGTAGCCCAGTTCGCCAATTGCCTTAAGGATATCAGGACTTAAATTGGTTTCCGTAAATAAATTCATTAACTATTTTAAAATTTTTGCAAAGATACAATAAATATTTGATTTGTTTTTGAATAAATTTTTAAATATCCAAACTTAAATTCAGAATCCTTTAATATATTTTTAATTTTTTAAAAATTAACTCCAAAAAAATGAGCTTTACGTTAAAAAATTATTAAACATTATTTTTTTTTATTAAATTGGATTGATTTTTTCTGTCTTATTTATGAATTTTCAAAAATAAAACCATGAAACGCAAATTTTTCTTTCTGATATTCACTTTTATGGGTTTCGAAATATTTGCACAGGCTACCAACTATCCGGTCAGCTGGACGTTGGAAAATTGTATTGAGTATGCAAAAGAGAACAATATTTCGATCAATTCGCTAAGACTTTCAAAAAATTCTGCGGAACAAGACCTTCTTCAGGCAAAAGATGCCAAATATCCTAATCTGAACGGAACAATTTCTCAGGGTCTTGTTGCTTTGAACGGCGGCAATGGGCTTCAGCTCAATAGTGCACAGTCTCAAAGTATCGGAGCCAATTCTTCTATGACACTCTATCATGCAGGTTATATTAAAAATAATGAAGCTTCAAAAAATCTGCTCGTTCAGATGGCTGATTTGTCGGTACAGGAAGCACAAAATAACATTACGCTGAATATTACTCAGGCATTCCTCAATATTCTGATGACTCAGGAAAACATTGTTTCTCTGGAAGGTGTTCTGAAAACAACTCAAACGCAATTGAAACAGGGAGATCAGTTTTATAAGGCAGGAAATATTTCAAAACTCAATTATCTTCAGATTCAGGCGCAGGTTGCTCAGGATGAATATAATTTAACATCTGCTCAAAATACACTACGGACTGGTATTGTGAATTTAAAGCAAATCCTTCAACTTCCTTCGAATTACGATTTTCAAGTTGCAAAACCCGACAGTATTATAGTAAATGACCAACTGAAATCTTTACAGGAAGTACAGAATTTAGCCCAAAACCAACGCCCTGAAGTAAAATATGGTGAACTGAATGTTGAAAATTCAAATACCAGTTTAAAAATGGCTAAGGCTTCTATAAAACCTACTTTAAATCTTACAGGAAATGTTTCCACCAATTATTCCTATGGAAACGGAAACTATTTTAATCAGCTCGGAAACAGTTTTTATATGCCCATTGGTTTAAGCCTTGGAATTCCGATTTATAATAACAGAATTTATAAAACCCAGATTGAAAAATCAAAAATTGCCATCGAACAGGCCAACCTGGATTTACTAAATACCAAAACTGTTCTTAATCAGCAGGTGGAGCAATCTTATATCAGTCTGCAAAATGCTTTATCACAGTTTGATTCTGCTTCCAAACAAATGAATCTCTATCAGCAAAGCTACGACATCATGAATGCACAGATGAAAATAGGCAGCATAGATTATGTACAGCTTCAGCAGCAGAGACTTCTTTACATACAGTCTATTCAGAATTATCTGCAGGCCAAATACACTGCAGTCCTCAATAAACAGATCTACGAGTTTTATGCAGGTAATCCTATAAATCTAAAGTAAGCTATGAAAACAAAGAATAAAAAATGGTTGTACTGGGTTGTGGGCGGCATCATTGTGATAGGTGCAGTCTGGTTTTTCTTCATCAGAGAAAAAGAAATCAAGATTCAGCTGGAAACCGTGAAACCTGAAATGGGTGAAATTTCCAATTCTATTACAGCTACAGGAACCATTCAGCCCGTAGATACTGTTGCCGTGGGTACGCAGGTATCGGGAATCATCAAAAATATCTATGTTGATTTCAATTCAACGGTAAAGAAAGGTCAGCTTCTTGCTACTTTAGATCCTGATCTTTTACGATTTCAGTCGGAACAGTATAAAGCGAATTTACAAAACGCGAAAAGCAACCTTGCGTATAATGAAATCAACATTAACAGACAATCTCAGCTCTACAAGGTTGGCGCTATCAGCAAAGCTGATTTTGACAATGCCACCAACCAGTACAATATGGCCAAGGCACAAGTAGGTACTGTAACCGCTCAGCTTTCCACCGCAAATAAAAATCTCTCGCTTACCTACATTTATTCTCCCATAGATGGAACCGTACTCAACAGAAATGTAAGTGAAGGACAGACTGTGGCTTCAAGTTTCAGTACACCTACCCTGTTCAGTATTGCCAAGGATCTGACTAAAATGCGGGTAAGAGCTTCGGTGGATGAAGCAGATATCGGAAATGTTCAGGTGGGTCAGAAAGTAACTTTTACCGTGGATGCTTTTCCGGATGAGACATTTAACGGCCAGGTTTCTGAAGTTCGTCTCCACCCTACCGTATCGTCTAATGTAGTTAACTATACAACTATCATCAATGCAAATAATTCCGAACTGAAGCTTAAACCGGGAATGACGGCCAATATTACGATATACACTCAGGTTTTGGAAAATATCATGAAAATTCCTGTTGCAGCGACTAGTTTCAGGCCAGACAGTATAATCATCAAAAAGTATAAAGTCAATTCACCTTTTGCTAATGGTAAAAAGCATGAAAAAGGCCAATGGAAGAAGCATGAAAAAGGTAAAGGAACAGAGAAGAAAAATGAAGCAGGTGTTTGGGTTATTGCAAAAGACAGTACAATTTCCCGCAAAAGGATCAAAACCGGAATGGACAACGATACTGAAATACAAGTCGTTTCCGGCTTGAGTAAAAATGATAACATCATTACCGGATATAAGGTTCTTTCTAAAAAAACTTCCAGCAATGGACAGGCAAAAAGTCCATTCATGCCTCAAAGACGAGGTGGCGGCAATAACAACAGAAATGGCGGCGGTGGCGGTGGCGGGCCACGATAAAAAACTTTTAAGTTTGAAAGTTTTTAGTATTCATTTTCAATTTTAAACTAAAAAAGGTATGGCAGAAAAAATTCTGGAGATCATGGATCTTAAAAGGGAATTCAGGATGGGTGAAGAGATTGTTCATGCTTTAAAAGGGGTTACATTTTCAGTAGAAAAAGGAGAATTTGTAACCATTATGGGAAGCAGCGGCTCAGGAAAATCTACCTTACTCAACATTATCGGATGTCTGGATAAGCCTTCAGGTGGTGATTATATTCTGGATGGTGTCAATATTAAAAACCTTGACCGTGATGAACTTGCGATTTTGAGAAATCAAAAAATAGGTTTTGTTTTTCAGTCATACAATCTTTTACCAAGAACTACGGCAAGAGAAAATGTAGAGCTTCCTCTTCTTTACAATTCAAAAGTTTCTACTGAAGAGCGCCATGAAAGGACTTTGGCTGCACTGGCTGCCGTAAAACTGGAAAGCAGAGTTGACCACTTCCCAAATCAAATGTCAGGAGGCCAACAGCAAAGAGTAGCAATTGCCAGAGCTCTGGTGAATGAACCTGTAATGATTCTTGCTGATGAAGCTACTGGAAATCTGGATACAAGAACATCCTATGAAATTATGGCATTAATGCAGGATCTTCACCATCAGGGCCGAACCATTGTTTTTGTAACTCATGAACCTGACATTGCCACTTTCAGCAGCAGAACTGTCACTTTACGGGATGGAAAGGTTATTAAAGACGTTAAAAACGATAATATAAAGTCAGCAAAAGAGGCTTTAGAAAATCTTCCGGTTAACGATGATTATAAATAATTAAACAAAAAAAACACTGCAATGAACCTGTCAAACCTCTTCAGAATTGCATGGAGAGCACTTTTACGAAACAAGCTCCGTGCATTTTTAACAATGCTTGGGATCATTATTGGAGTAGCTTCTGTTATTGCAATGACTGCTATTGGAGAAGGTTCGAAAAAGAGTATCAGCGACCAGCTTTCTTCCATGGGATCGAATATGATCACCATACGTCCATCCAGTAATGTGAATGTATCGGGAGGAGCTAGAATTGGCGCTTCAGGATTACAAACCTTAAAACCAGTAGATGCTGATGCTATTTCCAAAGGGGCCCCGGATGTATCTTATGTTTCTCCTGCTGTACAGACCAACGGGCAATCCATCAGTGGACCCAATAACTGGCCTACCCAGCTTCAGGGGGTCAATGAAGAGTATTTTAAAATCAGAGACTGGAATATTGCCGAGGGTAACCTTTTTACTAAAAAAGATGTTTCTTCATCCAATAAAGTATGTCTTTTAGGCCAAACGGTTTATACTAATCTGTTTCCGAATGGTGAAAGTCCGATAGGAGCCATTATAAGATTTAATAAAGTTCCTATGAAAGTGATTGGTATTCTTTCAGCAAAAGGGTCGAATGCTTTCGGTCAGGATCAGGATGATGTGATCATTGCCCCGTTTAATACTGTTCAGAGAAGATTTCTGGGAATTACTTATGTACAGACTATTTATGCAGCTTCAACGAATGAGAATACTTCGGAACAGGCTACCGATCAGGTTTCCGAAATTTTAAGAAAGCAGCATAAATTACCCACTGATGGAAGCAATGATGATTTCAGCGTAAGAACCCAGGCTGAGCTTATTTCTACGATGAGCTCTACCAGCCAGCTTCTTACTGTACTTTTGTCAGCCATTGCGGGAATATCGCTTATTGTCGGAGGAATCGGAATCATGAACATCATGTACGTTTCTGTTACAGAAAGAACAAAAGAAATTGGACTGAGAATGTCTATTGGAGCCAGAGGAAAAGATATTTTGTATCAGTTTCTTATTGAAGCGGTAATGATCAGTATCACAGGTGGAGTTCTTGGAGTTATTTTAGGCATTCTTTCCTCAGAGCTGGTAACTTTCTTTTTATCGTGGCCTACTTTTATTACCGAATCGTCTATCATTATTTCATTTATTGTCTGTGCTGTTACAGGCGTGTTTTTTGGTTATTATCCGGCTTTAAAAGCGTCCAAACTAGATCCTATCGAAGCATTGAGATATGAATAGTTTTTGTACATTTGATCAGCAAATAATCTGCAACTCCAAAAACACTTATGCAAAATATGTCAGCAAGCATTTCTTCCAAAACGTTTGATTTCCTAAAAAAGTTAAGTAAAAATAATAACCGCGAGTGGTTTAATGAAAATAAAGATCAGTATACTGAAGCTCAGCAAAATGTAGTTTCTTTTCTGGATGATCTCATTAAAGAAATGTCAGATTTCGATGAAGAACTTGCCAAGATCGACGGTAAAAAATCATTATTCAGAATTTATCGTGATACGCGTTTTTCAAAAGACAAATCTCCTTATAAAACCAATTTCGGAGCTTCTCTGGGAATGGGAAAAGGAAATCAGAAAGGAGGTTATTATCTTCACATGGAACCAGATAAATCTTTTTTGGCAGGTGGAATTTACATGCCTGAGTCCTCTGTATTGAAAGAAGTTCGAAAAGAAATTTCTTTGTATGGCGAAGATTTTCTTAAAATTATCAATCATAAAGATTTTAAAAAGCATTTTCCGGAACTGAATCAGGATGATAAACTCAAAAAGGTTCCTCAGGGTTTTGAAAAGGAAGATCCGATGGCAGAGTATTTAAAGCTTAAAAATTTCATTGTGGTTTATCCACTAAAAGATGAAGAGGTTTTGGATAAAAGTGCAGTAAAAAATATGAGTAAGGTTTTCAAACTGATAAAACCTTTTAATAACTTTTTGAATGCTCCTTTTCTTTAGATTTATTTGTTTATAGATTTTTTTTAACCACAGATGACACGGATTTTCACAGATGATTGGGGAAATTTTTAGATATCCTTTTCTTTATATTTATTTGTTTTCTTTTTTTGACCACAGATTACACGGATTTTCGCAGATGATTGAGCATATTTTTTGAGTGAAATAATTATATTTTCGGGTTTCGCTGACCTTGCAGGTGATTCTACTTCTTTAAACAGCAATCTCCATGTGAGCTTGTTTATACTCAGGTTGTAAGTCTACAATTTTTTTCAAATAACTTGTCCGGGGTATGGAAGCGTCTCTGGAACAAATTGAAAACCTATTAAAAAACAGTTTATTACGAAAGCAACATGAAATATTTCCTGTTGAAAATCAGGATATTATAATTCACATTTTTTAAGATAAGTTTTACTTTTTTGTTTATCTTTGCTGTTCGTCAAAAAGTTAAGGATGTCTTTATACCAAAAAATCGCAGAAAAGCTACAATATATAAGTCCGAGTTTTTACAAAAAAAGATATTTTAAGAGCTTAAACAATCTTAATAAAGATAATTTTTCGGAACGCAATGTAGAACCGGAACTGGTATGGATCAAAGAATACCTTTCCAAAAATGCTGTAATACTGGACATTGGGGCAAACGTGGGAAGTTTCCTTTATCAACTGGAGAACAAACTGGATCATGAAAATATTTATGGTTTTGAGCCCAATAAGAAACTTTATCGCCGTTTAAAAAGACTTTTCCCTGCCATGAGGATTTTCCCTCTTGCACTTTCTGACGAAAATATGATTGCAGAATTTAAAGTTCCTATCATCAATGGAAAAACTATTGCTTCCCGCGGTACTTTAAATACTTCTTACAAGGAAAAAGGCGAAGAAAAAAGCTATACTGAAAAAGTAAAAGTAATAAAGCTGGACGAATGGGCAGCACTGGAACATTTCACCAGACTGGATTTCATCAAAATAGATGTTGAAGGTAATGAAATGAAAACCCTTTGGGGAGCTAAGGAAACCATCAAAATGTTTCAACCTACTTTAATGGTTGAAATGGAACAAAGACACCACCAAACACCAATATGGAATGAAATCTCTGAAGTCATAAACTGGGGATATGAAGCTCAATATCTGAATAGAAACAGCTTCACTCTGGAAACGCTTACAGAAGACATTTTATTGCAAAACACAAACGACGAAAAAAATAAAACTCAGTACATCAACAACATCATTTTTATACCTAAAAACATTTAAAACAACTTTATGAGTGTAGTAGCGAGACAAGGCTTCAAATATTCCATTATCGGTTATATTGGTTTTTTGCTGGGCACAGTTTCTGCAATATTTATTTTCCCGAATGACTTTGAATTTTACGGAAAGTTGCGCTACAGTATGCAAACCGCAGAAATGCTCGTTCCTTTTGTTGTTTTTGGTATTTCTTATGCGAATGTAAAGTTTTTTAATGCTTTGCAGAAAGAAGGAAAAAATCAGAATATGCTTTCATTATCTCTTGTGACAGTTCTGATCAATTTTCTCATTTTTGTTACTGTATTTTTTATTCTCCCCTATTTTTATCCCAAATTTGTACATTCGGAAGCGTGGAAAATAAAAAAAATTATATTACCCTTAATTTTAATTTTATCACTTTGCGCTATTTTCAATAAGTACACTTCAAATTATAAAAGAATTGTCGTCTCCAATATCTTTGACAATCTTTTCCCTAAAATAGCCAACCTGGGTGCTTTCTGTCTTTTTTTCTATTTTTCTCTATCCCAAAATATCGCACTGGCCTTTTTCTTTGGAATATTTACGCTCATGCTGTTCGGGTATATTTATTATACCAATAAACTGGAAAAAATAAAGTTCGACATCAGTACAGATTATTTCAAGAAAGATCATTTTTGGAAAGAATTCCTAAACTACAGCTTCTTCGGGTTTCTTGGAACGTTTGGAAACTACCTAGCAATCAACAGTTTCATGATTGGCGAATTTATGGGAATGGAAGAAAACGGGATCTATTCCGTTCTGTATGCTTTGATTTCTCTGATTTCAATACCGCAATTGGGATTATTCAATATTTCAGCCCCTATTATCAGTAAAAATCTTGCTGACGGAGATATGACAGGGCTGGACAGATTTCATAAAAAGACCTCATTAACGCTCTATTTTTTGGGAGCAGTTCTATTCTCATGCATTATGGTAGGATTTCCTTATCTGACCCAGTTTATGCCTAAAAACGGAACAATGCTCAGAGAATATGAACCGGTAGTATGGATCTGGGGATCTGCTGTATTGGTAGATCTGGCAACAGGATTTAACGGAAATATCATCTCACTTTCAAAGTATTACAGATTCAATATTGTGGTCATGCTTTTACTGGCAGGTTTAACGATTGGTCTCAACTATTATTTCATCAAAAACACAGATCTGAAATTGATCGGAATTGCTCTGTCTACAGCAATTTCCCTTACCATATACAATGTTATCAAGATTGTTTTCAACTATATTGTTTTCAAAGTTTCACCTCTTACGATTGAAATGATCTTCGTATCTATCATCTGTACGCTAGCTATTACTGTAGCTATTGTATTGCCTAATTTCAATAATAATTTCATTAACCTGATCTACAAGCCTTCTGTTGTTTTGATATTGATCTACATCGGAAATTACTTCACCAAGATCTTCCCGGTTGAAGAATATCTAAATATGAAATTTATCAAGAGTATTTTTAAGTTTAAGTAAAAAAAAATACTACATTCGCAAATATTATACAAACAGATTAACCGAGTATTGTATAATATGAAATTGGTATGACTCAGAAACAACAACACCCATCTGATGATGATAAGCATCCTAAACAAGATTTTCAGGTAGAGCGCTTAGCTTTTTTTAGTGATGCAGTTTTCGCAATTGCTATTACTCTTCTTATCATAGAATTTAAAATTCCGCATATCACCAAAGAAACCACTTTCGATAATGCCTGGGGACAGTTAGTTGAGCTTAAATACAATCTGTTTGCTCTTTTATTGAGCTTTTTTCTCATTGTAACCTATTGGATGCGTCATCATTTTCTATTTAAGCATATTCATAATTACAATAAGCAAATTGTGATCGCCAATATGATCATGCTGTTACCTATCATCTTCTTTCCTTTTACTACTGCTTTTTTTGCTGAGAGTGTGGATAATAAGAATGTTGTTATATTAGCATTTAGATTTTTCTTATTAAATCATATTCTTGCGGGAGGAACCATTTACACCCTTTACTGGCTTGCAATTGTAAAACATAGAGAATATTCTTTCGAAATGACTTTAGCAGAAAGAAAAGAATTCACTTCTGACCTGCTATTCACAACAATTATTTTTTCCGTTATATTTTTAGTAACGTTTGTAACGAACAATGTTCAGACTGTTTTATTTATATTTCTTGTCTGTGGATTATCAAAAAAATTATTTGATACCTTCGTGAAAAACAAAATCAAAAAAGCGTAATTATTGAGTAAGATTATTCAAAATACTTTCCAGATTTTTTAAAACCTGTTTTTTACTATATTTTGTTTGAAAATCAAAATTGACCATTGATAATTTACCACACTGCTCAAGAATACTTTCTTCTTCCGGAAGAATAAATTCCAGATTTGACAGATAGTTTTTTGGAAAAACAGCCAGTTTTCCATACTTAATGGCATCACCAAGGTTTCCTGTCATTTTAGTCAATCCATAGATTTCTTTCATGCTGAAAAATTCTGTATCCTGCTGAATCGGGCACCATAGAACATCTGCTTTCTGCATCCATTTTTCAAATTCTTCGGAAGAAACTCTTTCAGAAAAGTAAGTAACTTCAATATTCTTAGAGAGCCTTTCAGACAGATTTTCTAGTTGTTTCAACTCATGTCCACTTGCCTTTCCAAGGAACACAAATTGGCAGGGTTTATCAGTATTGAGTTTCTGAATGGTTTCAAAAATATAGGCATAGTCTCTTCTTTTCTGCGAAACCCCTCCAGGAATCACCACTACAAGATCTTCATTTTTTATTTTGTCAAAATCTCTTGTATAAAACAGTGGCAAAAACTGATATCTCTCTGAAATTAATGACTCATCCAATACAAACAGAGAGCTAGAGGTCTTATAAGCTCTGGATTTATAGAATAACCCTTCTTTCAGCCATAGCTTTAATCTGAAAATAGTATCTCCTTTGAAAATACTTTTCATCAAATCCGGCTTTGAAGCTTTTATAAAATTGAGATTATGGGTAATAATTCCTGTATTGTACTTTTTTGTTATCGCTAAAAATGTATTAAAATAACGATGCACCGTTCCTATAACAACCAGATCATATTCTTTTTCTTTTAACTGATCCAGAATCATAGAGCTATCCGACAAAAATACATTTTCATCATTATGATTGACCTGATCTTTTATTCTTTTTGAAAAATAATAGTCTACTGAAAAATCCTGAGAATCTCCCATAATATCCATGAAAGCCTGGGCAATTTCTGCGTGGGTATCGATTTCTATGTAAGCTATTTTTTTCACTAATTTTCGGGAATTAATCTTATGAGTTTTGGCTAAAGCCAATGGATTTTATTTTTTATTAAACGGGTTAAAATCAGTTTGTATTGATGAATACTTACAATGATAAAAAACACATTCTACATTTTCAACCATTTCTTTTTCAACATTCTCCAACGTTGATCGTTAACAATTCCCTGTTCTTCTTTGGTAATTTTAAGTTCTAATTTCTGTGATCTGCAGCTTTCATACGCCTTAATAATATCGAAAAAAAATGAAGCAGATTTGCTTTTCATCGATTCTTTTGAAGAGGCAATATAAGCCAGAAACCTGTTCAGTCCTAAAAAATAAAAGTATCGGCCATAGTAATCGGCAGGACGTATGGTGTAATCGGCTCCTTTTACTTTAATCAGTTTTACGTGAAGTTCCGGAAGAACAACTTCTTTCCACCCTAAATTTTCAAGCAGGATTGAATCTATATTATCCCAGCCTAAAGTTTCCCTTAAGCCACCCATCTGAACAAAACATTCTTTACGATATGCTTTCATTGGACCTCTCACATGATGTTTGTTGGAATTCCCTTCATATACCCATTCTCCATCCTTTTCTACGTACAACAGTCCGCCAACAAGTCCATATTCGGGATTGTTTTTAAAAGTATCTTCTATTTTTTCCAGATAATTTTCCGGTAAGATAATATCAGCATCAAATTTACAGATGATATCAAATTCATTTATATTTTGAGTCTGAAATCCGTTTTTAAAAGCATGAACAACTTTAGAACCCGGCTGATGTTGAGATTTCTGAAGATTGATAGTTTCAAAACGTACGTCTGTTTCCGTATATTTTCGGATAACTTCAGGAGTATTGTCTGTGGAACCGTCATTTACGATTATGACTTTAAAATCTTTGCTGTATTGCTGTTGTAAAGAATCAAGAGTAAATGAAAGATTGTCTTCTTCGTTATGAGCAGGAATTATAATTAAAAACCTCACGAATTATAGTATAAATGATGAATGATAAGTGATAAATGACCTTATGTCCGATCATTTATCACTTATTGTTTTTTTATTTATTATGCGGTTTCAGCATATTTTTAGGATCAAGGATTTCATCGAGTTTCTCTTGAGAAAGAATTCCTTTTTCCAAAACAAGATTGTAAACACTTTTTCCTGTTTCCAAAGCTTCTTTAGCGATTTGTGTAGACTGCTTGTAACCGATATATGGGTTAAGAGCCGTCACAATACCAATACTGTGCTTCACCATATTCAGACATACTTCTTTATTGGCAGTAATTCCTACTACACACTTGTCACGAAGCGTATCTAAAGCGTTGCAAAGGAAGTTGATATTTTCCATGATAGCATGAGAAAGTACCGGCTCCATTACGTTAAGCTGTAACTGACCTGCCTCTGCAGCAAAAGTTACCGTAAGATCATTTCCGAATACTTTAAAACAAACCTGATTCACAACTTCCGGAATCACTGGATTTACTTTACCTGGCATAATAGATGATCCCGGCTGCATTGGCGGAAGATTGATCTCAAAAAGGCCTGCTCTTGGTCCGGATGAAAGTAATCTTAAATCATTACAGATCTTAGATAGTTTAACAGCCAGACGCTTTGTTGCTGAAGAGTAAATAACATACGATCCTGTATCTGGAGTCGCTTCCACTAAATCCGGTGCTGAAACAATAGGGAATCCTGTAATTTGTGCCAGATTTTTAGCACAAAGTGTTGCATATCCTACCGGAGCGTTTAATCCTGTTCCGATAGCAGTAGCTCCCATATTTACTTCTACAAAAAGGTTGGCATTATTGTTCAGTTTGGAGATATCTTCTTCCAAAGTAGCAGCATATGCTTCAAACTCCTGTCCCAAAGTCATTGGTACCGCATCCTGAAGCTGCGTACGTCCCATTTTGATAACATCATGAAACTCCTGCCCTTTTGCACGGAAAGCCGCAATAATTTTTTCAAGTCTTTCTACAAGTCCAATATTCATCTGCAGCAATCCCATTTTGATTGCGGTAGGATAAGCATCGTTTGTTGACTGGGAAAGGTTGATATGGTCATTAGGTGAACAGAATTCGTATTCTCCTTTGTTTTTCCCTAGTTTTTCCAGTACAATGTTGGCAATAACCTCATTCGCATTCATGTTGATGGAAGTTCCTGCCCCTCCCTGAATCATATCTACCGGAAATTGGTCATGATATTTCCCTTCTACAATTTCATCACACGCTTCAGCTATTTTGAAATACAAGTTTTCGTCAAGAAGTCCCAATTCATAATTGGTTTTCGCCGCTGCCTTTTTTACAAAAGCCAGACCCCTGATAAAGTCCGGATAAGAAGACAAAAGCTGTCCTGAAATCTTAAAATTGTTGATAGCTCTTTGTGTCTGAACCCCATAATAAGCATCTAAAGGCACATTCAGTTCGCCTAATAGATCGCTTTCTTTTCTGAAATTTTCCATTACAGATATTTTACTGTTTTTGATCGTTTAAAGATAGCAAAAACGCATCTAACCGATGCGTTTTAATTTGAATTATTTTACTGGATATTTTTGATTTAAAGCTTGCAGTATTGCCCAGGTTTCAGCGTCCATCATTCCATCATAATTTTGAGGGCGGTAATGGTACTGAAAGGCTTCGATTGTCTTTTTGGTGGCATCATCCCATTTTCCACTAAGGTCCAATCCATATCCGAACTTCTGTAATGTAGTCTGAACAAGGAAAATAAAAGACGGATCGGCGTATCTTGTGGCAAAATCCGCCTGTGCAATGGTAAAGAAATTTTGTTTAGCCATCTCGTCATACCACATCCCAATCTGGTACTCATCGTAAAGTTTTTTCCATGGGAACATTGGACCAGGATCCTGTTTTCTTGTAGGAGCAATATCTGAATGTGCCAGTACATTGGTTGCAGGAATCTGATATCTTGTGACAATATCCTTTGCCAAAGCCGCTACTTTTTTCACCTGCTCATCATTGAATGGGGCAAATATTCTTTTTCCTGTACCGTCTGTAGAATAACCGGCATTTACAATTTCAATTCCAATTGAGGTATCATTAAGGTTTTTATCGTTTCTCCATGAACTTACCCCCGCATGGTAAGCGCGTTTATTTTCATCTACCAATTGATAAATCTCGTTATCTCCGGTATTATTAACTAAATAATGAGAGCTTACAGCCTGCTGAGTAAGAACTGTAATTGATTTATCGTCCGGTAATGCTGTATAATGTAATATTAAGTAACGCTGTCTGAAATTTTGTGCAACGGCCGGAAAATACGTTTTCACCACTTTATATCCACCTGGTTTTGCAGATACGATAGAACCATAGCTAGCCGTATTATCATTTTTGGTAGGGTCTGCTATATTAGTAGTAAAAAAATCGACTCCATGATCGGAAACCACTTTTGGTTTTTGAGCTGTCGGCTGTTGTGTTTCAACAGTCGGTTTGGCCTGTGTTACCGGGGTTTTCGGTTTGTAAGAATTTTTTTTCACATTTTGTTGGGAAGTACATGAAAAAACAAAAGTGCTTAATCCGATGATATATAATGTTTTACGCATCAGTTTGGTTTTTGAATGGTTTATTACTTCAAAAATACACAAAATTTTCTTGAATTTTATTTGGTAAATAAAGAAATCTATTCTATATTTGCACTCGCAATAACGGAACAACGATCATTAAAAAATAAACAAAAAGGAGGGTTGCCAGAGTGGTTAATGGAGCAGTTTGCTAAACTGTCGACGCGAAAGTGTCGCAAGGGTTCGAATCCCTTACCCTCCGCTCATTTATATATTCGGGGCGTAGCGTAGTCCGGTCATCGCGCCTGGTTTGGGACCAGGAGGTCGCAGGTTCGAATCCTGCCGCCCCGACTGTTTTAGTAGTTTTCTCAAAACTACTCAATGGGTGCGTAGCTCAG